>NZ_JAAONZ010000021.1 GCF_011602365.1 Pseudomaricurvus hydrocarbonicus
TAGCTGGCTACCGTGCTATTTGAAGTGGTTTAATCTGGTAAGACCTCACGGTAGTTTAGGTAATAAACCACCCATCAGCAGACTGGCTGTAGTGAACAACGTATCTGAACTCTACATCTAGCCACTAGCTTCTCGTCTCTAACCTCTGCCCTTAAAACAACCGTGACCGGTCGTCGTCGTCCTGCTGAATGGTCAGTTCATCCGCTGCGTTGGACAGGTAGGACGAATCCGTTTCCGAGGCCAGCTTGATCATCAGGCGCAGGTCGTTCGGTGAATCGGCGTAAGACAAGGCGTCTTCGTAGGTGATTTCCCCCTGATCGTAGAGTTCGAACAGGGCCTGGTCGAAGGTCTGCATGCCCAGTTCGGAGGACTTGGTCATCAGTGCTTTGAGCTCGACCACATCGCCCTTGCGAATCAGGTCCGCGGCCAGCGGCGTATTCAGCAACACTTCCAGACAGGCGCGGCGACCATTGCCGTCCGGGGTCGGGATCAGCTGCTGGGCGACGATGCCTTTCAGATTCAGCGACAAGTCCATCCACAACTGGCGGTGACGATCCGCCGGGAAGAAGTGAATGATCCGGTCCAGCGCCTGGTTGGCGTTGTTGGCGTGCAGGGTACACAGACACAGGTGCCCGGTTTCCGCAAAGGCAATGGCGTGTTCCATGGTTTCCCGCGAGCGCACCTCACCAATCAAGATCACATCCGGCGCCTGGCGCAGGGTGTTTTTCAGGGCCACTTCAAACGAGTCGGTATCGATCCCCACTTCCCGCTGGGTGACAATACACCCCTGGTGCTGGTGAATGAATTCAATCGGGTCTTCGATGGAAATGATGTGGCCTTTGGAATTGCGGTTGCGATGGCCGATCATGGCCGCCAGCGAGGTGGACTTACCGGTGCCGGTGGCGCCGACAAAAATGATCAGGCCACGCTTGGTCATGGCCAGCTCTTTAATGATTTCCGGCAGGCCCAGGTCATCAATTTTGGGAATGTTGGTTTCAATCCGACGCAGCACCATCCCGGCCAGGTTGCGCTGGTAAAACGCACTGCAGCGGAAACGGCCAATGCCCCGCGCACTCACCGCAAAGTTCAGCTCCTTGCTGTCCAGAAACTCTTTGCGCTGCTTTTCATTCATCACCGACAGCACGGTCTCACGAGCCTTTTCCGGGGTCAGTGGTGTGCTGGTCACAGGAACAACACGGCCGTTAAGCTTCATGGACGGTGGTACGCCCGCAGTAATAAACAAGTCAGAGGCACCCTTCTCTACCATCAGGGCCAGCAGGCGTTCAAAATCCATTGTGTCTTCCTATTTTGTGATGTGCCGTTACGGACTGTGTGACATACCGTCACCGATTGTTTTCAGCGCCTCTGCGGGCAGCTCAACTGACGGGTTCAATCGTCGGTGCAACGCCTGCCCCCCAGGCAAGTCGCCGCCCCCTCTGCCTCCGGGCGCCACTCAAGCCCGGAGGTGAAGGCCGCGATTAAAAGTTGTCCGGCATCTTGGCTTTTTCACGGGCCACGTCGCGGCTGATGACGCGTCGCGCCACCAGGTCGGCCAGGCATTGATCCATGGTCTGCATGCCCAGCGAGGCACCGGTCTGAATGGCAGAGTACATTTGCGCCACCTTATCTTCACGGATGAGGTTACGGATGGCTGACGTTCCGCGCATAATTTCGTGAGCCGCGACCCGGCCACCGCCGTTTTTCTTCATCAGCGTCTGGGAAATAACCGCCTGCAGGGATTCCGACAGCATCGACCGCACCATGGATTTTTCGTTGGCCGGGAACACATCCACAATTCGGTCAATGGTTTTCGCCGCGGAGGTGGTGTGCAGGGTACCAAACACCAGGTGACCGGTTTCCGCCGCGGTCAACGCCAGGCGAATGGTTTCCAGATCCCGCATCTCACCCACCAGAATGATATCCGGATCTTCCCGCAACGCTGACCGCAAGGCTTCCGAGAAACCGTGGGTATCGCGGTGGACTTCCCGCTGGTTGACCAGACATTTTTTGGATTCGTGCACGAATTCGATCGGGTCTTCAATGGTGAGAATGTGCTCGTACTTGTTGTCGTTGATGTAGTCCATCATGGCCGCCAGGGTGGTGGATTTACCACTCCCTGTGGGTCCCGTGACCAGCACCAGCCCCCGGGGCACGGCACAGATATCCCGAAACACCGAGCCCATGCCCAGCTCTTCCATGGTCAATACCTTCGACGGAATGGTCCGGAACACCGCACCGGCACCGCGGTTCTGGTTAAAGGCGTTGACCCGGAAGCGCGCCACACCCGGCACCTCAAAAGAGAAATCCGTTTCCAGAAATTCCTCAAAATCCTTGCGTTGCTTGTCATTCATAATCTCGTAGATCAGACTATGTACCTGCTTGTGCTCCATCGCGGGCAGGTTGATACGGCGCACATCGCCGTCTACCCGGATCATCGGCGGCAACCCCGCCGACAGGTGTAAATCCGAAGCGCCCTGCTTGGCACTGAACGCCAAAAGTTCGGTAATATCCATAAACAACCTTAATTTAATACTTATTTGCAGCCAAAATCTGTGAAATTGCACCCGACAAGGTGCCAAGAAAATCAGACTTTAGTCCCACCCAGACTCATAATGTACCAAGTATATGCCGAACATTCATGACCAACTAGCACTTGTCCACCATCGCATCTCGAAGGCGCTGGAAGACAGTGGACGCAAACCGGATGGCGCCCTATTACTCGCCGTCAGTAAAACCAAGCCCGCCGCAGACGTGCGGCTCGCCTTTGACGCAGGCCAGCGGGACTTCGGCGAGAACTACTTGCAGGAAGCCCTGGACAAACAACAACAGCTTAAGGATTTAGCCATCGTTTGGCACTTTATTGGCCCCATCCAGTCGAACAAAACCCGCGCCATTGCCGAAAACTTTGACTGGGTTCACAGTGTGGATCGTGTCAAAATCGCCACCCGCCTGAACGACCAGCGTCCGGCCCACTTGCCGCCCCTCAACGTGTGCCTGCAAGTCAATGTGGACAACGAACCCACTAAATCCGGGGTTTTACTGAGCGAACTGCCGGATTTGCTTGAAAGCCTGGTGAATCTGCCCCATATCTGTGTGCGGGGCTTTATGGCCATACCGGCGCCACGGGACAATGTCGAACAGCAGCGCCAGGCGCTGTTACCGCTGGCGGAAACACTGCAAGAGCTGCAGGCTTCGCCCCGGATACACGCGCTGCACCCCCAGCTGGACACCCTCTCAATGGGCATGTCCGGCGATCTGGAAGCGGCCATTGCGGCGGGTTCGACGATGGTGCGGGTGGGCACGGACATTTTTGGCAAGCGTTAAAAGCCAGTAGCGAGTGGCTAGTGGCTAGGGGCTAGAAACTGGAAAACAAACATCGCCAGCCCGCCGGCGGCGGGCCTGGCAACACATTCATAGCTATACCTTCATAATAGCTGTACAGACATAGACAACAGGAAGACGCAGTGAGTCAGACAAAAATTACGTTTATCGGCGCTGGCAACATGGCCAGCAGCATCATTGGCGGACTCGTCAAAAAGGGCTATTCGGCCGGACAGATAACCGCCACCGATACCCACCAGCCCACATTGGACAAAGTGGCTGACAGCTTTCCCGTCGTCACCACAGCAGACAATGCCGCCGCTGCGGTGCGCTCGAATGTGATTGTGCTGGCCGTAAAACCCCAGGTGATGGAGCAGGTGTGTACCGCCCTGAAGCCTCACCTGGCCCACAAGCCCATGATCATCTCCATTGCCGCCGGCATTGATATTCGCAGCCTGGATACCTGGCTGGGTAACGACCTGGCGATTGTGCGCTGCATGCCCAACACTCCGGCGCTGGTACAAACCGGCGCCAGCGGCCTGTACGCCAATGAGCGCACCAGCGACGCTCAAAAGGCCATTGCCAACGACATCATGGAAGCCGTGGGCATTGTTCAGTGGACCGCTTCTGAAGACCTGATTGACTCTGTCATTGCGGTATCCGGCAGCGGACCGGCCTATTACTTCCTGATGATGGAAGCCATGATTGACGCCGGTGTCGCGCAGGGCTTAAGCCGTGAAAACGCCACCCAACTCACCCTGCAAACTGCCCTGGGGGCCGCTAAACTGGCACAGGACAGCGATGTGGATGTGGTGGAATTACGCCGCCGGGTGAGCTCGCCCAACGGCACCACCGAAAAAGCCATCCAGTCGTTTGAAAACGATAACCTGCGTGAAATCGTTGCCCGGGCGATGCAAACCTGTGCCGAGCGCTCAAAGGAAATGGCCAAAGAACTGGGAGCCTGACAAACGCCCGTGCCGGCCCGGGCACTGACGTTGATTTACCAGTTGTTCGCGTCCAGCGACTGCCACTCATTAAAAAGGAGAACACCATGGCGCCAATGCAGGAAATCGGCACCTTGATCGTACAAACCCTGGGATCACTGTATCTGCTGGTCGTCATGTTGCGTTTTTTACTGCAACTGGCGCGGGCGGATTTCTACAACCCGATCTCGCAGTTTATTGTCAAAGCCACTAACCCGCTGCTGATCCCCCTGCGCCGGATCGTTCCCGGGGTCATGGGGCTGGATTTGGCCGCCCTGTTGCTGGCTCTGTTGGTGCAGTTTGTCATCCTTGAACTGAGCGCCCTGATCCTCGGCTATGGCCTGATCAATCCACTCTACGCGGTGATGTGGTCAGCGATTGGCATACTGGCACTGACGGCCAATATTTTCTTTTGGGGCCTGCTGATCATGGTGATCACCAGCTGGGTGGCACCACACAGCAGCAACCCGGCGCTGATGCTGGTTCGTCAGCTGGTGGAACCGGTGATGGCCCCCTTCCGCAAACTGCTACCGGACATGGGCGGCATCGATATCTCACCGATTTTTGCCTTTCTGGCGTTGAATGTGGTTCAGGTGCTGATCAAACACCTCGCCGCCTCTGCCGGCATGAGCGGTGCCGTGAGCCAGTTGGTGATGGGCATATAATCTGTTCGTGATCAGCGTATGCCAGTTTTCACGAACCCCAACAGCTAAAGGCCCGCACCACCCAGGCGGTAATGCGGGCTGGCGTTCCACCCTCGAAGCCTCCGGCGGTTGAGGCCTGCAGCCGCCGCCCCGAACGCCTTAACCGTGTCTCTCTCAAGCGTGTCCCTCTCAAGCGTGTCCCTTCCCGTCCTTCATGGACGTTCACTCCCAGCAACGGCCAGGCCACGCTCAATGCGAACGCGCTGTCGATCAATTTGCAAGCCAGGCGTGTACATTTTCACCGCCATGTCCCGCCGGGATCGTCCATAGAAAAGGATAAACATACAAACATCCGCTTTCTAACTTCCATGCCGGGCGTAATTCGGTTTTAATGTGCTGGCGCCGAATTGCACACTGTAAAAACATAAAAATACACTGTGTGTCATACAACAATAACAATCGGGCCGCCTGTTCGAGCCAGAGACACTGCAACAGTCAGACAGGTCTGACGATTCGAATAGCCCTAAGGTTTTACAACGCATGGATCTAACATCCTTTTATCGCCAAATGGCGACCTTTGCTCAGTGGAAAACCACGTTGAGCCAACACTTGCAGCACAGTCAGCAGTGGTTTGAAGACCACAGCTTTCCCAGCCCTACGGCGCGACACTGCTTGCAACAAGCCCAGGCACTGCTCGACAACGACACCTTTACGGTAGCCTGTGTGGGGGAGTTTTCACGCGGCAAAACCGAATTGATCAATGCGCTGCTGTTTTCAGAATACGGCAAACGCCTGCTGCCCTCGACACCGGGTCGCACCACCATGTGTCCGACGGAAATCTTTTACGATCCCCAAAGCGAGCCGGGGTCAGTTCACCTGCTGCCCATCGAAACCCGTCGCACCACCACCAGCCTGAACAATTTTAAACGCATCCCCAAAAACTGGATAAAACTGCAATTCAACCCGGCGGACCCGGAGTCGGTGGATCGGGCCATGAGCACCATTTCCCAGATTAAACGAGTGGACGCCAGTGATGCCCGGGCCATGGGGTTTGATCCCCAACAACTCAGCCCTTCGACCGACGGCCTGCTGGCGGTGCCACGCTGGCGTCATGCCCTGATCAATCTGGATCACCCGCTGCTAAGGCACGGGCTGCGAATTCTCGACACCCCCGGACTAAACGCCCTCGGCAACGAACCCGAACTGACCCTCAGCACCTTGCAACAGGCCAACGCGGTGATTTTTTTGCTGGCCGCCGACGCCGGCCTCAGTTACAGCGACATCACCATTTGGCAGGACCACCTGCAGGGTTTGCGTGCGACGCAACAACACGGCAGCACCATCACTCTGCTGAACAAGGTAGACACCCTGTGGAATGACCTGGGCGACCCGGAGCAGACTGAGCAGAGCATTCACCAGGTTCGTGAAGCCACGGCTCGCATGCTGGCTCAGCCCATGGAGCAGGTACTGGCCATTTCCGCCAAGCAGGGCTTGCTGGCCCGCGCCCAACAGGATGACGAATTGCTGCAGCGCAGCAACCTGCCGCGACTGGAACTGTTACTGACGCAACAATTGATCCAAAGCCAGCAATTCGTGGCTCAACAGCGCGCCATCACCGACGCTGTGCAGATGATGCAAGCCACTCGCGGCCAACTGCAAGCTCAGCTGTTCCAATCGGACCAGGAACTGGAGCGCCTGCAGAAGCAGCTCAGCAACCCGACCGAACTGCAAGCTCAAATCAGGCAACTGCGCTCCAACGTGCGCCAGCGCCATCAACAATACCATCGGCAACACCTGGATTTGCGCTCTTATCAGCGCCAGATCGATCAGTGCGGGCAACAGCTGCGCGCCCCAATGGCGGCGATTCAACTCGAAGGGCTCATCACCAGCACCCACCAGCAAATGGTCAAAAGCTGGTCCTTTGTGGGACTGGCGAAAGCCATTGATGAATTTTTTCAGCAGCTGCAGCACAAATTCAACAACATTGACCGCGAGGCCAAGACCGCCAACGAGTTCCTGCTGGGCATCTACCAGCGCACTCAATACACCGATGGCCAGATAACCGCCCAGCAACACGGTTTTCAACTGCGCGTCCACCGCCAGCGGTTGCAACAGCTGGAACAGCAAGCGCGCCAGTTCCGGCGTTCGCTGGGCACAATCTTCAATTCGAAACAGCGCGTCATTGGCCGCTTCATTAATTCCCTGGTGCAGGAGGTGCGGTCCATGAACACCGCACTGCAGGCTGACATCAACCTGTGGGCCAAAGAAGCACTGGCACCGATCAGCCACGAGACCCAGTATCAGAAAAGTCTGCTCGACCAGCAAATGCTGCGCATCACCAACCTGAATCAACATCAGACCGGGCAGGAAAACCGCCTGCAGGAGCTGCAGACCCTGATTGCCCAGTACGAATACGCCCTGGTGGGACTGGATCGGATTCTCAATGAGATGGACCTCAACCGTGAGACGTTGCCCTACAAAAAACACAACTCACGGGCCGCCCCCACCAGAGCTGCGCTGCTGTCGCGGTAGCTGCAAGTCAAAGGTCTAGCGGTATAAATCAAAGCGGGGCTCACAACACCGAATAAGTCACCCGCCACCAGCGTCAAGGGCCAAGCGGGGCAACCCACTTCAAAGTGGCCTCAGCCAGCGGGTTTATCCAGGATAAATCCCTGAATCTCCCGCTGACGGGCAAATTTATCCCATTCCCCCCTCTTTCGACGCAGTAATTGCAGCGGGGCCTTGCAGGACTCACGGCTCAACCTTAGACTTGCCTCCGCTGGTCTGCAGCCACAACCACTGACGAGGCCCCTGGGGATCCGACCGGAATCCTAGCCGTGGGCTCAGCACCGTCTTAGGCGGGCAAAAAAGTCAGACCCACGCTATTATCAGACACCTTGTGGTTTTAAGGCTTTGTCCGCAAAGGCACTGCTCATAAAAACACCGTCTTCATATACACACCGTCGGCCAACGCCCTGACGGCACACATTATCAGGAAGCCTGGAAACGCTATGCCCGAGACTTTTGCCAAAGATTCTGTTGGATTGGTCACCCCGCAAACCCTGCACTTCGACGAACCGTTGATGCTGGCCTGTGGCCGTGAGCTGGAGTCTTACGAACTGGTGATAGAGACCTACGGCACCCTGAACCCGGAGAAATCGAACGGCGTCCTGATCTGTCACGCCCTGTCAGGCAACCACCATGCGGCCGGCTACCACCGTGTTGAGGATCGCAAGCCCGGCTGGTGGGACAGCTACATCGGCCCCGGCAAACCCATCGACACCAACCGATTCTTTGTGGTGTCGCTGAACAACCTGGGCGGCTGCCACGGCTCCACCGGTCCACGTTCCATTAACCCGCAAACCGGACAGCCCTGGGGCAAAGACTTTCCCAAACTGCGAGTGCGCGACTGGGTTCACTCCCAGGCCCGGCTGGCTGACCGGCTGGGGATTGAGCAGTGGGCCGCAGTCATTGGCGGCAGTCTTGGCGGCATGCAAGCCATGCGCTGGGCACTGGAATACCCGGATCGCCTGCGCCACTGCGTAGTGATTGCCTCCGCCATGAACCTGACCACCCAGAACATCGCGTTTAACGAAACCGCCCGTCAGGCGATCATGTCCGACCCCAAGTTTCACGACGGTGACTACACCCTGGCCGACACCTACCCCAAAGACGGCCTGGCGGTGGCACGCATGATTGGCCACATCACCTATTTATCCGGCGACGGCATGGGGCAAAAATTTGGCCGGGAAATCCGCTCCGGCAGTTTTCAGCGCGGCCAGGATGAACCGGTGGAGTTTCAGGTAGAGAGCTACCTGCGCTACCAGGGTGATGTGTTTTCAGAGAGCTTCGACGCCAATACCTACATCTTGATGACGCGGGCACTGGATTACTTTGACCTGGCCCGGGAATACGATGACGACCCCATCCAGGCCTTCTCCCACGCCAGCTGCCGCTTTTTGGTGGTCTCGTTCACCACCGACTGGCGCTTTGCCCCCGAGCGTTCGCGGGAAATTGTCGAAGCCCTGATCGGCGCCGACAAAGCCGTCAGCTACGCCGAAGTCGAATCGGAGTATGGGCACGACGCCTTTTTACTCCCCATTGACCGCTATTACCGCCTGTTCAATGAGTACATGCAGGGAGTAAGCACTCACCAATGAGCCAGATAAACAACGCAAAAACCCTATCCTCGACAGCCATAGCCACGGGCGCCAACCCCAGCGGTTTGCGCATCGATCTCGATGTGATTCAGGCCTGGATCCAGCCCCGCAGCCGCATCCTGGATCTGGGCTGTGGCGACGGTACCCTGCTGGAAAACCTGCGCGACCACAAGCAGGTCACCGGTTATGGGCTCGAAATCGACCCGGAGCAGATCACCACCTGCATCGGCAAAGGCCTGAATGTCATTGACCAGAACCTGGACCGCGGCTTGAGCAACTTTGCCGACCACAGCTTTGACAGCGTCATCATGACCCAGGCCCTGCAGACCATGCACGCGCCCCATAAGGTGCTGGAGGAGATGCTGCGCGTGGGCAAAGAGTGCATTGTCACCTTTCCCAACTTTGGCCACTGGAAAGCCCGCTGGCACTTGTGCGTGAGCGGCCGTATGCCGGTTTCCGATCTGCTGCCTTATCAGTGGTACGACACGCCCAACATTCACTTTTGTACCTTTCGGGACTTTGAATTCCTGTGTCGGGAGCTGAATATCGATATTTTGCAGCGCCAGGTGGTGGCCGAGCGTCCGTTCAGCCGCCTGCTGAAGGATCTGCGTCCGAACCTGTTTGGTGAAACCGCCATTTACCACCTGCGCAAGCAGCGCTGAATTTGACTAAAAAGCAACGCTGAAATTGAATAACTAGCAACGCTGAGGTGCCATAAACGGGCTACACGGCCCCCGGCAACAACGTATTCGCAACCCACCGGTTGCCAAAACCTGAGCAGAGCAGCCGGACTCACCCGCGGCTCCAATGACTCAAACCACCGACTACACTGTAAGGATAGGCTTCACGCTGGATTATCGGGTTGCACACCACCACGATTACCCCGTGACGGGACCGAACACCCTGAGCTCATGAACCAGGTTGTAAAGACGAGGTTTAGACCCAGAGTTTTAAAGACATAGTGTTAAATACCAGGCTTTAAAAATAAGGCTTTAACTAACAAAATTTTTAACGACAAGGTTTCAATAACCCAGATAAAACAATGTGTTAGCGACGTATTAACAACTTATTAACAGCTTGTTAATAACGTGTTAACACTCTATTAACAACAGGGTTATAGGTTATAACCGTATTGATCTGCCCGGAGGCTCCCATGACCACCTTTCTGCACGCCCTTCATCGGTTTCAGCGCAGCGGCTTCACCGCCCTGCTGTTATTGGTCAGTTTGTACCTCACCGCCTCAGCCACCCAGGCCGACAACCGGCCTTACCAGAGCTTCGGTGAGTACACGGTGCTGTTTACCGTATTCAACAGCAGCTTTATTCCACCGGAGGTCGCCAGCACCTACAACCTGACCCGCGGCAAAGGTCAGTCACTGGTCAATGTTGCCCTCATCAAAAGTAACACGGAAGGCAATACCAACGGCCTGCCCGCTGAGGTCAGCGGTAGCGTAACCAACCTCATGCAACAGCAAAAAAAGCTGGAATTCATTGAAATTAGTGAGCAAGACGCGGTCTATTATCTGGCCCCGTTGCGGGTGAGCAGCGAAGAAGTACTGCACTTCAACATTGAGGTGAAGCACAAGGGCAAAACCTATCCGGTGAGTTTCAGTAAAAAACTCTATGCGGAATAGAAGACAGTAGCGAGTGACGAGTGACGAGTGACGAGTGACGAGTGACGAGTGACGAGTGACGAGTGACGAGTGACGATCATCGTGACTGACGCCCCGGGCTTGTGACAAAACCAATTGTATACGAAAAGACGTAAACCATGAGTGAACACACGCAACGCATCGTGCTGGCCAGCGGCAACGCTGGCAAGTTGAAAGAATTTCAGTCGCTGTTGACCGACTGTGGTCTGGAAGTGGTGCCGCAGTCGGAGTTTAACGTCAGTGACGCCGAGGAAACCGGTCTGAGCTTTGTCGAAAACGCGATCCTCAAGGCCCGGCACGCCTGTCGTGCAACCGGGCTGCCCGCCATTGCTGACGATTCCGGCCTGGAGGTCGACGCCCTGATGGGTAAGCCCGGTATTTATTCCTCGCGCTTTGCCGGAGTGGAGGGTGCCGAACGCGATAGCGCCAATAACGCCAAGCTCATCAACAGTCTGCAAGGGCTGACCCAGAAAGACCGCAGTGCCCGGTTTCAGTGTGTACTGGTCTACATGCGACACGCCGAAGACCCGACGCCGATCATTTGTCAGGGCAGCTGGGAAGGTCAGATCCAGCACCAAATCAGCGGCGAGGGCGGCTTTGGCTACGACCCGCTATTTTATGTGCCCGAGCGCGATTGCAGTGCGGCCGAATTGAGCAAAGCCGACAAAAACAGCCTCAGTCATCGTGGCAAAGCCATGCAGTTGCTGCTGCAGACATTAACCGCCGCCGGGGAGTAGAGCCCGTGATGGTCTTTAGTCACGGGCACACTCATTAATTATTTTTCGCCGCCTTTTCGCGAACCACACCAAGAATCTCCATGCAACCATTACCCCCACTGTCCCTGGCAACACACTCTTTACCGCCGCTGTCGCTGTACCTTCATATCCCCTGGTGCGTTCGCAAATGCCCATACTGTGATTTCAACTCACACAAGGCCGGCAATAGCCTGCCGGAAGCCGAGTATGTGGCAGCGGTGCTGGAAGACTTACAACAAAGCTTGCCACTGGTTCAGGGCAGAGTGCTGCACAGTATTTTCCTCGGTGGCGGCACACCAAGCCTGTTCAGCCCGACGGCCATTGGCGACCTGCTCGACGCCGCCGAGCAGCACATTGGCTTTGCCAACGATATCGAAATCACCATGGAGGCCAACCCGGGCACTTTCGAACAAGATAAATTTCGCGACTACCGGGCGGCAGGAATCAATCGCCTGTCGATTGGCATTCAAAGTTTTTCGGAATTGCACCTGCAGCAACTGGGGCGTATTCACGGTGCCAGGGAGGCCTTGTCGGCCGTGGACATGGCCCGCAGCGCCGGTTTTGACAACATCAATCTGGATCTGATGCACGGCTTACCCCAACAGACTCCGATCGATGCCGAACAGGATTTGCGCACCGCCATCGAACTCGGGCCGCAACACATCTCCTGGTATCAATTAACCATCGAGCCCAACACCGAATTTTACAGCCGCCCCCCAACCCTGCCGGTGGACGATGCCCTAGCCGATATCCAACAGGCGGGGGAGACCCTGCTTGGTGCCCACGGCTATCAACAGTATGAGGTGTCAGCCTATGCGCAGACAAACCGGCAATCGCGGCATAACCTCAACTATTGGCGTTTTGGCGATTACCTGGGGTTGGGCGCTGGCGCCCATGGTAAAATCACCCAACCCCGGCAACAGCGCATCCTGCGGCTGAACAAAACCCGCTTGCCGGATCATTATCTCGATGCCAACAAGTCCTTCACCGCGCAACAGAAAGCGATCGCTGCGGAAGACTTGCCGCTGGAGTTTATGATGAATGTGCTGCGTCTGGTCGAAGGGGTTGACAGCAATTTGTGGCCGGCGCGCACAGGTTTACCCCTGCACATCCTCAATCCGATGCTGCAGAGCTTACGCAACCAGAAGTTGTTGCTGGACGACAACCAGCGCCTGGCGACTACCGCGCTGGGCCAGCGCTACCTGAACGAAGTGCTCGCCACCTTTATGTGACAACGGCGGCGCACCTGCAGGAAATCTCCTCAAGCGGACATTTTTTTGTTTATTCGCGGCTGAGCCATGTATGATTTAAACAACCAAAGCGGGTTTGGATACCCGGCTACCCAAAGAAAGGAATCCCCGGCGCTGCTACACTGAGCTAACTCACAAGACGTTCGTTAAACAAAATATGTTGAACTGCAACGACGGTAGTCCCCAAGATGTTTAACTTAAGCGATTATCGACGTCGAAACCCTATCGCCACCAAATTGATGGTGCTGATCCTGCTGACCAGCTCCCTGTTTGCCCTCGGCGGCACCCTGCTGCAGCTTTATTACAGCTACCACGACGATGTGTCCGAACTGGAAAAGCGTCTCAATCAAGTCCGTATCAGCACCCTCCCCAGCATCACCAAAAGCCTCTGGGGGTTTGACGAAGAACAATTGAACGTACAAATTCGCAGTGTACTGGAAGTCGAAGACGTGGTTCAGGTCACGGTCGTGTGGCGCGACTGGAACAACCAGGAACAAGCCATGATGGCCAGCGCGCTTGAAACCGAGCAGGGCCTCGATGAAATGGATAAAGCCACACAGAATGTGTTAACGAAAGAATACCCTCTGGTTTACGCCTCCGATAACAGCCCCGACCAAACTCTCGGCACTCTGATTGTGGTCGCCAGCCTCGACCGTGTGTATCAAAAGCTCTGGTCTCGCGCCGGTTACATTGGCCTGGTACAGGGCTTCACAACGCTGATTGTGTGCCTGTTTATTTTACTGCTGGTGCGCTTTCTGTTGACTCGGCACATGGACACCATCGCGGCCTATGCCCGTCAGCTGAACCTGGAAAAACTGGGTATCGGCTTAAAGCTCAAACGCAACAAACCCATCGATGCCGCCCCCGACGAACTCGACAATGTCGTCTCGGCCATTAACCAGATGCGCGAATCACTGCTGGAAGATATTGAGAGACGCCGCAGCATGGAAGCCGCTTTGCTGGCCGAGAAAGAAGAGAAACTCATCAGTCGCCGCGAGCAGGCTGCTGCTGAACAAGCCAATAAAGCCAAGAGTCAGTTTCTGGCCACCATGAGCCACGAAATCCGCACGCCGATGAACGGTGTCATTGGCATGGTGGAGTTATTGCGCGATACACCACTGAACAACAATCAACAACATTATCTGGATGTCATCCACCGCTCCGGGGAAACTCTGCTGACGATCATCAACGACATTCTCGATTACTCCAAAATTGAAGCCGGTAAAATGGACCTTGAGACCGTGCCGTTTAACCTCGAAGAATTGATTGAAGATTGCGTGCAACTGTTCGGCGCCACCGCCAATAAACGTCACATTGAGCTGGTCGGCAGCGTCACTCCGACCACCCCTGTCCAGGTCGTCGGTGACCCCACCCGTTTGCGACAGATTCTGATCAACCTGGTTGGCAATGCGTTCAAATTTACCAATGAAGGTTGCATCTGCATCACAGCCCAACGGGAGCCTGAAACCGACCTCGATCACCCGGTGATCCGTTTTTCCATTACCGACAGCGGTATTGGCATTTCCCATGAGGCCCAACAAAAACTGTTTCAGTCATTCAGCCAGGCGGACGGCTCCACCACCCGCAAATACGGCGGTACCGGATTGGGGCTGGCCATTTGCAAACGTCTGGCGGAATTGATGGGCGGCGAAGTCGGTGTACACAGCAGGGAAGGTGAGGGGTCAACATTTTGGTTTACCGTCCGCTTTGATCTCGCCGCAGAGACGGAAGATGGCAGCATCAGAGTCGTGCCCTCGCTGGCCGGCAAACATCTGTTAATCGTGGAAGACAATTTGCCCCTGTGCGAAATCCTCGGCTATCACGGGCAAAGCTGGGGCATGCATGTACAACAGGCCCACACGGCGGCAGAAGCGCTGCAAACCATTCAACAGCGCCGCGACCATCAGCAACCGGACTTTGACTTTATCTCGCTGGATTACCAGCTCAGTGATCAGAACGGCATTGAACTGGCCGGCAATATTTTGACCCGTTTCGACAATTATCCCGCCCACATGTTTTTACTGACCGCCTCTGACACCCCGTTTAGTCACGACATTTTGTCGCAGAAACACATCCAAAAAGTCATGCGCAAACCGGTATCCCCGAAAAAATTACGTGATCTGCTGGCGGATTTACTCGGCCATAAAAGCCTGATCCCTCTGGAAACTGAAGAAACTAATGTCACGTCCAACTTCTCCAACCTTCATATACTGGTGGCTGAAGACAACACGGTGAACCAAATGGTGATCAAGGGATTACTGGGCAAGCTACACATAACCCCTGACATCGTCGAAAACGGTCTCCAGGCCTGGGAGCATTGCCAGAACAGTGACAAGCCCTACGATTTAATTTTTATGGATTGCGAAATGCCCGAAATGGACGGTTTCGAAGCGACGCGCCGCATCCGTCACTACGAAAAGAACCACGATCTGGAAGCCACTCCGATTGTGGCTCTCACCGCTCACGCGATGGAAGAGCACCGCGAAATGGTGTATGCCTGCGGCATGAATTACTTTCTTTGCAAGCCGATCACCCTGGCGGAACTGCGCACGGCATTTGAAAAACTCGGACTCTCCAAGTCTGCGGAACAAGCGTCATCGACGTTTGATTAGGGCCCTCTGCGGCGGCCGTCTCTTATCAACGCAACCCACCCGGAGTGGCGAGCCGGCACACTGTGCCTTCTCGTACGGCCAAATCCAAAGCCATTATTGCAAGGAGTGTAGTGCCAACTGCCGGGGCTTTAGGCCAAGCGGCAATCGGCCGGTACCGGTCTGCAAATCCAGCGGGTAATCCCCAGCAGAATGGGCATTTGCGTATGTCAGCCCCTCGCTGATACACGCTTGCCGTCTTGGTGATTCCCTCACTGCCACCCCTGGAGCATCTAACCGGCCGCCAACCACGGTGGCCGGCGGCAAGGGCGCTGCGAGTTGCGCCTTGCCGGGGTCCGCAACTTGTGCGTCCCCTTGCGCCGACTGGGTCCGCCACAACAGGGTCCGCCAGGCAACAGCTCCCATCCGTCCAGCCGGCTCTGTCCGCACGCTCTCAACCCGCTGTGTTTGGCCCGCGCCCGCCGCTTTAACGCCACTCAGGTAACCCATCGGTCTTATATGCCTTAAGCTAGCGGCCGGTTTGCCTTAAGTCGGCGACCGGTTTGCCTTAAGCCAAGGGCCAGTTTGCCTTAGGCCGGCGGCCTGTTTGCAGGACTCTTGATGCCTATTTGACCTAAATAGTCGCTCATTGTGCCCCAACGCTTGAGTGTTGCTGCTGCAGTTATTATCATCCGTGGTCTTTATTTCGTGTTTGTTGTAATTTTGCAGCTAGCGCAACCGTCCCTCTCAGGAGAAAGATTATGAGTAACAGCATCGTTCACGTAACTGATGCCAGCTTTGAGGCTGAAGTCCTTAATGCTGAAGGCCCCGTACTGGTTGATTTTTGGGCAGAGTGGTGTGGCCCCTGCAAAATGATTGCACCCGTTCTGGATGAACTTTCCGGAGAATACGACGGCAAGATTAAAATTTGTAAAATGGATGTAGATGCCAACCAGGGAACCCCGGGTAAGTTCAACATCCGCGGCATCCCCACCCTGATTATTTTCAAGGGCGGTAATGCGGAAGCCACCAAAGTCGGTGCTCTGTCCAAGGCCCAGCTGGTCGAATTCATCGACGGCAGCCTCTAAAACGGTAACCGGTTTCCACGGTTCAGTCCGATTCGAGTCCACGTCTGCAGCAGCGACAAGTGCGACAGTACCCCTGCAGACGCAGACTCGATAGGACATCAAACTCAATGGTGGCCGCAAACTTCAAGCTCGAACGTAGTGTCAACTCGAACCTCGTCGCAAAACGCGGTCTCAAAAAGTAGTCGCAAAACGTAGCCTCAAGAAGTCTGCAAGCAGCCCCAAAAGGGTGGCCTACAAGAGGGCGGGTAAAAAATTTAACCCGGTGGTTGTTTTAATTTTGCACAGTCAGATTTTTATCGCTATACTGACCCCATCAATTTGGTCGTCTGGCCAGCCGTCTTGTCCCAACTTCGTATTGCACCACACCTATCCAAGTTGGCATAAAGCAAGAGATCACAAGAAACCCTGACCAGACATATTCCCAGAACCTTCTTTTACGACTTCTGTACCTACCATTCTCCATACGCTGATTCCCCTTGGGATCACTCTATCTATCGTTGGATTCTAGGTAGCCTATACACAGTGTTGTAAAGCTTTCTGACAGGCACCAAAGCGTGGTTAACCATGATTGGGTGCTCTGGCATAGAACAGACTGAGAATAAAATTAAGTTAGACACTTGTGAGTAGACATAAAACAACAGGCATAACAACGAGAAGCAGGAATGCTTTCCACGCTTAAGCCCGCTAATCAAGAAATAGGCTATCCCATTATTCCCCAACACATCATTTATTGGTGCTGCATTAACGCTGCCCATTCCATTCATTCCCCAAAAAGACGCCAACTGTCTCAATAAGAGCTTATGAACCTAACCGACCTGAAAACAAAACCCATTGAAGAACTGATCGCCATTGCCAAAGAAATGGGCATGGAGAACCTGGCCCGCTCCCGCAAGCAGGACATCATCTTTAATATTCTCAAACGCCACGCCAAGAGCGGTGAAGACATATACGGCGACGGCGTACTTGAGATCCTTCAGGATGGCTTTGGATTCCTGCGTTCCGCAGACAGTTCCTACTTGGCCGGCCCGGACGATATTTATGTCTCGCCGAGCCAGATACGCCGCTTTAACCTGCGCACCGGCGATACCATAGAGGGTAAAATCCGTCCACCTAAAGACGGTGAACGCTATTTCGCCATGCTCAAAGTTAACCAGATTAACTTTGATAAGCCGGAAAACTCCAAGAACAAAATTCTGTTTGAAAACCTCACGCCGCTGTTCCCCAATGAGCGCATGGTGTTGGAAGCCGGCAACGGTTCCACCGAGGATTTAACCGGTCGCATCATTGATTTGATCGCTCCCATCGGCAAAGGCCAGCGCGGTCTGATCGTCGCTCCGCCGAAAGCCGGTAAGACCATCATGATGCAGAACATCGCCCAGGCCATCACGCGCAACAACCCAGAATGTCATCTGATCGTATTGCTGATCGATGAACGTCCGGAAGAAGTGACCGAGATGCAACGCTCAGTACGCGGCGAAGTGGTTGCTTCTACCTTTGATGAGCCCCCCGCTCGTCACGTTCAGGTGGCCGAAATGGTCATCGAAAAAGCCAAGCGTTTGGTGGAACACAAAAAAGACGTCATCATCCTGCTGGATTCCATTACCCGCCTGGCCCGTGCCTACAACACCATCGTGCCTTCCTCCGGTAAAGTGCTGACCGGTGGTGTGGATGCCCATGCGCTGGAGCGCCCGAAACGCTTCTTTGGTGCCGCCCGTAACATCGAAGAGGGCGGTAGCCTGTCCATCGTTGCCACCGCACTGGTCGACACCGGTTCGAAAATGGACGAGGTTATTTATGAAGAGTTTAAAGGTACCGGCAATCAGGAATTGCATCTGGATCGCAAGATCGCTGAAAAGCGTGTCTACCCTGCCATCAACATCCGCAAGTCTGGTACCCGCCGCGAAGATTTGCTGATGCGCGAAGAAGAGCTGCAACGTGTGTGGATTCTGCGCAAATTGTTGCACGACATGGAAGATACCAGTGCCACTGAATTTCTGGTCGACAAACTCAAAGACTTCAAATCCAACGACGAGTTTTTCTTGTCCATGAAGCGCAAATAATGCGAACACAGGCAAAGTGTGCGGATAACACTTTGCCTTAACCTCGCAAGCTGATTGATTGCGCCACCCCAAAAGCCCTGTTGTGTCAGGGCTTTTTTGTTTCTGTCATAACATTAATTAACGCGCCGAGCCGAGAATTGAAAATCCTTCAATGAAAGTGGACTCAATAGTCATTTCTCACACGACCTCAGACCTAAGGTTTTATTGCCTAAATACCAAAAAAACAAAAAAGACCAAACGGTCTATCCTAAAAAAAATATAATTTAAGAAAAATTAAACTCAAGCCTATCCTCTCTCCATCATTTACTTCTCTCTCTCGCTCCCTATAATCGCCGGCGAATTAAAAGTAGCGCAGAAATCCACCAAATCACACCGTGTCGTGCCACAAGCACACGGGCTCCCGTGAGCCCGTCCTGGTAACACCTGCCGAACAAACACCGTCAAATCAAGTCGATGAATACACAGAGAGAACACTGATGTTAACAAAATCAAATTACCCACGACTGCTGCTGTTAGGCCTGGCGGTCGGCGCCCCCCTGAGCCAGCAAGTGCACGCTGCCGGCTTTCAGCTCAACGAGCACAGCACTTCGGGGTTGGGTCGCGCGTTTGCCGGTGAAGCCGCCTTCGGCGACAACGCCGCCGCCATTGGTCGCAACCCGGCGCTGGGCACACAATTTGACAGCATCCATGTTGCTGGCGGTGTCACTCATATCAATCCCGAGGTCGATGCCGAAGGATCAGTGGAATACGCCGTCGCTCCGGGTGTTCCATTCGATGCGGATCGTACCGACTTTTCCCCCGAGGCCTGGGTCCCCAACGCTTACTTCGTACAGCCCATTAATGATCGCTGGAGCTGGGGCCTGTCACTGAACTCCCACTTCGGTCTCAGTACCCATTTCGGCGACCAGTACAACGCGTCTGATCTGGCTGACGAAGCCGAGATCATCACCTACAACATTAACCCCAGCGTCGCCTATGAACTCAGTGACAGTGTCAGCCTGGGGCTGGGGGTCAGCCTGGTCAAAGCCGAAGCCACCTTTGGGACCTCTCTGCCATACAGCATGAAAGGCGCACAAGTTCTTAAGCTGGAAGGCGACGATACGACGTTCGGCTGGAATGCGGGCATCACCTGGCAACCCAGTGACGCGTTGCGTGTCGGCTTTGCCTACCGCAGCGAGGTGGACCTGACCCTGGAAGGGGATTCAACCTCAGATCTGGTGCCGACCTACGATCAGGGCGGATCGCTGGACCTGACCTTACCCGCCGGTGCGGAGCTGTCGGCGATCTATCAGTTGACGCCGGCCTGGACCCTCTCCGCCAGCGCGCAGTGGACGGAGTGGAGCGTGTTTGAAGAATTGGAAGTGAACTTCGACAACGGCATGGATCAGCACTTAAAAGACGAAAACTTTAACAACAACATGCGCTACAGCGTCGGCGCCACCTATGACATCAATCCTCAGTGGACCGCGCGTTTTGGTATTGCTTACGATGAAAGCGCCGTCAGTGCAGAATACCGCTCACTGAGCATTCCCGACACGGACCGGGTTTGGTACAGCGCCGGCTTCACCTATAACGTCGACCAGCACCTGAGTGTGGATGTCGCCGCCACCTTCATCGACGGGGAAGAAGTGGATGTCACCGAAACGTCTTCACTGGGCTCGGTGTTCACCGGCACCACCCACGGTGATGCAAAAATCTTCGGGGTGTCGGTCAACTATACCTTTTAACGACCTGGCCTTTTAACGACCAGACCGCATAAGGCCGGCCACCAGCAGCCTGGAAAATCGCGGCCGAAAAAAACCGCAGTTGCTTTAACCGATAACCTCTATCGTTAAAGCACTGCGGTTTTTTCATGGGCCCGGATTGCAACAGCCGCTCACAGCCTGGCGGAATCAACCCTCGGTTTGAGCCGTATCCAGTACCGCAATAGCCCGCTTTAACGCCTTGAGCCGGCGCAACTTGCGAGATTTTAAAGCGTCGGTATCGGGTTCATTACCGCTGTCCATCGCCTTCAGTTCCAGCTTCAGTTCATTGTAACTTTCTTTCAATTCATTCAGCTGTTGCGCCCGCTCTGCCTTATCAAAAATCAAACTTTCCGGCCCTATTTCGGCGGGATTATCGGGAATCACAAAAGACCGCTGGGGAATCACATCACTGTTGATCTGTCGCTGATTCATAAACGCCGGTGAAACAATTTCAATATTCTGTTCGTGCAACCGATCCATCATTTTCTTGCGCAACATAGAGCGTGATGACAACAGGTGCTTCACCTGCTTTAAAAAACCGGCAACGCGGTATTTCACCGAGTAATCGCCCAGGTCCATCACGTACACAAACGGTTCTTCCAGATTAGCATCGGTGGCCGCCTGCAACAGCATGGCTTCAATCAGATGGTGGTCTACGTCATAACCCAGCGTCACCTCGGCCGACACCACGGTGCCATCGGCGTGCACCACCTTCACCGGATGGGATGAAATAAACAGGTTCGGCACCGACAGCAAATCCCGGTCTTCGGTTTGAATCTCGGTCTGGAACAAACCCTGCTCGGTCACCCGGCCAAAATACTCATTAACCTGTATAAAGTCCCCCGGTGAAAATTTGTTTTCCGAACGGATCATAAACCCGGCCATCGCATTGGCGGCAACGGTCGGGGACGACAAGGTTAATACAGCGGTAAACACCAACCCCATTAACGTCAGTAATTGCCCCCGGGTGCCGCTGTCCAAAGGCAGCGTTAATACCAGCCCCAGTCCAGCTAACAACACCAGCACAATCACCAGGATCTGATTGCGAAAGCGATAGTGTTTCGATTGCGTCAGTGAACGCAAATTTATCAGTTTGATAAACCCCGCAGCCACTAACAGCAACAGCAGCGAATACCCATAATCGCGGGTCAACTGCTCGGTCATGCTTACAAAGTCGGCCATGCTTATCCTTAACGTGGGGGACAGGTGTTAAGCAGACTAATTCCAGCGCCCGTCTATTGCAACTCAGGTGAAATTAAGAGCGCCGCATGGAGTCAATGACAGTACAAAAATACCACAGCTATCGCCGCGGGCCGATCACTGCCAGCAGGCCGATTCCGTCCACCAGCCAATTCCCGTACAATGCGTTTTTCACCACCACGACCTAGATTGACTATGAAATACCGAGACCTGCGCGATTTTATGGACATGCTGGAAAAACGCGGCGAACTGAAACGTATCTCAGTGCCCGTTGATCCCAACCTGGAAATGACCGAAATCTGCGATCGCACTCTGCGCGCAGGTGGCCCGGCACTGCTGTTTGAAAACCCGGTAGGGCACACCACACCGGTGTTGGCCAACCTGTTTGGCACCCCGGAGCGAGTAGCGCTGGGCATGGGGGAAGAGTCCATTGGAGCCCTGCGCGAAGTGGGGGAACTGCTGGCCTTTTTGAAAGAGCCGGAGCCGCCCAAAGGTTTGAAAGACGTCTGGCAAAAAATGCCGCTGTTCAAACAGGTGCTCAACATGGGCCCCAAGCAAGTCAGCAAGGCCGCCTGCCAACAGGTGGTGATCGAAAAAGATCAGGTCGATCTGTATCAGCTGCCCATTCAAACCTGCTGGCCCGGCGACGCCGCGCCCCTGGTGACCTGGCCCCTGGTGATCACCCGCGGCCCGCATAAAGAACGGCAAAACCTGGGCATCTACCGCATGCAATTGATCGGCAAAAACCGCCTGATCATGCGCTGGCTCTCTCATCGCGGCGGCGCCCTGGATTTTCGCGAATGGCAACAACAGAACCCGGGGCAGCCTTATCCGGTCTCGGTAGCTCTCGGTGCCGACCCCGCCACCATACTCGGCGCAGTGACACCGGTGCCGGACACTCTCAGTGAGTACGCCTTTGCCGGTCTGTTGCGCGGCGGCAAAACCGAAGTGGTGAAAAGCAAGCTCAATGACCTGCAGGTGCCGGCCTCGGCGGAATTTGTGCTCGAAGGCCATATCTACCCCGATGACATGGCCGATGAAGGCCCCTTCGGCGACCACACCGGCTATTACAACGAAGTGGATCGCTTTCCGGTGTTTACCGTGGAAACCATCACCCATCGCAAAGACCCCATTTATCACAGCACCTACACTGGCCGCCCGCCCGATGAACCGGCGGTACTGGGGCTGGCGTTGAACGAGGTGTTCGTGCCGATTTTGAAGAAACAATTTCCCGAAATTGTCGACTTCTATCTGCCACCGGAAGGGTGCTCCTACCGCATGGCGGTAGTCACCATGAAAAAACAATACCCGGGGCACGCCAAGCGGGTGATGATGGGAGTCTGGTCGTTTCTGCGTCAGTTTATGTACACCAAATTTGTCATTGTCACTGACGATGACGTCAACGCCCGCGACTGGAAGGACGTGATCTGGGCCATCACCACCCGCATGGATCCCATCCGCGACACCACGCTGGTGGACAATACCCCCATCGATTATCTGGATTTCGCTTCCCCGGTCTCGGGCCTTGGCTCAAAAATGGGCCTGGACGCCACCAATAAGTGGCCCGGAGAAACCGACCGGGAGTGGGGCAAAACCATTGAAATGGATCAGGCGGTGAAAGATCGCGTGGACGAGCTGTGGGACTCGCTGGGCATTACCGCTGGCACCGCTCAGTAGGGGAGACACCTCAATCGCGGCTCGCCACCGCAGGGGACACCGCCTTGGTAGAGCATCATGCGTCAGGCCTTGACGCATGATTCACATTCCCCCAAATACCTTGAGCTATCCAACAATCCAGCAGCTTGGGGCTTGGAAGTTAATGGGTGTCCTGCTACCTTTAAAATTCCAATTAACTGAGGCGATGACTATGACTGAAATAAAAACCGGGACTCTAATAAAAACCAAAACCCTCGTAAAAACCGCACTGCTGTGCCTCACGCTGGGTAGCGGCTACAGCTTCGCAGACTGTTCCAGCCCCACCGCGCCAACTATCCCCGATGGCAAAACCGCGAGCATGGACGAAATGCTGGCCAGCAAGAAAGCCATTGGCGACTTTCAGGCGGCCAATACGGAATATCTGGGCTGCATGGATAAAAAAATGGCCGCAGTCAAAGCAACCACTGCCGAGGGTAGTGCCGAAGACATGGCCAAGGCTCAGGCCCAAATGGGCAAGCTGACCGATGATTACAACAAATCAGTGGATACCGAAAAAGCGCTCGCCGAACAATTCAACAGCGCCATCCGCGAGTTTAAGGCCGCGGCCAAGAAATAATTCCCTCAACACTATCGCCAGGCACGAATGACACAGCCCTGTGCAGCTGGCGATAGTGCGGATCGCGACGGATTCCCCTATGGACACAGCAACCATCACCTGGAGCCTCTTGTTCAGCTCCGCCGGTCTGGGTTATTTTTTCTACGGCAGACGACAAAATCACAAACTCGCCTTTTACAGCGGCATAGGTTTGATGGTCTACCCGTATTTCATGGGCACCACGGCGGCACTGCTGACGGTGGGCGTCCTGCTGATGGCAGCACCGTTTGTGCTGAAATCCTATCTCCCGTAAAGGTGACTGTTTGCAGCACATCACCGTCGTGGCACTGGCTGTCGCGCACACGCCCTTGAAACCATAAAGCCGCTCGGCCATGACTGCGCTGGATCGGTGCGGGACCCGGACTGACGTGCGGGAGGTTAAAGCTGCGGGCGATCAGCCACGGTGATGTTGAAACACATCCCAGAGGACAACGCCCCACACAAACACCATCAGCGACAAGGCCACCAGCACAGCGGCAGAGCCCAGATCTTTGGCCGCACCGCTGAGGTGGTGCGCTTCCGGGCCGATGCGATCAATCGCCGCTTCGATGGCACTGTTGAGCAGCTCCACAATAATCACGATCGCCATCACCGCCACCAGCATAATTTTCGTCAAGCTGCTGACCTCCAGCCACAGGGCCAGGGGTAGCAAAATGGCACAGGCGGTCAGCTCTTGCCGGAACGCCGCTTCATGGGCCCAGGCCGCTTTAAATCCTTTGAGGGAATACCCAAACGCATTGATGATGCGCCGCAACCCTGTTTTGCCTTTTACCGGAGTGCTCTTCAGCTTATTGGCATTCACCACTTAGTCTCCCACCGTTAACCCAAACCCGCCGTCGACCAGAATCACGGGCAATGTATCTCCAACAATGTATCTCCAACAATGTATCTCCAAAAACGTATCTCAGACAACCGATCACTGATAACTTATCACCGACAACGTATCACCGGGAAAGGATCAGCAACCACGGCCGGCGACTCATTTTGTCGAGAGCCAAAGCGGTGACGCTGCAAAGCTGTAGAGTTGTAGTGGGTTTGTGTGACGCCCGGATGACAACCCGGCTTGTTGTGAAAAAGTCGGGTTGTCATCGGGTCAAGAACGTGGCCACACCAAGAGGGAGACAGAGCGTCTGGTGGGGACGAATTAGTGATGCGGCATGGGCAGCTCGGGCAATTGATCCGCGGTCATCAGCAGGCCTTTCTGATAATACTCGGTACTGCTTTCGTGTTCGCCCAAATTGGCCAGCAAGCGCGCCATCTCGGCATAGGCTTCGGGGCTTGCCTGAATTTTCAGGCAGTGATCAAAATAGTCACGCGCCTTGCCCCACAACTCATTGCGCATGGAAAGCCGTCCCAAGGTCAATAATAACGCGCTGTTGCCCGGGCGCTCTTTGACCCAGCCTTCCGCTTTCAGCAATTGGCGACTGGCATCGGTGTTCCTCAACAGGCCATAGCGCAAGATCAGTTGATCGTTCCAGTCCGATTGCAGCGCTTTTCTCAACACCACTTCCGCGGCTGAAGATTCACCTTCACGCTCCAGCAGGTCTACGTAGATCAACAACAGCTCAGGGTGAGATTGCCACTGTTTGGGAATCTGGTGCCAGACCGCTTGAATCGCCTCCACCCCGGAACTGGATTGACCCGCTCGCTGCAGCAACTTGCGATACAGCAGGCTCGTCAACTCCGTTAGCTCTTCTTCACTCAAGGTGGATTGCCGGCGCAATTGAGGCAATATTTTTTCCAGCGATTCCCAGTCCTGCAGGTGTACATAGACCTGGCGCAACATATCCAGTACCACCGGATGTTTAGGCGCAAGCTTGCGGGCTCGCTCCAGCGTCGCGGCACAGGATTCGTATTTTTTGCCCAGCATTTGCATCCGCGCCTGCGCCAGCGCGATGGCCAGGCCGGCATTGGGATCCGCTTTCTCGGCTTTGGCCAACAATGCGTTGGCTTGTTGTTCGTCACCCAACTCGTAAGCACTGCGCGCCGCTGCCAGATAATTCAACAGCGGTGCCTGCGCATTGGGCGCTGAACGATTCAACCGGCGCAGGGCGGGTCGCCAATCGCCTTCAATAAAACTCAGCAGGCCGGCGGAAGTATTTTTCTGCGCCCGACGCTCACTGCCGACCCACAGGCGATTCACCTGTTTGCCGACACTGCGTGCGCCGCCAATCAAAATCCGGTGACTGACCCAGTACAAGAACAGCAACAGCAGCAAACACACCAGCGCAAACCAAAGACTCATCTCCACCGAGGTCTTGCCCACCACCACCAGCAGATAACTGGGGTGATCACCAACCCACTGATAAAACCAGGTGCCGCCCAGCAGGCAAACGACAAACAGGAAAAAATATTTCATCACTGTTGCGCCTCGCTGTCGGCGGCCGGATCCAGTTGCGGCCGGCCCGCTTTCTTATCCAGCAAATGCAATTCAGACAGGTAATTCTGCAACGCCAGCAGAGAACCGGAAATATCCGGCAGCGCAATCACGACATTCTTCTCAGACAGGGCCTGCAATTCGCCCGCAATGATGTCCGCTTTGGCATTATTGGGAAAATACTGGCGCAGCTGCGCTACCGCCTGCTGCAAGCTGTGATGATAAATCGTGCTCTCTTCACGCAGCATCGCCAACTGGGCCTGCTCCAGGTGAAAGCGCAGGTTTTGCCGCAGGTAATGGCCGCTGTCCGGGGGCAGCAGGGGTTCTACCGGTTGATCGTGATGGTGGATACGCACCTGGTGCTTCAACTTATCCATGGCCACCCAGAATTGCGCCTTGACCCGGGTCCACACAGAGCGCACGTCGACACTGTCGTTTTGCCACACGTCCGGGGATTGTGAGCGGTCGGCATCATCGGGGTTATCGTCCAGCGATGTGTTCGCCAGCACCGGCAGCAGCGGTAATTTGTCAATCTGATCCGCCAGTGCGGACAACTCCAGGTACAGGCCGCTGCGGTCTACAGTGGGGGTCAGTTTTAACTCCGCCAGGTCCCGGGCGACTTTTTCCCGCACCGCAAACAGGTCCACATCGCCAATCTCTTCGAAAATTTGATCGGCGGCTTCCAGTAAGGCCACCGCACCTTCGGTGCCGCGCTCCATCAAGATCCGCTGATTGGCCAGGCGCATTAAATATTCGGCTTCCGCCAACAACCAGTCGTCGCGACTGGTGCTCGACAGGCTTTTCAGGCGACGGCTGTGCTGTTCCACCTGCTGCTCAACACCGTTTAAACTGGCACGCCACTGCTCAACCTGCGCGGTTTGCTGCTGATCGAGCTGGCCCAGCTCTTTTTGCGTGTCAAACCATTGCTGCTCCTGTTGCTCAAGTTTGGCAACGATCGCTTTCAGATCCCGGGTTTGGCCCTCAAACGCATACCAGCCTAAATACGCCAGTGCCGCTCCACCGGCGATCAACAACAGCATCAGCAATAACATCCACCATGGCGTCCTCGCTTTGACCCCGCTGGAGCCGTCGCGCTTGCCCTTGTCAGCCGTTTGCTTTGGCTCTGCCGCGGCCCTGGATTCGGTGACGGCCGAGGATTGGGAAGAAGGCGCCGACGTGGCGGCTGCGGACTCGGACTGGGGTGCCGAATCGGATGAAGCGGAAGGAGCCTGCGCAGCATCACCGGAAGTTACCGATCCAGCAGAGCTGGCCGCTTCATCAGAAGAGGGGTCGTTGTTCTTATCTGTCGTCATAACGTATTCCGTAGGTTGGGCACAGCCGCTGTGGGCGCGGTTGCTCTTCATGCAGCCAAATGGGCGTCATTCATGTAGCCCGTTAGGCGATATCCATCTGCTGGCGATGATGACTGCTCTTCAAAAAAAGCGTGGTTGTTAACATGCCATGATACTGAAAGCATGATTGTGCTGACTACTGTGTGCTGATGAAAACTTGCCATGTCGCGCCACTCCCTGACTGAGCGCGACCCGCCCAGAGCGTCCGGGCCGTTGAACCGTGCTGTACTGACCATTGAAGCCGGCGTTCGGTCATGACGGTTGTTGAGCGCGCCAATCGGCCAGGGTGCTTAACATACAGGCGTCTGAGGCATTTTCTGCCATCACCACATTCGTAAATCCCCACTCCCGCGCCTGCGCGGCAACGCGCTCACCCGGTACCAGTAAGGTTAGTTGTTTCCAGGGTTTTTGGCTGCAAGAGTCGGTTTGATCGCCTGGCCGGCCCGGGTCCGCCGCTGTCTGGTGCGCGCGAGATGCTATGATCGCCCGCCAGTTGGACAACGTTTCACCGCTGTGCACCGAGACCACATCCCCGGCTGTTCCCCACCGGCAATGGTCTAAAGCTGCGACCACGCCAGCGGAGGGAAAATGCCGCTGGTACAACTCACAATAATCCACCTGTGCACCGCGCTCACGCAACACCTCCGCCAACACCGGCCGACCGCCCTGGCCACGGAAGATCACCACTCGCTGGTGGCTCAGATCCTGCAACTGCGGCAACGCCAGTAACGCTTCGGTATTCATCGACCCGCCGGCCGCCGTCACCTGATACCCGGCGCGTTGCAGGTAGTTGGCGGTGGCACTGCCGACGGCGTAAAACTGAAGCCCAAGCGGCATTTGCGGCCAGTATTGCTCCAGCCAATCGAGACCGTAGCGAGCCGCGTTTTGACTGACAAAAATACCGTGTTGATAGCGACTGACGTCCATCACAATGTTCTTGATCGCCTGGCAGGCGTCTTTTTGCGAAGCCTCCACCGGCACGATCTCCAGCAACGGCACCCGCACCGTCTGCGCACCGGCAGCCTGCAGCAGTTGTTGCCACTGGTCCGCCTGCGCCTGCGGGCGGGTAATCAAGACCCGCACACCACTCAACGCAGCGTCTGACAGCTCAGTCACGTCGACCACCTCAGGCGTCGTCCGCACCGTAAACGGCTTTGAGTATCTCACCGGCACCGGCCGCCAACAGCCGTTCGGCCAGCTCAATACCCAGGGCTTCCGCGTCTTGTACTGGTCCGCGCAGCTCATCTTCCAGCATCACCGAGCCATCGGGACTCCCCACCAGGCCACGCAGCCACAGCTGGTCGTCGCCTTCGTGCAGGGCAAAACACCCAATCGGCACCTGGCAGCCGCCTTCCAGGCGTCGGTTCATCGCACGTTCGGCGGTAACCGTCTCGGCGGTGGACGCACAATGCAGCGGCGCCAGCAACTCAATGATGCGCTGATCCTGAGTGCGGGTTTCGATACCCACCGCCCCCTGACCACCGGCGGGCAGGCAGTATTCCGGGGCGATGTAATCGCGAATGCGGTCTTCCATGTTCAATCGCAACAGGCCCGCACTGGCCAGAATGATGGCATCGTACTCGCCGTCATCCAGCTTCTGCAGGCGGGTGTTGACGTTACCCCGCAGGAATTTCACGGTGACATCCGGGCGTTTGGCCAGCAACTGACACTGACGGCGCAAACTGGAGGTGCCCACCACACTGCCGGCCGGCAAGGTCTCAAGTGAGTCGTAGCGATTGGACACAAAGGCATCGCGCGGGTCTTCTCGCGGGCAGATCACCGCCAGACCCAGGCCCTCGGGAAACTCCATCGGCACATCTTTCATTGAGTGCACCGCAATATCCGCTTCGTCATTGAGCAGGGCGTGTTCCAGCTCTTTCACAAACAGCCCTTTACCGCCGACTTTGGCCAGCGGCACGTCGAGTATTTTGTCGCCACGACTGACCATGGGCACCAGTTTCACGATCAAATCGGGGTGGTGCGACTCCAGCTCCGCCTTGACGTATTCGGCCTGCCAGAGGGCGAGGGCGCTTTTGCGGGTGGCAATGCGCAGGGTGTTGGAGCGCCGCTCAGCCGCGCCAGTAGCCGACGAGGAGCCAGTAGCCGACGGGGAGCCGGTTGCAGACGACGAGGTGGTTGTAGACATAGGAATTCTCTTTCAGCTGGGGTTCCTGTGGCCGTTAACACCACAGAATATCAGTCTTCGAAATAACACGGCGCAAATCATAACAAAGGTGGGCGACAAGTGCTGCCCTGTGTGGTTCGACTCTTCCGCGAAACCCGCACGCCCACCAGCCCCGCCCAGGGCCTGGATCATAGATAAGCCCTACAGGCGGGTGAGCAATTCTCTCAAGTTGCTGGCGTGCCGGCGGCTGACCACCGGACGGTGGTCGGTGCCGGCGAGGCGAATTTCAAACTGCCCGGCCGCGTTTTTGGCCATGGCCTCAACCCTTTTCAAGGCCACCAGAGCGTTGCGATGGACCCGCACAAAGCGGTCGCCCAGCTCGTCCGCCAGCTCTTTGAGGGTGTCATCAATGAGAGTCTCACCGCCTTCATGGTAGACGGTGACGTATTTCTGGTCGGCGGCAAAATAGAAAATCGACTCGATCGCAATCAACTCCACCCCGCGCCGGGTGCGGGCACTGATGTGGCTGCGACCTGCGTCCCGGTTCGCGGTCGTCAGATGACCCTGCTGTTGCAGGCTCTGGCGTTGGGCCCGCGTCACACGCTGCGCCCTGAACAGGATGTCGAGCAGCTTGTCTTTGCGCACGGGCTTGAGCAGGTAGCCCTGGGCGTTGACCGAAAACGCATCCAGGGCGTGCTGGTCATAAGCGGTACAAAAAATGACCGCCGGAGGATCATCCAGGGCACCGAGCTGTTGCGCGGCCTGCAAACCGTTGTCACCGGGCATGTGAATGTCCAGCAGCACAATGTCCGGATCCAGCGCCATCACGGACGCCATGGCCTCTTGCGCATTGGCGGCTTGACCGACAACCCGATAGTCCGCCTCGTCATGTAAAATACGCTGTAAGCGATCCCGCGCAAGGGGCTCATCGTCAACGATAATGATGTCCATAAAGGTTTTTGCGTTCCTGCTGGCGGCTATATTTGTGTTCCTGCTGGCGGCTATAACTGGCAGCTATAAAAAGCTCACCGGGTAACTTAATCTGACCACAAAACAGTGTAACTCGGCATCTGATTCAACATCAGCAGATTCTGCCTCAAATGTTTCAAATTGTGCACTGAAACTCGCGGCGTCGCCAAAATACGCCTGCAGTCGATGGCGGATATTGTCCAGCGCGATGCGATTGCCGGAACTGCCCGTCGCGGTGTCTGGCGAGTTGATTGACGCTCCGCTGTGGCCAAAAGCGGTTTCTGTGACCTTGCCGGGGACCGGGTTGGTGACGCCAAGGGTCAATTGCTCCCCTTGCAGCCCCACATCAATGGTCACCAGGCCGCCCTCCGGCAAAGGCTGGATGCCGTGCTGAATGGCATTTTCCAGCAGCGGCTGCAGCAACAGGCTGGGAATCCGGCAGGGGATGGAGCCCTCGCCCAGCACCGGATCCACCCGCCAGCGAACCTGCAATCTGTCACCGAGGCGGGTTTTCTCAATCTCCAGATACTGATGGCACAAGTCCAGCTCGTCCGCCAACGCCACCAGCCCCGGTTCCGCCAGGCTGGCGCGAAACAGACTGGACAGATCTTCCACCAGGCGCTCTGCCAGCTCCGGCCGGGTGGCAATCAAACTGGCGATGCTGTTCATGCTGTTGAATAAAAAATGCGGTTGTATGCGTGACTGCAAGGCCTGCAAACGGGCACTTAATTCCGCTTTCTGTTGATTGCTCCACTGCTGCTGCACGTACAGGTATCGCAGCACCACGCCGGCAAAAATCGCCGCGAGCAGTAAATTCCCCAGCAGGGTGTCAAGGTCATCGTCCTGCCAGCCATCAACGCCCCACAACCCCAGTCCGGAGCACAACAGCGTCACCCCCAGCACCAGCAGATAACAGAGAGCACCGGCCAGCCAGGCCGGTAACCGCGACAGTCGAAACCGCAGCGGACACAGCAAAGCCGCACTCAGCAACACGATCCACTGCATCAGGAATGAGCGCAAACCCAGCCCCTCCCAGTCAAACCGGCCGAGCCCCGAGTCCGCCAGGGTCAACGCCAGTGCCAGCAGCTCCCCCAGCAACACCAGCAGAAAAACGGCCTGCAGGCTGCACATATCCGGCAGAAACGGAGACAGGAAGGGCGGTGCCGGCCTGGTCAGCGAGTTCGCTGTCCCCGCGCGGGCCGCGCTCACGGCAGGCGCTGCGGCCTCAGATGTGGTGGGTATTGCCATGCTCAGTCAACCGGTCGGGTGCGTCAGAGTGCACCTGAAAGCGCACGGGATAATGTCGTTGGCGGTGCACTTTAAAACCCCTTGGGCGGTGCACTTGAGAATGCCTTGAGCGGTGCATGTGAGACAGACCTCGATTGCATATTGAACAGACCTTTTCCGATAGCCCTTTTTTGGGCCAAGCTGGGCTATAATAACGGGCTTTTCTATAGTAACGGGCTTTTAGCCCCGGATGTAAACAGTTGCCACAGGCGCCAAACAGCCTCACGTTGGCAGACTTGCGTCCAGACGACAACCGATGAGACCGATTTATGAGCCAGGACGATAAGACCAATCAACAGTGGGGCGGCCGCTTCAATGAGCCCACCGATGCCTTTGTGCAGCGCTTTACCGCCTCCATTCAATTTGACCAGCGGCTCTATCGCCACGACATTCAGGGCTCTATCGCTCACGCCACCATGCTGGAAACCGCCGGGGTTCTGACCACCGAGGAGCGCGACGCCATCATCGCCGGCCTCAACGAAGTGCAGGCCGACATCGAATCCGGCAAGCAGGAGTGGTCCATTCCGCTGGAAGACGTGCACATGAACGTCGAGTCCGCGCTCACCGGCAAAATCGGCATCACCGGTAAAAAGCTGCACACCGGCCGCTCCCGCAACGACCAGGTGGCCACCGACATTCGCCTCTGGCTGCGTGACGAAATCGATGCGATTTCCCGCGAGCTGACCCGCCTGCAGCAAGGCATGATCGGCCTGGCCGAGAACGAAGCCGACACCATCATGCCAGGCTTTACGCACCTGCAGACCGCCCAACCGGTGACCTTTGGCCACCACCTGCTGGCCTGGAACGAAATGCTGGAGCGTGACTTCGGCCGTTTGCAGGACTGCCGCAAGCGCCTGAATCAGTCACCGTTGGGGGCCGCCGCCCTGGCGGGGACCACCTACCCGATTGACCGCGAGCTGACCGCCTCGCTGCTGGGCTTTGAACAGCCCACCCGCAACAGCCTGGACTCGGTTTCCGACCGCGACTTTGCCATCGAATTCTGCGCTTTCGCCAGCCTGCTGCTGACCCACATGTCACGCATGTCCGAAGAGCTGATCCTGTGGACTTCAGCCCAGTTCAATTTCATTGATCTGCCCGACCGCTTCTGCACCGGATCGTCGATCATGCCGCAGAAGAAAAACCCGGACGTCCCGGAACTGGTGCGCGGTAAAACCGGCCGCGTCACCGGCCACCTGATCAGCCTGCTGACACTGATGAAATCCCAGCCACTGGCCTACAACAAGGACAATCAGGAAGACAAGGAACCTCTGTTCGACACCGTGGATACCGTCAAGGATTGCCTGCGCGCATTTGCCGATATGATTCCCGCCATCGAAGCCAAAAAAGACAGCATGCTGGAAGCCGCCAAACGTGGATTCTCCACCGCGACGGATCTCGCCGACTATCTGGTGCGCCAGGGCGTGGCGTTCCGTGACGCCCATGAGATTGTCGGCAAATCGGTGGCGTATGGGATTCAGCAGGGCAAAGACCTGTCGGAAATGAGCCTCGAAGAACTGCAACAGTTCTCCGACACCATCGCCGCAGACGTCTTTGAGGTGCTGACACTGGAAGGCTCCGTGGCCGCCCGTGACCACATCGGTGGCACCGCCCCCAACCAGGTGCGCGCAGCCGCGAAAACGGCCTTACAGCGGGTCGCCGAACGCGGCTGAATCTCAGCCACACTCACCGGGAGCAAGCGTTACAACGTGCTCTCCCGTGAGTGCCGCCGATCAGTGGCTGCACCCTGCGCAGCCACTGATACCCTCACGCCGTCTCTACCCCCGCTCCCGCCAGAACACCTCCCCGGGCAAAACACCTCTCCCGCCAGAGCAATGCACAGGTCTGATCGCGACCAACCCGGCCTTTTCCCGGCTCAATACTGACGAGGTCGAGAAGTTACAGACCATTGGCGACAAACTTACTGTCAGCTACACTTAATCGATAATAACGAACTTGGCTTAGGGCTCCGTCACCGGCAGGGAATAAACACCTGCCACCGGCACTGAATTCTTCACCCTCCCCATGCATTAAGGCCACCAGACGTCGAACCCTTACTGAAGACCGGTCTACTTGTATGACGACAAACAACGGCAGCAAGCCTCGCAAACGTCACAAACCCGATCAACTCGAAGCGCTGCAGGCGCACATCCGCGAGCTGGAAGCCCGACTGGCCCAACATGAATCCACGGGATCAGCCATCGCCGCCTCACCTGACGACACGCAAGAGCTGCAATCCGAAGCGGAGTTCGCACAAATTCTGCAACGCACCTCCCACACGATCTGTTTCACCTGGCGCAACAACGGCAAGGGGTTGGTCTACAGCAAAAATGCCGCCGAAGTGATGGGCTACTCCCACGACACCTTCCACCACAATTTTATTCGCGAGCACATCGTCGAAGAGGACCGCGAGCGGATTCGCCAATGCTTTAAAGACTGCATTCTCAACGGAACAGATTACAGCACCCAGTTGCAGGCGTATTCACGCACCGGTACCCCCACATGGTTGCAGCTGCGGGTTCATGTAAAGTCCCGCGATGCCAATGGCCAGGCCAGCTACCTGATCGGCACCGTCACCGACATTGACACCATCAAACGCAAGGAGCTGGAACAAACCGCGATTGCCCGCACCGAACAATGGTTGCACCAGACTTTGCGCAAGCTGCTGGAGGACGGCGGCTGGGCCACTATCAATCAGACCCTGAAGGCGCTGGCAGAACACTTTGAACTGGTGCGCTGCTCCCTGCGCTGGTTTGACCCCCAAACCCAACAAATGACAATGGTTTCACACTGGTCCTCCGATCCGAAGGAACAGGTCATTGAGGATCCTGTGGCCGGCCATCCGTTTGACAATTTTCCGGTGTTGAGCCAAAGCCTGGCCAACCGCAAACCCCTGGTGCTGGATAAACAGGGCATCGCCAGGATGGATCCGCGCATCGCGTCTTTTTTCCAGAAATACGGCATCGCTTCGGCGCTTCTCATCCCTATTTTCTATCAGGACAATCTGGACGGCCTGCTCACCCTGCCTTCTGACCAGGAAGATAAACAGTGGCACAGCCGCGACCTGGAAGCGGCCGTCATCATTGCCGACGCCATTTCCCGCGCCGTTAACCAGCACCGCACCACCCGCCACCTCGAAGAGAGCGAGCAGCGCTACACTTTCGCCTTGCAGGCCTCTAAAGATGGACTTTGGGATTGGGACCTGGTCAATCGGCGCATGCACTTCAGCCCCAGTTACCTGCAGATGCTTGGCTATGAGGAGGGCGAAATCGATGCCACCCCCCAAGCCGTTTTAAAACGGTTAATACACCCTGAGGATGTGCAATACATCCTGCACATTGCCCAACAGGCCCTCAAGGCCCCCGAGCAACCGGTGCAGTGTGAATACCGCATGCGGCATAAAGATGGCCACACCCTGTGGATATACTCCAGAGCCATTCTGGTGGACATCGATCACGACGGTAATCCTCAACGTGCCATTGGGGTCAATGCCGACATCACCCAGTTCAAACAGGCACAACAGGAATTGCGCCAGGCCAAAATAGAAGCTGAAAACGCCAGCCAGATCAAAACCGAGTTTCTCACCCGCATGAGCCACGAGATCCGCACCCCCATGAACGCCATCATCGGCATGGGGCACCTGCTGCAAGACACCTCTCTCAGCCGCCGACAGCAGGACTACCTCAACAGCATCCAGCAATCGGCTTTTTGCCTGCTCCACACCATTGATGAGATTCTCGACTTTTCCAAACTGGAATCCGGTGAGGTGTTGCTGGCCCACTCCCACCTGGATTTAAACCAGATCTTTGAACAGCTGGCCAAAACCCACACCGACAGTGCACAGGCCAAGCACCTCGAACTCATCATTGATATCGATTCAAACGTGCCTCGCTTCATCAAAGGGGACGCCTGCCGACTGCATCAGGTGCTGGACAGCCTGCTGAACAATGCCGTGAAGTTTACCCGCCGGGGTGAGGTTAGCCTGCGCACCCGCACCGTGGGGCACCGGAAAAACAAGATCCAACTGGAGTTTGCCATCGCCGATACCGGCATTGGCATCGAACCTGAAGCCATACCGCTGCTGGGCAAGCCTTTCACCCAGGTAGACGGCTCGACGTCACGCCAGTTTGGCGGCACCGGCCTGGGACTCGCCATTTGCCGCCATCTGATCCAGCAAATGGGCGGGGAGTTACAGATCAGCAGCCAACAGGGGGTGGGCAGCTGCTTTTCCTTTACCCTGACGTTTGAGCGCAGCCAGCTGGGGGAGCAAGCGATCCAGCACAATCCGGAACGCTTCAACGATCTGCGCACCCTGATTGTGGATGATTATCCAGGTACCCTGCGGGCCCTGACCAATACGGCCAGGTCCCTGCAATTGAACGTGGATACCGCCACCAATGCCCAATCGGCTCTGGAAATGTTACTAAGAGCCGATAGCACACCGGGGCAGTATTACCAACTGTTGCTCATCGACCTCAAGGTTCCCGGTATCAATGGCGCCCAAACCTGCAGGATCATTGAGGAGTCCAAACACATTCAACACAAGCCGCGGGCGATCCTGATCGCTGACCAACGGCTCAACTCGCTGGCGGACCTCAATCACCCAACCGATAACCTGCAGGGCCTGATCCACAAACCCGTCACGCCCTCACGCCTGTACGATGCCCTGGCGCAGGTGTTTGGTGAAGCCGTCCTGGCATCGGTCTCGACGGAGCCCCCCATGGACAACGACTGTCCCCCACAGGACACAAACCCGGAAGATGTGCAGATCAACGAAGCGCTGCAGGGTGCGCACATTCTGCTCGCGGAAGACAACGTGGTGAACCAAAAGGTCGCCATCGGTATTCTGAAAAAACGCGGTACCCACGTCACCCTCGCCAACAATGGCCAGGAGGCCATTGATGCCCTGGAACAGCATCAGGCCGGCACCTTCGATGCGATCTTAATGGACATGGAAATGCCCTGCGTGGATGGTTACGAGGCCACGCGCCGCATCCGTGCAGGCAACATTTGCCCGGACATTCCCATCATCGCCATGACCGCACACGCCCTGCAAGGAGACCGGGAGCGCTGTCTGGCAACCGGCATGGACGATTACATCACCAAACCCGTGAGTCCGCAGAAGCTGTACCGGACTCTGGCCCAACACCTGAAGCGGCAGGCCCCCGTCAACAGTCGCCATTGACCCTGCCGTCCAGGCCCCGCACGGAGCCATTCAACTCCCGCAGGGTGCTATTTAACTGCTGGCACCCCCACGCCAACCACCGGTATACTAGGCGGCTTAACCCTGGAAACGAAAACCGCTGGGCTAGCCCCATTTTTTGGAGATCCAATGCGACTTTTTTCCCTGATATTGGCAACTGCCCTGCTGTTAGGTGGCCTGATAGGCTGCGGCCAGAAAGGCCCCCTTTACCTGCCCCAGCCGGAAGAAGCGGCTCAACAATCCGCCGTAAACACACCGGCCAAAAACAGCTGAGGCAGAGCGCAAGCGGCCATTTTTCTTGGCTGATACCGTTGCAGCCGATATCGCCCCGGTAGCCAACGGGCCAATTACGAACGAGCCGGTTACCACGAAAAACAGACCGATCGAACCCTGAACACCAGCCACACAGCTCAGGCTTTCAGATCACCGGACACAGATTTTCAGATTTCACGGCGTAGACCCCGGATCACTAGACAAGAGTTACCCATGCAAGATTTCACTGAACACAACGGCCAATTGTTTGCCGAACAGGTTTCCCTCACCGAGCTCGCCGAGCAGCACGGCACACCTTTGTACGTCTATAGCCGGGCCGCGTTCAGCCGCCATTATCAGGACTATGCCAACGCCCTGGGCGATCACCCCGGCATGATCTGCTACGCCGTCAAAGCCAACTCCAACATTGCAGTACTCAATGTGCTGGCGCAACTGGGAGCGGGCTTCGACATCGTCTCCGAAGGTGAGCTGGAGCGCGTACTGCTCGCCGGTGGTGATCCCGCTCGTGTGGTCTTTTCCGGCGTCGGCAAAACTCCCGCCGAAATGCGCCGCGCCCTGGATGTCGGTGTGCACTGTTTTAATGTCGAGTCCGAAGCCGAAGTGGATGTTCTGGCGGCTGTCGCGGCCGAGATGGGGAAAGTCGCCCGCGTCTCCCTGCGGGTTAATCCCGACGTGGATGCCAACACCCACCCCTACATTTCCACCGGTCTGAAAGAGAACAAGTTCGGTATCGATATCGCCGAAGCACCGCGGGTTTATGCCCATGCCAACCAGCTGGCGGCATTACAGGTGGTGGGCATTGATTGTCACATTGGCTCACAGCTGACCGAGCTGTCGCCGTTTGTCGATGCCCTCGACCGCGTTCTGCAACTGGTGGACCAGCTGGCAGAGCAGGGCATCACCATTAAACACCTGGACCTCGGCGGTGGCCTCGGCGTGACTTACAAAGACGAGCAACCGCCAGCGGTCGCCGATTACATGCAGGCCATCAAACAGCGTCTGGGCAATCGCCCGCTGTCACTGATCTTTGAGCCGGGTCGCTCCATTGCCGCCAACGCGGGCGTGCTGCTGACCAAAGTGGAATACCTGAAACCAACGCCACACAAAAATTTTGCCATTATCGACGCCGCCATGAACGACAACATCCGGCCGTCCCTGTACCAGGCCTGGCAGGACATCCGTCCCCTCCAGCGCCGCGAGGGCGATACCCAGAGCTGGGATCTGGTCGGCCCAGTCTGTGAAACCGGTGACTTTCTCGGTAAAGAGCGTCAGCTAAACTTACAGACCGGCGATTTCCTGGCGGTGATGTCCTCGGGTGCCTACGGTTTTACCATGAGCTCCAATTACAACAGCCGGCCGCGGGCGGCCGAGGTCATGGTTGATGGAGATCAGGCCAGTGTGGTGAGAGCCAGGGAATCCCTTGCCAGCCTGACGCAAGGCGAAGTCCTGCTCTCGCAACAGTTGAAACCCAGTTGAACTGTTAGCTGTGAACGGAGTAATTGAACCTTTACCCGTTGAATTGTTAGCTGTGAACTTATACATGTAGCCCCGTTGCCCCAATCCACGACACACCCCGGGCGACAGGGTTACGGCAATACTAAAACCTACGGATGCCCGACGAGGACTGACCACCAGTGAGACTACGATTCACCAAAATGCACGGCCTCGGCAATGATTTTATCGTCATCGACGGTATCAGCCAGCGCATCCGCCTGAGCGAAGATAAAATTCGCCGCCTGGCCGACCGGCGTTTTGGAGTGGGGTGCGATCAGATACTGCTGGTGGAAGTGCCACAGAATCCGGACGTGGATTTCCGCTACCGCATTTACAACGCCGACGGCTCCGAAGTGGAGAACTGCGGCAATGGCGCCCGCTGTTTCGCCCGTTTTGTCATCGAGCGCAAGCTCACCGGCAAACGCGACATTGTGGTTGAAACGGCCAACGGCATCATGACCCTGCATACACTGGACAACGGCGATGTGCGTGTGAATATGGGCGAACCGCGCCTGACGCCCTCGGAGATTCCCTTTACCGCCGACCAGCAGGCGGTCACCTATGCGCTGCCACTGTCCAGCACCACCCTGGAAATCAGTGCGGTCTCCATGGGCAATCCCCACGCAGTGGCCCTGGTTGACGATGTCAACACCGCGCCCGTTGAACAGTGGGGCCCCGAGGTGGAATCCCACCCGCTGTTCCCGCAACGGGTCAATGCCGGCTTCATGCAAATCGTTTCACGTCAGGAAATCAACCTCAGGGTTTACGAACGCGGCAGTGGAGAAACCCTCGCCTGCGGTACAGGCGCCTGCGCTGCGGTAGTGGCCGGACGCTTGCGCAACCTGTTAGACTCCGTGGTAAAGGTGAATCTGCCCGGTGGCAGCCTGACCATAGAATGGCAGGGTGAAGGTCAAACGGTACTGATGTCCGGACCCGCGACGCACGTGTTTCATGGTCAGGTAAAGATTTAACCCTTTTCAACAGCCAAAGGTCATAAGCGAAAGGTCACAGCTGAATATGAGCGATCAAACAGTTATCGACACGGAAAACGCCATCACCGAAGAGCAGGTTACATTGTATCTGCGCAAGCACCCGGACTATTTCGTAAAGCAGCCTGGTTTGCTGGCTGATTTACGCTTACCGCACGCCAGCGGTGAAGCCATTTCACTGGTGGAGAGACAAGTCTCGATCCTGCGCGAACGCAACATGGACATGCGCCACCGCCTCAGCAAACTGCTCGACAATGCCCGCGACAATGACCGTTTGTTTGATAAAACCAAGCGACTGGTGCTGGCCTTACTGGAGGGCAAAGGTCTCACCGATATCGTTGATTCTCTGTATTACAGTTTCAAAAACGATTTTAAAATTCACTACACCACCCTGATTCTGTTTGCCGATCCCGACTCTCTGCCCAAGTCCAAAGCCCGGGTAGAGCCGTTGAGTGAAGCGCGCGAGAGCATTGGCCAGGCGCTGAAAAACAACAAACCCCTGTGTGGTATCCTCTCCCCCAAGGAAGTGAAATACCTGTTCCCGGAACATTCGCAAAATGTCGGTTCCAGCGCACTCGTGCCGCTCATTCACGGCAACTCGTTTGGGGTGCTGGCCATCGCCAACCGCGACCCCAATTACTACCGCTCCAGCATGGGCACACTGTTTCTCAGTTACATCGCCGAAGTGCTTAACCGACAGCTGCCCCGGCACCTGCCCTAGCCTAGAACCGGCAGACAGCCATAAACCAACAGCAGGTCGTTTTCTGAGTGCCTGCGTGAGCCAATTGTGCGCTCGTGATAAATCGGTATTTTGTGCCTTCAGGCGCGATGTCGATGAGCGACGACTTAATCACATGAGCCCCCCCATGACTGAGCTAACTTCGCTCGAACAAACCCTGGAGAGTTTTTACCAGTACCTGCGATTTGAAAAACAGCTATCGGCCAATACCCTTGTCAGCTACCAGCGTGATCTCGTCCGCCTGAGCCGCTACTGCCAGAACCAGCAACTTACCCTGATCGATCTTCAGCATCATCATATCCGCCACTGTCTGGCACAGCTCCACCGCCAGGAGCTTCAGCCGCGCAGCTTGCAGCGCTGGCTGTCGGCGTTGCGAACATTCTTCCAATATTGCCTGAAGCAGAAGCTGATCAGCGTTAACCCCTGCACCGGCCTGCAAGCACCCAAGGCCAAAAAGCCCCTGCCCAAAGCGCTGGATGTGGATCAGGCGATTCAGTTTGTGGAAGTCCGCGGAGACGATTTTCTCTCGGTGCGCGACCGGGCCTGCCTGGAACTGTTTTATTCTTCCGGGCTGCGACTGAGCGAACTGGTGTCGCTCAACTGGAGCGATGTGGACCTTGCACAAGGTCAGTTGAGGGTCACCGGTAAAGGCAATAAAACCCGTGAACTGCCCGTCGGCAGACCTGCCCGAGCGGCATTGGCGGCGTGGCAGAAAAAACAGCTAAGCACCTGTGGCGAAGACATCGCTGCCATTTTCACGCAAAAAAAGGGCAAGCGTCTGAGCCCCAGAAGCATCCAGCTGCGTTTTGAAAAACTCAGTGTTACCCAGGGAGTCGACCAGTCAGTGCACCCGCACAAGTTGCGACACTCGTTTGCCAGTCACCTGTTGGAGTCCAGTGGTGACCTCAGAGCGGTACAGGAACTGCTGGGACACGCCAACCTTTCAACCACCCAGGTCTATACCCACCTGGACTTTCAACACCTGGCCAAAGTCTATGACAATGCCCATCCGCGGGCCAAAAGCCGTCAGCCGAGCGGTGATGACGACACCACCGAGACCTGAGTCCGCCGTTTGGAAAGCGTTTATTCGAGAAGCCTTGAGCCTTGGTGTGCGCAGCCAGAGAGCCGTCAGCCATGACCGCCGTCAGCCCTGTGAGCTCATAATCGGTTAAACCCTTAGCCAACAGCAAAACCCCTGATTGGCGGCAGAAACCAAAGCCAGGGGTCCAGCCGTCAATCCAGCCAGCCCGGTTTAGATAGGCCGGCTGCAATAATTATTGATGGGTTTTTGAGGCGGATCGGCAGAGATATGCGCATCGACCTGTTGGATCTGTCCCCCCCTGGCCAAGAAGGCTTCCACTTCATTCTGCAGCTGTTCTCTCAGCTTTTTGCGAGCACCCACGGTGTGATCCTCGAGACGCTCTTCTCTTTCTTCCAAAACATCCTGAGTCATAAATACCCCCGAAACATTTCAGTCTGTAAACCATTAGGTCGTTAGCAACCCGGTGATCTTTTAACAAAAAAACACTGAAGTTTGTGTCAGGCAGGCGCCATTTCCCTGAGTAAGCGCAACTGCGTGCCTGAACGCTGTATTTATAGACCAACTTTCAATTGCTTGACCACCACCAATCGATGAATTTTTTAGTCTTTTTTGCTCTAGAATATGCGAACATCATCATCAGATAGTAATTACTTTCCTGTGAACCAAGATGACTCATGACACGCCAGCAGCGACTTTTAACGTTCATTTGCCGGAGCTTTTGCGCGAGCAATGTGACACGCCCCCCAATGTGTTGATCAGTGCCTGTCTGGCCGGGGAGAACGTGCGTTACGACGGTAAGGAAAAGGGCTTGCGTCCCGGACTCTCTACGCTGAGGCACTACCTGAAGCTGGTCCGGCACTGCCCCGAAATGGACGCCGGCATGGGCGTGCCCCGCGCCCCGATCCAGTGGGTACAACGCCATCGGCAAGCGCCACAACTGGAGTGGGTGGAACATCCCGCAAGCGCGGTCGATTACCCCCTCGAAGCACAGGCGACAGCATGGTGTCAGCGCTGGAACGAGCAACATCAGGGGCCGCTTAGCGCCGCGATCCTCAAAGCCCGCTCCCCCAGTTGTGGCAACGGCACGACCCCTCTGATGAATGCGGTCAACCAACCACTAGGCGTCATGGACGGTCTGTTTACCGCCACCCTGAAAAGTTTTTTCCCCCAGCTGGTGATCCTCGATGAGAGCTACTTTACTCACCCCACTGACGCCCACTGGTTTATTCTCGGGCTGTATCTGCAACAGAATGCACAACGGGTAAACCAGCCTGAAGTTTCACACGGGGTCACCGGGATGGCCATCAAGCAACTGCACCACCTGCTGCGCTGGAACGGCAACCTGCAACACTTTTTGGACACCCCCCGACAAGACCGCCAACAGAGACTGGCCGCCCTGTCTGACGAGAACCCTTAAGGCCTCATTGCCGCCACTCAAGTTCCTGTGGTCACCGTCAGCGCCCGCAGAAAAACGCCCATGCGACCCCTGATGGGTCAAACCGTAGGCACAAAAAAAGCCGGCATGGCCGACTTTTCTCACATTACTCACATGTTTTACCATCGAAACAGCAAGGCTGGTCTTAATTCGAAAGGCCTGACTCAGCGACAGAGGCTCAAACGCCCCATTGCGTCTTCAAAAATGTTCCATACTGCCTGCAATAAAACCGATACTGCCTGAGCAATGTCCGTCAGTGCAATTTAAACCGCATCACTGCCGGTTTCGCCAGTGCGAATACGGATAATTTCATCGATGGTGGTAATGAAGATTTTACCATCGCCAATTTTACCGGTTTGCGCCGCTTTGGTAATCGCTTCCACCGCCTGCTCAACCATGGACTCGTCAACCGCCAACTCCAGCTTCACTTTGGGCAGGAAATCAACCACATACTCAGCGCCGCGGTAGAGCTCAGTATGGCCTTTTTGACGACCAAATCCCTTCACTTCGGTAACGGTCATGCCCTGAACACCCACTTCTGACAAAGCAACTCGCACGTCATCCAGCTTAAACGGTTTAATTACTGCAGTGATTAATTTCATCAACAAAGTCCTTCTTAATATTATTGTTTGATGCAGAGTGGTTGATAGCAACAGATACGCCAATCAACACCAAACACCAAACCGTTATGACATGTAATGGTTTCTACAATATCACGCTTATGCGGGCATAGACCAGACAGCGATTTCCGAGAAAGCCCCTAAGCCTGTATTTTGTGCCAAATACCGCCTGACGTCTACCGCGTGGCACCCGGCAAGCGGGTACAAAAAAGCCCGACTGTTTGCACAGCCGGGCTTTTGAATAGCCATCAATCAAGTCGAGCGAGGGCTTATTTGGTAGTGAACTCTGGGTATGCTTCCATACCACACTCTGCCAGATCGACACCGCTGAACTCTTCTTCTTCAGAGACACGGATGCCCATCACAGCTTTCAGGATACCCCAAACGATCAGGCTCACAACGAACACCCAAACGAAGATGGTAGCCGCACCGATCAGCTGGCCAGAGAAAGAAGAATCGCCATTGGTCACAGGAACCAGCAACAGACCCAACAGACCCACAACACCGTGAACAGAGATAGCACCGACGGGATCATCGATCTTCAGCTTGTCCAGAGTCAGGATGCTGAACACAACCAGAACACCACCCAGAGCACCGAACAGAGTTGCCTGCAGGGCAGATGGGGTATCAGGACCAGCGGTGATCGCAACCAGACCAGCCAGAGCACCGTTCAGAGCCATGGTCAGATCGGCTTTGCCGAACAGGATGCGGGCCACAATCAGAGCACCGATCAAACCACCGGCAGCGGCAGCGTTGGTGTTCATGAAGACGATCGCCACAGAGTTGGCAGAATCAACAGACGCAGTCGCCAGTACGGAACCACCGTTGAAACCGAACCAGCCCAACCACAGGATGAAAGTACCCAAAGTGGCCAGAGGCAGGTTTGCACCCGGGAAAGCGTTGACTTCACCGTTAGCGCCGTATTTGCCTTTACGTGAACCCAGCAGCAGGACACCTGCCAGAGCAGCAGCAGCACCAGCCATGTGAACAATACCGGAACCCGCGAAGTCAAGGAAACCCAGGTCGCCCAGCGTGTACATGCCGAATACAGCCTCGCCACCCCAGGTCCAGGCACCTTCCATGGGGTAGATGAAACCGGTCATCACCACAGCAAACGCCAGGAAAGCCCACAACTTCATACGCTCGGCAACCGCACCGGAGACGATGGACATGGCCGTCGCAACGAAGACAACCTGGAAGTAGAAGTCGGCAGAAGGTGCGTAGCTCGCAGGCTCTTCAGCGCCAGTCACGCCATTGCCCATGATGCCGGACAGGAACCAGTCGCCGCCGTACATGAAGTGGTAACCACTGACCATGTACATGGTACAAGCCACCGCAAACAGGGCGATGTTCTTGGTCAGGATTTCAGTGGTGTTTTTGGAGCGAACCAGGCCCGCTTCCAGCATGGCGAAACCAGCCGCCATCCACATTACCAGTGCGCCGCACACCAAGAAATAAAAGGTGTCCAAGGCGTACTGCAATTCGAAAATTGAGTTTTCCATTGCGTTTCTCCGGGAGAATTAACGTTTAATTATGTTTGAGCGTTACGATCCACTCTGTTTACAGAGCGTCGTCACCGGTTTCACCGGTACGAATACGAATAACCTGCTCCAGAGATGACACAAAGATCTTGCCATCACCGATTTTGCCGCTGTGGGCTGCCTTGCTGACAGCATCGACAACGGTATCAACCTGGTCGTCACCCACGGCAACTTCCAGCTTGGTCTTTGGCAAAAAGTCCACCACATACTCTGCACCGCGGTACAGTTCAGTGTGGCCTTTTTGACGCCCGAAGCCTTTCACTTCAGTGACAGTAATACCCTGAACACCAATGTCTGAAAGCGCTTCACGAACCGCGTCCAGCATAAAAGGCTTAATAATTGCTGTTACCAGTTTCATTGTTGAGCTCCTTTAATGACGCGCATTCGCGCCGCTAAGATAAAAGCGCCGGGCACAGGGCCCGGCCGCTGTATAAATGACAGACCTTACAGATCGAAAGATTTGCCGATGGTGAAGATGAGAGCTTCGTCGTCGTCACCACCGCCAGTGTCTTCGTCGTTTAAGATCAAAGCTACACCCAGATCAATGCCAGATACGGTGGTGTCATAACCCAGCTGGATGAAATCACCGTCAAAGTCTTTACCCCAAGTAGCATACGTACCGTAAAAGCCATTGTGGGATAAGGTGACAGCGGTGTAATCGTAATCAGACTCTTCCAAAATGCCGGCAGCTTCGTCATCACCTTGCTCACCGACGGAGTATTCCAGGCTAATAAACTTGTAACCCAGATAAAAATTGGCTTCGTTGTACTCACTGTCGAATTCACCGGTGTACTGGTAAGTGGTTGCACCAATGCCGAAAGAGAAACCGCTTTCAGTTTCCATGCCCCAGCCCAGGTAACCATCCACTTCCAGACCGTCACCCACATCCGCCGTCCAGGCACCGACGTAGAAACCGCCGTTTGTATAATCGATACCGGCGGAGGCCGAACTTTCTTCCTGGTAGATACCGCGGAAATAGTACTCGGACGCATAGCCAACATTGGCAGAAAAGCTACCTTCGGCCATAACTGGGGTAGCACTTACAGCGCCGACGGTCAGGGCAACAGCTGCTGCCAATTGGGTTAATTTGTTCATGGAACTTCCTCTCGTTCTTTGTATTTAAGTTGATTCTGTAATAAGCCGACTTCGCTTTTAGAAGCTTATTTGTTTGTTTAAACGGCTTGCCCTGTATTAGCACATTGCTTGCCAACTTTAAAATATCCATATATATCAATAAGTTAATGCCATCATGCACTGCATGTGCGCACACAGGGGCACAACTTAATGCGCCAAAGCCCAGTCTGAGTGCACAAATATATGACATGCACCACAATGAGCACCGCGTTGGTGCAAAAGTAATCTGCCGCTGCCAATTGCCTTCAGGTAGAATGAAAATGTTGCCAATAACCGCCATCGAAACCCTCTTCAAACTGAAAACACAGCAGGACACCGCCATGATTGAACAGCTGGCACGCAGCCTTTTAAATGACCTTAAAGCCGCTATTCCTTCCTCCACCAGTGAACTTCCAGAGCGTGAACTGCGCAGCCTGCTGGAGCGCACCTTGCGGAAAATGAACCTCGTTTCGAGGGATGAGTTTGATGCCCAGCAAGCGGTGCTGATGCGTACCCGGGAAAAACTGGAAGCATTGGAGCAACAGCTCGCAGAGCTGGAAACCGCTGCACAGGACAGTTCGGGGTCTTGAATTGAAAGTGGCGAGTGGCGAGTGGCGAGTGGCGAGTGGCGAGTGGCGAGTGGCGAGTGGCGAGTGGCGAGTAAAAAATACTGACACACAACAGGCCATAAAAGACCAAAGGTCGGTAGCAACTCATACCAAGGTGTGGAGTTGCGGTCTTAGTTGCAGATACCCACCCCCTGGCACTGGCGGCGCACTGGCTTTTCGCCACCAGCAACCCTAAGCTCAGGCCTTTTGACCAAGCAGGGAATGCCTATGTCACTGGCCACCATCATCTCGCGCGCGCGCCTGGGGCTGGAAGCTCCGCTGGTGTCGGTTGAAGTTCACCTCTCCAACGGTCTGCCGTCACTGTCCATTGTCGGCATGGCAGAAACCGCCGTGAAAGAATCGAAGGACCGGGTGCGCAGCGCCATTCTCAACAGTCAGTACGAGTTTCCCGCGCGGCGCATTACCGTCAACCTGGCCCCGGCCGACCTGCCGAAATCCGGCGGTCAATTTGATCTGTCCATTGCCCTGGGCATTCTGGCAGCCTCCGGGCAAATCCCCGATCAGCAATTTCAGCACATGGAGTTTCTGGGCGAGCTCGGCCTCAATGGCGAACTGCGTTCGGTGCCCGGCTGCCTGCCCGCCGCCATTGCCTGTGGCCGGGCAGGGCGACAATTTCTCTGCCCGCGACAAAACGCCCCCGAAGCCGCCCTCTGCGATCAGGCTCCGGTGCTGGCCGCCGCCTCACTGCTGGAGGTGTGCAGCCATTTGTCCCAGCACACTCTCCTCACCCCTCTGGACAACCAGCCGTTTGAACCGTCCGGTGCCACCGCTTCCAGCAGCGTGTCCAAATACGGTGATCTGCGCGACGTTAAAGGCCAGGCTCAGGCCAAACGGGCGCTGGAGATCGCCGCCGCTGGCAAACACCACGCCCTGCTATTCGGCCCGCCCGGTACCGGCAAATCCATGCTGGCGTCACGCTTGCCCGGCATCATGCCGCCGTTAACCCAGCAGGCCGCCATCGAAGTGGCCTGCGTGCAATCCCTAACCCGCCAGTCAGACACCGCTCCCGGGTACCCCCTGCGCCCCTTTGCCGCCCCCCACCATACCGCCTCTGCCGCCTCACTGGTGGGCGGGGGCTCCAACCCCAAACCCGGTGAAATTTCCCTGGCACATCACGGTGTGCTGTTTCTCGATGAGCTGCCGGAATTTCAGCGGCAGGTACTGGAAGTCCTGCGTGAACCCCTGGAATGCGGCTCGATCCGCATTTCCCGCGCCGCCGCCCAGGTGGAATTTCCAGCCCGCTTTCAACTCATTGCCGCCATGAACCCTTGCCCGTGTGGCTACCTGGGTCATCACAGCCCCGGCGCCAAATCGCAACCGTCGGGGCCCAGCCACAAGGCACCCGCCAATACCCCGGCTAACCACTCGGCTATCCACTCCAACACTCGCCACACGGCGGACAACCGCTGCCGCTGCAGCCCGGATCAGGTGCGGCGCTACCGCAATCGCCTGTCCGGCCCCTTGCTGGACCGGATTGATCTGCACGTGCCGGTACTGGCGCTGAAAAAAGGCGAGCTGTACGGCCAGGCCAGCGGCGACGATTCCGCCACCATCCAAGCCCGGGTTCAGGACGCCCACCGCCGCCAGTGGCAGCGGCAGGGCTGCAACAACAGCGACCTGACAGCCGCACAGCTCGAACAATTTTGCCCGCTGACCCAATCCCAGCAGCAACTGCTGGAAAATGCCATGCTGAAAATGGGCTTCTCAACCCGGGTATTGCACCGGGTGATCAAGGTTGCCCGCACCATTGCTGACCTGGCTGGCGAAGAGCATTTGAACGACCTGCACTTTATGGAGGCCTTCAGTTACCGCAACCTGGACCGGGCCCTGGACTAGGCCACTCTGGTGAAGATTGTGGTTTCAACACAGGCCCTCGCGTCAAGCGCAAGACTTGCCGGGGCCGGTCGAGACGGGCCCTCGGCCCGACCAACAACACCGTCACCAAATCCGCCACCAACACGTCCGCCAGCTTCACCAACAACACCGTCACCAACTCGGGCCAATAATTTTGTCCCTTTTTCGGTCTTCAAGCGTCTCCTTTTTCGTGATCGGACAATCGGGCAGCGCGCTGTGCTGCCAATACCGGTTCGTGCTGACTGTTCATAGCGACGCTCAGCACTGCCGGCAAACGTCCATCCCCCAGCCACCATCAGCATCGAGCCCTGAAGCCCGACTGATACCAATAAAGTGGCGCATGACCATAACAATAGGAAGAGAGAAACTATGTCGATGATTCACCCCCTCATCAAAGCTTCACTGACCGCCGCCATTGCGTCTGTCATTGCTCACCCCCTGGCCGCTCAAACCTTCGCGCTGGAAGAAGTGGTGGTAACCGCTCAAAAACGTGCCGAAAGCCTGCAGGACGTCCCCATTTCGGTCAGCGCCATGGGCGGTGAGAAACTGGCCGACGCCGGCATCGAAAAAGTCTCCGATCTGGCGGGCTATGTCCCCAACCTGCACATGACCGAAACTGGTCTCAGCACCCAGTTGCGCGTGCGCGGCATTGGCTCGGGTAACGACCAGGGCTTTGAACAGTCCGTCGGTCAATATATCGATGGCATCTACTATGGCCGCGCGCAGTTAATCCGCGCCCCGTTCCTGGATCTGGAGCGCGTTGAAGTGTTGCGTGGACCCCAGAGCATTTTGTTCGGCAAGAACAGTGTGGCCGGCGCTCTCAACATGACCACTGCCAAGCCCACCGAAGAGTTTGAGGCCGAAATCAGCGGCGCTTACGAGCCAACCACCGAAATGAAGGAAGTCACAGCGATTGTGTCCGGTGCCCTGGCGGATAACCTGTTTGGTCGAATTGCCTATCGCAGCTACGAAGAAGACGGCTATATCGAAAATACCCTCACCAACGACGATGAGCCCAACCGCGACGAAAATGCCTTGCGGGCCACTCTGGTTTGGGACGCGAGCGCCGATCTGAGCATCACCCTCAAAGCTGAGCGCGACACGTTTGATGTCAAAGGTCGTCAGATTGAGATCATTGAGGACGAAACCAACTACAGCGGCGTGTTAAGTGGCGTCTTTGGGGCACCCGCCTTCGATCACGACCTGGACTACAAACGCCAGGCCGATGGCAACGACTACAGTGAAAACGAGCTGGAAAACTACACCCTGACTGTCGATTACCAGCTGGGTGAAAACACCCTGACCGCAGTCACCGGCTATGTCGCCTATGAATTTGAAGACAACTGTGACTGTGATTACAGCCCGGCAGAAGTCTTTACTGTGTTGATGGACGAGGAATACTCCCAGTTCAGCCAGGAAATCCGTTTGGCCTCACCCGGTGGCGAGACCGTGGACTGGATCGCCGGAGCCTTCTATCAGGAAAATGACCAGGAGTTCAATGACGCCATTCGGGTCACCAATACCAGCATTCTTCCGGCCGCACTGAGCAACGCCTTTGGCAGCCCCGTGTTTATGTCGCTGCAGGGCACCGCCACACCGCGTCACTATGAGCAGAGTTCGGAAACCTGGGCGGTCTTTGCCCAGGCCACCTGGAACATGACCGACACCCTGCGCCTGACACTGGGGGGTCGCTACACGGCTGAAGATAAAGAGGGCGCGCGCTCCATCGACATCACCAGCATTGGCGGCACCGTGGATGCGTCCACTGTCATCGCCTATGGCGCATTGGGCCTCGATACCAATCAGGGCAGCGGCCACGACCTGCACGGCGATCGCTCCGAGTCGGCGTTCACCCCCCTGATCAACCTGCAGTGGGACGTCAATGAAGATGTGATGGCCTACGCCAGCTACACAACCGGTTTCAAAGCCGGCGGTTTCAGCGCCCGCGCCAACAATGTGGGCTCCTTTGAATTCGAGGAAGAGCAGGTTACCAGCTACGAAGTCGGGGCCAAATCCACCTTCGCAGACGGCGCTGCCGAACTCAACATTGCCTACTATTACACCGAGTACGAAGACCTGCAGATCTCCCAATTTGACGGCGCGCTGGGCTTTAATGTCGGCAACGCCAAAGAATCGGTTGTTCAGGGGATTGAGCTCGATGGCCGCTGGGCTCTCGCCCAGGGATTGACCCTCGGCTACGCCGCGTCTTATATCGATTTTGAGTACAAGGACTTCACCAATGGCAACTGCTATCCGGGTCAAACCCCTGACGGCGATGTCACCCCCTATGGCCAGCTGTGCGACTACACCGGCAAATCGGCGCAGTATACGCCGAAGAAAACCGTGAACCTGTCGCTGGATTATGTCTATAGCCTGACAGACGCTCTGGAACTGCAGTCTACGCTGGACGCGCAATATCTGGACGAGCAAAACATCGACCCCAACCTGGACCCACGCAACCAGATTGACGCCTACACCACAGTCAACGCCCGCTTGGCGGTGAATGCTGACAAATGGTCTGTGGCGCTGGTGGGTAAAAACCTCACCGATGAGGAGATTGTGACCTACGCCGGAAAGGTTCCTCTGGCACCGGCAGGCACAGAGTACGGCTTTGTTAAAAACGCCCGCACTGTCGCCATTGAAGGTCGCTTGCGCTTCTAACTTCAGAGCGTTTTACGACAGCGCTTTTAACGACAGCCCTGCAACACCTCCGGCCCCTCACTTGAGGGGCCGGCCTTAAAAGCCAGCACCGGTGTGCTGGCTTTTTTGTGGGCTGCACAACTCCAACCTCGAGCAGTGTGCGCTGCCACTTAACACTCACCAAACAACCACAAAGCACCCCCAAAAAAATCACACCCCGAATTGTCCCTTTTTGTCCGCTACAAACGTCCTCCATCTATAACGACAAAAATACCCATGATCGGGAGCCTCTTAGGTGAGAGTAGCAAGTGCGGGAGCAGACAGCCCATCGAACGACCTGACTGGCAGCCAAAGTCTGAGCGCTCAACCGAATCTGAGCGGCCAACCGAGCCTGAGTGGCCAACCGAGTCTGAGTGGCCAACCGAGTCTGAGCGGCCAACAAAGTCGCTTGCGGTATGAAAACGATCGCCCGACAATAGAGCCTCCTCTCACGCAGTCTAAGGTTACTCGGGCAGTGCCATCACACAAACAGCTCTGGAATAAGCTGTACCACCAATACCAGTCAGAGCTGGTGCGCTACCTGCAAGGTAAATGGCGCAAGCAACCTCAGGACGCCTCGGACATTGCTCACCAGGCTTTTGAGCGTTTTATGGCCGTCGCCGAACCGGAGCGCATTGAGCAGCCGCGGGCCTACCTGTATCAGCTGGCAAGAAATCTGGTGGTGGACGGCCTGCGCCGTGAACAGGTGCGCAGTCAGCATGCACAGTCAGAGCTGGCGTCGGAAGAGGCCACCGCCGTCTCACCGCTGCAAACCGCGCTGGGGACCGAGCAGTTGCAGGTATTACAACAAGTGATTGAGACCCTGCCCGCCAAGCGGCGCCGGGCCTTCGTACTGAACAGAGTGTATCAAATGAGTTATAAAGAGGTGGCTGAGGACATGGACATTTCCGTGGACGCGGTCAAAAAGCACGTATTGCGAGCGCTGGAAACCTGCCAAACCCACCTGCAACACCGGTTTGAGGAGTAATGGTATGGACAAGTTTCCCCGCGACCCTCACCCTCTCGAGCATCAGCCTGATGCAACCGCAGTGTCTCCCCTGGAACTCGATGACGTCTCATCGACCGCGCAGGATGCCCGCCGTCGCGCCCGTGAATGGCTGGTCTTGATCGACTCGGACGAAGCCACCGGCGAAGACCAACAGCGACTGGAGCACTGGCTCAACCTCGATCCGCAACACCGGCTTGCCTTCCAACAGGTGCAAGCGGTGTGGCAGGCAAGCTCCAGCCTGCAAGCGTTAAAATCACTCGAACCCCTGAAGACCGCAACACCACCGAACACCACCCGCTCCCGCGCCGCGCCCCGGCAATGGTGGCAGCAATGGCAACGCGCGCTGATGCCAGCCGGAATCGCCTTGGCCACGGTCGTGATATTGGTGGCTGTGGTCCTGCAAATGCCCGCCGAAACACCGCAGAGCTGGAGTTACCACACCCAGGTGGCGCAGCGGCAAACGATCAATCTGCCCGACGGCTCCACGGTCACCCTCGGCCCCAAATCCTCGCTGCAGATTCGCTACAGTCACGACCAGCGGCATGTGAAGCTGCAGACCGGGGAGGCGTTTTTTAATGTCGCCCGCAATCCCAACCGCCCGTTTATTGTCGACAGCCTCTACACCCAGGTGAAAGTGCTGGGCACCATGTTCAATGTCAACAACAGCAGCTACGGGGTGACCGTCGCCGTTGAAGAAGGGCACGTGCAGGTCAGCGGCAAGAGCCTGTCCGGCCCTGACACCGAGCGCAAAGAATTGCTGGCCGGGCAGCGCGTACGCGTCAGTCAGCAACAGGGGCTGGAGCCGCTGGAAAACATCACCCCTTCCAGCGCCGGGGTGTGGCGACAAAACCTGCGCGTTTACCAGTCCCGCCCCCTGGCGGAAGTACTGGAAGACCTGGGCCGCTACCAACAGGCCAAACTGACGGTGCAGGACCCACACTTGAAAGCGCTGCCGGTAACCGCCGTATTCCCCACCGACAACATCGACACCATACTGCTGGCCCTGGAAACCGTGCTGCCAGTGAGCATTGTCTATATCAGCCCTGAACATATCGACATTCGGGCCCGTTAAGCGCTCTGTCCAAAAGTTGAAACCGGGCGCCCCAGGGTGCTCAAAGGTCAAAACCGGCCGGTCACGTAATCCCTTGGCTTTTGCACAGCCGCTGGTTTAACCTCTTGTGTTGGACGCGAGAGTCGCCAGGCCAGGCAGGGTACCGATCAGCTCTGCCAGCGGCCGCTCCGCCACCATAATAAGAAATTGAGATAGGCAAACGCCTGCTGAGAGACCCATTCTGCTAGCCACGAGTAACTCCCTGACTCACACCCTGACTCGCTACCGGCAGGTCGTGTGCGCTTGTCTGTTGCTGCTGCTGAGCGGTGTCGCCCTGGCTCAGGAGAAACTTACCTTTGCCATTGACGCAGCCCCTCTGGCCAACGCCCTGATCCAGTTTGTCGCCCAGTCGGGCAAGGGTGTGGTGGTGGCTGTAGATGTGGATACGTCGCAGCAGGTGCAGGGTCTGCGGGGGGAGTTCGACAGTGAAACGGCCCTGCGTCAGATGCTGACGGGGTTGAACCTCCGGGCGGATAAAAACGCCGCCGGCTACTTCGTCATTCGTCACCCACAGCCTCCCATCGCCGCCATACCCGCCACCGACCTGAGTTCGCCGCTGGAAGAGCTGGTGGTCACCGGCACCAATATCCGCGGCGGACTGCTGCGCAACCTCAACCCCATCGAAGTGGTCGATCGCCAGACACTGGAAACCAGCGGCTCCCCCAGCATGATCGACCTGGTCAGCACCTTGCCGGTGGTGTCGGGGACCGAAAACCAAAGCAACCAGTTTCGCAATGCCAATGCCGCCGGCACCGCCAACATCAACCTGCGCGGCCTCGGTGTCAGTCGCACCCTGGTACTGCTCAATGGCAAGCGCCTGCCGGCAAGCTCGCTGCCGCACAATGACGGCCAGGCCTTCGTGGATATCAACAGCATTCCCGCCATCGCGCTGGAGCAGGTGGACATTTTGAAAAATGGCGCCAGTGCCACCTACGGTTCCGATGCCGTCGCCGGCGTCGTCAACTTTATCACCCGCGACCGCTACGACGGTGTGGAGCTGCAAGCCAGCGGTAAATACATTGACGAGAGCGATGGCGACTGGGACCTGAGCCTGCTGGGTGGGGGACAGTGGGGCCAGTCACACTGGTTGGCGGCGTTCAACTATACCCGGCGCAGTGAACTGAAAAATGCCAGTCGCGAGGAGATACTCGCCCCCCGGGTGGACATTCCCGAGCTCAACCGCATGATCTACACCGTCTCCTCCATTGGCAATCCCGGTGCGTTCATTCCCATCAATGCCGCCACAGCAAGCGCTGGTCTGACCGATGCCGAAGTCAGCGCGGCAGCCACGGACCGCAACAATTATGTCCGCGACCCCAACTGCACCGACGTCGGCGGCTACCTGATCGACGGCGCCCGCTGCGGGTTTAATTATGTCAGCTTCGATAACCTGGTCGAAAAAGAGGATCACTGGCAGGCGTTCACGCGCTGGCAGCGGCCGCTGGCCACAAACTGGCTCGGGGATGCCTCGCAGGCCTATGTTGAAATCAATTATGCAGACACCCGGGTGCCCGCCTGGAAAACCTCACCCAGTTACCCGCCGGTCAACGAGGCCGACGCCAATCGTTACCTGCCCGCCGACCACCCCGGGCTGCTGGACTTTATCGCCCGCAACCCGGGGGTGGTTGAAAATGACGGTGATGTCGCCGATTTTTCCGGCGGGGCCATTTTCGTCGGCCGGCCCGTGGGTGTCAGCGGACCGGTGACGGAGGGGGTCCGCTCGCAACAAACCCTGCGGCTGCTGACCGGGGTGCGGGGTGAATACGGCGCCAACGCCGGCGCATCGGGCCCCGGCAGCTTTGATCTGTCCCTGGCTTACGCCCGCAGCCAGGCCGAAGCGCGAACCAAGGATGTATTGATCGATCGCTGGCAATCGGCCCTGCAGGGCTTTGGCGGCGAGAACTGTCGCGGCACGGAGGCAGGCCAAAACGGCTGCCTTTACTACACCCCCTTTGCCTCGGCCATTGCCTTCAGTCCCAATCACCAGCCCGCGCTGGCCAATGACCCGCAGCTGCTGGACTGGATGCGTGCCGAAGGGGTGCAAAACAACATTTCGCAGCTGTGGGTGGCTGACGCGCTGGTGACCGGCAGCCTCAACTCGGATCGTGTTAACTCAGGCCTGTTTAAAAACCGCACCCTCCCGGACATCGATTACGCCCTGGGCCTGCAATACCGCAATGAGCAACTGCAGATTCGTTTTAACGACCTCGCCGATGTGTCGGTCAATCCGGGCGAGGTTTCTACACCCGGTGAACTGCCGGGGGCGTTTGTGTTCTTTCGCGGCGGGCAGGAGGATGACGTCAGCCAAAACGTGGTGGCGCTGTTTGGCGAGCTGGCCATGCCGGTCAGCGACCGTCTCTACCTGCAGCTGGCCCTGCGCTTTGAACACTATGGCGGCAACATCGGCCAAAGCCTCGACCCGAAAATTGCGCTGCGCTGGGATCTGACACCGTCGCTGAGCTTGCGCGCCTCCTCCAGCACCACCTTCCGGGCCCCGTCACTCAACCAAACCGGCCTGGAGACCACCTCCCTGTCGCTGATCGGTGCGGCCTATGCCTACAAAGCGGTCGATCGCATCGGCAACCCCAACCTCAAGCCCGAACAATCGGTCAGCTCCAGCCTAGGGCTGCTGTGGACGCCCACCGACCGCTGGCACATCAATCTCGACTATTGGCACATCAACATTGACGACCTCATCATTCAGGAAAGCGCCAACGCCATTGTCAATGCCACCCAGGCCGACCCCGCCTCGCAATGGGCATCGCAGATCATTTACGATGGCAGCGGCAATATTTCCCGCATCCTCAGCCACTACATCAACGGCCCCGATCTGGTGGCCAATGGAGTGGATTTCCACAGTCAATATCACACGCCGGCAGGCAGCGGCGAGTTGATGCTGGGCGTGGATCTGGCTTACCTGCAACGCTACGATGTCAGCGCCAGTGACCTGATACCGGCCTTCTCCGCGGACGGTCGCTTAAACAGCGGCACCTTTTTAAAGTCGCTGCCCAAGTGGCAGGGCAAGCTGTACCTCAATTACGCCCGGGGTGCCTTCAATGGCCGCCTGGAGCTCAATGGCATCAGTGCCTACACCGATGACGGACTCAACATTCTGTCCCAGACGGCGCTGGACCAGTACATCACTGAAACCACGGTCGCCGCCTCGTACCTGTGGGACCTCCATCTGAATTGGGCCCTGCCCGGCGAGGCGACGGCCTTCAGTCTGTCGGTACTCAACCTCGCCGACCGGGAGCCACCGGTGGTGCGTGAAGACATGCGCTTTGATACCTCTCTCCACAACGCCTTTGGGCGCATGGTGAAAGTGCGCCTGCAGCATCGTTTTTAGCCGTCCGCCGAGCCACCGGTTTTACCCACAGCGGGGTAGCGGCAACCCAACCCCGGACGCCAGCGACGGTTCCCGGCCCGGCGTCTATCAAAAGGCGTATCTATTCCACTCTTATCTTGGAGCCTGCCAGCCAGCATTGGTACAATGCCGCTCCGCTTGCCTAGCCGCAGATTCCACAACTTTTTGGTTAACCTCACCCCTATGTCCAAACTCAATCCCCGTCAAAGTGAAGCCGTCCATTACATCGACGGCCCCAGTCTGGTGCTGGCGGGGGCGGGCAGTGGTAAAACCAGTGTGATCACCCGCAAAATCGCCTACCTGATTCAGGAGTGCGGCATGCAGGCCAAGCACATAGCGGCGCTGACGTTCACCAACAAAGCTGCCCGGGAAATGAAAGAGCGGGTTGGGGGACTGGTCAAAGGCCGAGCCAGCAAAGGCTTAACGGTGTCGACCTTCCACAATCTGGGACTCAACATCATCCGCAAGGAGCACAAGACGCTGGGCTTCAAGCCCGGCTTCAGCATCTTCGATCAGGAGGATGCCCGCTCGCTGCTGAAAGAGCTGATGCTCAAGGACGGGGATCTCGACACTGACCACCTGGATCTGGTGCAACATCAAATCTCCACCTGGAAAAATGACCTGTGGTCACCGGGGCACGCCATCAGCAAGGCCCAGAGCCCCGGCGAAGAGTACATCGCCAACATCTACAAGCGCTATAACTCGGCACTGCTGGCCTACAACGCGGTGGACTTTGACGATTTGATTCTGATTCCCGCCCAGCTGTTCATGGACCACAAAGACATTCTGGAGCGCTGGCAGCGCAAAATCCGCTACCTGCTGGTGGACGAATACCAGGACACCAACTCCAGCCAGTACCTGCTGGTGAAGCTGCTGATCGGGGATCGCGGCTCACTCACGGTGGTGGGCGACGACGACCAGTCGATCTACGCCTGGCGCGGTGCGCGACCGGAAAACCTGTCGCTGTTGCGCAAGGACTTTCCCAACCTGAAGCTGATCAAGCTGGAGCAGAATTACCGCTCCACCAGCCGCATCCTCAAATGTGCCAACCACCTGATCGCCCACAACCCGCACGAATTCGACAAAGCCTTGTGGAGTGAGATGGGGCTGGGGGAGAATCTGCGGGTGATCCGCTGCGCCAATGAAGAGGTTGAAGCCGAGCGTGTGGCCACCGAAATTTTCACCCAGCGTCAGCATCGCAGCGCCCGCTACGGCGATTTTGCCATTCTCTATCGCGGCAACCATCAGGCGCGCCTGCTGGAACTGAAACTGCAGCACCACCAGATTCCCTACAACATCAGCGGCGGCACCTCGTTTTTTTCCAAAACCGAAATCAAGGACATCCTCGCCTACCTGCGTTTGGTCGTTAACCCCGATGACGACAACGCCTTTTTGCGCATCATCAACACCCCGCGCCGGCAGATTGGCACCGGCACCCTGGAAGCTCTGGGCCGCTACGCCACCGAGCGGGAAATCAGTTTGTTCTCGGCCTGCCAGGAACTCGGCGTACAGAGCCACATTCCCAAGAAAAGCCTCGAACGTATCCTGCGCTTTACCCACTGGTTGTTACAGGTAGGGGATAACAGCCGCGGCAGTGATCCGGTGGGGGCAGTGCGGGAGATGGTGGAGGACATCGATTACGAATCCTGGCTGCACCAGAACGCCTCCAGCCCCAAGGTCGCCGAGAAACGCCTGGAAAACGTCTGGTACCTGGTGGACTCCATCAAAACCATCATCGAGCGCGACGACGCCGAGGACGGCAGCGGCAGCCTCGAAAACGCCATCAACAAATTGCTGCTGCGCGACATGCTCGAGCGCCAGTCGGAAGAAGAGGAAGACCTGGATCAGGTGCAGATGATGACCCTGCACGCCTCCAAAGGGCTGGAGTTTCCCTACGTCTTTCTGGTCGGCATGGAAGAAGATATTCTCCCGCACCGCTCCAGCATTGAAGAAGACAACGTCGAAGAAGAGCGGCGCCTGGCCTACGTGGGCATCACCCGCGCGAAGAAGGTGCTGCACATGACCCTGGCCGCCAAGCGCAAACAGTATGGCGAAATCTGGGACACCACCCCCAGCCGTTTTCTGGACGAATTGCCGGAAGACGATCTGGATCGCGAAGGCTTTGGCGAACACAGCCCGGAAAAGAACAAGGCCAAAGGCCGCGAGACCCTGGACAGCCTGCTCGACAGCCTGGACCTGTGACAGCCAGCAGCAACATCTGGCACAATGCCCGCTTTCACTGCCTTTCTGACCGCTCTCATTGATACAGGACGTTGCCTTGAAACAGCCACTCTCTTTTCTGACCTCTTTTTCTCTGGCCGGGCTACTGGCCCTCGCCAGCGCCAGCAGCACCGCCGCCGAGCTCTCCGCCACCGGCGATGATGGCCGCGAAATCCGCTTAAAAGCCGACGGCTCCTGGGAGTACACCTCCAGCGACCGGTTTGCCACCAGTGAGGACGGTACACGCGTGCGGTTAAAAGCCGACGGCTCCTGGGAATTCATTGGCAACGCCCCGGTCGCAACCCAGGAGCAGGTGCGCACCGAAGCGCTTGAGGTTACGCTGGGTGACATCGTGGCGGAGTATAAAAAAGAAAAGGCCGGTAAAAATACCCGCTACCAATCCGCAACCGTGTTTTACCTGAACGTCGATGTGTCCCGCTATGCCGACGGCCTCAACGTCGACTTGTCGCAACACGACCGGTTTAAAGTCACCGACAGCCGTGGCAACGACTATCCCATCCTTGAGGTCACCCCCCAGCTGACCCAGTTGCAGCCCGGTAAGGAATACCCGTTTTCCATTCGTGTCGACGGCACCACCGAAGGTCAATTTGCCGTGGGCATCAAATATTTGTACCTGGAAATCGACAAGGCCGTTTTTCACAGCGACCAGAATTTAAAATTCAGTCGGCGTGCCGATGAAGCGAAACAGAAAAAACTCAATTGAGGCCTGCTGCGACACTCGCCCGGCAGGGAGGGTTTGACGCAGACCGCCCTCTAGGCCACTGACGAAAAGCCCCCGAATGCAAGCGCATCCGGGGGCTTTTTTGTGGTTTGCCGCTGCTTGCACAGGATACTGGGCCACTCGCGTTTGACAAGAACCCCACTTGTCGTCGAATATAAACCGAACAATCACTCAAATTATATTCAGCGGAGCCCTGATATGACGATGAACAAAACGGCATTAGTTACTCTGATCACTGCCTTCAGCCTGACCCTGTGCGGCCCAATACTGGCCGACCCGTCCGACAACAAAGAGCCGTCTGTGGTCTACCCGCAGGTGATGTCGAAAAGCGAGATCGCCGGCGACATTTTCAAACGCGACGACATGATTCTTGAAACCTCAGAAACAGGGCGCAAAACCTACGATGTGGTCTCGCTGTTGAGCCAGGATAAAAAGTTTGTCTCCGGCATGTACCGGGCCGAGGCCGGTCGCTTTGAGATCACCGAGCCCTACGGCGTTGATGAGTACATGCACTTTCTGCAAGGCGGTGTCACGCTGACCTCCAGCGATGGCAGCGTGCAGGTGATCAAGGCCGGTGATTCCGTCACCATTCCCAAAGAGTGGACCGGTGTTTGGGACACCGATGGTTACACCAAAATTTACGTGATCTATTCACCCGACGCCCCCATCGAGTAAACCCGCACCGCCACGTATTGATTAAGGTACTGCACGGCATTATTGAGGTTAAGCATGAGCAAAGCATCCATCACTCGCCGGGATTTTTTGAACGGCGTCGCTGTGGGGGTCGGGGGGTTGGGCTTATCGCCACTGCCCGCGCTGGCAACAGCGCCCACATCCCAGGCGGATTCAGCCTATTACCCACCGCGTCTGACCGGCTTGCGAGGCACCCATGCGGGGGCCTTCGAAGTGGCTCACTCTGTCGCCTGGCAGGGCAAGCAATGGCCGATCCCCGCCCGGCAAACCGATGACACCTACGACCTGATCGTCGTCGGCGGGGGTATTTCCGGCCTCACGGCCGCCATGTTGTTTCAACAGCAGGCCGGCCGCGACAGTCGCATCCTGATTCTCGACAACCACGACGACTTTGGCGGCCACGCCAAACGCAATGAATTTACCGTCGGGGACCAGACCCTGATCGGTTATGGCGGCAGCCAGTCTCTGGAAGGCCCTCACAGCTATTCCAAAGTTTCACAGCAGGTGCTGAAAGACCTGGGCATCGAACTGCAGAAATTTTACGACTACTTTGACCAGGATTTTAATCAGCAATGGAAACTGAAACGCGGTCTCTATTTCAGCAAAGAGCATTTCGGGGTTGATCGGCTGACCGACAACCCGTTCAGCTGGTACCAGCAAAGCCTCGAATCGCTCACGGACACCGTGCGCCAGTTCCCCATCGCCAAGGACGTACAGACCGCGTTGCTCAACTTCCTGCGAGACACCTCGCCCCTGACCCCCGACCACTGGAGTCAGGCGCAACGCATCGAGAACTTGAGAAGCACCAATTTCAGTGATTTTCTGCAGACCCATGCGCAACTGCCACCAGCAGCCATCGACGTGTTTCGCGATAACATGAAAGGCATCTGGGGCGTCGGCTGGGATTCACTGTCCACGCTGGAGGCGATCCGGCTGGGCATGCCCGGTGCCGACCGCCTCGGGGTCAGTGCCGAAGAAGCCCATAGCCACTACAGTGAAGAACCCTATATTTTTCACTTTCCCGACGGCAATGCCGGTGTTGCCCGGGCGTTAGTGCGCTACCTCAACCCCGGCGCCGTGCCGGGCGAGTCCATAGAAGACCTGGTCACCAGCCAGGTAAATTATGCCCTGCTCGACAGCGACTCAGCTCCCGTACGCCTGCGCCTCAACAGCACCGCCGTTCACGTGCAGCACAGCCCCGACCAGCTCAGCGTCGATGTCACCTACGTGCGCGACCAACAAAGCATTAAGGTCAAGGGCAAGCACGTGGTGATGGCCTGTTACAACAACCTCATTCCATTTATCTGCCCGGAAGTACCTGAGGCCCAGCGCAGCGCCATCGACTACGCCGAAAAAGTCCCGCTGGTGTACGCCAACGTCGCCGTGACCAACTGGCAGGCCTTTGCCAAATCCGGTTACAACGGTTTTCATACGCCCCGCTCGACCATGTTCCACAACATCGAAATGGACTTTCCGGTGAGCATGGGTGACTACGCTTTCACGCCCTCCCCAGAGGCTCCCACCATTCTGCACGCCAGCATGATCCCGTCCTTTCCCAACCAGGGGCTGACCAGTCGCGAACAGCACAAGCTGGGGCGTCAACGACTCTACCAAATGGCGTTTGAAGAGTTTGAGGACGACCTGTTTAAACAACTGGATGGCGCACTGGGCAGCTGGGGTTTTGATGTGCAACGTGACATTACCGCGATCACGGTCAATCGCTGGCCCCACGGCTACGCTTACGAGTACAACGAACTCTATGACGAGCCAGACTGGGGACCGGAAAAGGGACCGCACATCGCCGGGCGGGCACGCATCGGCCGCATTTCCATCGCCAACTCCGACGCTTCGGCCTACGCCTACGTCAATGGCGCCATGGACGCGGCAGCGCGGGCCGTGAGCGAGCAATTGAGCGGCTAATCCCTGCAGGACTATTCTGGAAAACAAAAAAGGCGACTCATTCTTGAGTCGCCTTTTTTGCGGGTTTCTTTTTGTTTCTTTTTGCCTGCTTCTGTTCAGCACCCGGTCTGAGTTGGCTCAGACCAGGCAATGACCAGACTGGCTAGTGGGCAATCTTATCGCTGTCGCCCAGCACCGTGTGCTTGCCTTCAGACTCGGCGTGCCACTCGAACAGGTTCAGTTCAATTAACGCAAACGCCAGAATCCACAAGAACGCATCCCAGAAATCCAGAAAGTCGCCATCAATGCCCCAGAATACGGCGCACAGCAACAGGATAAAATACAGCACCACTTTAAAGGCCGTGGTGACCTTAATGATGTTACCGGTTAACTTGCCGGTCAGTTGCAACCAGACATCCATGGTGAGAATCACCACAATGAGTAGCCAGTTGGCCGAGTTCACCACGTCAATCAGCGACAGCCACTGCGCCGACTGCAAAGCCTCGGTGTCGGTCACAATGCCGGTTCCCGGCAACTGATAAAAGGCACTGGCCGCGCTCAAATCGGCGCAATTGGCGGCGGCGATGGACTCGTACTCATCCAGATCGGTCATGAATGACAGGTTGTGGGCAGCTTGAGCACAAAGGTCCGTGAGCGCAGACGGCTCAAACGCATGGACGATGATGTATTTGCTCAGGTAGCCATAGCAGGCGTAGACAATGACCAAATAACAAATGCCCTTCAACCCGTTCAGCAACCACTTCAGATTGCCTTTCAGCCTGGTATCGGAAATCACCGAGGTTTCCAGTTCAAAAATCAGCAGCAACACCACCCAGGCCGCGGTATCAATGGTGGCGGCATAGGCTTCAATCAGCTGGGAGAAGGAAATACCATTGGAAAATAAATGCGCGGAGGCCGCCCAGTCTTCCATAAAGAAGAAAAACAAATTCACGATCAAAAATGCGTAGACGCAATATTTGAATATCTTAAACCAGGGAACAGGGGTCCCGCCGGCCGATGCGGCATTACTCATAGTCATAAACCTTCACTCTTGTTCGTTAAGTATTGCTGATTTTTATCCTGTGCACAGACAGATCAAGGCCCTGGCACGGATACAGTGCCGGTACTCGGCATAGCCCTGGAGAAGCCAATCTATGACCCTGGATGGTTGCCAAATGATCATCAGGCCTTTATGATTTAGCCATAAACCGAATTAACATTCAATATAGTCCGAATGTTTAATCAATAAACAGACTCATTGCCAGCCTTTCCAGCCTGTAACACCGGCAGTTAACAAGGCCACAGCGTGAGCTTGAACGAGGTAAAAACCGACAGTGAGTGCGCCCAATCGCAGTTCCCACGTAGATTCCTATTACGCGGCAACCGCCAAGCAACTCCAGACCTATCCCCGGCTTGAAGGTGAAATAGAAGCTGATGTGTGCGTGATTGGCGGTGGCTACACCGGTCTGTCCGCCGCCCTGCATCTGGCCGAACGGGGATACAACGTCGCACTGCTGGAAGCAGAGCGCGTGGGGTGGGGCGCCTCTGGACGCAATGGCGGCCATGTCGGTGTTGGCCAGCGTCTCGGTCAGGAAACCCTGGAAAGCAAAGTCGGTAAAGAGCGGGCAAAGGCCTTCTGGGACATCGGCGTCGAAGCCGTACAGACCGTCAAAGACCTCATTGCCAAACACGACATCGATTGCGACCTGAAATCCGGCGCCCTGCACGTTTCTCACAAAGCCAGTCACGCCCAGGATTACCAGGCCGAGGTTGAGCACCTGCAAAAGCACTACAACTTCGATCAGATCCGCTACGTGGACAGGGACGAAGTTCGACAACTGGTCGGCTCAGAAAATTATCACTGTGGCACACTGGATACCTTCTCCTGCCATCTGCACCCGCTCAATTACGCCCTCGGGCTGGCCCGGGCCGCACATCAGGCCGGAGTGAAGATCTATGAACAAAGCCGGGTTACGGGCTACACCTCGTCCGCCAACCCCGTCGTCTCCACTGCCGAAGGGTCGGTCAAAGCCAAATTTGTGATCCTCGGCTGCAACGGTTATCTGGGTAACCTGGAGCCGCGCATGGCCGGCAAGATTATGCCCATCAACAACTTTGTGCTGGCCACTGAGCCCCTGAGCGACGACCTGTGCCGCGAGCTGATCCGCCAGGACACGTCGGTGGCCGATGCTCTGTTTGTCATTAATTACTGGAAACTGTCGGGCGATAACCGTCTGATCTTTGGCGGCGGCGAGAACTACAGCAGCCGTTTCCCCAGCGATTTGAAGTCCTTTGTGCGCAAATACATGCTGCGCGTCTACCCGCAACTGAAGAACACCGCAGTTGATTACGCCTGGGGCGGAACTCTGGCCATCACCCTGAACCGCATGCCGCACTTTGGCCGTCTCGAAGACAATGTCTTCTACGCCCAGGGCTATTCCGGTCACGGTGTGCCCACAGCCACCATGGCCGGTAAGCTGCTGGCTGAAGCCGTCGCCGGCACCGCCGAGCGCTTCGACGTCATGGCCGATTACCCGACACACACCTTTCCCGGCGGTACGCTGTTGCGCTGGCCAGGGCTGGTGGCGGGCATGCTCTATTACTCGTTGCGGGACAAGCTGTAAGTTAAAACCAGGAGTTAAAATTGATCGTTAAAACCCCAGCAACGCATTAGCACAAGGATTGTGGTTGTTTAAAAAAATCTGACAGTTTAGAAGTATCGAACACCAAGAGACAATCGATAAGTCTCGATCATCGTATTTGATTAAAAAAAGCAGCATCACACTCAGAGAAGATAACAACGAACCCTGTGATATTGAGAGGAAGACCCCATGAAAAAGTACTCCCGATTTAAACGACATTCACTGGCGCTAGCCGTCAGCGGTGTCATGTCAATGGGCGCCACTGGCGTTATCGCTCAGGAGAAATCCTGGGCCATTGAAGAAGTCACTGTCACCGCCCAAAAGCGTGAGCAGAGCCTGCAAGACGTGCCGATTTCGGTTTCTGCCTTCAGCGGCGAAATGATGAAAGACGCCCAGATTGAGGACTCCAAACAACTGGCCGTACTGACCCCCGGGATGTCGGGCGACAGTAACGACAGCTTTATGGACTCCATCAATATTCGCGGCATCAGTACCAACGGCTTTGGTATTGGTGCAGAGCCCTCCATTGGTATTTATAACAATGGGGTGTACCTCGGCCGCACCGGCGCCGCCGTCACCAGCCTCTATGACATGGAGCGGGTAGAAGTGGTCAAGGGTCCCCAGGGCACCCTGTTTGGCCGTAACGCCTCCGCCGGTGCCATCAGCATGCACACTCGCAAAGCGGACTCCGAGCTCGGTGGCAGTGTCAACTTGGGCCTTGGCCAGGATGGCTACCGCGAGTTCACCGGTGTGGTCAATGTGCCGATGACCGACACGCTTAACTCCCGTTTTGCCATGTACCATCGCCAGCAGGATGACTGGGTTACCAACCTCACCGATGGCGGCAAGATTGGTGGTGAAGAAGTCACCGCCGTGCGCGCCAGCTTTGCCTACACCGGTGACAACCTGTCGGCCGACCTGGTGCTCGAGTATGAGGATCGCGAAGTCGCGCCCACCATCTACCGCGCCTATGACGACGGTACTGAATTTAGCACCCGACTCGGACTCTTGGATGCCAGTCTGACCAACATTGGTGGCAAGGAAGACGAAATCCGCTCCGATGTGGCCAGCAACGAACTGAAAGACGAAGGTGAAGTCTGGGGTGCAACCCTCAATCTGGAATACGAGTTGGGCGACGGCTACAGCCTCAGTTCCATCACCGGTATTCGCGGTTCCAACTACACCTATCAGGAAGATTTCGACGGCACCGACACCCACCTGTTTAACTGGGCACAGGATCAGGAACAGGAGTACTACAGTCAGGAAGTGCGCCTGAACTACAACGGTGACGGCCCGGTCTCCTGGTTCCTGGGCGCCTCTGCCTACAAGGAAGAGGTCAAGGTTCGCTACGATCAAACCTACGATGAAGATGCCATGTGTGCGTCATCGTTTGCCGGCGCCTACGCCCCGGAATATGCCGACCCCGCCTACGCCATCAGCCAGGTCAGTGACTGTGACTCCCTCTACTATTACTGGTACTACACCTCCCCCGGCCCCGGCATTGGTGAGCGCAATGACTCCGTCGATGCCGAAGGCGATTACGAGGGCTGGGGCATCTACGGTGACGCCACCTTCTCCCCCACGGACAAGCTGGACATCACCGTTGGCGCTCGCTATACCGAGGACAGCCGTGACTTCCAGACCGCCCTGGGCGGCGAGGATCGCAACTACTTCTGGTACAGCTTCCCGTTCTACAGCTCTCAGCCTGTTAAAGGCAGCCAGACCTGGGAAAACGTGTCGGCGCGTGTGGCTGTCAATTATTACCTGACCGACAACATCAGCACCTTCGTCAACGTCTCTACCGGTTACAAAGCCGGTGGTTTCAACACCTTCGATTTGCAATTGCCGGCGGGTTACACCTCCAGCTACGAGGAGGCAGAAGCAGACCCAAGCCTGATTGTGGTCGATGGTGACGATACAGCGGACATTGATGGCATTTCCCTGAGCGAGTTTGACGAAGAAACCGTCACCAGCTTCGAACTGGGTATCAAGTCCAAGTGGTGGGATGACCGCATTCAGATGGATGCCAGTATCTACCAGTACCAATTTGAGGGCATGCACGCGGTCTACGCCATTGACGGCACCCAGATCCGTTTGACCAACGTGGGTGATGCCACAGGTGAAGGGGTGGAAGTCAGCTTCCGCATTCTGCCAACGGCCAACCTCGACATCTACTGGGGCATCGCCTGGGCCGATACCTCGCTGGATGACCCGGATGCAGACTTCTGCACCCAGGTGGATTGCCGCAAAGGCGCGCAGTTACCCGGCACCATCGACTTCAGCTCCTCACTGGTGGCCACCTACAGCATCCCGATGAACACCGGTGAAGCCTATGTCACGCTGGAAAACTTCTACAACAGCGGCGCCCCCGGGTTTGGCGACTTCAGTGGTAGCAGTGTGTACGAAACGGAATCCTTCAAGGAAACCAATCTGCGCATCGGCTTCCGCAGTAACGACGCCTGGTCAGCGACTTTCTGGGTCACTAACCTGACCGATGAATTTGCTTATGGTTCTCCTGTGGCCGGCGATTACAACCTGCCAGCGCACACCATCGGCATGACGGAACCCCGTCGTATTGGTGTCAGTGCCAGCTATGAGTTTTAATGGCTGCTGCTGAAACCAACCGGTTGGCCTGGCCCTGAAGCCAGCTGACCTCAAAAAGCCGGCCTGAATCCCTTCAGGCCGGCTTTTTTCATTCATGAACCCGCTTTTTTACCCCCACCAGCCGGCTTTTTTTTCACTCATGAGAATGCAATACTGCCCCGACGCCCACCGAGACAAAGTGATCCAGCCATGAACCCCCGTGAAGTATTTTTTCAGGCCTTAAACGCGTTCAAAGCGGGCCAAGTGACGGACGCCGAAAACCTGTGCCAGCAATTGCTGCGCATCAACCCCAATGAGGTCAATTCCCTGCGCCTGTATGGGCAGATCAGCCAGCAAAAAGGCAATCTGTCTGAAGCCGAAAAAGCCTACCGCCGCGCCCTGCAATTGGCACCCGACTACGCCCACGCCTACATGGATCTGGGGCTGGTCTACCGGCAGCAACACAAAAATTTGCCCGCCATCGAGCAGCTGGAGCTCGCCCTCAAACACAACAGCCGCCTGCACGGCGCCAAGCGGATTCTGTTCGAGCTTTACGAAGCGCAAGGTCTTGCCGATAAAGCCCACAAGCTGGCGCTGGAGCTCGATGCCCGCAGCGAAATCGCCGTGCGGGTCAAGCAGGCCTATCAGCTGCAGAGCCAGCACCAAGACGCCGAGCTGGAAGCCCTGTGTCTGGACATTCTGCAACAGGATCCCGGCAACCTGGCCATTCTGACTCTGCTGGCCGAATACACGGTGTCCGAGCGCCAGGCAATGCGTGCCAGTCGCTTGTTTCAGGCCGTGCTGGATCGCATGCCCGACAACTGGCGTGCCTGGACCGGACTGGCCCGCGCCCAAATCATTCAGGATGACCCGGACGCCGGACTGAAGAGTCTGGACCGCTGCCTCGAAATCCAGCCCGAGGCCATAGACGCTTTGATCCTGAAAGCGGACGCCTACACCCGCCTCTACGATTACGACCGGGCCATTGCCCAACTGGAAACAGCGCTGGCCAAACAGCCGGATCACAACCCCGCCCTGGCACAGCTGGGGCTGGCCCTGAAAACCATCGGTGAGCAGGAGCGGGCCATTGCCGTGCTGCGCCAGTGCATTGAAAACGATGAGCTCTACGGTGAAGCTTACTGGGCGCTGTCGGACATGAAAACCTTCCAGTTCAACGACACCGAGCTGGCGCAGATGCAACGCATCTTCACCGGCGAAGCCCTCAGCGACAAACCCAAGGTCTACTTTGGCTATGCGCTGGGCAAGGCGCTGGAACACCGCAAGGCGTATAGCCAGGCCTTCCAGTGCTACGACAGTGCCAACCGCACCCAAAAACAACTGCTGGACTACAGCGCGCAAGACAACCGCCAGTATACCGACCGCATCATCAACACCTTTTCCGCCGAGCTGATTGAAAGACTGCAGCTGCAGGCCCAGTCTGCGGTCACACCGATTTTTGTGGTGGGTCTGCCGCGCTCCGGTTCCACCCTGCAGGAGCAAATCCTGGCCAGTCACTCGCAAGTGGAAGGCACCCAGGAGCTGCATTACATGCCACGCCTGGCGAAAGGCATGCGACTGGGTTCGGCCACCAGCGATCCCACCCCGTTTCCCGAGGCCATGCAGCAGGTAAGCGAGACCGAACTGCAGGATATGGCGGCCCAGTACCTGGCCAAATCCGAAAGCCACCGGACTCAGGGCAAAGCGTACTTTATCGACAAGTTACCCAACAATTTCAGTTACGTCGGCCTGATCGCCATACTGTTTCCCAATGCCAGGATCATCAACACCATTCGCCACCCCATGGACAACTGTCTCGGCTGCTTCAAGCAACTGTGGGCGATGGGACAGCATTTTACCTACGATCTGGAAGACCTGGGGCACTACTACCGCGACTACCACCGCTTGATGCAGCACTGGCATCAGGTGCTACCCGGTCGGGTACTGGACGTTCACTATGAGCAGGTGGTGGACGATCTGGACAGCCATGTGCGGCGCTTGCTGGACTACTGTGGCCTGGAGTTTGAAGAGAACTGCCTTAACTTTCACGAAACCAAGCGGGTGGTGAAAACCTCCAGTTCGGAGCAGGTGCGCAAACCGATCTATCGCTCGGCGCTGGCGTACTGGAAAAATTTTGAAACGGAACTGGAACCGTTGCGGAAGGTGTTGGGGGAATTGGTCGAAGACTAGGGGCGAGTGACGAGTGACGAGTGACGAGTGACGAGTGACGAGTGACGAGTGACGAGAAATTGTCACCTGTCACCTGTCACCTGTCACCTAGAAACTAGAAACTAGAAACTAGAAACTAGAAACTAATATCCTATCTGACTACTCGTACACCACGTACATCTTTTTCGCCGTTTCCACGGTGGTCCAGCTGCCGCTGAAGCCCGCCGGGATAGCAAACATGTCGCCTTTCTGTAAAGTGATTTCGTTGCCCTCGTTATCGGCCACGATCACTTTGCCTTCCAGCATAAAGCAGACTTCTTCTTCGGTGTAATTCACCTTGTGCGTACCGGGCTCGCCCTGCCAGATACCGGCACCAAAGCTTTTGTCTTTGTTGTCGTAGCAGTGCCAGATCAACTGCGCCGGGTTACCGGCGAGGATTTTTTCCTGATCCGGCAAGTAAGCCTCCGGCTCAACCCGATCTGTACCAATGAATTTAATATCGTTGACCGACATGCCCATACTCCTCAAAAAATAATAAAAATCGAATGAACCCATACCGGCCCGGTACACCTCCTGGCCGATATGGGTTACCTGTCTTCTGCCTGCTGTGAACTGCTCCCTGTCCTCTGTTTCCTTTAATTCGGTAGTTTGCGCTCGAACACCAGCTGACCGTTGAACACGGTGGTCAGCACCTGGGTATCACCGATCTTGTCGGCCTGACCGTCGTTCGCCAGCTCGATGATGTTTTGATCCAGGACCGCAAAGTCGGCTTTTTTGCCCACTTCCAACGAGCCCACGATGTCGCTTTGCTGCAACGCCTGTGCACCGTGAATGGTGTAGGCATCCAGAATGTCATAGATCGGCAGTCGCTCCGACGCATTCCACACCACATCGTTTTCACCGGCGCGAGTCACCGCCTGTTCAATGTTCACAAACGGTCTGGGTTCACGACTATCCACCGGGGCATCGCTGCCTGCCGCCAGAATGACACCGACATCTTCCAGGCTTTTGGCCGGGTAGCTGTACTTAAAGGTTTTGGTGTCGGGGTTGTACAAATCCGCCGTACCGTCCAGCTGATCAAGAAACGGCGTCACGGTAATGTCGTAAGCCACTTCCGGTTTCACCCAGGCGTAGGTCATGGTCACAAACAAGCCCAACTCACCGGCGCGTTTGAAATCATTCGGGTCGACAATCTGCGCGTGAGCAATGTTGTGCGGACGATCCGATTTGCCATTTTGCTTTTCGGCATCTTCAAACGCATCAATCGCCGTACGCACCGCGCGGTCACCAATGGCGTGAGCGTGTACGGTATAGCCACGGGCATCCAGAGCCACAATATAATCGTGAATAAAGCTTTCACTGTGCTCTAACACACCGTTGCTGTAGACACACTGGGACGCCGCGAAGCCCTGCTCGCTGGCAAAACTTTTGCGCATCTCAGGCGTGGCATACTGATCCGGATTGGCTCGAACCTGCTGACAAATGTCACTTTCCAGATCCACATAACCGCTGATGTCCAGAGTTTGCGCTTGCGGGTCATAGGCAAACATCGGTTGATGATAATGCTCTAACTGTGCGGCGTTGGGCAGGGTCGGCGGCGACACCAACGGGTTGCCTTCAATCACTCCGTCGACGAATATTTTTGCTGAGTCCGCTTTGATCAACGGGTTGTCGGCAAAACTTTCCCGAATCGTGTCAAAACGATTCAACAGCTTGTCAATGTCTACCTCACCGTCGTCATTGGCGTATTCGGCAAAATGAGGAAACAGGGCCGTGGTCAAACGGAAGGTTTGCAAACCACTTTCCTGTAAACCGCGGTATAGCGCCATACTTTCCAGCGACGTAGCCGCATCCTGTATCGACGTAATGCCGTAGCTGGCCAGTTTTTGTGATACTTTGGGCATTGCCTCCGGCGGGATCAAATCGCCCAGCAGCATGCCCGGGTCAATATCCAGCAACAAACGCGCGCCTTCATTCAACGCGCCATTGGGTTCCCCGTGGCCATCACGCCCAATTAACTCACTGTACTCGGCAAAATCACGGTCCAGGGTGTCGACATTAATTCCCACCACGTCACCAGCCTTGTTTTTTGCCGTTGCCAGAGCCGCGCTGTTTGCCGCCGCATGGTGACCGTCGTTACCCTTCAGGAATATCGGACTATCGGTTGATACGGCATCCAGCGCCGCGCGCAAGGTCGGATACTCGTCACTGGGCTCATTACCCTGCGTAAAGGCCCACTGCTCAACAATCAGCCACTCGCCTTTTTTCACCTCATAACGATTGATGCACTCTTTCAGCACCGGCACCATGTCGGCCAGCGTATACGCCTCACTGTCGAGGTCACAGGCGTCCAACTGAACAATGCCTAAGGGGTGCAAATGCGCATCGTGCAAACCGGGCAACATCAGCTTACCGGCGAGGTCTTTTACCTGGGTACGCTCACCGACAAAACGCTTTACGTCTTCACTGCTGCCGACAAATACAATTTCTTCACCCTTCACCGCAATGGCCTGCGCCAGGGTGTGATCTTTGTCGGCGGTATAAATCGTGCCGTTGGTAAACACCAGATCGGCGGGGGTCGCTGCTGCAGATGACTCCGTAGTGTTTTCACCACACCCCAAAGCCAATAACGCAGGCAGTAAAGTCAGAACAGACTTTGTGACTTTTTTGTTTATGTTCATCATTTAAAGTTTCCCAAGAAGAGAGTAAATAGCAAACAATAGAAAACCGTTTCCGGAAAACACCAGAATCAAACAGCACCGGATCTTTTAAGATTCCGAACAGATTTTCGTTGAAGTAACGCTGTAGTTAACATTGAAAGTAAAAATTGAATATCAAAAACGAGCCATCACAGACGACCGCCTATCTCTCAAAGCATGCACCAACAGGAATACGGCCTGGCATTGCGCAGATGAATTGATTTCATCATTTGTTATTTTATGAATATTCAACGCGCTTATCCTTCGGGCAGCGGAGGATAAACGCGTTGAAAAAACCTTAAACGTTCAGCAACAAGTGTTCACGTTCCCAGGAACTGATGACCTGGTTAAACTCTTCATACTCGAACGCTTTAACGGCGACATAGGCATCGACAAAAGTATTGCCCATGATATCGCGCAGCTCTTGACACTCATCCAGCAGTCGGGCGGCATGTTCCAGAGTTCTGGGCACTTCGATTTCGTCTTCGTAGGCATTGCCGGTGGTGGGCGCGCTTGGCTCAACGCCCAGCTTCATGCCCAGGTAACCACACGCCAGAGTGGCGGCAAAGGCCAGATACGGGTTCACATCGACGCCCGCAAAGCGGTTCTCAACCCGTTTGGCCTGCGACGAACTTTCCGGCACACGAATACCGGTGGTGCGATTGTCGTAACCCCAATTGAGGTTAATCGGGGCGGCAATTTCACGGGCGTAACGACGATAAGAATTCACATTGGGGGCATAAAAAGGCATCGCCGAGGTGGTGAATTTTTGCAAACCACCGATGTAGTGACGGAACAGTTCGTTCTCGTTGCCTTGTTCATCCACAAAGATATTTTTACCGGTGGTGGAATCGACGATACTCTGGTGAATGTGCATGGAACTGCCCGGTTGCGATTCCATCGGTTTTGCCATGAAGGTAGCAAACACGCCGTGCTGCATGGCCGTTTCACGCAGGGTGCGTTTGAAGGTAAACACCTGATCGGCCAGATCCAGCGCATTGCCGTGCAGAAAGTTCAGCTCCATCTGCGCCGCACCGGTTTCATCAATCAGTGAATCGACATCGAGTCCCATTTTTTCACAGTGACCGAACATCGCTTCGATGAGGGGTTCAAACTCGTTAATCGCATCAATGGTGTAGGAACGGCGCATTACCTCGGCACGACCGGAACGACCAATTGGCGGTTCCAGTTCGTAATCTGGATCCGAGGTTTGTTTCACCAGATAGAACTCTACTTCCGGAGCCACGACGGGTTGCCAGCCTTCTTTTTCATACAACGCCAGAATACGCTTGAGAACACCGCGGCTCGACAGTGGGTGCAGCTCACCGTCACGGGTCGTGCAATCGTGAATAATCTGAGCAGTGGGGTCTTTGGCCCAAGGCACCAAACGCATGGCTTTCGGATCCGGGAGCAAGAACATATCGCCGTCATTCACCCCGAGAATCTGGTCAAACTCATCCGGGTAGCCACCCGTCACCGATTGCAGCAAAATGCTTTCTGGCAAACGGGTTTCTTCTTTAAAGAATTTATCGGCCGGGACGAACTTACCACGGGCATTGCCGGTCATGTCCGGAATCAGACATTCGACTTCGATAATGTTGTGCTCTTTTAACCACTCGTTGATGGTATCCATAAGATGCCTTGCTTGGACCTTTTTTGTTGATAAAAAATTGCTGAAACTGTTGTCAAAAAAATCAGGCGAATCAGAACGCGGCACTTAGCCTCTGGCCTGTAACCTCGAACCTCGCCCCTGTAAGCTGTCACCTCGAACCTGTCACCTGGCCCTTTTATTTCCGGGCGTCACAGGCCTCTTTAAAGGCCGTAAAAATACTCAGGTAAAACGGGTTGCTGGTCACTTTCCATTCCGGGTGCCACTGCACGGCAAACACAAAGCGGTCGTCACGATCCAGGCGAAACGCTTCGGTCAGGCCATCCGGTGCTTTGGCCTCGACCGCCAGCGCCGGCGCCAGCTCTTTAATGCCCTGCTGGTGCACACTGTTGACCTGCGCTTCGCTGTTGCCGGTGATCCGGGCCAGCACACTGTCCGCTTCAAAATGCACGGCGTGCGCCGGGCCGTATTGCACGTCCACTGGCTGTTCGGGGTCTTCGCGGTGATCCATCATGCCCGGCAGCTCCTGAACCCTCTGGTGCAGGGTGCCGCCCAGTGCCACGTTGATTTCCTGAAAACCGCGACAAATGCCCAGTACCGGAACGTCCGCCTCAATCGCCATTTTGATCAGGGGCAGAGTGGCTGAGTCTCGCGCCGGGTCGTGTTTTGGCTCTTCGGCCGGCTCACCATTGTAATGGTGCGGTTCAATGTTGCTGGGCGAGCCCGTCAACAACAAACCATCAATCATCGACAGATAGGATTCCAGCAAATGGGGTTCACCCATCGCCGGAATCAACAGCGGTATGGCGTTCATTCCCTCACTGATACTGCGAATGTACTTATCACCAATGGCATGAAAGGGATGTAATCCCATCATCTTGCAGTCTGCAACCAGGCCTATTACTAAAGGTTTGTTATCACTCATTTAACGATTACCTGCTGAACAACTTGTGGGTACCCTTTCTCGATACCGACGATTTTCTGAAGTGCCTTTTAAAAAAGTAACTTTTCTTAAGGGCTTTATCCGATCTTTAAGGACTTTATCCGAAGCCCCTATTTTGCGCCTCAGCCGCACACTTACCTAGTGACTTTATTGAGCCACGGCCGTTTTATCGATGGCCATGGCTCAGGGTTCGACCGAGGCTGTCACTCAGGTTTTCACCTGGGCTTAATTTAACTTTTAATCCAGCTTTAACTTAGCGTTAACTTGAGCCCTGACTCAAGGGTAACGACAAACACCGCAACGGGCGTTAACGACGCCCCGCAGCCATGCCGGAAACCCGGCCGACCCCCTGTCGGTGAGCGCCAAAGGCTCACCCATCACTCAAAAAGTTACCGCTATCCTTATTTTAGACCGCTGCTACTCACAGCCTAAAATATAAATTATTCCTTATTAATCATTAGGTTAGTGCTAATTTTCGTTTATTCCGCATCAACAAAAACCGAATTAAGGTTCAGTTTATGAAGTTTTTATCCTAAAATCAACCAGTGCCGAGGCCCGTCTTGCACGGCGGCAAGCGCGCAACCAGTAAATTAATGATGTAATGGCCCTGCCCCTATTTCCCTGTTGACCTCCAACCACAACGTCAGAGGAAACGGACTGGCCCAAACCAAAGACCACGGGAGAACCATCGTGAGCGGTGTAACCGAGCAACAAGGCTCAGAAGTCGTAGCAGAATTTTTAAAACAGCACCCGGAGACAGAAACCATCGAGGTGATGCTGACCGATCTTAACGGCATTCTGCGCGGCAAATGGCTGCCCATTGAAAACATCGACCGCGTTCTGGATGGCAATTTTAAAATGCCATTGTCCTCCACTGCGCCGGACATCTGGGGCCGCGACATTCCCGAGCTCTGTGCAGAAACCGGCGACGGCGATGGCATCTGTCGGCCGATCCTGTCCAGCCTCAAGATGATTCCCTGGCTGGAGCGCCCCACCGCCCAGATGCTGCTGACCATGACCGAGGAAGATGGCACGCCCTGGGGCTACGATCCCCGCGCCCTGCTCGAAGAGGTGGTCTCACGCTACCAGGGCCGGGGCCTGCGCGCCGTGACCGCCCCGGAACTGGAATTTTACCTGTTCCTCGACCAGCGCGACGATCAGGGCACCCCGCAGCTGCCCGATTCACGCATTAACGGTCGCAGCCAAATTGGTGGGCAGATTTTTAACACCGATCTGATGCACGAATACGGCGATCTGCTGCATGAAATCCGCAACGCCTGCCAGACTCTGGAGCTGCCCCTGGACACCATTGTGAAGGAGCTTTCTCCCGGTCAGTTTGAACTCAACCTCTACCACGTCGACGACCCGTTACAGGCCGCAGATAACGCCCAGCAACTCAAGCGCGTCATCAAGAGCATCGCCCATCGACACGGCTACATCGCCTCCTTCATGGCCAAACCGTTCGGCCAACTGGATGGCAACGGCATGCACATTCACGCCAGCATTATTGATGAACAGGGCAACAACATCTTCGACAACGGCACCGAACAGGGCAGCGACCAACTGCGCCATGCGATTGCCGGACTGCAGCAGACCATGAGTGACACCTTCCTCATGTTTGCCCCGCACCTGAACTCCTTCCGCCGCTTCCGCACGGGCAGTCACGCCCCCGTAGCCCCCACCTGGGGTTACGAGAATCGCGATGTGTCCATGCGCATCCCCAACGGGGACAACCAGGCCCGTCGCATCGAATACCGTGTTGCCGGTGCCGACACCAACCCTTACCTGGCCCTGTCGGCCCTCTTGGCCGGCATGCTCTACGGCATCGAAAACCAGCTGGAGCCCACCGCACCGGCGGAAACCGGCTATACCGAACAAAAGCCGTCATTACCCCGCAACTGGTACGATGCCCTGGACCGCTTTGAAGAATCCGAATACGTCAGCCAATACCTGGGGGCACGCTTTCAGAAAGCCTTTGCCGCCGTGAAACATTTTGAGCAGGAAGAATTTGAAGGTAATATAAGCCCATTGGAATACGACACTTATCTGATCATGTCATGACCATTCTAGCGTCCTTGAACCCTGTGGTGTATTGCTCTACGGTGAACCTGGCCAAAGACAGCGCAGTCCCTCAGGTCTGACTTGCCAAACCCAGAGTGAATGCAGCCGGTGACCGGGCCTTTATGGCCTGGCCTGCGGCATGACTTGGCAATCAGCACACCAGTGGGAACCGGAAGCACCGAAAAAGACCTGGCAACACCGGCAAGACGCATCCGAATCTGGTCGACACCAAACCATCGGCCGTCGTTAAAAAGAATTTAACAATGTATTTAATTGGCAGTTAAACAGTAAGTTAACACGCAGTATCGATAACAGAGAGACGGGATCCCGACAGGATCAGTTAGCTATCCGCAGAAGCCCGGCTGAAACACCAACAATCGTCGGCGGCCCCACACAGTCGGTGTCCCACGTACAGAGATCCAAGTAATGCTGAAAGAGCGTCAAGAAAAGAGAAAGAACGCGCTTAATCCCCGTCGCCAACCGATCCAGCAACGTGCCCGTGAACGCACCCAGCAGATCCTGGATATTACGGCCCGGCTGCTGGAAGAGGTGGGGGTTGATGACCTGACCACCATTTTAATCGCCAAAGAGCTGGGCATTTCGGTCGGCTCGCTCTACCACTACTTTCCCAACAAGCACGCCATCATGTTCGCCCTGGGTGAGCGCTGGCTGCAAGAAATGACCGTCGCCATGAAAGACATCGAGGCCTTTGACATCGAAAATATGTCTCTGGAAGTGTTTGTTGAAGCTGCCGTCGAACGCATGCTGGCGGTCTATCGGGCACAAAAAGCGGTGTTGCCCCTGGCCCAAGCCCTGTGGTCCATTCCGGAACTGCGGGACCTGGATGAACAGCACGACATGCTGGTGATCACCAAGATGGCCGGCGTGTTTGCTCGCCTGCAGCTCAACGGCAACAAGAGTGAACTGGAACGCATTGGCCGCGTTTACCTGGAATCCACCCACTCGGTGATGCTGACGGTCGTCTCGCAAAAAACCGCTCGCTCCAAACGCAGCCTGGAAGATCTTAAAGCCATGACTCTGGCGCTGCTAAGGCTGCACGCCGATTCGTAACCAGAACCGGCCGCCACCCCCTCCCGCTGTCAGGCAAAAACCCAATGCTTGTCAGCGGTGAACATAATATCCAGCCACAAACCACCGGCCTGCGGTTTCAGCGGAGCCAGCTTATTGGCAATGCGCGCCCGAATCTTGTCCAGTTGTTCGATCCCGTCCACATTGTAATTGGTGTCCACCAGCACATAGACACTTAAATTCAGCTCGCGCCCGCTTTTGGCCATGCGCACGTGACTGGTCTGCAGACCCACTTCCTGCAACGCTTCCTGAACACCGGCACGCACCTGCTGCTGCAGCTTTTGCTCCGGCGCCAGGTACAGCACTTCGCGCAGGTTGTTTTTAAAAATCCGAAACGGGATCGGCAGGAACAACATCACCAGCACGATGACCATCAGTGGATCCAGGTATTTCACCAGATACCCATAGGGGCCGTCCTGCATCATCAGCGCCACACTGAAGCCCAGCAGGATGCCGGTACTCAACATGCCATCAAACAACCAGTCCGTGGCGTCCACCGCCGCCAGCTTGGAGCCGGTTTTTTTCGCGTAGTAATAAATAATGCCACCAAAGCTGAAGCAGCCCACCGTGGCAATGCCGGCATAAGTCAGCGCCGAGGTCAGGACAATCTGGCGACCGCCGGACAACAGGGTCGAGACAGCTTCGGTCAGCGCGTACACACAGGTCGCGGTGATGATGATGGCCTTGATCACATTCAACAGCGGCTCCAGGTGGGTGTAGCCAAACTGGAAACGCTCATCGTCCGGCCGCACCACCAGCTTCGACACCCACAGGGTCAGCATGGACATGACAAAACTGATACTGGAATAAATGCCGTCAAATAAAATGGACTGTGAGTGCGTGTAGAGCCCATAGCTCACGCCAATGGTGGCAAACACCGCCGCCCCAAACACCGAGCACTTGATGGCCCGCTGCTCCAGCCTCTCTCTTTGCTTTGAATCTAATACCTGGGTATTCATGTCATTTCTGCACTTGTTTGTATCGATTGTTTGTATCGCACGTCATGGCGGAGCACACGGTGTCTTCCGTGCGGTCCCGGTTTACCTGCCCCCAGAACCAAAAACACCGCCATCAGGCGGTGTTTTGAAACTCAAAAAACAACCCTGACGCTACTGACTGATGGCCTTGGTTTCCAAAAAGTCTTCGAAACCGTACTCGCCCCACTCGCGGCCGTTACCCGACTGCTTGTAGCCGCCAAACGGCGAGGAGAACATATGCGGCGCGCCATTGACGCGTACCATGCCGGCGCGCAAACGACGCGTCACCCGCTGGGCGCGCTCCTTGTCACCGGTTTGTACGTAGGCCGCCAGACCGTAAGGGGTGTCGTTGGCGATTTCGATGGCTTCTTCTTCACTGCTGTAAGGAATCAGCACCAACACCGGACCAAACACTTCCTCGCGGGCAATGGTCATTTGGTTGTTCACATCGGCAAAGATGGTGGGCTTGGTGAAGAAACCGGTTTCCAGACCTTCGGGTTTGCCCGGACCACCGGCCGCCACACGGGCACCTTCATCAATGGCCGCGCTGATCATGCCCTGCACCTTTTCAAAGTGTGGGCGGCTGACCAGCGGTCCAATGTGATCGCCGTGCTTATCCGACTTGTCGACTTTCACGGCATTGGCGGCTTCGGCCGCAATCGCCACGGCTTCCTCGTAGCGATCCGCCGGGATCAGCATCCGGGTCGGCGCGTTACAGGACTGGCCAACGTTATCCATACAGGCTTCCACCCCTTTGGTAACGGCCGTTTTCAGGTCGGTATCGTCAAAAATGATGTTGGGGGACTTGCCGCCCAGCTCCAGCGCCACGCGCTTCACGGTATCCGCTGCGGCTTTTGAGATCGCCATGCCCGCCCGGGTAGAACCGGTGAAGGACACCATATCAATGTCCGGGTGGGAGGAAATAGCCGAGCCCACACCGGGGCCGTCGCCATTGATCATGTTGTAAACGCCGGCCGGGATGCCCGCATCGTCCATCATCTGGCTGAACACATAGCCCGACAGCGGTGCGATTTCACTGGGTTTGAGGATCATCGTGCAACCGGTCGCCAGCGCCGGCGCCACCTTGCAGGCAATCTGGTTGATGGGCCAGTTCCACGGCGTAATAAAGCCGCACACCCCAATCGGCTCTTTAACGATGAGGGCATTGCCTTTCTGACTTTCGAATTCAAATTCTTTCAGAGCTTGCAGCGCAGTGGCAATATGGCCGCTACCGCACGCCGCCTGATCGGAGGCCGCGAAATCAATCGGCGCGCCCATTTCCAGAGAAATGGCCTCAACCATTTCGTCGTAGCGATCTTTATAGGCCTTTAACAAGCGCTCCATCAACTCGATGCGCTCTTCACGGCTGGTCATACCGAAGGTTTGGAACGCCGCGCGCGCCGCCGCCACAGCTTTATCCACATCCGCTGCAGAACCCAGGCTGATAACGCCGATTTGCTCTTCGGTCGACGGGTTTTCCACCGCAAAGTCATTTGGCGTCACCGGATCAACCCACTGACCATTGATGTAGAACTGACGATAATCTCTCATACTGAACTCCAAATTCATTGCCACGCCTAAACGGTGGCTTCATTCATTGCGGCCTCAGGCGCCAAACAACGTCACCTAGACACTGCAGGGCCTCATAAACCGAATAATAACTCAATTTAACCAACAGGCAAACGGGCAGCGAGAAACTGTGCCCCTCGAACCTGTCACCTGTCACCTGTCACTTAGTTACTAGTTACTAGTTACTAGTTACTAGTTACTAGCTACTAGTTACTAGTTACTGTCCCCTACAATTCATCCAACAACTTGTAATACAGCATCCCCAGGGCGAAGCTCGGTGTGCGCAGCATTCGGCCACCCGGGAAAGACCAGTGCTTGATTTTAGCAAACACATCGAAGCGCTCCGCTTGCCCGGCAATCATCTGCGCGGTAATCCGACCCATCATGTGCGTGGGGGCCACACCGTGACCGGAGTATGCCTGGATATAGTACACATTGCCTTTCAAACGGCCCAATTGTGGCATGCGGTTCATGCCAATGCCCATCTGACCGCTCCAGCCATGCTCCAGTTTCACGTCTTCCAGTGACGGGAACACTTTCAGCATTTTCTGCCGCATGACCCCAAACAGGTCTTTCGGCTCGCGTCCGGTGTAATTGGACAGGCCCCCGAACAACAGTCGCTTATCTCCGGTCAGGCGGAAATAATCCAGCGCTGTGCGCGGATCACACACCGCCCGATTACCCGGCATGATGGCCGCCACCTGCTCGTCGGTCAATGGTTCGGTGGTGATCACCGAGCTGTTCGACGGCAGCACTTTGGCGCTGATTTTCGGCACCAGATTGCCCAGGTAGGCGTTGCCGCCCAACACCAGGTGCTTGGCTCTTACCGATCCCTGATCGGTGAACACCGCGGGCTGGTCTCCCTGCACCACCTTGGTGACACGGGAGTGCTCAAAGATACGCACCCCCAGCTGCTCGGCCGCACGGGCCTCGCCAATGCACAGGTTGAGGACGTGGCAGTGGCCATTGCCGGTGCGATTGAGCATGCCGCCCAAATACAGGTCGGAGCGCACTTGCGACTGCAGCTGCTGTTTGTCCAGCATCTCCAGTGTGTGCGGGTAGCCCATGCGCTCCTGGTACGCCTTTTCCGCCTCGAATTCCCGCATATGACGGGGTTTGAGCGCCACATCGCAGTAACCCCAGGTCAGGTCGCAATCGATCTGATACTTCGCCACCCGCTCACGGATGATGTCGCAACACTCCACCCCCATGTCGTAGATAGCCCGCACACCGTCTTTACCGATGGTTTTTTCAAACTGTTCCAACGAGTGACCAATGCCACCAATAACCTGCCCGCCATTACGTCCCGTGGCGCCCCAGCTGATGCGATTGGCCTCCAACAGAACCACCGAGTAACCGCGTTCGGCCAGCTCCAGCGCGGTGTTCACACCGGTGAAACCGCCGCCCACAATGGCCACGTCGGCTTCAATATTGGCGGCCAACGTCGGGTAATCGGTTTGCCAGTTGGCGGTGGCCGCGTAATAGGATTGCGTGTGTTCACGGGTGTTTTGCGGGGTATTCAGTCCCAACATGTCTAATCTCCTTTTCATCCATCTGTAACGCAGTGGGCCGATGAACCGAATCCGTGATTCAGTTCCGGGGCCTTCAACCGGTGTAGCGCCTGACGTCAGGCGCTACTGATGCCGTGTAAAAACTGCGGCCCACAGGGCGTTACGCGATGTCACAAGAAAACTCAAAACGAGCAAAATAATGGTTGGCTGTGCTGCGACCGTCGCGAAAACGCGAGGGCGAACGAGCACCGGAAAGCGCGCGTGACCAGGGTCTGGTCAGACGTCAGAAGAGGGGGCCGGGTCGTCATCCTCGCCGCGGAAGATGTCCTGCCAGGCTGCGGAGGTACTCGCCCAGTCGGACCAGGCAATATAATTTTCCATAGCGAATGCGTACAAACCTGAAAGTCGTGGTGGCGTGAAAACCGCCCTTAAAATGTGGGCTAAATGTCAAAGCCTGCGTGTAACAGCTAGCGTTGCCACAGGGCGTTCAATCACTGTCTGTTTAATCTGGAGCTAGATTAGCTAAATTTCCGCCCACTTACAAGCCGAATTATTATTCGGTTATTGGGAAAATCGCACACGTCCAAATATCTCCTGTGCCAGGCTCACGCCCCCTTCACTCAACGCTCGACTTGTCGTGTAAGACCTTGTCTGCAGCAGCAACAATTGTGATGCACTATATTCATAGCACGTACACCACTAATAGCGCGCACCATCGACAAACTCCCCTGCGTAGCCCGGGCACAAACAGAGCCCGATATTCGCCCGTGATGATGAGCTCCAGAGGGGCCAGGGCTTTGGCTGAGAAACGGTGTTATTAGCAACGTACCTAAAGAAAAATATGTTCTTAAGAAGCGTGTCCTGAGGAAAGCGTGTCCTAAAAAAGTGTACCAAGGGAAGAGGTTCTGTGGGAATGGCTCGATAAACGGTTAAAACGGCACACACGACTCAAGGCAAACCTGTGACATGAAAAACCAGCCATGGCACCGCAGCCGTGGCGGATAAAAACAGGACGATACCATGAACCCCATGCAACCTCTCAGCCTCGCCATTCGGCTGGCCCTGGGCGCCTCAGTGATCAGTGCCGCCGTCGCTCAGGAAAACAGCGGCTCAACCTCGCGCCTGGCGCTGGAAGAAATAACCGTCACCGCGACTCGTCGGGCGGAAGGCGTCCAGGACATCCCCTACAACATTACCGCCGTCACCGGGGATTTTCTCAAGGATGTGGGAGCCGATGACCTCACCAAAATGTCGCAATTTATTCCCGGCATGCAAATGATCGACAACGGCGCTCGGGGCACCAACCTGGTGACGCTGCGCGGCATGAATGTGGGCGGGCTCGAAGCGGCTGAAAACCAGGGCGGCACCGATGTCATTTCCCGTTACATCAATGACACCCCGCTGCTGATCGATTTCAAGCTCAATGACGTCGCCCGGGTCGAAGTCCTGCGCGGGCCCCAGGGCACACTCTATGGGCGAGGCGCCATGGGCGGCACCCTGCGCTACATCCTCAACGAGCCCAATTCGGAAGAAATCGAGGGGGAAATCGGCACCAAACTGTACAAAAACAACGAAAGCGATGACTTTTCCTATCAGTTCAACGGGGTCTTCAACCTGCCCATTACCGACACCCTGGCGCTGCGGGTCTCGGGCAGCTATCTGGACGACACCGGCTTTGTGGATTACACCAATGTGCTGACCGAGCCCGGGGTGTCGAACAACACCCGCGAGGTGGAAGACGTTAACGACGAACAAACCCTGTCGCTGCGGGTCTCCCTGCGCTGGGAGCCCACCGACACCTTTTACGGGCAGTTGAATTACTTCCATCAGGACCAGGAAACCGGTGGTCGGCAAGCGGTCAACGAAGACTTCACTGGCGACAAGTTCTCCTCGGCCCTGCGCTACACCGAGCCCTACGCCACCGAAAACCGCCTCTACAACCTGGAGATGAACTGGGATATACGCTGGGTCGAGCTGTTCTCGTCCACCTCTTACTCCACCTTCGACGAGACCGAAAGCCGGCGCGACCAGACCGATCTGCTGTGCGTGGACATCTACCCCGGCTACTGTGACTTCCCCGAATTTTCGGGCTTTACTGACGACTCCGAAGAAAAGGACGTGTTTGTGCAGGAGCTGCGCATTTTGTCCACCGCCGACTCTGCGCCGGCCTGGATGGACTGGATTCTCGGCTTTTACTACGAAGACGAAGACACTGAAAACAGCGATAAGGAATTCACCCCGGGCTATCAGGATTACGCTGGCATCGATACCGGCTACGGTGAGCTGGAATACTGGAACTACGGCAACCAGACCTTCGAAGAAAAGGCCGTGTTTGGGGAAATGACCTTCCGCCCCATCGAGCCCTGGCAAATTACCGTCGGCGTGCGCTACTTCGAACAGGAACAGGTGATTAAAGAGGACTGTACCCTGCTGGCGATCTTCTGGTTTTACACCCAACCACCCGCGACCCCCGAATGCGAAAGCGGCAAATCGAACATCGACGACACCGTCACCAAGTTCAACACCTCTTACAACTTTACCGAAGACTTTATGGTCTACCTGACCCGCGCCGAGGGTTTCCGTCGCGGCGGCACCAACGTTGGCCCGCAATTGACCAGCGAGGAAAAAAGCTTCACCTCCGACGAGGTCACCAACTATGAAATCGGCTGGCGCGCCACCCTGGCCGATGGCCAGTGGATATTCAACGGCGCCATCTTCCGCATTGACTGGGAGGATTTGCAGGTGCCCGCCAAGTCCGAAGCACAGGCCATCAACATCATCGGCAACGCCAGTGAAGGGCGCATCGAAGGGCTTGAGCTGTCGGCGCAGGGCATGATCACCGAAAACCTGCAGCTCAGTGGCTGGGCCACCTATTACGATCATGAACTGGTCGAAGACGCGCCCGAGATCGGCGGTTTCGACGGCGATGCCTTCCCCGGCGTGCCCGACATTCAGGCCAATCTGGCGTTTGATTACGGCATCCCGCTGGACGCCTCGGAAGTGATCATTCGCGGCAACGTCTACTACAAGGACGAGGTCAATACCCGCCTCAACAGTCTGGGCACCAACAACGACAATGAAACCCTCGACAGCTACACGATCCTGAACATGTCGGTCACCTATCAGGTGCTGGAGTGGAGTGCCTCGCTGTACGTGGATAACCTGACCGATGAATATTACTTCAGCGGCGGGCGCGGCAAGGCTCGCTACGGTGAGCGCGGGCAATTTCACTATGTGGGACAACCGCGCACGGTGGGGGTTGAGGCCACCTATCACTTTTAGCGACGCACTTTTAGCGACGCACGTTTAACGACGCATTTTTAATGACGCCTTTCTTAAGACGCATTGCTAAAGACGCACTGTTAGAACCGCATGTTTAAAAAAGGCACGTTTATAAGCGCAACGCTCAGAAGGGACGGCGTACAGGGCAGGAGACCCGAGATGAAGCAGAGGGAAGAAGGCTGGCAGAAGGAGAAGGAGAGGGGAGACCCGCACCGAAACCCGCCTAAAACAGGGGGTTCGGTGCTTTTCAAGGCTGTTAGGCGCTCGTTCTGAGCAGATTAATCAGCCAGGGCCGCTTTCTGGATTTCGTTCAGATCCTGAATGCCTTTTTTCGCCAGGGTCAGCATGGCGGCAAATTCCGCCTCGCTGAAAGGTTCGCCTTCGGCGGTGCCCTGAATCTCAATGATGCCGCCATCGTCGGCCATGACAATGTTCATGTCGGTTTCGGCGTTGGCGTCTTCCGGGTAATCCAGGTCCAGCACAGCGGCACCGTTGTAGATGCCCACAGACACCGAGGCGATCATGCGCTTGAGCGGCTCGCCTTTGACCTTGCCCTTGCTTTTCAGGTGGGTGATGGCGTCGGCCAGTGCCACGCAGGCGCCGGTGATCGAGGCGGTGCGGGTGCCGCCATCGGCCTGAATCACGTCGCAATCGATCTTGATGGTGTTTTCACCCAGGGCGTCCATATCCATGGCGGCACGCAGAGAGCGACCGATCAAGCGCTGAATTTCAACCGTGCGTCCGCCTTGCTTGCCACTGGTCGCTTCACGACGCATACGAGTACCGGTGGAGCGGGGCAACATGCCGTATTCCGCCGTCACCCAGCCACGACCTTCACCGCGCATGAACGGCGGTACACCGTCTTCGACACTGGCGGTACAGATAACTTTCGTGTTGCCGAACTCCACCAGTACAGAACCCTCCGCATGGCAGGTAAAATTACGGGTAATGCGGATATCACGCAGGCTGTCTGGCGTGCGGCCACTGGGTCGTTGCATAGAAACACCTCGGTTTATTCAAAAAATAGGCTGTATTGCCAAATGTAGTGCCAACTAAAAAGTCGCGCCATTATAGACGAAGACCAGCAGAATAACCGTTTCAGGAACGCCAATTTTCTTTAAGCTCTGTGATACTATCAGCCTCCATTAAGGACCCTGGCCCCACAGAGTCGCCCCCACTGCACAGAGAGAATCCAGGGCGACGGCATAGAGAGACGGCAGCCCGGATAGAGCGGCGGCTTAGAGAGACCGCTTGTATAGATGGACCGCTTGTACAGAGAGACCCGCTGTTCAGAGAAGCCAGCCGGGCCAGAAACATAAGAACGACCCAATCAGACGATCGATAAAAAAGAGAGGCACACATATGCCCTGCAGTATGACCGGCTTTGCCCGGCAAGAAGCCAAATACCCCTGGGGAACCCTGATCTGGGAAGTCCGCAGTGTCAATCACCGTTACCTGGAGCCTCATTTTCGTCTGCCGGACTTTATCCGCGAACTGGAGCCGGCCCTGCGCGAGCAGCTGCGCAAAAGCCTGTCACGGGGCAAAGTCGAGGCGAGCTTTTCCTACCAGCTGGGCGGCACCGACACCAGCCAGGAACTGACCATCAACCCAACGCTGTTGAAACAGGTCACCAGCGCCATCGACAGCGTCAACGACGTGCTCAGCCGCACCAACGCCGACATTGCCGCGGTTAACCCGCTGGAACTGCTGCGCTGGCCCGGCATGCTGACCGACAACGACATCGACCGCGACGAACTGCTCAACGCCAGCCTCGACCTGTTCAAACAGGCGCTCAACACACTGGTTGAAAACCGCGCCCGGGAAGGGGAGGAGCTCAAAGGCCTGATCGAGCAACGCCTGCAAGGCATCGACACCCAGGTAGCCCAGGTGCGCGCCATCTTGCCGGGTATCCTGCAGGCGCAGCGACAGAAACTGCTGGAAAAGCTGGAAAGCCTCAAGGTCGATCTGGATAACGATCGCCTCGAACAGGAAATGGTCTATCTGGCCCAGAAAACCGACGTCGACGAAGAGCTGGACCGCCTCGACACCCACGTCACCGAAGTACGCCGCACCCTGAAACAGAAAAGCAGCGTCGGCCGCCGACTCGACTTTTTGATGCAGGAGCTCAACCGCGAGGCCAACACCCTGTCCTCCAAGTCCATCGTCACCGACACCACCCAGGCGGCGATCGAGCTGAAAGTGCTGATTGAGCAGATGCGCGAGCAGATCCAGAACATTGAGTGATATTTGAGCGGGCCCTGACCATCGCGTTTTTCGGGCTCATCCCAGACAGCAAGACTCCGCAAGGAGTCTTTTGTGTTTATGAGTGATGGCTTGCCCAACAGTAAGAATTTAGTCAACTCTTGAGCCATATTTTGCACAGCACAACCATATTTAGCAAAAAGTCCGCCTGGCAGGATGAGGCGGTCAGCCCGCGATTAAGGCGGGCCTTGCCCGCACCAGCCATTGCTCAGAGCGGTTGCCGATTGTTCGGGCGGAGAGCGGTGCCTGTGCTTAACGCCGCAGTGGCAACCTAGATAGTTTTGCAACAACCGGCCAGACGCTTCTATCCCTCAAACGAGAAAGCCTGGGTCAGTAGCGGCTGTATGCTGGCCTCCCGTTGCACTCGCACACCTTCGACATACCTTCTCGGATCAACCGTCACAAAGCCCCAATACTGTAAAAAGCGCTCCACAAAGCGCGATTCAATCAGCATCCCCAACTGCTCTTGCGGTGAAAAATACTCATCCGTCGGGAACTGCCGCAGCAAATCAGGGAAGGCTACGCGCACTTCCTCAAACAGCTTATCGAGAGAACCATGGCTTTGCAGACGCCACAGCATAAACAGCCAAAAGGAGCGCAAATCAATGTCCTGACTCCAGCCATCCAGGTAACCCCAGTTGTACCGCTTGACCGCCGCTTCCAGCATCGGCAGGAAGAAAGCGCGGATACCATCGGTGTGATATTGCTCCTGGGCGGCCTTGGTCACATAAAAATGCCCCCCTTTGAACTCAATAATCCCGGCAAGCTCCGCTAACACACGGGTGTAGTGCAGCGCATTAAATTTGTCTTCATTACTGCCAGCAAATTCGCTAATGCCTGGATCTTTTTCAAACTGCGCCACCGCCAGTGCGGGCAGCAGTGCACTGGCTTGCTTCACCAATTTAGCGGGGAGGTTGCCTTTGGCCGTGGCTTTGAACGAGCCTGCCTGTTTCATGGCCTCCTCAAGGATCAACGCCAAGTAACGCATCACCGGGCTGGTGGCCAAGTCATCCGGCGCCGCTATGGTTACCCGATCCAATTCGCTCAACGGCGCATACATCCAGTTGGCCATGCGCGTCGGAGTGAGACCGCAAAAATCGATATTCGGACGGTTGTTTCGTTCCGCCGCCTTGTGCTGCACCACCAGATTCAGCTCATCAATACTGAGGTTGGGGTTCATCGCCACCGTTTGGGCGATGTCATCGAATATTTCTGCCCGTTGCTGTGAGATGGCATCCATGCAGCAGCGTTTGTATTTTTTTCCGCTGCCACAAGGGCAAGGGTCGTTGCGACCAACTTTCATGGTGAATTGCTCTTCGCTATTTATCATTAAGAGCGATTATATCTGCTCGATACTGCCTTTCGTAGCAGCTAATTTTCCTAAGCCGATCTCCAAGAGTTGTAAATGTTAAGCTCAAGAGGCAGGCAAATGGCAATGTTTACGGGGTAACAAGACAAACTCCCGGACTGGCAGAACCCACACCAAATCTAGACATTATTTTCGCATCCGAAAATCCACATACACTACGTTATCCGCCGGAACATCAGCCACAGCAGCCTTTTTAAGCTCATCGACAGCCAGCCCACCGTTGCCTTCGGCCTCCATCGCCCGCAACAACCCCTCCCAAAACTCGCCAAAATGCTCTTTGGGGTAAAAATAGTCCTTATGGTGCTTGGTTTTGCGCAGCATGCTGTTGGCCTTGCCGCCGAACGCCATGGCATCCCAATCCTCTTCCGGCAGGGGATAGCCGTCCTCGACACACTGTCGCAGCAGGTAGGCCACGTCATTGATGTGCGCCATCACCGAGCGGTCAGAACCGGTCTGGTAGACCTGATCTTCGGCAATGGAAAGCCCCAGCTCCATGACAGAGCGCATCTGACTGTCCTGCAACTCCACTATCTGCTCCAGGCTCAGCAGTGCTTCGCGCATCAGCCGCTCAAAGAAGATGTCCGGAAAGCGCTCAAAATCCGGCTTGGTCAAACCGCAAAACACCATCGCAAAGCGGCTTTGCAGCTCCATCGCCACAATGCACTTGCGCCGCGCCACGGTGATGCGGTGCAGATACCACTGCATGCCCTGATAATTGACCGGCTCATTATCGCCAAGGTGGGCATTCAGGTCTTTGGCAGCGTCTTTGCTGAGGTGGAATTGGAGCATAAATAAAGGTTCAACCTGTGTATGAATTTAAAGTTTAGTGCAGGATAAAGCAGATTTATTCCGAGAAAAATCAATTTGCGGCAAATAGTGAATGGACTGCGCGGATGGTTAGCGGCCCTGCTTGCCTTGCCCAGGGGAAACCTCAGGACATTTCAACAGGTGACCCTGGCGCGGGTTGACGCCAACGACAGGCTCAAGACCTGGAAGGGGTGTGACAGCACTCAAAGTCTGTAATTTGGCGGATTCATGCGTTAGTATGAACCAATTAGGACAATTTACGCGACAACGTGCACAGGACGCACCATGGATGTATCACCCGCCTGCCCCTTCTGTGGCATCAGTCAAGCTCCCGCGCACGATCGTATTCTGCACAGTAACGAACACGCCTTTGTGATTCGCGATGGCTACCCGGTGACCGAAGGCCACAGCCTGATCATCCCCCATCGCCATGTCGGCTCCTTTTTTGATCTAACGCCCGCCGAGCAGGAGGCCATGTTCTCGCTGCTGGAACAGGCCAAGGCCGATCTGGATCACTCGCTCAACCCCGCCGGCTACAACATCGGCATCAACGATGGCGCCGCCGCCGGACAGACCGTACCCCATTGCCACCTGCACCTGATCCCTCGCTATAACGAGCCGGGTAAAGACCCGCGTGGGGGCGTGCGCTGGGTGGTGCCGGAGAAGGCGGATTATTGGAGTAATGCGTGAGTCTGCTCAGTTACGAGCAGGTTTTTTCAACGTTAAAACTCAATGCCAAAACCGGTGGCGCAATTAAAGGGGTCAGAGCCACTGCTGTCCCAGTTATTCACTCCGAAGGGAGCCTAAACCACTATTGTTTGTATAATGAATGTGCGACCAAACACTAACAAACAAAGGGTTTAGGCTCATGGCACATTCTAGCACCGTA
>NZ_JAAONZ010000022.1 GCF_011602365.1 Pseudomaricurvus hydrocarbonicus
CTCGTCTGAACACCTCATAACTCCTCAAAGAGTGCTGCCCCGGCATGCTGACAAATACTGGGGGTAAGGGGGAGTTGTGCCCTGAAAAAGGAAATCGTTCAAATAGTAAACTGAATCAGGGTTTGAAGCTCAAACTGGCCGCTGGCGCGGCCTTGATTGCGACGGAGCTGGGTATTGGTGAAACATCCGGGTTAGCCGCGAGACATGTATTTTTCAGAGGAGAGAATAAACACAACGAACACACTGAAAAAACCTGGACGGTGAGTGTTCTCACGGCCCAGGTTTTTTTTCAGTGTGATAGATGATGCCAAATCAGGCAACGGCCTTTTTAGGGTCCTCTTTGATATCAATTACATTGCCCTTTTTGGTCTCGGCCACCGACGACATAAATTCCTGCCCCCAATAGTTGATGTCGTAGTACTCGACCACTTCGAAGGCTTCCTTGAGTCGGGCTTTGGCATCTTTGGCGTGCATCGTCAGGGCGAAATAACAGGTGTCTGCCAGCTCTACCGGGTCGTGGGGGTTGGCCAAAACGACACCTCTTAATTCTGCCGCAGCTCCGGCAAATTCCGACAGCACCAGAACACCACGGCCTGCGGTTAACCCCTGGGTGGCGATGTATTCTTTGGCCACCAGATTGAGACCGTCACGCAACGGGGTAATCCACATAACATCGGCCATGGCGTAGTAGGCCACCAGTTCTTCAAATGGAAAACTGCGGAAGAAAAACTGAATGGGAGTCCAGCCCACTTTGGCAAAGCTGCCGTTGATGCGCCCGACCGCTTGCTCAATTTGAGTTTGCAGTTCGTCGTAGATCGACATTTCCTTGGCGGCGGGCACACACACGGTCATTAACGTGATCTTGCCAATCAACTCGGGGTGGGACTTGAGCAGGCGTTCATAGGCCTGGAGTTTTTCCAGAATGCCTTTGGTAAAGTCGAGTCGCTCCACCGACAAAATGACTTTGGTACCCTCAAATTCTGCTCGCAATTGCGCCATACGAGTTTGAATTGAAGGCATCGCCAGCGCGTTCTTGATGCGGTCGAGGCTTAAGCCTACCGGGTGAGCGCCGAGGCTGATGTTGCGACCGTTGACTTCGATTGTTTTGGTCATTTCTTCCAGACCGACCGCACAGCCATAGGTGAGAAAGCGCGGCGCACAGCTGACTTTTTCTTTCACCGTAAACGGCGTTACACCGCGTACCACATCGACAAAGTTTTCTGACTGGCGCGGGATGTGGAAACCGACGTAGTCGCACTGCAGCAGGCTGCCGATAATGTCTTTTCTCCAGGGCAAGACATTGAACACATCGGCGGAGGGAAAGTAGGTGTGGTGGAAGAAAGCGATGGTAACGTCCGGGCGGATTTCACGCAGGTAGGCGGGCACCATCCATAAGTTGTAATCGTGAATCCACACCACGGCGTTTTCAGCGGCCTCGGCGGCGGTGCGCTCGGCAAAGGCCTTGTTCACTTCGAGAAACACTTCCCAGTGCTCTTCGCGGAAGGTCGCGCGCTCCCAAAAGGTATGCAGCGTGGGCCAGAAGGCCTCTTTGGAAAACTGTTTGTAAAAAATGTCGACATCATCTTTGGTCAGGCGCACCCGCGCGGCGCGCAGATTGGGGTAGTTACTGGCGTCCACTTCGGTGTGGGTTTCGAACTCTCCGTGATTGTCATCGTGGGTCGACCAGGCAACCCACGAGCCGCGACGACCATCGGCAAAAAAACCCAGCAGGGTGGGGATAATGCCGTTGGGGGAAGAGGGACGGCGACGCCTTAATTCGCCATCCTCAAACACTTCTTCGTAGGGCAGGCGGTGGTAGACGATCACCAGATCCGCTTTGCCCGGGGGCAGGGTGTCCTGAATCTCTGCCTGCAGTCCGGCGGGACCGAGAAAGCCAAAATGCTGGAAGGCTTCGAGAATACCGCCGCAGCCGGGTTCTTGGGCGTGTAATACCCGAGTGCGGTGTTCAGTGGCCTGCAACAAGGCCGGTTCCGAGTCACCGACACAGACACCGATGAAGCCATGCTCATACATGGAGAGATCGTTAAGGGTATCGCCAGCCACCATCACCTGTTCGGGATGCCAGCCGAGGTGAGTGACCAGTTCGCGTAAGGTTTTGCCCTTGTTGATGCCGGGTGGCAGTACGTCCAGGTAGCGCTCGGCGGAATACAGCAGGTCACAGCCGAGGTCCTCGACAATGGACACAACTTCATCGTCAATGGCGCCCTCGTCGCAGAAATACGAGCAGCGGCGTTCCTGGGGAACGTCCTGGCGTTGCAGACCCTGCTTGTGGGCCAGCGCACTCTCGATGACCTGGGTGCCGGGCCAGAGGGCATCAATCTGTGCCTGTACTGGCTGAATGGGTTGCTGGTTGTGGCCTTCGACAATGGTGCAACCGACATCGCAAATGATGTAGTCGGGCTGGGGAATGGTAGGATCAGACAGTAGCGGCAACACGGACTCGAGTCCGCGGCCGGTGACAAAAGCCAGGGTGATCTTTGGGTGGGCACTGATCAACTGGTAAAGCTGCAGCCGTTGTTCGGCTGTACCGGCCAGAAAAGTTCCGTCCAAATCGGTGGCTAAGAGCATGACAATCTCCTGTTCGTGATTGTCGCCGCTCCCGGGGAGGGGTTATTGGCAGTTCCGACGTTGACACGCCGGAGTTTAAATATCCTGGCGATAAGACCCTCGATAATGGGAGCCTCGACAATCAAGGCAGTGTGTATGCCTTAAAAAAGCTAGCCGCATGCGCGTGCTATGGTCGCGAAACCTCGCGATTAGAAATGGTCTCTGGACCATCAGCGACAGCCTTTTTTAAGGCTCGTTTCAACCGTGGGCGTCAGACTTAAGCAAGTATCAATGCCGCCGGGAATCGGGTGGTACACCGTCCGAGCGCGTTGCGGCCTTGTTCTCAGCGCACGCAACCTTTCGCTGTTAATACCGCAACCCCCTAATAGCAGGGACACTTGATTAAACCTGAGCAGCCGCGTCTTCCTCATCTTCCGGCAGCATTTCCAGCACCGTGGGTGTGGTTCGCACCATGGGCACAAATTGTATCGGATGTTCGGAAGGCGCTGCCTTACTGCGTTGCAAGTTTTGTACCGCGAAAAGACACAGTGCCAGCTGCACGACCACAAAGTAGGCCGTTAGGGCCTGGTGGCTGCTCCAGGACATGAATTGTCCTGCGACAGCGGGGCCGATGGCCGCCCCAAGACCGTGCAGAAACAGCAGGCAACTGGCACCCGAGAGAATATTGTCGGGCTCCAGGTCGTCCATTAACATCGCCACTGACACCGGATACACGGCAAATGCAAAGCCGCCGTAGAGGGCGGCGGCCATCAATACCCAGTCGCCCACGTAAGAGGTTGCCCACAGGCCGCAGGCCACCAGCGCCGCCAGGCCGGTGACGACGGCGAGGACTTTGCGCCGGTCGTGGGTATCCGAGTAGCGTCCCAGTGGAAACTGGAAGAGGGCGCCACCCAGGATCGCGCAGGACATAAAGGTGGCGACCCCATGACTGTCCAAACCGATACGGCTGGCATAAATCGCTCCCAGCCCCCAAAACCCGCCCATGGCGAGGCCGGACAGCAGCGCCCCGGCGACGGCGACCGGGGAAATGCGAAAGATGGCGGTGACTTTTAAGCGCGGCACGATGGAAACGTGCGGTTGCTGCATCCGCGTCAGCGTGATGGGCACCAGGCTCACGCTGATCAGAATCGCGGCCAGGGCAAACAGCAGAAACCCCTCGGCCGAACCGAGGCGCAACAGCTGCTGGGCAATGGCCAGAGCCCCCAGATTGACGGCCATGTAGAGGGCAAAGACCCGGCCGCGCTGCGGACCACTGGTCTGGGCGTTGAGCCAGCTTTCCGTCACGGTGTAGAGAATCACCAGCACCGTGCCGGTCATCACGCGCAACAGCAGCCAGCTCAAGGGGCTGACAAACAGGGCGTGCAGCAGCACCGAGCTGGAGGCCAGAGCGGCACAGCAGGCAAAGGTGCGAATGTGTCCGACGCGCTGAATCAGGGGCAGCGCGAGAAAGGTGCCGACAAAAAAGCCGAGAAAATACCCGGACATGATCATGCCCATGGCACTGTCGGTGTAGCCTTCCAGGCCACCGCGAATCGCCAGCAGCGTGTTCAGTAAGCCGCTGCCCAACAGCAGCAGCGAGATGCCGGTCAGCAAGGCGGCAATGGGGACAACGAGGGTCAACATGATTCAGACTCCTGTTACATCGAGAGTTTTGAGCCGTGTCCGCGATCACAGCGAGGCTCTGTGGTTAACCCGTTTGGTGCGCTTAACGCAGCTTGAGTTCCTGTCGGGTCAGTGCCCGCATGAGCCCGGTGTGGTGAGTGAGCTCACATGTTTTCGTGAGGCCAAGGCCGGCGGGCAATAACCCGTCGACGTCAGGGCTGCGGTTGAGAGTGGTGCGCAGGTTTAACACTGAAAGGATTTGGTGACCTTTTCATCCACATCCAGATAGTCAATGGTGGCGGTTTTGAAATTCAGATCCACAAATACATGGCAGTAGTACTCGCCGTGACGCCACGCCATGGACACGCTGCACTGGCTGGAATAATTGAGTTCAAAGTGACCGTCAAAGGCCGGGTAGTGGCTGCGAAAGCGCATCAGTGCCAGCAGTCGATGTACCACCGGTTGCGCCACGGCCTGGTCAATTTCGTCACGGGAATAAAAGTGGCGGTTGATGTCCCGGAACTCGCCGGTGCTGTCCATTAACTCATAATCGTTACAGCCAGCCAGTAAGCCGACGTAGTAAACCTGCGGAATACCGGGGGTAAAAAACTGAATGGCGCGGGCGGCAATGTAGGCGTCGTCGTTGCGCATCAGCGCATCGTAAAAGGTGCACGTCAGCTGATAGATGGCACCAACACTGTGCACGTTGGCCGCCGAGCGGCGCAGGATGGGATCGGCACTGCGGGTGTTGATGTTGTCGATCAGGATCGTGACCTGTTCTTCCGGCAGAATGGATTCCACGTCCGGAATACAGATGCCGTCGTGGGTATCGAGCACGGTGACCATGTTGCGCGGGCACATGCGCAACCAGTTTTTCAGGTAGACGCTGTTGGCGTCCAGCAGCGAGTACAGCAGCAGCGGTGGCAGGGCAAAACCGTAGGGGTGCATGTTGCGCCGCCCGATGGCGTACTGATAACTGGGGTGGTCGTGCACCTCGGGCAGGATTTCGGCACCGTGCATTTGGGCGACCTCGTTGGCCCAGTCCAACAGTCGATACACCTCGGGCTCGACCAGAAAGCAGCTGGTGCCGATGCGTTTGGTGGTGTAGCCAAACGCGTCCAAGCGAAACAACTTTACCCCTTTTTCGGCGAGAAACTGCATGTTTTCCGCCATAAACTGGTAGGTAATCTCGTTTTCGAAATTGAGATCAATCTGGTTTTCGGTGAAGGTACACCAGACGCGGCCGCTGGAGCCATCACCAAAAGTGACGTCGCGGAAGGGTTCTTTCTCCTTGCGGATGTGGATTTTGCTCAGGTCGTCGTGGGAGATGTCGCCCAGCTTGTCCACGTCCACAAACAGGTCGGCGTACTCCGACCGGTCGCGTTTGTCGATGTAGTCCTGGAATTCCACGGATTGATCGGAGATGTGATTGATGGTGACATCACACACCAAATCAAAATCGGCGGCGATCGCCTCAATATCGGCCCAGCTGCCGAACGTTGGCTCCACTTCACGGTGCGATAACGGGGAAAAGCCTCCGTCAGCGTTGGAGGGAAAAAAGGGCAGGATGTGCACTCCCCCGATGGCGTCGGAAAAGTGTTGGTTGAGCACCTGATGCAGATCTTTCAGGTGACTGCCCATGCGGTTGGGGTAACAGATGAGTTGGACGGCGTTGCGTAAAGGCATCATTCCTCCAGTGGTTGTTACGACAGGAGGCAGCAAGGTCTGTGCCAGTGAAGTAGTCCGGCGCATACAGCCGGACACGGTTTGGGGTGATGACGGGCAGGTATTGGAACGAAAATACGGTAGAATGGGCGCCTTTTTATTGGCTCAGGGTTCGGTGACGGGGGAAGTCATTTGGCTTTCCGGCTGCCCTGTTTTGGAAACTCATGTTTAAGAAGAAATCTCGATGATCGAAGTATTGTTACTGGCGGTGGCCCTGAGTATGGATGCGTTTGCGGTGTCTATTGGCCTGGGGTCCAAGAAAAAAGAAACGCCGCTCTCCATGGCGTGGCTGGCGGGGGTTTACTTCGGGATTGCGCAGGGCGTGATGCCACTGCTGGGCTATCTGGGTGGTAAAGGGGTGTTGGGCTGGGTGGAGCAGTACGCGCCCTGGATTGCCTTTGCGTTGCTGTTGTTCATTGGTGGCAAGATGATTTATGAATCCTTCACCGAGGGGGTCGAAGAGGACATCACCCAGGTGACGCACCATGTAATGTTGATCCTGGCGTTTGCCACCAGTGTCGATGCCATGGCCGCTGGCTTTGCCCTGACCCTGATGGATGTGGCGCCCTTGCTGGCGTGTCTGATCATTGCAGTGACGACCTTTCTGTTCAGTTTCGCGGGTGTGTATGTAGGGGCCAGAAGCGGCACCTGGCTGGAAAGCAAAGCGGAGTTGTTCGGCGGGGTGGTGTTGATTCTCATCGGGCTGAAAATTCTTCTGACCTGATCTGCTGGTGCGCAGGTAGCCGGCCCGGTGTGGTTGCCGCGGTGCTTTTTTACAGGCTACTGTTGTTAGAGCCCCACGTTTAGAAACAACCGTTGCCGGCGCTGCAGTGCCGGCAACGGTTGTTGTCTGGGGTGTTTGCTGCCCGACCTCCGATGTCAAAAACACCCCCTTCAACCCCATCGATCGCCGAAACCACCCCCCCGTCCAGCCGATGTCTCACGTCCCCCCTCATTCGCAAGTTGTGTCCAGCCACCGCGCACCGGCGTTTCAGTTCCGGATTTATGTCACTGCGATTCCGTAGCAACCGCTTGCGGCCGGGGTGGCTGCGGGCCAGAGGCCCGGCCTTGGAAAAATTTTCCAAATTGCGTCTACACTGAATGGCATAGATTACATCTTGAGCAGCGTTTCACTGTTCCTTGCCCGGGTGTTCCGAGCGGCGCCTGTGCCGGCGACATCAGTAATGAATGCAACCTAAGGATTGGCCACGATGGATGACCTGAAGCCCGCGAAGACCTCCCACCCCAAGCAGATCCCGACCCCGGTGCTCGATACGGCGATCCGTTTGGGGCTGATCGCCATCATGGTTTATCTGGCCCTGCGCGTTTTCTCGCCATTCCTGGGGTTGATGGTGTGGGCGTTGATTTTGGCCATCGCCCTGTATCCCCTGAACACGAAACTCGCGGCCAAACTGGGCGGGCACCAGGGGCGCGCAGCGACGCTACTGGTATTGGTGGTGGTGCTGTTGGTGGGGGTGCCCACAGTGCTGCTGGGTATTTCGCTTGTGGATCATATGCTCAGTGCTTACCAGTCACTGGAAGACGGTAGCTTAACCATTCGTGGCCCGGGACCGAACGTGGCCCAATGGCCGCTGGTGGGTGAGCAGATCCACGCCACCTGGGAGGCGGCCTCCAACAATCTCACGGCCTTTATTGCTGAACACCAACAACAATTGCGGGACGCGTCGCGGCGGACGGCGGCGGCGCTGGGCGGTGTCGTGACCACCTTGCTGGGCTTTCTCGCCGCGTTTATTGTCGCGGGCGTTATGTTGGCTTATGCCCATCCCGGGGCGGCGAGCACCCGCCGCATCTTTACCCGTGTCTGTGGTCCGACAGTGGGCCCCGAGATGCATACGCTGACGGTGGCGACGGTGCGCTCGGTGGCGACGGGGGTGATCGGGGTTGCGTTTATTCAGGCGGTGTTACTGGGTATCGGTTTTCTGTTGGCGGGCATTCCGGCGGCGGGTCTGTTGGCGCTGGGGGTGCTGGTACTGGGGATCATGCAGCTGCCTGCGGCGCTGTTTGTGATCCCGGTGGTGGCCTGGTTGTGGATGGCCGGTGATGGCTCCGCGCTGACCAATGTGCTGCTCACGGTGTACCTGATCCTCGCCGGCCTGGCCGATAACATCCTCAAACCCATATTGCTCGGGCGAGGCGTGGCCGCACCCATGCCGGTGGTGCTGCTGGGGGCCCTGGGCGGCATGATGACCAGCGGTTTGATTGGCTTGTTTGTCGGGGCGGTGATTCTCGCGGTGAGCTACCAGATCTTCATGGCCTGGGTGGATACCGGCCCGGATACGGTCATGGGTGAGAGTCCCTCGGTCGAGTGATTCGTGTGCAGTGCTTATCCGCTCTATGGTTCACATCGGCAAGGGCTTTTTGCCTCTGTGCCGCGGCAAGGACAAGCCGCAGCGCTGTGGTCCTGTGCTCGCTGGGTTTGGCCGCTTGTGCGCCCTTGGGGCCCGATTACCACGAGCCGCAGATCAACTGGCTGGCCGACTGGCAACCGAGTCTTTATGGTGAAGCCGGCGTTGATCCTCAGGCCGCTGACCTGAGCCAATGGTGGCAGCGCTTTGATGATGGGGTATTGACGGACCTGGTGAACAAAGCCCGCCGGGAAAACCCGGGGCTGCGCATTGCCGGCTTGCGCCTTCTTGAGAGTCGGGCGCTACTGGGTGTGGCGACCGGGTTGAAATACCCCCAGTTGCAGCAGCTCAACGCCACCGGCGCTTATGTTTATGAACAGCACGGCAGTGGTCTGGACCGGGAGTTCAACACCGGCAATGCCTCCTTTGATCTGGGTTGGGAACTGGATTTTTGGGGCCGTTTCCTCCGCAGCATCGAATCGGCCGATGCCGCCTACTTTGCCTCAATCACCAACCAGCACGATGTACAGGTGCTGCTGGCCGCTCAGGTGGCGCGTCTTTATTACGGTTACAAAACGACTCTGCAACGCATTGAGATCGCTCAGAACAACGTCGCACTGCAACAGCGCAGTTACCAGATTACCGAGCAGTTGTTTCAACAGGGGCAGGGTTCCGAGCTCGATCTGCAGCAGGCCAAATCCCAATACCTGGCCACTCAGGCCACCATTCCCGCCTTACAGTTGGGTTTGCAACAACAGCGCAATGCGCTGAGTGCCTTGCTGGGGCGAGCACCCGATGATCTGCCGGAGCTGGAGGGGGTCGACAGTCGCTTGCCGGAATTGACGCCGTTGAGCTTGCAGCAGATACCGGCGACGCTGTTGTTGCGGCGTCCGGATGTGCGCACCGCCGCCTGGACGGCGGCAGCCCAGTCGGCCCAAATCGGTGTGGCGAAAGCGGAGTTGTATCCGTCGATCTCCCTGTTCGGAACGTTTGGCTGGTCGGGCAACAGTCTGGAGCTGACCGATAATGTCACCACCACCGCCCTGGGTCCGACCATGAGCTGGAACATCTTCAATTATGGCCGCCTGAAAAATGCGGTGCGCGTGCAGGATGCGCGTCTGGAACAGGTGCTGGAAGGGTATCGCAGCAGTGTGCTGAATGCGGCCCGGGAAATCGACGATGCGGCCAGTCGCATTGCCCAGACCGGCGCCAGCCAAACGATTCTGGATCAGTCACTGACCGCGGCTGAGCGTTCTCTGGAGATCGCCAGCCGGCGCTATCGCGAAGGCTATTCCGATTTCCAGCGGGTGTTGGATGCCCAGGCCAGGAGCTTTGCCCAGGCCGATCGTGCCATCGTCAATCGCGGCGATCATGTGGCCGCCATCATTGGTCTCTACCAGGCTCTGGGCGGCGGCTGGCAGGCGGCGACGCTGGAGACGGTGATCCCGGCAGCAGTGAAACACAACATGCACGAGCGCACCGATTGGGGTGACTTATTGGATGAGCCGCTCGCTACGCCTGCCGTGCCCCAGCCGTCGTCACCCTCAGCAGCATCAGGAGCTACACCATGAGCGAGCACTCACACACAGCCGGGGGGCCGCCGACCGACCGAGCTGCGAACCCGGCCTCGGCGGCCGATCAGCGGCTCTCTCAGGAGGTCCACGACAACGCGGTGAAGGCCGCGCCCGGGGCTGACGATGCGGAGTCTGTTGCGGCCGAGAAAGCGGTTAAACGAGGTGGCTTGGGCCTATTGGTTCTGATCCTGGTGACCCTGATCTGGTATTTGACGGCTGACCGTTTCACGCCCTATACCTCCCAGGCTCGGGTGCAGGGGTATGTGATCGGTGTGGCACCGAAGGTGGCGGGGGTATTAACCGACGTTTGGGTCACCAATAACGAGTCGGTGCAGGCCGGGCAGCGGCTGTTTTCCATTGATCAGAGTCAGTATGCCCTTGCCCTGGAGAAGGCCGAATCGGATCTGCGCAATACTCGCAAACAGGTCGAAGCGGGTGAGGCGGCGGTCAAAATGTCGCAGGCCAAGCTGCGAGCCGCAGAGGCGGGACTGCTCAAGGCACAACAGGATTACACCCGCCTTAAGCGATTGCGCGAAAACGACCCCGGCACCATTTCCCAGCGCCGGCTGGAGCTCTCCCGGGCCAGCCTGGAACAGGCGCGGGCCAATGTCGCGGCGGCGCAAGCGGATATCCAGCGGGCCGTTGAACAAAAAGGGGGCGCGAACGACGCCGACAATACCCTGTTGAACACCGCACAAACGGGCGTCGACATGGCGCAGCTCAATCTCGACAACACCACGGTGGTGGCCCAGACCGATGGTGTGATTACCGACATGCGTGCGGATGTGGGGCAGTTTGCCGGAACGGGGACCCCGGTGATGACCCTGGTGGCGGTGCAGGATCTGTGGATCAACGCAGAATTTACCGAGAACAACCTGGGGCACTTGCAGCCGGGAACCCCGGTGGAAATCCTGCTCGATGCACTGCCGGGGGAAGTGCTGCAGGGCCGCATACGCAACATTGGGGTAGGCATCAGTGCCGGCAATCCGCCCCCTCCCGGTGGCTTGCCCAGCGTGCAGAACAATCGCGACTGGTTGCGGCAGGCCCAGCGCTTCCCGGTGCAAGTGGAGTTTAACGGCCCTTTGCCGCCGCAAGTGTTGCGCCAGTTGCGGATTGGGGCGCAGGCCACCGTGATTGCCTACAGCGAGGGGCACGGACTGCTCAGGCTGTTGGGTCAATGTTATATTCGGCTGTTAAGTTACCTGTCGTATGCCTTTTGAGGCCAGGGTTAGAGGTCAGAATTTAGGTTAGAGCTTAGGTTAGAGATTAGCCCAGCGGCTGAGAGGCAAAGACGCTGGCGGAGCCGGATTCAGAGAACAGGGGCTGCCATGATCACCCACACGACCCGCCTGCCGTTGGCAGCACGGCGCAGTTTTCGACTGGCGCTGGTGGCCAGCCTGGCTCTTGCTCTGGCCTACGGCATGGGGTTGGGGTTGCCTTTTCTGGCCCCCCTGTTGGCGGTGATCTTGACGGCCACTCCGGCACCGCCGCCAGGCCCCAAACAGCTATTGGTTCTGGTGGTGGCGGTGAGCCTCAGCTTGGGCGTCGGCATCTTGTTGGGGCCACTGCTGCAATTTGCACCGCTGTCAGCGCTGTTGATTATTTTTGCCGGGCTGTTCGTCAGTAACCGCATGGCGATTGCCGATGGCAAGGAGGCCAGCTCGGTGTTGCTGGCCTTTGGCTTTACCCTGATTCCGGCCGCCAGCAGCGTCAGTCAGGCCCTGGCCAGCGCCCTGATTATGGCGCTGGTGGTGGGGGTGGTGATTGCGGTGGTCTGCCAGTGGTTAATCTATCCCTTGTTTCCGGAAGATGAGACCGCAGTTCCGATGCCGGTCCCACCCACCTTGGCGGACTCCGATTGGCTCTCGCTGCGGGCGACTTTGATTGTGCTGCCGGCGTTTTTGTTGATGCTGACGAATCCGGCTACCTATTTACCACTGGCGTTGAAAAGCATTCTGCTCGGGCGCGAGTCCTCCGAGGTGGGGCTGCGTCACGCCAACCGGGAAATGCTCGGCTCTACTTTCCTGGGCGGGGTTTGTGCCATTGGGGTGTGGATCTGCCTGAGTCTGGCGCCGCTGTTGTGGTTCTTCTGGGGCTGGATGCTGCTGCTGAGTCTGTTGTTGTCCAGCTGGGTTTACGGTGTCCTGCGCAGCCGTTTTGGACCCTCGTTCTGGGTGGGTACCTTAACCACGGCGATCATTTTGTTGGGGGCAGCGGTTCAGGACAGCGCCAACGGCAAGGACGTTTACCAGGCTTTTGCCGTGCGAATGGCGCTGTTCCTGCTGGCCGCGCTCTATGCCGGGCTGGCGATGTGGGCGCTGGAGCAGTGGCGCAAGCGTCGCTCCCGGCGTCGGCTTGCCGGCGAGTAAGGCAACCGCAAATACCGCAGACAAATAACGGAGACGTGGAGATGTTGATAAATATCGTGATAGGGCTGTCAATGATGGCGGTCTGCCTGCTGTTACAGGGCGTGTTGGTGGTGCAGGCACTGCGGTTTTACGCCAGTCGCCAGTCGCGATTGCATTCGGCGTTTCTGGCCGGTATGCGGGTGACGGTAGGGTTGATGTTCATCCTGATTGTGGGCAATGTCGCTCAGGTGTTTGCCTGGGCGATGTTGTTTCTCTGGTTGGGGGAGTTTCAGCAGTTGTCGGTGGCGGTGTATCACTCGGCGGTGAATTTCGCGACATTGGGTTACGGTGATATTGTCATGTCGGATGAAAACAAGTTACTGGGCCCGCTGGAGGCCCTCAACGGGGCAATGATGATCGGCGTGTCCACCGCGGCACTGACCCGCGCCTTTGCGGAGGTGATGAACGATCACCTCCCGCCGAGGGCTGACTAGCGAGCGCTTAATTTTTTTAACAACTCCACTTCTTCCGGCGTTGGGGTATAGCGGCCACCACAGCGAGCATCGGTTTTTTGCAGCAGTTGCAGCATCGCTGCGGTGAGTGGGATTGGGTCACAGCCGTGGCCGGTTTCACAGATCATGTCGAATTCGGGTTTGGCTTTCACGTGACAGGCGAAGCAGTTGCCGCCGAAGCGGTTCACCACATCCACAAACCCGCGCTTGTGTATCTCGCTGCCATCGCTGGCGACGTTCAGCTCAAAAAACTCCCAGTCTTTGGTGGCGGCATTGAAGCCTTTGGGGTGTTTGACCATCACTTCGGTCGGCACCAGTTGCACCACCGAGCCTGGGGGGTATTCCCCCTGTTCGGCCCTGGCGATGGCCAGAGTATCTTCCAGTTTGCCTTCAATCAGGTTGTCCACGTAAAACCCCCGCACGGGGTTCATGTCCAGGATACAGCGGAAATCGCTGGCCTCGACCTTGAGGGGCTGAGGGGACGTGGACTCTGCGTTGGCACTGATGACGCAGAGTCCAGTGATGATGAACAGCAGTGCGGATTTAGCCCACAAGGTGAGGTTTACTTGCGAGTCTGGGAATGAGGGACGGGTGTTGATCACTTTCATCATGGGCGTGGAGCTCCTTGTCGGTCGTAAAGGCTTGAGAAGAGACGGTATTTTAGGTTGTAAAAAATTAAATTGTAAGCAATTTAATTTAATATGCAACGCTTTGCTTGTGCACTTTGGTTTGGGGCAGAGTTTTGGTCGTTGGGGTTGGAAAGATCAAGTCTGGTGACAAGGGGCCGCGCTTAAGCGCGGGTTCATGGTGCCGTGAGTGAACCCGCGAAGGACTGGTTCGTGACGAGGGTGATTGGTTATCGCAGTTTGTTGACGGCATCGATGCCGTTCATACCCACCTCAATACCCAAGGCTTTGGCGTTGTCAGAGACAGCTTTAACCTGAGCTTTTAGCATGTCATCGTGGCTTTTGACGCCGCTGACAATGGCACAGGCCTCACCGGTTTTATTGCAGGTCTCGATATCGAGATAGGCGCAGGCCAGCAGACCTTTGCTGCCCTTGATCACCAACAGCGGCAGCTTGAGCTCCACCCGCTCGCGGGTGAGGTTGTTCCAGTCCATATCAGGCAGTTCAGTGCGGGTCGGGTTGGCCATGGCCGGTGAGATTAAACAGTGGGCGAAAAGGATCAACAGACAATACTTCATGACGACTCCGGAGGGGTGGGTTAGGGTGTTGAGCGAACGGGTCAATCCAGAGCAAAATCTATGCCGCTGTACAGCGCGTGTACTGTCGACGGGACAGTCGCGATCGCCAGTAACCGGCGCTGGGGGGTACCCGCGACACAATCACCAGCCGGGCTGATGCACTGTCGCTCAGGTATCTGGGTTCAGATATCTATGTTTAGATATCCAGAGTCAGGTTCCCGGTGCGAGTAGCCAGGCTCAGCTACCTGCGCATTGGGATATCAGAAAAGGGCACATCCTTGGTCTTGTGGTCACTTGTCGTGCGCTTCCTTGTGAGTTCAACGGTCAGTTGTTTAACGCACATGGTGTGGGGGCGTTATCAGTGGCAACCGCCATTGGAAATGATGCCGCTCCAGTTGCCTCAGGGGGTCAAAGCGGCCACCCGGCTCACAGAGCCTGATGGGCGCAACGCTGGCGACAGTAACGGGTTTATTCGCCCCAGAATTTCCACCATTTCTTGCTGTGTTCTTCCCGAGCCTGTTGTCCTTGTTCAGACCCTTTACCCAGCTCATTGCGCGATTGTTCGGCTTTAGCCTGCGCTTGTTTGTCGCTCCCTTTCATGTGTTTGGCAGCGTCGTTGTCTTCGGGTTTTTTGGATTTCTCGGTTTTTTTGGCTTTTTCAGATTTTTCAGGTTTTTCAGATTTCTCGGACTTGTTGGGTTTTTCGTTTTTGCCGTGAGCTTCTTTATGCTCCATCGCCTGCATGTGTTCTGCCTGAGGGGATTCGCTAGCCTTGTCTTTTCCGGCCCACTCGGGCTTTTCAGCCAGCGCGGCGGTGGAGAAGGTACAGACTAACATCAGTGGCAGTAAACTTTTTTTCATGTAAAAAACTCCAGTGGTTGGGTGTTATGCTGATTTAACGGCATTGGTTTGGGCCGGCAAGGTGCTTGCCGGTGATGGGTAACGGTTAACTGTTCTGGGGCTGTAATGCCTGAGACTGCTTAAAGCCATAGACCACAAAGCAAAGCGACAGGAGTTGCTGCGCCATCAAAATCGGTTTGTCCTGTAACAACATCAACGTGGCCATGCTGAGGTTCATCAGCATGAAAAAGACCCAGCCGCTGCGATGGTTCTTGGCCATGTAAAAACTGCCCAGTAAAAAGCCCAGCATGACTCCGATTTCCAACAGTTGAGACACCGAGGTGATGCCGCCGTGCAGATTGACGCTGTAGGCCAGACCGAAGGCCAGCGAAGAGTACGTACACAACGTGACCAGCTTGTTGAACAGTTTGTGGGGCTTTTTATGGTCGTGGTAGGTGTTATACAGGCCCAGCAGCATGGCGGGAATTCCGCCCGCTTCGATCGAGGCTGCGATCCAGTTCTGGTGGCCCACCAGCACAATCACCCAGGCGGGCACGCCAAGAATGTAGATGGTCCAGGCGGAAAGTCTGAAGGTTTTTTTGGTGGGTTCGGGCTGAGACTCGGACAGGGAAAACAGTATCTTGTTGATCAGATAAAAAGAGCCACCCCAGATTTGCAACATCAGATCCATATGTACCACACATCAATTTGTCCTGCTTTGATTTTGCACTATACCTGTTTCCAGCGGCTCTCGTCAGCTTTTCACTGAGCATCGGCTTTTGCGGCGCCGGGTTTTGACCGGGTCGGATTGTGGCGGGACGACGACGCTGGTGAGCTGTACGAGGTTGGTGAACTGGTGTTTACAGAACTGCTTATTGTACAAACCCCCTGATGCCACGGGGCTGCTGATTTGGGTTGAGTTTGGGAAGCGCCCGGCATCCGTGTTGTTTTCTGGCGGGGGCCTGCCGGCATTTACGGTAACGCTGTAATGCCGGGCAACAGGCAGGCCCGGGAAAGAAGTTGAGAGCGGGACTATAAGGTCAGCGGTAAGGCCAGCGGTGGGGATAAAGGTGCTTTAGTGGACTGGGCTTTGCTGCGCCATCTTCGCAACTTCCGCCTCAATCCAGTCCTTTGCTTCGGCAGTCACCACCTTGCTGGTTCGCCCTTCGGTGGCAATGGCAGCACCGATGACAACTTCAATGGTGCCCGGATTTTTCAGCCATTTTTTCATCGGCCAGTAGACGCCGGCGTTGTGGGCAACCGGTATCAACGGGGCGCTGGCGTTAATCGCAATGTCGGCACCGCTGCGGGCGTAGTTGCCGGCTTTGCCCACCGGGGTGCGGGTACCTTCGGGAAAGACCAGCACGTTGTTACCTTCATCCAGGCGTTTCTGGCCGTAGGTTTTCACCTTCTTGAGAGCTTCTTTGGGGTTGCTGCGGTCGATGGCGATGGGGCGACATTGGGCCAGGCCCCAGCCGAAGAACGGAATTTTCAGCAGCTCTTTTTTGAGGATGATTGAGGTGGGGTGAAAAAACCACTGGAAGAAAATGGCTTCCCAGGTGGACTGGTGTTTGGCCATGATGACAAACGGTTGCCCCTGGGGCAGGTTCTCCATGCCTCGCACCCGGCAGGTCACTCCGCAGATGTGTTTCAGGGCCCACAGCATGACCCGATTGAAAGAGATAAAAAAGCGGCTGCGGAATCGGTAGGGCGTCAGGGGCATGACGATACCGATAACGCCAAAGACGATTGCAGTAATAGACATAAAAGCATAAAAGGCAATGGCGCGGGCAACCTGCATAAATTATCCGTAATGTTCAGTGATGTAGAAAGCGGCTTGCTGTAGATTATCAAACACTGGCAAATTGTCTAAGGCCAGTTTCTCGTCGGCAGGCTGAGTGTTCGGGCTGCTGGCCTCGGCTAGCTGCCTGAGGGTTTTTTCCCCTTTACCGGTTTTAACCAGAATCGGATCACAGCCTTTGGCGGTGCCGGCTTGCAGGTCGCGCAGGCTGTCACCGACCACGGGGACACCGGCGGCGCTGGTTTCAAACTCTTTTTCGATTTGCTCAATCAGACCCGGCAGGGGCTTGCGACAAGTGCAGCCATCATCGGGGCCGTGGGGGCAATAAAAAACCGCGCTGATCTCGCCGCCGGCGCTTGCCACAGCCGCACGCAGTTTATTGTGCATGGCTTCCAGGTCGTCGGTGCTGAAGTAACCGCGGGCAATGCCGGACTGGTTGGTGGCAATCACCACGGTAAAACCGTGGTGATGCAGGTGCGCGATGGCTTCGGCGCTGCCATCAATGAGGATAAATTCATCCACGGATTTCACAAACGCGTCGGAGTCACGGTTAATGACGCCGTCGCGGTCGAGAATCACCAGTTTGGTTTTGGGCATAGGGTGTTGGCTCACTTTGATCCCTGTTATTGCGATGGTCGTAAGGGGCTTAAGGCCACGCGGCAATCTCCGTGGTCCTGAACCCTTCGCAAGAGATTGCCGCGCTACGCTCGCAATGACGGCGGTTTAGCGGTTTAGTTTTTGCTTGGCGCCAACAGAGACACGTCGGCAACCTGCAGGAACAACTGACGCAACTGGTTCAACAGGGCGATACGGTTGTTGCGCAGCGCCTCGTCGTCGGCCATCACCATGACGTTGTCGAAGAAGTCATCCACCGGCGCACGCAGGCTGGCCAGAGCCGCCAGCGTAGCGGTGTAGTCGTTGGCGGCAAACAGCGGCGCTACCTCGTCGGATTTCTGCGTCAGCAGTTCCGCCAGCGCCTTTTCTGCAGGCTCTTGCAGCAGCCCGGCGTCCACCGCAGAGGCGGTCTCAACGTTGGACTTGGCGAGAATGTTGGAGACGCGCTTGTTGGCGGCGGCCAGTGCTTCGGCTTCCGGCAGGGCGCGGAAGGCGTTGACTGCCAGGACCCGATTGTGGATATCCAGCGGCTCGGACAACTGCTTGGCCTGAACGGCCTGGAAGACTTCGGCGGCGATCTGATCTTCTTCGTACCAGGCGCGGAAGCGTTCCACCATGTAGGCGAAAGCGGTGGTCACGGTTTCGTCGGCCTTGCCAATGTTGCTGCCGTGTTGGTCTGCGGCGGCGCTTAACAGGGCTTTCAGGTCCAGCGGCAGTTGTTTTTCCACCAGCAGGCGCAGCACACCGAGGCTGGCGCGACGCAGGGCAAACGGGTCTTTGGAGCCGGTGGGTTTCTGGCCAATGCCGAAAATACCGCACAGCGTATCGATACGGTCTGCCAGGGCAACAATGGTGCCGGTCATGGTTTCCGGCAGCGCGTCGCCGGCAAACTTGGGCTGGTAGTGTTCTTTCAGCGCCTTGGCAACGTCGTCGTCGAGGCCTTCGTGCACCGCGTAGTAGTAGCCGGCCAGACCTTGCATCTTGTCGAACTCGCCCACCATATCGGACACCAGGTCCGACTTGCACAGCTCAGCGGCTTGCGCAGCCTTGTCGACGTCGGCACCCAGCTGGGCGGCAATGTTGGCAGCCAGTCCCTTGATGCGCTCGGTCTTGTCAAAAATCGAACCCAGTTTGGCCTGGAACACGATGGGTTTCAGGCGCTGGCGGAATTCGCTCAGGGAAACTTTTTTGTCGGTTTCAAAGAAGAAAGCGGCATCGGACAGACGCGGACGGATGACCCGCTCGTTACCGTCGATCACCTGAGCGGGGTCTTTACTTTCAATGTTGGAGACCGTGATAAAGTGCGGCAGCAGTTGTCCGTCTTTATCCACCACCGGGAAGTATTTCTGGTGCTCTTTCATGGAGTAGATGAGCGCCTCGGAAGGCACTGCCAGAAAGCGTTCCTCAAAGCGTCCGGTCAGGGCCACGGGCCACTCGACCAGGCCGGTGACTTCGTCCAGCAGATCCTGGTCGATCACGGCAACGCCATTGATCTTCTCGGCTTCGGCTTCGACCTGTTGGCGAATCAGTTGTTGGCGCTGTTCGTAATCCACCATCACGTAGGCGATGGACGGCAGCTTTTTCAGGTAATCGCTGGCGTTGTCCACTTGCAGAGTCTGGTTGTAGTGGAAGCGGTGACCACGGGTTTCACGCGCGGCGTGCAGACCGAGCATTTCGGCATCGACCACGTCATCGCCGAACAGCATGATCAACCAGTGTACCGGGCGCACGAACTCTGCACGGCTGGCTCCCCAGCGCATGCGCTTGGCAATGGGCAGGGCATTGAGGGATTGCTCGACAATGGCGGGCAGCAGGTCGGTGGTGGCTTCGCCACCGGCCTGGGAGCGGAACACCAGCTTCTCAACCTTGCCGTCGCTTTCGCTGGTTAGCGCGCTGACCGCAATGCCGTTTTTGTTGGCAAACGCCTCGGCGGCTTTGGTGGGATTGCCGTCGGCATCGAAAGCGATCTTCGCCGGCGGTCCCCAGATGACCACGTCTTTTTGCGGGGTCTGTTGTTCCAGATTGCGCACCACGACCGCCAGACGGCGGGGAGCCGCATAGGGTTCAATCGCCTCAAAGGCCAGGTCCTGCTGTTTGAGCCCGTCGGCAATTCCCTGGCTGAACGCCAGCATTAATTTTTTCAGTGCGGTTGGGGGCAGTTCTTCGGTGCCCAGTTCGACCAGAAAATCCTTAGCCATGATTACTGTACACCTCCTTTTTCACTGGCAGACTCTGCCGCCAGTTGCATCACTTGTTGTCTCAGGTTGTCTTCCGCCAGCGGGAAGCCCAGTTTCAGCCGGGCATCAAAGTAGGCCTGGGCCACCGCGCGGGCCAGGGTGCGCACGCGCAGAATGTAACGTTGGCGCTCAGTCACGGAAATGGCGTGACGGGCATCCAGCAGGTTAAAAGCGTGAGAGGCTTTCATGACCATCTCGTAGGCCGGCAGCGGCAGGTTCTTGTCGATCAGGCGCTGACTTTCGCGTTCGCAGGTGTCGAAGGTCTGGAACAGGAAGTCGACATCGGCTTCTTCAAAATTGTAGTGGGACATTTCCACTTCGTTTTGCAGGAACACATCTCCGTAGGTGACCTTGTTGCCATCCGGGCCGACGGTCCAGACCAGATCGTAAATGGAGTCGACGCCCTGCAGGTACATGGCGATGCGCTCCAGACCGTAGGTGATTTCACCGGTGACGGGATAGCATTCGAGCCCGCCGACCTGCTGGAAGTAGGTAAACTGGGTGACTTCCATACCGTTGAGCCACACTTCCCAGCCGAGGCCCCAGGCGCCGAGGGTGGGGGACTCCCAGTTGTCTTCCACAAAGCGGATGTCGTGGATGAGGGTGTCCAGCCCCAGCTCTGTTAACGAGCCCAGGTACAGATCCTGAATGTTGCTGGGGGAGGGCTTCAGCACCACCTGGTACTGGTAGTAGTGCTGCAGGCGGTTGGGGTTTTCACCGTAGCGACCGTCGGTGGGACGGCGGCAGGGCTGCACATAAGCGGCATTCCAGGTTTCCGGGCCAATGGCACGCAGAAAGGTGGCCGGATGGAAGGTGCCCGCACCCACTTCCATATCGAGAGGTTGTAGAACCACGCAGCCCTGACGGGCCCAGTATTGTTGAAGTGCGAGAATCAGTCCTTGAAACGTACTGACATCGGGCTTGTTGGTCTCAGACACGGCTGTCTGTCCCTCCGGCTTTGGTGAATTTCGGTGAAAATGGATAAACGAGTAAAAATAGGGGCGAGATTATAGCCTTAGCGGCAGGCTGTACCAAGGAATGCGTCCAATTTAGCTGATTCCTGGTTGGGGATTGAGGGTCATGGGCCGCTGTGGACCAGATGTCGGCGGAGCGAGAGGCTTGAAACGGACCCGGATCGGCACCCCCGGGTGTCTGTGACGCCAGGCCGAAGTGCTCCGGTATTGTTCACGGCGGAGTCATTGGGTAAGCTTCCGCTACTTTTTTACTGGCTGCAGGCACATCAATGTCGGATTCTACTACCTCACCGGATGAGCGCTCGACGGGTGACCGTTTCAAGGAGTTTCTGGGGATTTCCCTGTTAAAAGGCAGTGCCTGGTTACCGTTGCCGGTGAGCCGCAGTCTCGGCGCGGCGGTAGGCTGGCTGGCTTATGTCAGCCGCAACCGAATGTATCAGGTGACACGGGAAAACCTGACCCTGTGTTTCCCCGACCTGAGTGAGGCAGAGCGCCGCCGGTTGACCCGGGCCAGTTTGCTGGAAACCGGCAAGATGTTGCTGGAAACCGGTGCGGTCTGGCTGAAAGATCAAGCCTGGCTGAAGCGTCATGTCCTCAAGGTTCACAACCTCGAGCTACTGGAGCAGGGGATGGCGGCCGGCAAGGGCGTTATCCTGCTGGGACCACACTTGGGGAACTGGGAAGTGCTGGGTTTGTATGTGTCGGATTTGCCCAAGGCAACTTTTCTGTATCAGCCGCCCGACAGCGCCAAGCTGGAGCAGATCATCCGCGACGGACGGGAAAAGGCCGGCGCTCATTTGGTGCCGACCAACCGCAAGGGGGTACTGGCGCTGCTGAAAGCCCTGAAAGCCGGTGGCTTTACCGGTATCTTGCCCGATCAGGTGCCCGATGCCGCGGGTGGTGAGTTTGCGCCTTTTTACGGTGTGCCGGCGCTGACCATGACCCTGGTCAACAATTTACGCCAGCGCTTGGGGTGTGCGGTGTTCGCCGGTTACGCCGAACGGGTGCCAGGCGGGTTTGAAATTCACTTCATTGAGGCTGCAGCGGGCATTGATGCCGACGACCCGGCGGTGGCGCTGGCGGCGTTGAACAAAACCGTCGAGCGGTGTGTGAACCAGATTCCCGCCCAGTACCAGTGGGAGTACAAACGCTTCCGCAAACAGCCCGCGGGCATGCCCAAACGCTACAAGAAAAAACAGGCCTGAGCCCTCCGTGCGAGAGACCGCTCATCTCGCACAGCCTGTCTTGTAAGCTTTTCCTGGTTTCTAGTTTCTAGTTTCTAGTTTCTAGTTTCTAGCGCCGCCAGAACATCGGACTGAACAGCACCAGCAGGGTAAACACCTCCAGTCGCCCCAGCAGCATGGCGAAACACAGCACCCACTTGGCGGTTTCGTTCATGTCACCGTAATGCGTGGCGACTTCACCCAACCCCGGGCCGAGATTGTTGATGCAGGCACCGACGGCGAAAAAAGCCGTGATGACATCCAGGCCGGTACCGACCAGCACCAAAAACATCATGAAGTAGGCAAACACATACACCGAGAAGAATCCCCACACCGCATCCACCACTCGGTCGGAGACACTGGTACTGCCAACCTTGATGGGGATGACGGCACTGGGGTGGATCAGGCGGTGAATTTCGCGGATGCCCTGTTTGAAAATCAACAGAATTCGAATCACCTTGATGCCGCCACCGGTCGATCCGGCACAGCCCCCCATAAACGCGAAGTAGAGCAGCATAAACGGCAGGATACTGGGCCAGGCGCTGAAGTCGGTGGTGGTAAAGCCGGTGGTGGTTAAGATCGACACCAGCTGAAAAATGCCGTGGCCGACGCTGTCGGTAAAGTTAAACACATCGTAGTGGTAGAGCAGAAAGATGGTAAGAACGCAGCCAACGAGGATGGCGGATATGTAAAACTGAAACTCCGGATCGCGAAAATAATTGCTGATGCGGCGATCCTGCCAGCTGTAAAAGTGCAGCGCGAAGTTAATGCCGGACACCACCATAAAGAACACGCAGATGGCGTGGATGGTCTCGCTCTGGAAAAATCCCATGCTGGCGTCATGGGTGGAAAAGCCGCCAATGGCCACTGTCGCGTACGCGTGGCAGATGGCGTCAAACAGGCTCATGCCGGCAAACCAGTAGGACAGCGCACAGACGACGGTCAGACTTAAATAAATCAAAAACAGCGCCTTGGCGGTTTCCGTGATGCGCGGTGTGAGTTTGCTGTCTTTCACCGGCCCCGGCGTTTCGGCGCGGTAGAGCTGCATGCCGCCGATGCCGAGCATGGGCAGGATCGCCACCGCGATCACAATAATACCGATGCCGCCCAGCCACTGCAGTTGCTGGCGGTAGTAGAGAATGGATTTGGGCAGCGTGTCGAGCCCGGTAATCACCGTCGCCCCGGTGGTGGTCAAGCCGGACAGGGATTCAAACACGGCGTTGGTGAAGGAGAGGTTGAGGCCGTTGCTGAACATAAAGGGCAGTGATCCAAACAGCCCCAGGACGGTCCAGAACAGCGCGGTCACCAGAAAACCGTCGCGGGTGCGCAGATCCTGCTTGACGTTGTGCACGGGAAACCACGCCACCATGCCGGCGGCAAAGGTGATGATAAAGGCGATCAGAAACGACACTTGATTGTGATCGTGAAACCACAGCGAGACCAGCACCGGCGGTATCAGCGTCAGGCTGAACAGCATCAGAAGGATGCCGAGAATGCGAGAGATAACGGTGAAATGCATAAATGTTCTGCCGGATGTCAGGCGCAGTCGTGCGGGAGGGCGCGCGTGCGGCCGATGTAACTTCCCAAACTCTGCGTGTTGAACATCCCAGTCGCCTTAAAAGTAAATTGCTGTAATACCGAAAATTGATTTCACCGAGACAACCGCTCGAGCTTATTTAAGAGCCGTGCCCTAAAAGAAGGTGAAGCCAACCTGAAACAGTTGCTCAATGTCCTTGGTGTGCTTTTTGTCCACCAGGAACACGATGACATGATCGCCGGTCTCCACCACGATGTTGTCGTGAGCGATGAGCACTTCGCTGCCCTTGTCGGTTTCCCGCAAGATCGCACCGATGCTGGCCCCGGTGGGCAGATCGATGTCTTCAATGGCCTTGCCCACTACCTTTGAGGTGCGGGAGTCGCCGTGGGCAATCACTTCAATGGCTTCGGCGGCACCGCGACGCAGTGAGTGAACGTTGACGATGTCACCGCGGCGCACGTGGGTCAGCAAGCTGCCAATGGTGGTTTGTTGTGGCGAGATGGCAATGTCGATTTCCCCCCCCTGCACCAGGTCCACGTAGGCGGGGTTGTTGATCAGGGTCATGACTTTGCGCGCCCCCAGGCGTTTGGCAAGCATGGACGACATGATGTTGGCTTCGTCGTCGTTGGTGAGGGCCAGGAACACATCGGTGTCTTCAATGTTTTCTTCCAGCAGCAATTCCTGATCGGACGCGCTACCGTGCAGAACGATGGCACGGTGCAGTCGCTCGGACAAATAGCGGCAGCGGTCCAGGTGATATTCAATCAGTTTGACGCTGTAGCGCGATTCCAGTGAGCGTGCCAGACGGAAGCCGATGTTACCGCCGCCGGCGATGATGATGCGTTTGTACTGGGTTTCCAGTCGCCGCAACTCGCTCATGACCGCGCGGATATCCGATTTGGCGGCGATAAAGAAGACTTCGTCGTCGGCTTCGATGACGGTGGAGCCTTCCGGGGTGATGGCGCGATCGCGGCGGTAGATGGCCGCCACCCGGGTATCGACGGACGGCATGTGCTGACGCAGGAAGCTCAGTTCCTGACCCACCAGCGGGCCGCCGTAATAGGCTTTTACCGCCACCAGCTGCACCTTGCCATCGGCAAAGTCCAGCACCTGCAGGGCGCCCGGATGTTCAATCAAACGGAAGATGTAATCACTGACCAGGCGCTCGGGACTGATCAATACGTCGATGGGAATGGCATCGGGGCTGAACAGGTCGGGCTTGTTGAGGTAAGCGTTGGCGCGGATACGGGCAATTTTGGTGGGCGTGCGGAACAGGCTGTAGGCCACCTGACAGGCAATCATGTTGAGCTCGTCGTTGTTGGTGACGGCAATCAGCATGTCGGCATCTTCGATGCCCGCCTGCATCAACACGGTGGGGTGGGAGGCTTCGCCGGTGACCACCCCAATGTCGAAGCGATCGAGCAGTTCGCGCAGGCGAGCTTCGTCGGTATCCACCACCGTAATATCATTGGCTTCGTTAGCCAGGTTTTGAGCGAGGGTACCGCCCACCTGACCGGCCCCGAGAATGATGATTTTCATGGTCCGACACTGACCTTAGTTAAGTATTTGGCTGACGCTGTTTGACTGCTTCACGCAGGCGTATTTTCTTAAAACCTGCTCACTGTGTTCATATCTCGGCTGACGGACCCGAGCCCGCCTCACGGTCTGTTGAACCCGTCCTGTTTCTCAGGTCACCTGTCTATCCGTGCGCCTATCTATCCGTGCGCCTGCCCAGTTTACCTTACCGGTGTCGTGTCATGGCTTGTCCCAACGACGGCCCTGTCTTGCCCTCAGCGGCGCGTTTTGTGCAGACACGCATAATAAAACCCATCGTGGCCTTCGAGCTGCGGCAACAGTTGCCGGCCACAGGTTTGGGCGATTCCCCACGGGGCGTCAATAACGTCGTGTTCGGCATCCGGCTGTGCCGCAATAAACTGCTCAATAACCCGAGTGTTCTCTGTGGGCAAGAGCGAACAGGTGGCGTACACCAGCCGGCCGCCGGGCTTCAGGGTGGGCCAAATGGCGCGTAAAATCTTTAGCTGCAATGCCGCAAGCTTAGCAATATCTTCGGCATTGCGCAGCAGTTTGATGTCCGGGTGGCGACGAATGACCCCGGTTGCCGAACAGGGGGCGTCCAGCAGGATGCGATCAAAGGTGTCGCCATCCCACCAGTCGTCTACCGCCAGTGCATCGGAGCAGATGATTGTTGCGGTTTGCTGCAGGCGCTGCAGGTTGTCTTTTACCCGTTCCAGGCGCCGCGCCTCCAGATCGAGCGCCACCACTTCCCTGAGGGGCGAGCTCAATTGACTACCCAGCTCGAGAATGTGCCCGGTTTTGCCGCCGGGTGCACAGCAGGCATCCAGCACCCGCTGGCCCGGTTGCAGCTGCAGCAGTCCGGCGGCCAGTTGCGCCGCTTCATCCTGAACGCTGAGCTGGCCGTGCTGGAAGCCCGGCAGCTTATTCACATCGCAGGCGCTGTTGAGGGTGATGCCAAAAGGGCTGAACGGGGTCAGGCGGCTGTCCTGCCCAATCGTCTTCAATTTTTGCTGGTAGCTGGGCCGGTCGTGCTGAGCGAGATTCAGTCGCAGGGTAAACGGTGGGTGGGCGTTGTTCGCCGCGAAGATGTCCGCGGCCTGTTCCGGCCAGAAGTTCTCGATGTGTTTGCGCAACCAGTTGGGGTGCGCGGTGGTAAAGGCGGGGCTCTTCTTTAGCGCGTCTTCCAGCGCTTCCCGCTCGCGTTGATAGCGCCGCAGGACACCGTTTACCAGCTTTTCGGCCCAGGGTTTTTTCAGCGCCTTGCAGGCGGCAACCGTGGTGTTGATGGCGGCGTGGTCCGGTACCCGCAGGTATTTGAGCTGGTACAAACCCAGTAGCAAGAGCGCGTGGATATCACTGTCTTTGGCCTTGAGCGGCTTTTCCAGCAGGCGATTGAGGATCGATTGCAGTTGTGGCTGCCAGCGGCAGGTACCAAAGCACAGCTCCTGCAACAGCGGCTGCTCCTTGTCGTCCACACGTTCCGCCGCGGGGGCCATCAGACTTGCCAGCGACGCCTGTTGCTGCAGTACCGCCGCCAGGGTGAGAGCGGCCTGGGCTCGCACCGGGCGCGGTTTTTTCTGACTGGTCTCGGCACTCATTTACGGTTGACTGCCCGTGAGCTGGCTGCCGACGGCAAAACGGTCGCCGTGGCCATTGAGGATGTCGCGTACTGAGAGGGCTTTTTTGCCCGGCAACTGCAGCTGCGTGAGGCGCAGGGCTCCTTCGCCGCAGGCGACCACAATGCCCTGGTTGTCGGCGCTCACAATGGCGCCGGCGGTGTGCTTGGTTGCCGCCGGGGTGTCCTCCACGGCGCAGCCCCACACCCGAATTCGGTCTTTCCCCTGACTGAAGTAGGCCACGGGGAAGGGGTTAAAGGCGCGAATCTGGTCATAGAGAACCGATGCCGGCTGGGTCCAGTCGATGGCGGCTTCTTCTTTCGTCAATTTGGAGGCGTAGCAGGCGAGGCGGTCATCCTGTTTTTCCGGTGCCAGCGTGTGGTGTTCGATCTGCTGTAACGCCTGCAACAACGCCGGGCCGCCTTGCTGCAGCAGCTTGTCGTGCAGACTGCCACCGGTGTCATCGGCAGCGATGGGGCAGATGGTCTTGATCAGCATGTCACCGGTATCGAGGCCGATGTCCATTTGCATGATGGTGATGCCGGTTTCGCGGTCGCCGGCGGCAATGGCACGCTGAATAGGGGCGGCACCCCGCCAGCGGGGTAATAAAGAAGCGTGAACATTAATGCAGCCAAAGCGCGGGGCATCCAGCACGGCTTGCGGCAAGAGCAGGCCGTAGGCCACCACCACCATGACATCGGCGTTGAGCTCGGTGAGGGTGTTGAGGGCTCCTTCCTCTTTGAAATTGACGGGCTGTAACACCGTCAGGCCGTGTTGTTGCGCCAGTTGCTTGACCGGGCTGGCCACCAGTTTCTTGCCGCGACCGGCCGGGCGATCGGGTTGTGTGTAAACGCCCACTATCTCGTGATCGCTGTCGATAAGGCATTGCAGGTGATGGGCGGCAAAGTCTGGGGTGCCGGCAAAGATCAGTCGCATGGGGTATCCGTCGGTAATTCGTTGTGTATAAAGAGCGTCTTGTTACAAAAAAGGGAAGTCGTCCTTCCCTTGTGTTTCGCTTGGCTAACCCGAGGCGCTAGGCTTGCTGACGATGGGCCTTTTCGAGCTTTTTACGGATGCGCTGGCGTTTTACCGGCGACACGTAGTCGACAAACAGTTTGCCTTTGAGGTGGTCCAGCTCGTGCTGAATACAGGTCGCCAACAGACCGTCCGGCTCCAGGGTGAACGGTTCACCGTTGCGATCGAGCGCCTTGACGATGATGTTGGAAGGCCGCTCAACGGTTTCATAAAAACCGGGCACGGACAGGCAGCCTTCATCGTATGGCCGGGTGCTGTCGTCGAGTACGGTGACTTCCGGGTTGATGAACACCAACGGATCGTTGCCATCTTCGGAAATATCCATCACCACCACCTGCTTGTGCACATTGACCTGGGTGGCAGCCAGACCAATACCGGGGGCGTCGTACATGGTTTCAAACATATCTTCAATCAATTGACGGATAGAATCATCCACCTGGTCGACGGGTTTGGCCTCGGTACGCAGTCGAGGGTCTGGAAATTCGAGAATGTTTAATATAGCCATAAGCCTTTGTGACAAACTTCTAGTAAAAAGGTAACAAGCGCTGCTAACATTATGAATCATACAGCATTTACGTGTTGGAGCTGGTGATTTCCAAGGGCTGCTCGTCGAATACTCTATATATAGCAACAAGAGTTCGGGAGAAGTCATGGGGTCGCAAGCGACTGTGTCTTTTCCTGAGCAAATGGAACCAGCACCAGTGTTCGCTAAGTCATTGTAACGTTTAGCACCGCCATTATAACGTTTAACGGCCTGCGGACCGAACAAACAGGATCGGTTTCTATGAAAAAACTAGTATTTGCCTTCTTTGCCCTGTGCTTATCTGTGTCAGCACTGGCCGATGAGGTGCGTTTAAAGGACACTCACCCCGACCGCTACACCGTGGTTAAGGGGGATACATTGTGGGATATCTCCGAAACCTTTCTGCAAAATCCGTGGATGTGGCCAGAAATATGGCATGTTAATCCACAAATCGAAAACCCACACCTGATTTATCCGGGGGATGACATCACCCTCATCTACCTCGACGGCAAGCCGCGGCTGACCGTGGAGCGCGGCAAGCGTGTGGTGAAGCTGTCGCCCAAGGTGAGAGCGACGCCTCTGGATGAGGCCATTCCGGCGATTCCTCTGGATGCCATCAACAATTTCCTGAGTCGCAGCCGGGTGGTGACCTCTGCCGAGCTGGATGCGGCGCCTCATGTCCTGACCGGTGCCGAGCAGCACCTGGTGGTGGGTGAAGGCGATGACCTTTACGCGCGTGGCGATTTCAGCGATGGCATCAAGACCTACGGTGTTTACCGTGCGGGCCAGCGTTTTATCGACCCCGAGACCAATGAGCTGCTGGGTTTGCAGGCGCTGGACATCGGTACGGTGAAGCTGGAGAAAGAGCAGGGTGAGGTGGGTACTTTTGCCGTGACCCGCACCACGGAAGAAATCCGCATTGCCGATCGCCTGTTGCCGAATGAAGAGCGAGCCATTGATTCGACCTTCTTCCCCTCGGTCCCCGTTGAAGACATTTCCGGTGTGATCATGGCCGTGGAAGGGGGGGTGAGCCAGGTGGGTCGCATGGACGTGGTGGCCATTAACCGCGGTGAGCGCGAAGGCGTTGCCATCGGCAACGTGATGGCCATTTTTAAAGACGGTGGCGTCATTCGTGACCGGGTTAAGGGCGATGTGGTCAAGTTGCCGGAAGAGAAAGCCGGCTTGCTGATGGTGTTCCGCACGTTTGAGAAAATGAGCTTTGCACTGGTGCTGGAGGCGGATCGTCCGCTGGCGGTACTGGATAAGGTTCATCGCCCATAAGGCGCTCTTTAACAGACCGCTTTTTGCAGCAACATCGTTCAAAAGTACCAACAACGATCCCTATAAACCCCCTCAGCTCCGGTTGAGGGGGTTTTCTTTTATCTGACCGCGCCTAATTGCTCTACCATCCTGACCAACGGAACAATTGCTCTTAAGGATAAGGTCATGGGGAAGGGAGAGACCGGGTGTCGGGACGGTGTGGATACCGGTATTGATCGCAATGTTGACCGCAACGGTGAGAGCGACGCTGAGCCTGGGATAGGGACAGAGGGTGGGGTTGAACCCCTCAGCCCGTGGTCATCGTCATCCGGTGATGACCCGTGCTGGTTAATTCCGTTTCTGTTATCGCTGCCCGGTTTCGGCGTGGCCCGCTACTGGCAATTGCGCCAGCAATCCCTGCCGCTGGGGCGGTTGCTGACACAGCCACTGGACAGTTTGTTGCCGTTCTTTCCGGCACCCAGCCACAGTCCGTTGCGCGACTTTTATCGCCACCGTACCGACAGCCAGAGTTGGCGGCTGTTTGCGGAGCGGCACCAGGCGTTGGCCGAACGCGGGGTGACCATCCTGACCCATGAAGACCTGCGTTACCCGGAGCTGTTGGCGGTAATCTCACAAGCGCCACCGGTACTCTATTTGCGGGGCTCGGTAGAGGCGTTAAACATGCCGCAAATTGCCTTTGTCGGCAGCCGGCATGGCACGCTCAACGGTAAAGACACCGCCCGGCATTTCGCCCGCTATCTGGCCAGCGTGGGGCTGGGGGTGACCAGTGGCCTGGCACAGGGTATTGATGCCTGTGCGCATCAGGGCGCCCTGGCTGGCGGTGGGGCGACGATAGCGGTGATGGGCACCGGCATTGATCGAGTGTACCCCGCCCGACACCGGGGGATGGCGGATGACATCGTCGCCGCGGGTGGCGTGCTGGTCACGGAATTCCCCCCGGGCACCCCGGCGCACAGTGGCAACTTCCCGCGACGCAATCGCATTATCAGTGGCTTGAGCCTGGGCGTGGTGGTGGTTGAGGCAGCGTTGAAAAGCGGCTCGTTGATCACCGCGCGCTGCGCGCTGGAGCAAAATCGCGAAGTCTTTGCCATCCCGGGCTCCATTCACAATCCGCTCAGCCGTGGTTGCCACCACCTGATTCGCGATGGCGCCACGCTGGTGGAAACCGCCGAGGACATCGCTCGAGAGTTGCGGGGGTGGGCCTCGAATACCGTCACCCGTGACTTTCGTCACGCTCCTCTACCTCTACCGTTGCCGGCAGGGGGGGAACCGGCTGCGGAAGAGCGGTTGGCCGGCTTGACCCGTGCCGAGGCGGCTTTACTGAAAGCGCTGGGGTTTGATGTGTGTGATTTTGATGAGCTGCTCGCTCGCTTGTCGTGGGCTACGCCGGAGCTGCTGGCGACCCTGATGCAGCTGGAGTTGCGCGGGCTGATCTCTCAGGAGGGGGGGAACGTGGTGCGCCTGGGGTGAGCCGCTTCTGGTATCATCAACAGGTGTGAGGCTCATTGCCAGGGTGGCGTGATGGCGTTAAACCGGTGTCAGGGCTGCGACAAGTTGTGCATTGACGGGAGTTAAGGTAAGTTGCCGCGCACCCACATTGGCGCAGGGTGAGACCCGGCCCCACAATTCCCTAGAAACTAGAAACTAGAAACTAGAAACTAGAAACTAGAAACTAGAAACTAGAAACTACAGGTTCAACAAAGATGGATTGGTCCCGCCACCCCAGTATTCAACGTGCCGCCGACTTATTGTGGAGCGGTGAGATTATTGCCTACCCCACTGAAGCGGTGTGGGGCCTTGGGTGCTCCCCGTTTGACGAGCAGGCAGTGTACAAGCTGCTGGCGCTGAAAAAACGGGATTATGAAAAGGGCATGATTCTGGTGGCCGCCGACGTGGAACAGTTTGCCGATTATCTGCGTCCGCTGACCCCGGAGCAGCAGCAGACCCTGCGCGCTTCCTGGCCGGGTCCCAACACCTGGATTGTGCCGGATATCGACAACCAGATCCCCGAGTGGATCAAGGGGCAGTACAGCGGTGTGGCGTTGCGGGTGAGTGCGCACCCGCTGGTGGCGGGGTTGTGCCGTGCTTTCGGCGGGCCCATTGTGTCCACCTCGGCCAACCCCCAGGGCAAGTCTCCGGCCCTGCACCAGTGGAAGGTCCGCCAGTATTTCGGTGACAGTGTGGCCATGGTGACTCCGGGCGCGGTGGGGGCACAGGCCAAACCGACCCAGATTCGCGACCTGGTGACCGGTCAGGTGGTGCGCGCCAGCTAGAGCCGACCCTCTCCGGCGCAGTGAAGAGGTGATGGGGGTAAATTGAAATTGTTTTTTGGGTTAAAGGGGTCTGTTTGATGTATCGCAAACTGACACCGTGGCTGAACAGGCAAAATGCCGACCACGAAAGCATCAACATCAGTCCAAAGGCTGGATCCCGAAGACACAAACCGAGGTAATTATGAGCCAACCGGATAAAGAAGCCGTTAAACAATACCTGCTGTCGCTGCAGGACAGCATTTGCCGTCAGTTGGAAGCCGAAGATGGCGAGGGCCGCTTTGTGGAAGACAGCTGGGAACGCGAAGGCGGCGGCGGTGGCCGTTCGCGGGTTTTGGTCGACGGCGCGGTGATAGAAAAAGGCGGAGTCAACTTCTCCCATGTGCATGGGACCGAAATGCCCGCTTCCGCGACGCAGCATCGGCCGGAGCTGGCTGGCCGTTCCTTTGAGGCCATGGGCGTCTCGCTGGTGATTCACCCGCGCAATCCGATGGTGCCGACCAGCCACGCCAATGTGCGCTTTTTCATTGCCGAGAAAGAGGGCGAGGAACCGGTGTGGTGGTTTGGTGGTGGCTACGACCTGACCCCGTATTACGGCAACCTCGAAGATTGTCAGTATTGGCATCAGACGGCCAAAGAGGCCTGTGCGCCATTCGGTGAAGATATCTACCCGCGTTTCAAAAAATGGTGCGATGAGTATTTTTACCTCAAGCATCGCAACGAGCCACGCGGTGTGGGCGGTTTGTTTTTTGATGATTTTAATGAACTGGGCTTTGAGCAAAGTTTTGCGTTTATGCGTTCCGTTGGGGACAGCTACGCGCCGGCTTATTGTCCGATCATCGCCAAGCGCAAGCACCTTGAGTACACCGAGCAGCAGCGACAGTTCCAGCTGTATCGCCGTGGCCGTTATGTGGAGTTCAATCTGGTGTTTGACCGCGGTACCCTGTTTGGTTTGCAAACCGGAGGACGCACGGAATCCATTTTAATGTCCCTGCCACCCCTGGTGCGCTGGGAGTACGATTGGCAGCCTGAGCCGGGCTCGGCGGAAGCCGAGTTAACCGAGGTGTTTTTACAGCCGCGGGAATGGGTTTAAGGTTTTACAGCCCGCCCCATGATTAAGGGCTCGTGCTGTCGTTACCAGCCCGTTTTGGGGTTATCGACAGTGCGTTTGTTGTGAGGGGCAGTTGTTTTTTTTAACGGATAGTTTCATGGATCAGTACCGAGTGTATGGCAATCCCATCGCGCAATCAAAGTCACCGCAAATTCATCAGCAGTTCGCCAACCAAACCGGCGAGTCACTGAATTATGAAAAACAATTGGTGCCGGTGAACGGTTTTGCCGATGCGGCCAAAGCGTTTTTCGCGGAGGGCGGCTGTGGCTTAAACATCACCGTACCGTTTAAGCTGGAGGCGTTTCAGTTTGCCACCCGGTTGACCGAGCGCGCCCGCAACGCGGGCGCGGTGAACACGTTAAAAGCGCTGGATAACGGCGATATTTTGGGCGACAACACCGACGGTCAGGGGATGGTGTCGGACATCGTCAATCACCTGGGCTGGTCATTGAAAGACAAAACCGTACTGCTGCTCGGCGCTGGCGGTGCGGTGCGCGGTGTACTGCAGCCGTTGCTGGAGCAAGAGCCCACCAAGGTGGTGATTGCCAATCGCACGGTGGCCAAGGCCCTGACGTTAGTGCGCGAGTTTAAACGTTATGGCAAGGTGCAGGCCTGTGGTTTTGCGGATCTGGCCGGCCAGCAGTTTGATGTGGTGATTAATGGCACCTCAGCCAGCTTGTCGGGTGACCTGCCGCCTCTGCCCGAACATCTGCTGAGTGAACAGGCGGTCTGTTATGACATGATGTACGGTGCCGAACCGACAGTCTTTATGCAGTGGGCCAGTGCGCACGGCGCAACCTCGGTGGCTGACGGCTTGGGCATGTTGGTGGGTCAGGCCGCTGAAGCTTTTTACCTCTGGCGCAGAGTGAAACCGGAGGTTGCACCGGTGATCCAGTCGTTGCGTGCGCAACTGATCCATTCCTAAAATCCAGTGTGAAGTTCACCGATAGCCAATGCCGCCAAAATGCGTCGGCGGTGGCTGGTGTTTTTCCCCAGCGCTTTTCCTTGTAAATCAGAATGTTTCGATGGATGCCGTCGAAATTCTGAATTTTAGTTGATCTATGTCTAATTAGACGCCAGTGGCTTTTCGTAAAATCTCCCTACATTCAGTGGTAAGGAGGTTCTGCTCATGTCGTTACAGTGGTCGTCGGATCTGGAAATCGGTATTCCGGTAATAGACAGTCAACACCAGCGCATTGTTGAATACATCAACGGTGTGGAATTGGCCCATCAGCATCACAGTCAAAAGGAACTGCTGGTGGTTCTGGATGAACTGGTTGATTACACCCTGTCGCATTTTGAGTTTGAAGAATCGTTGATCGAAGAAGCCGGTTACCCCTTCACCAAAGCGCACAAAAAAGTGCACGCATTGTTTACCCGGCGTGTGCAGGGCTATCAGCAGCGCGCCAAAGCCGGGGAAGACGTGACCGAAGAATTAACCCACACGCTGAAGACCTGGTTGGTGAATCACATCAAGCACGATGACCGTGATTATACCGGTGTGGTGAAAGACAACATGAATGAGGCGACGAAGCGGGTTAAAGCAAAATCCGGCAGTTGGATGAGCCGTTTATTCGGTTGATCACACCATCACTTGGCAGGAGGAAATATGTCGCGTTTTGTTTGGTCTAAGGAGTTTGAGCTGGGCATTGATATCATTGATCATCAGCATCAGCGCATCGTCGACTACATTAACCAGATTTACGACATTTCTTTAAAGGCACAGGGGACTTGCGGGTCTGTTGAGGTTACGGACGCAGACACTGCCGATTTGAAAGCGGTGCTGGCCAGTCTGGTGGACTACACCCTGTCGCACCTGGCCTTTGAAGAGGCGCTGATGGAAGAGGCAGAGTACCCGGAATTGTCGGAGCATCAATTGGTACATCGGCAGTTTTCCGAGTTGATTGGCAGCCTCAAAGCGCGCTTTGACCAGGGTGAAGAGGTGAGTCAGAGGCTCGCCAGTGTGTTGCAGCACTGGTTGATCGAGCACATCATGACTGAGGACAAGCGCTATGCGGAGCTGGTGAAACACAAACTGCTCGGTATCGAGCCGGATAAACACCGGCACTGGGTGCAGCAAGCCCTGTCCCGGCATTTTCAATAAGGCTGAATGGACTAGCCACGGTAACCACAAGCGCCGCTCTCAGGAACGTCCTGCATCCAGCGGCGCGTGGGTAACACCTGCCGTCGGGGTTATTCAATCCCGGCCAGATATTGATCTTTCAATTTCACATAGTTGTTGGCCGAATACGTAAAAAAGCTCCTTTCCTTGTCGGTCAGTGGGCGGGCTTTTTTACAGGGTGAGCCAACGTAGAGATAGCCACTTTCCAACCGCTTGCCCGGTGGTACCAGGGTGCCGGCGCCAATCACCACTTCGTCTTCTATGATGGCGCCGTCCAGGACGATAGAGCCAATACCGATCAGCACGCGGTTGCCGATGGTGCAACCGTGCAGGGTGGCACTGTGTCCGACCGTGACGTCGTCGCCGATGGTCAGTGGCCAGCCCTCGGCATTGAACGGACCCTTGTGGGTGATGTGCAATACGGTGTTGTCCTGAATGCTGGTGCGCGCACCGATCTGGATGCGATGCATGTCCCCGCGCGCCGCAACAAAGGGCCAGATTGAGCTGTCGCTACCGATGTGAACATCGCCAATGATGCGGGCGCTGGGGTCGATATAGACCCGTTCACCCAGTTGCGGGGTCATGCGCTGAAAAGGGGTAACGGGTGTGGCGGGCGTGTGCGGGCTCATGCAGATGGCTCCTTTCCTCATGGGGTCTTCAGGGGCATCGGGGGCTTCAGATTCAATGCGTGTGCAATGGCGCTGGCGGCTGAGGCACCCGAGACGAAAGATCCGTGACTTTAGCATATCCTGTGTCTGAAATTCCCCCCGCTGTCCGGTCAAAACTCCGCCAAAATCACGGGTAAGGGGTGTATCATAGGACTATTCCCTGCGGGGCCCCTGTTTGCGGGCCGCTGTTCGGCTCGCGGCGCTGTTACTTGAGGCTTGCTACCTGGTACCTGCTCCCGGCCACAACCGCTGAGGGCCGCCGGTTGCTCCGGGCTGGCCGAGTGCCCGTTTGATCCATTTTGAGGTGAGTGTTCTTTCTATGACCAATCCATTACTAGACAACCCCACATTACCCCCGTTTTCCGCCATCCAGGCGGAGCACGTCGAGCCCGCCATCGACAGCCTGATTCAACAGTGCCGCGAAAACCTCTCGGCGGTGGTTGCGCAGGCACAGACGCAAGGGGTTTGCTGGGAGAATCTGATCACCCCGCTGGAAGAGCAGGATGACCGCTTGAGCAAGGCCTGGTCGCCGGTCGGCCACCTCAATGCTGTGATGAACAGTGATGCCTTGCGTGATGCCTATACCAGCAGCATTGCCAAACTGACCGCTTACGGCACCGAAGTGGGTCAGAATAAGCCCCTGTGCGAGGCTTATCAGGCGCTGGCCGACAGCGAGCAGTTTGCGCAATTGTCAGAGCCCCAGCGCACCTCGGTCGAGCATGCCCTGCGCGATTTTCGTCTCGCCGGCGTGGATCTGCCGGAGGCGGAAAAGCAAACCTACAGTGACTTGAAACAACGGCTGTCAGAATTGAATACCCGGTTTTCCAACAATGTTCTCGATGCGACTCAGGGCTGGTACAAGCGCCTGGAGAGTGCCGAAGAGCTGGCGGGATTGCCCGACAACGCGCTGGCGCTGGCCAGGCAGGCGGCCGACGAAAAATCCGAGTCCGGGTATGTGATCACGCTGGATATCCCCTCTTACCTGGCAGTCATGATGCACGCGGACAATCGCCAGCTGCGCGAAGAGATCTACACCGCTTACGGTACCCGCGCTTCGGATCAGGGGCCGACGGCAGGGCAGTGGGACAATGCCCCGCTGATTGATGAAATATTATCAGTGCGCCACCAGTTGGCGCAGCTGCTGGGGTTTGACAACTACGCCGAGCGTTCTCTGGCGACCAAGATGGCAGAGAGCTGCGATCAGGTGGAGGCCTTTTTGCTGGAGCTGGCGGAAAAAAGTAAGCCGGCAGCCCAGGTGGATTATGACGAGCTGAAAGCCTTTGCCAAAAGTCGTGACGGTGTGGAGGATTTTCAGGCCTGGGATCAGGCCTATTACAGTGAAAAACTGAAACAGCAAAAATACGCCATTTCCCAGGAAGAATTGCGCCCGTATTTTCCGGCCGAAACCGTGGTGGAGGGTATGTTCGAGCTGGTGGCGCGGTTGTTTGGCATCCGCATTCGCCAACAGACGGCGGATGTTTGGCATCAGGATGCGCGCTTTTACGAAATTGAACAAAACGGCGAAGTGATTGCCCGGTTTTACCTGGACATGTACGCCCGTGCCAACAAGCGCGGTGGCGCCTGGATGGACGAGTGCCGGGTGCGTCGGCAGGGACCTGAGGGCTTGCAGTTGCCGGTGGCTTACCTGACCTGCAACTTTACCCCGGCGGTGGGGGACAAACCGGCGTTGTTAACCCACGATGAGGTGGTGACCCTGTTTCACGAGTTTGGCCATGGCCTGCACCACATGCTCACCAAAATCAGTACCGCGGCGGTGAGTGGTATTAATGGTGTGGCGTGGGATGCGGTGGAGTTACCCAGCCAGTTTTTGGAAAACTGGTGCTGGGAAAAGTCGGTCATCCCGATGATTTCGGGACACTTTGAAAGCGGGGAGCCGCTGCCGGAAACCTTGTTGAACAATTTGCTGGCGGCCAAAAACTTTCAATCCGCCATGCAGATGCTGCGGCAGATTGAATTTTCGCTGTTCGATTTTCGCCTGCATCGCAATTACAACCCTGGCAGTCCCCGCCCGGTACAGGTGGTGTTGGATGAGATTCGCAAGGAAATTGCGGTGGCCATACCGCCGGCCTTTAACCGCTTTCAGAACAGTTTCAGTCACATCTTCGCGGGCGGCTACGCCGCCGGTTATTACAGCTATAAATGGGCTGAAGTCCTGTCCAGCGATGCCTTTGCCCGCTTTGAAGAGGAGGGGATTTTTAATGTTGAAACCGGCCGGAGTTTCCTGAAAGAAATTTTGGAAATGGGTGGCTCCAAAGACGCCATGGAATTGTTTAAAAATTTCCGCGGACGTGAGCCCAACACCGAAGCCCTGTTGCGCCACAGTGGCATTGTGTAGTTGATGATGCCTTGACAGTGAACGTGTCAATATTGGCGCAGCGGCGAGAGCTGTTGGCTATGTGGCAAAGGATACGGATTCAGGCAAGTCGGCTGAGACCGGCAGCGTAGAAAAGTCCGATGATCGCCCCGTGTTGAATCTTTCAACCGGTTTTTAAGGGTGATCGTCGTTGAAACGTCGATACAATTTGTGAGTGAGTGGTTATGTCTTTTGATCGGAAAAAGCGCTTTATTGCCGGGGCTGTCTGCCCCAAGTGTTCGGAGATGGATAAGATCGTCGTGTACAACAAGGACGGTCAGGATTACCGCGAGTGTGTCAGTTGCGGCTTCTCCGATGAGATGCATTTTGCTCCGAAAGCGCGCGAGCTGGAAACCCGGGTGAACAAAACAGACGACGAAAAGCAGGCGGAAGTTCAGGTCATTCAATTCCCACCCACGTCCAGCCAATAGCAGGACTGTGGGTCGCATTGATGATGACGTTCGCGTTTTTTCGGGTTTTTTACACCTTTAACTCGGCCGGTGAAAACAGGCTGACGGTGTTAAAACACTAATGCAGCGAGCCGGAGTGATGCGGCACGACTTTTTTTCTTTTTGCTTTGCCGGGTTTGATCTCGGCGGGTTGGTGCAGGGAGGCGTCAGTCGTTTCCAGTTCGGGCAACTGCGGGGTCGTTTCAGCGGTTTTGGGATCGCTGAAATCAAGGCGGATTTCCAGGTCCTTTGCCAGGCAGGGCCACTGTTCGAGTTCTTTGCGCCACCCGGATTGACGGTGCGTGTTCAGGTAGCGCTGGAAGTCGGCTTGTTCAAAGACTTTTTCTTTACTCATGCACAGCTCGACCGAATATTGCACGGCGAGATCCAGCTGGTTGGCAAAGGGTTCGCCAATGAGATGGTGCACGATTAAGTTTGAGCGGGTCATGTCCATCGGCGCCAGCGGGGTGCCGCAATGGGCGATAAAGCGGTCATTCACTTCTTCCATCAAACGATGGGCGAGATAGGCTTCATCCATTAAGGCGTCCATACCCAGATGCCCTTGCATGAATTCAGGTGGGTGCAGAAAGTAATCTTTGGCGATGCGCAAAAACGTTTCGGCGTAGTCAAACACCTGGGCCTCGCTGGTCACGTGGGAAATGGCTTCCACGAAATCCGGCACATGCTCGATATAGCGAGTAATGAAGTCAATCAGCGCGGCTTCCGCGTTGTCTTCGGGCAGGCGAATAGAACTGTGCAGTTGGGGAATTTGATCCTGCAAGAGTCGGGACAGATGGCCAGTTTTGCTTTCGTGCAGCTTGGCCTGCTGGATGGTCTCTCGAATCGTTGTCACGTCTTTAATATCCATGAACATCTTTATTCGCTGTGTAAGAAGTGTAGAAAAACTTATGCATCCCTGCCTGAAGTTATTGAGTGTTAAAGAAAAGATAATCTAAAAAAGAATAAAAACAAGCCGGCCACCAGATCAAATTGTTATATGTTTTTTAAATTTTCACTTTTGTGGCAGTCGGTTTCAGTTGTGCGACAGCCGATTGCGGTTGTGCGACAAGAACTGGATCGTACACCAGCCCAAGCTGACGCCACGGGCAACATTAAACAGGGTAAACGCTATCCACAATCCGTTATTGTGCAGGGCCTGAGTGGCCCACCAAACGGGGAAAAACACCAACACACAACAACCCAGCATGGCGTTTTGCATTGTTTTGGTGCGTCCAGTGCCGATAAAAATACCGTCCAGCCAAAATGCCCAGACACAGGCCAGGGGCAACACAATAACCCAATGATAAAATTCCGACAATATCTGCGCGACAGCCGCAATATCGGTAAATACCGGGATAATCAGGGTTTGTCCCAGGCTAAAGCTGAGCGACATGGCCATCGCGATCAACACACTCCAAAACCCGGTGGTGACCACAATCGCTTCCAGTCGCTGCGGGTTTTGTGCTCCGACGGCGTCACCTGCCAGCGCTTCCGAGGCGTGCGCAATGCCGTCGAGGCTGTAGGACGTGAGCATCAGCAATTGGAAAATAATGGCGTTGGCGGCGAGGATGTCGTCACCCATTTGAGCCCCTTGGGCAGTAAAAAACGCGAAGGTCAGCAGCAAACAGAGGGTGCGAATGAACAAGTGGCGATTGATGGACAGCAGTTCCCGGTAGTCGTCGAGGTTGCAGGACAGGTAACGTGTAAACCGCCGGATCAGGGATGGGCTTGCGCGCAAGGCACAGCCTGCGGCGAGGACAAATCCCAGTGTGTCAGCGCACACGGTGGCCAGGGCGGCGCCATCGCTGTTGAGCTTCAGCCCCCAGATGAACACCATGTCGAGAATCACGTTGACCAGGTTGGTGGCGACCATCACCAACAGCGGCACGCGGGTATTCTGGCGCCCGATAAACCAGCCGAGTATGACCATGGTGGTCAGCACGAACGGGGCACTGAGCAGGCGAATGTGGCTGTAACTGCGGGCTAGGGCTTCGGTGCTGGCCGAAGGTTCCATCCAGGTTAATGCGGTGTTGATGAGGGGCGTGCGAAACATCACCAACAGCAGCCCAAGCGCCAGCGCCAGCACGCCACTGCGCACCAACAGAGAGGCCATGGCGTGTTCATCGGGCTGCTTTTGGGCGCGGTGCTGGCCCTGTGCGCGAGCCGCTAAACTGGTGGTTCCCATGCGCAGAAAACCCATCGCCCAAAATACAATGGATAACAGGCTGGCACCCAATGCGACGGCACTGAGGTACACGGGGGAAGGCAAGTGGCCCAGAATCGCGGTGTCCACCAACCCCAGCAAAGGCACGGAAATATTACTTAATATCATGGGCCACGCCAGGGCCAGAACCGATTTATGGGGTAACTTGCGGAAATTCATGTCGCGTAACTTTGTCAGGAGGGCGGCAGCGTATTGTACTGAAATCTTCGCTAAGCAACTGAATTCAACAGAAATAATTAGAATTGTACAAAAAGTGGACAGAGCGAATCGAAATAAAAACATTGACTCTTGTTCACCGCTATGACTAACCTAAGGACGTTGTAGTTGCGACAATTTGCCGCATTTTTTGTTGGATGTACCTCCTGGACGTCGACAGTGTTGCTGGTATTCCCCGCTGTAAAAAAGCAGGTCGCGCTAGATGTATCAGTGTGAAAGGTTTTCCTGTGCCTTGATGCAAACAAGACAATTCGATAATGCCCAGGTGCCTGCGGTTGGGATTTGACCGCGTACACCAGCTCTCGTAGTAGAAGATAAAAACAATAGCTACACGGAGATGAAAGGCGATGTTTATAAGAGAGAGACGGCTGTTCGCCTGTCTGCTTGTTCTCGTGACGGGGCTGGGATCCTCTGCCCTGGCTCTGGCTGATGAAATGGCTGAAGGTGTGGAGCGCTGGGGAGTCAATATGACCCAGGGTGTGACTCCCGTCAGTCGGGATGTTTACGGCCTCCACATGGATATTTTCTGGTGGTGCGTCGGCATTGGTGTCGTGGTCTTTGGGGTGATGTTCTACACCATGATCGTGCACCGCAAATCCAATGGCGCCAAGGCGTCCAATTTTCATGAAAGTACCACGCTGGAAATCCTCTGGACGGTGGTGCCCTTTCTGATCCTGATTGTGATGGCCATTCCGGCCACCAGTTCTCTGCTGAAAATCTACGACACTGACGAAGCCGACATGGACATCATGATCACCGGCTATCAGTGGAAATGGAAATACGAGTATCTGGGGCAGGAGGTCAGTTTCTTCAGTAACCTCAATACCCCGCTTGATCAGATTCAAAACCGCGCCCCCAAGGGACCCAATTACCTGCTGGAAGTGGATGAACCGCTGGTCATCCCGGTGAAGAAAAAGGTTCGTTTTCTGATCACCGCCAACGATGTGATTCACGCCTGGTGGGTGCCGGATCTGGCGGTCAAGCGCGATGCGGTGCCCGGCTATGTGAATGAATCCTGGGCGTACGTGGACGAGCCCGGTATCTATCGCGGCCAGTGTGCAGAATTGTGCGGTAAAGACCACGGTTTCATGCCGATCGTGGTCAAAGCCCTGCCGCAGGACGAATACGATCAATGGCTTGACGAAAAACGCGAAGCCGCCGCCGCCATCAAGGCGCTGACCGAGAAAACCTTCGAGTTTGATGAGCTCTACGCTCAGGGAGAAAAAATCTACAACTCGGTCTGTGCTGCGTGTCACCAGCCTGGTGGTGCCGGCATTCCCGGTACCTTTCCGGCGATCAAAGGCAGCCCGATTGCTACCGGCCCGATGCAGGCGCATCTGGAGATGGTGGTTCACGGCAGCAGCAAGAACCCCGCGATGCAGGCCTACGGTCCCCAGATTTCCGAAGTGGACATCGCCAGTGTCATTACCTATCAACGCAACGCGTTTGGCAACAACATGGGCGACTCCGTTCAGCCCATTGATGTGCTCAAATTCAAACAAGGCAAATAGGGAGGGTAAACAATGGCTCACGGTCCTGCGAAAGGTATAAGCCGGTGGTTGTTTACCACCAACCACAAAGATATTGGCACCATGTATCTGTGGTTCAGTTTTGCGATGTTTTTATTGGGTGGCGTTTTTGCGCTGGTCATTCGCGCGGAATTGTTTGAACCGGGTCTGCAGATTGTCGAACCGGCATTTTTTAATCAGATGACCACCATGCATGGCCTGGTGATGGTGTTCGGGGCGGTGATGCCGGCCTTTGTGGGGCTGGCCAACTGGCTGATCCCGATGATGATTGGCGCACCGGACATGGCGTTGCCGCGGATGAATAACTGGAGTTTCTGGATTCTGCCGTTTGCGTTTGCCATGCTCGCCTCCACGCTGTTGATGGAGGGCGGGGCGCCCAACTTCGGCTGGACTTTCTACGCGCCATTGTCCACCACCTACGCGCCGCCGAGTGTGACCTTCTTTATTTTTGCGGTGCACATCATGGGGGCCAGTTCGATCATGGGGGCGATTAATATCATCGCCACCATTCTGAATATGCGCGCTCCGGGCATGACGCTGATGAAAATGCCGCTGTTTGTCTGGACCTGGTTGATTACCGCCTATCTGTTGATTGCGGTGATGCCGGTACTGGCGGGTGTGGTCACCATGATGTTGATGGACATCCACTTCAACACCAGTTTCTTTGATGCCGCCGGTGGCGGTGATCCGGTGTTGTTCCAGCATGTGTTCTGGTTCTTTGGTCACCCGGAAGTGTATATCATGATTTTGCCGGCCTTTGGCGTGGTAAGTCAGATCATTCCGACCTTTGCCCGTAAACCCCTGTTTGGCTATGCCTCCATGGTGTACGCCACCAGCTCCATCGCGTTTCTGAGTTTCATTGTGTGGGCGCACCACATGTTCACCGTGGGCATGCCAGTGGCCGGTGAGCTGTTCTTTATGTACGCCACTATGCTGATTGCGGTACCGACGGGGGTGAAGGTGTTCAATTGGATCACCACCATGTTCCGCGGTTCCATGACCTTTGAAACCCCCATGCTGTTCTCGGTGGCGTTTGTGATTCTGTTTACCATCGGCGGCTTCTCAGGGCTGATGCTGGCGATTGCGCCGGCGGATTTCCAGTACCACGACACCTACTTTGTGGTGGCGCACTTTCACTATGTGCTGGTGCCAGGCGCGATCTTCTCGATCACGGCGGCGGTGTATTACTGGCTGCCAAAGTGGTGCGGCAACATGTACAACGAGACCATGGGCAAGACCCATTTCTGGATGGCGTTTATCGGCCTGAACCTGACCTTCTTCCCCATGCATTTTGTCGGGTTGGCGGGCATGCCGCGGCGCATTCCGGATTACGCGTTGCAGTTTGCCGACTTCAACATGATCGCCAGCATGGGGGCCTTCCTGTTTGGTGCGGCCCAGATTCTGTTTTTGTTTAATGTGATTGCCACCATTCGCGGCGGTAAAAAGGCCACCGATGAAGTGTGGGAAAACCCGGAGGGTCTGGAGTGGACGGTACCGTCTCCAGCCCCCTACCACACTTTTTCTGTGCCACCGGAAGTGAAGTAGTCATCGACTGCCTCCACTGGCAGCAACGCCTGCCAAACGGGAAGCACTGCAAAAGTTTAACGTGGCGCCAGAATTGTAAGCACGATAAAAAGCTCAAAGCACGGTAAAAGTTGATAGAACTGAAATAACGGAAAGAGTGGCGGCAGGTGTTATGACGGACTCAACGCAAAATTCAACGCGGATCATCACCCTCAAATTGTTGGCTGTGGTGGTGGCCATGTTTGTGTTTGCGATTTACGTCATGCCGCCGCTGTATAACCTGTTTTGTGATATCACCGGATTGAACGGCAAAACCGGCGGCCGTTACCAGCCGACCGAGATTGTTGTCGACACCAGCCGACAGGTGACGGTTCAGTTTCTGGCAACCAACAACGAAAACATGCCGTGGCGTTTTCAGCCGGTATTGCAAAGTGTCAAAGTGCATCCGGGTGAAGAAGTGGAAATTCGCTACTACGCGCAAAACCCGACCAGCAGAGATATGGTGGCCCAGGCGGTTCCCAGTTTGGTGCCCTTTAAAGCCACGGATTATTTTCACAAAACCGAATGTTTTTGCTTTAACCAGCAGCCGTTGGCCGCTGGCAGCAGTGCTGAATTGCCATTGCGGTTTATTGTCGACCAGGACATTCCCGATCAACTGCACACGATCACCTTGTCCTATACGCTGTTTGATATCACTGGCAAGTTTGGCGCTGATGAAGGAGCCGTGTCCGCGCTTGTTGAGCCGGATACAGCCACCGTCGAGAACACCGCATTAGCGATGAACAGGTTTGCAAACGAGCCAGCTGTTTCTGGTTTGTAGTTTGTTTTTTAAATAGAGAGTCATGGAATTTAACCGCAAGAACACCCAATAAAAACGTAAGGCGGGGTAGCAACATGTCAAGTGAAGGAAGTTATTACGTACCAGCGCAAAGTAAGCTGCCGATCTTTGCATCGCTGGGGCTGTTTTTAACCGTGTTTGGTGCCGCTAATTGGCTCAATGGAAACGACACGGGACCCACTATTTTATTTTGTGGCGGTTTGCTTTTCGCGTTTGTATTGTGGCAGTGGTTTTCTGCCGTCATCACTGAAAATCTTCAGGGTATGAACAGCGACCAGCTAAAGCGTTCTTACGTCTGGGGCATGGGCTGGTTTATTTTCAGTGAAGTGATGTTTTTTGCCGCCTTTTTTGGGGCACTGTTTTACATCCGCAACTTTGCCATTCCCTGGTTGGGGGGCGAAGGCGACAAAGGCATTGCCAATGAATTTTTATGGCAGGGCTTTGAGGCAACCTGGCCGTTGATGACCACGCCGGACATGGCGGTAAACGGCGATGCCGCCAAGGTATTGGGGCCAGAACAAAGTATGAGCTTTGGCACCGTTGACTCTATTTGGAGCTGGCTGCCGTTCTGGAATACGATGGTGTTGATGACGTCTTCCGTGACGGTGCACATGGCGCATTCTGCACTGAAAAATGCCAACCGCAAAGGCTTTAACATTTGGCTGGGGATAACAGTCGCGCTGGGTTTTATCTTTTTGGTGTTGCAGGTAGAAGAATACATGGAGGCCTATTTGCATATGGGCTTAACCTTGGAGAGCGGTGCTTATGGCACCACCTTCTTTATGTTGACCGGGTTCCACGGCGCGCACGTGACTTTGGGCACCTTTATGTTGCTGGTGATGTTTTTACGTTCGGTCATCAAAGGTCATTTCAAGCACGAAGATTGTTTTGGTTTCGAAGCGGCCAGTTGGTACTGGCACTTTGTCGACGTCGTGTGGGTTGGCTTATTTATTTTTGTGTACGTGCTGGGATAGATCCCAGTCCTCGTGTTTAAGACGTGTTGGCGTTAACGTTTATGGGCGGCCCTGCTCTATCATGGGGCCTTTATCCCAGGGAGCTGAACTGCCGAGCTGGCCGGTGGAAAACCCATAAAAAATACACAGTAACAGTAGGCCGGCGAGGGTGACACGAATACCGAGCGCGTAAAGTGTGCGCTTGGAGCGAGAACCCATATCCTTTAAGAGAAACACCAGGGCACTGCTTAAGCTAATGAGTACCGCGATAAATAAAAACACAATAAGTACTTTTAGCCACATGATCAGATTTCCTGTTTGAGTTTATGGTTGCGAGTTACGCATGATTCAGTGACAGTAGCGATAGACTCGGCGACTGTGATGTATAAGGTGTAAAATGGAAGCCAAACCCCGGTCTTCAACAAAATTCAGTGTAACACTAAGAATAAACTGGAAGTTACTGCTTGCCGGGCTGTTTTTACTGCCAATGCTGATTCGCCTGGGGTTTTGGCAATTGGAACGGGGGGAAGAAAAACGGCTTTTGCAAGCGGACATTCAACAGCAACAGGCCTTGCCCGCGCTGCCCACACCAGATTTTTCTCAGCTGCAGTCCATCGACCGGTTACGTTATCGGTTCATCGAAACCACCGGTCATTTCGATCCCAGCCGCTACTGGCTGGTTGACAACAAGGTACTCCAGGGCAAGGTCGGTTACGAAGTGATCGCGCCTTTTGTCGACATTCACGGGGCGGTGTTGCTGGTGAACCGGGGCTGGATAGAAGCCCCGCCATTGCGGGAACACTTGCCGGCGGTTACGATCCCCAAAGGTCTGTTGTCGGTGCGCGGGCGGCTCAATCTGGCTGAGCCCAACAGCATGATTCGCGAAGTCGAACAACAGAGCGACCAGTGGCCAATCCGCATCCAGCAACTGAATATCCCTCGGGCAGAGCAGCAACTGGGGCGCGAAGTGTTTGACTGGGCGCTGCAGCTCCAGCCCGACTCGCCCGCTGCTTTGACCGTGATGTGGCGGGATGTCAATGTCAGTGTTGCAAAACACCAGGGCTATGCGCTGCAGTGGTTTGCCATGTCAGGGGCACTGCTGATTGCGTTGCTGTTTGCCAACACCAACTTGAGTGACATATTTTCCAACAATAATAAAAGCGGGGCAGTCTTTCATGAACGCTGAAACCAGTACAGATCTCAACTCATCCTCCACCTTTACGCCAAAGGACAAACGCTGGTCGAGCTGGCTGTTGCTGGCAGCCATTGGTCTGCCGATGGTCATGGCCTATGTGGTGTTCAGCACCGGGGTCGGGATGCCCACCGGGACCGTCAACAAGGGCGATTTGTTGTTGCCGGTCACACCGCTCACAGACATCAACATTACCCTGGAAAATGGCCAGCCGCTGGCCTTGCTGGAGGGCAAAAAAAAATGGCGCTGGCTGATTGTTGGAGACAACAATTGTGCCAAGGCTTGCCAGGAAAATCTCTACCTGTCGCGTCAGGTGCATATACGACTGGGGGATAAAGCGGTGCGGTTGGAGCGACTGTACCTGAACACGGACACTGCGTATTCGGCGGACTTTGCACAGCAATTGCGTCAGCAGCACCCGCGCCTGGTCATGGCTCATGTGAATGCCGATGAGTGGCAACAGCTTTTGCAGCAGAGCAACGCTGCGGACCTGGCTTTGGACGGTACGCATCTGTACGTGGTGGATCAGCAAGGGTTTGCAATGATGACCTATAATGCCAGCCATGAGGGCAGTGATCTGCTGGATGACATCAAACGCTTGTTGAAATATTCCTACGAAGACTGAGGAGGTTGGCATGATGAGTAAACGTCTCAGTCATCGCGGTCGTCTGACTTTGCTGGCCTGTGCCCTGGCATTTGTGGTGGTGGCGCTGGGAGCCTTCACCCGCCTGGTGGATGCCGGACTGGGCTGCCCCGATTGGCCCGGCTGTTACGGGCACATGACCTGGCCGGAATCGTCGGAAGAAATTCAATCGGCCGAAAGTCTGTTTCCCCACGCGCCGGTGGACACCACCAAAACCTGGCCGGAAATGGTGCATCGATACTTTGCCGGCAGTCTCGGTCTGGTGATTCTGGCCCTGGCGATGATGGCAACCATAGCGCGGCGCAAAGCCCTTAAATCGTCCGCAACCGACCCCAATCACCGGCTGTCTGGGGAGCTGCGTTCCATCCCTGTGGTGTTGCCCTGGTTGACAGTGGGGCTGGTGGTTTTACAAGCCATGTTTGGCATGTGGACCGTGACGCTCAAGTTATGGCCGCAAGTGGTCACGGCGCATTTACTGGGTGGGTTTGCCACGCTGGCCTTGTTGTGGCTGATGTTTTTAAGACTGCGCCAGCGCGATCACGGCCTGGCTAAAGCGTCGCTGAACGCAAAAACACTGTCACGTGTGCGAAAGCTGGCGGCACTGGGGTTGGTGTTGGTGGTGTTACAGATTGCCCTGGGAGGGTGGACCAGCTCAAATTATGCCGCCCTGGCGTGTATTGATTTACCCACCTGTCATGGCGAATGGCTGCCAACCACGGATTTTGCCCAGGGGTTTAATTTTACCCAAACGCTGGGCCCCAATTACCTCGGGGGTCTGATGGATAATGAGGCGCGTACGGCGATTCATTTGAGTCACCGTATCGGGGCGCTGGTGGTAACGCTGGTGGTGGTGTTGCTGTCGGCGGTGTTGTGGCAGACACAAGCGCGCGGTTTGAAACGGTTAGCGCTGTTCACGGTAGGGGTGTTGATCGCTCAGGTGACGCTGGGCATGACCAATATTCTGGCGGCCCTGCCGCTGCCCGTAGCGGTTCTGCACAACGCTGTGGGAGCGTTATTGTTATTGACGCTGGTGACCGTGAACTACCAGCTGTTGCGTCGCTGTGAGGGGCGCGATAACGCCGCGGCCAGATCGAATACGATCAATGCCGAGCGTGCTGTCATGTCTTGACTGTCATGAATGATTAGTTGTTATCAATTAACCGAAACGGGAGAGAACAACCATGGGAAATACGACTGTCGATGCGGCCATCGTTGTTCGGGAGTCCGCCAAGTGGCGCGATTACCTGGAACTCTGCAAACCCAAAGTCGTTGCCTTGATGATACTGACCTCGGTGATCGGCATGCTGTTGGCGGTTCCGGGCATGGTGCCTTGGGATGTGCTGATATTGGGAAACCTGGGGATTGCGCTGTGCGCCGGTTCGGCGGCCACGGTCAATCATCTGGTGGATCGTCAAATCGATCAGAAAATGTTGCGTACCTTTAATCGTCCGGTGGCCACTGGCCGTTTAACCACCGCCCAGGCGAGTCTGTTTGCTTTGCTCACCGGTGTGTTGGGGATGGCCATTCTGTTGCTGTTTATCAACGCCGTCACGGCATGGCTGACGCTGGCGTCGCTGCTGGGGTATGCGGTGGTCTACACCCTGTTCTTGAAGCGCGCCACTCCGCAGAACATTGTCATTGGTGGTATTGCCGGTGCCGCGCCGCCATTGCTGGGTTGGACGGCGGTAACCGGTGAAATTGGTGGCCACGGGTTATTGCTGGTGTTGATTATCTTTGCCTGGACGCCGCCGCATTTCTGGGCACTGGCGGTGCATCGCAAAGAAGAATACGCCAATGCCGACATCCCCATGTTGCCGGTGACCCACGGGGAGCGTTACACCAAGATTCATATTTTGTTGTACACCGTGATGTTGTTCGCGGTCAGTTTGTTGCCTTACGCCACCGGGATGCTGAACTGGTTGTATTTGTTGGGTGCCGTGGTTTTGGGGGTCGGTTTTTTGTACTGGGCGGTGCGTTTGCTGCTCAGTGACGACGCCAGCCTGGGGATGGACACGTTTAAATATTCGATCATTTACCTGATGGCGCTGTTTGTCATCATGCTGGCGGACCATTATTTTGTGCCGGCCAATTCACTGATGATCCGACAGGGGTATTGAGTGCTGATGACGAATATGTCGGATACAGAGGCGCAAGGCTCGGTGCCGGGTGATGAGATTCGTCCGGCGGTTAACCCCGCTTCGGTGCAGAGCACACAGCGACGGGGGATCAGACTGACCGTTATCGTCATTGGTGTGTTCATCACGGTGGTGATGGCGTTGTTCCTGAATAAAATCACCACACCCAGAGTGTTGTCGCCACTGGAGTTGCGGGCCAATGGCACCTACGTGTTTGAACAGGCGAGGATCTTTAAGGATTTTACCCTGCAGGATCAACACGGTCAGGCGTTCGGGCTGGAGCAACTGAAGGGCAAGTGGTCGCTGATGTTTTTTGGCTTTACCGCCTGTCCGGATGTCTGCCCAACGACCTTGTCGATGATGCGCGAGGTCAAAGCACAGCTGAAACCGGACATTGCCGCCCAGACCCAGTTCGTGTTTGTGAGTGTGGACCCGGCCCGCGATACCGTGGCACAACTGGCGCAGTATATGCCGTATTTTGATCCGCAGTTTATTGGTCTGACGGGCGACTTTCTGGAAATCAAACGCCTCGCCAACCAGTTGAACATAGCGTTTGTGAAGGTCACCCAAGCCGACGGGTACACAGTGGATCACAGCGCCAACATCGCCATTGTGAACCCCTTTGGCCATTACCAGGGCTTTATTAAGGCACCCATGGATCAGGCCCGGGTGAAGTTAACGCTGCAATCCATAGTGACGGATTTTTAAAGTCAGCGCTTACCCTGGCGCCCTAAAAAAGCTAAGCCGGGCGTTAAAGCGCCGGCTTTTTCGCCAGGCTCAGGGCAAAAAAGCCACTGGCGCACAGCACGGCTGAGGGGCCGGCCGGGGTGTCCCAGTAGAAAGAAATCGCCAGGCCACCGGCGATGGCGAGCATGCCAATCGCGCTGGCGCAGATCGCCATCTGCTCCGGGGTTTTCACCAGCCGTCGGCTGGCGGCGGCAGGAATGATCAGCAGTGCCGTGATCAATAAAACCCCCACCACTTTCATCGCCACGGCAATCACCAGTGCCATCATCAGCATCAACGTGGTTCTCACCCAGGCGACGGGGACGCCCTCCACCTGGGCCAGCTCTTCATGCACCGTAATGGCAATCAGTGGGCGCCAGAGCCAGATCAGCAGGGGCAGAACAATGCCCGCCGTAATGGCAATGTTGACCAGGTCGCTGGCCGAGGTGGCGAGTAAATCGCCAAACAAAAAGCCGTAGAGGTCGACCCAGCCATTGGCAAACACACTCACCACCACCAGCCCCAGTGCCAACATGGTGTGGGATAAGATGCCCAACAGTGTGTCGGTGGCGATGGTGCGATTGTTTTGCAGCACCACCAGCAACAAGGCCAGCAACAAACAGAACACCGTCACGGCCAGGTTCACATTGACGGACAGGATCAGGCCAAAGGCGACCCCGGTGAGTGCCGAGTGGGCAAGGGTATCGCCAAAATAGGCCATGCGGCGCCAGACGGCAAACGATCCCAGGGGGCCGGTCATCAGCGCCACGCCGCAGCCTGCGAGCAGGGCAAACCACATAAACTCAGGCATGCCTGTGCTCCTTGTCATCGCGGTTGTGCGCCGGTGAATGAGTGTGTTCACAGCCGGATTCGTGGACAGCGGCTGAGTCGCTGACCTCTACATCACCGTGGATGTCGTGGTGATGATCATGGTGGTGGGTGTAGACGGCGATGCCGCTGTGGGTCGTTTGCCCGAACAGTTCCAGGTAGGCAGGATCTTCAGTCACGCTGGATGGGTGGCCGTGGCAGCACACGTGCTGGTTCAGGCAAATGACGGTGTCGGTCGCCGCCATCACCAGGTGCAAGTCGTGTGACACCATCAATACCCCGCAACCGCGCTGATCGCGAATGTCGGCAATCAATTGATAGAGCCTGGATTGTCCGGCAACGTCGACGCCTTGTACCGGTTCATCCAGCACCAGCAGGTCGGGGTTGCGCAGCAGGGCTCGTGCCAGTAACACCCGTTGGGTTTCGCCGCCGGACAGGGTGTGCATGGGGTTGTTGATCAGGTGCTCGATGCCAGTGAGTTGCAGGCTCTCCAGAATCACCGGCAGGCTGTCGGCGGACTTCCGCCTTAACGCCAGCTGCAGGAAACGCTTTACGCTCAGGGGCAGGCTGGCTTCAATGTGCAATTTTTGCGGCATGTAGCCAATGCGCAGATTGGGTTGACGGGTCAGGGTGCCCTGCGATGCGGCCTGCAGTCCCAGAACGACCCTCACCAAAGACGTTTTTCCGGCCCCGTTGGGGCCAATCAGCGTGACAATTTCACCGGCGTTTAAATTCAGTGACACGTTGTTGAGAATTTGCCGCTCACCAAATTGCAGGCACAGATCGGTCGCCTGGATGAGAGACTGTGGCGGTTTCAGGGCATCAGTCATGTCGGCTGGCCTCACAGCGGTCGCAACACCCCACCAGTTCAATGGATTGGGCCTTGATGCTGAACCCCAGATCCCTGGCGGTCTGGTTGATGTTGTCTTGCAGGGATTGGGTGGAAAATTCAATGGCGACACCGCAGTGTTCACAGATCAAAAAATTGTTGGCGTGATGGGCACTGGGGTGGGTACAACCAATGTAGGCGTTGAGGGTATTAATCCGGTGGATCAGGCCTTGCTCCAATAAAAACTCCAGGGCTCGATAGACGGTGGGTGGCGCGACCCGTCGGGTCGACTCTTGTGCCAGCATGTCCATCAGCGCGTACGCCCCCAGGGGCTTGTGGCTTTGCCAGATCAGCCGCAGTACCTGCTCGCGTAATCGGGTCAGGCGGGCCCCATTGTGGGTACAGATTTCCTGGGCCTGGGTCATCGCGGTGGCGATGCACTGTGTGTGATCGTGCTGCTGCGAGGCGATGGACGTAGGCAGGGGCGATTTGGGTAAGGCCATAGCGGGTGCCGTGGTTGTGTTTATTGATGGCTCAGAGCGCACCCGACTGGGTTCGGCTGTCCCGAGTGGATGGGGATAACCAGTAAGGCTGTCTGAAAATTTATGTTATTATATAACATAATCTTTTCCGGGTAGATCTACTTTTGAACACTTCTTTGATACGTCGGGGTCTTTTGGGCGTCAGCTTATGGGCGGCGAGCTTGTGTGTGTGTGTCTGGGCTGAAGCGCAGCCGGCGGGTTATGAACCTGCCGGGTCGGCAAGGGCGGCTGCGCCGGTGGCCTCCGCGGCGTTAACCCCTGAGGCCCTAACACCTGAGTCATTAACTCCGAGGCGCTTAACAATCGTCACCTCCATTCAGCCGCTGAGCCTGATGGCCAAAGCGGTGGTTGGGGATCATGTTGACGTCACCAACCTGCTACAGCCGGGTCAAACCCCGCATGATTTTGCTTTTAAAGTGTCTGACCGGCAGCGGCTGGAGCGCGCGGACCTGTTACTGTGGGTGGGTGAAGCGTTGGAGCCTTACCTCGTTTCGATTGCGGCGTTGCAACCGCAGCTGTCCATGGCCTCGCTGGTGTCATCCAGTGGCCGCCAGGGGCTGCAACCGGCGGGATCTGACGGTGACCGCGAAAGCGGGGATGCGCATCGTGGGGACAGCAATGAGGACAACAATGAGAAAAACAGTGATCACCACCGTGGTGAGGGGGATCATGCCAGCCATCATCTCTCCCATGGCGACCAGCACCTCTGGCTGAACCCGGAGTACGGTGCGGCCATGATGCAGGCGTTGGCAAAGCGCCTGGCAGAGCTGGATCCCGTTAACGCGGCTGAGTATCAGCAGAATGCACGCGATGAAAGCCGCCGGGTGTTGTCGTTGACATCACGTCGCCGCCCGGTGGAAGACCGCGATGCAGAGGTCCGTCATGACACGAGTCCTGCAGCCAGGCAGTACGCCGTTGTGCATAAAGCCTATCAGCACTTTTTGGAATACTTCGGTTACCCCAGCCCCTTGGTGTTGACCCCGATACCGGAACTCAGCCCTGGCGCTCGCCAACTGTGGCGGGTGGGGGAACAGCTCTCGGCGGGCGATTGTTTGCTGATTGAGTCCGCAAGCCCCCGAAAATGGGTCAACAGCTTTGCCCAGCGGCAGCAGCTGAAGCTGGTCAGGGCCGACATTATGGGGTCGTCGGACGGTGTAACCACTTACTATCGGTTGCTCGAAGAGCTGGTTAAGACTTTTGATGGTTGTACGGCAGTGCCCCCGCTAGAGTGACAGGCGTATACCTGGCGTAATGGCGGTGGAGTACGAGGTCGATTGACGGTCGAGGCTGGTGTAAGGGTCTTAGATAAGGGGCTTGTGTGGGATGTGGCAGGGGAAAAAGAGCCCTGCACCGGGAATAAGGGAGGAGAGAGTTCCGGCGCAGGGAAGAGCGATGAATAAACTTTTACAACTTACTGACAAATGGGTGTTTGCAGACACCCGCTGCGGCTGAGCCACCGCAGCGTTGATAAATTAGTTCTGAGCAGCGACTTCAAGCATCAGGTTGAAGCGTTCTTCCATCTTTGAAGCCAGTTTCTCATTGGCCTCATCCAGAGTTTTTTCCATTTTCTGGGAATTCAATTCTGCATTAACAATTTCTGTTGTTGCCCAGCTTGAGCTAGCGCCAGTTTCTGCAACGAGTACTGCGACGTTGGAGTAGCTGGAACCAACCTTGTTAGCCAGAGCGCCTTGGGCGCAAAGAGCTAGGGCAATCAGGAAACCAAGTTTTTTCATAGTGCGGTCCTCCATGAGAGTGGTTGATTCCGACCAACAGGGCTTGGAACCTGTTGATCAGTTGTTTTGTTACCTTGTGTTACGCATTGTAACGAAGAGGCGGGGGTTACGCCAGTTTTATTTAACCTAAAAGTGCAAAAAACCATCGGTGGTGTGTTGTTTTGACTCGAAAAAAGCAAGGTAACACCATATATAGTAGCTGGTAACGGACTGGTAACACTATGAGGGGGTGCGGGAGATGTGTAAAAAAGTGTTACCGGGCAGGTTTTTGCTAATAATTTTCGGGTATTTCAATTCTTGAACTTCGATAATTGGGTTTTAACGGGTTTCAGCCTGAACTGAAATGGTGCGGCCGCGACTCAAAATGGCGCAGGGACGGTTGCCGCAAGGATGGGGTGGCCCGCCGTGCGTGTTGGGTTTTGGGGCCGCGAGTCATCGGGCCGGCGGCGATGTTGTCGCGGGCAGTAGCGGTACTCGGCAGAGATAGGGTTTGTTCTTCGCCGGCGGCTGTTAGAATAGGCTTCTTTATATACACGCCTCTGCAAAACCGAAGCGATCACTTGTCTTAATGGAATCTCGCATGTCTAAAGCCCCCCTGGTCCTGGTGGATGGATCTTCGTACCTGTACCGCGCCTTTCACGCCCTGCCTCCACTCACCAACTCCAAAGGTCAGCCGACCGGTGCGGTCAAAGGTGTCATCAGTATGTTGCGGCGTATGGATAAAGATTATCCCGGGTCGGTGGTCGCAGTGATTTTTGATGCCAAAGGCAAAACCTTTCGCGACGACATCTATTCGGAGTACAAGGCGCACCGCCCGCCGATGCCCGATGATTTGCGCTGCCAGATCGAGCCGATTCACAACATCATCAAAGCCATGGGCTTGCCGCTGCTGATCATAGACGGGGTGGAGGCGGATGATGTCATTGGCACCCTGGCGCGCCAGGCGACGGAGCAGGGGGTCGATGTGGTGGTCTCCACCGGCGACAAAGACATGGCGCAGCTGGTGACAGAGCACGTGACGCTGGTGAACACCATGACCAATACCACAATGGATCGCGAAGGGGTGAAAGAAAAGTTCGGTATCCCGGCCGAGCTGATCATTGATTATCTGGCACTGATGGGGGACAAGGTCGATAACATCCCCGGTGTGCCGGGGGTGGGTGAAAAAACAGCGCTGGCCCTGTTGCAAAACATGGGGGGGCTGGATGCCATTTACGGCGATCTGGAGGCGGTGCGTGAATTGGGGTTTCGCGGCGCCAAGAAAATGCCGGAAAAGCTGCTGGAAAACAAGGAATCTGCGTACCTGTCCTACGAACTGGCCACCATCAAGGTGGATGTACCGCTGGACTGTGGCCCCAAAGACCTGCTCATGGACGAAGCCGACCAGACCGCCTTGCTGGCGCTGTACGAGGACATGGAGTTTAAAACCTGGGTCAAAGAAATCGGTCAGCCAGTGGCCGGCGATGATGCCGGTGTGAGTCCGGCGAACGGCGGGGAGGCTGCCCCCGCTGCCCCGGCGACCGTAACGGAGACCGAATACGAGACCGTGTTGAGCGAAGCTGACTTCCTGCGCTGGCTGGAGGCGTTGCGGCAGGCTGAGGTGTTTGCGTTTGATACAGAAACCACCAGCCTCAATTACATGGAAGCCCGGGTGGTGGGGGTGTCCTTTGCCGTCGAACCGGGCAAGGCGGCCTATGTGCCTTTTGGCCACGACTACCTGGATGCCCCAGAGCAGCTGTCGGAAACCTGGGTGTGGCAACACTTGAAGCCTTTGCTGGAAGACCCGGACCAGAAGAAAGTTGGTCAAAACCTCAAATACGACATGAGTGTGCTGGCAAACCATGGCATCAACCTGCGCGGTATCGCCTTTGACACCATGCTGGAATCCTATGTGCTGGACTCCGCGGGCAGCCGTCACGACATGGACACCCTGGCGGAGCGGCACCTGGATGTGCAAACCATTCATTTCGAAGACATCGCTGGCAAGGGGGCCAAGCAGCTCACCTTCAACCAGATCGCGCTCGAACAGGCGGGACCTTACGCCGCTGAAGATGCGGACATCACCCTCAGGTTACATCAGACCTTGTGGCCCCAGTTGCTGGCGACCGAGACTCTGGCCCGCGTGTTTAATGAGATTGAGCGGCCCCTGGTGTCCGTCCTCTCCCGTATTGAGCGCAATGGGGCGATGATCGACTCGCAGCTGTTGGGCCAGCAGAGTGTCGAAATCGCCGAGCGACTCGACGCGCTGGAGAAGCAGGCCTTCGACCTGGCAGGGGAAGAATTTAATCTCGGCTCCACGCAGCAGCTCGGCCGTATCCTGTTTGAAAAGCTGGAACTGCCGGTGATTAAGAAAACGCCGAAGGGCGCCCCTTCCACGGCCGAAGAAGTGCTACAGGAGCTGGCGTTGGATTACCCGCTGCCCAAACTGTTGATTGAATACCGCGGTCTGGCCAAACTCAAGTCCACCTACACCGATAAGCTGCCGAAGATGGCCAACCCGCTCACGGGTCGGGTTCACACCTCGTATCATCAGGCCGTTACCGCCACCGGCCGACTGTCGTCCTCGGACCCCAATCTGCAGAACATTCCCATTCGCACGGAAGAGGGGCGGCGCATCCGCAAAGCCTTTATTGCCCCGAAGGGCTATAAAATTGTGGCGGCGGATTATTCCCAAATTGAGTTGCGCATCATGGCGCACCTGTCCGGTGACGCGGGGCTGCAAAGCGCGTTCGCCCAGGGGCTGGATGTGCACCGGGCAACCGCGGCGGAAGTGTTCGGCGTGGGTGTTGAGCAGGTCACCAGTGAACAGCGTCGCAGTGCCAAAGCCATTAACTTTGGCCTGATTTATGGCATGTCCGCTTTTGGGCTGGCCAAACAGCTGCATGTGGGGCGCCACGAAGCGCAGCAATACATTGACCGGTACTTTGAACGCTACCCGGGCGTGCAGCGCTATATGGATGAAACCCGGGTTGAAGCGGCGGAAAAGGGTTACGTTGAGACCTTGAAAGGTCGCCGCTTGTATCTGCCCGAGATCAATTCACGCAATGGCATGCGCCGGCAGGCGGCAGAGCGGACCGCGATTAACGCACCCATGCAGGGCACCGCGGCAGACATTATCAAACTGGCCATGCTCGATGTGGATAGCTGGCTGGCCAGCTCGGAGGTGGATGCTCGCATGATCATGCAGGTCCACGATGAACTGGTGCTGGAAGTGGCAGAGGATCAGGTTGAGTCGGTCAGTGAGGGGTTGAAAGCACGCATGGAATCGGCCATGAGTCTGGATGTGCCGCTGTTGGTTGAAGCCGGTGTGGGCGATAATTGGGACGAAGCGCATTAATTGAGAGGCCTGAATTAAGAGACCTGAACTAAGAGACCGGCCTCGGGACGTCACGATCAAAACGGCGACAACTTTCCTTAGCCGGGAACTTTGAGGACACCGGCCAGTCTCAATTAGCGAGATATTTCATGGTATCTTGCTCTCCTCTTAAGACTGGCGACTGGCCAGCTGCTTTAAACTTTCAAAGCGCCTCGGTAATGAATGACCGGGGCTTTTTTTTGTCCGCGGTGTGAACTGGGGTGAGAGTTGGGGTGTGAGCAGGAGTGTGAGCAGGGGGAGCGCCGCAATGAGGCGTGGTGCGGCTTGACAGCAATACGGAATTTTTTTTAAAAAAAATGAACACGCAGTGGAACTTTTGGGGCGGAGCTCAGTCTCAGTTATCAAGATATTTCATGGTGTCTTGCTCTCCTCTTAAGACTGGTTATATGGCCAGCAGCTTTAAATTTTAAAAGCGCCTCGGCAACGTCCGGGGCTTTTTTTTGTCTGTCGGTTGAGTCTTTGCTGTCTTTTGGTCACGGTCGCGTTTTGTGAACAGCGGTTGGCGGTTACTGGGACATTTAAGGGGCAGGTGAAGTGGAGGTGAGCAGGACGAAACACCGTCGCGGCTCCGACATTGCTGGCTTGCCTGATTTTTTGAGAAAAACTCAATTTTTTCGGAACTTTCCTGTCTGGCGCCAGTCTCAGTTAACAAGATATTTCATGGTGTCTTACTCTCCTCCTTAAGACTGGCCGGATGGCCAGCAGCTTTAGACATTACAAAGCGCCCCGACAGTGTCGGGGCTTTTTTTTACCCTTTCGCTATCCATTTTTTTCACATTGGTGCCCGCCTTGTTTGGTGTGCGTGGCCGCACCACAGTCAGTACGTCCTGCTTCAGGTTCTGTAACCGCTAGCACAATATTTTCAAGACGGTGCGTTGTCGACGCATACATGTCGTCTATTATTGTTTTATCGCGAATTGTCGCGCCACGTTGAGCGTTTTTTGTGAGCCGTTACTGATCTTTACATCGAAAGCCGGAACCTTCATGCGGATGGGAGTTCAAAGTTATCAGGACGGCAACGCATGCACCTTTGCGTTGCAACCAAGCTGGCGACTTCCCCCAAGAGCGTCGGCTGTTTCAACCCGACAGTTTCCCCAAGGCTGTCGGGTTTTTTTTGTCTGCAATCTTTATGATGGTCTGGCAGGGCTCGAACCGCATGGCGATGTTAGCAGCTACTGTCGATCAGAGTGTGGGTAACCGACACCAGCCGTTGCGGATGATATGCGTTGCGCCTGAGAAGCGCTGGGCTTTTCCGGAGCCATAAAAAAAGCCGGCTCTGATGTCAGAACCGGCTCAAGCACACCGTGAGGTGACTGAACGCGATGCTAGAAGTTCACTCCGTAACTCAGAAGTTGAGGCGGCCGGTCAGACCCCAGGTCATGGGGGCTTCCATATAGGCACTGAGAGACCCGGTTTGCAGCGGGGTATCAAAGCCGATGTTGATGACCTCCTCGTCCGTGAGGTTTTTGCCCCACAGTTCAATGGCCCAGGACTCATCCATCGCCGCCAGGGTGACGTTGGCGTTCCAGATCCAGTAGTCATCATTTTCCGTGAAGCTGTCATTATCCTGACCGGTGGTGTAATCCGAACGGTAGCGGTAGCTGGTGCCCAGTTTCAACATCAGGTCGCTGTTGAGCTCGTGCAGGTAGGTGACGCTGCCCGCATAGGTCACATCGGAGACAAAGTTCGGCGTTTCGCCGGTCAGGTCCTGGGGTGGCACGACGCCTTCGGCACGGGCCTGAAGACCGGCAGCTTCCTGCTGGGCAATGGTGGTGGAACCGGTTTTAAAGTCCGCGTATTCGATGTCCTGCAGCACCAGGCCGCCACTGATGATCCAGTTCTCGGTGGGGTTCCAGCTGTAGTCGATTTCGAGACCCTGGCCTTCAATTTCACCGGCATTTTGCAAGGTGAAACCGACACCATCAAAGGAGTTGACCTGGAAGTCAGTGACCGTCTGGTAGAACACCGTCGCGTTCAGCTGCAGCGTGCGGTCAAACAGGAAGGATTTGACACCCACTTCGTACGACTCGGTGTCTTCCGGATCAAACTGGAGGGTGTCCAGGTTCGCGACCGGGTTACCGGGGGTTTGGCCGATGGTGCCGTTCAGGTTCAGGCCGCCGGCTTTGTAGCCCTGGGCGTAGCGCCCATAGACCGACAGGCTGTCGGACAGTTCGAAATTGAGGCTGGTGGCGACGGAGACGTCATCGTCATCGTAGTCGTCGCTGGTGGCTTGCACGGGGATGTGCACCTGCAAAGGTCGCAGCGAGTTGAACAGGCTTTGGCTGATCGCCAGCAGATCCACCTGAGAGAAGGGATCGTCACTGGCGACGACATAATCCGCCTCTTTTTCCTCTTCCGAGTAACGCACACCCAGGGTCCAGCTTAAGGCTTCGGTAATGTTCCAGGTGGCCTGGCCGAAGAACGCCAGGCTTTCCGAATTGTAGGAGACTTCCTCGTGGGTACCGGTGCCAGCGATGGCGGGGTTCACTTCCAGGCCGTCCGCGCCAAAGTTAACCAGGCCGGTGCCCAGCATCTGTCCAACCGCGTCCCCGAGGCCGACGAACTCAACCCCAAGCAGTCGGGCCAGGCCCACATTGGAAAGGTAGGCCGCGCCCTGTTCGCCCCAGGTGTAACGCCCTTCCGCGTCGATGTCCTGATCAAAGTAAAAGGCACCGGCGGTCCAGTCCAGCCGCTCACCGGTGTGGGACAGGCGCAATTCGAAGGAGTTTTCGGTGATGTCCTGTCCGCGCCCGCCCGACCAAATGTCGGCGGCGGTCATGTCAATGTCGCCAAAGGGCTGGGTTTCAAAAAAGCGGTGGGCGGCAATCGCCGTCAGGCTCAGGGATTCGGTCAGGTCGGTGTTGAACTCCGCCGAGAAGCCGCCGTCGATAAAGCTGTCATCGCCAGGGCTGGAGTCATTGCGGTCGGTTTTGTAGTCACCGATGTCCGGGTAGCCACCGGCAAAGTTCAACTCAGGAGAGACGTATTCGCCGGGGGTGAAGGCTTGCACCGGGGCGCCAATGTTAAGGTTCTCGCCGAACGGTGAGGGATTCGCGATCAAGCCGAGAGTGGCCGGGCCATAGAACACCGGCACCGGAGCACAGCAGACTTCATCGGTCTCGGTGTAATCGGCCATCACGCGCAGCGAGGTGCCGTCGCTGATGTCCCAGAGAATCTGACCGCGTACCGTGGAGCGATTCTTGTCGTTGTAGTCTTCACCGGTGACGGCGTTTTCGACGTAGCCGTCGCGCTCCTGCCAGGTGGCGGATAAACGGTAGGCGAGGGTGTCTGCAATCAGGGGGCCGGTGACCCCGGCTTTAATCTGCTTGTAGCCATAGTCGCCACCGCTGAGGGAAACATGGCCATTGGCTTCATAAGAGGGCTTTTTGGAGCGAACACTGATCACCCCGGCCGACGTGTTGCGGCCAAACAGCGTACCCTGGGGGCCACGCAGCACCTCGACAGCTTCGATGTCGACAAAATCACTCAACGCGGACCCCGGACGGCCGCGGTAGACACCGTCGATGAAAACCCCCACGGATTGTTCCAGGCCGGAGTTTTGGCCGGCCGTGCCAATGCCACGAATGGTCATGATCGATTGGGTGGCGCCGGAGGAACTGTTGAAGACCAGGCTGGGGGCAACCTGTTGCAAATCACTCAGGTCTCTAACCTGAGCTTGCTCCAGGGCGTCGCCGCCATAGGAGGCGACCGAGACGGGGACTTCCAGAATTGACTGGGCACGCTTCTGGGCGTAAACCGTCACTTCTTCAATTTCGCGGTTGTTTTGGGTGGTGTCCTGAGCCATGCCACTGATGGCGTGGGTGGCGGCAATGAAACTAATGGCGAGTGCCAGCTTAGTAGGCTGAAAGTACATACCAACTTCCTCTCTTGGTGCGATGCCGATCCCGTGATGACTGTCGGCAGATCGCTTGTGTTTATTGTTATATAGGTAGTCGTGAACGTTTTGCTTGCAGGCTCTGCTGCCCCGAGAGGCGGAGAGCCGAAAGCATTTGATCACGTGCCTTAAAATTAGTAGATATGGAGGTTGAAGCGCAAGCGGCTGAATAAAAGCGGGAAGCGGTTGGGCCGGGGAAGGCCGACGAATTATTTGGGTATACCTTTATTTTTGGTTATTTTTTGATCGAATTCGGGCGTTTGAGGGGAATATTCATTAAACTTGAGTGATATCGACACACTGGGTATAAGTTTAATGAATGTTCTAATATTGATATAAAGCATTATATCAATTTGGAATATAGGGCGTTTGGGGGGCTTTACGAGTCACTTTCCGACGTTGGCGCCGGAGGCTGTTCAGTTTCGCTGGTTTCATTCAGCGCAAGCCATAGATTCAGTTGCTTGACCAGTTGATCGATGCCGGTCTTTTTTAACGATGAAAAGAGCTGCACAGTGACCAGGTCGTCCACTTCGGCTTCTTTCAATTGTTTGCGCAACGCCAGCAGGGTGGCCTGAGCCGGGCCCTTTTTCAACTTGTCGGCTTTGGTGAGCAAAATGTGCACGGGCATTTCGGCACCAATGGCCCAATTGAGCATCGTGGTGTCGAACTCCTGCATGGGGTGGCGGGTGTCCATGAGTAAAATCATGCCTTTCAGGCATTGGCGTTCACGCAAATACTCGGAAAGATTGCGCTCCCACTCCTGCTTCATCTTCAGGGGCACTTTGGCGTAGCCATAACCCGGCAGATCGACTAGCCTTTGGGTTTCGGTCAGCTGAAAGAAGTTAATCAATTGCGTCCGCCCGGGTGTTTTACTGGTGCGCGCCAGCTTGTGGTTGCTGGTCAGGGCGTTGATGGCGCTGGACTTTCCGGCATTGGAGCGGCCGGCAAAGGCCACTTCTGCCCCGGTGTCGGGGGGGCATTGTCGAATTGACGGTGCACTTTGGGTAAACTCTGCGTTAGCGTAGTTTATACGGTTGATAATGCGATCGCTGGTAGAACTCAAGAGATAACCCTGCAAAAAGAGTGAGATTTCAGGCGGTTAGTATATAATGTCGCGGTTTTTGCTCGCCGGTGATGGCGGCAATTGTAGCTCGGACAGCCCCGCAGAGGGTAGTCGCGTTGCAAACAATCGTTCAATGAATAAAAATTTGACGGATTAGCCAATGAAAAACATCTTCAAACAGGCCATGATTGCTGTAAGTTTGATCGCCGCTGCTCAAGGTGCTCTGGCGGCAGGTGATGCGACCGCAGGCGAAAGCAAAGTAGCCGTATGCGCGGCGTGTCACGGTGCTGACGGGAACAGTCCAGCGCCAAACTTTCCCAAGCTGGCCGGCCTGGGTGAGAAGTACCTGCTCAAGCAGCTGAAAGACATTAAAGCCGGTAATCGCACGGTCACTGAAATGGTTGGATTATTGGACGCCATGTCAGATCAGGATCTTGCCGATATGGCCGCTTTCTTTGACAGCAAGCCTTTGCAGCTGGCGGGTGCGCAACCGTTAACCGTCAAAGTGAACTCGGGTATCGAGGTTGATGGTCTGGAGTTGGCTGAAAAAATCTTCCGTGCCGGTAAAGCGGACGTGGGCACTCCGGCCTGTACCGGTTGTCACTCCCCTCGGGCCCAGGGCAACGCACCGGCCGGCTATCCGCGTCTGAGCGGCCAGCACGCCCAGTACCTGGAGACGCAGCTGCGCAACTTCCGCGCCGGTGAGCGTACCAACGATGGTGATCAAAGCACCATGCGCCAGGTGGCTCAACACCTGAGCGATGCTGAAATCAAAGCCTTGGCCAACTACATTTCTGGTCTGAACTAGAACCGGGTTGGAGAAAAAGCGGCTTCGGCCGCTTTTTTTATGGCTGTGATTCAAGCCCGGTTCAGCAAACTTGTGGATAATCTCTGGTCTGGAGGGGCTGTCTGAAGGCAGGTCTTCGGGGGGACAGTGTCCTCAGGTAGCGGGGTTGGTGGATAAAAGACAGCCTCTGTGACCATACCCTGACCGATGAAGCCCCCAAACGGGATGAGATTCCGTTTTTGTGTGAAATTAATGGTATAACGGGAACCTCATTGATTTTTATGGTCTTACATGAACGTGTTGTTGCGCAGCAGCGCTCGTTGGCGAGGGCCGTTGGGCAATACGTCGGAATTTTTCTTAATAACTCATGGAGTAATAGCATGCGTGTAATGGCGGCAATCTTTGCCTTGATGTTTTCCCTGGTGGCTTGTGCTGCGGATAAGGCCCCGGCGGCCTACCAGGCCGGTACTCACTATACGGTTCTTGAAACCCCGGTGCGGACCATGGATCCGAGTAAAATCGAGGTGACCGAGGTGTTTTGGTACGGTTGTGGTCACTGCTTTAAATTTGAACCCATGGTGCATCAGTGGTCAGAGAAGCTGCCCGGCGATGTGGATTTTGAACGTTCGCCAGCGATGTGGAACGCCTTGATGGAAGTCCATGCCCGCGCGTTTTATGTGGCGAAAGCTCTGGGTGTGTTTGACCAGGTCCACCAGCCGCTGTTTAACGCGTTGAACCTGGAGCGTAAACGTCTTGGCAATGTGGATGAGCTGGCGGATTTCTTTGCCGACTTCGGGGTCGACAAAGACAAATTTGAGAAAGCCTATGCCTCTTTTGGCGTCGCCAGTCAGGTGAAACAGGCCGATGCCCGCGCCCGCAGTTACAAAATTACCGGAACCCCGGAAATTGTGGTGGACGGCAAATACCGCATCAGTGCCCGTCAGGCCGGTGGTCAGGCAGAAATGTTGAAAGTGGCCGATTACCTGGTGGCCAAGATCCGCGACGAGCGCAGTTAAGTTCGCGGTTGGCGGGGTGGCAGCGCCAGCCCGCCAGGTGCGCAGCTTGTCAGGCCCTGCAGGCATCGGGGCAATAAAAAAAGGGCACTTCAGGGTGCCCTTTTTTTGTGCGTGATAATCCGTGTTGTGCTAGCTGACCGGCTGCAGAACTTCGCGGTAAAAACCGCTCACCAGGATCGGCCATTGTTCATCCCAGCTTTCGGTGGGCATGCGCTTGAATTCACTGCGGACGAACTGGGCGATGCGTCCCTCAGCGGTGGCCATCAACAAGTTGGCAGCAGCGGTAACCGGTAAAATCGGGCGCAGCCCTTCACGGATTTCGGCTTCGCGAAGAATTTGTTTGATCTGGGTTTCCAGGCGATCGAACAATTGGGCGACTCTCGCCCTCAGGCGTTCGGTTTCGCCGGTCAGCGCGTCACCGGTGAGGATGCGGGTAATGCCCGGGTTGCGTTCGGTGAAGGTCAACAGCAGGAATAAAATCTTGTTGCAACGGGTCAGTGCCGAAGTGTCGTCCTGAGTGATCAGGCTGATGCGAGAGAAAATGGTCTCTTCAATGAATTCGATCAGACCCTCAAACATTTTCGATTTGCTGGGGAAGTGGCGGTAGAGCGCGGCTTCGGAAACCCCCACTTCTTTCGCAAGGGCGGCAGTAGTTATACGAGCACCCGGAGACACCTCCAACATGTGAGCCAGGGATTCCAAGATTTGCTGGCGGCGTGAAACTTTCGTGCTGGGTTTGCTCATAGGATGTGTGTTTGGCCTTGATGAATACAATCAGTAACAGATTTTCTTATTATCACTCGCGGTGAAATGGGGGAATCTGCGTTGCAAAAATAAGATTGTCTCTACGTATCTTTCCTTGATCACCAGAGGGTCTGCCGAGTGTGGCGATCCAGTCCGGGGTCGCTCAGGGCTCGTAGGAGCGGGCTGCAGCTCAAGTACGCAAAGCCTTATCCTAGCGAGTTACTGGAGCAGCATCAATACGCTGGTGGCGGAAAACTGTGTTTTTATTCGATTCTCACGCGGGTTAGACGTTGTCGCATAAATTGCCAAAGAGTTTTCGTCCACAAACAACCCGTTTTTCCACTTCAGGAGCGGTTTGGTGCCCTCGCCGGGGTGGGGCGAGGGACTCTCATCAGAGCGATGTTGTCTTATTTGTGATCAACGTGCCGACGCCTTCATCGGTAAAAATCTCCAGCAAAACCGCGTGGTCAACCCGCCCGTCGACAATGTGAGCGCTGGTGACACCGCCTTTCACCGCATCGAGGGCACAGGCAATTTTGGGCAGCATGCCGCCATAGATGGTGCCGTCTTCAATTAAGCTGTCCACTTGTTTGGTGGTTAAGCCGGTCAGGACTTCGCCGGACTTATCCAGCAGGCCGGAGACGTTGGTCAGCAGCATCAATTTTTCGGCTTGCAGAACCTCGGCAATCTTGCCGGCGACCAGGTCGGCATTGATGTTGTAGGAACGCCCTTCCTTGTCGACCCCAATGGGGGCAATCACCGGGATAAAGTCACTGTTGATGAGCATGTTGATCACGCCGGTATCGATGCGGTCGACTTCGCCGACCTGACCGATATCGATGATTTCCGGCGCAGACATGTCCGCCGTTTGGCGGCTGACCGTCAGTTTGCGGGCGCGAATCAATTGACCGTCTTTACCGGTCAGGCCGACGGCGGAGCCGCCGTTGCGATTGATCAGGCTGACAATTTGTTTGTTGACCGAGGCGCCGAGAACCATTTCAACGACGTCCATGGTGGCACTGTCGGTGACGCGCATGCCGTCAATAAATTCAGACTGAATGTTCAGCTTGTCGAGCAGTTCGCCAATTTGCGGCCCGCCACCGTGCACCACAATGGGGTTCATGCCCACCAGTTTCATCAGCACAATGTCTCGGGCAAAGCTGTTCTGCAGCGCCTCGTCGACCATGGCATTGCCGCCAAATTTCACCACAATGGTACGGTTGGTGAAGCGCTGGATGTACGGCAGGGCTTCGGTTAAAACATTGGCAACATTGATGGCTGCATTGCGATTCAAAGACATGTGAAAAACCTATTGGCAAAAAATAATATGATAGTGGAACGTCTTTCCGTAACCAGAGTGCCCTGTCAGGCGAGAGTCACTCTGGATAAAAAATTTAAAAAGGCACATCCAGAGCGCTGTCGATCTTCAGCAGCTCTCGTTTAAACAATTGCTGCAGTTGCGCGAGCACAGCCTCGGTTTCCGCTTCAAAGCGCAGCGTTAAGGCGGCGGACGTGTTCGAGGCCCGAACCAGGCCCCAGCCTTTAGAGAAATCGACCCGCAAGCCGTCAATGGTGATGGGCTTGCCGTTTTGAAAATCGCCCTGTTGTATCAGTTGTTCCACAATGGCGAACTTGCGCTCTTCAGCAACCGGTATTTTCAGTTCCGGGGTGGAGGGCAGTACTGGAAAGCTCTCAAACAGGGAATCGATATCTTGATCCCGCAGCGTCATAATTTCAAGTAGACGAGCGGCGGCGTACATGCCGTCGTCAAAGCCGTACCAGCGATCTTTAATGAAGATATGCCCCGACATTTCCCCGCCAACCAGGGCACCGGTTTCCTGCATTTTGGTTTTCATGTGGGAGTGGCCGGCTTTCCACATGATGGGGCGGCCGCCATAACTGCTCACCAGGGAGTTCAGTTCGCGGGTGCATTTGATGTCGAACAGCACATCGGCACCGGGGTTGCGCGACACAATGTCTTTGGCAAACAGCATCAGCAGGCGGTCGGGCCAGAGGATCTGGCCTTTGGGGGTCACCACCACCAGGCGATCGCCGTCACCGTCAAAGGCCACGCCCAGATCCGCCTGGGTCGTTTGTACGGTGCGAATCAGGTCCTGCAGGTTAGCGACAATGGTGGGGTCCGGGTCGTGATTGGGGAAGCTGCCATCGAGCTCGCAATACAGGGGCACCACCTCGCAACCCAACTCCTCGAACAGCGAGGGGGCCACTCCCCCGGTGATGGCATTGCCGGCATCAATGACGAGCTTAACCTCACCCGCCAGTGCCACATCGGACAAAATTCGGTCGATGTAGGCCGGCATGATCTGCTGAGCCGTTTCGCTGCCCTCTCCTTGCGGAAAGTCCTGATCCTGAATGCGAGCTTTAATGTCCTGCACATCGTCGTCTACCAGAGTGTGACCGTTAATGACCATCTTAAAGCCGTTGTGTTCGGCGCTGTTGTGACTGGCGGTGACCATCACACCGCTGTTGCTGTCAGGGTGTTCACAGGTCGCAAAATACAGCAGGGGAGTTGGCACCGCGCCGAGGTTAAGGACGTTACAGCCGGTACTTTTGACGCCCCGTATCAGCGCGTCACACAGCTCGGGGCTGTGGGTGCGCCCATCACGAGCAACCAGCAGTCTGCTTTCGCCAACCGCCAGGGCTGCACTGGCAACGGCCTTGCCGACTTGCTCGGCCAGTGCCACGGTAATTTGTTCGCCAGCCTTGCCGCGAATATCGTAAGCGCGAAAGATTTCCTCAGGCAGCGCGAAGCCGCAGCGGGACACTGCCGGCCGGGCAGCCGCTTCACGTCCGCCGGGGTCCGCAGCCGGTTGTTGTGACGTCACCGTTTCGGCCGGGGGGGCGTCTTGCAGGCCCAGCAGCTCTTCATCGTCGGCGTTAACCTGAATGTCGAGAATGTCCTGATCCCGGTAGGCAAAGGCGGCGGGGTCGGTGATGTTGTTGGACGCCTGTGTCGAACGACCCTGACGCTGCGGATCGAATTTGCCCGTGAGCCAGAAGGCCAGCCACAGCCAGCCAGCACCGACACTCAGGTGGATGGCTATCAGCAGCAGCGGGCTTTGATTGGCCTGGGCAACCAGCTGGGCCGACGGTGTAAATTGCACCAGCCATTGACTGTTTTTCACCGGCACCTTGATGGTCGCCCCGGCGTCGCCCTGACTGGCGCTGAAAATAAGGGTGTCACTGCCCGGGTTGAGGCGCAGCAGTTCGGTTTTTCCCAATTCGGGGTCGGAGGTTTTGATGCGGTTAAACAGCTCCGTCGCCGGCAGGGTGGCCAAGAGTGTGCCGGTGACGGGCGCCTCTTCCTCCGCGTTTTTTTCCGTCATCGCGGCCTCAGCCGCCGGTGGCGCCACCGCGGGGATGAGCGCCGAAATAAAATGCAGGTACCACTGTTTGTCGACCCGCAGTGCTTCTGGTGCAACCGCTTCCCGTTTCTCGGTGCGGTTGATCATGTCCAGTTCGGTAAAGCTGAGTTTGTCGCCCTTGGGTGATGAGGAACCTTGGAGGTGCGAGAAATGATCGGTGCGGTCGAGCGACAGCAATTTGAAAGACAGCGCCTGTGGGTAGGCGGTCTGCAGGCTTTTCAGCAGCGTGGTGTTCAGGTCCGGGTCAGCAGACTGGAGCGCATCCACAGTGGCAGGGCGTTCGGTAAAGTAATCCAGCTGCTGCTGCTGTTCTTTAATGAATCTGGCAATGCCGGCGGCGTGTTTGCTGGCCTGCTGCTGGCTGAGTTGTTGCAAGCGCGTGTTTTCAACGCGGGTAACCCATGTGTCGTAGGACCACCAGGCACTGGCCAGAATCAAGCAAAGGGAAATCGCGAGGGCCGCTGTGGTGATCATCGGCAGTTCAATGCTCAGAGCCGCTTTATTGTTGTTGTGTTTCTTTACCACCACAGGGAGTTCCTTATTGTTGATCAACCATTATCCAGTCGCTGCACACCGGGGAGCGACCCAAGCTTTTATCGTGCCGGTTCTGGCAGGGTTTCAAGTTAGAGAGAATACGTCACGTGCCGGGAACCGCGCTGGCACGGCCTGCAGACCGTCCTACGAGTTGTTGAGCTGGTCAGCCAGACGCTGGATCAGTTCCCGGCCGAGCTGGGCTTTGCTGCGCTGCGCCAGGGCTTCTTCGCGGTCCGCCCAGACGACGGTGACGGCGTTGTCATCGCTGTTAAAGCCAATGCCGGTTTGTGACACATCATTGGCAATCACCACATCGAGCTTCTTGCGGGTCAGCTTGTCACGGGCATAGCTGATCACATCCTGAGTTTCCGCGGCGAACCCCACGGTCATTGGCCGCGGACGGCTGGCGGCAACGGCGGTGACAATGTCGGGATTCTTGACCAGTTCAATGGACATGGTGTCCTGGCCGGTCTTTTTGATTTTCTGCTCGGCCGCGCTGGCCGGGCGATAGTCGGCGACCGCGGCCGAGGCGATAAACAGGTCGCAGTCTGACAGCGAACTCATGGCGGCATCGTACATTTCCTGGGCGCTGTTGATGCTGACAAAATGGCAGCGTTGCGGTGGCGCCAAATTGGTGGGGCCGCTGATCAGGGTGACGTTGGCGCCGGCCTCAATGGCGGCCTGGGCGAGGGCATAGCCCATTTTGCCGGAGCTGTGATTGCTGATGTAGCGCACCGGGTCGATGGCCTCACGGGTCGGGCCGGCGGTAATCACGACGGATTTACCGGACAGTTCGCCGCGACTGAACTGGCGGGCCGTTAAATCGGCCAGCTCGGTAGGCTCCAGCATGCGTCCGGGGCCCACATCGCCGCAGGCCTGCGACCCTTCGGCGGGCCCAAAACAGAGAATGTTGCGATTGGCCAGTTGCGCCAGGTTGTCCTGAGTGGCCGGGCTGTGCCACATGCCCTGGTTCATGGCCGGTGCCAGACAGATCGGGGCCGCGGTGGCCAGGCACACGGTGGTGAGCAAATCGTCACCCTGGCCGGCGACCAGACGGGCAATAAAGTCGGCGGTGGCCGGAGCCACCAGCAACAGGTCGGCCCAGCGGGCCAGCTCGATATGCCCCATACCGGCTTCGGCCTCCGGGTCGAGCAGGGTGGTGTGCACCGGGTTCCCCGACAGGGCTTGCAGGGTCAGCGGGGTGATGAATTCTTGCGCCGCCGGCGTCATGATGACCCGGACATCGGCCCCCAGATCCTGCAGTCGACGAATCAGCTCTGCGCTCTTGTAGGCGGCAATGCCGCCAGTGACGCCGAGCAAAATCTGTTTGTTGGTCAAGGAACTCATACTTTCTTCCAGCTGGCGGGAGTGGCTAAATGGCGCTTAAGATACCATTGCTGCGGGCTGCGATGAAGCCGGGGTCGAAATAAAGGTCACATAAAGCCTCTTTTGCGAGCTTGGTCCCGGGGTGGGGCTGTGGGAAGGGGGCAGAGAGCTTCGCCACCTGGGTTTAGGGCGACGTCAGGCATACCACTCAGTAAACAACACCACAGGGATGTGAAACACGAATGAGCATACGACATTGGCCGGCCACGGAGCGGCCGCGGGAGAAGTTGTTGAGTCGAGGGGCCGGGTCGCTGTCGGACGCCGAATTGCTGGCGATTTTCCTGCGCACCGGCTGCGCCGGCAAATCGGCGGTGGATCTGGCCCGCGATCTGCTGACCAGTTTTGGGGGCCTGCGGCAGATCCTGGAGTCCGACCGGCAGTCCTTCTGTGCCGCCCATGGGCTGGGGGATGCCAAGTTCAGCCAGTTGCAGGCGGTGCTCGAAATGGGGCGCCGTCACCTGTCCTCGGTGATGGAACAGGCGCCGGGGTTTGAAAATCCACAGATGGTGAAAGATTATCTGCGCGCGGAGTTGCGGCACCGGCCGCGGGAAATCTTCAGCGTGCTGCTGCTGGACAATCAGCACCGCTTGCTGGGCTACCACGAATTGTTTCAGGGCACCATTGATGCCGCCAGCGTGTACCCTCGGGAGGTGGTTAAGCTGGCGCTGGCTCACAACGCGGCTGCGGTGATTCTGGCCCACAACCACCCCTCCGGGGTGGCTGAGCCGAGTCAGGCCGACAAGCGCATTACAGAGCGCCTGCAGCAGGCTTTGGGGTTGGTGGACATTCGGGTGCTGGATCACATGGTGGTGGGCGAAGCTCAGGTGCTGTCGTTTGCGGAGCGGGGGTTGCTGTGAAACCTGCCAAGATCGTTGAAATGAAATGGGGGACAGGTGAGAGGGACAGGTGAGAGGGGCAGGAAGAGGGAGCACGGGACAGGGCTGTTTGCCGTGGTGCCCCGCCGCCCTGTGGATTGAGCCGTGTGCCTGGGGGGTATACGGGTGCAAAAGGTCGAAAATGGCCTGAGAAAAGTTGCACAAAAAAACAGCTAATATTTGCTATTGCTGAACTGTTCTGGTATAAAACGCCGCTCTCTGTGACTGGCCCGAAAAATTTTTAGGCTGGCTGCTTGAATCAGGGCTCCAGCCGACGCGTTCTTGCGACGGATACGGCCCAGTTTGAAGGCCTTTAAAAGTCGCCGTTTTGATTAAAGATTCGATGAATTGCTGTTCGGCAGCAATGACCTGTTTAAAGATGAGGCAATAAAGATGTCCAAGGTATGTCAGGTAACTGGTAAGCGTCCAGTAACCGGTAACAATGTATCTCACGCAAAAAACCACACCAAACGTCGTTTTTTGCCAAACCTGCACTCTCACCGTTTTTGGGTTGAGTCCGAGAAGCGTTTTGTGAAACTTCGTGTTTCCTCTAAAGGTATGCGCATTATCGACAAGAAAGGCATTGAAAGTGTCTTGTCTGATATCCGTACACGCGGCGAGAAGGTATAAGGAACTGAATCATGGCTAAAGGTGCACGCGATAAAATCCGTTTGAACTCCAGCGCTGGTACTGGTCACTTCTACACGACCGACAAGAACAAGCGCAACACTCCTGAAAAAATGGAGATGAAAAAGTACGATCCCGTTGCTCGTAAGCACGTGATGTACAAAGAGGGCAAAATTAAGTAAGAGTAATCTCTGCTTAATTGCCTCAGAAAAGCCCGGCCTCGTGTCGGGCTTTTTGCGTCTGGGGGGGCCGTGTTGTTGAAGCTGTTGTTAAAGCTGTTGTTGAAACCGTCGTTAAAACCGCCGTTGAAACCGTCGTTGAAGCTGTCGTGGCGACTGTCGCGGTGAGGGACAGTCTGACCGGAGTTGTTTTATGCCAGAGTTGCCGGAAGTAGAAACCACCTGCCGGGGGATTGCGCCCCATGTAGTCAATAAAATCGTGCAAGCGGTGGTGGTGCGCCAACCGCAGTTGCGCTGGCCGGTGCCTGCCAATCTGGCGGAGCAGGTGGTGGGTCAGAAACTGCTGGGTGTGACACGTCGCGGTAAGTATCTGGTGCTCCGCTTTGCCACTGGCCATATGCTGGTGCATTTGGGCATGTCGGGGAACTTGCGGGTGGTGGCACGTCGTGAGGACCCGGGTTACCACGATCATGTGGACATCGATTTCGGCGCTCAATGTGTGCTGCGCCTGAACGACCCGCGGCGCTTCGGGGCGGTGCTGTGGACATCCGCTCCTCTGCTGGAGCACGAGCTGCTGGCGCACCTGGGGCCAGAGCCGCTGGAAGCGCTGTTCGACGCGGATTACCTGTATCAGCGCTCGCGCAAGCGCAAGCTGGCGATCAAGGCCTTCATCATGGACAGTAAGGTGGTGGTGGGGGTGGGTAATATCTACGCCAATGAAGCCCTGCACGCCGCCGGCATCCGCCCCACCCGCGCGGCCGGCACCGTCTCCCGGGCGGCGATGGAGCGGCTGGTGAGCGAAATCAAGCAGGTGCTGGCGCGCGCCATTGAGCAGGGCGGTACGACCCTCAAGGACTTTGTCGGTGGCGATGGCAAGCCGGGCTATTTTCAGCAGCAGCTGCTGGTCTACGGTCGCCAGGGGCAGCCCTGCAGGGGCTGCAAGAAGCCGCTGAAGGAAGTTCGGTTGGGGCAAAGGTCGACTGTGTACTGTACGAGCTGTCAGCGCTAGGGCTACAATGGCGAACAAAGGCGTGGCGTGAGTTTGGGCGCCAACCCGCAATCCCGTTTAAGAGTCAATGAAGAATAAGGAGTGTCCTGTGTTGAAAACATCCCAATGGTGTAAAGCCGCCGCGCTGGCTGCGGTGCTGGCCGTTAGCCCCCTGAGCATGGCCGCAGGCATCAATACGGTTGAGGAAGAGCCGACCGCACTCGCCATGATGGGAGACCTGGTCATTGTGCGCCCAGTGATGCTGGCAACCACGGTTGTGGGCTCTGCGGTGTGGCTGGTGTCTTTACCTTTCTCGGCGGCTGCGGGCAATGCGATGCAGGCGGCGGACACGCTGGTGGTTGGTCCGGCCGAGACCACATTCTTCCGCTGTTTGGGGTGTACCCGTCCAGGTTACCGGGTTACCAGCGAGTAATTCGACACCCGCTGCCATCCGCTGCTGACTTAAGGCACCAGATGGCAGCGCGGTGCAGGGGTACTGCTGCCAGGCCGGTGATGCTAAATACCAGCACCGGTGGTGCCAGTGCCAGGCCGGCGACTACGGCCAGACAGGCTTGCTGCAGGCAATGGCCTGCCATTGCCCTGCTTGAAGGGGGGGCAGTAGCAGCCTGCTGGAGGCACGGATTTTACTTGCCGAATTTGTCTTTCAGGTCCTGAGCGACAATGGGAGGAACAAATTTGGAGACATCGCCACCCAGCGACGCAATTTCACGCACCAGCGATGAGGAGATGTAAGACAGGTGCTCGGCGGGTGTTAAAAACAAGCTTTCCATATCCGGCATCAGTGCCCGGTTCATGTTGGCCAGCTGAAATTCGTACTCAAAGTCAGATACGGCCCGCAGGCCCCGCAACACCCCATTGGCTTTTTTCTGTTTCACCAGATCCGCCAGCAGGATGTCAAAACCGCAAATTTCCACGTTGTCCAGATGGGCCAGTACCTTGCCAACCTGCGCAACCCGTTGATCGAGGGTGAACAGCGGGTTTTTCTTGGTGCTGGCAGCAATGGCAATAGTGACCTTGTCGAACAGTCGACACGCCCTTTCAACTAAATCAATGTGCCCGTTGGTGATGGGATCAAATGTGCCAGGATAGACCACGTGCTTCATGGGAAATTCTCTCATCTGTTGCGTCGGGCTTTTTTAGGTGATTCGGGGTAGCCCCTTATAAAGAGGCGCGATGGTAAACAATTTGCGCGACCAGTACAAAACCTATGCGGAACTTTTTCACTAAATTCACCCCAAATGGCTGAAATTCCTCCCCCAATGTAAATGTTTTTACGTCCAGAGAGGACAAGATTGCTTGTCAGATCCCCCGGCCGTTTGTCTTCAGGGTCAGCCCACTGCAGGCCCGGCGACTGATTTTGCCGCCAAGCAGGGGCTCATTCCCGGTAAAACAGCCGAAAGCTGACGTCGCCGGCGTGCTTTTCGCGGTGGAGGTGCCAGTTGGCCGGTATGTTCAGTGGCAGGTGTTTGGGGGTTTCAATATAAATGGCCGCGCCGTCGCTGAGCCATTGATGATCTTCCAGGGCGGTGATGGTGGCTTGCCAGAAGTCGTGTTGAAACGGTGGGTCGACAAAGACAATGTCAAAGGTCGCTGAGGGCGGGGTGGGGCGTTGCAGCCAGCTCAGGCTGTCAGTCTGTACCAGCTGCGCCTGGGGGCACTGCAGCAGGGACAGGTTGTGTCGGATTTGTGCCGCCGCCTGAGGGTTCAGTTCCAGCAGGGTGGCGGATTTCGCCCCCCGCGACAGGGCCTCCAGGGCCAGGGCGCCGGAGCCACTGAACACATCCAGGCAGTTGGCGCCGGGTAAATCGGGCATCAGCCAGTTAAACAGCGTTTCGCGGATGCGATCGCCTGTGGGTCGCAACCCGTCGGCACTGACAAACGGGAGTTTGCGGCCGCGCCATTGGCCGCCGATGATGCGCAGGGTCTGGCTGCCAGATTGTTTGGGGGTGGATTTAGCGGGGCGTGGTTTATTCAACGTGGCGCTCTCGAATCTTGGGGCTCTGTCAGAGCTGGGGTTCAGGTTTGTATGGTAGGATGCATGGAGTTGGCTGCTCCCGGGCATCGGCAATAGCCGTGATCCTCCCGTCAGGAGTGACAGGCGTTTGGCCTTTTGGGGGTCCGCTCGGGATCTGCCAAAAGTGGGGGCTGCCACAAAGCCTAGTATGCCGGTAAAATGCCGGTTTTTCAGCATTCACCGGATGTCATAGCAGCGACTTGCCCCGGTTGTCATGAGAACGACGGTCGTTTGAACGGTTTGAGGTCAAATTCATAGTGAGCAGTAACTTTTTTAAAAGATTCAAGCGTGGTGGGAAAGCGGCGCAAGAGAATGCGGTGCCTGAAAAAGCATCTCAGGACAGCGAACCGCAGGATAGCGAGCGGTCTGCCATCGATGAGCCGAGCCCTTCCATCGCAGCGCAGGCCGCACCGGTAGAGGTTGAACCTTTCAAGCCGGCAACCGGCCAGCCACCGACTGGGCAAACGTCGTCCCAGCACGCGGAGACACCGGCGGCCTCGGCCTCGCCGCTTGAACCGGCGCCTGCAGCGACTGTCGGTTCTGCGGCTGACGGCTCTGGGGAGGTTGACACTGGCGGGGATGGCGAGGCCGCCGACGACAGCAAAGGCGGTTTTTTCGCGCGCTTTAAGCGCAGTTCGACCACCGATAAAGACGTCTCTGCGGCCGTCGAGCCCGCCACCACCGAAACAGCGGTGGAACCGGATCTGGCCCCGGAAGACGTCAGTGCCGCGCCGGTAGACGTCGGTGAGAAGGACAAGCCGTCCACCATGGGCGGCTTCTTTGCCCGCATGCGCGAGGGCCTGTCGCGCACCAGCAGCAACTTTGCCGAGGGGTTGGGCAATCTGTTTCTGGGGCAAAAAGAAATCGATGAAGACCTGCTGGAAGATCTTGAAACGCAATTGCTGGTGGCCGATGTGGGGCTTGACGCCACCACTGAGATCATTGATAACCTCACGGAGCGAGTGGCTCGCAAACAGCTGGCCAACCCCCAGGCGCTTTATGATGCCCTGAAGGTGTCGCTGGGGGATATGCTGGATAAAGTCGAAGCGCCGCTGGTGTTGCCCGAGAACAAGCCTGCCGTCATCCTCGTCGTGGGGGTTAACGGGGTGGGCAAAACCACCACCATTGGCAAACTGTCAAAACGTCTGCAGCGAGAAGGCAAAAGCGTCATGCTGGCGGCTGGTGATACCTTCCGGGCCGCGGCGGTGGAGCAGCTGCAGGTCTGGGGCGAGCGCAATGATATCCCGGTCGTTGCCCAGCATACCGGTGCCGACAGTGCTTCGGTGATTTATGATGCGGTGGCTTCGGCGAAGGCCAAAGGCGTGGATGTGGTCATTGCCGATACCGCCGGTCGTTTGCACAATAAAGCGCATTTGATGGACGAGCTGTCCAAGGTCAAACGGGTGATGGCCAAGCTGGATGTGACCGCCCCCCATGAGGTGCTGTTGGTGCTGGACGCCGGCACCGGGCAAAATGCGCTGAATCAGGCCGAACAATTTATCGCGGCGGCGGGGGTTACCGGTATCGCCTTGACCAAGCTGGATGGCACCGCCAAAGGCGGGGTTATTTTTGCCCTGAGCCAGAAGTTCGGTTTGCCGGTACGCTTTATTGGCGTGGGGGAAGGCGTGGACGACCTGCAGCCGTTTGTGGCGAAGACGTTTGTCCAGGCGCTGTTTAATGAGGCCTGAGCGCTAACGCAGTCTGACGTGACGGAGCGCCATCGTTGCACTCAGTCCTTGTCCGCGACCTTGATCCAGGCAGCCAGCATCAGGGCGCAGCTGTTCCCCCAGGAATTCAGCACGACGGCAAGCAAGAGACCGGTCGTACCGGCCGGTCATTATCAATGGAAATGCTTAATCGCGCGGATGATCCGCCAGCGAAGGTGTCATGATTCGATTTGATCAAGTCAGTAAGCGGTATCCCGGCGGGCACGAGGCCCTCAGTCGGCTGAGCTTTGAGCTTGAGCGCGCCGAAATGGTGTTTCTGACCGGTCATTCCGGCGCCGGCAAAAGCACCCTGCTTAAACTGATGATGTTGATGGAGCGTCCCTCCCAGGGACAGGTGTTCGTCAGCGGCCAGAACCTCAATCGCCTGTCGACACGCCAGATACCCCAGCTGCGCCGCCAGATCGGGGTGGTGTTTCAGAACCATCAGCTGCTGTTTGATCGCAGCGTCTACGACAACGTGGCGCTGCCGCTGTTGATCGAAGGCTACAACCCCACCGAAGCCGGCCGTCGGGTGCGCGCGGCGCTGGATAAAGTGGGCCTGCTGAACAAAGAAAAGCAGAACCCCATCGTGCTCTCCGGCGGGGAGCAACAGCGGGTGGGCATCGCCCGGGCAGTGGTCAACAAGCCGAAACTGCTGCTGGCGGATGAGCCCACCGGCAACCTCGACCCGGCGCTGTCCGAAGAAATCATGTCGCTGTTCCAGCAGTTTAACGACGTCGGCGTGACGGTGCTGATCGCCAGTCACGACATCGCCCTGGTGCGCCGCCTGAAGAAGCGGGTGCTGGGCCTGGCGAACGGTGAGCTGGCGTTTGATGGAGTGTTGCACAATGCAGCGAATACAGAGACGGCCTAGTGGCCGGGCGGCTGGCGCCGGTGCAGCCACCAAACCCGCTTCCAAAAATAGCAGCAAAGCCGCGGCCAAAGGGGCCAGAGCTTATAAAACCCGCTGGCGTGATCGCTGGCAGGGTTACCTCGCACACCACCGCTCCAGTGCCAGCGACAGCTTGCAGCGTCTGCTGGCCACGCCGGTACAAAGCATCATGACCTGGCTGGTGATTGCGGTGGCGCTGGCCTTGCCGGCCACCCTGTTCACCAGTCTCGGCAACGTGCAGTCGCTGGGGCAGCGCTGGGAGGGCGCGCCACAGCTGACGGTGTTTCTCAACCCCCGCGCCAAAGACAGCGCCATCAGCAGCTTTCAGCGGCAGGTGGAAGCCATGCCGGGCATCGAACAGGTAATTTATGTGTCCGCCGAAGCGGCTCTGGAGGAATTTGAGACCGAATCCGGTATGGGCAATGCGCTGCGCACTCTCGATAGCAACCCGCTGCCGGCAACACTGCTGGTGGCTCCCGGGTTGAACGTGACGGCCACCGAACTGGTCAAGCTGGGCGAGACCCTGGAGCAGCAGGCGTTAGTGGATGAGGTGGTGTTTGACCGCGCGTGGATCGAGCGCCTGCACCAGATGCTGGCGCTGGGCGAAAAGGTGGCACTGGCACTGGGGGGGCTGCTGGCGCTGGGGGTGTTGCTGGTGATTGGCAACACCATTCGCCTGGCCATCGAGAGTCGGCGTGACGAGATCGTCATTATCAAACTGGTGGGTGGCACTGACGCCTTCGTGCGACGCCCATTCCTGTATACGGGGTTGTGGTACGGCCTGGTCGGCGGGGTGCTGGCGCTGCTGTTGCTGTCGCTGCTGTTGCTGTTGCTGTCCGGGCCGGTGGCCACCTTGTCAGCGAGTTACCAAAGTACTTTTGAGCTGCAGGGATTGGGTTTCGGTGGCAGTCTGGTTTTGGTGGGCCTCGGGGCCCTGATCGGCTGGCTGGGGGCGTGGCTGGCGGTGGGGCGGCATTTGGGGGAAATCGAACCTCAATAGCGGTGTTTCAGCCCAATACAGTGTTGGCTGGGTTAGTGGGCGCCCACATTCGTCTATTATTGTTAAGCGTGGCATTGAACTTTTCCGGGGATTAGCACTCTTACAGCAGTGGTGCTACACTCAGTCCGTTTTTGGTAAATGATTCATTTGGAGACCGTCCATGGGAACAAGCTTACAGCCTGTAGGGGTACTCGCACCGGGGGCTAACCTCAATGCGTATATTCAGGCCGTTAACGGTTTTGCCGTATTGTCTGCCGAAGAAGAAAAGCAGCTGGCGGAAGAGCTCTACTACCACGAAAATCTGGAGGCAGCCCGGCGTCTGGTTATGGCCCATTTGCGCTTTGTGGTGCATATCGCCAAAAGCTATGCCGGTTACGGGTTATCTCAGTCCGACCTGGTCCAGGAAGGTAATGTGGGCCTGATGAAGGCCGTCAAACGTTTTAACCCTGAGAAGGGCGTGCGCCTGGTGTCTTTTGCGGTGCACTGGATCAAGGCAGAAATGCACGAATTCATTTTGCGCAACTGGCGCATTGTGAAGGTGGCCACCACCAAGGCACAGCGCAAACTGTTCTTTAATCTTCGCGGTGCCAAAAAGCGCCTGGCGTGGCTCACTCACGATGAAGCAAAGGCCGTGGCCGAAGATTTGGGTGTGGACGTGAAACACGTTCAGCAGATGGAAGGTCGTTTGTCCGCTTACGACGCTGCCTTCGATGCCGGTACTGACGACGATGACGAAACGGCTTACCAGGCGCCCGCGCACTACCTGGAAGACAAGCGTTTTGACCCCGCTCAGATGCTGGAAGACGCCGACTGGGAGCAGAACAGTGTCTCCGGTTTAACCCTGGCGTTGGAGGGGCTGGACGAGCGCTCCCGCGATATTCTGCAGCAGCGCTGGTTGAACGATGATAAGGCCACCCTGCATGATCTGGCGGCTCAATACGGTGTCTCAGCTGAGCGTATTCGTCAGCTGGAGAAAAACGCCATGAAAAAGGTGCGGGCCTCTATTGAAGCCTAACGCCTAACCGGTGTCCCGCCTGAAAAAAAGCCGCTTACGAGCGGCTTTTTTGTGTCTGCATTGCGCACTGGCACAGCTCCTCCCCCTCCCCTGGCGCCGCCCGTGGTTGCCTTGATCGCGCCCGGGTTTGCGGCGGCAGCCGGGATTCGCCGACCGTTACCCCGGGCGGAGGGTCGGTAGCCCGCAGGCGCGCCAGAGCTGCGGCCCGCCAACGAAACAGCCCTGTCTCAGGTCGCAAAAGGGCTCCAGCTGTCCTTTTATCGGCCAGAGCACTACAATACGCGGCAATTTACAGCCGAAATAGCATCGACCGCTGAACTGTCAGCCAGGATCCTATGGCGGTTCACGTCTGATGGATTGGGTGAACGATGGCAAAACACTTTCTTTTTCTTGCCGGACTCAGCGGTTTGCTGGCGGTGGCCATTGGCGCCTTTGGTGCTCACGGCCTGAAGAGCAAGATTGATGCAGAGATGCTGGTGGTGTTTCAAACCGGTGTCCAATATCATTTTTACCACACCTTTGCCCTGGCGGTGGTGGCGCTGGTGCTGTTTAAATTTCCCCAGGCGTCGATTTTTCACTGGGCGGGGTTTGCCTTCCTGCTGGGCATGTTGCTGTTTTCTGGCAGTTTGTACGCCATGGCGCTCGGTGGCCCGCGTTGGTTAGGGCTGGTGACGCCACTGGGCGGACTCAGTTTTATGGTCGGTTGGCTGTGCCTCCTGCTGGGGGCGTCACGTTTGACGTAACCCTGGTAAGCTCTGCCCGTGGCGGCCTGTGCCGGGGAGCTGTTTAAGGCTCAACCCTGGTGGTCAGGGCAGAGGTGAACGGTTTGACGGTGTCCGTCGTGAACGGTCACCGGTAATCACTTGAAAATTTCTCTTCATCGTAAGACTCGCCGAAATCTATGGCGTGTCGCAGTTAAGGAACACGGTCAGCACTCATGACTGAAACATTAAATGTAAAACCTGAATTCAAAAAGAAATCCATCCGCAGTTACGTGATTCGGGGCGGCAGGATTACCGTGGGTCAAAAGAATGCCTTTGACAGTTACTGGGGCCAGTACGGGGTGAGTTTGTTCGACGGTTTGTTGGACACCGAGACCGCATTTGCCCGACCCGCACCGGTGGTGTTGGAAATCGGGTTTGGCATGGGCGATTCGCTGTTTGCGATGGCCGAAAGCGAAGCCGACAAAAACTTTATTGGTATTGAGGTGCACCCACCGGGAGTGGGCTGTTTGATTAACAATGCCGGCAAAGCCGGTCTGACGAATCTGAAAGTCTATATGGCCGATGCCATTGATGTCCTGGACGATTGCATTGCCGATGGCAGCCTGGATCGGTTTCAGTTGTATTTTCCGGATCCCTGGCACAAGAAAAAGCACAACAAGCGCCGTATTGTCCAGCCGGCGTTTGTGGAAAAAATTAAAACGAAATTAAAAGTTGGTGGCTTAATCCACATGGCGACTGATTGGAATCCCTACGCGGAGCACATGATGGAAGTGCTGACGCTGGTAGAAGGTATCAAAAACCTCGCTGGAGATTACCAGTATTCGCCCCGCCCGGATTTCCGTCCGGTGACCAAATTCGAAAAGCGCGGTGAGCGTTTAGGTCATGGGGTGTGGGATTTGATGTTTGAAAAAACCGCCTGACACTGACTCATTTTCCATTGTAAGACCGTCTGCAATTAAAGCGCGCAGCGCGCCCTTTCCACTGATGGCGTGGCGACATTTTTTTGATCTGTGAACCCTGCCGGAGGCAGCCCGATTTCTGCGATGACGCTTAAGGGAATACTGCGTTTTACCTTCGTTGGCCAAACGATGCGATCAATGACAGTATTTCTCTTGTTTTCGCGAAAATTTGCGACAAACCAAGAGGATACCGAATGTTTAATAAGTTAGTACTTACATTTTCTGTGCTGTTCCTGTTGTCGGGGTGTGAAAACACCTACTACAGTGCGATGGAACAGGTCGGGCTGCACAAGCGTGATATTTTGGTCGACCGCATCGAAGACGTACGCGATGCTCAGGTTGAGGTGAAAGATCAGTTTTCCTCGGCCCTGGAGCGCTTTACCCACGAGCTGAATTTCGATGGTGGCGAATTGGCTAAAGCGTATGAAGTGGTTAACGGTGAGTACGAAGAAAGTCAGCAGCGCGCCGATGAGCTCAAGGATCGTATCAGTGGGGTAGAACGAGTGGCCGAGGCGTTATTTGAAGAGTGGGATGAAGAGCTCGATCAATATACGAATTCTGCACTGCGTCGACAAAGTGCTGCTAAACTCAAGGAAACCCGTGTCAACTACGGGCGAATGTTGTCTGCAATGAAGACGGCGGAAAGCAAGATGGACCCGGTACTGGATACATTGCGGGATCAGAGCTTGTATTTGAAACACAATTTAAACGCCCGGGCGGTAGCGTCATTGAAAAATGAATTCGGCAGTTTAAAGCGTGATATCAATATATTGATAAGAGACGTAGAAACGTCAATTGCAGCAGCAGATAGCTTTATGGTGACACTCACCGATTAAATGGTCGGCTGGACGAAACCTTTTTGTGCGACGTTGCGTATACGTACAGTTAGGAAACGGTCAGTTTAGCCTACTGTCGGTTGGTCTATAACCAATGTTCTATAAGCAAGGAGCAATACCATGAAATTAAATACCAAAACCCTGGCGGCGGTCGTGGGCCTGAGTTGCGCTATTGCAGCTCCATGGGCAGCATCGTCATCGGGTCGACACGTTGAGATCATGGGTGGTGGCGGTTACCACGTATGGGATGCTGATCGGGAAATTGACGATGCCGGCTTTTATGGAGCGGGTTTGGGGTTTGCATTCAACCGAACCTGGACCGTTGAAGGTTGGTGGACGGATGCGGACAGTGTGGACCTCGAAACTGGCCCGGCAGAAGTGGATGCAACCGAGTACCGGTTGGACGCCCTCTATCACCTGACCGAAGGTGGTGGCTGGCGGCCCTATATTGTCGGTGGGGTTGGAGACCTGACCTATGACTACGAAGGGGTGGGCAATCAATCGGAAACTCGTTTGAACCTGGGTGTGGGTGTGAAACGCATGATGGGGTCGCACTTTAATATTCGCGGTGACATCCGGGCCTTTAACAGCCTCGATGAAGAAAAAACCGACTTCGGCGCGCAACTGGTACTGAGCTGGTTGATTGGTGATGTATCGGGTCCCGTACCGCTGGACAGTGACGGCGACGGCGTGCCGGACGAAGTTGATGCCTGCCCGAACACACCGGCTGGCGCGCCAGTCGATGCCACCGGTTGTCCTTTGGACAGTGATGGCGACGGCGTGTTTGACTACATGGATCAGTGTCCTGGAACCGACTCGCGCCTGAAAGTGGACGAAGTGGGTTGCCCGATGAAACTGGCCGAAACGGTAAGCATGGAAGTCGATATCGAGTTTGATAATGACAGTTCCATCGTTAAGCCCGAATACCGTGATGAAATTAAGAAGGTCGCTGATTTTATGAGTCAGTATGAGGGCGTTGAGGTTGAAGTGCAGGGCCATACCGATTCCGTCGGTGCAGCTGAATACAACCAGGGCTTGTCCGAGCGACGCGCGCTGTCGGTGGCCAAGGCACTGGAAAGCTTTGGCGTATCCAGAGACCGCATCAATGGCAGGGGCTATGGTGAGAGTTTGCCGATTGCCGATAACAGCACTGCAGAAGGCCGTGCGCAAAACCGTCGGGTGATTGCGGAAATTAAAGCTCGCATTGAAACCATGGAAAAGCGGTAAGTCATTACCTTTACTGCAACCCCGGGTGTTCTTTGAACACCCTAAAAGCCGCTCATCAATGAGCGGCTTTTTTTTGGTTCATCGCGGATTGGCGTGAAAAGGTAGGAGACGACGGTAAAACCGGTTAGTTTTGAGTTCGCCAAAACAACAAACCCAACCGACTTACCGCCGCCTTATGAATGCTA
>NZ_JAAONZ010000023.1 GCF_011602365.1 Pseudomaricurvus hydrocarbonicus
AACTGGAAAGACTGTGGTATCATTTTGTTCACGGCTGATTGCTTGCGGATATTGTCTAGACACCAATAACCATAAGGCTTTCAGCCGTTCTTGTTTAGTCCTTTGTGAAATATTCGGGCTAACGGGCTAAAAATAGACCAAGTCGCTAACGCCAGTGTGGTGACAGCCATTTTTTGCGCTACAGTCTTATGGGCAATGCGCTCTACCCGCTCATCACGCCCAACCAGCGCGCAGGATGGCCGTCAACCGCCCCCGTATCGAGCAGCCTTGAGCACAAAATTCAAAAAACAGACATATTCTGCCAACAAAAATCACCATATAAACTTTTAGAAGTATGTTTTTGTCTATTTTAATTATATTTTTTTGTAACCGTATTTTCACAATACCTTATAAATATCATTATTTTTCAAATACTTATAGATAAACAATGTTGTTTAAAAGGGGTTTTATGGCGGTTCCAAGCATAGACATAAGCCATTATGATCCAACCACCTAAATAAGTCCTGTTGCCCGAGTACATCGCCAACCGTGTACTCCCTTGCGGCAACTGAGGCACGAATACACAGGGCTCAGTCCACACTGCAACGCCCAAACGTCAACATGACAACAAGAGCTGGAATAAGCATGACGAATACAACTAAGCCGCAGGTAACACTCGTCAACCCATTTGACGATGCCGCAGAAGTAGAATTCAGTGTTCCTGGCCAGGCCTCCTACGAGCCAGGACTTTACGAAGAAAACCTGAAGCAAGGCTATGAGCTGCTTCAGCGCCCCCGTAAAGCAGCGGGTGTCCCCGCCATTGAGCGTCAGCACGCCAAACAGCGCATGACCATCTGGGAGCGTCTGGCGTTTCTGACGGACGAAGAACCGCAAGTTCTGTTCCAGAACTGGGGCAAAAATCTCGACGGCGCCTCAATTGTCACCGCCGTTGTAAAGATCAACGGTCGTGATGTCGCCGTTTACGGACACGATTTCACCGTGCGCGCCGGCTCTATGGACGCCACCAACGGCAAGAAACTGGCCCGCCTGTTCGAACTGGCTGGCAAGCGTCGCATTCCTCTCGTCGGCATGAACGACTCCGCGGGGGCTTTCGTCCCTGCCGGTGTCGGGGGGCTGGACGGTTACGCCGAAGCCTTTACCGCCCTGCGTAAAATCAGCGGTGTCGTACCGTCCATCATGTGTATGTTTGGTTTTAACGCCGGTGGCGGCTCTTACCTGCCGCGCCAGGGCTCTTTCCTGATTCAGCCTAATGAAACCTTCTTCGGCCTGACTGGACCAGGCGTTGTAAAATCCGTCCTCGGCGAAGACGTGACCCCGGACGAACTGGGTGGCCCAGGCGTCCACAGCCAGTCTGGTGTGACTGACTTTGTCGTACCCGACGAAGTGGCCGCCCTGCGCAAAGTTAAATCGCTGCTCAACTACATTCCGGACAACAATGCCGAACTGGCTCCGTTTCAGCCCACCTCCGATCCCGTTGACCGTAAAACCTGGGACATCGACATTCTGCTGAAGAAAGCCTTTAATTCCCCCAGCGGTTTCAACACCCCCCTGGATGTCAGCATCATCATTCAGCAGCTGTGTGATCACGGTGACTTTATGGAAATCCAGCCAGATCGCGCCCGCAATACTGTCTGTGCCCTGGGTCGTATGGGCGGCAATGTGATCGGCTTTGTGGCCAACAACTCCGCTGTGGCTTCCGGCCAGATCGACATTGATGCGGCGCTGAAAAACGCCCGTTTCATTCGCTTCTGTAACCTGTACAACATTCCCATGATTTTCATGGAAGATACCACCGGCTTCCTGCCCGGTCGTGAACAGGAAGCTGGCGGCATCGTTCAGGCCGGACGCGCCATGCTGGACGCCATTATCGACCTGCGCACACCGCGTTTCCTGATGATTATCCGCAACGCCTTCGGCGGAGCTTACGCGTCCTACAACAACTACCCCACCGGGGCGGATTTTGTCTGCGCCCTGCCCTCGACCCGCGCCGCAGTGATGGGCCCTGCCGGAGTCGAATTTGTCTACAAAAATGAAGTTAAGGCCATCCGCGCCGAGGTCAAACAGCGCCTGGCCGGCGGCGAGCCTGAAGCCGATGTTCTGGCTTGGCAAGCGGTGCAGGATAAAGCCCTGAAAGACCGTTACGAAGCCGAGCTGATGAATCCGAACGAAGCCCTGAGTCTGGGCTCTATTTCTCAAATTGTTATGCCTTCCGATCTGCGTGAAGTGCTGTGTAAACAAATGGATTTCCATTTGAGCCACTACACACCGGAACCTTTCGCGGGCCCACAGCGGGAATTCCACTAATCCCTACCCGCAGGTTTAAGGCAACACAACAAACGAATTTAAAGAGGCTAGAGCCGTGAAAGACAACAACACAAATTATCTGAACAATCCGCTGATCCACAAGGATCGCCGCCTGGCAAACGCTGACAGCGACTGGGTGCGCAGCTTTGACTGCACTCACATGCGTCCGCTGATCATTTGCCGCGGCCCAATCCGTAAAGAGGCAATGGATGTCTTCGAAGAAATGGGCATCAACCACTACGGTATTCTGCTGTCCGAGAAGGATTCGATTACCTATCAGAGTGCCCTGGCACCCGAACTGCGCAAACTGACCAACCCGGCCCACATTCACCGCGTGCCAGATTACACCGGTGCCGATAAAGAGGAGCGTGCCCAGCGCATCCAGCAGATCGTCAACATCGCCAAAAATAACGGTTACAACGCCATCTTTGCTGGCTACGGTTTCATGTCTGAAGATGCCGAGATGGTGGAAGGCATGGAGCAAGCCGGCCTGAACTTTATTGGCCCGTGCTCGTTCACCCAGAAATCCGCGGGCATGAAAGACCAGGCCAAGCGGACCGCTCTGGAGACCGGCGTCTCGGTCACGCCCGGTGTAAACAACGCCACCAGCCTGGCCCTGTTCGACAAATACGGTAAAGACGGTTTGGAACAATGCGCCAAAGACAACAACCTGGATGTTGACTTTGCTGCCTGTAAAGACGACGAAGAGAAAGCCCTGGCGCTGCTGGCCGCGTCCTACGATGCCGGTATCGATATTATTGTCGCCGCCGACATCGGAGCCGCCCTGCAGGTTGAGGCCAAGCGCATGCTGGCGGAAAAACCCAACAACCGCTTCCGCTTGAAAGCCATCGCCGGTGGCGGTGGTAAAGGCCAGCGCATCCTGCAATCGGCCAATTCCTATGCCGGTGAAACTCTCGAAGAGAAAGTTGAAAAAGCCGCGGCCAAGGTTCCTTCCCTGGTTCTGGAATGCTTGATTGAACTGAAAACCAACGGTGTGGGCGATAACAAAAACGTCCTGATCGAAATGAACATCGACACCACCCGCCACCAGGAAATTCAGGTTGTTGGCAACGGTGAATGGTGCATGACCATGGGCGGTCGTGATTGCTCCCTGCAAATGCACGAGCAGAAACTGCTGGAAGTGTCCGTCACCGAAGAAGAACTGAAAGACGCCATCAAGGTTGCAGAAGCCGCTGGCAAAACCGCCGAAGCCGAGCAGCTGCAAAGAGACCTGTTGATTCTGGAGAAGATGGAGCACGAAGGCGCTATCTTTGGTGAAGCCGTGAAGCTGGACTCGGTGGGCACTTTTGAGTGTATCGTCGACGGTGAATCACACTACTTCATGGAAATGAATACCCGTATTCAGGTTGAACATCGCGTAACCGAGCTGTGCTACAAACTGAAGTTCACCAACCCCCATAACAGCGACGAATACTTTATCGCGGAATCGCTGGTTGAAGTGATGGTTTTGATCGCCACTCACGGCACCAAACTGCCCAAACCCGAGCGTATCCTGCGCAGTAAGGCGTCGGTTGAGGCCCGCATGAACGCCACCAACCAGGCGCTGCAGCCTCACGCCGGCGGCATCATTGAAAACTGGTCAAACCCCATCGATGGTGAAATCCGCGATGACCAGGGCATCAGCATGCACAACCCGGATACCGATGTGTTCATGAAATACCATCTGGCCGGGGCCTACGATTCCAACATTGCCCTGCTACTGACCATTGGTGACGACCGAACCAACACCTACCAGCGTATGGCCGAAGTGTTGCGTGTGACCGAGCTGCGCGGCAAAGATCTGGCCACCAACCTGGAATTTCATTACGGTCTGGTCAACTGGTTTTTGGGCAACAACATCAACGCCCGCCCCACAACACGCTTCATCGTGCCTTACCTGACCGCGGTAGGCCTGTTGAAAAAAGAAGCCAACAATCTGGACGTAAACTACGCCTACCAGCAAGTGTGTGCCCAATTGCTTGGCAACTGTGGCTCTGACGAAGAAAAGAGCGCCCTGCAAGCCGTTCTGGCTCGCAAGCAGCTCATGTTAACCCGCCCGCTGGAGCAATTGCTGGCCGAGCCCCACCTGTTAGCCGGCTGGTTGAGCGTGAATCAACCCGCCTACTCCATGGAAGGCGGCAAACTGTCCTGGAAACAGAACCCGGTGCGCATCCTGGCGGAGACATACCACTTCCTGAATATGGATTATTGCGAGAGCAAGCCTGCCGCCGAAATGATCTGGGATCACGACCATGAGATCCTGCAACAGGCCATCGCTTTCTACGACGTTCTGGAAGAAAAACTGGGCACCAACAATTACGGCCAGCTGGTCGAACTGCTGGCCGGCAATGCGCCTGAAGGCATGACCACTGAGCAGTGGCATGGCGTCCAGGCGGCACACGCCGGCTACCAGGCGGGCAGCGAGATACTGAGCCTGCTGGCCTACATCGGTTACCGCACGGAGTTCTTTGAGCTGTACGTCAACGAAGACCTGAGCATCAACATTCCCGACCGTCTCACGGATGAAACGCTGCAGAAAGCCATGGCGAAGGTACTGGTACCGCCTCCAGTGGCAAAATCGGATGAGATTCTGGCGCCTACCGGTGGTATGTTTTACTCTTGCGAAGCACCAGGCATGCCAGCCTTTGTTGAAGCGGGCAGCCATTTCAACGCTGGCGATCCACTGTACATCATTGAAGTCATGAAGATGTTCAACAAGGTGATTGCGCCCTTCTCCGGCACCATCGACAAGGTATTGGTGGACCTGGACGGCACCATCATCAAAAAGGGTCAGCCGATTTTTAAAATTACCCCAGACGAAGTCGTTGTGGTTGAAACCGACGAAGAGATTCAGGCTCGCCGCAAGGCCGAGACCGATGACTTCCTGTCTCAACTGACGCTCACCGACGCATAGAGGCTTCGTTGCAAAAATGCTGTTTTTTGCAAACACTGTATTTGGAGACACACCATGATTGTTGCTCTTGACCATATTGCTATCGCCGTGCCTGACCTGGAAAAGGCCATTAAACGCTTCATGGACGATTTTGGCCTTAAGTATGAAGGCAAGGAAGACGTAGCGTCGGCCAAAACCAGCACCGCATTTTTTCCCCTGCCGGAGACCAGCATTGAGCTGGTTCACCCGCTGAACGGTGAAGGCCCCATTGCCGGTTATCTGGAAAAGAAAGGGGGGGGGTTACATCACTTGTGTTTTCGTACCGACGACATTGAAGCCGATGTGGCACACTTGAAGGCAAAGGGTTATCAGTTTTTATCGGAAGCTCCCAGCCTTGGAGCGCACAATTGCAAGGTCATTTTCATCCACCCGAAAAGCTGTGACGGTGTGCTGATTGAGCTCAACGAGCCGCAAGACGATCATCACTGAGCCCTGTTGAGCGACAAGATTGTCCATCATTCGCCAACCCGCTCAATCCACTTTGAGCGATAGATGTGATGGGATAGGCAGCACAGTACAGGCGTTAGTTTAAGCGCCACCCAGACAGCAACGACCGAACTTAAAAGCTCCCGAGGGAGCTGACAATGAGAGAAATCTTTATGTCCGACAAGAAACCAACACTCGCCGAGTGGGAAGCCCTGGCCACCAAGCAAACCAAAGGCCTGACGCCCCAGGAGCTGACCTGGCACACCCCGGAAGGCATCGACATCAAGCCGCTGTACACCAAGGCTGACGTTGAAAACCTGGAATACACCGACACCTTCCCCGGCATGGCGCCCTATGTCCGTGGCCCCATGGCCACCATGTACGCCGGCCGCCCCTGGACCATCCGTCAGTACGCGGGCTTCTCAACGGCGGAAGAGTCCAATGCCTTCTACCGCAAAAACCTGAAAGCCGGTGCCCAGGGTGTTTCGGTCGCCTTTGACCTCGCCACCCACCGCGGCTACGACTCCGACCACCCCCGCGTTTCCGGCGATGTCGGCAAAGCCGGTGTGGCGATTGACTCCGTCGAAGACATGAAAATCCTGTTTGACCAGATTCCTCTGGATCAGGTATCGGTCTCCATGACCATGAACGGTGCTGTGCTGCCCATTCTGGCCAACTACATCGTCGCCGCCGAAGAGCAAGGGGTTTCCCAGGACAAGCTGGCTGGAACCATCCAGAACGACATTTTGAAAGAATTCATGGTGCGCAACACCTACATTTACCCTCCCGCGCCTTCCATGAAAATCATTGGTGATATCATTGGTTACACCTCTGAGCACATGCCGAAGTTCAATTCTATCTCGATCTCCGGTTACCACATTCAGGAAGCCGGGGCCGACGCGGCGCTGGAGCTGGCCTACACGTTGTCCGACGGTCGGGAATACGTCCGCACGGCACTCAATGCCGGCCTGGATGTAGACGCCTTCGCACCCCGCTTGTCCTTTTTCTGGGGGATTTCCATGAACTTTTACATGGAAATCGCCAAGTTGCGCGCCGGTCGCCTGTTGTGGGACCGCATCATGGCCGAGTTCGAACCCAAGAACCCAAAATCGTCCATGCTGCGTACCCACTCCCAGACCTCTGGCTGGTCACTGACCGAGCAGGATCCCTACAACAACGTTGTACGTACCACCATTGAAGCCATGGCGGCAGTCTTCGGTGGCACCCAGTCACTGCACACCAATGCTCTGGACGAAGCGGTTGCCCTGCCGACGGAATTCTCAGCCCGCATTGCCCGCAACACCCAGATTATTATTCAGGAAGAAACCGGCATCACTCAGGTGGCGGACCCCTGGGGCGGCTCTTACATGATGGAATCTCTCACTCAGGAGATCGCCGACAAGGCCTGGGAACTGATTGAAGAGATTGAAGAGAACGGTGGCATGGCCAAAGCCATCGAAGCCGGCCTGCCTAAATTGCGTATTGAAGAATCCGCTGCCAAGAAACAGGCCCGGATTGATCGCGGCGAAGACGTCATTGTCGGCGTGAACAAGTACATTCTCGATAAGGAAGACGATCTCGACATTCTGGAAGTCGACAACGTGCGCGTTCGCGACTCCCAGATTGCCCGCCTGAAAACCCTGCGAGCTGAACGCGACAATGACGCCGTGAAAGCCGCCTTGGCTGACATCACCGAAGCCGCCAAAACCGGCCAAGGCAACCTGCTGGACCTGTCTGTGAAAGCCGCTCGCCTGCGGGCTTCTGTCGGGGAGATCTCGGACGCCATGGAAGAAGAATTCGGCCGTTACAACGCTCAGGCCCGTACCATCTCGGGTGTTTATGGGGCTCCTTACGAAGACGACAGCGATTGGCAGGCCATCAAGTCTGACATCGAAGCCTTCGAAAAAGATCAGGGGCGCCGCCCGCGTATGCTGGTCTGTAAAATGGGCCAGGACGGTCATGACCGCGGCGCCAAAGTCATTGCGACGGCTTTTGCTGACGTCGGTTTCGACATCGACCTGTCCCCCATGTTCTCCACCCCGGAGGAAGTCGCCAAGCAGGCCGTTGAAAACGATGTGCATGTGGTCGGTGTCTCATCCCAGGCCGCCGGTCACAAGACCCTGGTGCCGGAACTGATCGCCGAACTGAAAAAGCAAGGCGCGGACGACATCATTGTGGTCGCCGGTGGCGTGATTCCGAAACAGGATTACGACTACCTGTACCAGGCCGGTGTCAAAGGCATCTTTGGTCCAGGCACCAAGATTCCACTGGCTGCCCGTGGCGTCCTGGACGAAGTTCGCAAAGCGACCGCCTGATTCGACAATGCCTGAGACGCACTGCGTGGCAGTGCGTCCCGTTGTGGTATTGATGATGACACCAATACCGCCAGCTGCTGATTCAGACGCTGTACAATTTATTGCATTACAGTCGATATTTTTATCATCGATTGATGTGCAACCCGTTGCTGTACTACATTTGCCCCCTCTGGGGGCATTTTTTTAAGTGCCATTTACAGCCGAGCTCCCCCCCAACCCTTTTACTGAAAAAGTCTTGAGGACCACCGATGTCGAACATCAATCTGGACCTGCTGCGCCAGGGAAATCGCAGGGCACTGGCCAAAGCCATCACCCTGGTCGAAAGTAAACTCGACAGCCACCGCAACCAAGCCCAGCAATTGCTCGAAGAGGTGCTGCCAGAGACGGGTAAAAGCATCCGTATTGGCATCAGCGGTATCCCTGGAGTCGGCAAATCCACCTTTATCGAAGCTTTTGGCAAGCAGCTGATCAGTCTCGGCAAAAAAGTGGCCGTACTGGCTGTAGACCCCAGCTCACCACTTCGCGGCGGCAGTATTCTGGGCGATAAAACCCGCATGGAAGAACTTTCCCGGGAAGAGAATGCATTTATCCGCCCCTCCCCCTCTGAGGGCGCCCTGGGTGGCGTTGCGCAAAAAACACGGGAAACCATGCTGCTCTGCGAAGCCGCGGGCTATGACGTGATTCTGGTGGAGACAGTGGGGGTCGGCCAATCCGAATATGAAGTTGCCGCCATGGTGGATTTTTTTCTGGTGTTGATGATACCCAATGCGGGGGACGAGCTGCAGGGCATCAAACGGGGCATCATGGAGTTGGCGGACGCTCTGGTGATCAACAAAGCCGACGGCGAAAGCATCAACCTCGCGCAACGCACCAAGCAGCATTACCAAAATGCCTTCCACCTCATCAAACACGGCAGTTTCTGGACGCCCAAAGTCGAAACCTGCTCTGCGCTGGAAAAAAGTCGCATCAACGATGTCTGGGAAATGATTTGTGAATACCAGCAGCTGGCGCTGGACAACCAGGCTTTCTACGAAAAACGCGCCCGACAAAATGCCGAATGGCTCAATAAGCTCATACACGAAATGCTTGAGATGCGCCTCAAGCAAAACCCGGAAGTACAAAGCAAAATGCCTTTGTTGCAACAAGGGGTTATGAACAACACCGTGACGCCCTACAACGCCGCTAAACAGATCGTAGACGTGCTTTAATGGACGCCAGCGGGCCTGGGTGTTCGTTTTTTGTTCACCCCGTTGATTGAGTATCACCGTTTTTGCTTTTTTCCCGGTCGCTAGAGTTAGTCTGCATTTCCGTGCATAATGTGGCGCCTCGCAATAGCGCCGATGACACCTGAATGGCCAAGAAGATTTTCAAACGCTGGTTGCCCGACCCCTCTGAATTCAGAAACCGTCCGGCGTTGAACTTTATGGGGCACTTGCTGCACGACCCCAACCTGTTTCACCTAAACCGCCATTCGGTATCCGGAGCTTTTTTTGTCGGCCTGTTTGTGTGTTTCTTGCCGACCTTGGGCCAGATGCCCATTGCCGCCTTGCTGGCGTTCGTATTTCGGGTAAATCTCCCTATTTCGGTTGCTTTGGTCTGGATCTCAAACCCGCTTACCATGGCGCCGATTTTCTTTGCCACCTATGAACTCGGGCGCTGGATTTTAAACAGCCCGGCGTTGGCATTTTCGCTAGAACTGTCCTGGGAATGGTTCAATACGGAGTTTTTACGCCTCTGGAAACCCCTGGTGGTAGGCAGCGTGATTACCGGACTGTTTTTTGGGGGATTGGGCTATATTTCCATGCAGATGTTCTGGCGTTGGCACGTGGTTCGCAACTGGGAGAAGCGCAAGGCCCGGCGTCTAAACGCAGCTCCACCAGGGACCAAATAGCCCGTTATCAACCCCTGGAGCTCGCCACCCCCTCACAAAGACAGCTTCATGACAGTGCTATACCTTCCTGATTAACCTCAAAGGTAGCCGTTTACACACTATCGACAGCAATATTGTTCAATCCAGATTGTTCAATCCAGGCTGACCACCACCAAGTTGAAGGCTGACAAAGCATGAAAATAACAGGGATCACAGCTACAGGTTCGACGATCACCTCCCGGTTTCCAATGAGCACCTCTGGCACCCCGCCCCGCCCAGCTCCTGTTCTGCCAGCCATGCCCCCACGGTTGTCTGGCTCAACCGTGACATGTCTGCTGAGTGGCGCCCTATTGACACTGGGCCTGCATGCTCCTGCCGCCCAAGCAGACACAGCCAGCTATGACAAAATCTGGGATTACGCCCACCTCTACGAAAACCCGAACGGCAATTATTTGAGCCTGTCCGGACGATTGCAGGTCGATGCCGCGTCATTTAGTGCAGGGCAAGGCAGCTACGACGATATGCTCTGGCGCAGGTTTCGTTTTGGTTTTGTTGGCCAATACCGCCACACCGCCTTTCAACTGGAAGGCGACTTTAACCTCAACAATGAGGACGACAACGGTTACAACCGGTTAACCGACGCCTACCTCAAATGGAAGCTCCCCAACCAGCTCGACCTCAAGGTGCTAAAGCACTCCGCAGGCTTTACCCTGGACGGCAAAACATCGTCCAAAAAGCTGCTAACCCCGCAGCGCAACAATCTGACCAATAACCTCTGGTTCACCGCCGAGTACTTCTCCGGCGCCAGCGTCAGTGGCCCCGTCAATGACGATTGGAGCATCAATGCCGGGTTGTTTTCCAGCGACGATTCCGACGAAATCGGGCTGACCGAGGCCAGCTATTTTGGACTTTTCTCAGTGGGAAGAAAGCTGTCTCCCGGGAATTTCTGGCAACAGGGTGAGGTCCGTCTCGACTATGTCTACAACGATTCTGACCAAGCCCAGAACACCCGGGATTTCTCACAGGTTGTCTCACTCAGCAGCCAATTCCAGTTCAAGCAGTGGGGACTGGCCACAGATTTGGCGGCCGGCAATGGCGATCTGGGGCAAAAGGATATCTGGGGGCTGGTGATCATGCCCTCCTACCGACAAACCGACATCACCCAGTGGGTCATGCGTTACAGCTATTTGGACAGCAAGGGTCAGGGAGGGCTGCGCCTGCATCGCTATGAACGAGAAATCGTTGGCGGACGCGGCGATCGATACAACGAGCTTTATGCCGGAGCGACCTTTTTTCTGTACGGCCACAAAGCCAAAATCAATGTGGGCGTACAGTACACGCACATGGAAGACTCCAAGAACGCAGGCGGCGACTACGAAGGTGTGGGTGTCACTCTCGCACTCAGAACCTACTGGTAGCCAGTGAGGGCCGCGCTGGTGCCGCTCATCAGCCTCCCTCTCGCCTGTCTGCTGTCGCTGTCTATTGTTTAATACAGCAGCGTGTAAATTTTTCGCTGATATTCTACGGCCAGGGGATCGCCTTTGCCGAGACTCGCCAAAATGTCCATGTAAACTTTCTTCGCAGCCCCCTCGTCGTAGTTGAGATTTTTTCGCAGCAACCCCAGCAACAACTCCAGGGCCTCCCTCGCCTGTCCGTTTTGGCTGTATTGCACTGACAACTGGTAGGCAATTTCAGCGTCCTCAGGGTTCGCTTGATACTTTTCCTGCAGCGCTTGCAGTTCTGGTGATGACGCCGCTTCACGCTTCAGCTCTAACAGTGCTTTGGCTTGATTGTAAGCGGCATCCTGATCCACCATCTTGACTTTATCCAGCAGCGCCTCGGCCTCATCACAGCGGTTTAAGTGCAGGTACACTTGTGCCAGGCCCACGCCAATTGAGGCTTTTTCCGCGGATTCTTTATAGGCCTGGAGCAGCAACGGCAGCGCCTCATTAAATTTCTCTTCCTGCATCAACGCGTTGGCTTGTTCGATCAACGCCTCCCAGGGGTCGGGCAGATGCTTTTGTAAAATGGCGCGTATTTCCATTTCTGGCTGGAGCCCGGCAAAGCCATCCACCGGCTGGCCATCCTTCATAATCATTACCGTAGGCAGGCTCTGAACGCCCAACTGTTGAGCGATAGGCTGCAACTCATCGGCGTTTACTTTGGCCAGGAGGAACTGGCCGTTGTATTCTGTCGCCAACTTTTCCAAAATCGGCATCAGGCTTTTACAGGGCTCACACCATTCCGCCCAAAAATCAACCACCACGGGCCGTATGCGGGACTCATCAATCAAGACCTGCTGGGCATTTGCCTGAGTCACGTCAATAATGTGTGGATTCATAGATAAAACTCCGAAATCGATGCTGTTGTCAGCGCAAAGTGGTAATGCAATCTTAAACTGCAATCCAGTTCGGCTATAACAACCCAGAACTGTAAGAAAATTTAATGGCGCCGATTGTAGCACTATTTGCCACTCATTAGCTGTCTCCCACAGGCCACAAACCATGCCAGGCGATGTTGAGATCCATGGAAAACGCAGACCGCAGCGGAACCAATGGACAGCCTGAGCGTGTGACAGATGGAGGCCCTGAGCCGTTTGCAGTTTTGTCGAAAATCGTGCCTAATCCCGTATTCTTAACGAGGAATTCTTATGTACGTCTTTTCTGCTTCAGCCGTCGCCACCAAAGCCCTTGACGGTATTGAACCGGGCCAGAAAGCGCCCTTTATTGTTTACATCAACTTTTTGGACCTATTTGGGGCTGAAACGCTCTGCAAGATTTTAATTATGCGCGAGGGTTTTAAAGAAGTCGAAATTGAAAAACGCCAACTGCTGACCCCCGAAAAATGCAAAGACCCCAAAATCCTGAATGCCGACAAAGGGTTGCGCGAAGCGCTCAAAACCGGCTTTGCCATTCAGTTATTCAGTGAGTAATGCCGCCAGGCAAGAATGAAACCGAACAAGGGAGCCGCTGTTGTGGACACCAGAATCGTAGAAAATCCTGCTCAAAAGTCCATTGCCCTGGTCGCCCACGACCATAAAAAAAACGACCTTTTGAAGTGGTGCCAGGAACATCTGGAGCGCCTCAAACCCCACCGTTTCTACGCCACCGGCACCACCGGCAGTCTTATTGAACAGCAAACCGGACTCCCTATCCACAAATTGATCAGCGGCCCTCTCGGCGGCGACCAGCAAATTGGCGCCTTAATCACCGAGCACAAGATCGATGTGCTCATTTTTTTCTGGGACCCTCTAGCCGCCCAGCCTCACGATCCGGACGTTAAAGCCCTGTTGAGACTGGCCGCGGTCTGGAACATCCCGGTGGCCTGTAATCAGAGCACCGCCGATATGGTCATCACCTCCCCGCTCCTGGGCACGCCCTATTTACGCCATGAACCGGACTATGAGGCCTATCTGGCCAAACGCACACTGACCTGAGGCCCCCTCATACCTCAGACAGGGACTTTTCATGCCCTCATCGCAGTATAAACAGACAGGCAGACTGCTTTTTGGTAAAGTTCGCAACCGTTGACCACCTTGAATGAGAACTCCCTGTGTTTGCAGAACTGAAGCTTAATGAACGCCTACTCAAAGCCCTTGAGGCTCTGGAATTTACCGAGCCCACCGACGTGCAAAAAGCGACTATTCCGCTGGCGCTTGAAGGCCGGGATCTGGTGGTCAGTTCAGAAACAGGCAGCGGCAAAACGGCTGCGTTTATCCTGCCGACACTGAACAGATTACTGCAACAAGATGCCCCCAAAAGCGGTACCCGGGCGCTCATCCTGACGCCAACACGCGAGTTGTGTCGTCAAATTGTCAAACACTGCAAACAATTGGCTGCTTTTTCTCACCTTGAGGTCAATGCCATCACCGGTGGTCATGACTTTAAGTATCAACGTGCCATCTTTCGCAAAAACCCCGAAATTCTGGTCGCGACTCCCGGCCGCCTGAAAGAGCACCTTGAAAAAGGCTCCGCAGACTTTAAGGACCTGGAAGTACTGATTCTGGATGAAGCCGATCGCATGCTGGACATGGGCTTTACCGACGACGTCATGGAAATTGCAGCCAGCTGTAACGCCGACCGTCAAACCCTGCTCTTTTCTGCCACACTGGATGGTCAGCAGTACCTGACGGATTCACTTTTGCGCGACCCTGAAACCATCGCTATTGGCGATCACAGCCAGGCCAACGCCAACGTTCAACAAAAAATCGTGCTCACCGATGACGAAAAGCACAAAAACAAATTGTTGTTGAAGCTACTGGAAACTCAGGAATACGACAAAGCCATTGTCTTCGTCAACACCAAGGCCCAAACCAACAAGCTGGTGGGCTGGCTGAAGTACATGCAGCAGGATGTGGGTGTTTTACACGGCGATATGGATCAGGACGCTCGCAACAACGAAATGAATCGCCTGCGTCGCGGCCGTATCAAGATGCTGATTGCCACAGATGTTGCTGCCCGGGGGCTGGACATCAAGGGCATCGACCTGGTCATAAACTATGACCTCGCCCGCAACAGTGAAGACTTTATTCACCGCACGGGTCGCACCGGCCGCGCCGGCCAGGATGGCCTCGCCATCTCCCTGATCACCCAGCGGGATTGGGACTTGATGGCGCGCTTTGAACGGGAACTGGATATACGCTTCGACCGCTATTCGGTACCGGGCCTTGAAGCCAAGTTTAAAGGCCCCAAAAAGGTCAAAAGTTCCGGCAAGGCCGCCGCGACGAAAAAACGTGACACCTCGGACAAATCCGGGAAAAAGTCCGGAAAAAAAGTGGAGAAGAGCAAAGTCCGTCACCGCGACACCAAAAACATCGGCAAGCGCCGCAAACCTACGGCCGCTCAGGAAGCGGAAGCCAAATCAGCCGCCGAGAAATGGGGCGATGGTTTCTCGGCAGCCCCCATCAAGAAAAAATAACGTACAAAAAAGCCAGGGTCAGATTACTGACCCTGGCTTTTTATCGGTAACGGTTTTTCAACACAGCGGTCAGCGCTTCGCTGTTACGCCAACCTGGCCCGTCGTTGCCACGCTCACTCCTGCGGCCGGCCAATCTGCCGCGCGGCCAAAAATTCAGGCACCATCACCTCAACGTAATGCTGATAATACTCTTCCATAAAGCTGGTTTCGCACCAGGGGTCGCCTAAATTGTCATCCGTTAAGGCCGCTCCCTGCAGGTAGACTTCACAGGCTACGTTTTCACCAGCAGCGGTGGAGACACTCACCGTTTCCCGTCGATAAATTTGCTCATCCAGCATTTCAAACGCATCCATGGCGGCCAACGCGGACGGGGACACATCGCGAAAAAGCACCCCCGACAAGGAGTGACCGTCCTCAGGCACCGCCATCGCACAGGGCTTAAACCCACTCAGCAGTAACTGACGCCGGGTATACCCAGGCAGCGTTGCAACTTCACCGTTTAAAGGCTCACCGATTAACTGTTGCAGCACATCGGCGTGTTGCAACAAGCCATAGGCAAATAGATTCATAGCCATTTTAGATACCTAGCTTATCACGCAGAGCATAAAACCAAGCGCCCATAGCGGTAAAAGGAACACGGAAAGTGTGGCCCCCCGGGAAGGGCAAATGCGGCAAGGCCGCAAATGCATCAAAGCGCTCCGCCTGCTGGGTCAATGCTTCAGAAACCAGACGACCGGCCAAATGTGTCGAACACACCCCGTGACCACTGTAACCCTGCATATAGTATATGTTGCTGCCGATACGGCCAAACTGCGGCAAGCGACTCATCGTCAGCAGGAAGTCCCCGCCCCAGCCAAAGTCGATTTCCAGATTGGCCAATTGCGGAAAGGTTTTGATCATTTTTTTACGGATAAACTGCTTAATATCATCAGGATCACCACCCCCGTAGTTCACACCACCACCATAAATCAGACGGTTATCACCGGTCAGGCGGAAATAATCCAACAGGTAATTACAATCCTCTACGCAGTAACCGGATGGTATTAATGCCTTGGCTTGCTCATCACTCAAAGGGGCGGTCGCAATCATTTGCGTACCACAGGGCATAGACCGAGACGCCAGTTTCGGGATCAGGTTCCCCAAATAAGCGTTACCCGTCACCACCACATAGTTTGCCGTCACATCCCCGTGTTCAGTATAGAGCTTAACTTTTTCGCCTTCTTCTACGCGAAGCACTTTAGACTGTTCGTAAATTTTTCCACCCAGGGACTCAACCGCTGCCGCCTGCCCCAACACCAAATTCAGCGGGTGAATATGACCACTGCGCATGTCCAGAAGACCGCCCTCATAACGGTCTGTCTGGATTTCCTGGCGAATCGCACTCTTATCCAGCAGCTGCAGCTGATCGTGGCCATAGCTTTCCCATAAAGCCTTATGCTCTTCCAACCCCTTGAGTTGTTTGGCCGTAATTGCCGCAAACACTCCGCCGGTTTTCAAGTCACAGTCGATGTTATAGGTTTTGATACGCTCACGAATAATATCACCACCTTCAAACGCCATGGCGCCCAATGCCCGGGCTGTATCAACGCCATACATTTTCTCGATGACGTCCATATCACGGCTGTAGCTGTTGACTATTTGTCCACCGTTGCGGCCAGAAGCACCCCAGCCAATCCTGGCGCCCTCCAACACAACCACGTTAAAACCCTTTTCAGCCAAATGCAGAGCCGAGGAAATCCCCGAAAAACCACCTCCAATCACGGCCACATCAGCGGTAATAGAATCCTGCAAAGCATCCCGCTGCGGACTGGGGTTCGCACTGGCGGCGTAATAGGAAGTTGTATGCTCAATGACGCTCATAAAGGTTTCTCATCCAATCAGATAGAACTGCATTCAGTGTAGACGGCTGACCCGCTAATCGCAGGCGCACGCACCATGGCACCTTCTACGGCACCCTTCGGGCGGATTATAAACCGAATCATCATTCAATTAAAAGCACGAGGCGAAAGCAAGTACGGTCAGCTTGATAGAGAAAAACGCGGCCAGGGCTGGCGATACGAAGAAATGGGGGATACAACAGGAGGAGGATCAAGAATGGGCTTGCGCTTCAACTGAAGCGCAAGCTTGGCACAGGAAGACCTGAGGACTTAAACGATGTCCAGCAGCTCTACCTCAAACACCAGAGTCGCGTAAGGACCAATAGCACCGCCCGCTCCGCGCTCACCATAGGCAAGGCTGTAAGGGACCGTCAGGCGCCACTTGGAGCCAACCGGCATCATTTGCAGAGCTTCCGTCCAGCCGGCGATCACGCCATTAACCGGGAATTCGGCAGGCTGACCGCGGTCCACCGAGCTGTCAAACACAGTACCATCGATTAAAGTACCGTGGTAATGAGTACGAACCGTGGAGCTGGCAGTTGGCTTATCGCCCTCACCCGCCACGAGTACTTCATACTGAAGTCCGGACTCGGTCACAGTAACGCCCTCTTTTTTGGCGTTTTCGTCCAGGAAAGCCTGCCCTTCTGCGGACATGGTTTTCGATTTTTCAGCTTCGGCTGCCTGCAGGCGAGCCTGAATTTCGCGGAAAGCTTCGTTAATTTGTTCTGGCTGAACTTTAAAGTCAGCACCCTGGAGGGCATCGGTAAAACCGGCCAATGCAGCTTCGGTATCAAAACCTTCAAATGGCGCATTAGCAACCTGATCACCCAGCTGACGGCCTACACCGTAGCTGGCCCGCTGTTCCAAGGATTCAAACGTATCAGACATCTTAGCAACTCAATGGGTTAAAAATGGCCCCGCAGTCTACCACATCCGTGCCACCGGCACCTCATTGGCCACCGGCTTAAAGTCCGGCAAAGACCTTAAACCGGCCAAATTCGGCCGATTTACTGAATCCCAGCCGCAGCAGCCACCCAGATGGTTGCGACATAACCAACCGAATAGGCCACCGTCAGCGCGGGCACAAACCGCAGATAACTGCCAAAGGTCAGCTCTTTGACTTTACTCATGGCCAATATCCCCGCTGCGGAACCGATAGCCAGCAACGAGCCCCCGACGCCCACAGCGTAGGTCAGCGCCAGCCACTCAGAGGTAAGCAGATCCGGGCCTGCTTTCAACAGTGCCGCGGTGAGAGGCACATTGTCCAGCAGTGCCGACACCGCCCCCGCGACATAGTTGGCATAGTGTGGCTCAAACTGGGCATAAAAGTGAGCCAGCGTTTCGAGCACGCCCACCTCTTTCAACATACCAACCAGCAACAAAATGCCGAGGAAAAACAGCAGCGTGTCATATTCAACCTGACGGATGTACTCCAGAATTTTAATCTCTTCCTTGTTGGTGTGGGACAAGGTGCCCACCAAAAACATGACGGACAGACCGGTCAAAAATGTCAGTACCGGTGGCACACCAAAGAAGACATTAAAGAGCATGGTTGACAGAATGGTGCTGAAAAACACCACCGCAATGACCACATCCTGCGTGCGAAAGGTCCCCTTCACCGGCTCAAGCTTGATTTTACCGGGCAGGTTGATGCTGAATAAAATGGCCAGCGCGATAACCCCCAGAGCCGAGGGCAGCAACAGCAACAGCAGCTGTGACATGCTCACGTACCCACCCAGGAAAATCATCAGGGTCGTCACATCGCCGGTGATGAGAGCCACACCGCCCGAATTCACCGCGAACACCACCAGCGCTGCCATTTTCAATTTTGCCCTGGTCTCGAGATTGAACGCCTGCACCAGCCCCAGGCTCACCAGCGTTGCCGTTACGTTGTCACAAATTGCCGATAAAAACAGGGCAAAGAACGCCACCTGAAACAACAGCACACGGGTCGACACTTCACTGGGAAAAACCCTTCGCACCATATTCTGAATCATTCCCTTGGCATTCAGATAGGCCACAAAGGTCATAGTGGACATCAAAAACAGCCACAGCGTGGCAATCTCCAACAAGTTTTCATTCAGATGCTCGTTAATCTCCTCCTGCCCTTCTGCCCCGCCTGCCTGCACAAACAGGCACAGCCACGACAGACACCCCAAAAACAATGCCGTCTTGGCCTTGTTTATATGAATGACTTCTTCAAAGACGATACACAGTAGAGCAAGGACAGCCAGAAAAATTAAAAATGCTTCAAACATCAATCCGAATTCCTATGTAATGACAACACCGGTTCGCCGATTAACGACAGGAACCGTTCACCCCATGCCATCACCTGGAAACGGATGACAAACAACCGGCAAGCACAGTCAGCTTGCCTCCGATCGATACCCCCAGAAATTGTGAAATTTTACGGGCAGTAACAATCCGTCACGGCTTCACAGCCAAAGCGAACAAATCCTGATTGTAATCAGACAGAAAACTGCCCGGCTTTGAGCACGATGATGCCTGGGCCTAAAGCTGACGAATCAGCAAATAATACCGAGCAGAAGAAGGAGGCAGCACCCCAAGAGACAGGCGCAAGATTGCCCAAAAGCAAAACAAAAGCCTGGAACAATCGTTCAGGCTTTTGGGTGAACCTATGGTTATTTTACGCCATTGCGTAAAGCCATTTTTTATTCAACAAAAACACGAGCATTACGGAACAGACGCATCCAACCACTGTCTTCTGTCCATTCCTGGGGATGCCAGGAGTTGTTCACCGCCCGGAAAATCCGCTCCGGGTGAGGCATCATGATGGTGGTTCGGCCATCGCTCGTCGTCAGACTGGTGATACCCTCGGGTGAGCCATTGGGGTTGGCGGGATAATCAATCGTGTACTGCTTGTGATTATCCAGGAAGCGCATGGCCACCAGACCACTGTTGTTGCAGGCATCAAGCGCAACCTCTGAGGCAAACTCAGCCCGACCCTCGCCGTGCGCGACAGCGACCGGCATCTTGGTGCCAGCCATGCCGTCAAACAGCACAGAAGGCGACTTTTCAATACCCACCATACTGAAACGAGCTTCAAACTGCTCAGAGACATTGCGCACGAAGCGTGGCCAGTGGTCAGCCCCAGGCACCAGCTCCTTGAGGTTTGACATCATCTGGCAGCCATTACAGACTCCCAGACTGAAGCTGTCGTTGCGATGGAAAAATGCCTGAAACTGATCGCGGGCCTTTTCATTGAACAAAATACTTTTTGCCCAACCCTCCCCAGCACCCAACACATCCCCGTAGGAAAAACCGCCACACGCCACCAGCCCTTTAAACTCGGTTAAACCGACTCGACCAGATAACACGTCACTCATGTGCACATCGACAGAATCAAAACCGGCACGATCAAACGCCGCCGCCATTTCAACATGGCCATTAACACCCTGTTCACGCAATACCGCGACACGAGGACGCACTCCAGTATTGATATAGGGTGCCGCCACGTCTTCGTTTTGATCAAAGGTCAGCTCAACACTGAGCCCCGGATTGACCTGAGTGACCTGCTCAAATTCAGCCTTGGCGCAATCGGCGTTGTCTCGTAAAGCGGCAACCCGATAACTGGTTTCACTCCACAAGCGCTGTAATTCAGAGCGCGACTCGTCATAAATGATCTCGCCATTGGACTCAATGCGCAGGGTTCCATGGGTATTCAACCAACCCAGCTTGCAGATGTTGACTCCGGCTTTTTTGAAGCGCGACATGATGGCATCAACATCGTCCGTGCGAACCTGAATCACGCCCCCCAGCTCTTCGTTAAACAACACCGCAAAAGGGTCTGCCCCGAGGCTATCGATATTGATGTCCACGCCAATGTGGCCAGCAAACGCCATCTCTGCAACGGTGGTAAATAAGCCGCCGTCACCGCGATCGTGGTAGGCCAGGATCTGATCAGCTTCAAGGCTTTCCTGCATCGCCGCGAAATACCCCTTCAGGGCGGTGGCGCTATCCAGATCCGCCGGCTCATCCCCAATTTGGTTGTACACCTGAGCCAGAATGGAGGCACCCAACCGGTTCTTGCCGTTACCCAAATCCAGGTACAACAACTCCGTAGACCCCTTGTCGGTCAGCAGCTGAGGGGTCACGGTTTTGCGAACATCAGTGACCGGGGCAAACGCCGTAATCACCAGGGACAGTGGTGCGGTGACCGCTTTTGATTCACCGTCCTCTTCCCACGCAGTGCGCATGGACATCGAATCCTTGCCCACCGGAATCGTAATACCCAGTTCTGGACACAATTCCATGCCAATCGCCTCAACGGTGCGATACAGTTTTTCATCTTCCCCCGGATGGCCCGCAGCACACATCCAGTTGGCAGAGAGCTTCACGTCAGACAACCGCTCAATCCGGGTCGCCGCAATGTTGGTGATGGCCTCACCAATAGCCATGCGACCGGAAGCAGGCCCATCCAGCAGAGCCGTCGGTGTCCGCTCGCCCATACTCATGGCTTCACCCGCATAGGTATCGTAGGCCTGAGTGGTCACCGCGCAATCAGCCACCGGCACCTGCCAGGGGCCCACAAATTGATCACGCACCACCTGCCCGGTTACCGAACGATCACCAATGGTAATCAAAAAGCTTTTGCTGGCGACCGTGGGGTGCTGCATTACCCGCTCAGCGGCCTCGTAAAGGGACAGACCTTTGGTCTCAAAGGGGCGGGTTTCGTAGGAGCGTTTTTCACCGGTGCGGTGCATTTTCGGTGGCTTGCCAAACAGCACCGACATGGGCAGATCCACAGGCTTGGTATCAAAATGAGTATCGTTCAGGATGATATGGTCGTCTGCCGTCGCATCACCCACCACCGCATACGGGCAGCGCTCACGCTGGCAAATTGCCTCGAAGCGCGCCAGGTCCTCTGGCATGATCGCCATCACGTAGCGCTCCTGCGCCTCGTTACACCAGATTTCCAACGGGCTCATGCCCGGTTCGTCATTATTGATGTTGCGCAACTCAAAGTGCGCGCCACAGCCGCCGTCTTTGGCCAACTCAGGGAAGGCGTTGGAGAAACCGCCAGCCCCGACATCGTGAATGAACGCAATCGGGTTTTCACCGCCCAATTGCCAGCACTGATCGATGACTTCCTGGCAGCGACGCTCAATTTCAGGGTTCTGGCGCTGCACAGAAGCAAAATCCAAGTCCTCTGAAGAGGAACCAGACGTCATGGACGATGCCGCCCCACCACCCAGTCCAATCAACATGGCAGGCCCACCCAGGGCCACCAGCTTGGCTCCTGGCTCAAATTCATTTTGGTCAACGTGCTCAGCCTTGATGTTGCCGTAGCCGCCCGCCAACATGACCGGCTTGTGATAGCCGCGACGCTCACCGTCGAAGTTTTCTTCAAATGTGCGGAAATAACCGCAGATGTTAGGGCGACCGAATTCGTTATTGAACGCCGCACCACCTATCGGACCCTCTATCATGATGTCCAGCGCGGTCACAATTCGATTTGGCTTGCCGTAATCCTGCTCCCAGGGCTGACCATAACCGGGAATCTGCAAGTTCGACACCGTAAAGCCCGTCAGCCCCACCTTGGGTTTTGAACCGCGTCCAACCGCCCCTTCGTCACGAATTTCGCCACCCGCTCCAGTACCGGCACCCGAGAAGGGTGAGATGGCCGTCGGGTGGTTGTGCGTTTCCACCTTCATCAGGATGTGAATATCTTCCTGATTGAAGCCGTAGGTTTTTGTCTGCGGATCCGGGTAAAACCGCCCGGCTTTACTGCCGACAATGACCGAAGCGTTATCGGCATAGGCTGACAACACGTTCTCGCCGCCCTTCTCATAGGTATTTTTGATCATGCCAAACAGTGAGTTCGGCATTTCTGCACCGTCCAGTGTCCAGGTGGCATTGAAGATTTTATGACGACAGTGCTCGGAATTCGCCTGGGCGAACATCATCAACTCAACATCCACCGGGTTGCGCCCCAGACCGTTAAAGCTGTCCACCAGATAGTCGATTTCGTCCTCGGCCAAGGCCAGACCCAATTCGCGGTTGGCCCGGGAAAGCGCGTCCCGCCCGCCCGCAAGGATATCCACACTGGTCTGCGGACGTGGCTGCTCATGGCTGAACAATTGCCCGGCGTCTGACAGATCGGTAAACACCGCTTCAACCATGCGGTCGTGCAAGATTGCGACCACAGCCGACAACTCTTTGTCAGCCCGGCCAGCTTCATCGCACTCCAGATAATACGCAATACCGCGCTCAAGCCGCTGAACCTTGTCCAGCCCGGCATTATGGGCAATGTCCGTGGCCTTTGAAGACCAGGGGGAGATCGTTCCGGGACGCGGCACCACCAGATACAGCAAACCTGACGGCTGTTTAACTTCAGCTTTCGGCCCATAGGTCAGCAACTGTTCCAACACCACCAATTCAGCATCAGACAAATCAGATTTAACTTCTGCAAAGTGAACATACTCGGCATACACCCCTTTAATAGAGGTATCGGCCTGCTCGAGTGCAGTGAGAAGCTTTTGGGTACGAAATTCAGAAAGTGCCGGAGCGCCGCGCAGGGTCAGCATAGTCGCTTAAAACCTCTTGGTTTTGGTGATGTCTGGAGATTGGGCTTCTCGGAGCAAAACGCATGGAAATGAACGTGTTTGTCAACTTCCATCCTCAAGAATAAGCCCTGCCCCGAAAAAAGGCCGCCATTGTACTGGATATCCGCAGATGAGGCAGCAATTAAAGACCGCTAAAGATTTGAAGTAATAACTAACCGTCAAGGCCCCACGGTTCTTAGCCCTCCCCTGAGCTACCCCCAAGAGAAATAAAACAACACAAAAAAAATTTAAAGAATGTCGCACAAATTGGAAAACCCCTACTACAATTAAACGTGAAAAACAAGCTAGCCGGTCACGTGTTTAACGGTTAAAATCGCGCAAATTTTGTTCGAGCCGGATATAACGCCTCTTCAAAAAGGATATTTTAGGACGCCTTTCCTCGGTTTAAAGGCGGATCTTTATTTTCTTAATAGCGGCTAAAGCTCAATGCATATGGCTTTTTAAGATAAGTAAAAGCCATCACACGGAAGTCAGAAGGCTTCACTGGGAGACTCGAATGCCACACAGCAAGCTGAGCCTTTATTGCCTGCGCAGTTTGGTCGCCATGATCATCCTCGGCGGGTTACCACTGATGTTGACCGCCAGCCACACGCCCACGGTCCTCGAACAAGTTCAACAGCAAGGTGAGCTCACCATCATTTCCCGCAACGGCCCGACCACCTACTATGAAGGCAATCAGGGGCTTGATGGTTACGAGTATTCTCTCGCCAAGGCGTTTGCCGATTCTCTTGGGCTCAAGCTGAAGATTACCGAAGAGGAAAGCTACAGCGGCATCTTCGACTCCGTCGGCAGCCACCGCGGACAGTTTGCCGCGGCCGGCCTGAGCATTACCGACGAGCGCTCCAACACCATTCGCTTCACCGAACCCTATATGGAGGTGAACCAGGAGCTTCTCTATCGCACCGGCTCCAAGCGACCAACGAACATTGAAGACCTCTACAACAAAAGCATTTTGGTGATTTCCAACAGCGCACAGGCCGCACGCTTGCGCAAACTGCAGCAAAAGCACCCGCAACTGCGCTGGCACGAGCAATCCGACCTGGAAATGATTGATCTCATGGAAATGGTTCACACCGGCACCATTGATTTTGCCGTGATTGATTCCAATGCTTTCGCCCTGAGCCGCAATCTCTACCCGCGCGCCCAGCGTGCTTTTTCCATCTCCGAACAGCCCATGCCCCTGGCCTGGGCCTTCCCGTTAGATTCCGACAACAGCTTATTCGATAAAGCCAATGAGTTTATCCGGCAGGCAAAACGTAACGGCAAGCTGGCCAAACTGGAAAACACCCACTATGGCCAAGTTGTCGCCATGGATACAGGCAGTGCCACCACCTTTGCTCGTCGACTGGATACTCGACTGCCCCGCTGGCAGGAAAACCTCATTGTCGCCGGTGAAGAGTTTGACCTGGACTGGCAACTGCTTGCCGCCATGAGCTATCAGGAATCCCACTGGGACGAGCACGCACGGTCCCACACCGGTGTACGCGGACTGATGATGCTCACCAAAACCACCGCCAAGGAAATGGGTGTCACCAACCGACTCGACCCGGAACAAAGCATTAAGGGTGGGGCGAAATATTTTCGAAAGATTTTCGATCGCATTCCGCAAGACATTCAAGGCCCTGACCGCACCTGGTTTGCCTTAGCCGCCTACAATATTGGTTACGGACATCTGGAAGACGCCCGGGTACTGACTGAAAAAATGGGCCGCGACCCGGACAAATGGATTGACGTCAGTGAGCACCTGCCGCTGCTGGCCAAACGAAAACATTATCGCACCACCAAACACGGCTACGCTCGCGGCTGGGAGCCTGTGGCCTATGTTCAGAACATACGCAATTTTTACAGCACCATTGCCTGGCACCAGCAGGTACAGCAGCGGCGCCTGGCATCCACCAAAAATGATGCCGTAATCACGCCGACAGAAGCCAGCTTTGAGGGCTCTGAAGAACAGGAAACCACATCCACACTCTAATACCTGGCCGGCTTAAATGACGCGGGTGATTTACATTCGGCTGATGCCCTAAATGACAAGGTGCGATCAATCCCGTTGCTGCGTTAGATTAATCCGAGCCCTCAAAAAGACTTCAAGAAGACTTCAAAGATTCGCCCTGAAGTCTTTTTTGTCTAATGCCTCTCCAGGTATAGCCGCCTTTTTTTTGCTGAAACCACGGCGTGGCAGCCAACCCTTAACATCTGTCGCTCACAGCCTACTCTTTGCAAGCTTGCTCCTTCAACGCCTGGCGGGCCGCCTTTTTTTCCTCACGGCGGCGCTTGAAAAAAGCTTGAATCATAGCGCTAGCTTCCGCCTCACACACGCCGGCGGAGTACTCAACGCGATGATTCATTTCAGGCCGATCGAACACCGAACCATTACTGATGACTGCCCCGGCCTTGGGTTCCGATGCGGCAAACACCACGCGCTTCACCCGGCTGTGTACGATGGCGCCAGCGCACATCGTGCAAGGCTCGATCGTGACATAGAGCGTTGCCTCGGGCAGGCGATAATTTTGTTGATGCTTGGCCGCGCTGCGCAGCGCCATAATTTCAGCGTGAGCAGTAGGATCACAGCCCGTGATGGGCTGATTCCAACCTTCACCAATGACTTGGCCATTGAGCACAATCAAGGCACCAACCGGCACCTCCTGCAACGCTTCAGCTTGTTGCGCAAGCTGCAGAGCACGCTGCATCCAGCGCCGGTCCTCCGTGAGCACATTTTGGTTTTCTGTGTTGGAATGGTCGGTATGGGGGTTTTCAGAAGTCATGAGAAGTCCACCGCGGCAGTCGCCTTCAGATCCGGCTCAACCAGGCGATCCAGCTTAGACAAACGATATTTTTGCAACATGAATTCCGCGGTGACCTCGAGAGAGTCCAGGGCCTGCAATGACTTTTTACCTTCAACACTGCCCCGCCAGACAAACGGCGTCATTTGCAACAACTGCAGCACAGCTCGATTGCTGTCCAGCGCCATTGTAAATCTCAGGTCAATTTGCTCGACCAGTTCAAAACCATCAGGGGCCACAGGCAGCTCGTGACGTTTCACTTGCTGATACAACGACTGCTTTAACTCCAGCAAATGGTCAGGGCCCGGCACTACCCGCCAGAATTCACCGTCAGAGCGTAATACCCTGGCCACTTCCGCGCTGTCACCGGGCGCAAAGACACGCAACAACAGCCCCACAGAGCCAGACTGAACCGGCAACTGAAAACCGCTGGCCACGGCAATTTCGGCTTCAGGCAATTCCCGGGCCGACAACTTTGCCGCCTCCTTGGAAATATCGATGCCATAAAAACAGACATCCCCCGAACCGCTCTTCGATACAGCCTGAAGCTGATGCAGGTAGTAGCCTTCACCACAACCGCAGTCGAGCAAAGTCATTGCCGGGGACACCTGCTCTGCACGGCGATGCAGGAGCTTCAGCCACTGCTCCTGCAAGAGGTTGGCCAGAGGCAAATAAAAGCCAGCCTGTAGAAACTCTCTGCGCTGCAACAACATCTGACGATCATCACCAGGGGCACTGCTGCGCTTTTGGTGGGCCGGCAAAAGATGTAAATAGCCCTGCTTGGCCCGGTCAAAGCGGTGCCCTGCATCACAAAAAGCCCCGTTTTGGTCCAGGGTTAACTTACTGCGGCAGAGCGGACAGGCCCATATCATGCCATGAACTCACATGCTGGAGCCTGGGGGAAATCGTCTGACCTGAAGTCGCCACTGTAATCAAAACGAGGGATCACCTCCCCATCAATGGTAACCGTCTCCTGAAACATACCCAGCGGCCGAACCCACAAGCTGTAATCACCGTACAAGCAGCGATACACCACCAGAGGCTCTTCCGTTTCACTGTGTCGAGCGACATCGAACACCTGATAATCCTGACCTTTGTAGTGACGGTATACGCCAGCCTTTAGCTTTCCCATAAACTCCATGACCTTGTTAAGAGGTTGACTCATTGCCTTAGTTGTTAAAACCACCAGCACAAGTTGTTAAAACCACCAGCACAGCAGCGGAAACAAACCCGGGCGGTTAATGCCTGCCGGGGATTTTACCATTGTTTTCCCTTCAGTATTGCCCCTCAAGCTTGCTTACTGCCCCCGAGTGAACGCCTCCCGCACACTGTGTTTTACAGTTTGTCGTATAGGTTACGGTTCCCGTCACGCTGCCGGTCTACACTGAATCAGAAGCACATGAAACGTACTGCAGTTTGCTGCACGACAATAACCACAGACCAAGTCCTTGTAATACGTGTGATCTGGAGAGATTTATGAACGATGCAGTCAATTCCATTGTTATGAACACCGCGGGAGGCATGCCCTCCATGAGCGAAGGCGACACCCCTGAAGCCCAACGACTACATCGCAAGCGCATGCTCACGGCTGCATTTCGACTGTTCGGCAAATTTGGGTTTGACGAAGGTGTCGCGGGCCATATCACCGTCCGCGATCCCGAATTCACCGACCACTTTTGGGTCAACCCAATGGGCGTCTCTTTCAAACAGATAAAAATGTCTGAACTGTTGCTGGTCAATCATGACGGCAAAGTCATTGAAGGCAGCGGCCTGCTGAACGGTGCGGCCTTCACAATCCACTCTCATATCCACAAAGCTCGCCCTGATGTCATCGCAGCCGCGCACAGCCACTCAGTGTACGGTAAAAGCTGGTCCAGCCTTGGACGCCCTCTTGACCCGATCACTCAAGATGCCTGCGCGTTCTTCGATGATCACGTCTTATTTGATGATTTTGGTGGTGTTGTTCTGGAAAACGACGAGGGCGTACGCATTTCTGCAGCCCTCGGCAACAACAAAGCCGCCATCCTCCAGAACCACGGCCTGCTGACCGTCGGTGGCAGCGTCGAAGCCGCTGCCTGGTGGTTTATTACCATGGAGCGCTCCTGTCAGGCACAGCTCATGGCCGAAGCCGCAGGCACCCCCAAATTGATCCCAGCGGAAACCGCCCTCACGACCTATCAGACGGTTGGCAGCGAACTGGCCGGCTGGTTCAATTTCCAGCCACTGCTGAGCGTGATTACCGCCGAACAGCCTGATATGTTTGACTGATCAATAAACGACTGTATTGCCCCCACAGCAGGCCTCGGCCTGTTGTGGGGTCTCCCGTTTACCCCCTGCGCTCAAGCGACCCCACACCTGACGAAGGGCTCACCTTCAACTAGACGAAGCGCTCACCTCAAACTAAAAGCCTTTCATCCTCCTCTCCCGCCTGTCACTTTTGACATTTTAGGCACAAATACTGCCACCATTGTCCTTTTTAAACCTATATTTTCCTGGAAAGTTCGAGCTACACTCTTTGCCATCCAGAATGACCGCCACCATATTGAGCTTCCTATGCCCACGATTACCATTGCCGTTTATGACGGGTGCCGCGCCTCCAGTTTCACCAACTTTCTGGACATGCTGGACATCGCCAACCTGCAATGGCAAAAACGCTACGACACCTCCGAAACCTTATTCCGCTGGAAACTGGCCTCGGGGGATGGCAAGCCTATCCGTACCGCGACACACATCCGCATGGCGGTCGACAGTACGTTTCAGGATGCCGAGCCGTCGGATGTGGTGATGGTGGCAGCGGCCCAATATGGCAACAAACAGGCATTCCCGGAATTTTTAAAGCGACAACGCCTGCTGATTCAATGGTTGAAGCAGCGCAGTGACCAGGGAGCGATGCTCCTTACACTGTGTACCGGCACATTTCTGGTCGCCGAAACCGGCATATTGAATAATCAGCGGGCTACCACGACCTGGTGGCAGGCAGACCTGTTTCGCGCCCGCTACCCCAGTGTCACACTCGATGTAGACCAGCTGCTGATTCAATCGGACAATTTTATGATTGCCGGAGCCGGCAACACCGATTCACTGATGGCCCTCAAACTGATAGAGCGCTACATGGGGCATCAAATCGCCTCGCTCACCTCTAAATTGATGCTGGTGGACAACAATCAGGTAGAGCAGACACCGTACCTGACCCTTCAACAACAGTTACAGCACAACGATTCTCTGGTCGCGGACGCCCAAACCTGGCTCCAAATTCACATGAAAGAACCTGGTGCGCTGGACAAACTGGCCGAACACTTGAATGTCAGCTCGCGGACATTAATCCGCCGTTTCAAGCAGGTCATGGAGGTCACGCCCAACCGCTACCTGCAAAATCTGCGCATCGATACCGCCAAGCGCCTGCTGGAAACCAGCGGCAACTCCATTGAAGCGATCATGCTTCAGGTTGGCTACAACGACCTGAGCTCCTTTAGCCGTTTGTTTCAGCGTAAAACCGGTCTCACTCCCAGGGCGTATCGCGCCAGATTTCAGTACCCGAATTCTGGACACTCCCCTCAGATCAATGCCCTCCATGCATAAAACGAAGCAAAAGGCTTAACCTCTTTCCCATATGACGATAGAATCTACCAAAATCAAAACTTGAGGTAGCTATGCCACTTATTAATTACATTGAAGCCAACGGCAACCACCATGAAGCTGAAGTGTCTGTTGGTGAAACTGTCATGCAGGGTGCTGTAGACAATATGATCGACTCCATCCTGGCAGAATGTGGCGGCGCTTGCGCCTGCGCCACTTGCCACTGCTATGTGGACGAAGCCTGGATCGATAAAATCCCCCCCGCTCAGGGTATTGAACAAGACATGCTGGAAGCGGTGGTAGAACCGAAAGACAACAGTCGTTTAAGCTGCCAGATCTACGTCACCGAAGAGATGGATGGTTTTACCGTACGCCTGCCAGAGTCCCAGTATTAAGTACAATATACAGCCATCGACCTTGGCTGCTACTGGACACTGCGTCCCCCAGAGACCGGCTCATGCCGGTCTTTTTCGTTTTAGCGCTGTTAAGCTCAACGTAAGCGTTAGCACATCACCGGCGATCACCGTGCAGATCAACGCTAATCCACTTCAAAAGTCACCGACACAGTCGCCTCAATGGTCTGCTGACCCACATTCACCTGCGGAGGCACAGGACTGCTGGCTTCTGCTCTCATGGCCATATTGACGGATTTGTATACCGGTGGCTGCTGCCACTGGGTACCCACCTCCATCGACAACACCTCGCCCACTGTTTGGTTTAAGGGTTTTAGGCCCGCTTCGGCTTTTTTCTTGGCCAGCTCGACCGCCTTGGTGATCGCCTGCAGCTCCAGATCTTCCCTCAGACTGAAATCAAATCGGGTCGAACCCAACTCGGTGGCCCCAGCCGCAATCAACCCGCCGTACACCCCGGACAGTTTCGAGATGTCCTGAAGCTTGGCAGTAAAGGAGCCAACGGCTCGATAACCCGTCAATTCACGGGGTTTGTCCCGCGGATAGCTCCACTCGGGGTTGACCAACACCTGAGCGGCCTGCAAATGTTCGGACTGTATACCCTGGCGCTTGAGGTAAGTGATAACAGAATCCAATTTGGACCTCGCTTCCGTAACAGCCCCTTCAGCTGTCGCCCCCAAACTCTGAACCTGCCCATTCACAACCGCAATATCCGGAATGGCTTCCACTACCCCGGTTGCCGAACTCGACACCTGTGGGATTTTATCCGCGTACACACTCACACAGACCAAACACATCAAAACCGTTCCCATCATTCTTTTCACAAACTGACTCCTTAATTCGTTAATAGCTGTTTTATCCGGGCTCTCATAATCCTGCAGTATGAATATATGAATCTTTGACCCAACAATGAATAAATACCGTGCTTGAGACCGCAAACGGGGTACAATAATTCCAACTTTCGTTGTATGACGACCACATTTTTTTACCTCTCTCCCTACCCTTACGGTGCACCATGGCTCTTAAAGCAACTGTCTTCAAAGCAACCATTAATATTGCCGATATGGACCGATATTATTACGACGAACATGTGCTGACACTCGCCCGCCATCCGTCGGAGACCGACTTACGCATGATGGCAAGGTTGGCAGTATTTGCCCTGAACGCTGAACCGCGGCTGAATTTTACCAAAGGCATAAGCACAGACAGTGAGCCGGACTTGTGGATCAAGGATTACAGCGATCAAACGGAATTGTGGATAGAGCTGGGGCAACCGGATGAAAAACGACTGCGACAAGCCTGCGGGAAGGCACAAGCTGTGAAGATTTATTGTTACAGCGGCCGCTCAGCAGAACTCTGGTGGCAACAAACCAAACACTTTGCGCAGCGTTTTGACAACCTTACGGTGATCAATTTACATGAAGAAGGCATTCAGGCATTAAGCGAATTGGCTCAACGCAACATGTCTCTGCATTGCAACATCGAAGATCAGGAAATGAGTGTCAGCGATGAAACCACAAGTGTCATCATCACACAGGAAATGTGGAAGGGCTAAACCGAAGCCTTGTGTGCACAACATCGTTAAACATCAGCATGGGGACGTGCCAGCACAGTTAAGCAAAGCCCAGCATAGTTAAGCACAGCCCAGCACAGTTAAGCACAGCCTGGCTCTCCCAAAACTCGAAACCGGTTTAACCCGACTCAGAATCTTTGCGAACAGGGACTGACACCTGCCTGGCCAACAGCTTTTCCTGTTCAGTGTCCAAAATGGGTTGACGCCACAAGTAGATCGTTACACACACGCCGCCAATGAAAAAAATCACCCCGACCCACCAGCGGTCTATCAGGTAGGTCGAAAAGCACAAACTGAACCACAACAGAAACAATACCCGGTTACGTACCCTAAGGGGGATTCCATGACCATCCTCCCAGGAGGTAACCATCAAGCCAAAATATTTATGGTTACGCAGCCAGAAATGAAAGCGTGGGCTTGAGCGGGCAAAACACCAGGCCGCCAATAAAATGAAAGGGGTTGTTGGCATGATGGGCAAAAAGATTCCAACAACTCCCAGCACAATGCTGAACCAGCCAAATGACATCAGGGCGTATTTTTTTACCATTGGAATCTACTGCACCACCGCTCTCAAATTAGGTCCAAAGATCAACTCAGTGCTGGTGGCCACCTGCACCGTGGGCATGGCCGTGAGCGATCTCTTCGCTGGTCGCTTCCCGCACATCCACGACTTCAATGGAAAACACCAGGGTTTTCCCCGCCAGGGGGTGATTCGCATCAATGTCGACATTTTTCAGGCCGACCTTGATCACCACGGCTTCAGTCGCACCATGCTCGGTGTTGATCTGAACCATCTGCCCCGGGGTGATTTTTCCTTTGGTGAGCAGGTGTTTTTTAGGGACGCGTTGCACCGCCCCCTCTTCACGGCGCCCGTAGCCTTTATCCTGGTCCAGTGTCACCTCAAAGCTCTCGCCAGCAACCTTACCTTCCATGGCTTCCTCCAAGCCTGGCAGCATTCCCTTATGCCCATGCAGGTACAAGACCGGATCACCATCGTGTGAATTCTCAAAAATCTCTCCACCCTCTTCCTGAAGGCGATAGTGGAAAGAAACTACTTTATCCTGACTGATTTGCATGTGAATAATCCTGATCTCATCAAGTTCTATATCAATGTACTGTAATAACCAAAACCAGCGCGAAGCCGTCTGGCTGTGCAGATTCCGTGATGGCCTCACAAGCTGATTGTGCCAAGGCCATAAATATCGGCGCAGTATGGCCACTCACCTCGTGAATGGCAATTTTTTCAGCCTAGATTTTACCTGCTCGCCCCGGTCTCGGCGGCTACTATTTCTGCCCCCTGACCAACGGCAAAGCTCAGTAAAAGTTCAAGTTTGTCATCGGGGAGCGCAATCTGACACGCGATGGACTGGCCGTAATCTACCTGAATGACCTGACCTTGATGCTGACTCAACCAGTGCCGCAGGCTTTGTTCAAAAGCAAAATCGCCCCTGAGCTGACACTGGCTCATGGGCACCTGAGCTTCGGTTTGCAGCTCGGTCATCGCCAGCTGGGCCGAGTGACTGTAGGCCCTGACCAAACCACCCGCTCCGAGTTTTATCCCGCCAAAATAGCGGATGACAATCAGCATGATGTCACCCACATCCTTATGCTGCAGAACATTCAAAATCGGCTTACCCGCCGTACCACTGGGCTCACCATCATCGGACATTGCCACCGTGGTTGGCGAGTGCGGGTTGCCTATCAAATAAGCCCAGCAGTGATGCCGGGCATCCGGGTAATCCTGCCGGGCCTGTTCCAGCAAGGCCATGGCTTCCTCACGGTTCTGCGCACGGGCAGCACGGGCGATAAACCGGCTTTTCTTGACTTCATACTCCCATTCTAAGGCTCGTGCCGGCACGTTGAAGGTCGGGCGAATACGGGGCTTATTGAGCATGGGGCTGCTCCGGCTTTGCGGCTGGGCGTGATGTTGCCGAGGATGCAAGTCGCGGCGCCCGCAGCCCGCGTACGATATCGACCAGGCGCCCGATCCGCTCATTGCTCAGCTGACGATAATCCAGATACGGACAGACAACGAGCCTTTGGGACCTGTTAACCGCAAAATGGGTATCCAGCCAGTCAAGCTCAGCAATCCGCCCCTGATTGTGCAGCTCGGCGGCGTAAGTTTTGCCCGCCACAATATGCACGGTCTGCTTGACGGTAAAGTCCGGCGGACTGAACAGCAGAGCCTCGGCTGAGTGACCCTGCAGCAGTGATTGATCTCGATACGCCTGCCAGGAGCCCGCTGCGGTGACCCTGGGCTCTTCCAGGGCAAAGAGAAACTTGGCATAGACGTTAAACACTTTGCGCCAGTGATTGCTTGTATTAGCCACAATGTGAGCCAGTTCCGCCGGCAATAACGGCGTTAGATGGTCCCGTGACGGGTAATCGTCCAGGGGCGGGCGATTCGCCAGATAAATGGCCAGATTGTAATTTTTTGCGCCAAATCCCACCTGCCCTCCGTGTTCCGTCATGATCCTCGATTCCCACTGCTCGCTGTTAGTGCCATGGGCGAGACTATACCAAATTCGCGGCCACGATGATCTGCAAGGCCTCAAGCTTCTCCACTGCCCGGCTTATTAGACAACGTTTTAGACAACGTTTCTCGGTTCAGGCTCCGTTCCACCGCACGCGTTAAAGCCACCTTGGTGGTGGACACCGTTGAGGACGAAAAACGCCTCAAGCGATGAAAGACGCCCCCAAATCAGTAATCAGTTTAACAATCCTGCGCCAGCCCAGTACAATAGCCCCTTTCCCATTTCCTCACCCAGTTCTAAGGCGCAGTCATTCATGGCAATCCAGTGGTATCCCGGGCACATGCATAAGGCCCAGAAAGAGATTAAGGAGGTTTTGCCCCAGGTTGACCTGTTGATCGAAGTTCTGGACGCGCGTATCCCCTTCTCCAGCGAAAATCCGGCGATTGCCTCACTGCGTGGCGACAAGCCCTGCATCAAGGTCTTGAGCAAAACCGACCTCGCCGATCCGGAGGTTACCGCCACCTGGCAGGCCTACCTGGAACAGGAAAAAGGGGTTAAGACCCTGGCGATCACCACCGAACAGCCCGGCAAAATGAAATTACTGCTCGACCTGTGCCAGAAGATGCTGCCAGAAAAAGCCGCCGGGGTTAAAACCATCCACACCATGATTGTGGGCATCCCCAATGTGGGCAAATCCACCCTGATCAACACCCTCGCCGGTAAAACCATTGCCAAAACCGGAAATGAGCCGGCGGTCACTAAAAGTCAGCAACGCATCAATCTGGGCAGCGGTATCATGCTGCTGGATACTCCGGGGATTCTTTGGCCCAAAGTCGAGAATCCTAAAAGCAGCTACCGTCTGGCAGTCACTGGCGCAATCAAGGATACCGCCATGGAGTATGACGACGTGGGCTTCTTTGCCGCCGACTACCTCATCAAACATTACCCGGATCGCTTAAAAGAGCGCTTCCAGCTGGACAGTATTCCGAACACCGAGCTTGAATTTTTAGAAATGGCCGCTGCACGCCGTGGCGCCCTGAGCGCCGGTGGTCGGGTGAATTTGCACAAAATATGCGAAGTTTTAATTTACGAACTCCGCTCGGGAGCTCTGGGACGCATCAGCCTGGAAACCCCGGAAATGATCGAGCAGGAAAAACAGGAAGTTGCGGCCGCTCAGGCAGCCAAAGAAGCCGAGGCCGAAGCTCGCAAACAGCGTTTTAAACAAGGCACCCGGGATCCGGAGGGCAAAAACAACACCCCGCCCCAACCTAAACAAAGACGAAAAAGGCCACCGAGCGCCAAAGCCGCCGGCCCCAAAAGCGGCTGCCAATTGAACCGCAGTAAAGGCGGTAAAAACACCCTGGGTGAAACGCCCTCAGCGCCTAAAAAACCGTCCCGCCCTTCCACCAAAAAACGTCGTTAATTATGAATGCCACAAAAATCACACTACTGGCGATTACCCTTTTTGCCGCCTTGGGTTATGTCTGGTTTACTTCTGAACCACAGTTACAAGACAGCCGCCAGATTGCTCTCCCGTGGAATGTTGAGCCCCATGAAGACGGTACTTCCACGGTGTTCGACATCCGACTGGAAACAACCACCGTCAGCGAGTTGCTGACCACCCTCGGAGAGGATCATGAAATCGCCATCATCAGTGATGCCCAGGATCGCAGCGGCCTTGAAATCTATTACAGCTATTTTTCTTCAGGCCCCATCAGAGGCAAGCTGATTGCCCAGGTGGCTGTCCACGATGACACCCTGTCAGAGATGAAAACCCGTGCCGCCAGTTCCAGTTACATGGACTCCGGCGCACGTAAGTTTTTATTGAGCCCGGCGGACTACGACCGTATTCAATCCATGCCGATCAATAACCTGGCCCTCACCCCATCGGCCAACCTCGATGAGCAAATCATTCTTTCCCGTTTTGGTCTGAATGCTCAACGAGTCCTGACACCGGAAGGTATTGAACATTTCCTATACCCACAACTGGGCATCGACATTGCCTTGAGCCAGGAGGCTAAAGAGCTGATCCAGTACGTCGCGCCGAGGAGTTTCAAGGTCTTATCAGCCCCGCTGGAAACGCTGGCTGAACAGGAATCACTCGAGTCCACGGCTCAGCCTTAAGGCGACGCAGCTTTACCGGAGCCTGCAACACAAAAAAGCCCGGACCACTGGCGGCCAGGGCTTTTCCATCAGTGACAGATGCTGACGCGACGTTATCGTACCGGGCGTTCAGCGCTCGGAAAACTTCCCGGAATCCCCCTTTTAGAAATCATAAGTGATTCGGCCATACCAGTAGGCGCCGTTGAAGCCAAACGGTGCCGAACGGCGTGAATAGGTAAAAACGCCAGGGCTGTTGACAATCACATTGCCGCCAACGGCATCCTCCAGAGCGCCACCGCGGCTGTTGCCGATTTCATTTTTATCCGGGTACTCATCAAAGATATTATTTCCCCCCAGACTCAGGTTTAGCCCGTTACCAAACGAGTAGGCGACGTTCAAATCTGTCAGCCATTGAGCGTCGAAGGTTTGACGGCCACCATCTTCCACGGTGTACTCACCGTAACGGTTGAAGGCGAGATTCACGGACCAATTGCCCAACAGGTAAAGCCCCGTCAGACTGATGCGATCTTCAGGTTGCCACTCTTCAATGATCGAAATATCCTGATCACTAAACACCACTTCCGGCGCTAACTGCGACAAATCACCACCCGCCGAAGTGAATATATCGGTCACTTCGGTTTCCGTCTTGTTGGCCGCCAGCGTAAGGTCCAACAGACCTCCGACAAGCTCAATCCCTTGATAGGTCGCGACTAGATCGAAGCCTCGGGTTTCCGTATTGGCCCCATTCAAAAAGAATTGAGCGGCCCCGGCTCCGACACTGGACAGCGCATCACCCAGCGTGCCCGTTGGATCATCGTCCGATGCCAGTCGATTACTGATGACAATGCGGTCATCGATATCGATTGAGTAATAATCCAGAGTGATGCTCAGCTGTTCCAGAGGCGTGAAAATGACACCGACACTCCAGTTGGTGGACTCCTCTTCCTTCAATTGAGGTATACCAATTGCCCTTGCAAGATCACTGTCGTTGCGGAAAGTCCCGACCTGAACCGGAATTTGTGGTCCCCCCGGATTTGATGGGTCATCCACAAACTGGGTACCGATGTTATTGAAGTACTGCTGCTGCATGGACGGCGCCCGGAACCCCGTACTCACCGCGGCCCGAAGGCGGATATAATCGGACAACTCCCAGTTAGCCGCCAATTTATAATTGGTGGTATCGCCGAAGTCTTGGTAATCGTCGTAGCGCACTGCACCACTGACTAAAAAGGCATCCGTTAATTGATATTCAAGGTCGACATAAAAAGAAACGATGTTCCGGTCTTCATCCACCGAAGAGACCGGTGAAATTCCCGGAAACCCCTGAATACCACCGCCGGCGTCCTGGGGGTAATTGGATATACCGTTGGTTGTATCAAAATCGTCATAGGCATAGGGATCCCCGGGAGTGATCTTGTAAGTATCGGTGCGATATTCAAAACCGGCAGCAATACCCAGCTCACCAATGGCGTGAGTCATGGCAATGTTGAAGGTTTCCAACTCCAGCTCCAGCCCATAGGCATCCGCCTTGCGGGGGATGGTGCTGCGAATATCGGCGTCCGATAACCCCTGCCCAAAGTTCAGAAAATTGACATACGAATAATTGATGGAATTGCTGGTAGTGTAATCAATTTCATTTTTACCATAGGTATATGACACATCGAATGTCGTCCCACTGGAAAACTCGGTTCGATACCCCACATCAAAAGACATGTCATCAATTTGGGAATTGATCAAAGGCAAAAAGCCGTTGGGGATGACATTGTCGCCATCATCCAAAGCAGCATCGTAACCGGATTCCGGATTGCGATAGAAAGCACCGGATTGATTTTCCCGCTCTGAATAGGTGACGAATCCGTACACCTCGCCCACACCGATCCCGACCGCCCCGTTCAGGACAAACGCATATTGTTCAGAGTCCGCATCCCCGATCCGGAACGCTTCACGATCAAATGTGGCTTCCCTGGGGTCGCCAATTTCTGCAAAGCCATTGCCATCGGTATCAACACAACCACCATAAGCACAGGCCCCCTGTAATCCTGCACGGTTGGTCCGGCCGCGATCCCGGTAATTGAGAGTCGCGTTGATAAAACCCACATCACCCAGTTCAAAGCCCTTATTGAAATCCAGGTTAACCGTTTCGCCATCACCTTCGCTGTATTCACCATACGAGGTGCTGACTCTTCCAGCCTCATTATCGTCCTTTAACACAATGTTAATGACACCCGCAATTGCGTCAGAACCGTACTGAGCGGCGGCACCGTCTCGCAGCACTTCAATGCGTTTTATGGACGCAGCGGGGATCGCATTCATATCAACGCCGGCGGTACCGCGACCGACGGAAGTATTAATGTGAATGAGCGAGGCCTGGTGGCGTCGTTTGCCGTTAATCAACACCAGCGTTTGGTCCGGCCCCAAACCACGCAACGTTGCCGGACGCAGTGCATCCGTACCATCACTGATGCTGGATGAGGAAAAGTTAAACGACGGGGCTAACGATTGCAGCATGCGCCCCACTTCGGTCTGACCGGTATGATCCAGCGCTTCGGCGTTGAGCACGTCGACTGGCACGGGCATATCTTCACTGGTTCGCCCTTTGGTGCGAGTACCAATGGTAATCACCTCTTCGATGAGTGTTGCTTCTTCAGAATCATTCTCTTGAGCGATTGCAATGGCCGCGCTGATGGCCAAAGGCAATGGCAACATAAGCCCTGCCAGGCGCTTAAAGTTAAGCCAGGGCTGTCGAACACTTTTCTTCTGTCGACGGCTCAACAGTCTCCTGCTGGATGTCGTGCACTGGCGGTTTGTGACAGTCATGGCGCTCTCCCGTTTTATCATTTTTTTAAAGATTATTTCCGAACCAGTGAATAGCGTTAGTTAACCAATTGCATTAGCTTGCATAAATAAGCTGTTGTTAAACTAAAGTTCTTTATCTGTTTAGCTATAGCACAAACTCAGAATTTTTCATGAAAGAGACGAAAATGTGCCAAAAACACCGGAAGCATGATCAGAGTGAATGTTAGACGCTTTGCCGATAGCAAATCTGAATAAAAAAACGGGGATCCCTGTACAGCATCTAAGCCGTTGGGCGGAGATCTTGCGGCACATCGATATCCCGTAAAATGCCCGGATCCTGAACCGGAAGTCGCTGAACACGTTCCGGCGTGGCGGCAATGATACTTTTGCCCCCGACATCACCGGTCAGGTTTTGCAACTCGGGCAGGAAGTGATGACTGAACAGCACCGGATTGCCGCACCGCCAGCGGTCAGGTTCACACTGGAATTCAGGCACCACAATACAGGGCAGGTCGCATGGTGTTTGACCTGCCTGCGCTTGCTGTTGGGCTTGATCGCGAACATAGCGCTGGCAAATCAGTTGATAGGTGTCAGCCGTCACGTAGGGCATGTCACCCAAGCCAATGAGCCATGCCTGCGCTTGTGAAAAATAATTCACACCCGCAATCAGACTCTGACTCATGCCAAGGTCTGCTGAATCAATGCTGATCCAGTTCGCCTTTAGACTCTCAAGATGCTCCTGCAATCGCTGATCACCCGAGCGGACCACACAAAGACAGTTCGGGACGACTGGCCTCATATTCTCAATCACGCGCTGAATTACTGAAGTACCGTCATCGTGCGTGGCCAACAACTTGTCGCCGCCAAACCGACGGCCCCGCCCAGCGGCCAAAATCAGCCCGCAAACGCCAGTTGCCGGGTCACTGCTCATGACTTGTCATCAGCAGGCGTGTTATCTCTGCCTGAAAGCTGAGCATTGATGTCGATACCATTTCTCAGAGCGGTTAATTCGGCCAGCACGGCCAGGGCAATTTCTGGAGGTGTTTTGCTGCCGATCGGCAACCCTACAGGCCCTCTCAATAACCCCACCTGTGCCTCGGTAAAATCAAAATGCTCCAGCAACCTTTGACGTCGGTTGTGGTTGGTGTTGAATGAACCCAGCGCCCCGACATAGAACGCACGGGAATTGAGCGCTTCCAGCAGCGCCAGATCATCCAGCTTCGGGTCGTGGGTCAAGGCCACAATCGCGGTTCTTGTATCCGGCTGTAACTCTCTCACCGCATCGTCGGGGTAGCCGGCGATAAACTCCGTATCCTCCACACGCCAGCTCTCCCGATACTGAGGCCGAGGGTCACAAATGAAAATTCGGTAACCCAACGCGTTGGCCATCTCCGCCAGGTAACGGGAGGTTTGGCCGGCACCAATAATCAACAAGCGCCACACGGGACCAAAGACGTTTTGCCAGACATTTCCCCGCAGTTCGGGTTTGTCATCAGTGTGCCAAGCCCGCAACGCAGGGGCCACATCGTCTTCGTCAGTGCCGCTGATGACGACCGTACGGGTGACGGTACGACGGGTGCTGATGGCATCAATTAAAGCCTCTATGTCGCTTTCGCAGCCTCGCAGCGGTTCCAGCAGTAATTCCAGAGTGCCCCCGCACGGCAGACCAAAGTGATGGCGCTCTTTTTCCGATTCTCCATAGACGGTTATTGCTACACGTTGGGGAGGGTTATCAACCAGCCGCTGCAGCAAATCATCTTCAATACAGCCTCCAGAAACCGAACCAAAGAAAGAGCCGTCGGAACACACCGTCAACAGAGACCCCACCGGTCTCGGTGAGGTGCCATAGGTTTTCACCACCGAGACCAGCGTTACATCAAATCCCTGTTGCAGACCTTTTAAGGCCGCCTGCAAAACTTCTAACTGTGTACTTTGCACATCGAACCCGCTTTATAACTGGCCAGATAAGTCTGGCCATCTATCGCACCTATGTGTTTAAGACCCATTTTTTGGGGAGGGCGTCATTGACATCGAGACCCCGCCATTATGCCAATTTCAACGGCAGACGTCTTAACCGCTGTGCCGTTGCTGCGAACACAGCATTGGCCACAGCTGGAGCGATGGGGGGCAAACCTGGCTCACCGACACCGGTTGGCGGCTCTTCACTGTCAACCATATGCACGTCAATGTCAGGGGACTCCAGCATACGCAGCATGGGGTAATCGTGGAAATTACCTTGCTCAACCGCCCCGTTTTTAAGGGTGATTTCACTGTAGAGCGCCGCTGTTAATCCGTAAATAATCCCACCTTCCATTTGTGTGCGTACCATATCCGGGTTCACTACACGCCCACAGTCCACCGCACAGGTGACCTTGTGGACCTTAATCTGACCGTTATCAACAGACACTTCAGCCACCTCGGCGACATAAGACTGAAAGCTGGCCACCGCGGCCAAGCCCAGAAACCGCCCGGGCTTCGGAGCACCCCAGCCAGCCTTTTCCGCCGCCAATGACAAAACATGCTTCAGCCGGGGATTGTCATCCAAGTGGCGCAACCGGAAAGTTAACGGATCTTCCCCCGCCAAAGTAGCGAGCTCGTCCATAAAGCTTTCGGCAAAAAAGCCCGAAAAAGAATGGCCCACCGCACGCCAGAAACCACAGCGCAACCCAGGGTCAACCGTAACGTGACGGACCTCTTTATGCTCGATCGTATAGTCTTCGTACAGCCCCTCTATGCTTGAAGAATCGACCGTCCAGCCATCAAAAATGCCATAACCGCGCTTACTTGCCCACTCCACCATGGGCTGCGGCAGAAAGTCCGGGAGTACCGCACCCATGGCCTCATCAAACATATAAGGAAGAACATTGGGGCCGGCTCTTTTCACCGTCCAGCTTTGAAGCTGCCCGTTAGTATCCAGTCCGGCTTCAAAGTCAGCCATAGCCGCTGGCCGGTAGTAATCATTTTGAGTGTCGTCTTCACGATTCCAGATCAATTGCACAGGCTCACCTGACAATTTAGCAATCTGGGTCGCCTCGGCCACAAAATCATGAAACCCTCTGCGGCCAAAGCCTCCACCTAAATAAGTCGAGTGCACCTGAATCTTGTCACGGTCAATGCCGCTGTGTTCGGACATAATCGCCTGAGCGACGTCAGGTGCTTGCGTCGGGACCCACAATTCCCCTCGCTGCCCTTGCAGGTGCACGACGCAATTCATCGGCTCCATTGTGGCGTGGGCCACATACGGCACCTGATAACGAGCTTTTAACGTTTTCCGGGCGGCGGTCAATCCCTCGGCCCCCTGGCCTTGTGTGAACGCCTCCTCCCCTTCCCTCTTCAGGCCTTCAGTCAGAAGCTGCTCTATGTCGCTGGACGAAACCTGCACCAGTTGCGGAAAATCCCAAACCACCTCAATCAGATTCAGAGCCTTGCGTGCCTGCCAGTAATGGTCTGCCAAGACCGCTACCCCATTGTCAATCGTCAGAATTTTCAACACCCCTGGCTGCGCCTCGGCGCCATGAGTCTCAAAACTCTTCACTTTGCCGCCAATCACCGGACAGCGTTTTAACGCGGCGCGTTTCAGACCCGGAATATCGACATCGATACCAAACTCAGCGGTGCCGGTCACCTTAGCCAGCGCATCAATGCGTGGACCACGATCATGACCGATCCACTGGAAATCTTTACTGTCTTTGAGCACCACCTGTTCGGGCTCAGGCAGACTTAAGCGCGCCGCGATGGCGACAAAATTCGCCATCGGCGCGGTTTGGTCTGAATAATGGACCTGCCCCTGAGACAGGGTCAATTCACCGACGGGCACCTGTAACTGTTGCGAGGCGGCCTGCAGCAGTAAAAATTTAGCCGTTGCTGCTGACTGACGAATTGCCTCATAACGCACCCGGATACTGGAACTGCCCCCGGTAATTTGTGCGCCCATCGCAGGCGCCACATAGTCTTTATGAACTCCGGCATGGGTGATCTGTATCTCCGCCGGATTCATATCCAGCTCTTCAGCGATCAGGGTTGCCAACCCCATCGTCACGCCCTGCCCCATCTCTGCCTGAGGTAAGAAAAACCTGACGTCCCCCTGTTCAGAAAATTGCAGAAAGGCATCTGGCTGCCACTGATTCTTTTCCGTAAAGGGATAGGGTTTGGTGTTGCAGCCAGTCAGTGGCAGCCCCAGAATTAACCCGCCTCCAGCAACGCCCATTAACTTTAAAAACTGGCGACGTCCTTGCGATAGACTCATGTTGTAACGCCCTCTCCTTGAACAGGATCAAACAAAACCACCCTGTTTTTTTGCGCTTCGGCGGCCGCGTGAATGGCCTGCTTGATGCGGGGGTATGTCCCACACCGGCACACATTACCGCTCATAAAACTGTCAATATCTTCATCCGTCGGGTTGGGATTCGCGCTCAACAACGCCGACGCAGACATGATTTGTCCTGGCTGGCAATAGCCACACTGAGGTACGTTATGGGTAATCCAGGCCTGCTGAACAATGTGCAGGCTTTGCGCCTGCCCCAGGCCTTCAATAGTCGTTATCTCGCCATCTGCGACGGCAGATATCGGTAACACACAAGTCCTGACAGCGGATCCATTGAAATGCATCGTGCACGCACCACACAGACCCATACCACAACCGAACTTAGCTCCGGTTAAGCGAAAATGTTCACGTATCACCCACAGCAAAGGAGTGTCCTCCGGAACGTCAGTGGTGACGGTAACTCCATTTAATTGAAAACTGATCATGACTGTTGCTCCCGAACAACGAACGACTCATCAACAACGTACTGCTCTTTCATACCATACGGCTCAGTACCACTCATAAGACACAGCCTAAAAGGCCGCCCCCAACAGGCAATGACAAAAGTCTTTTTTTCAAAAGTGCTCAAAAAAATCACCTTAGCGAGTGTTTTAAAAAAACGACACAGACTTAACCCTTCTAAACAGAAGTATTAGAAACAGGGGCGCTAAAGCACCCAGCCCGACTGAACAGCCATCGTAGAGCCAGACATTAGGCTGCGACAAGCGCGGGCTACCAATACTACGGAGGGGGGGTAACGATTTTAAACCGGCAGCAGCTTCTTCAAGATACCCTGGCACTGCTGCAAATCCATGTACTTGGGCACCGGATACTTGTAATTGCCTTCGCGCATGGCGGCTTGCGCCAGGTCAGGAATATCAGCTGCCTGAAGGGCATCCAGCGTTGCCGGAATGCCCATGGCCTTGTTCATCGCCCAGACTTTATCAATAAACTTTTGAGCCAGGACAGACTGGCTTTCCGTGCGTTCGCCCAAGCCACACTCAACGGCAAGCGTTGCCAAGCGATCAGCCACATGATCTTTCGAAAACTGCAAAATATGCGGTAGCACCAACGCATTCGCAAAGCCGTGCGGGGTGTGGTATTTGGCGCCGAACTGATGGGCGATGGCATGAACATAGCCCACAAACGCTTTGGTGAACGCCAGACCAGCGTAGAAAGCCCCCATGGCCATGGCTTCACGAGCGGCCACATTGCTGCCATCGTGATACGCCGTTTCCAGGTTGGCAATCACCATACGGGTTGCGGTCACTGCGTACGCATCCGTCTCTTTGCTCGCGAAACTGGAAATATACGCTTCAACGGCATGCGTTAAGGCATCCATACCAGTGGCTGCAGTAATCGCAGGTGGCAGCCCCAACATGATTTCAGGATCTAAAGCCGCGACCAAAGGTACCAATTTAGGATCCAGCACCAGTTTTTTATCACCTGCTGTCGGGTCAGAAATCACTGCGGCTACGGTTACCTCCGATCCGGTACCCGCTGTCGTTGGTATGGCAAACAAAGGCATTGCCGGTTTTTTAGCGACAAATTTACCTTCAAGCTGTCGCGCTGTTTTGTCATTATTACCCGCCAGGGCGATCACCTTGGCAGCATCAATGGACGACCCACCGCCAACCGCCAACACCCCCTCACATTGATGCCGTCTAAGTACCGACAGCCCCGCATCGACCACATCAAAAGTAGGATCCGGTTCTACGCCATCGAAAACAACTGGCTCAATTCCCTGAGACTTTAGCGAGGTTAGAATAGGCTCAATAACACCCAGCTTGACCAACATTTTATCCGTGACCAACAATATTTTTCTCATGCCAAAATGGGCTATGGCTTCAGACAACTGAACCGAGGAGCCTTTGCCTGACAGCACCAGTGGCTTGGCATCGGGCACGAAATGCATAACCAAACGGGTTAACAGCATCACACATTTATAAAACAGGACTTTCACAAAGAAAGGGATTTTTGAAGCCAGAGGAGTTTGTATAGAAGTTGGTGGCTGGGAAGAATTCTGCATATCTATCTCCGTATATTATAATTATTGCTGTTTATATAGCCTGGGAACCTCGACACCATTTTACGCACTCTCGCCCATCAAAATAGGTCATATATGGCCTAAGTGCGGAAAGCTTTTTCCTCTGCGACCGATACACTGGACATATTGAAAGCACGCCTTCAGCCTTGCATGCTATGCTACGCATCCCGGTATAACCCCCATTGCAGGGAACGGGTTGATCAAAGAATACGAAACGTATTTCGCAGGACCCTGAGCCCTGCACTTGTAATCCGTAACCTAAAAAGCCTTACTCTACTTCCCTGGAGATTCCCCCATGAGCCTCAGTCGAATCAGTTGTGAACAAGCCCATGAGCTCATGCACAACAGCTGCTGCCAAATTCTTGACATTCGCGACCCTCAATCTTATCAACTGAGTCGCCCAGCAGGCGCCAAGCCTTTAGACAACAACACATTACCGGCTTTTTTGAATGAGGCCGATCGCCAGGCCCCCACTCTGGTATTTTGCTATCACGGCAACAGCAGCCAGCAGGCCGCGCTGTTTCTACAGCAGGAAGGCTTTACCGAGGTGCACAGTGTCGACGGCGGGTTTGAACTGTGGCGCCAACTGTACCCCAATGACATTGAATCCTGATCCCCTCTCGAAACCAGTAACCCCAGCAAGGTCTGAACAGCCCAGCCAACATATGAACAACCCATTAAGCTCATCACGCGAGAATTCGGCATCAGTAGCAACCTGCGCTAATTCTTTTGACGCCAGCCCCGTGTCGGCTGACACAGGCTCAGCCTTTGCGCCTCATGCCGTAGACCGGCTGCGACAATTTTGTGAGTCCCAATCCACACGGGTATTTAATGCCCGGGGTATAGCCCTGCAGCGTTGCCCAAGCTGCATGTTGGGACACAACACCTGTATTTGCGCCTGGCGCAAACCGACAGCGTCAACGATTGATTTTGTGCTCTTGATGCATCGGGACGAGGTCTATAAGCCAACCAATACCGGGCGCCTGATTGCCGATTTGTACCCCGATCAATGCCAGGCGTTTTTGTGGGACAGAACCCGTCCCGACGCCGAATTGTTAGCCCTGCTGGACGACCCCGGTCGACACTGCCAAGTGGTGTTTCCACCGCGTGACCGTGAAACCCGGATCATTGAGACTCAGGTAGGAGCGCCAGACAACCAGCGTCGCCCTACCGTGATCTTACTGGACGGCACCTGGAAACAGGCACGCAAGATGTACAGCCAGGCTACCTGGCTTAGAGCCTTACCCGTTCTGGACCTCACTGACGCGATGACAGAACTCGATCAACAACTGGGCCACTACAAAGTCAGGCAGGCCTGTGAGACCGGGAGGCTGGCCACGGCAGAAGCCGCCGCCCTGTGCCTGCAAGCGGCTCAGGACCAGGCCAATGTGCATCACCTGCTCAACTATTTTACGGTGTTTAACGAACATTACGTCGCCACCCGGATGAATCGCAAGCCGGCAAGACTGAAAGCCCATTGCGATCTGGAAAACAGCCAATGAACCCAAACTTATCCCAACCCGATAGCTGAACGAAAAAACCTGATACCGTGATACTGGCCTTTTCGACCGCGTCCCAGAGCCACCCACACCCAGCGGTTGCCGTGACACGATCTGAGCGCGCGCCTGAACCGCTCGACAGCTGAGATAACTCATGAAGCTCCAATACGATAGTCAGCCGGGAACAGAGACCTTGATTCTTGAAAATGAGCGCCTCTGGCGAGTGGAGATGTTCCTCAAGCGCAATGAAGATGACACCTACAGCCTGGTTGCCCTCTCGGGGATCAACAGCAGGCCCGCCGAATTGACCAAACTCCAGGGCCCTTATCAGATTCTCGAACAAGGTGTCGCAGCCAGATCAGCCATCGCCAGACAGCTTCAGAATAAAGGCTTCAGCGTGCAAATCGATCAGCACAGTATATGGCAGCTTCAGGCACAAAAGGCCATACAGTCCGTCCGACAACAGCGAGCAGACAGTCAGGGCAACTACGCATTTCACCCGGACGATGTGCTATAAATTCCATGTTGATGTGCTAAAGTCGTTGCCTTGATGTGCGTTAAACGAAGCCGTATCTTTCGTCGCCGACAACCAGTAAACCTCTCGCCGACACACCAGTAAACCACTGGGGGATTGACCGGTAAAGTTCTGATACAGCAAAGAATTTAACGCGAATGAACAACAGACTTGCAGAGTAAAAAACAATGACCGAGAACCCACAACCGCGCGCTCTGGTGATTATGGCCCATGGCAGCCGCCGGGCTGCAGCAAACGAAGAATTTTTTAATCTGGTGAGCAGCATTGGCGAAGCGAATAGCGACTACAGCCTGGTTAAACCCGCCCTGCTGGAACAGGCTCCGCCGACGCTACTGGAGGTCTGCCAAGCGCTACCCGCTGACATAACCCACATTGACGTCTACCCCTTGTTTTTTAATCAGGGCCGTCATGTTGAAAAGGATATTCCCGCGCAAGTGGCTGAGGTAATGGATGCACTCCCACAGAAGCACGTCAGATTATTGGAATACTTTGGCCAAAATCAGGGCTTGGCAGGCTTGGTGGTGAGCCATATCGCCCAACAAAGGCCAGAAAATTAACGGCAAGAACGCTGCCAAAAATGCCCCTTCACGGGCTGCGACTGAATGCATTCAACCCTGTTCGTACAATATTGACACACAATGCAGACACCACACAGATGCCATACCCCCTGTTTTTCCTGGCCATAAGGCGGCATGGCATAGGCGAGTGGTGAAACCGTCTAGACACCCATTTTATTTAAGGTGTCCATCACTTCCCTGAGGGCTCGTGCGAGCTTTGGGTGTTTGGATTCAAACCCCACCGCCTGCTCTTCCAGCTGCTCGCCAAGATGTGAGGGTTCGGCCTGAACCTGACCGCCTCCCATGTTGGCCAACAGGTTGCCCAGCAAATCACGTTGCTTGCCGTCAATCGCGGTTTGCATCAGTTTCCGCACTTCTTCAATTTGAGCTTTTAGCTCTTCGTTTGAATCAATGTTCATCGATAATCCTCATTGCGGCATTAAGCGTTACCGTTTAATACCATACGATATTTAAGTCCTGTGGACATTAAATAACTCGTTTAGTTATAGCTGAGTTTGCGCCGCCCCAGCAGACAAACTTATCGTTTAAAAAGCAGTAATGAAAGCGATTTTCAGCACAGCTTGACATAAGAAGTCTTGATACCGCCATAAAGTACTGCCCCCCCAACCAACAACGCGGAACCAGCCCCTCTGCCGCGGAGGCCTATTTGATCTGCCCCAGTTGGACCTCGCCCTCTTCCACTACACTCATTTTCGGCATAAACGTCAAGCCCAAATCCAGTTTGGCCTCAAGACGGTAAGTCAACGACGGCTTATTCAACTCAATCAGGTGTTTGACCAGTCTCATACTGTTGATAAAACTGGTCGAGACCGGCAGGGAAAAGCGCGCTTCGCTGTAGGGCTCTATCACCGGAATCTCTGCGGTCACACCGCTGGCGACTTTATAATCTTCAATGCTCAAACTATAGCTCAATCCCTTTATCGCAAGCGTCTCACTGTTGGGATTGGTGACCCGCAAGCCCACCGAAAAGCGCTGTTCCATGCCCTCGGCCGGAAGGCGGTGGATGGACGTCACCTCGACATCGGGCTCATCAAACTCAGGGGTGAGCGTCGCACAGCCGGATAAACACAGAAGCAGTATCAGACTGAAACATTTTGCACTGTTTGCACTAAAAGCAACGATGTGCCCAATAGCATCTCGATGACAGACCCGAACTGGTATCAGATTCATGAACAATCCTTTTTCTTCAATTGAATTCATTGGCCTCAAAAAGACGAAAGACTTAACCTGGTGCGAACCCGACTGCAAACCGCCCCCATTTCCATGACCGGGTGAAAAACATTCACGGCAGGTTAAAACAAGCCTAGCTGCTGATCGACAATTTGTTCGAACGTAGTTCCCACAAATTGCAGAATCCCATCAGCGACCGGAGCAATCTGCCGCTCCAGGTACAACTCATAATCCAGTGTCGTGGTGACGTGCTCCAGAGGTTCAGGGCCGCTTGGCGTCAGCACGTATCGAATCCAGCCACCGCGCTGGTAGCGCTGGGGAGCGTCCTGTTCCTGCAACCACTGGTCCGCCAGGCGAGCAGCCTGGACATGGGGTGGGACATTGCGGACATACTCGTCCAAATGACGACGGATACGCTTGCGGTACACCAGCTTGGCGTCCTGCTCACCATTGCGGATTGAATCCACCACAGACATGACGTAGTCGTCATAAGACTCGCCCATAAACACCCGCCGATAAAGTTCTCGCTGAAATTCACGTGCGAGCTGTGTCCAGTCCGTACGCACGGCTTCCAGACCTTTAAAAACCAATTCCGCAGTCTTGCCTGGCTTCTCCACCAACCCCGCGTAACGCTTTTTACTGCCTGTTTCTGCGCCACGAATGGTTGGCATCACAAAACGGCTGTAATGGGTTTCAAATTCAATTTCCAGATGGCTTTGTACCTGGTATTTTTCCTGCAAGAAATTACGCCACCAATCGTTCAGATAATCAGCCAAAGCCCGACCTTGTTGATCAATATCGTCTAAGGCAGTACCCGCGTCCGCATTCAGGCACACAAACACAGAGTCAGTATCGCCGTAAATCACCCGATGCCCCTGTGCTTCAATCAACTCCCTCGATTGAGTCAGCACCTGGTGACCACGCAGCGTGATGGAACTGGGCAACCGATAGTCAAAAAAGCGACAACCTGGTGTCCCCAAAACGCCATAAAACGAGTTCATGATGATTTTAATGGCTTGAGACATCGCCGAGTTTTGCTGGCGCTTGGCCCTGTCACGGGCGTCCCACAGCTCCCCAATAATATTGGGCAGCAATGCGCGGTGCTTTAAAAACACAGCGCCGTTAAATCCGGGCACCAGGGCTGAGACATCAACCTCCCCGGTTTCTTCACGGTCCCAGTGGGGGTCCCGATGAATGCCCTGCTCGGTTTCTTCAAAGTGTCGGCCCGCAACACGCGCCAGCGGGTCAATCATAAAGGTCCGAATGATGCTGGGGTACAGGGATTTAAAGTCCAGCACCAGCACATGTTCATACATGCCCGGAATGGAATCCATCACATACCCTCCGGGACTGCCGACGCCCACAGGGTTCTCAATGAGCATCGGTGCCACAAACCCTTGCCGGTGCAAGCGAGGCAAATAACGATTATCAAACGCAGCCACGGAACCACCGAATCGATCCATGGCCAGCCCGGTTAAACGCGCCCGCTCCACTGCGAATTCGATCAACTGTGCCTTGACGAAAATATCCCAGACCAACTGGCAATCTTCCAGGTTATAAGCCGCCAGGGCCGGTTTGTCGTGATGGAACTGCTGCGTAATGGTTTCACCGCGATGATCGACGTCGTCGGTCAGCTTGCCTCGCTGTAAAAACTCTTGAGCCACAGAGTCGAGGGCAAAGCTTTCAAAGTTGTAAGTTGCCGACTTTAAGGTATCAATACCGTCCATCACCAGGCGCCCTGGTACGACCAGGGTGTAGTGTTCATCGTCGCTGCGGGACTGACGCCAGTCGATGCGTTTCTGGCCCCGCCCCAAATTTAACCGCATACCCAGTTCATCGGCTTTCTGTTGCAGAAAACGCAGGTCGAAATTAATAACGTTCCAACCGATCAGAATGTCAGGGTCAATCCTGTCGAACCATTGCAGAAAACACCTGAGCAGCTGTTTTTCATCGTCACAATACTGCAGGTAAGGTTGAGTATCCGGCACATCCCCCGCGCCGATCATAAGGACAATTTCTTGAGGCTGGGCAAGCTCGTCCCGGGTGTTGGTCACAACAGCCCCGACGGAGTACAAGTGGCCGCCAGTCATGGACGTTTCAATATCCAGGGACATGACCGTGTAGTGTGGTTGGTACTCGGCTGAAGCCCCTTCGGCAGACAACAAGCTCGCCGCAGAAACCTGGGGGTTGCGCATGACGGCCACACCCCCTTCCCGTTCTGGCGTGCCGGTGACGGTCACTGACCCCGTGATGAAGCGCTCCATCAAAAACCGATCGGTTGGTTGAATATCGGATTCAAACGGTGTCAGTCCCTGTTTGATCAAAATATCCCGAGCACGATAGAGCGTTCGCTGTTCCCGAAAATACAGCCCCACGACGGGTTGAAACTCAAAGCTCAGCAGATTCAGGGGTTTGGCTTCCCATACCGGCGCCACAGAGGGATGGCGGGCCGACTGTCCAAGACGCCGATTGAGAAGGGCTTCAGCCTCGTCCAGCTGCTCATGAGGCAGAAAGAAAACACCAGTTTGCTGCTCAAATATTAGCTTGATGGCGCCAGTATCCGAGGTCACCCAATATTCGAGCTGCAATTGCCGCAAGCGTCCGAAACGGGAAGCCAGGGGGGCATCGTCCCACTGTCGGGTCAGGATAAACCCCTGCATGCGGGTTAATCCGGCTTCATGAGCGTTTGAAGGCATTGGCATGACTTGGCTGCATTTTTAAAGGATCATGGACCAACCCCCAAAGCGTACTTTACTAAAGCATCCAATGAGGGAGACGCACCCGGCAATTAGCCACGTGCCTCAGCAGCGTTTTAGACTGGCGGACCATGAGAAGTAACGACTGGCGGGTTCAGGCAGTTTAACTCTGCCGGTCACGGACACTGATAAATGGCAAATGTTTGCACTCCGTTAACCACACCGCCTTTGGGGACAACCGCATTGCCTCCCTGACTGAAAGCTTCGTTGCGCGCAAGGGTCAACACTTCGGTCGCCACCTTGTCAGAGTTACGCTTAAACACCAGGCTGTCTTTGGTTTTACCCGTCGCCGTTCCCAGGTATTTACAGGCGACCACGTCCTGAGCGTTTTTCAACGCAACCTGATCGGCACCGGGAGCTGTTTTGACCCAGGTGCAGGCTGACACAGTCATGATCGTCAGGAGAGGGATACACCTTACAACACGTCTCATAAAGAACTCCATTTTGTCACAGTTGATAAAGGCGACATTGTACCGAAACCGTCATCAAAATGGGCTGTTTCGGTTCCGGTTTCCATGATTAAATAGTCTCAAATTCAGACCCGCCGTAGATAGGATACCGCCAATGAGCAGCAAACTGGATCAACTCAAATCCATGACCGATGTCGTCGCTGACACCGGAGATATTGAGGCGATAGCCCGATATCAGCCTCTGGACGCCACCACCAACCCCTCCCTGCTTTTTAAAGCCGCCCAGATGCCCCAGTATGCCCCGCTGCTGCAGGAGGCGCTGAAGATGGCACAGGGTGATATTGGCTTGGCTGGCGATTACCTTGCTGTTGCCATTGGCGCCGAAATTATCAAACTGGTTCCCGGCCGCGTGTCTACCGAAGTGGATGCCCGTCTCTCGTTCAACACAGAGGCGACCATCAACAAAGCCAAACACCTGATCGATCTGTATCAGGAGCGCGGCATTGATAAGTCCCGCATCCTGATCAAAATCGCCTCTACCTGGGAGGGTATTCGCGCCGCTGAAGTGCTGGAGAAAGAAGGCATTAATTGCAATTTAACGCTGCTGTTTAATTTTGCCCAGGCGGTTGCCTGTGCCGAAGCCGGCGTGACCCTGATCTCCCCCTTTGTGGGGCGTATTCTAGATTGGTACAAAGCCAATACCGACGTCAAAGAGTACACCGCCGACACCGACCCCGGCGTGTTATCCGTCACGGGTATTTACAATTATTACAAACAGCACGGCTACCAGACCATCGTCATGGGAGCCAGCTTCCGCAACCTGGGGGAAATTGAAGGTCTGGCCGGCTGTGATCGACTGACCATCAGCCCTCAATTGCTCGAAGAGCTGTCGCAGGATCAGCAAACTCTGGTACAGCGCCTGTCAGCAACAGCCTCAACCCAGGAGCAGCCCAAACAAAGTTTTGATGAAGCCGGTTTCCGCTTCGCCATGAATGAAGACCCCATGGCCACCGAAAAATTAGCCGACGGCATCCGCAACTTTGTCAAAGACCAGATCAACCTGGAAAACCTGCTGGCTAACAGCTAGTCGTACTGGCTACTTTTCATAGCCAGGGGAGACCTGACCCGGAAACGCTTTAGCGCTGCGCCGGGCAGCCCCCACACATCAGCAGCCCCTACACCTCAGCAGCCCCCACACCTTCGCAGACTGCCTTCCGCTACTCAAATCGCAATGCCTCAGCGGGTGCCACCCGGCTCGCTCGCCAGGCAGGATACAAGGTGGCCAGCAAACTCATCAATAACGACACCCCGGCCACCAATAGAAAATCGTGCAGCTGCAATTCTGACGGCAGGTAGTTGACCGGGTAGATTTCGGCATCCAAAAACTGAACATGGAACAGTGACTGCAAAGCGTTTACAACATCGTGGGCCACCAGCGAGCCCACCACCCCAAAGCCCACGCCCAACAAGGTTCCAAGCGCTCCAATCACAGCGCCCTGCACCACAAAAATTGCCAAGATATCCCCGCGAGATGCCCCCAGGGTTTTCAGAATGGCGATGTCGGTTTGCTTATCAACCACCACCATCACCAGGGTGGAAACCACATTGAACGCCGCAATTGCAACAATCAAGAACAGCAGCAGGCCCACCAGGTTTTTTGACATCTGCACGGCGTGAAACAAATTGCCGTGAGTGCGTGTCCAGTCAGATCCGTAGTAGCCATACTCCATACTTCGAACCTGGCGGTAAATGGCATCAGGTGCAGAAAACAGGTCCTGCGTTTTCACTCGTAAGCCGGATACCCGCCCCGGGAATTCCGACAGTTCACTGGCGGCCTCCATATTCATTAACGCCAGTGCGTAATCCAATTCCGTCCCCGACTCGATAACCCCTGCCAAATACATCGGTTTGAATTTAGGTAATTCACGGGCGTTGCGGGAGTTGGGCACCAACACTGTCAGCCGGTCACCGGTTTGTGCGTTCAGATTTTTCGCCAGACCCGCCCCTAAAACGATGGCGTTGTTGTCACCGCCCTCCTGAGCAGAAAGCTTTTCCAGAACATCCGGGGCCACATAGTCGGCAATCACTGAAACACTTTGTTCACTCCCCACATCAATGCCATACAGGGCAGTGGGTTGAACTTTTTTACCCACGGATAGCATGCCCTGCAACTCGACAAACGGGGCAGCAGCGATGAACTCGGGGTTTTCCAGCAACTGGTCTCGCACCGATGGCCAGTCTTCAATGCCGTAGCGAAAATAAATGGCACCGTGTGGCATGATACCCAAAATGCGATCACGTAACTCTTTTTCAAAGCCGTTCATCACAGACAAAACGGTTAACAGTAAACCAACGCCCAGCATTAACCCAAGAATTGAAATTCCGGAGATAAAAGACACCAGTTGAGTTCGGCGCCGGGCACCCGCGTAGCGCAGACCGACGAACAGATTGAAGAATCGGATCATTTAACGCTCGCCTGTAACCGGGCCTGCTGTTGCAGATTCAGAAGCTGAAGACGCTGACGGTACCGCAAGCACCGTGCTGTTATCAGCCTTTTCCAGCAACTGACCATCTTCCAACACCAGCACCCTATCCATAGAGTGTGCCAGGTGTTCATCATGGGTCACAATAATAAAGCTGGTTGACAAGCTTTGACTCAGCTCCGACAGCAAAGACTGAATGGAATCCGCAGTCTGGCGATCCAGATTTCCCGTGGGTTCATCCATCAATACACAGGCGGGCTGATTGACCAAGGCGCGGGCAATGGCGACACGCTGGCGCTCCCCGCCCGACAACTCGGCCGGCTTGTGCTGTACTCGTTTCGCCAAACCCACTTTCTCAAGCCAGTGGAACGCTGCGGTCAGGGCTTCCTTTTTAGAAGCCCCGGCAATCAGCTGTGGCATTGCCACATTTTCCAGCGCCGTAAACTCACCCAGTAAGTGATGGAACTGGTAGACAAACCCCAAATGCCGGTTGCGCAACTTGCCTCGCTGATTGTCCGAACAGCCCGAAAACGGCTCACCCAACAGAAACACCTCCCCCTCATCGGGTGTATCCAGGCCTCCAATCAGGTTCAACAGTGTGGACTTCCCCGAGCCCGAGCTGCCGACAATGGCCAGACGCTCTCCCCGGGCTAACGACAAGTCTACCCCTTTAAGTACATCGACGACGGCAGGCCCCTGATCGTAATGTTTGCGCAACTGACGACATAATAATGTGGGCACTGAAGCTCCTTCCGCGTTCATGGGTTTTGGAGTGCTTGAGACACGCTCTTCGACAGCCAAATTTAATTCATGCATGGCTGGACTCATTTGATTTTGGCAATGATTTTATCGTTGCTGGACTGCCGATCTTGTTATTCATAACGCAGCGCCTCAGCCGGCTCTACCTGTGAAGCCCGATAGGCGGGATAAAGCGTCGACACCAGACTCATGACCAGTCCAACAGCGACAACGATCGCCACGTCAGAAGCCAGTAATACTGACGGCATATGACTGATAAAGTAAACACTCGGGTCAAACACTCGCACCCCGATCAAGCTTTCAAAAAACGAGACAATGGTGCCAACATTGATCGCAATCAGGGAGCCGGCCACACACCCGATCAACACACCAAACCAGCCGATCGCAGCCCCCTGAACCATGAAAACCCCCATCACTTGCTTACGGGTTAAGCCCAGAGTTCTCAGCACAGCAATGTCAAAACGTTTATCGGCGACCATCAAAACCAGGCTGGAAATAATATTGAACGCAGCCACCGCAATAATAATCATCAGTAACACCGAAACGACGGTTTTTTCCATTTTCACTGCGGAAAATAAGCTGCCTTGGGTTTCAGTCCACTTTCGCAGCGTTAAATGTGCTTTCTGCTCATCGGAAAGAGCTTGCCACAGTTGTTGAGCAAGCCCGTCTACCCCATACATATCACGGGTTCGGGCTTCAATACCACTGACCCGGCTGCCCAATCGAAAGAGCTTTTGTGCATCTGACAAATGAGTGATCACCAGGCGCTGATCCACCTGAGCCCCGACTTCAAACACGCCCACCACGGTAAAGCGTTTAATGCGCGGATAGATACCCATTGGCGTAACGCTTAGCTGCGGCAGAGTCACACTCACTTTATCTCCGGGAGTCACTCCCAGGTAGCGCGCCAGCAAGCGCCCCAGAACAATGCCGTATTCACCTTCCCGCAGATCGTCCATAGACCCCAGAATCATGTGATCGGCCAATCCCGATAAGCGGCTAACATCCTTGGGCAAAAGTCCTCGCAGCTGAATGCCTTGCATGCCGCGCTCAAAACTCACCATCGCATCGCCGTTGACATAAGGTGCAGCCGCCACAATACCCGACTGTTGTTCCACGGTGCTCTGCAGCCCAGGCCAATTTTCAACCCCTTCATCCCCCATCAATTCCATGTGGGGAATCACTTGCAGCAGACGCTGTTTGATTTCCCGGTCGAAGCCGTTCATGACAGACATGACGACAATCAGGGCAATCGTGCCCAGCGTCATGCCCAGCAAGGAAAATCCGCTCACAAAGGAGATAAATTGATTGCGGCGCTTACTGCGGGTGTAACGCAGGCCGATGAAGACGGGTAAAGGTAATTTCATGTCAGCATTAAACCCAAAGCCACCTGTCATCACAAGCTTTGCGGCTCAAATCGCAGCTCACAAAGGGTAAATACTCCCACTCGACCACATTTTGACCACACCAATAAGAGCCACCTGAGACAGAGGTTAAGCCCGGTGGTAGACTCATGCCATGCAACAGTACCAAGGACCCGCTATGAAACGCGTTTTTCCCCACCCTATGATCACACTCTCCAGTCTCGGAAAGGCCCGCCCTACCCGACGCCGGAAACGCGCGACGCCCAATAGAGGGATCTGCAGCCTGGGGCTCGTCTTCACCCTGGGCCTCGCGGCTCTGAACCTCTCGCATAGCGCCCAGGCGGAAACCGTCAAGGTTCCCGTGGGTCAACAACAGGCCGCCAGTCACATTGCCAAACCCGGCAAGGGAATGGATATGGCCGCGGTCAAAAGTCAGTTTGGGGACCCGATCAAAGAAAGCCCCGCCAAAGGTACCCCCCCGATTACCCGCTGGGAATATGAGCAGTTTTCAGTATTTTTCGAAAGCGACATCGTCATTCACAGTGTCCTGAAGTTTCAGCGCAGTGACCGCTAACAGGGATCGCCAGTCCGCATTAAAAATTGAGGCTCGGGGTTCGTTACTGAGTTTCACCCCTCTTACCCCAGACCCAAAAAAGGCGGAAGTAGTTCCGCCTTTTTTGTACTTGCCCCCAAACCAACAGGCTACTGGATAAAGACTATAATCGATTGACCCGGTTTAAACCGTCCAGAGCCGCAATTCGATAAGCTTCAGCCATGGTCGGGTAGTTAAAGGTATTCTTGACGAAGAATTTGATGCTGTTCGCCTCTCCCGGCTGACTCATGATCGCCTGTCCAATGTGAATAATCTCGGCGGCCTCTGCCCCAAAACAATGAATCCCGAGGATTTCCAGGGTGTCAAAGTGAAACAACAGCTTGAGCATGCCCACATCTTCACCACTGATTTGCGCACGAGCGGTATTCTTAAAGAAGGCACGTCCAACTTCATAAGGCACTTTTGCCTCTGTCAGTTCACGTTCGGTTTTACCGACTGAACTGATCTCAGGCAACGTGTAAATACCGGTTGGTGCATCCGAGACAAAGCGCACCGTCAAACCACAAATACCACGGGCACAGGCGCGCCCCTGATCAAAGGAAGCGCTGGCCAAGCTTGGCCAGCCGATGACATCCCCGGCGGCATAAACCCCTGCAACGTCGGTTTCATAGCGCTCAGAAACCGTCAGCTGTCCGCGATGGTTGGGCTCCAGACCGATCGCTTGCAGATTCAGGGTATCCGTGTTGCCGGCACGCCCGTTACACCACAACAACGCATCTGTGCGCAGGGTTTTTCCTGAGCGCAAATGCATGGTGACGCTGCGACCGTCCATTTCGACCGACTCATACTCTTCATCATGGCGAACGGTAACACCGCCATCGCGCAAGTGGTAACTGAGTGCGTCTGAAATTTCAGCATCCAGAAAAGACAGTAACTGGTCACGACTATTGATCAGATCCACCTTCACGCCCAGGCCGGCGAAGATGGATGCGTATTCACAACCAATCACACCCGCGCCATAAATGATCATCGTCCGTGGAGTGTGCTGCATATCCAAAATCGTGTCGCTGTCATAGATTCTGGGGTGCGTAAAGTTCACATTTTCAGGGCGATATGGTCGTGAGCCAGTGGCGATGAGCACATTCTTCGCGGTAATGAACTCTTTCGCCCCATCGTCCAGAATGACCTGAACACGATTTGGCTCAACAAAACTGGCTTCACCGATGTGCATATGCACCCGATTGCGGGCGTACAGCGTGGTCAACATTTCCACTTGCTTGGGTATCACTTTATTCGCGGCTTTCAAGACTTTTGGGTAAGACACCCAACATGGCTCGCCGATGGTCCGAAACAGCGCATGAGTGTTGTATCGAATCACCTGTTTGACCGCATGCCGCAAGGACTTCGACGGAATAGTCCCCTTGTGAGCGCAATTCCCGCCCACCATTTCACGACGCTCAACCACCGCCACACGCATGCCTGCCTTTACCGCTGACATGGCAGCGCCTTCACCTGCCGGACCCGACCCCAAAACCAGTAAATCGTAGGTGTACTCCGCCATTTCTGTGCTTTCTCCTATTGGTGTATCACTAATATCAATGCATCAAAAACCTGCATTCTCAAATTTCCCGTCAAGACTTCTGTAGGTCTCTTTACGGTCTACGCTCTGCTGGTCAATTTAATGCCTCGGTCATCAAGGCCTGTCTGGATCCGACACCTGCAACCGCTTATTTAGAGGCGTCGTAAGCCAACTCTTCGGGCTTCAGAGGCTTTTGCCTGGGCATGCCGGCCGGCTTTTGTTGTTCTTCTTCGCACTTATTGGGATCACCTCCGCATAAATCACAGACGTAATCTTCTTCTTTCAACGCCGCACCCACACCACCACAGGAGCCCTTCAAAGGCTTGCGGCCCATCAGGACCCCCACGGACATGGCTGCAACAAAGATCAAGAGTATGACCAGTGTCAGAAAGAATGTTTGCATGTTCTACTCCCTCCCCGAGCTCAAACCTAAGCAGGTTATCGGGGTTTAGTTACAAGGCCGGGTAAAAAACAGCAAAAGCCGTACCCAGCTGAAAAAGGCTAGTCAGAATCGTTACGTTCAGACTCTGAGGTTGGCAACAGCGCCCGAAAAGCATCCGAAGGCTGTTCAACAAAAATGCCATCTCGTTCAATTATAAACAATGCGGCAACCCCTTCGCTATTAGCCAATCGTAGTGCATCCTTCTCGCCCAATACCGAAAAAGCGGTCGCCAGAGCGTCAGCCATGGCCGCCGAGGGATTTAAAACCGTGACCGAAGCCAGACGATTGGTAATAGGCCGCCCGGTGCGCGGATCAATCGTATGGCTGTACCGCACCCCGCCCTGCTCAAAAAAATTGCGGTAATCACCGGATGTCGCCACACCAATATCGCTCAGGGACAAGGTTTTGTAGACGCTTTGCATCAGGCTCGGATCGGGCCGCTCTATAGCGATTCGCCACAACTGATTGCCGGGGTTACGCCCCTTGAGTCGCATTTCACCGCCAATTTCCACCAGGTATCGATCAATGCCATTGCGTTCAAGCAGATCAGCCACCCGATCCACACCGTAGCCTTTGGCAACAGCGCTGAGATCAATATCGACATCCTTCAAGCGACGCAGGCGCAACCCCTGGCGGTCGAGCTCCAGCCATTGATACCCCACCTGGCTGCGAGCCGCCAGAATATCACTGTCTGAAGGCACCTGATCCTGAGTGTTTTCAGGGCCAAATCCCCACAGGTCGATCAGCGGCCTGAGGGTAATATCGAAAGCGCCGCCGGACACTTCCGACACCTGCTGACTGATGGACAACACCTCGGCGAGAGGCTCTGAAATTACCTCCCACTGACCGACGGGCTGAAGTTTGAGACGGTTCAGCTCCGAATCGCTAATGTAGGTGGACATCTGTTGGTTCAGCACCAACAGGGACTGATCGATCTCAGACTTCAGCCCTTCGGGGTTTTGCAAGGCCTCCGTTGTGACCACGGTGATATGGTAGCTGGTGCCCATCGTCGCCCCGGAAAAGCGGGTCACCAGCTCTTCAGGTTTTCCTGAGCATGCACTCAAGCAAAAAACGCAGAGGCTAAACCAAAACGAGGCCAGCAAAGCTGACCTCGTTTTGTGGGTACGTCCCATGGCTGAATTAGCCACCAAAGTCATCCAACAGGATGTTGTCATCTTCAACGCCCAGATCTTTCAGCATTTTAATAACCGCGGCGTTCATCATTGGGGGCCCACACATGTAGTACTCACAATCTTCAGGAGCCGGGTGGTCCTTCAGGTACTCATCGTACAACACGTTGTGAATGAAGCCTGTCAAACCTTCCCAGTTATCTTCCGGCTGGGGGTCCGACATAGCCACATGCCAATCGAAGTTTTCATTTTCTGCAGCCAGCGTGTCGTATTCATCCTGATAGAACAGTTCTTTTAAAGAACGAGCCCCATACCAGAAAGACATTTTACGCTTGGAGTGTAGACGCTTCAGCTGATCGAAAATGTGCGAGCGCATCGGAGCCATACCTGCGCCACCGCCCACGAAGATCATTTCGTTGTCGGTGTCTTTGGCAAAGAACTCACCAAACGGTCCGTAAACGGTAATCTTGTCGCCTGGCTTCATATTGAAAACAAACGAAGACATTTGACCCGGCGGAATGCCCTTGGAGCCCGGTGGTGGTGTTGCAATACGAATATTGAACTTCACCACACCCTTCTCTTCAGGATAGTTCGCCATGGAATAAGCGCGGATAACCGGCTCATCCACTTTGGATTCCAGATTGAAGAAGCCAAAACGCTCCCAGTCACCGCGATACTCGTCTTCGATATCAAAATCGGAGAATTTCACGTGGTGTGCAGGTGCTTCCAGCTGCACATAACCACCTGCGCGGAAATCAACATTCTCACCTTCTGGCAGCTTCAGGGTCAGCTCTTTGATGAAGGTCGCCATGTTCGGGTTGGATTCAACGGTACATTCCCACTGTTTCACCCCGAAGACGTCTTCCGGCACTTCAATTTTCATGTCTTGCTTAACAGGAACCTGACACGACAAGCGCCAGCCTTCAGCCGCATCGCGCTTGGTAAAATGCCCCTCTTCCGTTGGCAGCATAGAGCCGCCGCCGGATTCAACCACACACTTACACTGCGCACAGCTACCGCCACCACCACACGCTGAAGGCAGGAACAATCCGCCTTCTGCCAGTGTTTGCAGTAATTTACCGCCAGCGGGAACGGTCAGCGTTTTCTCACCGTTGATCTCGATGTTGACGTCGCCACTGCTCACCAATTTTGCACGTGCACTGAGGATAACCGCCACCAGCGCAAGCACGATGCCGGTGAACATCACGACACCCAATACGATTGTAATATCCATACTTCGTAATACCTCGCTGATTACAGGTCGATGCCGCCGAACGACATAAAGCCAAGTGACATCAGACCTACAGTGATAAAGGTGATTCCCAGACCACGCAGACCTGCAGGAATGTCACTGTATTTCATTTTCTCGCGAATACCCGCCAGAGCCGTAATTGCCAGAGCCCAGCCAATACCGGCTCCCAGACCATAGACAGTCGATTCAGGCAAGTTGTAGTCACGCTCAACCATAAACAATGAACCACCCATGATGGCGCAGTTAACGGTAATCAGCGGCAGGAAAACACCGAGGGCGTTGTACAGCGCAGGTACGTACTTATCCAGCACCATTTCCATAATCTGAACAATCGCCGCGATGACACCAATGTAGGTAATCAAGCCCAGGAAGCTCAAATCCACATCCGGTAAACCGGCCCAGGCCAGAGCGCCATCAGCCAACAGATAAGTGTACAGCAGGTTGTTGACCGGTACGGTCACGCCCAGTACCACAACAACCGCAATACCCAGACCCAAGGCGGCATCGACTTTCTTGGAAATTGCCAGGAAAGTACACATCCCCAAAAAGAAGGCCAGTGCCATGTTGTCGATAAAGATTGCCCGAACAAACAGGCTTAAATAATGTTCCATTGATTAAGCCTCCTTAACGGTGTTGGGGCAAATCTTGAATTCTTCCTCTTCGACCTGATCGGTTTTCCAGGCGCGCAGGCCCCAGATGATCAAGCCAATAAGGAAGAACGCACTTGGCGGCAGCAGCAGCATACCGTTGGAGACATACCAGCCGCCATCAGTTACCAGCGGCAGAATCTCATAGCCAAGCAGCTTGCCAGAGCCAAACAGTTCACGAATGGTCCCCAGTGCAATCAACATCGCGCTGTAACCCAAACCGTTGCCGATACCATCCATAAAGCTTGGGATCGGCGGATTTTTCATGGCGAATGCTTCCGCACGCCCCATCACAATACAGTTGGTGATGATCAGGCCCACAAAAACGGACAGCTGCTTACTGATGTCATAAGCGACCGCCTTCAGGACTTGGTCTACCACGATTACCAGAGAGGCAATGATGGTCATCTGTATAATAATCCGAATACTGCCTGGTGCGTGATTACGGACCAACGAAACGAATAAGTTTGAAAACGCAGTGACCACCGTCAAGGCAATACACATTACCAGCGTCACTTTTAATGAGCTGGTTACCGCCAAAGCTGAACAGATACCGAGAATCTGAAGCGCAATGGGGTTGTTTTCAAAAATTGGTTTAACTAAGAGCTCTTTCAATTTCATGATTAAGCCTCCCCATTCTTAAGGTTGTCCAGGAATCCGGCGTAGCCATTTTCACCCAACCAGAACTTGATCAGGTTATCGACGCCTTTGCTGGTCAAGGTTGCACCAGACAAACCATCGATTTTATGATCAGATCCCTGTGGAGCAGTGCCTTTGATGACCGTCAAGCCAACTGACCCATCTTCATCGTAGGCTTTCTTGCCTTCAAACTGGGATTTCCATTTGGGGTTATCAACTTCGCCACCGAGCCCCGGAGTTTCACCGTGTTCGTAGAAGCCCAAGCCCACAACAGTATTCAGGTCTGAACCCAAAGCCAGGAAACCGTACAAAGTGGACCACAGACCATAACCTTTGATCGGAAGAATGACAGTTTCAACACCGTTTTCATTTTCAACCAGGTAAACCTTGGCAACATCAACGCGACGTTTGATCTTGGCCAGATCTTCTTCGCCAGAAAGCGAAGTAGAACGGTCAGGATCCTTGGAAGCCTTGCGCTGATCGTACTTATCAGCGCCTTCCGGGACCTCGGTAAACTTGCCGGTCTCCATGTCCACCAGTTTAACCGTGATCTGCTTAAACTGTTCAGGAACACTCTTACCAGGCTCCAGCAAGCCTGCGGCCGCCAGAATGTTACGGTTGAAGTCTAATTGCTTGTTTGCTTGCTGTGCAGGTTTGAGCATGACAGCTGCAGTCGAAACCACCACTGAACATACGATACACAGCGCCAGCGCAACACCGACTGTTTTTCCAATAGTATCGTTAGCCACGTGCCAACCTCCGCTTAATGTTCGACTGCACCACAAAGTGATCAATCAGTGGGGCAAACAGGTTGGCAAACAGAATCGCCAACATCATACCTTCCGGGAAAGCAGGATTAACTACACGAATCAATACCACCATTAAACCGATCAGACCACCAAACCACCACTTACCGGCGTTGGTCATAGAAGCTGATACCGGGTCTGTTGCCATGAAGATCATACCAAAGGCAAAACCACCCACAACCAGGTGCCAGTACCAGGGCATACCCATCATCGGATTGGTGTCTACGTTACCGACAACGTTAAACAGCAACGACGTCAGAATCATTCCAGCCATAACACCCAGAATGATGCGCAGTGAAGCAATCTTCATGGCGACCAGCACCAAACCACCCAACAGAATGGCAATGGTAGAGGTCTCGCCGATGGAGCCTTGCATCTGCCCCATGAACGCGTCCATCCAGGTCAACTGGCCCGCTAAGGCCTCCACCCCATTTGTCGCGGCAACCGACAGTGCTGTCGCACCGGTGTAGCCGTCAACCGCAGTCCAGACCGCGTCACCTGACATAGATGCAGGGTAAGCAAAGAACAGGAAAGCACGCCCAGCCAACGCCGGGTTGAGGAAGTTTTTACCGGTACCACCGAAGACTTCTTTGGCAATCACCACACCAAAGCTGATACCCAGGGCCACCTGCCATAAAGGAACGTCTGGCGGGCAGATCAAGGCAAACAGCACAGAAGTGACGAAGAAACCTTCGTTGACTTCGTGACCGCGCTTGGCGGCAAACAACACTTCCCAGAACCCGCCGACGATAAAGGTCACGGCATAGATTGGCAGGAAGTAGAGGGCACCGTGCCAGATGTTGTGCAACCAGTTGTTGGCATCAAAACCGAGTGCGAACATGTCGCGCCAGTTGCCAATTTGAGTCAACCCCAAATCCGCCATGATGGTGTTAGCTTGCCAACCCACGTTGTACATACCAAAAAACATGGCCGGGAAAGTACACACCCAGACTGTGATCATGATGCGCTTCAAGTCAACACCGTCACGCACGTGAGCGGTTGATTTGGTGACATCGTTCGGGCGATACAAACCGGTATCGATGGCTTCGTACAAAGCGTAGAAATTTTCGAACTTTCCACCTTTGTGGAAGTGTGGCTCTATGTTATCCAGAAACTTGCGTAAGCTCATGCCTTAACCCTCCTTCTCAATACGAGTCAGGTTGTTACGCAGGATCGGGCCATACTCATATTTGCCTGGACAAACAAAAGTACACAAAGCCAAATCCTCTTCATCCAACTCCAAACAGCCCAGCTTTTGAGCCATGTCAGTGTCACCCACAATCAAGGAGCGCAACAGGTGAGTTGGTAATATGTCCAAAGGCATGATGCGTTCATAGGCGCCTACTGGCACCATGGCGCGCTCACTGCCGTTGGTTGTTGTATCGAAGTCATACTTTTTGCCAGAGAACAGGCTGGAAATGTAAATGCCCAAACTGGAAAAGTTATTAACGCCGGCACGCAGATAGTGCAGAAACGGACGATCGCGCCCCTCTGCCAGGACGGAAATTTGTTGATGGTAACGTCCCAGGAAAGCGTATGGGCCCGCAGCGGTTCGACCGCCGAACACAGAACCTGAAACCACCCGGTTTTCACCGCCCTTCAACTGTCCGGCAGTCAGCTCATCGAGACTGGCGCCCAGGCGAGTGCGAACCAAACGCGGCTGTTCAACCTGGGGACCTGCCAGAGAGATCACACGTTCAGTGGGCAATTTGCCGGAGGTGAACAACTGGCCAATCGCAATGACGTCCTGATAACCCACAGTCCACACCGTTTTAGTGGCGCTGACAGGGTCCAGGTGATGGATATGAGTGCCCGCGTTACCCGCTGGATGAACCCCACCAAACTCCTGTGAAGAGATACGGTCGTTATTGCCGGTCAGAACATCGGAGCCCTGCTCTTTGCACACGTACACCTGGCCACGGGTCAGTTTGGACAACAGCAGCAAGCCGTGGACAAAATCATCGCGTCGTTCACGAATGATCAACTCTGGCTTGGCGGCCAGAGGCTGAGTATCCATGGCGGTTACAAAGATAGAATTTGGAGTGCTGTCTGGAGTGGGCACTTTGCTGTATGGACGTGTGCGCAATGCGGTCCACAAGCCGGATGCCACCAGATTTTCTCTGACCTGTTCGTCAGTCAGTGATGCCAACTGATCCGAACTGTATTGATTGAAGCTTTCTGCTTCGTCACCATCTACATCAATGACCACTGATTGCAAAACACGTTTGGCGCCACGATTAATGGCGGCAACAGTGCCAGCAGCGGGCGCAGTGTAGCGCACACCTTCAGTTTTCTTATCAGTAAACAATAGCTGTCCGAGCTTTACCTTGTCCCCGACCTGCACCGCCATTGTGGGCTTCATACCGTGGTAATCAGCGCCAACAACAGCGACAGAGCGGATCTGCGGGCCATCTACGATAGCCTGCTCGGGAGCCCCGGATATGGGTAAATCCAATCCCCGACGGATATTAATCATACGTCTCTGCCTAATCACTTGAAAAATAAGTGTGGCTGCGCGGATGCGCGACCTAAAATTGTTATTCAGCTAGCGCATTAACTTCGAAAAAACCTTAAAAACCGCACTTTTGACGCACAATTTGGACAAAATGCTGCTGAAATGGCCACTTTCAGTGTAGTCGAAGTCGATTAAAATGCACTCAGCTTAAGGGGGACACTCAAGCTGGAGGTTGGCGCTAAACCCCACTCGCAATAAAGTTAACCGGCTGATTCCAGCCAATCCACGCCCGCAACAGGTCGTAAACTGCCAACCAGGTTAAGTATCCCCAAAAATGAACCGGCGCAATTATAAAGATGACAGCCGCTTGTGACCAGAGTGAAGTCGTAGATATAACCAATTTCACCCAAGAAAAGTCTGCATTCTCAAGATGTTAGCCGCCACCAACTCACAAAAACCCCGGTTAGCTCAAAAAGTAATCACAATAGGCCCGGGCGGCAAATTCTGTAGCCACAAAAAAGCCGCAACACCCATGTTGCGGCTTTTATCAGTCGGCCCACTGAAACTTATCAGCTCGTCGGGCTGGCTGCTGACACCTCAAAACCGATTAAACTTTCGGGTAGATGTCGTAATGAACACCACACATGTCTTCCAGACAACGAACCACCTGGCAGCTGTAGCCAAATTCGTTGTCATACCAGCAGTACAGAACGGCACTGTTGCCTTCAACGATGGTGGCTCGGCTATCGAAAACACAGGCGTGACGTGAGCCGACAAAATCACTGGATACCACTTCCGGCGAATTGGTGAAGTCAATCTGCTGCTGGAGAGGAGAATACAATGCGGTTTCACGCATGTAATCGTTCAGCTCTTCCGCCGTTGTTTCCTGACCCAACTGCAAGTTCAGAATGGCCATAGAGACATTCGGTGTGGGTACACGAATGGCGTTGCCCGTCAGCTTGCCTTTCAACTCAGGCAGAGCTTTGGCCACAGCTTTTGCAGCGCCTGTCTCGGTGATCACCATGTTCAGAGGAGCACTGCGACCACGACGCTCTCCCTTGTGGTAGTTATCGATCAGGTTTTGGTCATTGGTGTAAGCGTGTACGGTCTCAACGTGACCGTGGTTCACGCCATACTTATCCATCATGGCCTTCAGGACGGGTGTGATGGCGTTAGTCGTACAGGAAGCGGCCGATAAAATGGTATCGTCCGGCGTGATCTCGCCATTGTTGATGCCATAGACGATATTTTTAATGTCGCCCTTACCCGGAGCCGTCAGAATCACTTTAGAGGCGCCATTACACGCCAGGTGCTGCCCCAGGCCGTCCTCATCACGCCACACGCCGGTATTGTCGACAATGATCGCGTTATTGATGCCGTAATCGGTGTAATCGATTTCTGCCGGAGAATTGGCGTAGATCACTTTCACTTCATTGCCGTTCAGCACCAGGGTACTGTTCTCTTCGTCAACACGAATGGTGCCTTTGAAAGACCCGTGAACAGAGTCCCGACGCAGCAGACTGGCGCGCTTGACCAGATCGTCCTCAGCGCTGCCCTTGCGGACCACGATGGCTTTAAGGCGCAGAACATCACCGCTGCCCGCCTTTTCAACCAGCAAGCGCGCCACCAGGCGGCCAATACGACCAAAACCGTAGAGCACAACATCCTGAGACTGGGGCAAAGGTTTGCTGGTGCTGCCAATGGCGCCAGCCACTTCTGCAGCGACAAAAGAAGACAGCTCAGAGCCATTGCCTTCTTTCATGAACTTAACAGCCATCTTGCCAATATCGATATGAGCGGGCCCCAGATTCAGACCGCTTAACTCTTCCAGAATCGGATAGGTTTCAAACTCAGACAGTTCATTCGCTTCAATTTGACGAACGCGACGGTGGGCCTTCATCAGGTCAATCACTGAACGATTCACCAATGTGCGGCCGTACATGTAGATGCCCACATTGCGCTCACGGTTGAGCTTACCAATCACTGGAATCATCGCCTCAGCGAGGGCTTCACGCTCTTTCCAATCCTTGAAAAAATCGTCTGGCTTAGGTCGGTTCACGAGTTGTCACCTTAAAAGTCATATTGGGAGTATCCGGACAGGGCGTCAAATTTGCCACATCCAGCCTGTCAAAGGGAGCGCTATTATCGTGATTACCACAAGGCCACGCAAGCTTCCAAAGGAAATCTAAGTGAATTACAAGTGCCACCCACTGGACGGTCATAAAAAATTAATTAAGTTAATTTTTGGCGCTGCGTGCGACTTTATTCCTCCCCAAATTACTGCACAAAATACCATCTGATAAGGCTGAGTCACTGGCGATGCTCACAGCGGTTTAAAGGTCATGCTGACCAGGCCGTGGGCCACGGTGTTAACCGCCCGCTGAGTCTTGCCGGCCATCACATGAGACAAGGCATCCTGGTGGGCAATTAATTTGCCAAAAAGGCGCTCAAAGCTCAGGTTCACAAGCTCTCCGGCCAGGGTGTCCGTGAGAATCAAAGGCTCACCACTGGCGTCGCGCCTGGACCGCAACAGCCAAACCATGACCTCGATATTACGAGCACTGTTATAGAGAGACTGCTGATCCAGGCTGTCCAGCCAGTAAAACTCCTGCTTATAGCCATAAGCTTCCGCCAACATGCCCGTCAAACCAACCATAAGCGCAAAAACACGATCTCCGGTATAACCGGTTTCAAACGCCAGGCGCATCGCCTCAACCCCACGGCGCCCGCCCAACTCTCTGGTACTACGCCGCTCAATAGCCAGCGCCTGGATTTGCTGCCAGCGGCTGTCGATGGTCGCATTGGTTTTCTTCAGCTGGTCAGGATTGCGCCGATACATTTTGGTGGTCAGCTCATACAGGATCTCCTTGGTGGCACGGCGATGGATGTCCGCCACCAAATCGATATCGGTTTTGGCCATCCCCTTCACACTGAACCCGGCAGGGTCAGCTGCACACCCCCACAACGAGAACACCACAACCAGCCAAAGCCACCGCTGCATGTTTCCTCCCCAAACCTTTACAGCAGCCTGTAACCACTGCCGGTTAGCGCTTTTTCCCTCAATTCTGTCAGTCTAGACGATTCATCGGATAAAGGAGGCTCTCGCTGGCGGTTTGCGCCTTCCGGCATTCATACGTCAAGTGAGCACGCAAGCCCGGAACACCGCTGGCAAACCTCTGCAACGCCCTGCCGTGCACTCATAAGCACTGCAAAGGCGGATAAACACCGCTACAATAGCGCCGCCGACCCACTTTGGGCTGCTCATAAACTCGCCCGGCAGCACCAGCGCGCGCAGTTAAAACCCAGTAAACAGGTTGAACCCAGTAAAAAGCTGTAAAAGCAGATCCACACGACACAGCCCGATCAAGAGCCTTTTAATATGAACCAGCAAACCCCCATGTCGCCACCTCAGAACACCAAACCGGGCAACAAACAACACTGGGGCAACCTGATGGGCAGCGCGCGGTCACTGGCACTTTTTTCCGCCGCACAACAACATGGCAGCCTCAGTCTGGTTATCACCCCCAACACTGAAACCGCCCGTCAACTCGAGCGCGAACTGCGGTTTTTTCGGGGGCCTGAAGGCACCCTGCCCATTTTGCACCTGCCGGACTGGGAGACGCTGCCCTACGACAACTTCTCGCCCCATCAGGACATTATTTCCGAAAGGCTGCAAACCCTTTACCAGCTGCCCAAGACCCAGCAGGGAATTTTGGTGGTTCCTGTCAGCACCTTGATGCACCGACTTCCCCCCGCCTCCTTCTTGCACGCCAACAGCCTGGTGGTTAAAACCGGTCAGACCTTCATCATTGAGCAAATGCGGTTGCAGCTTGAAAACGCCGGCTACCATTGTGTCGATACCGTCTATGAGCATGGCGAGTTTGCCGTTCGCGGGGCCCTCATGGATATATTCCCCATGGGCTGCAAAACACCTTATCGCATCGACCTGTTTGATGATGAAGTGGAAACCCTAAGAACCTTCGACCCCGAAACCCAGCGCTCCATTGATCAGGTAGAGGGCATCGAGCTGCTTCCGGCAAAAGAATACCCGCTGGACAAGTCTGGCATTTCCCACTTCAGAGACAGCTGGCATCAGCGTTTTGATGTGGACCACAAAGCCTGTACGGTCTATCAGGACATCAGTGCGGGTATCAGTCCCGCGGGCATTGAATATTACCTCCCCCTGTTCTTTGATGTCTGCAGCACCCTGTTTGACTACCTGCCCGGCAACAGCCAGGTGTTAGTCTATGAAAACATTAACGACGCCACCGAGCAGTTCTGGAGAGAACTGAACAACCGTTACGACAGCCGTTGCGGTGACCTGGAACGTCCGATTCTGAAGCCCACAGAAATGTTTTTGTCGGCCAGCGAAGTGTTTGGCTATCTCAATACCTACCCGCGTGCCACCTTGTCACAGAAAAGCCTGGAGGCCGGCGCCGGACACCATAACTTTGGCTGCTCGCCGCAACCGGAAATCACCGTTAATTCCAAAGCCGAAAACCCCTTGGCCCGGGTGGAAAACTTTTTACTGGCAACGCACAAACGGGTGCTCTTTTGCGTGGAATCCGCCGGCCGCCGCGAGAGTCTCACAGAGCTCTTTGAGCGTATCGGCGTTGTGCCCGTACCCGTATCAGGCTGGAATGACTTTGTTCAGGGCAAGGAAACCATCGCAGTCACCACCGCTCCACTGGATCACGGTCTGAACCTGCTGGACCCGGACATCCTGTTGATCACCGAATCAGAACTGTTGGGCGAACGGGTACAGCAGCGTCGCCGACGCAAACAGCAGCAGGATCAGGGCGAGCTGGCCATTCGCAATCTCACCGAGTTGCGCATGGGTGCCCCGGTTGTCCACATTGATCACGGTGTGGGTCGCTATTTGGGCATGGAAACCATTGCTATTGACGGACAGACCAATGAGTTTCTCACGCTCAAGTACGCCAATGACGCCAAGCTGTATGTGCCCGTTGCCAATCTAAACCTCATCAGTCGCTATTCCGGCGCCGATGACGAGCTTGCTCCGCTGCACAGACTCGGCAGTGATCAGTGGCAAAAAGCCAGAAAGAAGGCCGCCGAACAAGTCCGTGACGCGGCTGCAGAGCTGCTCGACATTTATGCCCGACGCGCCGCCCGTCAAGGCTTTGCCTTTGAAGACCCCAAAGATGCGTACCAGCGGTTTTCCAGTGGCTTTCCGTTTGAAGAAACACCCGATCAGCAAGCCACGATTGAAGCCGTCTACAAGGACATGATCAGCAAGCAGCCGATGGATCGCCTGGTGTGTGGTGACGTCGGCTTCGGTAAGACCGAGGTTGCTATGCGGGCAGCCTTTATTGCGGCCCACAGCGGCAAGCAGGTGGCGATGCTGGTGCCCACCACCCTGCTGGCGCAACAGCACTTTGAAAACTTCCGTGACCGCTTTGCTGACTGGCCCATACACATTGACCTGATATCACGCTTCCGCAGCGGCAAAGACATTGAGAGCGTTCAGCAAAAACTGGCTGACGGCAAAATTGATATTGTCATTGGCACACACAAACTCCTGCAATCGGACCTGAATTACAAAAATCTGGGGCTGCTGATCATTGATGAAGAGCACCGTTTCGGTGTTCGCCAGAAAGAAAAGCTGAAGTCTCTGCGCTCGGAAGTGGATATCCTCACCCTTACCGCCACGCCGATCCCCAGAACCCTGAACATGGCCATGTCGGGTATTCGCGACCTCTCCATCATTGCCACACCTCCCGCCAAGCGCCTGTCGGTGAAAACCTTCGTGCGGCAACACGACAGCAATATGGTCAAAGAAGCCGTGCTGCGGGAAATCCTCCGCGGCGGCCAGGTGTATTATCTGCACAATGAAGTCAAAACCATCGACAAAGCCGCTCGAGAACTGGAAGAACTGATTCCGGAAGCCCGGGTTATCGTCGGCCACGGTCAGATGCGCGAACGCCAGCTGGAACAGGTCATGTCCGATTTTTACCACAAGCGTTTTAACGTTTTGGTCTGTACCACCATTATTGAGACCGGTATTGATGTCCCCAACGCCAATACCATCATCATTGATCGCGCCGATAAATTTGGGCTGGCGCAGCTGCACCAACTGCGAGGCCGTGTCGGACGCTCGCACCACCAGGCTTACGCCTACTTGCTGACACCGCACCCCAAAAGCATGACCGGGGACGCTCAAAAACGTCTGGATGCCATCGCCCAAACCACTGACCTCGGCGCAGGTTTCACCCTCGCAACTCACGACATGGAAATACGCGGTGCCGGAGAATTGCTGGGGGATGAACAAAGCGGGCAAATGCAGGCGGTTGGCTTCACCCTGTACATGGAAATGCTGGACCGCGCCGTGAAAGCCATCAAAGAAGGCAGAACGCCGAATATTGAGGACGCGCTGGATACCGGCATTGATATTAATTTGCGGATACCGGCGTTAATACCCAACGATTACCTGCCTGATGTGCATACCCGCCTGATGATGTATAAACGCATCGCCAATGCCGAAACCGATGATCAGCTGCGCGAGTTACAAGTTGAGATGATCGATCGGTTTGGTCTTCTGCCCGAGGCCACCAAGAGTCTTTTCCGCATCAGCAGCCTGAAACTGAAGGCCGAAACGCTGGGCATTAAGAAATTGGAGGCCGGAGCACAGGGCGGGCGTGTCGAATTTGGCTCCGTAACTCAGGTTGATCCTCTAACGATCGTCAAAATGGTGCAAACTCAACCACAAAAATACCGTTTGGAAGGAGCCAGTCATTTAAAGTTCAGTCTTGATATGGATAATAATGACACCCGGATTCAAAGAGTCACCGAATTACTGCAGCAGTTAAGTGCCGCATAATCACTTTCATGACAGCCATCTGTGCATCACAGGACCCTTATGCTGACACTTCGCCGTACACGCAAACGATACAACTCATTACTGGGCTCCCGGCCTTTCTTCAACACGTCATGTGCAACATGGTCATTTGCAGCCATTCTGTCACTGTTCAGTGTTTCCGCCGCGGCCCAGCAAATGCCCTCTGACCTACCAGAGGACAGCGAGGCGCCATCCAGCCGATGGTTTCAGATAGAGGTCATTTTGTTTGCCAACCGCAACCTGCAAACCGAAGAAATATGGCGCGACGATCTGATCCTCTCCTACCCGGACAACTGGGTAATCCTTAAAGACCCGAACAACCCTGAGGCAGCCATCCCTGCTGCCGAACAGGGGCCCGCGTTGGCACAGGGCAATCCTCCCGCAAGCGTCGAGTCAGACCATTCCACGCTGGCAGCCACAGCCCCGAAACCGGTTAACCTGACAACCGATGCCTTCTATATGCTTCCCAAAGAAGAACGCTTGCTCAGCAAACAAGCTCAGGAACTGGCCTGGTCCAAATCGTACAATCTGCTCTACCATGAAGCCTGGCGCCAACCTGTCGAATCTCAGGACCTGGCACCTTCCGTGCTCATAGCTGCGGGAGAAGCGTATGGAGATCACCACCAGATAGAAGGCAGCCTTTCCGTCAGCGTTTCTCGCTACCTGCACGTTAGGAGCAACCTCTGGATTGCCGACTTTGTCCCGAATGACAATCAGCAACTGGAGTTTTCACCCCTGCCTGCACGCCCCAAACCACCAGCCCTACCCCCCCAGAGCCCCAACTCAGTGGCGTCGACTGAAGAGCCAGAAGTTACAGTCATCAATGCCACCGAGAGACTGAACCCCAGTGCGTCACCTGACACGGATGAAGTGGCGGAGACATTTCACACGGACAGCATCGCCACAATTGAGACCCCGCCAGCCTATCTCCCTCAGAACATCGCCGTATTGAAACAAAAGCGACGGATGCGCAGCGGTGAAATCCATTACATTGATCACCCCAGGCTTGGCATGCTGATTCTGGTTACGCCTTACGACCCTTCTGCTGGCGCGGGCACAAACGAGCCAGTCCAATAGAGCCGCCCCAAAAACCATAACCGAACGAAAGCGATAACAGCCAGCCAAGCCTTGCGTGTCAGACATGCACTGCCTGGCCACTGTTGCGGTTTGGTTTGGCAGTGCCATCATTGCAGAGGTGTAAAGAAGAGCACCGTGGCATTCAGAATGCCTAAAAGCGAGGCAGACGATGAAGCGCGAAAGAGCACCTGAGCGGAAAAGATAAGAGAGAGATGGTGGCGGGATTTATCGACGTTTTAACACGCAGCAGTTTAACAAGGGAGCAGCATTACTGCTCATGCTGAGGCAACCAAGCGGCTACTGAAAACCCAAATAGTCCGCCCAATCCTGCCAAGTGGTGAAACCACCTGGCAAATGACACATTCTCTTTCGTGCGGGTGCTAGATACAGCTGACATTTTCTGCCTGAAGGCCTTTATCGCCTTGCAGGATATCAAACTCTACAGGTTGCCCCTCGGCTAAAGAGCGATAGCCCTCACCTTGAATATTGCGGTAATGGACAAAAACATCATCGCTGTTTTCGCCACGGGTAATAAAGCCGTAACCACGTGCATTATTAAACCACTTGACGGTGCCAACTTCACGAGCAGCCATATTTTCCACCTCTATTTATTTTTATATGAAATATTGTTTCTGACCCTCAGCAACCTATCTTTGCATACACCCTGTAACTACATGCATCGATAATTACATGCATCGATAATTACATGCATCGATAACTACAAGCATCGATAACTGCATGCATCGATTGAAACTTGTGCTCAAGTTCATGACCGTTGTCAGTCACTGCCCAAGCAATAGCCGGCTGCTGGAGAGCTGTTTTCATGACCGAACGGTATCCCCATACCGGGACTCAACCAATGAAAACAGACCTATTTTTAAGGGAATTTTCTGTATCTGTCCAGTAAAACCCGAAAAAATGTAATTACATCCCCGAATTAACCGCAAATAAGAACATTTATCCCGTAAACTTCGCCGGTGCATTTAATTGTTCAATCGACTGAAGCAGCACACGTTTTACCTGGTCCATACCGGACGCCATAACGCGGTGAATGTCGTCTAGCGTGATTTTTTCTTCGGTCAAGCCCGCCCCCCAATTCACCACGAGGCATAAGCTGGCATACTTAATCCCCACCTCCCTGGCCAGGCAGGCTTCTGGCATACCGGTCATTCCCACAAGGTCACAGCCGTCCTGGCGGAAACGGCGGATTTCAGCGGCCGTTTCAAGGCGTGGTCCCTGTGTACAGCCATACACACCACCGTCTACACTCTCAATGCCGCACTTTTGCGCAGCCAGCAACAAGCCTTGACGCGCATCGACATCATAAGGGTCAGTGAAGTCTATATGATCCAGAGGGCCGCCTACGCCATCGAAAAAAGAATTTTCCCGGCCACTGCTGTAATCAATGATTTGGTCTGGCACCACCAAGGCGTGAGGCCCCATATCCGGAGCAAGCCCACCCACCGCATTGACGGCCAGAATGTGACTGACCCCCAACGCTTTTAAAGCAGCTATATTGGCCCGGTAATTTATTTTATGAGGCGCAATGGAGTGCTCACCACCATGCCGGGGCAAAAACAACACAGTGTTGCCACGATATTTACCTTCTGCAACGCCAGCCGACGGCGAGCCAAAGGGCGTCTCCGGGCGGTGGCTGTCACACCAGTCCAGGCCCGAAAAGCTTGAGAGCCCGGTGCCTCCAATGATGGCCACTTTAACAACACTTGAAGCCATAAAGTTACCCACCTGTTCCCAGTCGTCGTGCCTGCAGTACCGACCTAGGCATTGACGCTCTCCGGACGCCTCATTGCATCCTCGCCCTGATTTTCTGTGGTCAGCGCTACGCCATCAGGCAAGTGAACCGTAGACGTCGGAAACGCGCACTCAGCACCACAGGATTCCACAATATTCAGAACGCCAAGCAGAACATCCTGTTTAATTGCATGGAAATGCACCCAGTTGGTGGTTTTGGTAAACGTGTAAATAAAGAAATCCAGTGAGGAGGCCGCGAACTTGTTGAAGTTGACGATCAGAGTCTGATCCGTGTCGATCTCCGGGTGCTGCTTCAGATACTCCGTAACCTTCTCAATGATTTCCTGCATGGCGGCTGCGTCGCAGTAGCGAATACCGATGGTTTCATGGATCCGGCGGTTCGTCATTCTGGACGGGTTTTCAATGGCAATATGGGTAAACGTGGAGTTGGGGACATAGAGTGGGCGCTTATCAAAAGTGCGGATCCGCGTCACTCGCCACCCGATATCCTCGACGGTGCCTTCAATTTCCTGGTCCGGAGACCGGATCCAGTCACCCACACTGAAAGGTCGGTCCAGATAAACCATCAAACCGCCAAAGAAGTTGGCCAGCATATCTTTGGCGGCAAAGCCCATGGCAATGCCGCCGACACCGCCAAAGGCCAGAACCCCGGAGATGCTGTAGCCCAGCGACTGCATCAATACCAGAATCGCAGTGATGATGACCGACATGCGCAATAACTTGCCGATGGCCCGGACGGTTGTTTCATCCATGGGCTTTTCTGAGTAACGCGGATCCATGAGGTTCTGCTCTGCGCGACGAATCATCAACACCAGAAACCACCCCAACAGAATGACCACGCCGATACGGCGGACTGGCTCAATCACTTGTAACAGTTCATTGCCCGACACCTTGGCGGCGAGTTGCGCCGCCAACGACAAGCCCACTAACCACACCAACCAGTGAAGTGGACGTCTGGCCGCACTTAAAAAAGCATCATCCCACAGGTTGTGTGTCTTTTCCGCCTTAACCAGCAGCCTGTCGAGACTGATTTTAACCAGCAGCGCTGCGATAAGGGTTAACAGCACAATGGCGAAGACCTGAACGACCCAGTAATTACCGCGACCGACCCAGTCGATAAGCTGGGCTGTGAGTTCTGACATTTAATCGACTCCTGAAATGCAAAGACGTAAAAAAGGAAAAGGAATGGTTATGGGGTTTTGTTCAAAAGGCAGGCTACCTCGCTCGCCGCCACCGAGCACCCACACAGACGCAACCGCTCCCCTATGAAATACCGATAAGCGTCACAGCCGCTGAGCGATGCGCACACGGTGTCTCGCGATACGCCCCGGATTACCTAGGCCTTAACAGCCCCTGGGCTGGTAGGGTCACGGCCCATGTCCGAGGCCACAGGCAGCAGTGCGGTTAAGCGTGTGACCGCCTCACGCCAGCGCGGCGAGGCCTCCAGCTCTGCCCTGCTGACGGTTTTGTGGGCACGCATACTTTGACGATCGCCCGCCCCTGCGAAGTACAAATCCGTACTCAGTGCTTTCAATACGGCTTCAGCTCCTTCACGGTTATTGCAGACCAGCACCATGTCACAGCCGGCTCTCAGAGCCGACTCGGCACGCTCTGGATAGGTCCCCATTTGTGTTGCACCGGCCATCGTCAGATCGTCACTGAACACCACCCCTTTATAGCCCAGCTGATCCCGTAAAATGCCTTTTAACCATACCGGTGAAAATCCCACAGCCAGGTCCTTGTCGACCTGAGGGAACAAAATATGAGCCGGCATGACCGCGTCCAGCTCATCGCCCAGCGCGACAAACGGCTTCAGATCCTTGGCCTGAATCTCTTCCAAACTGCGATGATCCACGGGCAATTCCAGATGGCTGTCCCCCCGAACACTCCCGTGCCCCGGGTAATGCTTGCCGGTCACGGCCATACCCGCTTCTCTGGCCCCCTTGACAAAGGCCTCAGCCAACAGACTGACACGATCCGGGTCCGCAGAAAATGCCCGATCCCCGATGACACTGCAAAATTCATCATCCACATCAAGCACTGGCGCAAAACTGCAATCCATACCAATGGCCAACACCTCTGAAGCCAGCACCCAGCCACACTCCCTGGCCAGGCTAAGCGCCGCTTCCGGCTCTGATTGATATAAATGGTCAAATTGCTGCATGGGAGGGATACGAGTAAAGCCGTCCCTGCAGCGCTGGACACGGCCCCCCTCCTGATCAACACAAATCAGCAATTCAGGCCGTATCCCACGTATCGATGCCACCAAGGTTTCAAGCTGTGAATAACTGTGAATATTGCGGGCGAACAAAATCACCCCGCCAACGGCCGGGTGCAGCAATAACTCTTCTTCTTCAGCCGTCAGAGTCGGGCCAAGTAAATCCAGAACAACGGGACCTAGCGTCATATTTTTCTCAAGCTAATCAAATAAATTGCACACGACGCAGCCAGGCAGGTTGGTAATACTCTGCCAGCGCTGCCTCAGCGACGTTACAGCGGGCTCATCCGGTCATTTATCATACCGAGATTCCCTTTTTGCCCCTGTTGTTTTGGGGCTGTTGTTTTGGGGGCTGCTGTTGGCTTGTGTTGCGGCCCTGTATTGGCGGCCTCGAAACGAAACTCAACAGCCAGCTAGACGTCGTTGCTGTTTAGCATCCCGGTTAACGCCGGCACCAGCAATTCAACAACGTCTTCTACGGTACTTTCTTTATTGAAATCCGCCTTCAGGATGCTGCTGATGGAATCAAAACTGGACAGCGTAAACACCGAGGCGCCCAGCATGAAATACAATCTCCAATAAAATACCTCCGGCTTAACCTCAGGCATGGCTTCACGCAGCAAGCCGGTAAATCGAGAGTAATAACTCCCATATTCTGCAATGATGAAATGCCTCAGGTGCTCCTGAGATTGCGTGTAAGCCAAGCCCAACAAACGCATAAACTGGTTGGGCGACTCGCCCAGCCCGTCCATCGACGTCAGCAGAGTGGCAAACAACAGATCAATTAATTCGTCAATGGTCAGAGTCTGACCTTGTTTCTCTTCAAGGCGCCGATTCAATTCAGCGTCCAGATTTTCACAAAAAGGATTTAAAAACCGGGCAAAAACCGCCTGAATCAGAGCCTTTTTAGAGCCAAAATGATAATTCACAGCGGCCAGATTTACATTGGCCGTGCTGGTGATTGTTCGCAGAGAGGTTTCAGCATACCCCCGCTCAGCAAACAAGGCTCCTGCGGCATCCAGTATCCGCTCAATTGTATCCGGCTGGCCCATTGTTATCCTTTTATAATCGTTTAAAACAAGGCTTTGGAACATACGTTTAGAACATATTGATGTCAAGGCACCAACATGTCTGATCCATCCCATCGTGAACAGATGACCATATTGCCGGCTGCCTTTGCCCCGACCTCAGCAGTTAGAGCCTGACGCCATGTCCAGGCCCGTCACCTCCCTCCCCGGGAGTTAGATCATTTTCTTATCTGTGAATAATGGAAAATAGCGCTACGAAGTAAAAAAAGAGCCTCAAATCACGGTCAGGTAAAAAAAACCTTATCTATTAAGAGGTTAATGATCAACCTCAGATTCTCCTTAGGAGAGATGGGTTTTTCCTTGTAAAAAGCCCCTCTTCCAACGCCTTCGTTTAGCGGGTATGTTCAAATAACAAATGCGTAGAAACACCTTTAATAACAATGAGATCAAAGGATATTCACATGGCTTTTGCAACACCTGGCCAACGTGCCACCATTGGAGAGTGGTACCAAGATGTGGTTGAGAATATTTATTTTGAGGTTGTGGCTGTTGACGAACAGTCAGGCAGTATCGAGATCCAGTATCTTGATGGCAGTGTCAGCGAGATTGAAATGGATCAGTGGGCGGAAATGGCCCTGGTGCCAGCATCCCCGCCTGAAGACGCCGATGCCGCCTATGAGCTGTCGATGCCTGACAACAGCTGGAATAACGATTCCACCCAAAACCCCGGCAACTGGAACAACCCCCTCAATTACATTGAGCCAGACCTGTTCCAGGGATCTGACGACTTCTGACCACTCAGCGCTCAACCGCCCAAAAGTGGTGAATGTGCTGAGTTCCTGTGTCGCAGTGAAACGTATCAATCACCGACAGGGTTAACAGCTGTCAGGGCTTCGCCCTGCCGGCTCTTTTGGCGATGTGATCCAAAAAAATGTCCCTGGCTTCAGCCACGGTTTCAACCACACTGATCAATTCCAGCTCTACCGGGTCAATACAATGCTCAGCCATCATGGATTGCGTCATCCACTCCAGCAGCCCCGACCAATACGAGCGACCGACCAGCACGATCGGAAATGGCTCAACTTTTTGAGTTTGCACCAGCGTCAGGGCTTCAAACAGCTCGTCCATGGTACCAAAGCCTCCGGGGAAGATGGCAAATCCCACCGCATTCTTAACGAACATAAATTTGCGCACGAAGAAGTATCGAAAACTCAGGCTGACACTTTGATAAGGGTTTGCGTCCTGCTCCTGAGGCAAGGTTATATTCAACCCCACTGAAACCCCCTCGCGCTCGAAGGCGCCGCGATTCGCGCCTTCCATAATGCCGGGGCCGCCCCCGGTAATCACCGGCACCTTGTGTGCGGCTAACAACTGCCCCAACTCTCTGGCCATATGATAATAATGGCTATTGACCGGGAATCGCGCCCCGCCAAAGACCGTCACAGCCCCCTGTACTCTAATCAATTGCTCAATTCCATCCACCAGTTCTGACTGGATGCGCAGCACGCGCCACGCTTCCGGCATTTTCGCATCAAGCATAAATGCTCCTTAAAACAATGAGTTAGCAATGCTTCATAATAAGTATAGTTAGCTTTTTGAAAAAAACTTGCACACCCATGAACACTGTATATAATCACATGTACTGTATAAAACATCAGGAAGGTGTCGCATTCATGATCAAACTCACAGCAAGGCAGGAAGAAGTCCTGAACCTCATAAAGCGCAACATCGGAGAGACGGGCTATCCACCCACTCGGGCTGAAATTGCGAAAGAACTGGGGTTTCGGTCGGCTAATGCCGCAGAAGAGCACCTGAAAGCTTTGGCCAGAAAAGGCGCTATTGAAATGGTAGCCGGCGCCTCAAGAGGCATTCGTCTTCCCGACGAGGCCACGGGCATCCCCATTATTGGTCGAGTGGCCGCGGGCTCACCGGTATTAGCCACCGAACACATTGAAGACTACTGCAACCTGCCGAACAATTTCTTTTCCCCCAGCGCGGATTATTTCTTGCGAGTCACCGGTGAAAGCATGAAGAACATCGGCATTATGGATGGGGACTTGCTGGCGGTGCATAAAACCGAAGAAGCGCGCAACGGTGATGTAGTCGTTGCCCGGATTGAAGACGAAGTCACCGTAAAACGCTATCAACGCAAACGCGGTTCGCACACCATTGAACTGCACCCTGAAAATGAAGACTTCAAGGTGATTGAAGTGGACCTGAAAGAGACCGACTTTGCCATTGAAGGCTTAAGTGTCGGCGTTTTACGCAGGGATTAAACAATAAGCGGCTCTAGTTGGTAAGCCCACCCGTTATCGATTATTGGAGAACAACATGTCTATCGCACGTCAACTTCATCAGTCTGATCACTCTGCACTTTGCGCCAGGTACAGCGCTGTAGAGGTGGGCACTGCGGCAGCCGAAGCATTCTCGCAGCGACCACAACCAGCCCCGGCGTCGTCAACGCCTTCGGGCATTACCGAGTTGGTCCTCACGCAGCACAGCCCCGACACCCAGATGCTGTTGCTGCCCATGCTGGCTTACCTGAGTTCTAACAATGACCGCTGGATCACCTGGATCAGTGATGCCCCGGTCGACAGGAATGTTTTGGCAGCCTACGGTGTGGACACCCATAAAATTCGTGTAATCCGCGAAAGCTCGGAGGAAAGCACCCGCTGGATTTTGTGGGAGGCGTTAAGCGCAGGCACCAGTCATACTGTGATAGCGACACTCTCTGACGCCAGCGAAGAAACGGTGTCACACCTTGAAAGCGCAGCTCAAGAGGGTAACAGCCACGGATTATTGATTCGGTATCGCTGAGAACTGAAGCACAATCGGTATAAACAGAATGCGGTATAAACAGAATGTGGAGCACAACTTAAGCGGCGATGAGAATGTCCCACTAACTGTGTAAACCCCGTGATTCATATTACCCTAGAGGAGTTAATGAATCATGGTATCGACAATGAAAAACAAAGAACTACAGGACATGGCCGACAAGGTGGCTGGC
>NZ_JAAONZ010000024.1 GCF_011602365.1 Pseudomaricurvus hydrocarbonicus
ATATTCGGTATTTTGACGTTACCCCTCTGCACGGGCAGCAGGTGTTCGATGATTTTGAATTGCGCGTTTGTAATTTCCATAGGCGCAAATTTTACCAAAATTAGTGTGAACAGGCCCTAGATTGGCATTTTTTGGGGGAAGAGTATGAAAAAACTGTTAATCTTTTTTGCCGCCGGCTGTTTCGGCGGTCTGGTGTACAGTCTGGTCACTTGGCAGTTTGGCCAATGGGGGATTCCCGCCTCGTTGGGTGTGTCCATGGCACCTTCTTTATCGTTGGCCGGGCTCTATCCTCGCATTGTTCTGGGTGGACTTTGGGGCTTGTTGTTTATCTTGCCCATGCTGCAATCGCAGCTGTTGCTCAAGGGCGCCATCTTGAGCTTGTTTCCCTCCATCGTGCAGTTGTTTTTTATCTACCCGCTGCAAACCCGTTACGGCATTGCCGGCCTGGAGTTGGGTTTGCTGACGCCAGTGTTTGTGCTTTTCTTTAACTGGGTGTGGGGTGTGGCGACGGCACTGATGATCAAGTTTGCGAAATAGTTGCTTGGGGAGGGCGGTGAAAAAATCCTAGTTTCTAGTTTCTAGTTTCTAGGAAAAGACCTGTTCAGGCTCTTTCATAAACGGGCACTTGCATAAAAAAACACGTCCCAACATTTACTTTGGCCCCGAATAACAGCGGTTTGAGGGCTGGGTAAACCTCGCGGGTAAATACCTGAGCCTTAATCGTGCTCACCAGAGTAATACCTGTAAAGTTGCGGCGTGAATGTTCTTCGTATTTTGGCAGACTCTTGAAGATTGGCTACCCGCTGGATCCGCTGTCGCGTGAATTATTTATGTCGTTCGGTGTTCGTATGGTGCCGACAGGAATTCACAAAATTCGGGTTACGCCTCTACCTCTTTCGGGCTATGGCTGCATGGCCTTATTCATTGAAAAGTCTCTGGCAGAGGTATATCTTGACGCCTGAGGAAATATACCGGTGCCTGCCGTTGGTGAGTGGTTGTTTACTGCTCGATGTCAGGGGGTAGCGGTATATTTCTTAAATCAGGGTACTTTCATGAAAATTGTTATTGTAGGAGGCGGCGCTGGCGGTCTGGAGCTGGCAACCACACTGGGACACAACTTAGGCAAAAAAGGCAAAGCGGACATCGTCTTGATTGACCGCAATCAGACTCACATCTGGAAACCCCTGCTGCACGAAGTGGCGTCGGGCTCTCTGGATGCGGATATCGATGCAGTCGGTTACCGGGCGCACGCCTATAAAAATCATTTTGAGTTCAAACTGGGCACGCTGGGCGGCGTCGATCGTGCGCGCAAGGTGGTGTTGCTCGACGCGTTTGTCGATGAAGAAGGCGAAGAAATTCTGCCGCAGCGCGAAGAGTCGTACGATTATCTGGTGCTGGCCATTGGCAGTGTCTCCAATGATTTTGGGGTCGAGGGCGTGGCTCAGCACTGTACGTTTTTGGACAGTCCGGCGCAGGCGCGCCGCTTCCACCAGCGTTTGGTGGACCGTTTTATCCGCCTCAATCGCGATCTCGCCGACGGTCAGTCTGATCGCAAGTTGCGGGTGGCGATTATCGGCGCCGGGGCAACGGGGGTGGAACTGTCCGCTGAGTTGTACAAGGCCCAGGAGTGGTTCACGTCTTACGGCTTGCGAGAAATTACACCGGAGCATCTGGAAGTGTCGCTGATCGAAGCCGGACCGCGTTTATTGCCGGCCCTCAATGATCGCATTTCATCGGGTGCCCACGAAGAACTGGTCAAGCTGGGTGTCAATGTGCGCGTCAATACCGCCATTGTCTCGGCGCGCCCACGCAGTCTGGTGACCAAAGAGGGGGAAGAGATTCCCACCGATCTTATGGTGTGGGCGGCGGGCGTCAAAGCGCCAGAATTCCTGACCCACATCGACGGGCTGGAAACCAACCGCGCCAACCAAATTGTGGTTGAACCCACCTTGCAAGCCAAAGGCGATCCCAGCATTTTCGTGCTGGGTGATTGTGCCGGTTGCCCGATCACGGGTCCGGACGGTCAGCAAAAGTGGGTGCCGCCTCGGGCCCAGTCCGCGCATCAGATGGCCTCGTCGGTGGGGCGCAATTTGTGCCTGTTGCTCAGGGAAAAAACGCTGCAAGAGTTTCAGTACAAAGATTTGGGGTCGCTGGTCTCCCTGAGCCAGTACACCGCCTTTGGCCGTTTGATGGGCGGTCTGGCCCGCGGCGGTTTGAGTCTGGAAGGCAAGGTGGCACGGATGGCTTATGTGTCCCTTTATCGCATGCATCAGGTGGCTATTTACGGCTGGACCCGTACCGCGGTGGTGGCGCTGGCGGATAAAATCAATCACTTCATTCGCCCCCGCTTCAAGCTGCACTAAGCGGCGTGGTCTGCGGCGGGTCACCGTTACCCTCCGCGGATGAGGCCAGCGGCATTGAACCCATGACCTGAGGACCACATGGACGGACGACCAGATGAACGGACGAAGAGATGCGTGATCTGAAAAAATGGGCGGCGGCTGGTGTTATCGCACTGGCGCTGTGCCTTTTCTATGTCGACAATCCAAAGGTGTTTACGCACCCCGGGCAGGCCTCAGACCTGCCGGGTCCTGTACTTGTGGATCGTCCGGACGTCGTTCATACGCCAGATGTTGAAGAAAACAGGCACATCGTTGCGGCTTTTGAGCGTCAGGCCCACGATGTTCAGGTGCAGGGCTCCGGTGTGGTGATCAAGGTTTTGCGTGATGATCTCAAAGGCAGTCGTCACCAACGATTCATTGTCCGGCTGACTCCGGAGCTCACGGTACTGATTGCCCATAACATTGATCTGGCACCACGGATAGAGCATTTAACCGCAGGTGAGGTGGTGGCGTTTTATGGGGAGTACGAGTGGAATGCCAAGGGCGGTGTTATCCACTGGACCCATCACGACCCTGCTGGCCGTCATGTGGGGGGCTGGTTGAAGTACCGCGGCCAGACGTATCAGTAAGCCCAAACACGAGCCCAAGCACGAGCCGCTGCGGCTCTGCATGGCTGAAGCTCTGCATGGCTGAAGCTCTGCATGAGGGCTTTGAATCAGAGGGCTGAATCAGAGGGTTGACTCAGGGCAAATAGGCCAGGGCCCCGATAAAAAACTTGATCACGATGGCGTTCATCAAGTCGATAAAAAACGCGCCGACCAGTGGCACGATCAGAAAAGCCTTCGCGGAAGGCCCGTAGTGTTGGGTGACCGCGTCCATATTGGCGATGGCCACCGGTGTCGCCCCCATCCCTAAGCCGGCAAAGCCGGAGCAAATTACAGCGGCATCATAATTGCGCCCCATGAGGGGAAAGATCACGAACAGACAATAAGCCAGAGTCAGTACGGTCTGGACCACCAGCACCAGCAACAACACCGGACCGATTTTAAAGAGGGGCAGTAAGTCCATGCTCATCAGGCTCATGGCGAGAAAAATGCCCAGGCTGACATTGCCGGCCTGCTCAATGGGTTCGCGCGACAGCGGTCGAGAGAGTAAATCCAGGCCGTTGGTTAGCACAATACCCACCAGCATGGCGGTCAAAAAACCCGGCAGCAGCACGTGATTGGCAAACAGATAGCGGTTGACGAGGTCTCCCAGAGCCACGCACAGGGCGAGATAGAGCAGGGTGCGCTGAGAGTGAAACAGAGTGTCGTCAGCCAGGGGGACGACCTGGGCTCGTTTCGGCGCCTGGTGCAAAGTATCGTCCTGGTTGGTGCAGGAGAGCTTGTTGCGCTCGATGAGGTAGCGCCCCAGTGGACCGCCGACAAGACCGCCGCTGATGAGTCCAAAGGTGGCAAAAGCGATGCCGACGGTTTGCGCTTGTAGCAGACCGGCTTTGGCCGCTTCAGCTCCCCAGGCAATGGCGGTGCCGTGACCGCCGGCGAAGGAGACGCTGCCGGCCATCAGCCCGTAGCCCGGGTGATGGCCCAGTAGCTTCGCAATCGAAACGCCGGCAACATCCTGCACAACCAGTATTCCTCCTGCCAGTAGCACCAGCAGAGCCAGGGGTTTGCCGCCGGCGGCCAGGCGGTGAAAGCTGGCGGTGAGGCCAATGGTGCTGAAGAAAACCAGCAGCAACAGGTTTCTCAGCTGCATGTCGAACGTGACATCGATGTGTTTGTAGGATTCCAGGCACGCTACCGCGATGCTGAATAATATGCCGCCGGTGACCGCATTTGGAATGCTGTTGCGCTCCAAAAAAGACACCCGGTGATTGATGATCCGGCCCGTCCACAACACCAAAATAGACAGGCAGAGAAAGTCGATTCCATCTACGTTGAGGCTCGTCACGGACTGATCCCTTCGATGACAAAAGTCATGGCAGTAACATCATGAGACGTACACGACATCATCGACATCATCGATAAGCACCACAGCATGAGATAATTACAGCATCATGGGGTAAACAAAAAATCGTGGTGCATAAGCAACAGCGTGAGCACAAAACATCATCATGGGCTAAAAATAAGGATAGAGAAAAAATTCGCGGCCAGCGGGATAAATTTCAAAAACGACCGGCGCTTATGAAGAATTAATGAATCAGAAGACAGGCATTGGAGTGACTCGCGCCTGGGTGTTTTTGCGGTTGGCCATGATGAGGACGCCTGGCGCCGAAACGTGACGTTATTGGGAGGACCGATTGTGGATCTGATAGAAACCCGAACCATGCAATGCCCTTATTGCGGTGAACCGATTGAACTGATCATTGATCGCTCCGTGCCCCAACAGCGCTATATTGAAGACTGTCAGGTGTGTTGTCGTCCCATCACCGTGGACATCGATCTGGATACCCCAGATCGGGCGCCGGTTCAGGTTTTTGATGAGAATGAATCGTGAACCGAGGCCTTGCAGAGCGGCCCTTCGGCTAGCTGTTTCGACTTGAATGTGGGGCTTTGGCTTTGGCGGAGCGACGATGTGCGTTTAAGGATGTCGGCTATAGTGAACAGAGTCTGGCGCTTGTCGCATGTGTATCGCGGACCTGAACATTGAGCGAAATGTTCGCTAACCCGTGTAATCACTTTAACGAAAATAAGCCGGCATGCCGATGGCATCGTCAGCTTCGCATCCATGGATGCACCAGCGGGAAATCCTCATCAGTCGATAACCCACAGTGGATAACCTTAAAGAGCGGGGCGTTATGAAAATCTCGACCATCCGAAAATTAGTCACCTTCACCATTCTGGTGTTAATCATCTCCCAAATTTTATCGGTGGTGATGAATGTCTTTTCCATCGTTGGCGTGATCGCCATGGTGTTGGTTTATGGTTACTGTGCGTACCGAGCGAAAGACAGCGCTCACAGCAGTATGTGGTTTATCGTGCCGACGCTGTTTTTTTCATTGACTCCGGTCGTGATCGCGCTGTGGCCGGACGAGACGGTCACCTCTGTGGGGGATTATCTGTTAACATCACTGCGCCAGGACTTTGCGTTAATTACCGGATTTCTGATTCCGGTGGTGTTGTTATGCATTGTTGACTTTGCGTTAAAGTCTCACGCTTTGGTCCATAATAGCGTCAAGACTTCGCCGGGCAAGTCGCAGGTGACGGCAGGAGACTCTGTTACCCAGGGCGAGCGGGTTGATGAGCGTCACGAGCATGATGAGCCCGCACCCGACAAATACCCGGGGGCGAAGCGGGCATAAATTTTTAGTTTTATCCTCTAAAAAATTAGGTGGTTATGAATAAAGAACAGCTGGAAGAAGAGAGTGGCACGATACTGGGGCGAGAGCATACGTGTGAGCGCAATGAAATTCCGGACCATTTAAAAGTCTATCGTGTGATCGCCATTGAGGGTGAGGCTCAGACGCACTGGGAGCTGTTCAGTTTGTGGTTGGCGAACGAGGGCGACGTTGAATCTGGTGAAGCGGAGACAGTGGGTGAATTGCTGAACCTGTCGTCCATCAAGGTGAACTATTGTCCCTTTTGTGGCCTATCGCTGGAGTAGCCCGCGATCCGTGAAGCTGGATTCACCATACTTCAGCTTGTGCCCAACCCCCAGCCAGTGCCCAACCCCCAGCCTGCGTGAAAGCCAACAGCCTGCGAGAAATCCCAAGCCCGCGAGGTGTTTATGACAGGCACCGCGTCGACCCGGAAAGTGAGCCGCCCCCGCCCTGTCAACATCGTGTCTATACTCTACACGGCTGAGGTACATAATGGTGAATTTGGACCGCCGCTCAACGGCTAAGCCGGGGCTTCGGTTTGGCGCCGACCGGCTTATTGTTGACGAAGGCTATCGCAGGTTGAACACAGTGCTTTACAGAGCGAACAGGGATCGGGCGATCCGGGTGGGGCTGGCGATGATGATCGCGGCCAGCTGCACCCGGGTCGCGGTGGCGTCATCAGAGCCTTCAGCCGTTCTCTGTGAACGCACCGCCGTGAATTACCTGCAGCAGTGTTTGGTCAAGCAGCGTGAGGATGAAACCCTTTCCCGCACCAGCCCGGCCGAATGCTGGGTAGAATCGCAGGCGGTGTATGACGCTTGTCAGCAGAGTCTGTTGCAGCCTGCCGCCCAGAGCGGTGACTTGGCTCCCCCCTCGGCAACACCCAGGGCCAATGCAACGACTTCAACTGCAGCCAAGACCAATGCCGCGACAGCCACCCACTCAACTACTAGCACCCCCCAATCAGCTACTAACACCCCCCAAACAACCACACCCAGAACCCATTCAACCACACCCTCTGCCAATTCAACGACACCCTCTGCCAATTCAACGAAAGAACAAGAGCGGGTGCGGGAAGCTCGTAGAATCCGCGAAATCATGTAACGGTGACTGTGACACGGTTTTGCCGTTGTTGCGGTGGCTCGCGGTTACCGGGTTTGTATCCGGGCGTCAGAGCAGCTATGTTTGTGGTGTTCCCTGACGCTTTAAGCAGCATTGGAAGCTAGGTGTTTTTCCACGGGGTACCCCGAGCGGAGAGCAATCCCGGCCTCAGGGAATGTCCGAGTCACAGCAGTGGGAGGCAATGTGCATAATTGGCAAACGATCATCGCCAACGCGGTGGAATTTCGACACGAGCTGCACCGGCACCCGGAGTTGTCCTGGCAGGAAGAGCAAACAGCCGCGCGTGTCCGTCAAGCGTTGACTAAATTGGGCATTCCCTGGCGTGTGTGCGCAGACCATGGCACGGTGGCCACTCTGGCGGCTTCGGCCAAAGGCAAGCACATTGCCTTGCGCGCGGATATCGATGCCCTGCCGATTGTTGAATTAACCGCGGTGCAGTATCAATCACAACACGCGGGTTGTATGCACGCCTGCGGTCACGATGGTCATACGGCAGCGCTGTGGGCCGCGGCGGCGTGGTTAAAACAACATGAGTCGCAGTTGCCGGGACCGGTCTCTCTGCTGTTTCAGCCTGCGGAAGAAGGTGGACACGGTGCCTGGCGGATGATTGAGGACGGTGCCCTGACCGGCATTGATGAAATCTTCGGCTGGCACAATTGGCCGGCGATACCGTTGGGTAAGGCGGTTTGTCCGGACGGCGCGGTGATGTCGGGCAATGGTATTTTCCAGATCGAGGTGACCGGTAAGGGCGGGCATGCGAGTCAGCCTGAGCTGTGCCATGACCCGGTGCTGGCGGCGGCGGCCATCACCCTGAACCTGCAACAAATCGTCAGTCGCCGCTTGCCGCCTCAGTCGGCGGCCGTTGTCAGTGTCAGTTCCATAAGAGCGGATGCAGCACCCACCGTCACACCGGAAAAAGCGTCCCTATCGGGCAGTATTCGCTTAAGTGACCCATTGTTGCGCAGCCAGTTGAATGAATTGATTGCGCAAATTTCGCAAGATACGGCCAACAGTTACGGTGTCTCGGTCAAGGTCATGTCAGAGCCGCGCTATGAGGCGACGGTCAATCATGCCGGGCCTGCCGAGGACTATCGCCAGGCACTGGCGACAGAATTTGGGGAAGACTGGTGCATGACCCAATTGCCGACACCCATTATGGCTTCAGAAGATTTCAGTTATTACCTGAATGAAATTCCCGGCGCCTTTGCGTTGATAGGCATGGGGGGCGAAGAGCAATATCAGTTTCCCTGCCACAGCCCGCACTATCAGTTCAACGATGCGCTGTTGGCGCCGGTGGTGCGCATCTATTCCCGCCTGGCGGGATTGCCCGTCGTGGAAACGTAAGTGGAAACTTAACGCTGGAAGCTTAATTTAAGCGTTCAAACGCAAAGCTTGAAAGCTAAAACTTGAGCTGTAAAGAGTGAGCGTCAAGGTCACGGGTTATAGTCCAGGTGCGTGCATGGCTTGGCCGTTCAAGAGCGCTTTCTTTGTTTTGAAATGCAATGTCGCAGAATAATGCAATGCCCGAGAATAAAGCGGTTCGACATGCCGGCTGCAAAATAGACGGGTCGCTGGGGCGCGACAAAACGTTATTTTGTTCCCGGCACAAAATATGCAGGCACATAATGCCGCATTGAGAATCTGCTCAGTGATGGCAACAGACAGGTGTCTGCTGCATGAAGGCTGGTAGGCAGGTCGGTGCCCTGTGACGCTAAAATATTCACGCAATCTGCGATATCGAGGCGCTTTTTAGTTCGTCTCTGCATGAGAACGGATTTTTTCAAAACCGAATAAAATTTTTGTGTTGCTGGTTGACGGTGAACATCGGATTACACCGGTAAACCCGGAAAGCACTTGCGAAGCTTGCAGATATCCCCTACCTTCAGAGGACGGTAGTGATGTTCATGCGCCGAAACGCGTTGGTCGCAGTCTCAACTGCACCACTCATTGATCACCCGTTGTATCGCTGTCAATGCGCGGCGGTTAGCGAGTGGTTTTCAAAAAAATTGCCAAATAGTACTTATCAAAAGTAATTGTCAAAAAGTTGTTGTCAAAAAAGCTATTGTCTCAACGACACCTGATTAAGGTGCTGTCGCTTTATCGGCTGCTACAGAGAAACTGTTCATGTGCAGTCCGTTTTAAAATATGAGTTCCTGTCTCAGCACGGTGTTGATTGTCTGACAGGGGCCACCACAGCCGCCCGTTAACGCACGGCGGAAACAATTCGATCATTCGACATCAGGAGTATCCCCTATGGAGATCTTTGAACAATGGGAATCCGATATCCGCGGTTATTGCCGAGCCTATCCTACCGTCTTCAGCACGGCGACGAATGCTCGACAAGTGGATGAGCAGGGAAAATCCTATCTGGATTTTTTCGCCGGTGCCGGCGTTTTAAATTTCGGACACAACAACCCGAAGATGAAAGCCGCCATCATCGATTATTTACAGAAGGATGGGGTGGTCCACAGTCTGGACATGTATACCACCGCCAAACGTGAATTTATCAGTGCGTTTGCCGACACCATTCTCAAACCCAGAAACATGAATTACAAAATGCAGTTCATGGGGCCAACCGGAACCAACGCCGTCGAGGCCGCACTGAAACTGGCGCGTCGTGTGACTAAACGTCAACAAGTGATTGCGTTCTCACAGGGATTTCACGGCATGACTCTGGGGGCGCTGGCCTGTACGGCCAATGAATATTTTCGCAACGCGTCGGGCATCCCGTTGCAATTTGCCCGTCACGAACCGTTTGAAAATAATCCTGGTGGTGGAATCGAAAACCTGAAAGCGTTGCGCCAGCTTTTAAAAAATACGTCCGGTGGGCTGGAAGCGCCCGCAGCCTTTTTAGTGGAGGCGATTCAGGCCGAGGGCGGCGTCAACATTGCCAGCCAGGAATGGCTGCAGGAATTGCAGCAGTTGGCCAAAGATGTGGGGGCTCTGCTGATTCTGGATGAAATCCAGGTGGGCTGTGGCCGCACCGGCAAGTATTTCAGTTTTGAGGGCCTGGGGATCGAACCGGATATTATTTGTTTGGCCAAGGGCATTGGTGGTTTTGGTACTCCCATGGCGATGAACCTCAATAAGCCGGAGCACGATGTTCACTGGAGCCCGGGTGAACACACGGGGACGTTTCGCGGACAGGATTTATCGTTTGTCGCAGGTCGGGAAGCACTGCGCTATTTTGATGACGACGAGCTCATGAGCCAGACCCAAAGACGCGGTGAACTCATTCACGCACGCTTGCAGGAGATTCAGCACTCTTACCCGGATGCCGGTTTTGACGTGCGCGGCGTGGGCATGATTCAGGCGCTGGATGTTGTGGACGGGGCGTTGGCGAAAGCCATTGCCAACCGCTGTTTTGAAACCGGTTTGCTGGTGGGGCCTTGCGGCACCGGAGGCCGGGTGGTGAAACTGTTGCCGCCGCTGACCATTTCAGATGAAGAACTTGATGAAGGCTTATCTCTCTTGGCTGCCGCCGTAGCCTACTGCATGGAGTAAATGATGAGACAGCGCGATGATATGACTTTTCCCTTTTCCGAATACGAGCGGCGTCTCGGAGACTTGCGCCGACGTATGGAGAAACGGTTACTGGATGCGGTGATTATTACCGACCCGGAAAACCTGATGTACCTGACGGATTATCAAACCACGGGCTATTCGTTCTTTCAGGCGCTGGTGGTGCCGATTGACGCTCCACCCTTCATGATTACCCGACAACTGGAAGAGTCGAACGTGCACGCCCGCACCTGGCTGGAACATACCCGGCCTTATTCGGACACTGGCGATTCGATTCAGATGTTGGTGGAGTCGCTGCGTGAATTTGGGTTGTCGACAAAAATTCTGGGCTATGAACGCAACAGTTATTTTTTCCCGGCCTACCATCAGGATGTGCTCAACACGTCGTTTACGGACGGCCGCTTAATGGATTGCTTCGGGATTGTAGAGGAAGGGCGCCGCACCAAATCGGATGTTGAATTGGATATCATGCGGCGCGCAGCGCAGGCCACGGTCGCGGGCATGAAAGCCGGCATTGACGCCGTGCAACCGGGGGTGACGGAGAATGAAATTGGCGGCGCCATCAGTCAGGCCATGTTCAGCGCGGGGGGCGAGCCACCGGCAGTCATGCCCTATGTGACTTCGGGGCCGCGCACCATGATTGGTCACGCCACCTGGGAAGGCCGAACCGTGCAACCCAATGAACATGTGTTCCTGGAAGTGGGGGGCTGTTTTCGCCGCTATCACACCGCCATGATGCGCACCGTGGTGTGCGGCTCACTGTCCGATTCCATGTACAAGGCCCAGGAGACCATGAAGTATGCGCTGCGCCAGGTCTATGACCATGTGCGTCCGGGTATGACGGTGTCGGATGTGGATATTCTGGTGCGCACGGCGGTGACGGAAAACGATGTGGGCGGCAAGTTGATCACCCGCTCGGGTTATTCCATTGGCATTGCGTTTCCGCCCAGTTGGGATGAAGGTTATATCGTCAGCCTTAAACAGGGCGATTCGACCATTCTGGAAAAGGGCATGACGTTTCACTTCATTCCGTGGATGTGGGGGGTGGATGGCGATAAAACCTGCGGTATCTCGGATACCATTTATCTCACCGACAATGGCTGCGCTTCTTTTTTTGATGACGACGTTCCGCAGGACTTTGTGGTCAAACCCGACACCGCTTCCAGAGTGGCCGCAGGCTCTAATTCCAAAGCGAGCTCCAAGCCTGTGTTGGTTGAACCCGCCGCCGGCAAATCAACTTCATCGACGCAGAACAAAAGTGCCGCGGCTGACTCGAAAGAGAAGCTGGCCGGTAAATAACACGCTGCAAGCGACAGGAAAACACACTGCTAGTTTCTAGTTTCTCGCTACTAGCTACTAGCTACTAGTTTCTAGCCTCTGGCTACTGGCTACTGGCCAGCGCCAGAATCGGTTGTGTATCAGCACAGTCCACAGGTCAACAATAAGAGGACGCGTTATGTTAACAGTCATCAATCCGGCAACGGGTGAGCAACTGCACGCTTACCCCACGTTGGTCGAGGCGCAAATCGAGCAAAGTCTGCAGAACGCGGTAAGCGCCTACGAGTATTGGAAAACGGTTTCGTTCCAGGAGCGTGCCGATGCTTTGTTTGCGGTGGCCGAGGTCATGCAAGCCGACAGAGAGCGGCTGGCGCTGTTAATGACCGATGAAATGGGCAAGCCGATCAAAGAAGCCCGGGCCGAAGTGGATAAAGCGGTCTGGTGTGCGCAGCATTATGCCGAGCATGCGGCGCAATACCTGAGCTCCCAGACGCTGGCGTCGGACGCCCACCACAGTTATGTGCAGCATCTGCCGGTGGGGCCGCTGCTCGGCATCCTGCCCTGGAATGCGCCTTTCTGGCTGGCCTTTCGTTTTTGCGCACCAGCGCTGATGGCGGGGAATACCTGTCTGTTAAAACACGATCCGCACGTGCCTGCCTGTGCCGCGGCCATTGCCGAGGTGTTTGTCAAAGCCGGTGTGCCGTCAGGGCTGTTGCAGAATCTGCCCTTGGCCAATGAACAGATTGCCGGGGTGATTCAGGATTTCCGGGTGCGGGGTGTGTCGTTTACCGGTTCCGGTAAGGCGGGCGGTGTGGTGGCCGGCCTGGCGGGGGCATCTTTAAAGCCCTGTGTGCTGGAACTGGGGGGATCAGACCCCAGTATCGTGCTGGCCGATGCCGACCTGGATCAGGCGGCGGATGTGCTGGTGTTGTCGCGCATGATCAATGCGGGGCAGTCGTGCATTGCGGCCAAACGCTTGATCGTCGAAGCGCCGGTCTACGAGGCCTTTATTGAACGACTGAAAGTGCGTATCGAAGCCCTAACCCTGGGTAACCCGCGGGATGAGGCGACGGATATCGGCCCATTGGCTCGCGCCGACCTGCGCGATAACCTCGCCCGACAAGTAGAGGCTACCCTTGAGGCAGGGGCGCGCTGTCTGGTGGGAGGCCTGCCGGACACCGGCGCCGGCTATTATTACCCGCCCACCCTGTTAGTGGATGTCACCAACGACATGGCCGCTTGTCAGGAAGAAACCTTTGGACCCGTGGCGGTGGTGGTAAAGGCGGACAATGCCGAACATGCGCTGGCCATCGCCAACGATACCCGTTACGGTCTGGCGGCGTCGGTGTGGACCGGCAGCAGCAACGCAGAAGCGATGGCAAAACGGCTGGAAACCGGTCAGGTGGCGATTAATGGCATTGTCAAAACCGACCCGCGTTTGCCCAGTGGTGGCATCAAGAATTCTGGCATTGGCCGCGAGCTCGGCCCCCACGGCATATTGGCGTTCGTCAATGTGCAGCAGGTGTGGGTCGGACCCAAGCAGGGTTGATAGCAAACAGGGCAGCGCGGCTGTCATCACCGTTAGGGCCAAAACGGCCCCGACCGCCGTGTTATTGTTTTATTGCTTGCGGCTTTTCTGAATCAGGTCGTAAGCGGCCTGCACTTCCTGGGAGCGCTCGGTGGCTTCCTGAATCATGTCCGCCGGCAGTCCCTGGCCCATGAGCTTATCCGGGTGGTATTGACTCATGAGTTTACGGTAGGCGCGCTTAAGGTCTTTGTCGCTGATGGACTTGTCGACGCCGAGTGCCGCGTAGGCCACATCCAGATCGTTGGCACTGGGAGCCTGTTGGTAAGCACCGCCCTGGCGCTGGCCACCGAATTGGTTCTGCGCATTGATCATGCGCAACAGCTGTTCAAACGCAAACCCGGAAAAGCCGATGTGCTGGGCAACCTGCCGCAGGATGGCTTCTTCTTCGGCCTCGATGGCGCCATCGGCCAGGGCAATGTTGATCAGGTACACCAACAGCATTTGTTTCAGGTTGGTGTGACGGCCACAGACGTGGTTGAATTTTGCCAGCAGCTCCGTCAATGAAAAATTGTGCTGGCTGCCCTGCTTGAATAAATCGATGGCGGCCCGGCGATGCTCAGGGGTCAGTCCCAGCTTGCTCATCAGCTGCTCCGTGAGCTGCACTTCGGCTTCGGAGACACGACCGTCGGCCTTGGCCAGATACCCCAGCAGGGTGAACACCGTGGTGAAAAACGTATCCTGGGCTTCCTGCCGGTCACCGATCTGATGGGTAAAACTGCCGAATTTAAAGCTGCGGTCGATGATCTGACCGACAAAAAAGCCCAGTAAGGCCCCAAAAATGCCGCCGGCCATGTAGCCCAAAATGGCACCAATAAACTTACCCATGTTAACTACCTGTAATGATCTCTGTGTTCTGTCGGACGTGGGTCTGCACTATAGCGGTTTACGATTGGGGCTGACAGGTGAGGGGGATTTTTTTTACCCACGGCAGAGACTCTCATGGCGCTGAACGACCTTTCCAGCCGCTGAGGAAAGCGTTTGTTGCTGCCGGGTTTCATTGCAGCCGCGCTCAGGGTGCGCCTTTGCGCCGCGCTGTCGTCTGCTTTCTTCTTCGGGGTTAGCTGGTACACTTTGAAGACACTCTTGATTGATAGGTTCGGTATTCCATGAAAGGACGCGTATGGGGTCGTTATACGATTATTGGCTCAGTGGTTTTTCTGCTGTGCCTGCCATTGCTGTTGTCTCAGGTGTCTAAGTATTTACTTACCCGTCAACTGGAAGAGCGGGGCATGACGGCAGTGAGTCTGGAAAAGCTCTGGATCAATCCGTTTAATGGCGTCGCCTCCGTCAAGGCACTGAAATTTTCCAGCGCTGACAAAGATTATTACCTGGCGGATCTGGAATTGGATCTCACCTTGACCGACTTGTGGGGACGCAAGGTGCGGGTCAGTGGAATTCGGCTGGCCGACGCCAACTTGACCGTCAGGCAGGATGCGGCGGGAAATTTGTACATCAACAGCATCAACCTGACGGACAACTCCACTCAGCAGGCGGTGGAAGAAGTAGCTTCCGGTGAGGTGGAGATCGAGGGCGAGAGAGGGGTCACCTGGCATTTTGCGCTGGATAATGTGGGCGTGAGCAATGTCCACATTGTGGTGGATCTGCCCGAGGTGTCGGCGGACCTGACCATTGAGAAAATCGCCATTGAGAAACTGGACACCGGGGAAGATCATCGCGGCAATGTCGAGCTGCTGATGCAGCTGACGAACTTGACCCTGCCTGCGGCCGAGACCGAAGTGGCGCTGGCGTTGGACTTTCACAGCGAACTGGAGCTGGAGCGGCTGGGGGAGGCAGACTGGTCCATGTTGGCGGATTCCAGGCTGCGGCTGTCTGACCTGAGCGTGGCGGCCCCGCAAGCGGCGATTCAACTGCCTGAGATCCTGATGGAGATGGACGCGGAGGCTACCTTTGGAGAGGCCGGCTGGTCACTGCTCGCGAAGTCACAAACGGAGTTTTCGGAACTGGCGGTCAACGCACCGCAAGCCGTGGTTAAGTCCCCCAACACCGTCGTTCAACTGGACGTCGATGGTCAGTCTGAAGGGGCGGATCAGGTGATTGCCGTGCAAACCACCGTGACTTTAAGCGACCTGGATGTGAGGGCGCCACAAGCGTTGGCGACAGCCTCGGAAACCGTCGTCAAGCTGCAGGCGGACGCCCGACTGGGCGAGGCTACGGCCTATCAGGCCGCGGCCGACGTCACGATGGCGTCTGTTGCCGTTAAAGACGGGACGCAGCCTGTGCCGTGGCTCGACCTGAACCGGCTGGCACTGACGTCTGACTTTGATGGCAGCACCTTAACGCTCAAAGAACTGCTGTTAAGTGGCCTGGATGTGCTGCCATCCGAGACGGTGCCGACGCTGGTGGAGGGGGCCGAATTCCAACTGCAGGGCATGGTGGTCACCTTGCCGTCAGGGGCTAATGACTCGCCAGTGGCGGAGTCTGTGTCACCTCCAGCGGCATCACCAGCCACATCTTCCTCTACCTCTACCTCTACCTCTTCCTCTACCTCTACCTCTTCCTCTACCTCTACCTCTTCCTCTACCTCTACCTCTTCCTCTGCCTCTTCAACAACGCCTGCAACTGCAGCGTCATCGCCAGCAGAGTCCCGGCAGGCACTGAGCGTGGTGATCGATGCGTTGAGCTTGCCCAGGGCCCGCATTACTTTCCTGCGTGACGAGCAGGGTGAAACGCCGCAACTGGCGGCGCTGCTGTCGGCTGAGCCCACTGACAAGGGGGCTGACATGGGGACTGGCAACGACCGTCCGCAAGCGAGCAGCTCTCTGGCAAGTAACCCGGATGCCAGCCCGCTTGATGCAACACCTGATGACAAGTCCGCAGAGCCAAACCCGCCTGCAGGGGCTGCGGTACCGGTGTTGATCAAAAAAATCACACTGGGACCGGATGTCCTGGCGAAGGTGTCCGACCGGGGGGTTAAGCCCGCGTTTGTGGAAAAGCTGCAATTGAACGCGCTGGAGCTCACCGATGTGTCGTTAACCGATCGCCAGTTGCCGTCCACGGTATTGCTGGACATGAGATTGTCGAACGACGCGACGGTTAAGGCCGAAGGCCAGTTCAATGTGGCGTCGAAGAGTACCGACCTGGAGTTGGCCGTGGAGGGCTATCAGTTACTCAGCCTGAGTGGTTACAGCAGTCAGTTCACCGGTTATGCCCTGGAGTCGGGGGTGTTTAATTTAACCTCCAGTGTGAAGGTGGCGGACAATGTTATGGACACCAAAAACCAGGCCATCATGCACCACATCAGCTTGCGGCCGGAACAGACCGATCAGGTCGAAAAGTTTGCCCACCAGCTGACCATGCCCCTGGATCAGGCTCTGGATTTGCTGCGTGACAGTGACGATCAGATCAAACTCAACGTGCCGGTGAAAGGGGCTTTGAATGACCCGGATGTGGATATTCAGCAGGTCATTAATAAAGCCTTGGGCGGGGCCATGAAGAAGGCCTCCATGCTGGTGTTGAAATCCCTGTTGCAGCCCTATGGCGCCATTATTACCGTTGCCCAGATGGCGGGTGAAAAGATGACCGAAGTTCACCTGGACCCTATTGTGTTTGACGCGGGCAGTGTTGAGCTGAACTCCGTGGCCAAAGATTATTCCGGGAAAATAGCGGCCATGGTGAACGATCGTGAAGCCCTCACCTTGAAGCTGTGCGGCGTCACCAATTCTCAGGATGCCCAGTTTTTGGTGACCACAGCGGGTGCAGCAGCACCGGGTCAAGATACGACAACTGCAGTCGCGGATGAGGCTCGGGTTGCATCGCAGGCGCAACAGTCTGAGCCTCAAGTTTTATCTCAACAACAATTACAACAACAAGCACAACAACAGCGTGAACGGTTGGATCAACTGGGGGCGGACAGAACCCAGGCCGTCAAACAGTATTTGCAGACAACGCTGAACGTTAAACCCAGGCAATTACTGGTGTGCTTGCCCGAGCATCGGGATAAGGCTGACGCGCCAAGTGGGGTGGTGTTGTCTATCTAGTCTGGTCCGGTAATTACATCGGCTAGCGTTGCCGTGGCGGTGTTGATTTCCGCTCGGTATCGGTTAATGGGTCCGTGAATCTTGCGGCGGTATTTGACGGATTTGAGTGAGACAGGCCTGTGCAGGATCAGGACAGTTCGTTGACAGATGAAACCTTATCGAAGCTGGCCGCTTCGTTAAAGCCCTTGCAGGATCAACACCCTGGCCAGAGTGGTGTTTTTCCCTTGACCGCCGGCGAAGATGCGCTGTTGGCACGCCTGTTATTGATTCGGGCTGCTGAAAAATCCCTGGATTTGCAATATTACATCTGGCTTCGGGATAACAGTGGCCACGCTCTGATTGCTGCAGTGCTGGCGGCGGCAGACCGAGGGGTGCGGGTGCGTATTCTACTGGATGATGTGGGATCCCCGGTGGGTGACGATCGTTTATTGATGCTTAGCCAGCACACCAACATCGACGTTTGTCTGTTTAATCCACTCGGTAATCGGGCGCAGCGACTGTGGTCCATGCTCACCAATTTTCGCCGCTCGAATCGCCGCATGCACAATAAATCACTGACGGTGGATAATACGGTGACCGTCGTCGGCGGGCGAAATATTGGCGATGAATATTTTGATGTGTCGGATGACGTAGCGTTTTCTGATCTGGACCTGATGGCCGTCGGTCCGGTAGTGGATCAGGTCGCCAGCAGTTTCGAGGAATTCTGGCAATCCTCTGCCTGCTACCCCATTCAAATGCTGGTGAAAAAAGCGTTCAGCAATGATGAACTGCTGGAATTGATGGACACCATCCGTTCTTATTTGCGGGACTTCAGCCTGAAGCGTTCTTTGGATCAGTTGCTGGAACTCGATTTTTCGGCGTCAGTCACCAGTAATAAATGGTATTGGGGCGACGCCATGGTGTTGTCGGATTCCCCCAAAAAATCCCTGCTGAGCGGCTTTCGTAAATCCAGTTTGTTGCTGATGAAACTGTCAAAAGTGGCCAGTCGGGTGAGCCGTGAGCTGCTGTTGGTCTCTCCCTATTTTGTACCGGGGATACGGGGCATGAGGTTTTTCCGGAAGCTTCGAGCCAAGGGGGTGCAGGTAACGATTGTGACCAATTCCCTGTCGGCGACGGATGTCAGCCTGGTACATTCCGGCTACGCCAAATATCGCAAGCGGCTGTTAAAAATCGGCGTTAAACTGTTTGAAATTCCGGCAGACAGTGACGGCTTGGATTTTGCTCGATGGCGCAGACATTTTCAGCCGTTGAACCCCGAAAAAATTACCCAGTTTATCCACAAATCGTCTCGTGCCAGCCTGCACGCCAAAGCCTATTTTATTGATCGGGAAAAAACCTTTGTCGGTTCCATGAATCTGGATCCGCGGTCCATCCTGATCAACACCGAAATTGGGGTATTGGTGGAGAATGCCGAACTGACGTCGGTGGCGGTGGATAATATTAAGGCGTCTTTGCAGGGGCAGGCGTATCAATTGAAGCTGGATGACCGTTCCCGGCTGGTGTGGGAAATTGATAAAAACGATGAAACGGTGTGTTATTACTCAGACCCCCAAACGTCTTTTTTTCGGCGGCTGGGGATCCGGCTGCTGAGCGCGCTGCCCATCGAGGCCCAATTGTAACGGGCTTTTTCTACCTGTTATCCCCTGTCACCTGTCACCTGTCACTTGCCCGATTCAGGTTTCGGTTTTTGGTATCACCGCCCGATGGCGGGGACAGGTGATCAGGTGATCGTTGACCATGCCGGTGGCTTGCATATGGGCATAGCAAATGGTGGAGCCGACAAACGAAAAGCCGTCTTTTTTTAAGGTTTTGCTCATGAGGTCGGAACGGTCGGTGGAGGCAGGAACCTCTTTTAACGTGCGAAAATGATTTTGGATGGGCTGACCGTCGACAAATTGCCAGAGGTAATCACTGAAGCTGGTGTAGCGCTCCTGAATATTTAAAAACGCCTGGGCATTTTTGACCGCACTTTGGACCTTTAATCGGTTGCGGATAATGTTGGGGTTGGTGAGTAATTTTTCCACTTTCCTGTCACTGTAGCGCGCTATTTTTTCAGGGTTGAACTGGTCAAAGGCCTGGCGGTAGCCCTCGCGTTTTTTCAGTACCGTAATCCAGGAGAGCCCTGCTTGGGCGCCTTCGAGCAGTAAAAATTCAAACAGGATCGCATCGTCAAAGCAGGGTACCCCCCACTCCTCATCGTGATACTTTTCGTAAAGGGGATCGTTCAGGCACCAGCCGCAGCGTTTTTCCTGCATAACATGTCTTCCGAGTACGGTTGTGTGTGGACCTTTGGCTCTCGTCACCAGGCCCGCGGGGCGTGGTGTATATGAGGTTTTTGACGCCAGTTCGGTGTGGATGGTTTTAGTCTACAATCATTGTGTGCGGCGCCAGAAATCCGTGATGATGGTGTCGAGTATGACAGCGCTTTAGGATATGACAATGTTTTGTCACTCAAGCGCAGGCGACAGAACTTCACGGGCAGAACTTCACGGTCAGAGTTTTCACGGTCAGAGATTCGCGGCCATGTCGTGTTCGCTTGCTGGCCGGATGGCGCTGGGGAAAACCCGAACCCGGAGGCTTAAAACTTCTGACATAAGGGTCGATGAATGACCGGACGTTCGATGAATGGTATGTCGAAACGAGTCGCTCAGACCGCCCTCGGCGAGCCTTTTTGGCGGACTCCTTGCCGGCCGATGGCTCTAAGTTGGATGCCGCCGATGGTTCTAAGTTAGATGCCGCCGATGGCTCTAAGTTGGATGCCCGGTACACCGGTTTGCTGAGCAAGGGGGATTTAACCTGGGTGAGCGTGGTCCACGATCCCGCTGCGCAGAGCCCTCAGGTTATCATCAACAGCACATGCGTTCGGGAACATGTGAGGGATCTGTGACTCGTCCAGGGCGGCTTATGCATATTCTGTATCCTGATATCAAACCCTTTCAAACCCAGATGTTGCCAGTGTCAGACGGCCATGTGATTTACCTTGAACAATCGGGCAACGCCGAAGGTATCCCGGTGTTGTTTGTGCACGGTGGCCCTGGGGCAGGTTGTCACCGGCAAGACCGCAGTTTCTTTGACCCGGAGCGCTATCGCATTATTTTATTTGATCAGCGCGGTTGCGGACGCTCAGAGCCACACACGTCTTTGGAGCATAACACCACTCAGACATTGATCGCGGATATGGAAGCGATCCGTCTGCATTTGGGCATCGAGCGCTGGGTATTGTTTGGGGGTTCCTGGGGATCAACACTGAGTCTGGTGTACGCACAGACCTACCCCCGGCGGGTGATGGGGATGATTTTGCGGGGTGTTTTTCTGTGTCGTGCCGATGACATCGGGTGGTTTTATCAATCCGGTGCCAGTCGGATTTTCCCCGACTACTGGGAGGATTTTGTCCACCCCATCCCGGAGTCTGAACACGGGAATCTGCTGGCGGCGTACCATAAGCGGCTGACCGGCAGCAATGAGCTCGCCAAGATGTCGTGTGCCAAGGCGTGGGCTCTGTGGGAGGCGCATTGTGCGACACTCAGACCCAACCTCGATGTTTTGGAGGCCTTTTCAGATCCTCATCTTGCGCTGGCGATGGCGTGCATTGAGGCCCATTATTTTATGCACGCCGGTTTTCTGGAAGAGAATCAAATCCTCAATCACGCCGCCGATCTCGACGGCATTCCGGGCATCATTGTCCACGGTCGCTATGACATGATCTGCCCCCTGGATAATGCGCAATCGCTGCACCATGTCTGGCACGATTCCGAGCTGCACATCATTCGCGATGCCGGCCATTCGGCCTGTGAGCCGAGTATTGTTGACGCCTTAATTCGCGCCACACGAGCGATGGCCCGGCGCTTTGCCCATGATTATCCGACCGGGGCGTAGAGGCAATCGTGGGCATCGAGGCAATGGTGGGTTTATGCCTTTTCCGATACTCTGCACAAGCCCTCGACCAAACCTGTACAATGCGCACTTTTGTGTGAGCCCGGTGCGCTGATCGCTATGGGTAAACATGCAGCATGCAGGGGGCGTTTTGAGAGGTTTAATTCAACGGGTGAGCCGTGCCAGTGTGGCGGTCGATGGCGATACAGTCGGTGAGATTTCACGCGGCATTCTTTTGCTGTTGGGGGTAGAGCGTAATGACACGGAAGAGTCGCTGGATAAACTGCTGCACAAATTATTGAACTATCGAATCTTTCCGGATGCCGAAGGTAAGATGAATCTGAGTGTGGCGGACATAGACGGCGGTATTCTGGTAGTGTCCCAGTTCACGCTGGCGGCGGATACTCGCAAAGGGCTGCGGCCGGGATTTTCCACGGCGGCCACTCCGGTGTTGGCGGAAGAGCTTTATGATCGGTTTGTGGAAAAGCTCCGCACCCGCCACAATTCTGTGGCCACCGGTATTTTTGCCGCAGACATGCAGGTGGAACTGCTCAATGATGGCCCGGTGACTTTTTTACTGGAGACCTGACCCGGGTCTACCCCTTATAGCGCCCGGTGGGCACTGTGTTAGAGGCCGGCGTCACAGACGCGAGTGGCCCGAGAGTGGGACACTGGTCACGGGCCTGTTGATGTTTTGCCATCAGCAGGCCCCGATGCCTTTACGAAACTGAGTGGTTGTTTTATGGGCTTGGCCTGTCTTTAAAGGCTGAGAGTGACAGATGGGGAGTGAAAGCCTGAAATGACTGGCTTTGATTGAGGTCAATAGGCTGCTTGCCGGCTGCCAGTATGATCCCTTCATCGCGTCTCCGGCTGAACACCGAGGTCCTCGACGACGCCGTCGAGCCGAAGGTCTATACTTGCCTAAGCTGTCGAAAAACAGTCACCATCGCAACTTAGAAAAGGATATAAGCTGACGATGTCGGAACTTTCTGACGCCCATTCGGGGCGAATTCTGATCGTTGATGATAACCCCGTCAACATCTCCATAATGGAGAAAATTCTGCGCCACGAAGGTTACAGCCAGATTGATGCTACCTGTAAACCGGTGAAGGTACCGGAATTGCACCGTGAGCATGATTACGATCTTATCTTGCTGGATGTTCATATGCCGGACTTTAATGGTCTGGAGGTCATGGCAAAGTTGCGCACGGCGTTTCCTGAGGAGTATCTGCCGATTCTCATGGTGACAGCGGATTTGAGCGTGGAAACCCGCAATCAATGTTTGTCGGCTGGGGCCAAGGACTTTATTGGCAAGCCCTTTGATCGCACCGAGATAGCTTTGCGGGTGCGCAACATTATGGAATCCAGTCTGTTGCATAAAGCGTTAAAGCAAAAAAACCAGGATTTGGAACGGCGGGTTAAGGAGCGAACCGATCAACTGTTTGAGGCGCAAACCAAAGTCATTCAGTGTCTGGGCAAGGCCGCTGAGTATCGGGATAATGAAACCGGTATGCACGTTGTCCGCATGAGTAAGAGCTGCGCGCTGCTCGCCAAAGAGCTGGGCCTGAACGACGACGAATGTGAATTAATTCTCCGCGCCAGCCCCATGCACGATATTGGCAAAATTGCGATTCCTGATGAGGTATTGTTAAAACCGGGAGTGCTCAATACTGATGAGTGGGAAACCATGAAAACCCACGCCGAAGTGGGGGCGGAAATTCTCGGTGGCTACAACAGCGAACTGATGCAGGTGGCCTCCTTGATCGCCCGCACCCACCATGAGCGCTGGGACGGTACCGGTTACCCTGCGGGGTTGGCCGGTGAGGATATTCCCCTCTACACCCGTATTGTGACCGTCTGTGATGTGTTTGACGCCCTGACCTCGGAGCGCCCGTACAAGAAGGCCTGGAGAGTCAAGGAGGCGATGGAGTACCTGTACGAGCACAGTGGCAGCCAGTTTGACCCGCAAGTGGTGGAGAAATTTTCGCTCATTCTGGAGCAGGTCATGGCGTTGCGCATCCGCTACCCCGATGTGGGGATGACCCACTGAGGTGACCTCGTCAGCCTGAGGGATTGCAAAGCGCAAGGGTTTAAAGGCGTGTGAGGGTTGGCAAGCCAGGGTCAGTGTATTGACCGTTGGTGAATGGCATCGACAGCAGCTGGAAGACGGATAACCGGTCATTCACTAGACGACGCAAACCGGCACTCAGCAGTGACCGGTCTGGCAGCAGCCGCGGGAGGATATCATGGAACCGTTGTCGGCAGTGTGTGTGGTTGTGGGTTGGGTGTTGTTGGTGGCCAGCTGGTTGTTGTTGCTGCAGATGGCCTTTTCCGAGGAGTACAGCTGGGGCCTGTGTGCCTTGTTCCTGCCCCCTGTTGCTTATGGCTATGGTCTGTTTCACTGGCGTACCGCCAAAGAGCCAATGCTGATGGCCCTGTTGGGCTGGTTGCTGGTGCTGTTGGGGTAGCGCCTCTTTTGGCCGGCGGAAGCGCGGCCGCTTATTCGATCGCTTCTTCATCCGCTTGTCGACTGAGCAGGCGACCAAACACCAAGCCGATCTCAAACAGCAGCCACATGGGGATGGCCAGCAGCGCCTGAGACATGATGTCTGGCGGTGTTAACAGCATGCCAAAGACAAAGCACCCGACAATAATATAAGGCCGCTTTGCCGCCAGGCTGTCAGGAGATACCACACCGGCGACGATCAAAATTACCGCGGCAATGGGGATTTCGAAGGCCAGGCCAAAGGCAAAAAACAACTTCAGAACAAAGTCGAGGTAACTGCTGATGTCGGTCATGACGGTGACATCTGTCGGTCCAACGCTGGTGAAAAACCCAAAGATCAGGGGGAAGACCACGAAATAAGCGAAGGCCATGCCGGCGTAGAACAGCAAGATGCTGGAGATCAAAATCGGTATCGCCAGTCGCTTTTCCCGCTGGTACAGGGCGGGAGAAATAAAGGACCAGATCTGGTACAGCACAAACGGCATGGACAGGAACAGCGCGACAAAAAAGGTCAGTTTGAAAGGGGCCAGGAAGGGCGAGGCCACCTCAGTGGCAATCATGGAGCTGTTTTCCGGCAGAAACTTCTGCAGCGGCGCGGAGACAAAGCTGTAGATGTCATTGGCGAAGTAAAACAAGCCCAGAAAGATGACCAGTACGATGATCACGATCCGCAGGGTGCGGTCACGTAACTCGACCAGATGCTGGACAAGGGTCATTTCCTGATCGTCAGAAGGGTTGTCGCTCATGGTTTGGTTGGGGCGTCTCAGTTTTGACTGATGTCAGTGCGGTGGGTTGGCTCGTGGGTTGAGGTGTCAGGAGCAGCGTCCTCAGTCTCGTTGCCGTCAGGCTTCAGTGCTCTGTGATCGGGGCTCCCCGGGCTCTCGGGGCGCGGTGACTCAGCCGTGAACTCTTTATCACCCTTTACTTCCTGGGTGGCGGCTTCCATAGAATCTTTAATCAAAGACGCTTCTTTCTGCATGGCCTGTTGAATGCTGCTGGTATTCTCACCGAGGGTGCGTTCGATTTCTTCCTTGCCGGCATTGAGTCGCTGCATGACGTTTTCGTTGTGCAGTTGACGACGTATGTCATCGGCGCCAATTTGCTGCTCGAACTCAGCGCGGGTACTTTGTACGCCGCGTTTGAATCGACCCCACCAGAGCGCAAGCGTTCTCAGGGTCTCCGGCAGGCGCTCGGGGCCGATGACCAGCAGGCCAACAACGCCAATGACCAGAAGTTCGAAAAAGCCGATATCAAACACCTTAACCTACTTTTTGTTGCCAGTTTTTTCGGTTTCACCATGAACCACTTTTTCAGCGTTCCCGGTTTTGTCTTCGACTTTAGCGGGATCCACTTCGTCGTCTGCTTTTTTGTCATCATCCATGGCTTTCTTGAAGCCCTTGATGGCACCACCCAGATCACCGCCCAGGTTGCGCAGACGTTTGGTGCCGAACAACATAAAAACAATGGCCAGAATGATCAACAATTGCCAAATACTAATACCACCAATACCCATAGGGTTACTCCATCGCAGGTGTACATCAAGTGTACGTTAAACAAGTGTGTGTTGTTGCCTTTATTGGCTGTCAGCTGTCATCGCTGTTGCCGTACTTTGTCTCGTTGTCGTCGTTATTCGTGTTTTCGTCGTGATTGTTCCCAGCTGCGAGCGCGATTAATGCTTGTTGCGGGATGCCTTTTCTTCGAGCCCGGACATGTCAAAACGACGGGCCAGTTCACTGAGTACCGCAGAGGCGTCTTCACCCAGGTGCGATAACATCACCAGTGAATGAAACCACAGGTCTGCGGTTTCGTAGATCACATCGCGGTTGTCGCCGCTGGTTTCAGCATCCTTGGCCGCCAGTACGGTTTCGACGGCCTCTTCACCCACTTTTTCCAGAATCTTGTTGAGACCTTTGCGGTGCAGGCTGGCGACGTAGGATTTGTCGTCGTCGGATTCTTTACGCTCTTCCAGAATACGGGAGAGTTCGGCCAGTACATCGAGTTTGTCAGTTGCGGTCATGGTCATGCATAAATCTCTTTGGGGTCTTTGATAACGGGGTCGACGGTGACCCATTCACCCTCTTGCAGGACCCGATAGAAGCAGGATTCTCTACCCGTATGACAAGCCATGCCCCCCAATTGTTCAACCTGCAGTACGATCACGTCCGCGTCGCAATCCAGGCGGATTTCGCTGACTACTTGAGTGTGACCTGAGCTTTCGCCCTTGCGCCAGAGCTGTTGCCGGGAGCGGGACCAGTAGACAGCGCGCCCTTCTGCTGCGGTTAATTGCACGGACTCGCGGTTCATCCAGGCCATCATCAGGATGCGGCCGGTTTTGGCGTCCTGGGCGATGGCGGGCACCAGACCGTCTTCGGTCCATTTGATGCTGTCGAGATAAGAGTTATCGGTCACCTGCTGTTCACCTTCATTGAAATACCGCTGTTCACTGGCGTTGCCTGTCGAGCTGGGCAGTCGCCACAGTCAATGTCACCTTAAACATTGCTGTGCTAAGACCGCCGATTCTAACCTATCCGGCGGTCTTTGGGTATGTGAGATGGCGGCCCGGGGAGGGGCGGCGGTGTGACCGTTGGTGGACCCGGGGTGAGATGCTGGTGACCGGGTCCGGCCAGTCTGCGGGGCTGAGCCCGGTGTTCTCTGGCTGAACGTTATTGGCTCAGCCAGGCCCAGCCGGCAATGGCCACCAGCACCCAGCTGTAGGGGGGAATCTGGCTGAGGTTGACGCCGGCGGCGGGCAGCGCCGTGGCCACCGCGCCCAGCCCGGCCAGGACGGCAATGAATACCCGCCGACGGGTGCGGCCGGCGGTGGCGTTTTGGCGGTTGATCAGCTCGGCGGCCTGTTGCAGTTGCGGGGCGAGTTCACCCAACTGCTGCATCTGGTCCAGGGCGGCAGAGATTTTGTGGGGCATCTGTGGCGCCTGTTCCAGCAGCTCCGGCCCGTAGCGTTTCAGTTGTTGCAGCAGGCTGCGGGGGTGGAAGCGCTCGGTCATCCAGCGTTCCAGAAATGGGTGGGCGGTCTGCCAGAGGTCCAGATCCGGGTAGAGCTGGCGACCCAGGCCCTCGATGTTGAGCAGGGTTTTCTGCAGCAGCACCAGCTGCGGCTGCACTTCCATATTGAAACGTCGGGCGGTCTGGAACAGCGTGATGACAATCTGGCCGAAGGAAATTTCTTTCAGCGGTTTTTCAAAGATGGGCTCACACACCGTGCGAATAGCGGCTTCAAATTCATTCACCGGCGTGTCTTCCGGCACCCAGCCACTTTGTACGTGGAGTTCGGCGACAAGGCGATAGTCGCGGCGGAAAATGGCCAGCAGATTGCGCGCCATGTAGTACTGATCCGCCTGGGTCAGGGAGCCGACAATGGCCATGTCCACGGCGATGTACTGGGGGCGCTGGGGGTGGTCGCGGGACACAAAAATGTTGCCCGGGTGCATGTCGGCGTGAAAGAAGTTGTGCTCAAACACTTGCATGAAGAAGATTTCCACGCCGCGCTCGGCCAGCATCTTCATGTTGGTGTTCTGTTCCGCCAGCGCCGTCATGTCGGTCACCGGGATGCCGTAGATGCGTTCCATCACCATGACATTGGGGCGGGTATAGTCCCAGAACACCTCGGGCACATACAGCATCGGTGATTGGGCAAAGTTACGGCGCAACTGGGAGGCATTGGCCGCTTCGCGCTGCAGGTTCAGTTCGTCGAAGATGGTGTGCTCGTACTCTTCCACCACTTCGACCGGACGCAGGCGCTGGCCATCGGTGGCAAACCGCTGGACCAGTTTGGCCAGCAGGTACATCAACGCGATGTCTTTCTCGATGGTGGTTTCGATCCCCGGGCGGATCACCTTGATGACCACCGCCTGCCCCGACTCTTTCAGTTTGGCGGTGTGCACTTGTGCCACGGAGGCCGAGGCCAGCGGTTCGGGGTCAAAGTCATCAAACAGCTCGCCCACCGGCTTGCCGAGCGCCGCCTCGATGATTTCCCGGCACTGATCCTTATCAAAAGGGGCGACGTTGTCCTGCAGGTGGTCCAGCTCCTCGACGATGTCCAGGGGAATCAGGTCCGGACGGGTGGAGAGCACCTGGCCGAATTTGATGAACACCGGGCCCAGGTCTTCGAGAAAATACCGCAGCCGCTGACCGCGGGTTTGCGGGCTGGCGGGCAGCAACGCCGTGAGCTTGAGCAGCAGTGCCAGACCCCAGGGCAACCGGTGGTGGGGCAGCAGCTCATCCAGGCGGTAGCGCAAGGCGGTGAAGAGGATTTTTAGAAATCGGAACAGGGCGACCACTGTGGGGGGAAATCCTTATGCTTTGGGCTGAGAAGAGGAATGCGGGTGTTCGGGGCGAAGCTTTTGTTTTGAAGCAATTAGGCGTTCAACCCGGGCCTGGATTCGATCGGCGGCCAGCCGCAGATCATCCACCTGAGCGCTGAACTGTTGCAGCTCCGCGGCTGACGGAATGGCGCGGAGTTCTTCGGTCAGGAACTCGCTCAGCAGGCGCTTGCCATTTTGGCCGCGGGCTTTCAGCCAGCGGAACTGACGGCGGGCCTTCTCCGCCAGCTGGTGGCCGGCCACATCCCCGAGCCATTCGTTGATGGCTTCTTCCCAGTCGAGGTCCAGCTCGCTGGCAATGGTTTTGATGTCGGCCAGCAGGGCGGTGTTGCCCCAGGCCTCCACATTGGCGTCCGCCAGGTTTACCCGATCGCTGGTGGCCAGCATCAACAGCCCAGGCAGCGTGCCGCGCAGACAGGTGGTGGGGTTGTCGATGTGGGTGCTGATGCGGATGGCGTCGTCGTCAAAATGACAGCACAGGGGGATTTTGTTGCCGCTCAGGGGCTCGTGCAGCTCCACCGCCAGGCTCTTGCCGGACAGGGCCTGCAGGCGCAAGCGGGTGGCGGGGTCATAGTGCAGCGCTTTGTTGATGGCGGCTTCCAGAGAAGCGGTCGCTGCGGCGCTGAGAGTGGGGTCGACCATGGCCGTAAGGTTCCTGTGAGCTGGGTACTGATGCTGGGGTTTGGCAGCTGCCCCGGTTGTGCGCCCGGGGCTTGCTTAAGGTAATTAAGGTAACGCGTGCTTCGGTGCCCAGTTTAGGGTTTGGTGCCCCTGTGCAGCGCGACAATACCGCCGGTCATGTTGTGGTATTCACAGTTGGCAAAACCGGCGTCCAGCATCATGTTTTTCAGGGTGGCCTGGTCCGGGTGCATCCGAATCGATTCGGCCAGGTAGGCGTAGCTGTCGGCATCGTTGGTCACCAGCTTGCCCATAAACGGCAACAGTTTAAAGGAGTATGCGTCGTACGCCTTGCTCAGCAGCTCACTTTGCGGTTTGGAAAACTCCAGCACCAGCAGTCGGCCACCGGGCTTGAGCACCCGCAACATGGAGCGCAGTGCCAGATCCTTGTCGGTGACGTTGCGCAGGCCAAAGGCGATGGTGATGCAGTCAAACGTGTTGTCGGGGAAGGGCAGGTATTGGGCATCCGCCTGGCTCACCACCAGATTGCCGGCCACTCCGCGGTCGGTGAGGCGGTCGCGCCCCACGCGCAGCATGGATTCGTTGATGTCCGCCAGCACCACCAGCCCCTCCGGGCCAACCAGTTTGGAAAATTTGTAGCTGAGATCGCCGGTGCCACCGGCGATGTCCAGTACCTTGTGACCGCGACGCACCCCGGACAGCTCAATGGTAAAGCGCTTCCACAGGCGGTGTACCCCACCGGACATGAGGTCGTTCATCAGATCGTATTTGCCGGCAACGGAGTGAAAGACATCGGCCACACGGCCGGCTTTTTCTTCAACCGGAACTTCCTGAAAGCCAAAATGGGTGGTTTTTTTCTCGCTCATGGTGGGGGTCACTTCTGTAAAGAGACGGCTATTGTACCCGCCGGATTGACCGTATTGCTAGGGGCGAGACCGTCGGTAAACGGTTTCGCCGCTGGCCAGGGGAATGATGCGCCGAGGTGCGTGCGTCCAGATCATAACGCGGATGCGCAGCAGGGGCTGTTCAGGCGCCCGGTGGGCCGGGCATCAGATTCACCACCTGGGTTTCCGGCTCGCGGGACAGTTTGGCGTTGTGCAGGGCGGTTTCGTAGGCGGCCATCATCGCGCTTTGATTGACGCCAAGTTCGTGCAAATAGGCCCAGGTAAAGATGCCGGAGTCGTGATGGTCACTGAAGTAAATGCGCAGGCCGTAATTGCCCACCGCCTCCAGTTTGTCGATGGCCACGTATTTTTTGCCGTATTGCAGCACTTCCTGGCCGGGACCGTGTCCCTTCACTTCGGCCGAAGGCGAGTGCACCCGCAAAAACTCAGCCGGCAACGCGAACATCTGCTCACCAAAGTGGACGTCCAGGGTCCGTGTTTTTTTGTGTAGCTGAATTTTTGTGGGGGGCAACATCGGTCTGCTCTCTCGCCGTGATTTAACGTGGAACCGAACCGGGTTTAAAGGATAAACCGGCTCAGGTCTTCATTTTGGGCCAGTTCGCCCAGCTGGGCGTCCACGTAGCTGGCGTCCACGGTGAGCTGTTCATGGCCATCACCGGCGTCAAACGACACCCCTTCCAGCAAGCGCTCCATGATGGTGTGCAAGCGGCGGGCGCCGATATTCTCGGTGCGCTCGTTGACTTCATAAGCGGTCTCCGCAATGCGGCGGATACCGTCTTTGGTGAACGCAAGCGTCGTGCCTTCGGTCTGCAGTAAGGCTACCTGCTGTTCGGTCAGGGAGGCGTTGGGCTCGGTCAGAATGCGTTCGAAATCATCCGGGGACAAGGCGGTGAGCTCTACCCGAATCGGCAAGCGACCCTGCAGCTCCGGAATCAGGTCGGAGGGCTTGGCCAGGTGGAAGGCGCCGGAAGCAATAAACAGAATGTGGTCGGTCTTGATCATGCCGTGTTTGGTGCTGACGGTACAGCCTTCGATCAAGGGCAGCAGATCGCGTTGCACCCCCTCGCGGGACACATCCGCACCGGCGCCTTCGCTGCGTTTGGCGACCTTGTCGATCTCATCTATAAACACAATGCCATTTTGCTCGGCGGCGGCAATGGCCTTGCTTTTCATCTCTTCTTCGTTGACCAGCTTGGCGGCTTCTTCGTCCTGAATCTGTTTGAACGCCTGCTTGACCGTGATCTTGGTGGTCTTGGTCTTGTTGGCCGACATGGAGGAGAACATGCTCTGCAGTTGATTGGTCATGTCTTCCATGCCGGGAGGCGCCATGATTTCAACGCCAACAGGGCGCGCCGAGATTTCAATTTCAATTTCCTTGTCGTCCAGCTCGCCTTCCCGCAGTTTTTTGCGGAACATCTGGCGGGTGGTGGATTCCTTGTCGCTGCCGCTGAGCTTTTCGGCCTCACTGAGGTCGCCGCCGCGGGCGGGGGGGAGCAGGGCATTGAGGATGCGCTCTTCGGCGGCATCGGCGGCGCGATGCTCGACTTTTTTCATCTCCAGCTCGCGGTGCAGCTTGATGGAACCGTCCACCAGATCGCGGATGATGGATTCCACATCGCGGCCGACATAACCGACTTCGGTAAATTTGGTGGCTTCGACCTTGATGAAGGGCGCGTTGGCAAGCTTGGCCAGGCGGCGGGCAATTTCCGTTTTACCGACCCCGGTGGGGCCGATCATCAGGATGTTCTTGGGGGTGATTTCGTTGCGCAGGTTTTCGTCCAGCTGCATGCGGCGCCAGCGGTTGCGCAAGGCAATGGCAACGGCGCGTTTGGCCTCTGTCTGGCCAACAATGTGTCTGTCCAGCTCGTGAACGATTTCTCGGGGGGTCATGGTCATGTCTGACATAAGCAATCTTCTTTCAGTGATTCGTGGTCTGCAGGTGTTGCGGTTGCGCACCGCTGGCGTTCAGCAACCGCTGTTGACAAACAAGTGGTTCTGAACAGCCGTTGGGCTTAACCCACACCTGGGCTTGAGTGTCTGCAGCGTTAAGCGTCGTACTCTAATTCTTCAATGACGTGGTTGTGATTGGTAAACACACAGATGTCACCGGCGATGCCGAGACTCTTCTCCACAATGCCACGGGCTTCCATGTCGGTGTTTTCAAACAGGGCGCGGGCGGCGGATTGGGCAAAGGGGCCGCCGGAGCCAATGGCGATAATGTCTTGCTCGGGCTGAATCACATCGCCATTGCCGGTGATGATGAGCGAGGCATCCTTGTCGGCCACGGCCAGCAGCGCTTCCAGGCGGCGCAGGGCGCGGTCGGTGCGCCAGTCCTTGGCCAGTTCTACGGCGGCGCGGACCAGCTGACCGTTGTGCGCTTCCAGCTTGGCTTCAAAGCGTTCAAACAGGGTAAAAGCATCGGCGGTGCCACCGGCAAAACCGGCCAGCACCTGATCATTATACAAGCGGCGCACCTTGCGGGCATTGCCCTTCATGACGGTGTTGCCCATGGAGACCTGGCCATCTCCGCCAATCACAACCTTGCCGTTGCGACGCACAGAGAGAATGGTAGTACCTCGATATTGTTCCACAGGGAATCCTTAGCTTCAGTGAATTTGGGGTGATTCTGAAACCAAAGGTGGGGGCGGCAGGGGAGAATTCAAGGCTGGAAAATGCGCCAGGGAGGGTCATTACACTGCTTTACGCAGTCGCTCTGTGGGGAGTGGTCAGGCGGCGCCACACCCGGGTGTGGCGCAATAAGAGAAGCCACACCGGGTGGGCTGGCAGCGCTTAACGGCTGTTCTAACCTTTCTTGCGCTTGAGCAGCAGTGGATTGATGTCGTTGGACACCAGTGTGCTGCGCGCACTGGCCACTCGTGAGCTTGAGTCGTAAGGGCCGACCAGCACCCGGTGCCAGGTCTCACCGTTGCGCACGGTGACGGTTTCCACCTGCGCTTCCAGGTTCATCAAAATCAGTTCAGCCCGCAGGCGATCGGCGTCGGCGCTCTTTTTAAACGAGCCCACCTGCAGAATAAACTCCTGCTGCTCACTGGGCTGGGTTTGGGTCTTGGGGGCTGGCGTGGGGTCTTTAACCACCACTTCGGTTTCTTTCAGCAGTTGATAAAAATCGAAGCGGGGTTTGGGGACCTGGGCTTTGATTTTTTCAGGCTGGGACTCGGCCATCACCGGCTGTGGGTTGGTCGGTTGCGGCGCGACGCCGGAAAGGTAGGCCAGAAACATGATGAAAGCGCCCAGTACTGTGCCCGTGAACAGCCATACCCAGCCCGGCACCTGGGATTTGGGCTTGTTGGCTGAACGCTTGTTGGCAGAGCTGCTCTTGCGGCGGGAGCTCGATCTTGTCGAGCTGCGGCTGCTGCTGGCGGCGGGCGGGCGCGATTTTTTGGCAAAGTCTCGGGTCATGGGGTCCGGGTCTTGGGAAGATGAAGTATCACAAGCGAATGATTTATGCGGAATTGTACTCGACATGGGCAGGTCGACCAACCGACGCTGGTGAAAACCTGCCAATCAGCTCACGTCTTCTTTTACTGCAACCGTACCAGCCTTAGCTCAGCGTGGTTGCAACGGCTTGGCCGGGCTCTGGCTAAAGGCTGCCGGGGTCCGGGAAGCCGCCGACTCAAGCTAGCTCATATCCTGGGGGTCGACGTCCAGGGACCAGCGGGTGCGGCGGCTGAGAGGGTGTTGCTCCAGCTCGGCAATCAGTGGTGTGAGCAGCTGGTGCAGTTGGGCGCGACTGCTGGCGTGTATCTGCAGTTGATGCCGAAAGCGCTGGTTGCGCTTTTCCATGGGCGCAGGCAGGGGCCCCAGGTATTGCAGGTCTGGCTGTGACGGACAGATCCGCTCGGCCATATTGCGGGCAATCTGCAACAGTTCGTGGGCGTTTTCCGAGCGTGAGGATTCGGCGCGCAGCAGCGCCATAAAACGGAAGGGTGGCAGCATGGACAGCTGGCGCTCGTGCAACAACAGCTGGGCAAAGGCGCTGTAGCCTTGATGCAGCAGGGTTTGCAGCATGGGGTGTTCGCACAGATGGCTTTGGATCAGCACGCTGCCGGGCTTTTCTGCCCGACCGGCCCGGCCGGCCACCTGCAACAACAGTTGACCCATGCGTTCGGGACCGCGGAAATCGGTACTGAACAGGCCGCCGTCGGCGTCGATGATGGCGACCAGAGTCACGTTGGGAAAGTGATGCCCTTTGGCCAGCATCTGGGTGCCCACCAACAAGCAGGGCTCGCCGCGATTGACCTGGTCGATGATGTTGCTCATGGCGTGTTTCTGGCGGGTGGAATCTCGGTCGACCCGGATCACCGGAAAGTCCGGAAAGCGATTCTGCAACAGGGTTTCCGTGCGTTCGGTGCCCTGACCGACACAGTGCAGTTCGCGACTGTTGCAGGTGGGACAGTGGTGGATCAACGGTCGCTGATAGTCGCAGTGATGGCAGTGCAGGTGCGCGGGTTGCTGGTGCACGGTCAGGCGCGCGTCACAGTGATGACACTGGGACAGCCAGCCACAGTCGTGACACATCAGGGTGGGCGCAAACCCCCGCCGGTTGATGAACACCAGCACCTGGCCGCTGGCCAGCAGGTGTTGCTCAATCTGTTCCAGCAAAGCCTGGGTCAGGCCCTCCTGCAGCGGTTGGCGCTTGAGGTCAATGAGCTCGATGGCCGGTGGTTGGGCGTCGCCCGCTCTCTGGGTCAGCAGCAGCAGGCGATACCGCTCTTGCCGGGCGTTGTGGTAGCTTTCCAGTGACGGGGTGGCGCTGCCCAGAATCAGCGGAATGCCCAGCCGCTGGCAGCGCACGGCGGCCAGATCGCGGGCGGAATAGCGGAAGCCTTCCTGCTGTTTGAAAGAGGTGTCGTGTTCTTCATCCAGAATCACGATGCCAGGGCGGCGCAGGGGGGTAAAAATGGCAGAACGGGTGCCGATGATGATGTCGGCATCTCCCGCGGCTGCCAACAGCCAGGCTTGCTTGCGTTCAGTGTCGTTGAGATTGGAGTGCAGTACCGCCAGTGGGCGGTTAAAGCGGCGCTGAAAGCGGCTGAGGGTTTGCGGGGTTAAACCAATTTCTGGAATCAGTACCAGTGCCTGCTTGCCGGCTCGGAGAACCTGTTCAATTGCCTGCAGATACACCTCAGTCTTGCCGCTACCGGTAGTGCCATAAAGCAGGTGACAGGTGTAATCGTCCAGCGTGATTTGCGCCAGGGCGTTGGATTGCTCGGCGTTGAGTACCAGCGGTTGTGTCTTAAGCAATTTCGCGGGCCGCAGCGGTTCGGGCGTGATTTCCAGGGCGTCGATCAGACCTTTGTCACTCAAGCCTTTAAGTGCATTGCGATTCACCGCCTGCAATAACAAGTCTTTATGCAGAACGGTCGAGACGCCGAGGCGGGCTTCGTCCTGCAATTGCTGCAGTAATTGTTGTTGCTTGGGGGCTCGCCGCAGCTCGTTGAGGTCGCAGTGGAGCCCGTTGACGGTCAGCTGCCAGGCTTTTTCTGTGCTGAGCTCTGCGGCCTCTCCCTGTCGCAGGGCCACGGGGATGGCCGCCGCCAGGACTTCCCCCAAAGGGTGGTGGTAATAGTGGGCCGCCCACTGGCACAGGTGCAGCAGTTCCGGCGGAATCAGTGGGGTTGCGTCCAGCAGGGCCAAGATCGGTTTGAGTTTTTTCAGATCAAACTCACTGTGCTCTTTGACGGCAACAATCACCCCAATGAGCTTTTGGTTACCGAAATTGACGCTGACCCGCATGCCTGGCCGGCCTTTGATTGACGGCTCGTGCGCGGGCTGGCTTGGGGCTGGGTCATCTTGGAGCAATAGCGTCTGCTGGGGCGCTGGCGCGGCCTCAGCGGGTTCCGCCGCCAAATAATCAAACGTTCTGCGCAGCGGAGTGGGCAGGGCGACGGCGTAAATCTCAAGCGCTGGCATGGGAAAAGTGGGGGTCTCCGTGAATCTGTAAGCAGGCTGCCGAAAAAACGCACAATAGTCTTGCGTTGATGGGGGTTTCTGGTAGTATGCGCCGTCTTATTTTACCCGCTAAGACTAACCGTTGTGCGGTGCTCGGCACAAGATCGAGTGGCGGCACAGAATGACATGAAGGCGATACCCATGAAAGCAGATATCCATCCTAAGTACAGCCCAATGACTGCAACCTGCAGTTGTGGCAACGTTATCACTACCGGTTCTACCAAGGGTCAGGACATGCACCTGGACGTGTGTTCCAGCTGTCACCCTTTTTACACTGGTAAGCAGAAGCAAACCAGCACCGGTGGTCGTGTTGACAAGTTTAAGAAGCGTTTTGGCAGCCGTATCGCGGCTAAATAAGATAAATAGTGATTATTTATTGAAGCCAATTGCGGTTTTGAGAGGGTTTACGACGGCGTAAGTCGAGCGGAATTCTCTTGAAGCAGTTTCAAAAAAAGCGCTCAGGACTAACGCCTGCAGCGCTTTTTTTATCCCTGAAAAACGTACAAAAGACGCAAAAATCGTGGGGGAATTGCCAGATTAGCCGTCTCCATGGCCAATTTGCTCACCCTGAAGCGCCGGTCAGGCTCTTGAGTCACTCTGGGGTGTCCGGTATCCTTCACGCCCCCTAAAAAAAACGCCCTAGAGCGGTAACGGACGTGAGACATGTCAGATTCATTTAAAAAAGCGGCTTTGGATTACCACGCGTTTCCCAAGCCCGGAAAGCTGTCTGTGGAGATAACCACACCGGCTGAAACACAGGAAGACCTCTCTTTGGCGTATAGCCCTGGGGTGGCTGAGCCCGTCCGCGAGATCGCGCAAGATCCCGAGAGCGCCTACAAATACACCGCCAAAGGCAATATGGTGGCCGTGATTACCGATGGCAGCGCCATTTTGGGTCTGGGTAACCTGGGCCCTCTGGCGAGCAAGCCGGTGATGGAAGGGAAAAGCCTGTTGTTCAAGCGTTTTGCCGGTATCGATTCCGTTGATGTGGAAGTCGAGTCCGAGAGCCCGGAAGCGTTTATTGAAACCGTGGCCAGCATTGCCAATACCTGGGGCGGTATCAACCTCGAAGATATTAAAGCGCCTGAGTGTTTTCAGATCGAGAAAGCCTTGATCGAGCGCTGTCAGGTGCCGGTCTTTCACGATGACCAGCACGGCACCGCGATTGTGACGGCGGCGGGTATGCTCAATGCCCTGGAAATCCAGGGTAAACGCATTGAAGACGCCAAAATTGTGTGTCTGGGCGCGGGTGCTGCAGCGCACGCCTGTTCTTCTTTGCTGGTGATCGCCGGGGCCCAGCGCGACAATATCACCATGCTCGACAGCAAAGGCGTGATCTACGCGGGTCGAGATGGTCTGAATCAGTACAAGGAAGAGTTCGCTCGGGAAACCAGTGCGCGCACTCTGGACGATGCCATTGAAGACGCCGATGCTTTTTTGGGCGTGTCGGGTCCCAACCTGCTGAGTGCCGAGCAGCTGGCGAAGATGGCGGCGAACCCGGTCGTGTTTGCCTGCTCCAATCCGGATCCGGAAATCAGCCCGATACTGGCCCATGAGGTGCGCGATGATTTGATTATGGCCACGGGCCGTTCTGATTTCCCGAATCAGGTGAACAACGTGCTGTGCTTCCCGTTCCTGTTTCGCGGCACTCTGGACGTGCGTGCCTCAGAAATCAATGCCAGCATGAAGTTGGCAGCGGTCCATGCGATTAAGGATCTGGCCAAACAGGCCGTGCCGACCGAGGTGCTGAAGGCCTATGGCGGCGGTGAGCTGAGCTTTGGTCGCCAGTACATTCTGCCCAAGCCGACCGATCAGCGTTTGCTGGGTGCGGTGGCTGCGGCGGTGGCGCAGGCGGCCGTGGACAGTGGTGTGGCGCGCTTGCCTTACCCGTCCCACTACCCATTGCAGTCAGTGGCCGATTGCTGAGTAAAGATCGCTATCGCCCAAGCATAAAAAAACCGCCTCCCGGCGGTTTTTTTATGCTCAACGTCTCGTCACACTGTTTCTAGTTTCTAGTTTCTAGTTTCTAGTTTCTAGTTTCTAGTTTCTAGTTTCTAGTTTCTAGTTTCTCGCCACTCGCCACTCGCCACTCGCCACTCGCTCAAGGCGAATGGCGCAGCCAGAGAAAGCATTCCGGGGCTAAAACAGTTCCTCAGGGAGTGCTTCCTGAGTCGCGCCGGTTTCTCTGTGGTCCAGTTGCGGAGCGGTTTGCTGATTGTACTCAGGGACGTTTTCCAGGCGGAAGGTCTCAAAGATGGCGTTGCTTTGAGTGGCCGGCGCGCGCATGCCGGTGTTCGGGTCAATGCGCACGGAGACCAGATTGTCGGGCAGGGACCGGGGGGCTTCCGGAATGTCCTTCAGGGCCAGGGCCATATAGTCAATCCAGATCGGCAGGGCCGAGGTGCCGCCGTACTCACGCCGCCCGAGGTCGGAGTTTTGGTCAAAGCCCAGCCAGGCGGTGGTGACCACACGGTTGTTGTAGCCGGAGAACCAGGCATCTTTGGGGCCGTTGGTGGTGCCGGTTTTACCCGCCAGATCATTGCGTCCGAGGGCCAGCGCCTTGCGGCCAGTCCCTTTCTTGATGACATCGCGCAGCATGTCATCTATCAGGTAGGCGATCTGCGGGCTCAAAACCCTCGGCGCCACTGGCGGTTGAGGGGCTTCCTGCATCAGCTGGTCTGAGTCCTCGGCGGTGTTTTCCGACTCTGAGTTGGGGTCAAGCGCCGTGTCCAGGGACGAGCTGGCAATCTCATTTGCGGGCTGCAGTGGCTGGTCATTGAGCTCTGCGGCCATGGCTTTTTCCAGGGCGTCCAGGCTCTCTTGTTGAGCGTTGGCGACCTGGTTGCCGTCCCCTGAATCCGCCGTGAGCGCTTCACTGGCCTCTGCCGTGTTGGCTTCGACTTCACAGGGGCGGCAAACGGTGGCCGGCAGAGCCTGAAAGGTGATGTTGCCATCCACGTCTTCAATCCGCGCTACGAGGTAGGGAGAGACCTTGTAGCCGCCATTGGCAAACACGGTGTAGCCGGTGGCGATTTGCAGTGGTGTGAGGGCAGCGGTGCCCAGCGCCAGTGACAGGTTGCGGGGCATTTGGCTTTTATCCAGCCCGTAGCGGTCCATGGTGTCCAGGGCATTATTGATGCCTATGCGACGAAGGATGCGGATGGAGACCAGGTTGCGGGATTTATACAGCGCCTGGCGCAGGCGGGTGGGGCCAAAAAACTTGCCGCTGGCATTTTCCGGGCGCCAGGTGCTTTCCATGGAGGCGTCGTCAAACACAATGGGGGCATCGTTGATGATGGTGGCCGGCGTAAGTCCCTGTTCCAGTGCTGCGGTGTAGATAAAGGGTTTAAAGTTTGAACCCGGCTGGCGCTCCGCCTGAGTGGCGCGGTTAAAGTGGCTTTGGTTAAAGTCAAAACCGCCGACCAGCGCACGGATGGCCCCATCATCGGGGTTGAGAGACACCAGAGCTGCCTGGGCAGCGGGCACCTGGGTGAGTTGCCAGATGTCTTCCCCGGTGTCTGCAGCCTGAGTTTTGGCCACGCGAATGACGTCGCCCACCGCGAGCACATCCGAGGCCTGTTTGGGGGCCGGTCCGCGACTGTTTTCGTTGATGTACGCGCGGGCCTCGGACAGGCCGTTCTCCCAATGGACACTGGCCTGAGTGCCGTCAGACGCCAGAAATACGATACTGTCGGCATTGACCTGGGTCACCGCGGCGGCCATCAGCCCGCCGATGGTTTTGTAGTGGTCCAGTTCCTGTTGCCACTCTTGTTGCCACTCCGTCAGAGGCTGCGCCGAGTCAGACTCTGCGGCGGCGCTGTCGCCAGGGGTGGATGCCGATGGCGGTTCCGTGCTGGTCGTCTTGGCGGCCAGAGCGTCCGGGAGTGTCAGTTTGGCCTCGGGCCCTCGGTAGCCGTGACGCAGGTCGTAGCTGATCAGGCCGTCGATGACGGCTTTTTGGGCGCGAGCCTGTAGTTGTGAATTGATGGTGGTGTAAATCTTAAAGCCATCGGTGTAGGCGGCCAGCCCCAGCTTGTCGACAGCTTCCTTGCGAGCCATTTCGGCAATATAGGGGGCGCTCAGTTCCAGCTTGGAGCCGTGGTAGGAGGCCGTCACAGGCTCTTGCACGGCAACCTGATATTGCTCTTCGGTGATGTAGTCCAGCGACACCATGCGCCCCAAAATCCAGTTGCGCCGCACCAGTGCGCGCTGTGGGTTGGCCAGTGGGTTGTAGGCTGAAGGCGCTTTTGGCAGGCCGGCAATCATGGCCAGCTGGGCCAGACTCAAGTCATTGATGTCTTTGCCGTAGTACACCTGCGCCGCCGCTCCGATGCCATAGGCGCGGTTGCCGAGGTAGATTTTGTTGGCGTAGAGCTCAAGAATTTCACTTTTGCTCAATTCTTTTTCGATCTGCAGCGCGAGCAGGATTTCATTGAATTTGCGGCTGAATGTCTGTTTGCGCGTCAGAAAAAAGTTTCTGGCGACCTGCATTGTAATGGTACTTCCGCCAGTTTGAATTTGCCCTGATTGCAATAATTGTGAAGCGGCTCTCAAAAGGCCTTTAATATCGACGCCATGATGGGAGTAGAATCTGTCGTCTTCGGCGGAAAGAATGGCATTTATAAAGTCTTGGGGAACATTTTCGATGGCGACGGGGTTGCGTCGTTTCTCACCAAAGACGCCAATAAGCAGGCCGTCGTCGGAATAAATTCGCAGCGGTGTTTGCAGTTTTATCTGCCGAAGAGTTTCCACTTCCGGCAATTTAGGGGTGAGGTAGAGCGTGATCCCCGCAAAAAGCGCCAAAGTTCCGCTGCCCGCAGCCAGAATGAGCCAGAAAGCCCAGGGTATGATTTTTTCTTTATAGGTCATTTTTTCTATGAGAATTAAAGGGTTAGCGAGACGGAATGTGTGAGCGAAGCATTATAAGCGGTTTTTAAGGGTTTACATATGGTTTGCCTTGTTGCAGGCTTAAGTTAAAGTGCTATAACATCAAATGCACCTAAGTTACGGAAATAGATAGAAAAATGGGAATTTTGGGGTTCTTAGAGCGAAAAGCCAAGCCCGTTTTGGGGCTGGACATTAGCTCGACATCGATCAAGTTACTGGAGCTTAGCCGCAATGGCGACCGCTATCGAGTGGAAAGTTACGCGGTTAAGGCGCTTCCACCGAATGCGGTGGTTGAGAAAAACATCAACGAGGTCGAAGCCGTTGCTGATACTCTCAAGTCGCTGCTTCTTCAATCCAAAACCAAGCTGAAGGATGCGGCCGTCGCCGTTGCCGGGTCGGCCGTCATCACCAAGGTGATTGAAATGCCCGGGGGCATGAGTGACGACGTGCTGGAAACGCAGATTTCCCTCGAGGCAGATCAGTACATTCCTTACCCCCTGGAAGAAGTTGCCATCGACTTCGAAGTCCAGGGCGAGTCCGAAATCAATCCCGACATGATCGATGTTTTGCTGGCGGCCTGTCGCCGTGAAAACGTCGATTTGCGTGTGGCGGCTCTGGAATTGGCCGACTTGAAACCGAAAGTGGTGGACGTCGAAGCGTATACCATGGAGCGAGCCTTTGCTCTGGTTGAGGAACAGCTGGAAGACCAGGACGACCAGGTCATTGCCGTGCTTGATATTGGCGCCACCATGACGACCCTGAGTGTGCTGGTCGGCGGCAAAACGGTCTACACCCGTGAGCAGCTGTTCGGCGGCAAGCAATTGACGGAAGAAATCCAGCGCCGCTACGGCTTGTCGGTCGAAGAGGCGGGGCTGGCGAAAAAACAGGGTGGCTTGCCGGACGATTACACCGAAGAGGTGCTCGAGCCCTTTAAAGATGCGGTGGTGCAACAGGTCACCCGTTCCCTGCAGTTCTTTTTCTCCTCCAGCCAGTACAACGACGTAGATCACATTATCCTGGCCGGTGGGGTCGCCTCCCTGGCGGGGCTCAGCGATCTGATCAGTGAAAAATTGGGGACTGAAGTGAGTGTTGCGAATCCTTTTGCCAATATGACCGTGGCCTCCCGGGTCAACGCCGTTGCCCTGGCCAATGATGCACCTTCGCTGATGATTGCCGTGGGGCTGGCGATGAGGAGTTTTGATTAATGGCAAAGATTAACCTCCTCCCGTGGCGCGATGAATATCGCCGCGAGAAACAGCAGGAATTTTTGGGTGTGCTGGCGTTTGTGGCGGCCGTCACTGCGCTGTGTGTGTATATCTGGATCAGTTCGGTGCAGGGCTCCATTGAGTCGCAAAAAGACCGCAACCGGATGCTGGACCAGGAAATCAGCGCGCTGCAGGAAAAAGTGAAAGAAATCCAGGCGCTGAAGAAGCGCCGCGCTGAGTTGCTGGCCCGAATGAAGGTAATTCAGGGGCTGCAGGGTGAGCGTCCGGTCATCGTTCGCTACTTTGATGAATTGGTGCGAGCGGTACCGGAAGGCGTCTACCTGAATTCATTGACGCGTCGCGGCGATCAGATTCAGTTAGAAGGTATTACTGAATCCAATGTCCGGGTGTCGGCGTTCATGCGCAACCTCGACAGTTCGGAGTGGTTCTCGACCCCCAACCTGAAAGCGGTTAAAGCTGCACCTCAATTCGGGGAGCAGGCCAGTCAGTTTTCGATGAATTTTGCTACGACCAAGCCAAAAGAGGATCTGTCTGAGGCGGGTAAAAAGTGAGTGTGATTATAACTGTCAGCACGATTGCACGCCCGCAAGCGGCGTGCAGCATAAGAAATAAGTAGCGAGGTTGGGGATGGCATTGCAAGACGTGTTAGGTCAGCTCAATGAATTCGATGTGAACGACATCGATTGGACCCGTATGGGGGTCTGGCCAGTAGCTGGAAAAATAGTATTGTGCGTGATTTTGATTGCGGCTCTGGTGGCGGGGGGGTACTACTTCTTCATCAAAGACCTGAATGTGCAGTTACAAACAGTGACCGCAAAAGAGGAAACCTTAAGAAATACCTTCAAGCAAAAAGCTTTCCAGGCGGCCAATCTGGACGCCTACCGTGAACAGATGAAGGAAATGGAAAAATCCTTTGGTGCGCTGGTGGCGCAACTCCCGAGTGATACCGAGGTGCCGGGTTTATTGGAGGATATTGATGAGCGTGGTTCCGAAAGCGGTTTGACGATCAAAAGCATCACGTTGCAGAAAGAAAAAAAGGCAGCGTTCTATGTTGAACTGCCCATTTCAATCAACGTCACCGGTCCTTATCACGACTTTGGTACGTTTGTCAGCGGGGTGGCGGGCATGCCGCGCATCGTGACCCTGCACGATTACAACATCAAGAAATCAAGCAGTAGCGGTATGCTGGACATGACTATTCTGGCCAAGACCTACCGCTACAAAAGTGAGGGGAGCAAATAATGTTGTCGTTTAACTGGCCCCGCGGTGTTGGCTTGCTAGCCACCCTCTTCATGTTGTCAGCCTGTAGTGGTGGCAACCATCAGGACTTGAAAGATTTTATTGCAGAAACCAAGCGGCGTCCGGCGGGCAATATCGAACCATTGCCGCCGTTTGTGCCCTACCAAAGCTTTTCCTACAGCGCCATGACAGAGCGCAGCCCTTTTGATCCACCGGTGGAAGACCTCAATCAACTGGTGCTGGGCAAGAAATCCAACATCAAACCCGATCTGAGCCGGGAAAAAGAATTTCTGGAAGGCTTTAACATTGCCTCACTGAACATGGTGGGCACCCTGGAGCAGGGGGGAACCCTGTGGGTGCTGATCAACGACGGTGAGGGTGGTATTCACCGAGTGAAGCAAGGGAACTTTCTGGGAAAGAACTACGGCCGTATTGTGGCTACTTCGAGTCGTCAAATCGATATTATAGAAATTGTGCCTAATGGTGCGGATGGATGGGTCGAACGCCCTAAAGTCTTACAAATTGCGGAGAAGGAATAATAAACATGACAGTGCATCTTAAGCGAAAAGCGGAAGCGGCCGCAGCGATGATTGGAGTCTGGATGCTAACCGCCTTCTCTGCGGCTTCGGCCAGTACGCTCCAGGACGTTCAGTTTGCAGAACTGCCCGGGGACCGGTTCGAAGTTCGATTGGGTTTTGACGCACAGCCCCAGAAGCCAACGGGCTATACCATTGAGCAGCCGGCGCGGATTGTGCTGGACTTTGAAGGGGTGGATAACGAGCTGTCGCAGCGCAAGTTCCCCTTGTCATTTGACAATGCCAAGTCTGCGGTCGTGCTCAGCAGTGATGACCGCACCCGGCTGATTTTGAATCTTGCGCAACTCAGCGCCTATGTCACTCGCGAAGAAGGCAATGCGCTGGTGATTGAAGTGGGCAGCCGCCCAACGGTTCAGCAGGTGGCCTCGTCAGGTGGTGTTGCTCAATCAAGCGCAGCTCCACAGTCCTCGGCCCTGGTGGTCTACGGCGATGAGCTTGCCATCAGTGACATCGATTTCCGTCGTGGCGAGGAAGGTGAAGGCAAGGTCATTGTGAATCTGTCCGACCCTGCGGTGAATATCGATGTGAATCAGCGCGCCGGAGATATCGAAATCTCCTTTATGGACACCAAGTTGCCCTCCGCGCTGCGTCGCAGTCTCGATGTGGTGGATTTTGCCACCCCGGTGACCATGGTCAATGCCGATTATGACGGTCGCAAGACCACGCTGCAGATCAAGGCCACGGGCGAATACGATTACCTGGCCTATCAGGCGGACGACACCTACGTGATCAGCGTCAAGCCACTGACCAAAAAAGAGCTGGAAGAGAAGAATGCCCGCTTTGCCTTCGTGGGTGAAAAGCTTTCCCTGAACTTCCAGAACATCGAAGTGCGTTCGGTGCTGCAGTTGATTGCCGACTTTACCGAGCTCAATCTGGTGGCCAGTGATACCGTCACCGGCAGTATTACCCTGCGTCTGGACAATGTCCCCTGGGATCAGGCGCTGGATCTGGTGCTGAAGACCAAAGGTCTGGATAAGCGTCAGGTGGGCAATGTGATGATGGTGGCGCCGGCGGCAGAAATTGCCGAGCGTGAACGCCAGGAGCTGGAAACCCAGAAGCAGCTGGAAGAGTTGGCACCGCTGTTCACTGAGTATGTGCGTGTGCGTTACGCCAGTGCTGAAGAGTTGTTTAAGCTGTTCGGCGGTAGCGGCAAGGGCGGCAGCAGCGGTGGCGGCAGTGGCGGCGCAGGCAAGGGTGGCTCGACCGCCAGCATTTTGTCAGAGCGTGGCTCCGCGATCGTGGACAAGCGCACCAACTCGATCATTCTGACCGATACGCAAGAGAAAATTAACGAGTTTAAAAAGCTGGTGGAGCAGATTGATGTCCCGATCCGTCAAGTGATGATTGAAGCTCGTATTGTCATTGCCAACACGGATTTCCGCGAGGAAATGGGGGTTAAGTGGGGCACCATTGGGGTGGATACCCCAGGAAACTCGCTGGTCGAGTTTGGCGGCTCTTTCGATTCTCTCGACAGCGATCCCGGTACCCCCAACGACTTCTTTAATAACGGTGGCACCACCGACATCGCAGAAAACCTGGCGGTGGATCTGGGCATTGCCAACCCGGCGGGCAGCTTTGCGATGAGCTTCCTCAACGACAACGTTTTGTTGAATATGGAAATCTCGGCGCTGGAAGACTCCGGTCACGCCGAAATTGTGTCGCAGCCGAAAGTCATTACCGGGGATAAGCAGCAGGCACACATTGAGTCGGGTACCGAGATTCCCTATCAGGAGGCGTCTTCCAGTGGAGCCACCTCCACCTCTTTCAAAGAGGCGGTGCTGAAGCTCGATGTAACCCCGCAGATCACCCCGGATAACCACATCATTATGGATCTGAAGGTGAATCAGGATTCCGTGGGCGACATTGATTCCACCAGTGGCATTCCCTCCATCGACGTGACCGAGCTGGTGACGCAGGTGCTGGTGGCGGATGGCCAGACCGTGGTGCTGGGTGGGATCTTCCAGACCGAGCAGGTCATCGGCGAAACCAAGGTGCCTTTCCTGGGTGATATTCCCTATCTGGGCCGTGCCTTCAAGAAAAACATCAAGAGCGAAAACAAACGAGAACTGTTAATCTTCATTACACCGAAGATTCTGGCGGATACTGTTGTACAATAAGGGCTTGGAAGGAGCTCCGACAGAGTTCAGTCGTAAAGAACTCGGTATACGTGAGTTCAGTCATTGTGGTTCAGTAACCTATGTCTCAAAGTTTAGTTCTGGTCGGCCCCATGGGGGCCGGCAAGTCCACCATCGGTAAATTGTTGGCCGGTATTCTGCACCTCCCGTTCGTTGACAGTGATCGTGTGATTGAGGAGCGCACCGGCGCTGATATCCCGTGGATTTTTGACGTCGAAGGTGAAGACGGCTTTCGTATGCGCGAAACCGCCGTGCTCAAGGATCTGTTGTTTGGTGAGCCGGCGGTGCTGGCAACCGGCGGCGGCATTGTCATGAAAGAAGAAAACCGCCAGATGCTGAAAGGTGATGGCACGGTGGTGTACTTGACCGCCTCGGTGGATCAGCTGGTGGAGCGCACCTACAAGGATAAAAAGCGGCCGCTTTTGCAGGTGCCGGACCCGGAGGCCAAAATCCGTGAACTGATTGCCCGGCGTGATTCTCTCTATCGTGAAGTGGCAGACATGATCATCCAGACGGACCGGCGTGGCCCCAAGGCCGTGGCCCAGGAAATTGCACAGCGTTATCAGGCCGGATAATGGTTAACCGGTCTTGCCGGTGCGGCTTTGCCAGGGGACATTAAGCCCGGCTGCCGGTTCTATCGTTCGCTAACCCGACACTAAATTCTGCGGTTAAACGCTGTAGTTAAGCACCATAGTTAAACGCTGTAGTTAAACACCACGGTTAAACGCGGTAGTTAAACACCACAGTTAAACACCACAGTTAAACCCGTTTGCTCAGTGCGGCAATCAAACTGCGCAGCCTCTCTTGCCGTCCTCTGTCTCTATCTTTAATCTGCCTCTATCTTTAAATAGGCCGCTGGGCCTTTTTGGCGCTCAGTTCTTCCGGAAACCATTAAAAGCTATCACCCTGCCGGGGCTCGTCAGCCAGCTCTCCCGTCACAGGCTGGCCTTGTGCTAAACTGCCGCTCTTTCCTTGAGTTTGGGTCAGGTTTTATGCAGCACCGTTCTATGCACACTTTGCACGTCGATTTGGGGGATCGCAGTTACCCTATCTATATTGGTGAACAGCTGTTGGGGGATCCCCAGTGGTTGCGCCCTCATATTCGTGGTCAGCAAGTGTGCATCGTCACCAACGAAACCATTGCGCCACTTTATCTGGAGCGTGTCAAAGCAGCGCTGACCGACCTGACCGTCTCTTGTGTGATCCTGCCCGACGGCGAGGCGCATAAAACCCTGCAAGTCTTATCTTCCATTTATGACCGCTTGCTGGAGGATCGTCACAATCGCACCACGACGCTGCTTGCCCTGGGGGGCGGCGTGGTGGGGGATATGACCGGTTATGCGGCGGCCAGCTACCAGCGGGGCGTGGATTTTATCCAGATACCGACCACGCTGCTGTCCCAGGTGGACTCTTCTGTCGGGGGCAAGACCGGGGTGAATCATCCGCTGGGGAAAAATATGATTGGTGCTTTCCATCAGCCCAATGCGGTGATTATTGATACCAGTGTCCTGCAGTCGCTGCCGGCGCGGGAGCTGTCCGCCGGCATCGCCGAGGTCATTAAATATGGCCTCATCAGTGATGAGCCGTTCTACCGCTGGCTGGAAGAGCATATGGAACGCTTGATGGCCTGTGAGCCCGAAGCTCTGGCCTATGCGATCGAGCGCTCGTGCCAAAACAAGGCGAATGTGGTTGCTCAGGATGAGCGGGAGGGTGGGGTCCGCGCCATTCTGAATCTGGGCCACACGTTTGGGCACGCCATTGAAAACTCCCAGGGTTATGGCAATTGGCTGCACGGAGAGGCGGTTGCCGCAGGGATGGTGATGGCGGTGGATCTGTCCGTCCGCGAGGGGCATCTTCCCGCGGCGGAAGTGGAGCGTTTGAAGCGTTTGTTGGCAAGAGCCAAACTGCCATTGTGTCCGCCGGAAAATATGACGGAGGATGAGTTTTTAAAGCTGATGGCGGTGGATAAAAAAGTGTTGGATGGGCAGTTGCGCCTGGTGTTGCTGCAGTCTGTGGGGCAGGCGGTTGTGAGTCAGGATTTTTCCCTGAGCAACTTGAAGCAAACACTGGCGGCAAGATGAGGCGTGCCTTATTAAGGTTCCCCCGCACGTAAAGTTGCTGGATTTTAAGGGGCCTGGGTGTGCCTGAGCCGGCAAGCGGGGTTTGGCAGTACGCTGAGTAGGCCGACCCTGCTGAGAGTCCCGCTTGGTGTCGGCCTGAGTCTCTGTGACTGATTGCGTAGCATCTGAAACTCCCTGACGTTAAGCTAACATGAAGTGTAAGGACTGGCGACCGCCTGAGGGCGGCGCCGTGCCTGTCGCAATTAAAGACGCTGTTGGTCCAGTGTGCGGATTGAAGGCATTAATCAGTTGATAGGGGGAGACGATGGGGGTGGCGACAAGATGCCGTTGGTAAAGTCCACAGAGGGCACGGCCGCGATATTTCCTGGCTATCTGCAAAGCTTACAGCTGTCATTCGACCCTTTTGATCCGGCTGATGACGATTTTGTGTTCTATCGTGGTGCGCAGCGAGGCCTGATTGTCGAGCAGTTAGTCCAGATGTCGGCGTTCGGTGCCGGTGTCATTGTGGTGGCGGGTGACCCGGGCAGTGGCCGCACGACGCTGAAGCAGCAGTTGGGTGACCTGTGTTACGAGTCGCGCCGCCTGTGCGAAATTACGGTGGATGAGGTCACGTCACCGGAAGAGATTTTTAGCGCTTTGGCGGCGGCTCTGGATTGCGAGGTGTCACCGGGTGCTTCGGCCGGTGAAATGATGGCCTTGATTCGGCAACGGCTGAATCAATGGCGCACACCGGGTTCCAATCAAGACAATGACGAGCCGGGCTCTGTTGGCGAATGGCCGGCGCCGGTTGCGCCTGAGGGCCAAGAGCGTCGCGAAAGTTTACTGCTGTTGCTGGACGATGCACCCCTGCTGGGGGATGCGGTGCTGAGTGCCTTACTGAGTTTGTTGCAGTCCTCGGGCGGCGCGGAGGAGCTGCCATTGCACATGGTGCTGTTTGGCGATTTTGAGCTGGTGCAACGACTCGATGCGATCGCTTTGGTGGATGTCCTTTTGCAGGACTTGGCACTGCCCTTGCTTGATATTGAGGATCTGGCGGACTACCTTGAAGTAAAGCTGAAAGCCGCTGGCTGGGTCGGGTCGCTGCCTTTTGACGAGGCTGAACTGGATCAGTTGTTGGTTGTCTCAGGCGGGGTGCCGGGCCAGGTACACGACGCTGCCAGGGAGTTGCTGGCGTTGAAGAGCGGTGATGAGGGCGTCGCCAGTACGGCAGTGGGGCACACCTTGCCGGTTGCGCATATTTTTACCTTGGTGGTGCTGATCGGTGTGTTGCTGATGGCGTTCTTTTACAAGGACAATTGGCTGTCGGGAACAGACTCCGCCGCAGGCTCGGTGGCCGATGCTGCCGGCCGCAGTACATCGACCCGCCATGATGTTGATCCCGTACCTGTCGTGGCCGAAGGAGCCAGGCCGCAGCGGCGGCAGGAGTCCCTCGACGTGGTTCTGAAGCCCTTGGCGGGTGGCGCTGAAAAGCCCTTGGCGGGTGAAGCGGAACGACCTGCAGCAGAGAGCAATGACAAGCCCTTAGTCCGTGCTGAAGACAAGCTCTTAGTCCGTGCAGATGAAAAGCCCTTAGCGGGCGGCAACGACCCGTTGGCAAGCGGGGGTGGCCCCGCTCAGCAGCGGTTGACGTCCAGCGTTCAGTCGGGCTCTGCAGCCGCATTGTCCACAGCCGTGGCTGCCGTGCCAGAGCCGCTTTCGAAAGAGCCGGGTGCTGCCGCTGGCGCCGGGGAAAAGGCCCCGGGCACGCCTGTCGGGCAGCCCTCGAAGCTGTCATCCGACGAGACGTTTTTGTTGTCACTGTCGCCCAGTCAGTATGTGTTGCAAGTTATGGCGGCAGGTTCGAAAGACGCGGTTGAGGCGTTCATAGAGCGTCAGGGCAACCGTCGTGAGTTAAGGTTATTTGCGACTCTTCGCTCCGGGCAACCCTGGTTTGTGGTGGTCACCGGGGTCTACCCGACTTCAGAAGCCGCACGGATTGGGGTTGCTTCACTGCCTCCTGAGCAGAAAAAAGTAGGCCCATGGCCGAGGAGTGTTTCGGATGTACATTTAAAGATACGGGAATTTCACCGCATTTAGCAGCACTATCGCGAAAGTACCCGCTGGAGTTGCACGTGGCTCCACTTGCTTAGCTTGCCAACCTGTTCCCAAGCGGGTAATATTCTGCGCCCATTTGCCAAGGAGCCCCTCGATTAGACAGGGGCTTTTTTGTCTCAGGCCTGATCATAAAGGTTTGAGCCCTTGATAAAGATTTTTGTTGGATTACTGAGAGACCGCCTATGAGCACTGGCCTCTACCAGATAGACGAATTTAAAGATAACTGCGGCTTTGGCCTGATTGCCCACCTCAAGGGTAAGACCAGCCATCGTTTGTTGAAAACTGCCATTGAGTCTCTGACTTGCATGACCCATCGCGGTGGTATTGCAGCGGACGGAAAAACCGGTGACGGCTGTGGTTTGCTGCTGCAAAAGCCTGACGGCTTTTTGCGTAAAGCGGCCCGGGCCGATCTCGGCGTGGAGCTGGCGGATACCTATGGTGTCGGCTCGATTATGCTGTCTCGCGACGAAAAGGTGGCGGCAGCGGCGAAAACGATTGTCGAAGAAGAGCTGAAAGCCCAGGGTCTGAAGGCCGTGGGTTGGCGCACCGTGCCCACCAATAATGACTGTCTGGGGCCGATTGCCCTGGCGTCACTGCCGCAATTCTCGCATTTGTTTGTCGAGGCGGAAGGTGAGCATTCCGAGCGTGAGCTGGCCGCCAGATTGTTCATGGCCCGTCGCCTGGCGGAAAAGCGTCTCGTTGACGACAAAAGCTTTTACATTGCCAGTCTCAGCGCAACCATCATTTCCTATAAGGGATTGATGATGCCGGTGGACCTGCCCAAATTCTTTCTGGATCTGGATAACCCGGATCTGGAAACGGCCATTTGTGTCTTCCACCAGCGCTTCTCGACCAACACCACGCCACAGTGGCCGCTGGCTCAGCCGTTCCGGATGTTGGCCCACAATGGTGAAATCAACACCGTCATGGGCAACCGCAACTGGTCAGTGGCGCGCACGCCGAAATTCCAGACGGAGTTGCTGCCGGAATTGAGCGCAGTGACGCCATTGGTCAACCGCACCGGTTCCGATTCCTCCAGTCTCGATAACATGCTGGAAGTGTTGCTGACCGGGGGCATGGAATTGCACCGGGCCATTCGTATGCTGGTGCCACCCGCCTGGCAAAACGTTGAGCACATGGACCCGGATCTGCGGGCCTTCTACGAATACAATTCCATGCACGTGGAGCCCTGGGATGGCCCGGCTGGCCTGGTGATCACAGACGGCCGTTATGCGGTGTGTACTCTGGATCGCAATGGCTTGCGCCCTTCCCGCTGGGTGATCACCAAGGACGATTTCATCACCGTTGCGTCGGAAGTGGGTACTTACGACTACAAGCCGGAAGATGTGGTGGCCAAGGGGCGTCTTGGGCCCGGTCAGATTTTGTCGGTTGATACGCAAACCGGCCAGTTGTTCCACACCGAAGACGTGGACAAGCTGCTCAAAGGCGGCAAGCCTTACAAGCAGTGGCTGAGCGAAAAGGCGACGCGCATCGAAGCGACCCTGGGTGCCGAGAAAGCGGATGCGCCCATGGCCCGCGAAGACCTGAAAAGCTATATGAAGATGTTTCAGGTGTCGTTTGAAGAGCGGGATCAGGTGTTGCGTCCATTGGCCGAAGGGGGGCAGGAAGCGGTTGGCTCGATGGGTGACGATACGCCGATGGCGGTACTGTCCGAGAAAGAGCGCAGTGTCTACGATTATTTCCGGCAGCAGTTCGCCCAGGTGACGAACCCGCCCATTGATCCGTTGCGCGAAGCCATTGTCATGTCGCTGGAGACCTGCCTGGGACGTGAGCTGTCTGTCTATGATGAGACCGCTGCCCATGCCGATCGTGTGATCCTCACGTCGCCAGTGTTATCGCCGGCCAAATATCAGGCCGTGCTGAATTTTGATCGCCCGGGGTATGAAGCCCAGGTGTTCGATTTGAGCTATGACCCTGAAACGCAGAATCTGGAGCAGGCCATCCAGGCACTGGTGCAGTCGGTTGAGGCCGCGGTTAAGAGCGGCAAGGTGTTGATTGTGCTGTCGGACAGGGCCATTGAGTCAGGCAAACTGCCGATTCACGGTTTGCTGGCCACGGGCGCGGTGCATCACAGTCTGACTCAGTCCGGGTTGCGCTGTGATTCCAACATCATTGTTGAGACGGCGACGGCGCGTGACTCTCACCACTTGGCGGCGCTGATTGGCTACGGGGCGACCGCGGTCTATCCGTACCTCAGTTATCAGGTGATCAATGAATTGATCGGTACCGGTGAGCTGCTGCTGGATGCGTCATCTGCCTACAGTAATTACCGCAAAGGCCTGAACAAAGGGCTGCTGAAAATCTTGTCCAAAATGGGGATTTCAACCGTTGCTTCCTACCGGGGTGCGCAATTGTTTGAAGCCATTGGTCTCGACAGCAAGGTCATTGATTTGTGCTTTGCGGGCACGCCCAGCCGCATACAGGGCGCCGGCTTTGTCGATATTGAAAAAGATCAGAAAGCCCTGGCCAAGCTCGCCTGGCACGCTCGCAAGCCGATTAATCAGGGCGGGTTGCTGAAGTATGTCCACGGCGAGGAGTACCACGCGTTCAATCCGGACGTGGTGCAGGCCCTGCAAAAAGCCGTTAAAAGTGGGGATTACTCCGCCTGGCGGGATTACGCCGAACTGGTCAACACTCGCCCGACGGCTACCTTGCGCGACCTGCTGGCGCTGAAAGAAGGTGTGCAGCCAGTGGATCTGAGTGAAGTGGAGCCGATGGAGTCCATCGTGCGTCGCTTTGACTCGGCAGCGATGTCGCTGGGTGCTTTGTCGCCGGAAGCGCATGAAGCGTTGGCGCAGGCCATGAACACCTTAGGTGGCCGCTCCAACAGCGGTGAAGGTGGTGAAGACCCCGTGCGTTTTGGCACCAACAAGGTGTCCAAGATCAAGCAGATCGCGTCCGGTCGCTTTGGTGTGACGCCGCATTATCTGGTGAATGCCGAAGTACTGCAGATTAAAGTCGCTCAGGGCGCCAAGCCCGGTGAGGGTGGACAGCTGCCCGGTGGCAAGGTTAACAGCCTGATTGCCCGTCTGCGTTACTCGGTGCCGGGCGTGACGCTGATTTCTCCGCCGCCACACCATGACATTTATTCCATTGAGGATCTGGCTCAGCTGATCTATGACCTCAAGCAGGTGAACCCCGATGCGCTGGTGTCGGTGAAACTGGTGTCCCGCCCTGGCGTCGGCACCATCGCAGCCGGTGTGGCGAAAGCCTACGCGGATCTGATCACCATTTCCGGTTATGACGGCGGTACCGCGGCAAGTCCGTTGACGTCGATTCGCTACGCCGGATCCCCCTGGGAGCTGGGCCTGAGTGAAACCCACCAGACCCTGCGGGCGAACGATTTGCGGGATAAGGTGCGGGTGCAGACCGACGGCGGCCTGAAGTCGGGCCTGGACGTCGTGAAAGCGGCCATTTTGGGCGCTGAAAGCTTTGGTTTTGGTACCGCGCCGATGGTGGCGCTGGGCTGTAAATACCTGCGCATTTGCCACCTGAACAACTGTGCGACCGGTGTTGCGACCCAGAACGACAAGCTGCGCGATGAGCACTATATCGGCACCGTCGATATGGCGATGAATTTCTTCAAATTTGTCGCTGAAGAAACGCGAGAGTGGATGGCCCGTCTGGGGGTGCGTAGCATCGAAGAGCTGGTGGGCCGGGTGGATCTGTTGGAGTGCATTGACGGCAGGACCGAAAGGCAGGCCAAGCTGGATCTGACGCCGATTATCTACACCGATGACCTGCTCGACAGCAAACCACAAATTTGTGCGGTAGAGCGTAATGAGCCTTACGATAAAGGTGAGTGTGCCGAGCGCATGGTGAAAGAGTTGTTGCCGGCTATCGACGGCAAAACCGGGGGCGAGTTCTCGTTCCACATCACCAACTGTGATCGCTCAATTGGGGCGCGCATCAGTGGTGAAATCGCCAAGCGCTATGGCAATCAGGGGATGGCCGACAAGCCGATCAAGCTCAATCTTACCGGTATTGCCGGGCAGAGCTTTGGGGTCTGGAACGCCGGTGGACTGGAGCTGTATCTGGAAGGTGATGCCAACGACTACGTGGGTAAAGGCATGGCGGGCGGCAAGATTGTCCTGCGTCCGCCACAGGGGTCGGAGTTCGCTTCCAATGAAACCAGCATCATGGGCAACACCTGTTTGTACGGTGCCACGGGTGGTAAATTGTTTGCGGCCGGCAGCGCTGGTGAGCGCTGCGGTGTACGTAACTCCGGCGCCCATGTAGTTGTCGAAGGTGCGGGTGACCACTGTTGTGAGTACATGACGGGCGGTATTGTGACTGTGCTGGGTGAAACCGGGGTGAACTTTGGTGCGGGTATGACCGGCGGCTTCGCTTACGTACTGGATCAGAACAACACTTTTGTGGACAAGTACAATCACGAGCTGATTGAAATTCATCGCATTAACCGGGAAGCACTGGAAGCGCATCGCAACCACTTGCGCGGTGTGATCGAGGAATTTGTCGCGGAAACCGGCAGTGCCTGGGGCCAGAAGTTACTGGATAACTTCGACGATTTCATTGGTAAATTCTGGTTGGTTAAACCGAAAGCGGCAGGCCTGGGCCAGCTGTTGGATAACGTCAAGCAGCGCGGCGAATAAACTGCGCTGTTGCGCTGGGGGCTTGGTTATATCTATGTGTCGTGACGCCATTTGCGTGGTGTAAAGCACGGTGAAAGTGATCACCGTGAACGACAACAAGCCCCGGTTTCAGCGACAACAAACAGGTTTAACGGCAACGAACGTAATTAGAGATAGAATTTATGGCTGACCGCTTACACAATAACTTTCAGTTTTTGGATGTGGGTCGACAGGACCCCAACAAAAAGGCAATCGAAACTCGTAAAACCGAGTTCGTGGAAATTTATCAGCCATTCAGTGAAGAGCAGGTGGCTAACCAGTCTCATCGCTGTCTTGAGTGTGGTAACCCTTACTGTGAATGGAAGTGTCCGGTTCACAACTTTATTCCTAATTGGTTGAAGTTGATTTCCGAGGGCAACATCTTTGAAGCTGCTGAGTTAAGTCATCAAACCAATACTCTGCCTGAAGTGTGCGGCCGGGTGTGTCCACAGGATCGCTTGTGCGAGGGTGCGTGTACCCTAAATGACGGCTTTGGTGCGGTGACCATTGGCAATGCGGAAAAGTACATTACCGATACTGCGTTTGCCATGGGTTGGAAGCCAGACATGTCCTCGGTGGTCTGGACCGATAAAAAGGTTGCTGTCATTGGTGCCGGGCCTGCCGGGCTGGGGTGTGCGGATGTCCTGGTGCGCAATGGGGTCAAGCCGGTGGTGTTTGATCGCTACCCGGAAATCGGTGGTCTGCTGACGTTTGGTATTCCTGAATTCAAGCTGGAAAAGTCGGTGCTGGTTCGTCGCCGCGAAATTTTTACCGAGATGGGTATTGAGTTTCGCCTCAATACCGAGATCGGCAAAGACGTTTCCATGGAAGAGCTGCTCAGTGAGTATGACGCCGTTTTCATGGGCATGGGCACTTACAATTACATGAAGGGCGGCTTCCCCGGTGAGGATCTGCCGGGCGTTTATGATGCGCTGCCGTTCCTGGTCTCCAGCGTGAACCGCAACCTGGGCTTTGAAAAGAACCCCAGTGACTTTATCAGTGTTGAAGGCAAAAAAGTGGTGGTGCTCGGTGGCGGTGATACCGCGATGGACTGTAACCGCACTTCCATTCGCCAGCAGGCTGAATCGGTGTCGTGTGCTTATCGCCGTGACGAGGACAACATGCCGGGCTCCAAGCGCGAAGTGGCGAATGCGCGTGAAGAAGGGGTTGAGTTTTTGTTCAACCGTCAGCCTATCGCCATTGTCGGCGAAGACAAGGTTGAAGGGGTGAAGGTGGTGACCACACAGCTGGGTGAGGCGGACGAAAATGGCCGCCGTCGTCCTGAACCCATTCCGGGCAGTGAGGAAATTTTACCGGCGGACTTGGTGTTGATCGCGTTTGGTTTCCGCCCGAGCCCTGAGGCCTGGTTTGCGGATCACAGCATCAATGTCAACGACTGGGGGGGTGTCGAAGCCCCGGAGCAGCAGGCGTTCAAATTTCAGACGTCCAATCCCAAGGTGTTTGCCGGTGGTGATATGGTGCGCGGCTCAGATCTGGTGGTAACCGCCATCTGGGAAGGTCGAGAAGCCGCCGAAGGCATTCTGGATTATCTGGAGGTGTGATTGCCCCGCGTCTTGAGCGACAACAACCGCCTGAAAACCCCGCCTAAGTGCGGGGTTTTTTGTGCGTGGTCACAAGCCGGGGGCGAAACCAGGCGGCTGCGCTTTATCGGGCTCTGCCGTCCCGGCCAGCCTGAGGGCTTTGAGGGTGCGGTTAATGATCGCCATAGGTTACCTCATAAGGCTGGATAGTTTTGGTCCTAAGACCTGGATAGGTTTCGCCATAAGACTTGGCCGGTCAAATCGCGTACAATGCCGGCATTTCTGAAGAGCCGTCATTCTTGCTGCGCAGTAAGGTATGAAACTCTTCGCGGTAACTTATTCAATTTGCAGTAACTTATTCAATTAGCAGTAACGGCTTGCAGAGGCTCCATGACCGAATTAAAAAATGATCGTTTCCTACGTGCATTGTTGAAGCAACCAGTGGACGTGACACCTGTATGGATGATGCGCCAGGCGGGGCGCTACCTGCCGGAATACCGCGCCACCCGCGCGGAAGCTGGCGATTTCATGAGTTTGTGCATGAATCCGGAGCGCGCCTGTGAGGTCACCTTGCAGCCTTTGGACCGCTACCCACAGCTGGATGCGGCGATTCTGTTCTCGGACATTCTCACCATCCCGGATGCCATGGGGTTGGGGCTGTATTTTGAAACCGGGGAGGGGCCACGCTTTAAAAAAACCGTCCGCACGGCCGCTGACATAGAGGCGCTGCCGGTGCTCGATACCCGCAAAGACCTGACTTATGTGGTGGACGCGGTAGCCACCATCCGCCGCGAACTGAACGGCCGCGTGCCCCTGATTGGTTTTACCGGCAGCCCCTGGACTCTGGCAACCTACATGGTGGAAGGGGGTTCCTCGAAAGATTATCGTCGCACCAAAGCCATGCTGTACGATCAGCCCGAAGTGTTGCATGTTTTGCTGGATAAGCTGGTGCTGTCTATTACCGATTACCTGAACCAGCAGATTCTGGCTGGAGCGCAGGCGGTACAGATTTTTGATTCCTGGGGCGGTGCGTTGAGCCATAATGCCTATCAGGAGTTTTCCCTGAAGCCGATGCAGCGCATCATCGACGGTTTGATTAAAGAGCATGACGGGCGTCAGGTGCCGGTGATTCTGTTCACCAAAGGTGGCGGTCAATGGTTGGAATCTATGGCCGATTCCGGTGCCACCGCTCTGGGACTGGACTGGACCACGGATATCGGCTCCGCCCGGGCTCGTGTCGGTAACAAGGTGGCGTTACAGGGCAACATGGACCCGGCGGTTTTGTACGCGCAGCCGCAACGTATTCGCGCTGAGGTGGCGACCATCCTGAAGAGCTATGGCCCGGGCTCCGGGCACGTCTTTAATTTGGGTCACGGCGTGACGCCGGAAGTGGATCCGGCCCACGCCGGTGCCTTTTTTGAGGCGGTGCATGAGCTGTCGGGGCAATATCACCAGGGCTAGCGAGAGAGACCCCAGCAACGCCTCAAGGTCGGCAAGCGTGGGTTTTCAGCTCGGCCGCGGGTGCCGCTTGCTGAGTGGGGGGCGGGCCGCCAACAGCCGCTCTAGCGGTGTGGCCTGGTGTGCTCTGCGGCCGTCGTTGACCAACGGCTTTGCAATGGCGCGAAAATGTGTTTTTTGAGGATTATCGCTATACTTGGTGTGGTTTCAGCTTAATGTGGTGAGTGATGGCTTTCTCGGGGGCTAACCATATGGGTTAAATTGTGAACGGGTAGATTAGGGGTGAATTGGACTCACTGTATACTCGACGTGGGTAAGTTGTGGGAGAACAGGAGTAGTACCGCATGGGCGACGGGGTTGTTGCAGTGGGCGTGAAACAAGTCAAAGTAGATGTAAACGATCTGATGGTGGGGATGTTTGTCTCGGGGCTGGATCGCCCGTGGACACAAACGCCTTTTCCATTGCAGGGCTTCTATATTCGTGAAGCGGAAGAAATTCGCGAGCTGAAAGCACACTGCAAACACGTCTATATTGACGTCTCCAAAGGCTCCGGTTCGGTCGCTGCCAAGTTAAAAACGCTGGTCAAAGCCACTGCGGGTCCCAGGGGCTCGGTGGCTCCCCGCACCAACAAGCCGAAAGTTGACGTCGCCCCGCTTAAAATTCGCCGTGACGTTTATAACGAAAAAGTGCCTCTCAGCGAGGAGGTTAACAACGCCCGTCAACTGCACCAGGCGGTGTTTAAGTCGGTGGGTGAGGTCATCCAGCAGCTGGGCAGCGGCGGCACCGTTCCCGCTCAGGAGACCAAGCGCGTTGCCGGCCAGATGGTCGACAGTGTGTTGCGCAACCCGGATGCTTTTACCTGGTTGTCGCGGGTCAAAGAAGTGGATGAGCACACCTACAGCCACTCGGTGCGGTCGGCGGTGTGGGCCATTATTTTTGGGCGCCATATTGGCATGGCCAAAAAAGATCTGGACGTACTGGCCATGGGCGTACTGCTCAAGGACGTGGGTAAGGCCACCATCGCTCCTGTGCTGTTGGAAAAAGCCAGCCGCAATCCGGCGGAAGAACGTGAATACCAAACCTTTGTGGAGAAGGGGGTCGCGATTCTGCGCAAAACTCCGGGAGTTGAGCCTCGCGTGATTTCCGTGGTGAAACACCATTGTGAGCGGGTCAATGGCAGTGGCTTTCCGCAGCAGTTGCGCGACGACAAGATCCCCCTACTGGGTAAAATCGCCGGCATTGTCACCTATTACGATGAAACCACGAACCCCCGTGGCGAACGCTTTCCCCTGTCGCCTTCCAAGGCGGTGGCAAAACTCTATGAGCACCGGGACAGGGAGTTCCAGGAAGAATTGGTGGTGGAATTCATTCGTGCCATCGGGCTTTATCCCACCGGCACCCTGGTGGAGCTGAACACCGGTGAAGTGGCCGTGGTGGTGGAGCAAAATTTTGAGCGCCGCCTCAAGCCCAAGGTCGTGGTGGTATTGGACTCCTATAAAAACCCGCTCAGCTCCCCGATTCCCCTGGATCTGGCCGAAGATGACCGCCGCAAGCAGGCTCTGGTGGACAGCGGCAAGATGAGTTTTCACGAAGTGGACAAGATTGAAATTGCTCAGGATTTGGAGCCGGGCAGTTTTGATGTGGACATTGAGCGCATCCGCGATCTTTACCTGGCCCAACACGAGCGAGTGGGCAAGGTAAAAGGTCTGTTTTCCTTCCTCAAACGAAAGTAACGTTTGACGCGATCAGCCACGTTGTTGAGTGGCGAGCCAGCCGTTAAGCAACAAGCCATTCTTCGGTCACGGGCCCTTCCGACAGGGCCCGTGACTCGTTTAGCGTATCGAGCCCATCTTTTCACCCATCAGGGTGGCGGAGCCTGCGGCAAAATCTTCGCTCCAGTCGATGGCGTCTTTACCAAACAGCACAATCGCGGTTGACCCCAGCTTGAAGCGCCCCATTTCTTCTCCCGTCTGGTAACGGAAAGTCTGGCTGCCATCGTAATGGGTGGTGCGGATGGTGCGTGGCTCAGGGGTTACCTGGCCGGCCCAGACCGTCTCAATACTGGCCACAATCATGGCCCCCACCAGAATCACCGCCATGGGACCGGCCTCGGTGTCGAACATGCACACAGCGCGTTCATTGCGGGCAAACAGGCGCGGTACATTGTCGGCGGTGGTGTCATTCACGGAAAACAGGTCTCCGGGCACGTGGGTCATGCTTTTCAGGGTGCCGGCCAGCGGCATGTGCACCCGGTGATAGTCGCGGGGTGACAAATACACCACCGCAAACTTGCCGTCTTCAAAAGGTTTGGCGGTTTGCGCATCGCCTCCGACCAGCTCCAGCAGGCTGTAATTCTGGCCCTTGGCCTGAAAAATACGGCCGTTTTCGATGTCGCCGATCTGGCTGATGGCTCCGTCGGCCGGGCACACAAAGGTCTTTTCTTCGTCACAAATGGGCCGGGCTTCGGCTTTGAGTGCGCGGGTAAAAAAATCGTTGAAGGTGTCGTAGGCACAGGGGTCGGTCTCCACCGCTTCGCTCATGTTGATGTCGTAGCGATTGACAAACCAGCGGGTAAACGGGTCTTTGATCCAGCCAATGGAGGTGTTGGCCAGCCAGCCGGCCATGCGCGACAGGGCGTGCTGGGGTACCAGGTACTGAAAAGCAATAAAGAGTTTATCTTTCATGTTGGGGTCTTGTTGTCATTAAGGTAAATTTTTAGGTTTAATAAGTGCGATACCTGGATTGCCAGGCGACAGTCTCTGAAAATGACTCGCCACTCGCCCAAGGTGAATGGCGCAGCCAGAGAGGGCACCCTGGGGTGACTCGCCACTCGCGCTTATCGCTCCACCGGTGTGTCCGGGTGATTGCCCCACTCCGACCAGGAGCCGTGATAGCCCTTGATGTTAAAGCCGAGAATTTTGCCCAGCAGGTAGGTAAACCCTGAGCGGTGGTGGCTTTGACAGTGGGTGATGATCTGCTGTTGATCGTTTAAGCCCAGCGCGTTCAGTTGTGCCAGGGCATCTTCGCGGATTCGCAGGTCGCGGCTGGGGTCCATCATGCTGGTCCACTCACAATTAATGGCGCCGGGTATGTGACCGCCTTTCTGGGCCAGCACTTTCTCGCCGCGATACTCTTGTGGTGCGCGGGCGTCCCACACGGCAAAGCCGGGTTGGCCCAGCAGTGGCAGGATGTCGGCAATTTCAATCACCACTTGGGGGTCCAGGCTGAGCTGTTGCTTCACCGGCGTGCGGCTTTCCTGCGCCGTGGATTGAGGCAGTGCGGCGCTGCGCCAGCCCTGAATGCCACCGTTGAGGTAGGAGTAATGGGGGTGGCCAATGGCGTCCAGCGTCCAGATGAAGCGCCCGGCCCAGCCACCGCCCTCATCATCGTAGGCCACCACATGCGTGTCGGCGGTCAGCCCCAGAGATTCAAACAGGGCTTCCAGCTGCGGCAGCTCAGCAATGCGCCCGGGGGCCGGCGGCTGTCCGCACACCAGCGCTTTGGGAGACACGTGCACGGCACTGGGAATGTGGCCACGGTGGTAGCTCTCTTCACTGCACAGGTCCACGACCAGCAACTTGGCCGAGTCAATGGCAGGGTTATTGAGTTGCGCCTGCAGCTCTTCGGGCTCGATGAGTAAGGGCATAAGCGGGGATGTCATAGAGGACTCCGGCAACAGTCTGAAGGGGTGGGGCTGAGATTCGCTCAACCGCCGTTCATGGGCTAATAGGTGGCTATTGTACTGGATAGTGCCGATGTTGTGGCCCTTTCCAGATGTTGGGTCAGGTGTTGGGTCTGTGGTTTGGTCAGCGATTTGACCCGCGCTGGGGTCGGTGTCGCTGACGGGGTTCCCACGACGCCAGGATCAGCGTCCGTCCTGCTCCAGGGTGGACAGGATGTAGCGGAAGCTGGCCATGCGCACCGGGCTGATGTCGCCATCTTCCAGGGCTTTTTGAATGGCGCAGCCGGGCTCGGTCTGATGCGCGCAATCGCGGAATTTGCAGTGGCCCAGGAAGGGGCGGAATTCGACAAACCCTTCCAGCAGGCTTTGTTCATCCATGTGCCACAGTCCGAATTCGCGAATCCCCGGGGAGTCGATCAAATGGCCCCCGGCGGGAAAATGAAACAGGTGTGCGGTGGTCGTGGTGTGGGTACCTTGCTGACTGATCTCAGACAGTTCGCCGACCTTGAGATTTTCGCCCGGCAGCAGCATATTAATCAGTGACGATTTACCGACGCCGGACTGACCGACAAACACGCTGGTGTAGTGGGTCAGGTAGTCGATCAGTTCGCTGAGGCCCGCTTCGGTCTTGGTGGAGGCGTTGAGCCACTCGTAACCAAGGGCGGTGTAGCGCGCTTGCATTTCCTCCAGCCGCTGGCGGTTGGTGTCATCAATGCGATCGATTTTATTGAGCAGAATGATGGGCTGAATATCAAGGGATTCCGCCGCCACCAGATAGCGGTCAATGAGATTGCCGTAAGGCTCCGGGTAGGGCGCGATGACAATCACGATACGGTCAATGTTGGCGGCCACGGTCTTCATATCGCCGTACGGGTCCGGGCGGCTCAGTTCGGAGTGTCGTGGCAGTACCGCGACAATGACGCCCAGCGGAACGCCACTGCGCCACACCACCTGATCGCCGGTCACCAGCGACCCCAGGTTGGCGCGCATGTGGCAGCGTTGTACCTGCCCCAGATTGTCGCCATCGGTGGCCTCCACCAGCACCTGCGTGCCATAGTGGGCAATGACCAGTCCGTGTTGTTCGGGACCCAGGTCGCCTTCCTGGATTTTCTCCTGAGCTTTGACTTCCCGCTTGGCGGCTCGCGCGGCGCGCTCATCCTGAACTTTTTGGATGCGCCAGCTCTGGCGGCGGGTCAGTTTGCGTTTGCTCATGAAGTCATAACCATTGGTTAACTGTTATAGTAAGAAACTAATATATAGGGGTGTGCGCATCGCTCACCGTGCTGAATCGTGGCGCAGGGTGAATAACGTTGGCCGAGATCCGGTGAATGCGAAAACCTTGGGCATTGTAGTGGATTTAGAAATTTTAAGTAGCGGATTTAAGTATGATGAGCAGTGAAAAGAAGAAAACCGAAGAGAACAAAGACGATCGCCTGATCTGGATTGATCTGGAAATGACGGGCCTGCTGCCGGATTCGGATGTGATTATTGAGATTGCCACGATCGTCACCGACGCCGAGTTGAACATCCTGGCGGAAGGTCCGGTGTATGCCATCCACCAGTCCGAGGCGACCATGAACGCCATGGACGAGTGGAACACCCGCCAGCATGGCAAGTCGGGTTTAACGGCACGGGTGCTGGCCAGCGAGGTCAGCAGCGAACAGGCGGAGCAGGCCACCATAGAGTTCCTGCAGCAGTGGGTGCCCGCCGGGAAGTCCCCCATTTGCGGCAATTCCATCTGTCAGGATCGGCGTTTTCTGGCGCGCTACATGCCTAAATTGGAAGCCTACTTCCACTATCGCAATTTGGACGTCAGCACGCTGAAGGAGCTGGCGCGCCGCTGGAAGCCTGAGGTGTTGGCCGGTGTAAAGAAAACCGGTGCGCATCTGGCGCTGGAAGATATCAAGGATTCCATTGAGGAGCTGCGTCACTACCGGGCGACGTTTATCCAGCCATAAGCTTAAGCCGATGACGACCCGCGGGGCGATCTCAAGCACTGAACGGCCGGGTGCCGGCTAACGCTCAGGTGTTGTAGACGTCCAGCACCAGCCCCCAGGCGTTGTGGGGCTCGGGCACATCCCAGTCGCTGAACACCGCATCCAGCGTGTGGGCATAGTGCTCGGCCACCTGGCGGTAGGTGGGGCGGCCGGGATCGGTGAGCAGGACCCGTTCGACCCCGGCGTCCATGGCTCGGCCAATCAGCTCCCGTACTGGCTTGACCAGACTGTCCCAGAAACAGATGTCGGCGCCGATGATCATGTCAAACTGTTCCAGTTGCTCGACGGTGATGTCTTCAAAGCGCATCTGCACGGTGTCGATCTCGACCCCGTTGAGTTCGGCGTGGTGCTCGAGGTACGGAAAGACGCTGTCGTCAGCGTCCAGGGCAATGACCTCTGCGCCGAACTCTTTGGCGCAATAGATGCCGCCGAGCCCCCAGCCACAGCCCAGTTCGAGAATGCGACAGCCCGGATCCGGAGGGCACTCCGTCAGGTAGTCCATCAACAGGTAGGTGGCTTTCCAGAATTTATTGCCGTGCAGGGCGGCATCGCCGCCTTCGCGTTTCAGGCGTCGAATGTCCGGGTGCGTGTTTTTGAGGATCTGCAGGCCAAAGGCTTCGCGCACATGAGGCGTTGCGGAGGTCGGGGTTTGTGGCGTGCTCATAAGCGGGGCGGTTTCCTTCAGGCGATGTTGTGACCAGTTAATGTGGTGACGGCGATCAGTGGCTGCACGGTGTTAACGGCTGGGGGTGTCCTGCTCCGGGCGTGCTTTGATTTTACGACGCCGGCGGCGCCCGGGGTTGTCGTGCTGCTGCAATGCCCACTCTACATGCTCTTGCACCAGAGGCGAAGGGTAATCCCGTTTTTGCCGCAGAGCGCTGACCACCGAGTCGCTGGTGGGGGCGTTGCCCAGGCCGACGGCGAGATTGCGCAGCCAGCGCTCGTAGCCGATACGGCGAATGGCTGAGCCCTCGGTGTTGCTCAGGAACTCGGCTTCGGTCCACTGAAACAGGGTGGTCAGGTCGCTGCGATCCAGTGCGTGCCGGGGCGTAAAACTGTCTTCCCGGGAAAAGGCGGCGTACTTGTTCCATGGACAAATGGCCTGGCAATCGTCACAGCCAAACACCCGGTTGCCCATAGGCTCGCGGAACTCAGTGGGAATCGCGCCCTTGTTTTCAATGGTGAGGTAGGAAATACAGCGCCGTGCATCCAGCTGGTAGGGGCGCGGGAAGGCATCCGTGGGACAGACTTTCAGGCAGGCCTGGCAATCGCCGCAACGGTTGGTTTCCAGGCTCTCGTCCAGCGGCAGGGGCACGCTGGTGAACACCTCGCCGAGGAAAAACCAGCTGCCGGCCTGACTGTTGAGCAACAGGGTGTGTTTTCCCACCCAGCCGAGTCCCGCTTTGGCGGCCAGGGGGCGCTCCAATACCGGGGCACTGTCGACAAACGCGCGCTGCTGAAGGCTCAGGCTGGTTTCGGTTGCGTCGCGGCTCGCCGTGGAGGGCGTGTCAGCGGAGGGCCAGGCCGCCGGAATAAACGGCGCCACTGCAGCTTCGATGCGCTGGGCCAGCTGACTCAGTCGCTTGCGGATCAGCTTGTGGTAGTCGCGCCCTAAGGCGTAGCGTGAGACGTAGGCTTTGTCGGCGTCTTTCAATACCCGGATCTGCTCGGTGTCGGCGGGCAGGTAATCCAGTCGGGCGCAGATGACCCGCTGGGTGCCGGGCAGCAATTGTTCCGGGCGCGAGCGTTTGTTGCCGTGTTCGCCCATCCAGGTCATGTCACCTTGATAACCTTTTGACAGCCATTCTTTCAGGCGCGGTTCTTCTGAGCGCAGATCGACATCGGTGATACCGATCTGTTGAAAACCCAGCTCCCGGCCCCACCGTTTGATGTCGGCGGCCAGGGTGTCGAGAAATTGGGGCGGGTACGTTGGCGAATTCTCTGGCATGGTTAAAAATTCATTGGGTCAGCAACCCCTGAGCACACGCCTAAGGGTCTGGTAAATGTGTATAATTCTCCCACATTTACCGCAATTTCGAGAGCACTACATGTCAGACGCGCCATCTTCTTCTGTAACCGTTCCCTATTCCCGGATTTTACCGGCGGATCTCTACCGTGCAGAGCAGGTGCGGGAGCTGGATCGATGTGCCATTGAGGAGCACGGGATTGCCGGCATCCACCTGATGAAACGCGCCGGGCGCGCGGCCTTCACGGCCTTGCTGGAACGCTGGCCAGAGCCGGAGCAGATAACCGTTCTGTGTGGCGCCGGCAATAATGGTGGCGATGGCTATGTGATTGCCGCTCTCGCCGCCCAGCGTCGAATCCCGGTGACCGTCATCTACGTGGCGGATCCGGATAAGTTGCAGGGTGATGCCCGCACCGCTTACGAATTTGCCCGCCGTGAAGGTGTCATCATGCAACCTTTGCAGGAGAGTCAGGGCTTCAGCGGGGTGGTGGTGGACGCCATGCTGGGCACGGGCCTCAAAGGTGACGTGCACGGTGCTTTTCAGCAGGCCATTGCGTGGCTGAACAATTCGGGGGCACCGGTGCTGGCGGTGGATTTGCCGTCGGGCTTGTGCGCAGATACCGGGCGCGAGCTGGGTGTGGCGGTTAAAGCCGATGTGACGGTAAGTTTTATCGGCTTGAAACAGGGCTTGTTGACCGCAAGAGGCCCCGCACTGACCGGAGAGCTGCTGTTTGCCGATTTGGACGTGCCGGTGGAGGTGCTGCGGACCCAGGCCGCCAGCGTTGAGCGTTTGCAACTGAACCAGCTGTTGAAACAGCTGTCAGATCGTGACGAAGACGCGCACAAGGGGAATTTTGGCCATGTGATGGTGATTGGCGGCGACATCGGATATGCCGGCGCGGCAGCGATGGCGGGTGAGGCTTCTGCTCGTATGGGGGCGGGCCTGACCAGTGTGGCCACCCAGCCGGAGCATGTGTCCGCCATCATTGCCCGGCGCCCAGAGCTGATGGTACTGGGGGTGCCTTCGGGGCAGGCACTGGAGCCTTTGCTACAGCGGCCGTCGGTGCTGGTGTTGGGCCCGGGGTTGGGGCGCACGCCCTGGTCTGAGCAGATGCTGCAGCAGGCGGTCGCCAGTGGCTTGCCGATGGTGCTGGATGCCGACGGCCTCAATCTGCTGGCCGAAGGCCGTGTGCTGGCCAATACCACCCACCGTGATAACTGGATCCTGACGCCGCATCCGGGTGAAGCCGCTCGCTTGCTGGGGTGCTCCACAGGCGAGGTGCAGAAAGACCGGTATGCGGCGGCCAAGCAATTGCAGAGCCGTTTTGGCGGTACGGTGCTATTGAAAGGGGCGGGTACCGTCATTGCCGCAGCAGACGGCAGCCTCAGCGTGGCCAATGTGGGCAATCCGGGCATGGCATCGGGCGGCATGGGCGATGTGCTCAGTGGCGTTATCGGTGGGCTGTTGGCGCAAGGACTTGAACCCTGCTCCGCGACCAAATTGGCGGTGTGTTTGCACGGCACCGCGGCGGATTTGGCGGCTGAAGAAAACGGTCAGCGGGGCTTGTTGGCGACGGACCTGATGCCCTATCTGCGTCAGCTGCTGAACAGCCAGATGGCCTAGGGAGAGGCTTGAACGTGAATTCTGAACGTCAGTTACTGGAACGCTATCTGGGCGATGAAGCGGCCACCGTGGCCGCCGGTCGGGCTCTCGGGCAGGCGGCGCAAGGCGGCGCGGTTATGTTTTTACAGGGGGATCTCGGTGCCGGTAAAACCACCTTGAGCCGAGGGGTGTTGCGAGCGTTTGGTCATTCAGGCGCGGTTAAGTCCCCCACCTATACGCTGGTTGAACCCTATGAGTTTGAGCCGACGCCGGTGTATCACTTTGACCTGTATCGCTTGGGCGATCCGGAAGAGCTGGAATACATGGGAATCCGGGATTATTTTACCGGCCAGTGTGTGTGTCTGGTGGAGTGGCCCAGTCGCGGGGAGGGTTATTTGCCGGTCGCGGATGTGGTCGTGACCCTGACGGCGAAGCCTCCCGGTCGTCACCTGAGCGTGCTGGCACAGACTCCCAGGGGGCAGTCCCTCGTGGACGCGTTGGTGTTTGAAAAGTAAACACAGTGCTTTAAACCGCCGTCAATTGGCGGTAACGTTAGTCGATAGCCGATACTTAGCAGGTGTGGACAGCAAACAGCGAGACCGGCAACCGCAAAGGGCCTGACAAGCGCAAGGTATAAAGGACAGAAAGGTGCTGCGACAGTTGAAAGTGCATGGACGGTAAGTCGAACAACAATAAACAGGATTGGCTGTAAACAGGAATGAATTGGGCAATGATGGCGGTGAACCCTCCGAGTCGATGGGTGCAAAGATTATCTCTCTGTTTTCTGATGCTGTTGCCAGTGCTCTTCAGTGGTGAGGCCAGCGCGGTGTCAGAGGTGGAAAGTGTGCGTATGTGGCGTGCACCCGATCACACCCGTCTGGTGTTTGATCTCAGTGCCACGGTTGAACACAAGGTGTTCAGCCTCAGCAATCCCTCGCGGCTGGTGATTGATCTGGAGAATGCCCGCTTGAAAGCGAACTTCTCGGAACTGTCACTGAACGATTCTCCGATCCGGAAGGTGCGCAGTGCCCAGCGCAACGGCAAGGATTTACGGGTGGTGCTGGACCTGTCGGCAAACATCAAGCCGAAGAGCTTTATCCTGCCCAGGCACGGCGATAAAAGTGACCGCCTGGTGGTGGATTTGTTTGACCGGCAAAAAGCGGTGGAAAAAACCTTTGAGCAGGTGGTCAGCGTTCAGCATGGCAAGCGCGATATTGTGATTGCCATTGACGCCGGTCATGGCGGGGAAGATCCCGGTGCGTCGGGTCCCAAAATCGGCAAAGCGCATCTGCGTGAGAAGGACGTGGTGTTTGCCATCAGCAAGCAGTTAGCGGCGATGATTGATGCCGAGCCCGGCTACCGTGCCGAGCTGGTGCGCACCGGGGATTATTACATTCCGCTGAGCAAACGCCGAGACATTGCCCGTGAAAAACGCGCGGACCTGTTTGTCTCGATCCATGCCGATGCGTTCACCAAACCGAAAGCCAATGGCGCCTCGGTGTTTGCTCTGTCCCGCCGGGGCGCCACCTCTGAAACGGCACGTTTTCTGGCGCAGCAGGAAAACGATGCCGATTTGATCGGTGGTGTTGGCAGCGTCAGTCTGGACGATAAAGATGAAATGCTGCGCGGTGTGCTGGTGGATCTGTCGATGACCGCCACGCTGGGGACCAGCTTGCAGGTGGGCGATCGAGTCTTGAAGTCGATGGACTCGGTGGCGCGATTGCATAAAAACCATGTTGAACAAGCGGGCTTTGCGGTACTGAAATCACCGGATGTGCCCAGTATACTGGTGGAGACCGGATTCATTTCCAACCCGGATGAAGCCCGCAAGTTGAATACCCACGGCTATCGTCAAAGTTTATCGCGGGCCATTTTTAAAGGGATTAAAGAGCATTTCTATTCGGTACCACCGGCGGGCAGTTATGTGGCTTATGTAAAACATGGCGGCAAGCCGTCTTCGAGCGGCAGTGCCACCGAACATGTGATTGCCCGGGGTGATACTCTCAGTGAGATTGCTCGCCGCTACGATGTGTCCGTGAGCGATATTCAGAAAGTGAATCGTATGAGCAGCAGTACTCTTCAAATCGGTAAAAAACTTAAAATACCGGCGTCTTGACGATCTGTTTTAAGATCGTGTTTTTATTCCGTGTTTGCCGGCACCCTGGTTTTCGGGCGGCAATGGTTTCAACCGCGCTAGTGTTAACTCATGTGGACAGTACTCAGCGGGTCTATTTAAATTCCCGGCCTACCCCGTGAGGCCGCGAAAGGTTTCTTAGTTATGTCAAAAATCAAATTACTCAGCCCGCGACTGGCGAACCAGATTGCCGCCGGTGAAGTGGTTGAGCGTCCGGCATCGGTGATCAAGGAAGTGCTGGAAAACAGCCTGGATGCGGGCTCCACCCGATTGGATGTGGACATTGAAAATGGTGGCATTAAATTAATGCGCGTGCGTGATAACGGTGGTGGCATTGAGAAAGACGATTTGCCGCTGGCACTCAGCCGCCACGCCACCAGCAAAATTTACCAGCTGGATGATCTGGAGGCGGTCGCGACCCTGGGGTTTCGCGGTGAAGCCTTGGCGAGTATCAGTTCCGTGTCCCGGTTAACCGTGACCAGCAATACTGGCGAAGAGAGCAATGGCTGGTGTGCGACGGCCGAGGGGCGAGACATGCAGGCGGAGGTGGCTCCCGCGGCGCATCCCCAGGGCACCACCGTCGAAGTGCGGGACTTGTTTTTTAATACTCCGGCGCGACGTAAATTCCTGCGCACCGAAAAAACCGAATTCAACCGCATAGAAGACAACATTAAAAAACTGGCGCTGTCGCGTTTTGATGTGAGTTTTAATTTACGCCACAACGGGCGGGTGATTCACAGTTGGCGTGCGGCGCATTCGCAGGTCGAGCAGGAGCGGCGTGTGGCCCAGGTGTGCGGGCCGGCGTTTATGGAAAATGCGGTTCACATTGATATTGAGCGCGGCGATTTGAAATTGTGGGGGTGGGTGGCGCTGCCCACGTTTTCCCGCAGTCAGGCGGATCTGCAACACTTTTATGTGAATGGTCGGGCGATTAAGGATCGGCTGGTCACCCACGCGGTGCGCCAGGCTTATCAGGATGTGTTGTTTCATGGCCGTCACCCGGCGTTTGTATTGTACCTGGAGTTGAATCCGGCCACGGTGGATGTAAATGTTCACCCCACCAAACACGAAGTGCGCTTCCGTGACAGTCGCATGGTTCATGATTTCCTGTTCCGCAGCTTGCATCACGCGCTGGCAGAAGTGCGCCCGAAAGATCAGCTGCAGTCTGCTTCCCATGAGATGGCACTGCAGCCGACGACTCAGGTGAGCGGTGTCGCTGCGGGGGAGTTTAAGCAGCAGGAGCATATGTCATTCCGACCGTCGTTGTTTGGCGCTGCGCAAGGGGACCAAAGCCAGATGCCAGCAAGCGGTGCTGCAACCCATGGCCAGGCAGCGGGCGGGTTTGCTCACAATGGGCCCGGTGTGCAGGAGCAGATGCCGGCTTATCAACAGCTCTATGGCCGGCCGGCCCCGGCAGCTTATGCGGGCGCGAACCTGTCGGAGCTTGAGCAGAGCAATGCCGACATTCCGCCGCTGGGCTATGCCATTGCCCAGTTGAAAGGGATTTATATCCTGGCGGAAAACGCACAGGGCCTGATCATTGTCGATACCCACGCGGCTCACGAGCGTATTACCTACGAGCGGATGAAGTTGGCCGTGGCCGAACAGGGCATTCAAACGCAGCCATTGCTGGTGCCGGAAACCATTGCCGTCAGCCAGAAGGAAGCCGATTATGCGGAGCAGCACGATGAGGTGTTCCGCTCTCTGGGCTTTGAATTGCAGCGTGCCGGCCCCGAAAGTCTGTTGATTCGGCAGGTGCCGGTAATTTTGAACCGGGCGAATATTGAGCAGCTGGTGCGGGATGTTCTGTCTGACCTGGTGGAGTACGGGTCGAGCAAGCGCATCGACAATCACATTAATGAAATTCTCGGTACCATGGCCTGTCACGGCTCGGTGCGGGCCAATCGCAAACTCACGCTGCCGGAAATGAATGCCCTGTTGCGGGACATGGAAGCGACCGAGCGCAGTGGACAGTGTAATCATGGTCGTCCGACCTGGACGCTGCAAACCCTGGACGAACTGGATAAGTTGTTTTTACGTGGTCAGTAAGCGCTCGTGGCCGAAGTGTGGGAGGGTGGGCAATGCATAAGCCTCTGGTGATTTTCCTGATGGGGCCGACGGCCTCTGGCAAGACCGATCTTGCCATCGCTTTGCGTGACCTGCTGCCGGTGGAGCTGATCAGTGTGGATTCGGCTCTGGTGTATCGGCAGATGGATATTGGCAGTGCCAAGCCCAGCGCTGAAGAGCAGGCGCTGGCACCGCACCGCTTGCTGGACATTCGCGATCCGGGAGACCCGTACTCCGCCGCAGAGTTTCGTGAGGATGCGCTGCGGGAGATCGACGACATTGTCTCGCAGGGGCGCATTCCGTTGCTGGTGGGCGGCACCATGCTGTATTTCAAGGCGTTGCTGGAAGGCTTTGCAGACATGCCTGCTGCCGATCCGGCCGTCAGGGCAGCCATCGAAGCCGAGGCCGACCGGTTGGGCTGGCCAGCCATTCACCGACAGCTGCAAGCGATCGACCCTGACACGGCCGCCGCGATTCACCCCAATCACTCCCAGCGTATCTGCCGGGCATTGGAAGTGTTCCGGGTTTCGGGTCGAACCATGACGGAGTTGCGCCAGCAGCAGGATCGGCAGGCTCAGGATCTGCATCAGCGTTTTCAGGTGGTGCAGGTGGCGATTGCCCCTCACGACCGCGCGGTGCTGCACGAGCGAATCGCCCGGCGCTTTGAGCTGATGTTGCAGCAGGGCTTTCTGGATGAAGTCCAGCGCTTGTATGATCGCGGTGATCTCGTCCCCGATTTGCCGGCCATCCGGGCCGTGGGCTACCGCCAGGTGTGGGACTATCTGGCGGGGCAGAGCAGCTACGAGGAGATGGTTGAGCGCGGTGTGGCGGCCACCCGTCAGCTGGCCAAGCGGCAATTGACCTGGCTGCGGGGGTGGAATCAGCTCAATTGGCTCTATACCGATACCACTGGCGGTCAAATTCGCAAAAAATCCGATCTTCTCAAGGAATTTTTGAACTTTTTACCCCAAACGACCCTATAATAGTGCTGTACTGAAGATTGTTTGGTACACAGTCAGTTTTTATAGTCATTTTTTATTAACATTTATTTGCCGCGCCCGATTGAAATTAGACGCAATTGGACATTTTCGGCAGCTTGACCATGCTAGTCAGCATAAAGGAGAACCATTATGTCAAAGGGGCATAGTCTACAAGACCCTTATTTGAACGTATTGCGCAAAGAGCGCATCCCCGTGTCCATCTATCTTGTTAACGGCATTAAGTTACAGGGGCAAGTTGAGTCTTTTGACCAGTTTGTCGTACTGTTGAAAAACACCGTCAGCCAGATGGTGTACAAACATGCAATTTCTACTGTTGTTCCTTCGCGGGCTGTACGTGTGCCTATGCTGAACCCTCAGGGTGAAGGCGAAGAGGACGAAGGCTAAAATTTTGAGGTACGTCGTTGTTCTTTGACCGTCCTGACTCCGGTGAGCTGGCAGTGCTGGTTCATTTGGAGTTTCCCCAACATACCGATCCCGATGATCCCCGTGAATTTGAAGAACTGGTGTTATCCGCAGGTGGTGACCCGGTCGATTTTATTTCCGGTCAACGTTCTACTCCCCATGCCCGCTACTTTGTCGGCACGGGTAAGCTGGAAGAATTGAAGCAGTGTGTGCAATTGCACGACGCTGAGCTGGTCATTTTCAATCACAATTTATCACCCAGCCAGGAGCGCAATCTAGAGCAAGAGCTCAAATGCCGTGTGCTTGACCGCACCGGTCTGATTTTGGATATATTTGCCCAGCGTGCCCGCACCCACGAGGGTAAGCTGCAGGTTGAGTTGGCGCAGTTGCGTCATATGTCGACCCGCCTGATTCGCGGCTGGACGCACCTGGAACGCCAGAAAGGCGGTATTGGTCTGCGGGGGCCGGGTGAAACCCAGCTCGAAACGGACCGTCGTTTATTGCGGGGCCGCATTAAGGCCATCGAAAAGCGCCTGGAGAAGGTTCGCAAACAGCGCGATCAGGGCCGGCGTTCACGTCGCCGGGCCGATGTGCCCACGGTGTCTTTGGTTGGCTACACCAACGCCGGCAAGTCGACATTGTTTAATCATATTACCCAGGCGGGGGTGTATGCCCAGGATCAGTTGTTTGCCACCCTGGACCCCACCATGCGCCGCATTCAGCTGCCGAGTATCGGCTCAGCGGTGCTGGCGGATACCGTGGGGTTTATCAGCCATTTGCCTCACCGCCTGGTGGAGGCGTTCCGAGCGACTCTGGAAGAGGCCGCCAGCTCGGATTTGCTGCTGCATGTGATTGACGCGCCGGCGGAAGAGCGGGCTCGCAATATTGAGCAGGTGGAAGAGGTGTTGAAAGAAATCGGCGCTGCTGACCTGCCACAGTTGCGTGTCTACAATAAAATTGATTTGCTGGATGGCTTTGCTCCGCGGGTCGATCGCGATGATCAGGGCAAACCGCTGGCCGTGTGGTTGTCGGCGCAAACCGGCACTGGGGTCGAATTATTATTTGATGCGATCACCGAGTTGCTGGGCGAGGAGCGGGTACTGGAAACCCTGTACCTGGAGCCGTCCCAATCGCGCTTGCGCGCCAGATTGTACGAGCACAATGCGGTCACGGATGAGCACTACACCAGCGATGGCAGCATTGAATTGGCCGTGAGCATACAAAAGTCGGATTTATTGCGTATCCTCAGTCAGGAGCATTTATCCTTTGACGCCCTGAACTGGCGGTCTCATTCTGCCGGCTGATCGCCTTGAGGCTCGTTGTCAGACGGGCTTTTGGGGCACCGGGGCGGAGGTCCGCAGGCGTCAAGTTGTCGGCAAGAGTAAAGATTTGTCTGTAAAATCAAAGAGTTTGCTAAATACCGGACTTGAGTTGAAAGCAGTTCACAATTATTGAAGCAGCTTTGCTAGAATCGACTCACATTTTGGCACAACGCTGAACAGAATTAATAAACGGAGATTTACTATGGCCTGGAATGAACCGGGTGGTAATAATCAAGACCCATGGGGGGGCAAGCGTGGAAACGATGGTCCTCCGGATTTGGATGAAGCGCTGAAAAAGTTTCAGGAAAAACTCGGCGGCATTTTTGGCGGTGGTAACGGTGGCGGCGGCCCCCAGGGTGGGGGCTTAAGCTCTTCTGCTCTGGGCTTGATTGCGGTAGCGGTGGTTGTCATTTATGCACTGTTTGGTATTTATCAGATCAACGAACAGGAACGCGCTGTGATTTTGCGCCTGGGCGTTTACTCTGAGACGAAAGACGCCGGTCTGCATTGGAACCCGCCACTGATCGACAGCGTGACCAAGGTCAATGTCACCAAGGTGCGTTCACACAGCACCCGCGGTGAGATGCTTACCCAGGATCTCAACATTGTCGAAGTGAACCTGTCGGTTCAGTACCGGATTGGCGATGCACAGAGTTTTGTGTTGCGGGTTCGCGATCCGGAAGCCAGCCTGGCGCAGGCGACCGACAGCGCTCTGCGCCATGTGGTCGGTTCGACGGAAATGCACGAAGTCCTCACGGAAGGCCGTGAGCAGATCGCCGTTGATATCCAGGCGCGGCTGCAGGATTACCTGAACAGTTACGAGACCGGCATCGAAGTGGATAAAGTGAACGTGGAAGAAACCACGCCACCGGCTGAAGTTCAGGCGGCCTTTGATGACGTTAACAAAGCCCGGGAAGATGAAGAGCGCCTGAAAAACGAAGCGGAAACCTACGCTAACGGTATCATTCCGGAAGCGCGCGGTGCCGCACAGCGTGTGATCGAAGAGGCAACCGCTTACCGTGAGCAGAAAGTGGCTCAGGCGGAAGGTGAAGCGAAACGCTTTGAACAACTGTTGGCGGAATACCAGAAAGCGCCGCAGGTTACCCGCGAACGTCTTTATTTGGAAACCATGCAGGAAGTGATGGCGAACAGCTCTAAAGTGATGATTGATGTGGAAGGTGGCAACAACATGATGTACCTGCCATTGGATAAAATGGTTGGCTCCTCAGGAGGTCGGGTAGGTACCGCCAAGGTGACTCCGGACATGATCCGTGACATCAGCAATCAGGTGGCTGAGCAATTGCGCCGCGAGAGCGTTACCACGACGACACGTCGCCGGGAGGGTCGTTAATCATGAACAATAAAGTCTTTAGCCTGATCGTTGGCCTGTTGCTGATTGTGTTTGTGGCTTCCAATACCCTGTATGTGATCAATGAAACTGAGCGCGGTGTGCTGTTGAAGTTCGGTAAGGTGGTGAATGCGGATATTCCCCCTGGCCTGCACGTGAAGCTGCCACTGATGCACGAAGTGCGCAAATTCGACAGTCGTATCCTGACCCTGGATGCACGCCCTCAGCGTTTTCTGACCGTTGAGAAAAAGGGCATGATCGTCGACTCTTTTGCCAAGTGGCGCATTAAGGATGTCAGCACCTACTACACCGCCACCAACGGTGAAGAGGCTACCGCGGTGCGAGTGCTGGACCAGCGCATCAACGAAGGCTTGCGTAACGGTTTCGGTGAGCGCTCGCTGCAAGAGGTGGTCAGCGGTGAGCGTGACGAGCTGATGCAAAACCTGACCGAAAGTCTGAACAAACTGACTCGCGAGCGCTACGGCATTGAGCTGGTGGACGTGCGGGTGAAGCGTATTGATCTTCCGGATCAGGTCAGTGACTCAGTGTACAGTCGAATGAACACCGAGCGTCAGCGAGAAGCGCGTGAACATCGCTCCAAGGGTAGAGAGCAGGCGGAAGTGATTAAAGCCGACGCCGACCGCCAGCGCACTATTCTGGAAGCGGAAGCCTACCGCGACGCAGAATTGCTGCGTGGTGAAGGCGATGCCAAGGCCGCCGCTATCTACTCTGCTGCCTATACCCAGAACCCGGAGTTTTACAGTTTTGTGCGCAGCCTGACGGCCTATAAAGATGCCTTTAGCAATAAAGGCGATATCATGCTGGTCGACCCGGACAGTGATTTCTTCCGCTACCTGAAGGACAGCACGGGCAAGAAGGCGCAGCCCTAACCGTGGCTGGGGGCGTGCCCCCGGTGGTGGTGGCAGTGGTTGCGGGGAATGGATCCAGGGGACTGGCTGACTCCGACCCTGTCCTGCGATTGTTCCCTGGCCACCATCAGTGGTAGAATGCATCAGCCGGGCCCAATGGGCCCGGTTTTTTTGTGCCACTCGCCTGAGTGCGGGCTATCGCAAAGCCATCTGAAGATGGTCGGGCGCATGGATAGATTGCGAAATTAAGGTTTGAAAAGCTCCCTTGCGGGACAAGCTGGATCAATATGTGGGAAGAACTGGGCAAAGCCTTCTGTTTAATGCTGGTTTTTGAGGGCATTATTCCTTTTCTGTACCCCCAGCGGTGGCGTCAATTGGTCGCCAACCTGGCGTTGGTGAGTGACCAAAAGCTGCGCATGATGGGCTTTTTCAGCATGCTGCTGGGTGCCGGTCTGCTATACCTTATTAACTGAAAACGCTTTTTCTGTGCCACTTCCGTGTTATTTGTTGTTTTAGAAACTAGCTAAGAGGATCACAATCGAACATGACCTACGCAGATCGTTGGTTATTGCCTGATGGCGTCGAAGACATCCTTCCCGAGAAGGCGGAGCGCATCGAGTCCTTGCGGCGTCGGCTGATCGACTTGTATCGCCACTGGGGCTACGAGCTGGTGATCCCGCCTCTGATTGAATACACCGAGTCCTTATTGATTGGCCTGGGGCGCGATATCGACCTGATGACCTTTAAGGTTACCGATCAGCTGACCGGTCGTACCATGGGCATTCGCGCCGATATCAGCCCGCAAGCGGCCCGTATTGATGCTCACAGTCTAAAGCGTCGGGGGCCGAACCGGTTGTGCTATGCCGGGCATGTTCTCTACACCAAACCCAAATCCCCCCTCGGCACCCGTTCGCCGATCCAGGCGGGCGTCGAGCTCTATGGCGAGGCCAGCATTCACGCCGATATCGAAGTGATTTCTCTGCTGCTGGCGTCGCTGGAAGAGTGTGGCTTGCAGCAGCTCAATATTGATCTTGGCCATGTTGAGGTTTACCGCTTGCTGGCGGCCGAAGCCGGCCTGGACCGCGCCCAGGAGCAGGACTTTTTTGACTTGCTGCAAAGCAAGGCCACCGCCGACATTAATGCCTGGGTGGACCGTAACGTTGAATCGTCGGAGCTGGCAGCTATGCTAAAAGCTCTGCCGACGTTAGCCGGCAGTCGCTCGATTCTGGCTGAGGCTCGGGTTCGCCTGGCGCAGGCACCCGCCACGGTGTTGGCGGCACTGGATACGCTGGAGGCCATCGCGGACGTGCTGGAAGTGCGCTTCCCCCAGGCCCGGTTGTATTTTGATTTGAGTGAGTTGCGCGGCTACAACTATCACACCGGGGTGGTCTTTGCCGCCTTTGCGCCCGGCTACGGCGCCGCCATAGCCAATGGGGGTCGCTATGATCATGTCGGCGAAGTGTTTGGTAATGCGCGCTCTGCGACCGGGTTTAATGTGGATATCACCGCCATTGATGGATTGGTGAAAACAACCTCTCAAAAGGACGGTGCGATCTTCGCGCCGGCGACCGATGATGGCGCCCAGTGGACGGTGGTAAACCGTTTGCGTGGTGAGGGAGAAATTGTTGTCTGTGGTTTTGAAGGTCAGAGCGTTGAGGATGTAAACGCTGACTGTGATCGTCAACTGGTGTTTGAAGCGGGCGAGTACCGTGTCAGATCCCTCTAAATTGTAAATCCTCTAAAGAGTTATTTGAGTAATGGGCAAAAACGTCGTTGTGCTGGGCACCCAATGGGGTGACGAAGGCAAAGGTAAAATCGTTGACCTGCTGACCGATCAGGTTTCACTGGTGGCACGCTTTCAGGGTGGCCACAATGCCGGCCATACGCTGGTAATCGATGGGAAGAAGACCGTTCTGCATCTGATTCCTTCCGGGATCCTGCGCGAAGGGGTGACCTGCATGATTGGCAACGGTGTGGTACTGGCCCCCGATGCGCTGATTAAAGAAATGGCGGGCCTGGAAGAGACGGGGGTTCCGGTGCGTGAACGCCTGCGACTGTCCCCGGCTTGCCCGCTGATTCTGCCGTATCACGTTGCCCTTGATCAGGCCCGTGAGCTGGCCCGAGGCAATGCCAAGATCGGTACCACCGGTCGTGGTATTGGTCCGGCCTACGAAGATAAGGTTGCCCGTCGCGGTCTGCGTCTGGGTGACATGATGAACGCTGAGCGTTTTGCCGAGAAACTGAAAGACGTACTTGAGTACCACAACTTCGCGTTGACTGAGTACTACAAAGTGGCTGCGGTTGATTACGATACGGTGTTGAAAGATGCGCTGGACTGGGCTGAGCAGCTGCGTCCCATGGTGGCTGATGTCACGGATATGCTGCACAGCGCCCGCGAGCGCGGCGAAAGTATTATGTTTGAAGGGGCGCAGGGTTCTTTGCTGGACATCGATCACGGTACCTACCCGTTTGTGACCTCTTCAAATACCACGGCCGGCGGCACGGCCACCGGTTCAGGTTTTGGTCCCCTGTATCTGGATTACGTGTTAGGCATCACCAAGGCCTATACCACTCGTGTCGGCGGCGGTCCGTTCCCCACGGAATTGTCCTGTAAAGTGGGGCAGCACCTGGGTGAGAAAGGTCATGAGTTTGGCGCTACCACCGGTCGCCAGCGTCGCACCGGCTGGTTTGATGCCGTAGCGGTACGTCACGCTATTCGCATCAACAGTATTTCCGGTTTGTGTCTGACCAAACTGGACGTTCTGGACGGTCTCGAAGAGGTGAAAATCTGCGTCGGTTACCGGGACGTGGTGGGTAATGATGTTGGCGTGCCTTTTGACGCTGAAGGTTGGGAAGAGGTGGAGCCTGTGTACGAATCCATGCCGGGGTGGACCGACTCTACCTTTGGTGTGCAAAAGTGGGATGACCTGCCGGCTAACGCCCAGGCTTACATCAAGCGCCTGGAAGATTTGGTGGGGGCGCCCGCGGACATCGTTTCAACCGGTCCGGACCGCAATGAAACCATCGTTTTACGTCACCCGTTTGATTGATCGGGACTGGCACAGCACAGGCTGCTGTGCCGTTGCTGGTTGAAAAAGCCGCCTTCGGGCGGCTTTTTTGTGTCTGGGCGGCTCTGGGCGCTGAGAGCGTGGGCAAAAAAAAGGTTCATCGCACTTTACCGGGAAACGCTGCTTTGATCTTCAGGAAGAAGTAATCGTTATCCCGGTATCCATACGCCATCCTTTTAATCACTTTAATCTTGTTGTTCATGCCTTCT
>NZ_JAAONZ010000025.1 GCF_011602365.1 Pseudomaricurvus hydrocarbonicus
GGAGTTGTGCCCTGAAAAAGGAAATCGTTCAAATAGTAAACTGAATCAGGGTTTGAAGCTCAAACTGGCCGCTGGCGCGGCCTTGATTGCGACGGAGCTGGGTATTGGTGAAACATCCGGGCTAGTCTGTTGCGCTGCCTTGTTTATCGGTCGCTAAAATTCTGTGCGGAAACACAAGCAGATTAAACACAGAGAGGCGCTTTAAAAGCGCCTCTCTGTTTGGTTCATCCGCCTGGTTCAGCGGACGTTAGTTTGATTCGCCTGAACGCTTACTGCTCGTCGATGAAGCCGCGCAGGTGATCGGAGCGCGAGGGGTGGCGCAGTTTGCGCAGCGCCTTGGCTTCGATTTGACGAATACGCTCACGAGTGACATCGAACTGCTTGCCCACTTCTTCCAGGGTGTGGTCAGTGTTCATGTTGATGCCGAAACGCATGCGCAGCACTTTGGCTTCCCGAGCGGTGAGGCCGGCCAGCACTTCTTTAGTAGCTTCTTCCAGACCCTGAGAGGTCGCGGACTCCACGGGTGAAGTGATGGTGTTGTCTTCGATGAAGTCGCCCAGATGTGAATCTTCGTCATCACCGATCGGGGTTTCCATGGAGATGGGCTCTTTGGCGATTTTCAGTACCTTGCGAACCTTGTCTTCCGGCATTTCCATCCGCTCGCCCAGTTCTTCCGGAGTCGGCTCACGGCCCATCTCCTGAAGCATCTGGCGGGACACTCGGTTCAGCTTGTTGATGGTTTCAATCATGTGCACCGGAATACGGATGGTGCGCGCCTGATCCGCAATGGAGCGGGTGATGGCCTGACGAATCCACCAGGTGGCGTAGGTTGAAAACTTGTAACCGCGGCGGTATTCAAATTTGTCGACGGCCTTCATCAGGCCGATGTTGCCTTCCTGAATCAGATCGAGGAACTGCAGGCCGCGGTTGGTGTATTTTTTCGCAATTGAAATCACCAGACGCAGGTTGGCCTCGACCATTTCTTTCTTGGCGCGGCGGGCGCGAGCTTCGCCAATCGACATGCGACGGTTGATCTCTTTGATTGAGCTCAGGTCCAGTTGTGCTTCTTCTTCCAGCTGCTTCAGCTTGCGCTGCGCACGGAGAATTTCGTCACACACGGTTTTGATGGAATCGGAGTAGTCGCGTTTTTTGGCGATGATGTCCGGGATCCAGTCTTCATTGATTTCGTTGCCAGGAAACTCTTTGATGAAGGTTTTGCGTGGCATTTTCGCAGTGCGAACACACAGGCTCATGATGCGGCGCTCTTCAGTGCGCACACGATCCAAGACGCCGCGAACACGGTTGTAAAGTGGATCAAACTGACGTGGCGGCAGCTTGAAGAACTTAAACACTTCGCCTTGCTCTTCCAGCGCCTGAGCAGCCTGCTTGCTCTCGCGGCCGTATTTTTCGAAGGCCTGGTTGGCCGCCTCAACAACTTTCACCAGTTCGGCAACGCGGGCTTTGGCTTCTTCGGGGTCTACGCCGCCGGTGCTTTCTTCATCGTCGTCGGCATCGGCGTCATCGCTCTCGCTTTTCTCCGCGGCCGCCTTGCTTTGGTCCAGGGCGGAAGGAACGTCTTCAGCAGGATCGAGCCAGCCAGCAATCACGTCCGGCATGCGACGTTCTTCTTGCTCGATCAGATTGTACTCATTGATAAAGGTTTGCACGGTGCCTGGCCAATAGGACATGGCGTGCATCAATTCACGGGTGCCTTCTTCGATGCGCTTGGCAATGGCGATTTCGCCTTCACGGGTCAGCAGCTCAACGGTGCCCATTTCACGCATGTACATGCGCACGGGGTCGGTGGTGCGGCCGGCTTCAGTTTCTACGGCGGCCAGGGCGGCTGCGGCTTCGGCTGCGGCGATTTCATCGGCGGAGGAGTCACCGTCAGCCATCAGCAGGGTGTCTGCGTCCGGTGCGGTTTCAAAGACCTGAATGCCCATGTCGTTGATCATCTGGATGATGTCTTCGACCTGATCCGGATCGGAAATGTCCTCGGGCAAATGGTCGTTCACCTCGGAGTAAGTCAGGTAGCCTTGCTCCTTACCGCGGGCGATCAATTCTTTGATGCGAGACTGTTGCTGCTGAGCGTGTTCAGACATTCGAGAACCTGTAAGCTTGCTTGATGTTTAAAAGACGGGAAAACATGAAATTATAGCCTATATGTTGAGCCATGTTCTAGAAATTCAACCTTGAGGTGTGAAATTTACCGATAAAACAGCTCTTTGTTCGGACGCCGGGCATTTTCCTGATCATTTTTACAGAGTTAGGTCCGATTCGGGGCTGGATTGGTGTGCAATTCCCGAATCTGTTGTTTCTCTGATTCGCTCAGCTCATTAAAGTTCTTGGCGCTGAGCTTTTCCAGTGTCTGCTTCTGTTTTTGTTTGGCCAGATGGCTTTCGAGGCGGGTCAGGCAGTCCAGGTATTCCTGTTGGGCGTTGTAAGCGCCTCTCTGGCGAGCATCGTTGAGCAGCTCCACGGTGGCCAGCTTGGCGAGCTCATCGGTGGCTTCAGCCCCTTTGGTGCCGCGCCAGTGGCCCAAAACCCGCGGCAGGCTGTAGCTGGGGCGCTGCCTGAGAAATTGCAGCAGTTCCAGGTAAAGCTTCAGGTCGCGGTCCTCACTCTTCTGGATGTTGGGGGTGTCCGGGGTTGTGGGCACCAGCTCCGGGTGTTGCAAGATCAGGGCGCAGAGTAATTTGCTGGGCGGCAGTTTGATGGGGCCGCGGTAGCCCATAGCGGGTTTTGGTGTGAGCGATTGCGTGGGTGTGGCGTAGTAGCCCGGCTCTTCATGGGGAGGGGGGGCATTGTCATCGTCAGGGCCAAGGTCAAAGCCATAGTCGTTCGCGTCTGGGAATGCCCGGTGCACGGGCGGGGTGGGGGTGTGACGACCCTGCGCTGCGGGAGTGACGGCGGGAGGCTCGTCATGGGGCGCTGAAAGGTCATGCCCGCGTTGCGAGCTGGGGTGCCCGGGGTATTCTTTAGGCTGGAGGGGCGGTGCGGGCCTTTCTGCCGGCGCATCGACCAGCTCCATGAGTGTGTCTATGGGCAGCCCGGTGCGCTGGGCCAGGTTGGCAAACATCAATTCCCGAAACACCCCGGCGGGCAGTTTGTGCAGCAGGGGCGCCGAGCGCTTGCTGAGGCGCGCGCGTCCTTCCATGGATTGTATGTCAATGCCGTCGGCCACGCTGTCGAACAGAAAATCTTCCAGCGGCACGGCCAAGTCAATCATGGCCGTGAACTTGTCGGTGCCGACCTGGCGCACCAGGGTGTCCGGGTCTTCGCCGTCGGGCAGAAACAGGAATTTCACCTGGCGCCCGTCCTGCATCGAACTGAGGCTGTTTTCCAGTGCGCGTCTGGCGGCATTGCGACCGGCTTCATCGCCGTCGAAACAAAACACCACTTCCTGGGTGTATTTGAAGGCGAGGGCGAGGTGATCTTCGCCACAGGCAGTGCCGAGTGTGGCGACGCCGTAGCGGATACCGAACTGGGCCAGGGCCACCACGTCCATATAGCCTTCAACCACCAGCAGGCGCGGCAGCTGCCGATAGGCCTGGCGGGCCTCAAACAGGCCGTAAAGCTCCCGGCCCTTGTGGAACACCGGGGTCTCCGGGGAGTTCAGGTATTTGGGTTTGTCGTCTCCCAGTACCCGGCCGCCAAAGCCAATGACCCGCCCGCGAGTGTCGCGAATGGGGAACATGATGCGGTTGCGGAAGCGGTCGTAGCGTCGACCGTCTTCGGGGCGTTCAATCAGCATGCCGCCTTCGGCGAGCAGGTGTTTATCTTCGTCGGTCAGGCCAATGGCCTTGAGCAGATTGTCCCAGCCGGGTGGCGCGTAGCCGATGCCGAAGTCACGGGCAATCTCACCGCTCAGCCCCCGCTGTTGCAGGTAGTTGATGGCGTGCTGTCGCGCCGGACTGTGACGCAGTTGCTGACGAAAGAACTGGTCGGCTTTTTCCAGCAACTGATAAAGGTTTTTACGCTCTTGCTGGCGCGGTGAGTCATCGCGGGCTTCACGGGGAACTTCCAGCCCCACCATCTTGGCCAGCTCTTCGACGGCGTCGGGGAAGTTGAGGCGGTCGTGTTCCAGCACAAAGCCCAGTGCGGTGCCGCTGGCGCCGCAGCCAAAGCAGTAGTAGAACTGCTTATCGGGGCTGACGGTAAAGGAGGGGGTTTTTTCTTCGTGAAAAGGGCAGCAGGCGCTGTAGTTTTTACCGGTCTTTTTCAGTTTGACGCGGGCGTCCACCACATCGACGATATCGATGCGATCCAGAAGATCGTCAATGAATGTTTGGGGAATTAAGCCGGCCATGTACCGAGTTTACCGTGTCTGCGAGAAAGCGGATACTGTTTAGAAAACTCGATTTCAGTCAATCGGGCGGTATTTGTGGTCGGTAGAGAGTGGCGCTGTTGTGGTGGTGGCCATGCGGGCTTTAGCCCAGCTTGGCTTTGACCAGCTTGCTCACTGCGCCGACGTCAGCGCGGCCTTGAACCTGAGGTTTGATCAGCCCCATCACCTTGCCCATATCGCGAGCGCTTTCCGCGCCGCTGTCGGCAATAGCTTTGACGATGATCTGATCCAGTTCTTCATCGCTCAGGGCTTCGGGGAGAAACTCCTGAATCACGACCATTTCGGCGCGTTCGATGTCTGCCAATTCTTCACGCCCAGCGTCTACATACTGGGTGATGGAGTCGCGTCGCTGCTTGCACATCTTGTCGAGAATGACCAGCAGGCGGGCGTCATCGACTTCAATGCGCTCATCTACCTCAATGCGTTTGATCTCGGCTTGAATCATGCGGATGGTGCCCAGGCGCTGTTTTTCTTTCGCGCGCATGGCGGCCTTCATGGCATCTTTAAGCTGATCTTTCAGGGCAGTTGACACGTTTTTGCTCCATATTTCACACGGCTGTGCCGCGAGAGGTCTCGCGGCACACGGTGAATTGCAAGGGGGTTCGAGTGGAAGTCCGGGCTTAACGTTAAAGCTGTATCAGGCTTCGTGTCTGAACCGATTTACCAAGCGCTCTTAGTACAGGCGCTGGAACTTGCGGGATTCGCGCTGAACCTTTTTGGCGTGACGCTTAACAGCGGCAGCGGCAGCACGCTTACGAACAGTAGTTGGCTTCTCGTAGAATTCACGACGACGTACTTCGGCCAGAACGCCGGCTTTTTCACAAGAACGCTTGAAGCGACGCAGTGCAATATCAAATGGCTCGTTTTCTTTAAGTTTTACTGAAGGCATCTTTTTACCTGTTAAGTTGTCAATTCACCGAGAGAAACACCAGTATCCGGACAGCCCGAACAAAGGAATATTTCTCATAATCCAAGGGGCGCAAATTCTATACACTTCACTTTAAGACTGCAATACGAATATGTGCTTGAAATTGATGTTTTGACTGGCTCTTGGGCCTCAGGCTGATTATCATGCCCGCCTTCGAGAGGCATTTTACGATAATGGGGCAGTGAAAACCGCCCAGAAGCCGCAAAAAAGGCCTCAAAACGACTATCGACGCGATTCTCACGATGAAGCGCGATCAAACTCTTTGAAATAGGCATTTTCCATGCGTGTGTTGGGCATCGAGACCTCCTGTGATGAAACGGGCATAGCACTCTATGACAGCGAACAGGGTTTGTTGGGGCACAGTCTTTACAGTCAGATCGCCGTCCACAGTGAGTACGGCGGTGTGGTGCCAGAGCTGGCGTCACGGGATCATGTGCGCAAAACCCTGCCTCTGATTAATGAGGTGCTGGCCAATACGGGTCTGACCAAGCAGGATATTGACGCGGTGGCCTATACCTCTGGCCCCGGACTGGTGGGGGCCCTTATGGTCGGCGCCTGTATCGGTCGGTCGCTGGCCTATGGCTGGAACGTCCCCGCGGTGGGTGTTCACCATATGGAGGGACACCTGTTGGCCCCGATGCTGGAAGCTGAGCCTCCCGAATTTCCGTTTGTGGCCCTGCTGGTCTCTGGTGGTCACACCCAATTGGTGCAGGTGGATGGCATTGGTCGCTATACCTTACTGGGTGAATCACTCGATGACGCCGCCGGAGAAGCCTTCGATAAAGCGGCTAAAATGCTCGATCTGGATTACCCGGGGGGGCCCGAGGTGGCCAAATTGGCCGAACAGGGTAATCCTGAGCGATTTACGTTCCCACGACCGATGGTGGATCGCCCGGGGCTCGACTTCAGCTTCAGTGGGCTGAAAACGTTCACCCTCAATACCGTGGCCGAGCACGCCCTGGAAGATGGCCTGCCGGACGATCAGACCTGTGCGGACATCGCCTGTGCGTTTCAGGAGGCGGTGGTGGACACGCTGGTGATCAAGTGTCGCCGGGCGTTGCAGCAGTCCGGTTTCAAAACCCTGGTGATTGCCGGCGGGGTTTCCGCCAATACCCGCTTGCGGGAAAGGCTGGAAGCGGCTTTGGCAAAAATTGGTGCCAAAGTGTTTTACGCACGCCACGAATTCTGTACCGACAATGGCGCCATGATTGCCTATGCCGGCTGTCAGCGTTTGCTGGCGGGGCAGGGCGAGGCGCTGGGTGTGACCGTGACGCCGCGCTGGCCGCTGGACACTCTGCAACCCGTCGAGACGTCAGGGGATTAGGTTTTGCGAAGGCGTTTGTTCGGGTATTCCGAGCATCGCCTGGCTGGCCCGGGGCACTGCCTTGCGGTCTCTTTTTAATGGCTCCACTTAACGCTTCCGGGGATCATCACTATGGACATCGTTTTCATCAACGACCTGCGCATCGATACCATTATTGGTATTTATGATTGGGAGCGAGAGGTTCGGCAGACGGTCAGTCTGGATCTGGAGATGTCCTCGGATATCCGCCAGGCGGCGGCGACCGATGATATACAATACGCACTCAATTATAAGTCCGTGGCCAAGCGCTTGATCGAGTTCATTGAGGGCAGTGAGTTTTTATTGGTCGAAACCATGGCGGAGCAGGTCTGCGACATTGTTCGCAGTGAGTTTGGGGTGGCGTGGGTAAAACTGTGTTTGCGAAAGCCCGGGGCTTTGCGCCATTCCCGCGATGTGGGATTGATCATTGAGCGCGGAGAGCGGTTCTGATGGCCAGGGTATATTTGAGTTTGGGGAGCAATATTGAGCCCCGGACTTACATCGCTGCCGGTTTGGATGCGCTGGCGGATCGGTTTGGCGAGTTGGTGATTTCGCCGGTGTACGAGAGTGAGGCGGTGGGATTTGATGGCGATAACTTTCTTAATCTGGTGGTGGGGGTTGAGACCGCCCTGTCCGTGGGGGAGTTGTCGCTGCAGCTTAAGGCCATAGAAGACGCCAACGGGCGTGAGCGCAGCGGCCCCAAGTACAGCGGACGGACGCTGGATATTGATATCCTGACTTACGACGACGTTTGTGGTGTGGTGGACGGTATTACCCTGCCCCGTGGCGAAGTGCTGAGAAACGCCTTTGTGCTGCAGCCCTTGTCGGACATTGCTCCGCAACAGAGGCATGCCAAAACCGGAGAGTCCTTTGCCGATCTGTGGCAGAGGTACGACCGGGATCAAAAATTATGGAAGATCGATTTCCACTGGCAACGCCAACAGATTTCTTGCGCTGACTGAGTTCTTGACTTGAAGTTGTCCCCCGCTCACATTCTTGTGTTTGATTCCGGCCTGGGCGGTTCCACCGTTATGCAGGCGATTCAGGCGCGCCTGCCATATTGCCGTTTCAGTTATGCGCTGGATGATGCCTGGTTTCCTTTTGGTGAAAAAAGCGACGCACAGTTGCTGCCCCGTATTCTCGCCTATTTTGAGGCGTTGCTTGAGCAGGCTCGACCCGACCTGGTCGTGATCGCCTGCAATACCGCCAGCACTTTGGCCCTGGATCATTTGCGACAGCGCTTTGAGGTGCCCTTTGTCGGGGTAGTGCCTGCGATCAAGCCTGCGCTTGAGCTTAGTCGTTCCGGTGTGGTGGGCTTGCTGGCAACCCCTGCGACCGTCAGGCGAGATTATGTGGATCGCCTGTGGGCGGAGCTGGCGTTAACCCAGTCGGGGCTGGAAGCACAGGGGCGCCGCCAGTTGATTAAATTTTCCTGCCCGGCATTGGTGACGCTGGCGGAGGCCCGCTTGCGAGGTAAGGCCTTTGATGAGCTGGAGTTTGAGCGAGCGGTGGCGGCCATCAAAGCTCAGGCGGGGGCTGCCGGGGTCGATGTGTTTGTCCTGGGTTGCACGCACTTTCCGGCGTTAACGGATCGCTTGTCGGCCTGCTGGCCTGAAGACGTACAATGGCTGGACTCTGGTGACGCCATTGCTCGGCGAGTGGAGTTTTTATTGCGCAGCGGCGGGTTGCCGAATGGGGGGCTGTATCACGAAAGCTTGAGGCCGCAGCCGGGCCGCGCCGCATCAATGGGGGCCGCATCGGGGGTGTTGTACCAAACCGGTCGACTCGATGTTGAAGGCGCGGGCAAAAACGCGGCCCTGCCCGAGGTGCTGGTACAGTCTGGCGTAAAACACCGCAAGCCATTATGCCTTCAGGCAGTGGCGGCAGCGTTATAGCGTTCGGTATCAAGCCTTTCGAGAGAGCGTGTTCTTAAACTCTGGCCAAAACTGGCTCTGCTGGCCGGTGACGGCTTGCAAAGCCAGTTGGCGCACAGTTATCAGTGGATATCGATGCGACGACTGCTGGCCGTTTTGGTTTCGGATTTTGGCACGGTAAGCGTCAAAATACCGTTCTTGAAGGTAGCATCGATGTCGCCTTGTTCAATATCACTGCCCAAATTGAAGCTGCGAACAAACTTGCCATAGCGCCTTTCCTGGCGAATGATCCGTCCGTCTTTTTCTTCTTTATCTTCCTGGTGGCTTTCGGCTTCAATGCTCAGTACCCCGTCTTCCAGTGTCACCTGTACATCGTTCTTGTCGATGCCCGGAAGCTCGGCGCTGATGAGGTATTGATTGTCCTTTTCCCTGACTTCAATGCGGGGCGAGAAGGTACTCCCTTGCTTGCCATTAAAGGTGTCACTTAACAGCTCGGGTGTGCGGAAACGTTCTAACAGATTGTCAAAATCAAATATGGAGTTGCGTGGTATTAAGCTCATGGTAGCCTCCATTATCTGCGGTGTATGAGCATATTGATTATAGAACCGAAATCGTATTTCTACAGCCTGCCTCGCAATGCTCGTTGAGCTGGCCTCTCAGTGCATTTGATTGGCGCAGCGAATACAAAGTTCGGCACTGGGCAGGGCTTTCAGCCGTTGCTGGCCGATGGCTTCGCCGCAATTGCTGCAGGTGCCGTAGGTGTTGGCGCCCAGTTTTTTCAGGACGTGCTGTATCTGCAGCAGTTCGTTGGCGGTCTGGTTGGCAATGCGCAACAGCACTTCATCGTTTTCCCGCTCCTGCGCTTGTTCCTGCCAGTCGCGGCTGTGCGATTGCTGCAGGTCCGTTTCCAGCGCGGTGAGCTGCTGGGAGAGTTCCATTTGTCGACGCAGTAATTGCTTGCGTGCTTGTAGCTGGTTCATACGCCCTTCCTGTCTGCAGTGCTTTTGTCATAGTGTTTGTCGAGGTGATGAGGCCGCCTCTCAAGCTGCCTATCAGGCGTCTACACCCCTGTTTAGTTAAGTATGTAAGGAAAAATGGAAATGACTATTGAGCCAGATCAATAAAATGTCGGGATGTGGGGGTATTTGTCAGCGGGTGGGGCTAATGATCAGTGGCTGGGAGAGCGGTTGCGTGGGATCGTGGGGAAAAGGGTCGAGAGAAATGATCGTTATAAAACGTGGCAAAAAACGGTAGCCGGGCGGTCAGATACGGGGTCAGCTCACACCGCCGGCCGGGTCGGCCGCTGTGTGAGCTGATGTCTTTTAACTCTTCATTAACTCTTCAGTTTTTTATACTGCATCCGGTGTGGTTGAGCGTCATCCCCTTTGCGGTCCACCAGGTCTTCGTGGTATTCCGTGTAGTTGCCTTCAAAGAATTCGATGTTGCCGTCATCTTCGTAGGCCAGGATGTGGGTGGCTACCCGATCCAGGAACCAGCGGTCGTGCGAGATGACCAGGGCGCAGCCGGGGAAGTTCAGCAGGGCTTCTTCCAGGGCCCGCAGGGTTTCGACGTCCAGGTCGTTGGAGGGTTCATCGAGCAGCAGCACGTTGGCGCCCTGTTTCAGGGTGTGGGCCAGGTGTAAGCGGCCGCGCTCACCGCCGGACAGTTCGCCCACGCGTTTCTGCTGGTCACTGCCTTTGAAGTTAAAGCGACCCACGTAGGAGCGGGAGCTGACTTCGTAGTTGCCAATGCGGATGATGTCCTGACCGTCGGAAATTTCTTCCCACACCGTCTTGTTGTCGTCCAGGTTTTCGCGGCTTTGTTCCACGAAGGCCACGTTGACGGTATCGCCCAGTTCCACTTCACCGTTGTCCGGCTGTTCGGCGCCGGCAATCATTCGAAACAAGGTGGATTTACCGGCGCCGTTGGCTCCGACAATACCGACGATGGCGCCTTTGGGGATGCTGAAGCTCAGGTCGTCGATCAGCATGCGATCGCCAAAGCTTTTACTGACGTGATTAAAGTTAATGACTTTGTCGCCCAGGCGCTCGCCGGGTGGTATATAGATTTCGTTGGTTTCGTTGCGAGCCTGAAAATCCTGGGACTGCATTTCTTCAAAGCGGGCCAGGCGGGCCTTGTTCTTCGCCTGACGACCTTTGGGGTTCTGGCGTACCCACTCCAGTTCCGCCTTGATGGCTTTCTGGTGTGAGGCCTCGGATCGCTGCTCTTGTTCCAGGCGGGCTTCTTTCTGCTCCAGCCAGCTGGAGTAGTTGCCTTCATAGGGAATGCCGCGACCGCGGTCCAGTTCCAGGATCCAGCCAGCGGCGTTGTCGAGGAAGTAGCGATCGTGGGTAATGGCCACGACGGTGCCGGGGAAGTCCACCAGAAAGCGCTCCAGCCAGTACACGGATTCGGCATCCAGGTGGTTGGTGGGTTCGTCCAGCAGCAGCATGTCCGGGCGCGACAGCAGCAGGCGACACAGGGCAACGCGGCGGCGCTCACCACCGGAGAGTTTGGTGACGTCGGCATCCCAGGGTGGCAGGCGCAGAGCGTCAGCCGCCGCTTCCAGTTTGTGGTCCAGATTGTGGGCATCCCAGGCCTGGATGATGTCCTCCAGCTGGCCTTGTTTTTTGGCCAGTGCGTCAAAGTCGGCGTCGGGCTCGGCGTAATCCGCGTAGACCTGCTCCAGGGCGGCCAGAGCATCAAGGGCTTCCCTGACGCCGTCTTCCACATTGCCGCGCACGTCTTTTTCCGGGTCCAGCTGCGGTTCCTGGGGCAGGTAGCCCACCTTGATGCCCGGCATGGCGCGAGCTTCGCCGTTGATGTCCGTATCAATACCCGCCATGATGCGCAGCAGGGTGGATTTACCCGAGCCGTTCAGGCCGAGCACACCAATTTTGGCGCCAGGAAAGAAGGACAGGGAAATGTCTTTAAGGATTTCACGTTTGGGTGGGACGATTTTGCCCACTCGGTTCATGGAGTAAACGTACTGTGCCATATGGCTGGAGACCTCAGTGCGGGTTGAAAACAAGTTGAATGGCAGCGCCGTTGTGGTGAATGCCATTGAATGGGCGCAAGTGTGGGAAAAAGCCGCCACAGAGTCAAATGCAATCCCCATAAAAGTCGCTTTTAGGTCTATTTGCTGTATGGATGATGGGCTATAGAAAGCTTTGCCATAACCGCTGGGTGCGGTGGCGCGAAAGTCGGTTTCTCTTTCTATACTGTGGGTATTGGGGGCGACGATGTGTCGATCGCCCGCCCCTGAGCGGGGAAACTTGGACGTTACCCAAATGCGCGATAGCGACGATAACGAGAAACAACACGGCGTTCTGGTACCGGTGAATGAGGTGAGCTGGCCCTGAAGCTTGAGTTGAGAGCGTAGCGAGGGGACGTTGTGTGACAGCTGAGAAGCCACGGCATGAACAACTGAAGGGCGAGCACTCTGCGGCTGATCCGACTCAGGGTGGGCGAGTTCCGTGTGAGCAAGCGGGCCATCAGAGCCTGGTGGAGTCGGTCTCTGAAGGTCATTTGCTGGCGCAGGTTGCCGATCGCCTCAGTGATCTGGTGTTGGGGGTGAGTTTCGATGGCGCGCTTTACTATGTCAGTCCATCAGTAGAGGAATTGCTGGGATACAGCAGTCAGGTGTTTTTAAGACTCTATAACCAATCCCTGGCCTATCAGGAAATGAGTTGCGAGGACGATCAGCGTTTTGCCGCTTTGCAGGCCTATTTGCGTCGTCAGGCTTTGGCGGTGACTTCCCGAGCTGGTCGAGAGGGGATGGGGGAGCCGGAAACGCTTCAGGTGAATCACCGTGACGGTTTTCATTTGTATGTGAGCGCTCAGTGCCTGCCGGCGCATGCGGTTGATGGTGGCATTGAAGGGGTGGTGTGTATCTGTCATGACCTCTCGACGCGCAAGCACAGTTCCGACGCTATGGCGCTGGCTTTTAAGGTCTTTGAAAACAGCTTAACCGCTATTTACATCACCAACGGTCAGGGTCTCATTGTTCAGGCGAATAAGGCTTTTGTGCGTCTGACGGGCTATAGCCTGGAGGAGGTCATTGGCGAATCCCCCAAGCTGATGGATGTGGACCGCTATTCGAAGGCCTATTTTCAGGCCATCAGTGACCATCTGGAGCGTAAAGATTACTGGGAAGGTGAAATTCACCATCGCCGCAAGGATGGACAGGTGTTCCCTGCCTGGGCGGCGATCTCGGTGTTGCGCGATGCGAATCAAAACGTCACCAACACCATCAGCTATTTTGCGGACGTTACGGAACGCAGGCACAGTGACACTCAAATACACCAGCTTGCGTATTTTGATGCGTTAACCGGATTGCCCAACCGCAGTTTGTTTGCGGACCGCGTGCTGCAAGCCGCCCGCCGGGCGAAGCGGTCTGATCAGTGGTTGGCGGTGCTGTTGCTGGACGTGATCAGGCTGACACACATTAATGATATCTATGGACACAGCGTCGGCGATGCCCTGCTGTGTGAGTTCAGCCGGCGGCTGCAGGACTGTGTGCGCAACGAAGATACCGTAGCCCGCACCGGGGGCGATGAGCTGGGTCTGTTGTTGTCCGGGATGTCCGACCGCGCTCAGACGGTCACGATCGCAGCGCAAATTGCTGAGAAAATTTGTCATCACTTGGCGCAACCGGTGGTGATTGGGCGCCACCGGGTGTTGGCCGGGGTGTGTGTGGGTATCGCCCTTTATCCCGCCGATGGCAGTGAAACTCACACCTTATTGCACCACGCTGAAATCGCGCTGCAAGGCGCCAGACAAGCCGGGAAGCACCACTACCGATTTTATAATGAGGCGATGACGGTCAGTGTCAAGGCGCGGCTGGCGAGTGAAAACGCGCTGTTTCAGGCGCTCAGGTTGGAGCAGTTTGAAATCTACTACCAGCCGCTGCTGTCGACGCAAGATGGTACGGTGACGGCGGTTGAGGCGCTGCTGCGCTGGAATCATCCGGACAAGGGCGTGCTGCTGCCGATCGAGTTCCTGTCGGTGGCGCAAGCCAGCGGGTTGATCCGGCCGATCGGAGACTGGGTGTTAAAACGGGTTTGTGAGCAATGGTGGTGCTGGCGTCATCAGGGAGTTTCGGTAGGGCGGGTAGCGGTGAATGTCGCCCCTGAACAGTTCGCCAAGGGCCACCTGTTGTCGGAGCTGCGAAGCGTTTTGCGGCAGACGCGCATTCCGGCCGGCACCCTGGAGCTGGAGCTGAGCGAGGAAGCTCTGAACCTTTACCCATCCGACATGCCGGGTTGGCTGGAGGAGATGCGGCGCATGGGGGTGAGTTTGTGCCTCGATCACTTTGGTGCCGGGTATTCATCAATGCAGGAGTTAAAGAGTTTGCCGCTGGACCGTCTCAAGGTGGATCGCCGCTTTATCGGGGCCTGGCCAGCCGTGGAGGATCGGCGAGCCGTACGGGCGATGGTGGCACTGGCCAAAAGTCTGGAGTTAAACATTGCCGTAGAAGGGATTGAAACCCGGGCGCAGCTGGAATTTGTCCAGCAGTTGGGGTGTGATGAGGTGCAGGGGTATTTCCTGGGGCGGCCAGAGCGCTCTCAACATTTGCCGTGGGTATGATATAGTACGACACTGTTGATTAGATAGAGCGTTGGGGAGCAGTGCCGTGAGGCCACAATGGGCCCAGCTCCAACACCGACCTTGCTGTATTTTTTCCGCAATATAGTCCATTTGGTGCGCAATATAGTCAATTGGCCTTTGCCGGCCGGGTGTCTATTCTGCTCTGGATAATGAACTGCATACATTAATCATAATAAGTCGTTGAGCAGGTCGTTTGTTTCAAAGGCTCAATAGCCCGTTATGAGCGACAGATTACAGATTGAGAGGATTACTCATGGCCCTTGAAAAGCCAATTGCTGATACTGATGATGCCCGCGAAATCGCTGCCATGATCACCAGAGCCCGTGCGGCTCAAGCCCAGATTGAAAATTACACCCAGCAGCAGGTCGATGAGCTGATTACGGCTATGGTCTGGTCCTGCTGTCAGCCCGGAGTGGCTGAACACCTTGCTCAGCACACGCTGGATGAGACCCAGCTGGGCGATTACAACGGCAAGTTTGCCAAGATCTCCGTCAAGACCCGTGCGGCCCTGATGGATATTATCGACGACAAGTCCGTGGGCGTGATTGAAGAAGACGCTGAGCGCAATATTATCAAAATTGCCAAGCCGGTAGGTGTTATCGGGGCCTTGTCGCCCTCCACCAACCCGGAAGCGACGCCAGTGATTAAGGCCATCAATGCCGTGAAAGGCCGCAATGCGATTATTGTCGCCCCGCACCCCCGTGCCAAGATCACCAACAAAATGATCGTTGACAACATGCGTGCGGCCCTCGAAAAAATGGGGGCTCCGGCGGATCTGGTGCAAGCCATTGAGCTGCCCTCCCTGGAAAAAACCAACGAGCTGATGAAGCAGTGCGACCTGATTCTGGCCACCGGTGGTCCGGCGATGGTGTCTTCGGCCTATTCCAGTGGTACACCAGCGCTGGGGGTGGGTGCGGGCAATGCGGTGATCACCGTGGACGAGACCGCAGACCTGGACGACGCAGCAGAGAAAATCCGCATCTCCAAGACGCTGGATCTGGCGGCGTCCTGTTCTTCCGATAACGCGGTGATTGCGGTCGAGGCGGTGTATGACCAGCTGCTGGAAAAACTGATTGCGCAAGGCGGCTACCTTGCCAACGCCGACGATTACAAAAAAATCGCCGACGTGCTGTGGGAAGACGGTCACCTGAACGCCAAGGTGGTGGTGAAACCCGCTCCGGTGCTGGGTGAATTGGCGGGTGTGAATATCCCGTCAGACCGAACCTTCATCATCATGCCCGAAACCGGTACCGGTCCCGAGCATCCGTACTCCGGCGAAAAACTGTCGGTGATCATGGCCTTTTACAAAGTCAAAGACATGGATGAGGCGGTGGCACTGACCAACGAAATCCAGGCGTATCAGGGTATGGGTCACTCCTGTGGTATCTACTCCAACAGCGACGAGAACATTCTCAAGCTGGCACTGGCCACCAAAACTTCCCGTGTCATGGTCAACCAGCCGCAGGCACCGTCCAATTCCGGCAACCTTTGGAACGGTATGCGCCAGACCTTCTCGCTGGGATGTGGTACCTGGGGCGGTAACTCCACCAACGAAAACATTAACTGGAAGCATCTGGTTAACGTGACCTGGGTGTCCAAGCCATTGGCGACCCCCAAAGTCCTGCCCGCGGACGAAGAACTGTTTGGTGCTGTGATCGACAAACTGAAGTAAGCATTACGTCAGTTGCGATAAGAAAAAGCCCATTTCACCTGGTGTGAAATGGGCTTTTTTGTGGGTTGGTGTTTCTCGGCTTATCCTCTTGCGGGGGCCCCAAAATGGATGCCAGCTGCGATCATCCGCAAAGTATTGTCAGGCCCTGGCAGCCTGAGACCATTTGCGCATCCGGATCAGTTGGAAAACCACAATCGACGCCAAAATCAATCCACAGCCCATCCATTGATTGATCAGCATGACTTCGTTGAGGATGAAAACCCCCATCAGTGTCGTCCATACCGGCTCCAGCACCAGAATCATCCCGGCGTTGGTGGCGGTGGTCAGTTTCATGGCGTAGATCTGCAAGGCAAAACGCACCAGTGACGTGAACAAGCTGCAGACGATGATCCAGCCCCAGGCTTCCTGGCCCCAGTTAAGCGTCAGCGTTTCCTGACGGTAGAGCGCCGCAATCACCGCGGCCGTGCAGCCGATGATGCCTACCGTGGTGAGCTGAATGGCGGTCAATGCCATTGGCGGGATGTTGGCAACATGGCGAGAGGTCATCACAAACTGCAGCGCAAACATCAAGGCCGCGGCTAACAGATACAGGTGGGAAATTTCCAACTGGATCTCTTCGCCGAGCGTCAGTAGGCCAAGGCCAGAGACGGCCATTGCCAGCGGCAGTAACAATTGTCGGGATATCCGGTCTCCGTAGACGATACGGCCGGCTACAGGGATCATAATGACCGCCAGGCTCATGATAAAAGAGGCTTCCCCGACGCGATCACTGTGCAGCAGGCCTTGCACCCACAGCAACAAGGCGACTGCGAACAGGAGTCCGGTTTTGACCGAGATAATCCATTGTGGCCGGCTAAGTTTTATCAGTGACCGGTAAACGATCATCCCCAATAAGAGGCCTGCTATCAGCGAGCGCAGGCCGATAAACCAAAAGGCTGGGACGTACTCAAGAGCGGCTTTGGAAAATAGCCAGCCGACGGCGGCGATAAGGGTAACCAGAATCAGGATTCCGTCACCTTTGAGTCTGCTGGACATGTGTATCCTTGTGAGGCCCGTTTTCCGGGGGAGGGCTGAATGAGCGATTGGCGCGTTATCCCATAATGTGTGAACCGCAGTGTCCGGCCACAATACATGGCTACAGATGACAAAATGGGAGCGCGCATTATAGAGTGTATTCAGCTTTTCAACAGCCCGCTTTGCCACTGCGTTTACTCGACGGGTTAACCGGTCTGCTGTGGGCAAAATTGCAGCTGAATCTGAATAATCCGGTGAATGCTCTGGCGGACATTCCTCTCAAGCAGGAGTTGGATCAGCGGGACTAGCGCCGGGTAGTGGCGGCAGCGATGGATGAACTGCTTGCGGTGGCAAAAGCCAAGGGCATCTTGTTGCCCCAGTTGGGGCCGCAGCCGCCACATCGCATACCGACCTTCCTGAGACTGCCCAACTGGCTGTATTCCCGGCTGGGGCACAAGATCGACCCCCAGGCGCGCTCATCCATGTGGCAGGACTTGTGTGATGGACGCGAGACGGAAATTGAATTCCTTAACGGCGCCGTGGTCCGGCTGGGTGAAGCGGCGCGGGTGCCGTGACCGGTCAATCAGGCCTTGACTCGATTAATTCATGAGGTCGAAGCCGGCAAGCGCAGCCGCGGTATTCCGGCGAAAGAGTTGTCGCTACTGGTTCGCTGAGGCGCGCTTATTGGGGGCATTCTCGGTCCCTATTCGGGCGCATTGGTTTTACCGCCATGCACTTTCTCCCTTAGTGTCTGGAATATTTTGAAGAAAACAGGCACCAACAGAGTCCCGCCAATTACCCCGGCAATCGTACCGCCGAAGATGGACAGCCCCAAAGACACCCTGGCCGCTGATCCGGCTCCGCTGGCAATCACCAGCGGGAACACCCCGACCAGGAAAGACAGGGCGGTCATGGTGACGGGCCGGAAACGCAGTCGGGCAGCTTCGACAGTGGCCTCATGCAGCCCCCGGTTCTCGGCTTCGCGCAGCGATTTGGCAAACTCCACAATCAAAATCGCCGTTTTGGCGGACATGCCAATCAACAGCACCAGTCCGATTTGTCCATAGAGGCTGAGTGACTCTCCCGTGATTAACATGCCGATCAGTGCGCCAATCATGGCCACAGGAACGGAGAGAATGATTGAGATGGGGGTGATCATGGACTCATACAATGCCGCTAAAAATAAATAGGTAAACAGCAGGGATAGCCCCATGGCGATCGGTGCCATGTTGCCGGATTTGCGCTCCTCGAAGCTGGAGCCGGTCCAGTCGTATCTGAAACCGCTGGGCAGTGAGTCGAATGATAATGTATCGATGGCGGCCATGGTCTCGCCGGAGCTGTAGCCGCCCGCGTCATTGGGGCGGCCGTTGATAATCGCCGAGTCGTAGGTGTTGTAGCGATAGAGGATGTCCGCTCCCTGCACCAGAGACGTGCTGACGAAGGTACGCATGGACACCATTTCGCCTTGGGCATTGGCGACATACAAGTTGGCCAGGTCGTTTTCGGTCTGGCGAAATTGTGAATCGGCCTGAACCATGACCCGGTAGGTCTTGCCGTACAAATTGAAATCATTGACGTAATAGCCGCCCAGCTGGGTTTGCAGGGTCAGGAATATATCGCTGATCGAAACGCCCAGGGTTTTGGCCTTGATGCGGTCAATGGTCAATTCAATTTGGGGGTAATCTGCACGGAAAGTCGAAAAGGCAACGCTGACTTCGGGCAGGCCGTTCATGTCGCCAATCAATTTCCCCAGAGCGCGAGCCATGTTTTGAGCCCCCTGGCTTTGGGTGTCCTCCAGCACATAGGAAAAACCGGCCACCGCCCCCATGCCCGGCAGCGCCGGGGCCCCAAACACGGTTACCCGACCACCGGGTATTTGGCTGAACAGGGCTTTGTACTTTTGTTGCAGGGCAAACTGGTGTTGATCGGGGGCTGTTCGCTCTCCCCAGGGTTTCAGCTTAACGATGATCATGCCGGCGTTGGGTTGCAGGGCTGCATTTAAAATGCTGAAACCATTGACCGAGAGGATTGTTTCAATGGCGGGATCATTTTCCAGAGTGGCATACAGTTTATCGACATAGTCGGACGTGCGGTTTAAGGAGGCCGCAGGTGGTAACTGCACCTCAACCATGAAGAAGCCCTTGTCTTCTTCCGGAATGAAACTGGTGGGCACTAAGGTGAACAGGAAAACCAGCCCGGCAAACAGGGCCACAATCAACAGCGAGCTGATTAGCAGGTGTGAGGCCAGCCAGCCAACCAGGTTGACATAACCGCGGGTAATGCTTGAAAACACGGCATTAAAACCGCGAATTAACGGGTTGGGTTTATGGTGTGATTGTTTCAGCAGCAGTGAGCAAAGGGCGGGGCTGAGCGACAGCGCGTTAATCATGGAGATGATCACGGCGACGACCAGAGTAATGCCAAACTGGGCAAACATTTCTCCGGTGATACCCGGTAATAACAGGGTGGGTCCAAACACGGCTAAGAGTACCGTCGACGTAGCGAAAATGGGGGCCGCCACTTCTCGCATGGCCTGTTGGGTCGCCGGACGGGCCTCCAGGCCCTCGTCGTGCATTAACCGCTCGACGTTTTCCACCACGATGATGGCATCGTCCACGACCAGACCAATGGCCAGGATTAACGCAAACAAGGTTACCGTGTTAATGGTCAAACCGAGCAGTTGCAAGACCGCCAGTGTGCCGATAATGGATACGGGGACGGCAATGGTCGGTACCAGGGTGGCGCGCACGCTGCCGAGAAATAAATAGGTTACAAAAATAACCAGCGCGATGGTGAAGAACAGCGTCAGGACAGTTTCTTCGAGTGAGGCTTCAATGAAGAGTGTGGTGTCGTGCCCGATGATATGACCGACACCATCCGGGAAAAACTGACTCAATTCATCCATTTTGGTCCGCACTGATTCCGCCACTTCCAATGAATTGGCGTCGGACAGTTTATACACGGCAAGCAGTACACCGGGCTTGTTGTTGTATTCTCCAAAACCCTTGTAGACTTCGGAGCCCAGCTCCAGTCGTGCCACATCTTTCAGCCGTAAAATGGAACCCAGAGGATCGCTGCGTAAAATAATGTTGCCAAATTCCTCTTCTGACACCAGCCTGCCCTTGGTTTTGAGCACGTATTGAAATTGCGTCTGCGGCGGACTGGGCGCGGCTCCCAGCTGACCCACGGCCGCCTGCACGTTTTGCTCCTGCAGGGCCGCCAGTACCTGTGACACGGAAATTTTGTTATTGGCCAGCTTGACGGGGTCCAGCCAGAGGCGCATGCCGTAATTGAGAGCTCCAATGATACGAGCGTCACCCACCCCATCAAGGCGGGCGATTTCCGGAAGGACATTCAAACTGGTGTAGTTGGAGAGGTAGACGCCATCCACCGTGTCGTCCGGTGAAAACAGGCTGACCACCATCAACATGTCTGAAGAGGTTTTGCGAACCTTGATGCCGCGCTTCAGCACTTCCGCCGGCAGTCTTGGCTCGGCCAGCGCGACGCGGTTTTGAATGTCCACCTGAGCCAGTGACGCATCGACACCGGTCTCGAACGTTACCTGCAAGGTGTAGCTGCCGTCACTGGCGGAATTGGATTGCATGTAGATCATACCTTCCGCGCCATTGACCTGATCTTCAATCGGACCCGCGACGGTTTCTTTCACCGTTTCGGCACTGGCACCCGGGTAGTTGGCAAACACCCGGACTTTAGGTGGTGCGATTTCCGGGTACTGGTCAACCGGCATGACAATCGCTGCCAAGAGTCCAAAGATCGTAATGAGTATCGAGATGACAAACGCAAAGCGCGGACGTTTGATAAAAAACTGTGGTCCCATAGGGATCTCCAGTGATCGGTGCTGAAGTCAATGGCGTGGGCACCCCTCAAAAGAGACGGCCGCGTATGTGGTTCGTGTGGATTGTGTGTGGGGGTGACCGCTATTCCCCCAGGGTCACCGCCAGGCCGGGTTTGAGTCCTTGCAAACCGGGAGATACGATCCGGTCGCCGTCGCTGAGCCCTTCTTTGACGGCCCAGTCCTGACCGTCGCGGACACCCACCTCAATGTTTCTTCGCTGAATGACAAGATCCTGATCCAGCAACAGCACATAGTGACCCTGTTGGTCTTGGCGGATAAAATTTTGCGGGACCATGACTCGGGAGACTTTTTGTTGGGCTTTTCCGTTCACGATGACATTCTGCCCGGGCAGCAACAACCCATCGGGGTTGGGAAACAGGGCACGTGCGGTGATCATGCCGGTGGACTCTGAAGATTCATGGGACCAGTTCTGAAATTTACCTTTATGGGGGTAATCAACATTGCCCGCCAGTTTCAGGGTCACGACAAACTCGGGGATTTCGAGGCCGGACTTTTCCAATTTGGTGCGCAGCATCACCAACGCGTTATAACGGCTGAGCTCGACACTGGTGGACACATAGATGGGATTGAGTTGCACCAGTTCAAACAGGGGGTTACTTGAAGGGCCGACATTGTCGCCATTGGCGTAGCCGGGTTTACTGATTCGACCGGAAAAGGGGGCCTTGATTTTGGTGTGGGAAATATCCAGCTCGGCCTTTTCCAGTTGGGCTTCCGCTTTGCTGACCGAGGCTTCGGCCACGGCCAGGTTGGCCTTGGCCGTGTCGTAGTCCAGTTGGGAAATAAACCCCTTGGGCATCAGAGATTCAGCGCGTTTCCAGTTGGCTTTTGCCTGCAGGGCACTGGCTTGTGCGGCTTCCACTTCGGCTTTGGCCGCATGCAGGGCGCTGCGATAATTCTCATCATTGAGCTCAATCAGTAGGTCGCCCTTAGTGACGAGATCACCCGCTGCGAAATGATTTTTGAGGAGCGTCGCGGTGACTTCCGGGCGGACTTCGGCCGTCTGTATGGCTTCGATAACCGCGGGCAACGAAAAGGCTGGCTGTAAATCCCGACTGGCGGCCCTGGCAATTTCACTGCTGGGAATGGTGGGTTTTGCAACCGCGGGTGGCGGCTGATTGTCAGTTTCTGATTTGCCACATCCTGCAAGCACGAATGTCACAATTATCACGCTGTACAGCGATCCCAATTTCATTCCGATATCCCTTGTTGGGTTAGGGGCAAAGTGTTCCTTAAGAGCGCCTGTCTTTAGTCAGACTCATTTTCATAGTGTTAGGTATAGCAGATGGTGGTTGCGACGCGAGGTAAGGGCGTGGGTTGTCGTTTGAAATTAGATTTGAGAAGTATTGGGTGACAGAATGCGTGTGAAGAGAGGAGCAGTTCGAGGGCGTGCTGCTCCCGAGACGCTCGTTTTATGCAAAAAATTAACGGTGTTTACTCTTTCGGTATTGATCCGGAGAAAGGCCAATGACTTTTTTAAACAGGCGGGAGAAATAATAGGCGTCATCATACCCCAGCGCCGCGGCCACCTGCTTGACCGACTGGGCACTGGCATCTAACAAGTAACAGGCGTGTTGCATTTTTAAATTGATGAAAAACTGAATTGGTGAATGCCCGGTGAGCGCCTTAAAGCGTTTGGAAAAATGATACTTTGACAGCTTGCTGTGAGCCGCCAGTGAATCCAGATCCATTTGTCCGTGCAGGTGCTCATTCATGTAGGCGCGGGCTGAATCCAGATCAATCTGTTTGCCGCTTTTGGAGCGCTGCTGCCGCACCAGCAGCGCCAGGTGGCTCATGATTTGTTGCAGTTGGTGGCAGCCATGAACAAACGACGCGGTGTTGTAGCCGGAGTGACGCAGGCTGAACAACTCTTCAAAATCCGCAATGAGGCGTGGCTGGACGCCCAGTGACTGAATGGGGGCGTTGAGGTCCAGATGTCGGCAGAAGTCCGCACTGAGCAGGCCCTCAAAATGAATCCAGTAAATCGACCAGGGGTAGTTGCTGTGTGAGCTGTAGCTGTGGCTGACTCCTTTGGGCAGCAGAATCAGGTCGCCGGGACGAATGCGGTGCGGCTGTCCTTCCAGCATGAGGGTGCCGCGTCCGGCGGTGCAGTAGATTATCAGGTTGTTGTTGTGGGATTCTCGCACCATCTGGTGATGTTCCGCCTGTGGGTAGTAGCCCATAGCGACCGGATACAGGCCCCGGGTGAGGGGGTTGGCGGCCAGCTGGTCGATGAGGAATTGGGGGGTTAAAAACCTAATTCCTTTGGGGGGGAGCGGCCAGTTGGAGGTGAGCTGCATGTTAACTCTTTGAATTTTAAGGTTATGTTGATTTTTTTGTTTTTGACTAAACTTTATTTAGGCCGCAAGATGATCCATCATAATGCCAACATCGTCAATCCACAGGGTGTTGATGACTGTGTTCTACTCATGCCTCTGAGTGAGCACAACAGCAAAAATATAAAAATATCCGGATCTGCAGGTCTGACAAAGGCCAGGAGGCTTCTTTCGCAGTGGCCTTGTGCCAGGGGCTCCGGCATCTATCGAAACATGAGAGATCACTATGGACTTTAATTTAAGTGATGAGCAGTTGGCATTCCAGGACGCCGCACGCGCCTTTGCCCAGGGTGAAATGGCACCACTGGCGGCCGAATGGGATGAAAAGAAAATCTTCCCCAAAGACGTGATTGCCAAGGCGGGCGAACTGGGCTTTTGTGGCATGTATTGCCCGGAAGAAACCGGGGGAATGGGCTTGTCCCGCCTGGATACCGTCATCATCCTGGAAGAGTTGGCGGCTGGTTGCACCTCTACGGCCGCGTTTATTTCCATTCACAATATGGCCACCTGGATGGTTGCGACCTGGGCGACTGACGCGGTCAAAGCCGAATGGTGCGGCGACCTGACGTCGGGCCAGAAGCTGGCCTCCTATTGCCTGACAGAGCCCGGTGCCGGCAGTGACGCCGGTTCGTTGCGCACCAGCGCCAAAAGAGACGGCGATGAATACGTCATTAATGGCAGCAAGATGTTCATCAGTGGTGCCGGCAGCACGGATGTGCTGCTGTTGATGGCGCGCACTGGCTCTCAGCAGGACGGCGCCAGGGGCATCAGTGCTTTTGTGGTACCCGCGGACTTACCCGGCATTCACTACGGTAAAAATGAAGATAAAATGGGTTGGAATTCTCAGCCCACCCGAGCCATTACGTTTGAAGACGTGCGTATCCCCGCGGCCAACCTGCTGGGAAGTGAAGGTGAGGGCTTTAAAATTGCCATGAAGGGGCTGGACGGCGGGCGCATTAATATCGCCACCTGCTCCATCGGTGCGGCCCAGGCTTGCCTCAACCACACCCAGGTTTACATGCGCGAGCGCAAGCAGTTCGGTCAGGCCATCGCCAGCTTTCAGGCGCTGCAGTTTAAGCTGGCGGATATGGTGACGGAACTGGTGGCCGCCCGGCAAATGATTCGTCTGGCGGCGTGCAAGCTGGACGCCAACAGTGGTGATAAAACCACCTACTGCGCGATGGCCAAACGCTTTGCCACCGATGTCGGCTTTGAAGTGTGCAACAACGCGATTCAATTGCACGGGGGTTACGGTTACATCAAGGAATACCCCATCGAACGCTACATGCGCGACGCGCGCGTGCATCAAATCCTGGAAGGCACCAACGAAGTGATGCGGCTGTTGACCGCGCGTCGTATTTTGGAAGACGGTGCTACCGACGCGATACGATAGCTGTTTGGGTGAAACGATTGTGGCTGCCAGCCAGTGATGTGAGCAACTGAACTGGTGATGGCGGGTGTCGGGCCTCGCAGCGCTCCGGTACCCTGACTTTTAACGATAAGAATGATAACCCGGGTGCTGTTGTGCAGCCTGCCCTCAAGGAGCAAATGATGAGCGAATTACTCAAACTCGAAAAGCGTGGTCACACGGCCATTATCACCTTTAACAACCCCCCCGCGAATACCTGGACGCCGGAAAGCTTGCGCTATTTGCAACAGCTGGTGGTCGAGTTGAATGACGACAAAGACAACTACGCTCTGATTCTGACCAGTGACAGTGAGAAATTTTTCAGCGCCGGCGCCGATTTAAATCAGTTTAATCACGATGATAAAGGTCAGTCGTTTGCCGCGTCTCTGGCGTTTGGTGAAGCGTTTGAAGCGCTGTCGAATTATCAGGGCGTTTCCATTGCCGCCATCACCGGTTACGCCATGGGCGGAGGCCTGGAAGTGGCGCTGTCGTGCGACGTTCGTATCTGTGAAGAGCAGGCGCAAATGGCCTTGCCGGAGGCGGCAGTAGGCTTGTTGCCCTGTGGGTTGGGGTCACAGCAATTGTCCTGGCTGGTGGGCGAGCAGTGGGCCAAACGCATGATTTTGCTGGGAGAGCGATTGAAGGCGCCAAAAGCCGAACAAATTGGTTTGGTCTCCGAAGTGGTGCCCACGGGTACCGTGCTGGAAAAAGCCCTGCAGCTGGCCGCACAAGTGGAAGGGCAGTCGCCAACGTCGGTGCGCTTCTGTAAAGAGCTGATCATGGAAGCCCGCCGTGGTGACATCGTTGCCAGTTACGCCAGGGAGCGCGAAATGTTTGTCAAGCTCTGGGACACCCAGGATCAGAAAGAAGGTGTGAGTGCGTTTTTGGAAAAGCGCAAACCCGAGTGGAAAAATAAATAACAATACTGGGTGACTGTCGGGAACAACAGTAAAGAGAGTGCGTTGCGCCTCGATGAGTAGGACTTAGATGATGAGTAGGACTTAGATGATGAGCAGGTTTTGATATGAGTGATGTCGTGTTGTTTGAAGAGCGCCCGGCGGCGGGTGGTAAAAAGCTGGGTGTGGCCATGCTGAATTCGGAGAAGTCTCTGAATTCGCTGTCGCATGCGATGGTGGAATTGTTGCTGCCCAAGTTGCAACAATGGCAGGCGGACGATGCAATCTCGGCGGTTTTTTTGCACAGCGCGGGTGACAAATCGTTTTGTGCGGGTGGCGATGTGGTGGCCTTGCACGCGGGTTCGGCGGCTTACGGTGAAGAGCTGCCCGATGACAGCTGCACCGATTTTTTTGCCGAAGAATACCGTCTCGATTATTTGATTCATACCTTCGGTAAGCCCTTTATCGTGTGGGGCACCGGTTTTGTGATGGGCGGCGGCGTGGGCTTGTTGAGCGGTGCTTCCCATCGAGTGGTGACCGATACCACGCGGATGGCGATGCCTGAAATCACCATTGGTCTGTACCCGGATGTGGGCGGGACCTGGTTTTTGAATCGTACCCCGGGTCAAACAGGGCTGTTTCTCGGTTTGACCGGCGCCAACATTAACGGCACGGATGTGGAATACATCGGCCTGGCGGATTATTTCATCACTCAGGATCTGAAAGACGAAGTGATGACGGCTCTGACGGAAGTGAAGTGTGAGAGGGGCATTGGCGGTGTGCTGGACCATTTCAGCAAGCTGGTGGCGCCGCAGAAACCGCAGGGCAACATAGAAGCGCACCTGGATTGGATCAACCGGGTATGTGACGGTGCCGATGTGCCGACGATTGTCGCTCAGATTACGGCTTACGACGGGGATGACAAGTGGTGTGCCAAAGCCGCTAAGACTTTGGCCGCTGGCTGTCCGGTGACGCCGTACCTGGTGTGGGAGCAGTTGCAGCGCGGCAAAGACCTGTCGCTGGAAGACGTCTTCCGGCTGGAGCTGACGATGTCCGTGAACTGCGCCAAACGCGGCCATTTTAAAGAGGGGGTGCGGGCGTTACTGATCGATAAAGACCGCAACCCACAGTGGACACCTGCCGCGGTAGCGGATGTGTCCGCGGAAGAAATTCAGGCGTTTTTCGTCGAGCCATGGGCAACGAACCCGCTGGCAGATCTCTGAGACTTATTTCAGGGGCTTAATCTCTGATTTCAGGGGGTTAGCCTCTGATGCTAAACAATAATCACATGGCGGCTACAGCCGCTGACGTTGAGGGAGTGGTCACATGAGCAAAACAGTTGCCTTTATCGGCCTCGGAAATATGGGTGGCGGCATGGCCGCCAATCTGGTGAAAGCCGGGTTTAAGGTCAATGCGTTTGATTTGATGGCCGCCAATTTAAAGGCGGCGGCTGAGGCTGGCTGCACACCGGTGGAGTGTGCCAAAGCCGCAGTCAAGGGGGTCGATTATGTGGTGTCCATGCTGCCCAATGGGGCGATTGTGGAAAGTGTCTACCTCGGTGCTTCCGGCAATGGGGACGCCTCCGAACCGCTGTTGGATTATATCCCCAAGTCGGCCCTGATTCTCGATTGCTCCACCGTCGCGCCGGCCAATTCGCGCCGTGTGGGTGCCGAGGCGGACAAGCGCGGCATGCAGTTTGTGGACGCGCCGGTATCCGGGGGGGTGGCGGCCGCGGCAGCGGGTACGCTGGCGTTTATGGTGGGTGGCTCCGAATCGAATTTCGACGCCGCTAAGCCCGTTCTGAACGCCATGGGCGCCAATGTCTTCCGTGCCGGTGATGTGGGGGCGGGACAAGTGGCCAAAATCTGTAACAACATGTTACTGGCGATCCACATGACCGGCACCGCCGAAGCCCTGCAGCTGGGTATGGATAATGGCCTCGATCCGAAAGTGCTGTCGGACATCATGCTGAAAAGCTCCGGCTGCAACTGGTCGCTGGAAAAGTACAACCCGGTGCCTGGCGTGATGGACAATGTGCCTTCCAGTAATGACTACCAGCCCGGTTTTATGGTGGATCTGATGCTGAAGGACCTGAGTCTGGCGATGGAAGCCAGCGTGGGCAGTCAGTCGTCCATTCCCATGGGGACTGCCGCCCGCAACCTCTTCAATCTGCATAAAAACAGTGGTGAGGAGGACAAGGGGCTCAAGGATTTCTCCAGCATCCAGCAGTTTTACGCCAAACCCGCCCCATAGAGCCCTGGCGGAGGCATCCCGGTGACAAGGCCCGGGGCGCAAGCGCTCCGCCCCGGCTTTGCCGGTCAGCCCGAGGGAGGATCTTCGCCACTGTTCGCAACCTGTCGATTTTCGTCACTGTTCGCAATCCAGAGCGCCTTCGCGGCCGGTATTCCTGCCGCCATTTCGTCATTCCTCCCGCAAACTGGCCATCGCTTTCCTGTGAAGTGGTTTTTCAGTCATGGAATCTGTCTTTTTGGGGATTGAATAGTGTACAATTCGCGCCCTTGAAAGTTTGTCAAATTCTTACAGCAGTCCCACTAAGCGTTGCCCAACGGTTTTACGTTGCCTAACGGTTGAATTGCCTAACTATTTAACATTGCCTAACTATTTAACATTGCCTAACTACACAGGGTTATCCCATGTTTGATAAATCACAAACCATTGAAAACTTTGATCCAGAGCTCTGGGCCGCTATTCAGGAAGAAGAGCGTCGTCAGGAAGAGCATATCGAACTGATCGCGTCTGAAAACTACACCAGCCCAATGGTGATGGTGGCTCAGGGGACCAAGTTGACCAATAAATACGCCGAAGGTTACCCCGGCAAGCGTTATTACGGTGGTTGTGAGTACGTAGACAAAGCCGAAAGTCTGGCCATTGAGCGCGCTAAAACCCTGTTTGGCGCCGATTACGCCAACGTTCAGCCACACTCCGGCTCCCAGGCAAACGCGGCGGTGTATCAGGCTCTGTGTGTGCCTGGCGATACCATTTTGGGCATGAGCCTGGCTCACGGTGGCCACCTGACGCACGGTGCGTCTGTCAGTTTCTCTGGCAAAACCTATAACGCCGTTCAGTATGGCCTCAACACCGAGACCGGTGAAGTGGACTACGACGAAGTTGAGCGTCTGGCGGTGGAGCACAAGCCGAAAATGATCATTGCCGGTTTCTCTGCTTACTCGCAGATCATGGATTGGTCCCGCTTCCGTGAGATCGCCGATAAGGTTGGCGCTTATTTGTTCGTGGACATGGCGCACGTAGCCGGTCTGGTTGCCGCGGGCGAATACCCTAACCCGGTACCTGTCGCGGACGTTGTGACCTCTACCACGCACAAGACTCTGCGCGGGCCGCGTGGCGGGATTATCCTGGCCAAGGCCAATGAAGAGATTGAAAAGAAACTGAACTCGGCGGTTTTCCCGGGTGGTCAGGGCGGTCCTTTGATGCACGTCATTGCCGCCAAAGCGGTCGCTTTCAAAGAAGCCATGTCCGATGACTACAAGGCTTACCAGAAGCAGGTTGTGGTGAACGCCAAAGCGATGGCGGCGACGTTCATTGAGCGCGGGATCAAGATCGTTTCTGGCGGGACTGAAAATCATCTGATGCTGGTCGACCTGATTGGTAAAGAGTACACCGGTAAAGACGCCGATGCCGCTCTGGGTGCCGCCAACATCACCGTCAACAAGAACTCGGTACCCAATGATCCGCGTTCTCCGTTTGTCACCTCCGGTCTGCGTGTCGGTACGCCGGCGATCACCACCCGTGGTTTTGGCACCGAAGAAACCGTGCAGTTGACCCACTGGATGTGTGACGTGCTGGAAAGCCTGGAAAACGGCAATTCCGAGCAGGTGATTGGTGAGGTAAAAGGCAAGGTGCTGGAACTGTGCCAACGCTTCCCGGTATACGCTGACTGATTGCTCAGTTGATGCGGCCTTGAAAAACCGGAGCTTGTCTCCGGTTTTTTTATGCCGGATGATAATTGACAGGTGACAGGTGACAGGTGACAGGTGACAGGTGACAGGCAGCCTGCAGCTTGTATGAGCGGTCGATGATGTTAGAGTCTGTTAAGTTTTTTTGATGAGCCGCGATGGGTTTTGAATGAGTCGTTTGTCTAGAATGACGACGTTTGTATTGGAATTGCGAAGGAGCTACCTGTGAAAATTGTGGTTGTCGATGGGCACACCCTGAATCCTGGGGATCTTTCCTGGGAGGGTATTGGCGCTTTGGGGGACTGTACTGTCTATGCCCGTTCAACGGCAGAAGAGGTGATAGAGCGCTGCGCCGGGGCTGAGGTGGTGCTCACCAACAAGGTGGTGTTCAGCGATGAGGTGATGGCGGCTTTGCCGGCCTTGCGTTACCTCGGTGTGACCGCCACCGGCTACAACGTGGTGGATGCGCAGGCGGCGGCACGGCGCGGGATTGTGGTGACCAATACGCCATCCTATGGTACCGCTTCGGTGGCGCAATTTGTGTTCGCGCAGTTATTGCAGTGGGCTCAGCCGGTGACCTACTACGATCAGACGGTGAAAGCGCGGCGCTGGTCGCAGTCAGAAGACTTTTGTTATTACGATCACAACATGCTGGAGCTGGCGGGCAAAACACTGGGTGTGATCGGTTATGGTGAAATCGGTCGCCAGGTTGCCAGCATTGCACTGGCTTTTGGTATGACGGTGCTGGTGCACACCCGCACACCGCCCGAGACTGTTCAGGAGAATGTCCGTTGTGTGACGTTGGATGAACTGGCGTCGAACAGCGATGTGATCAGCCTGCACTGTCCGCTGACGGAGACCAACACACGCTTTATTGATAAAGCTTTTTTGGCCCGCATGAAGCCCGACGCCTATTTGATCAATACCGGAAGGGGTCCCTTAATTGATGAGGCGGCTTTGTTTGACGCCCTCACGACCGGTACTATTGCCGGGGCAGCTCTGGACGTGTTGACGGTGGAGCCACCTTCGAAAGACAACCCGTTGTTCTCCTTGGCGAATTGCACGATTACCCCGCACATCGCCTGGGCTACCCAAGACGCTCGCCAGCGTTTAATGGACATTGCGGTGGGGAATTTGCAGAAATTTTTGGCGGGCGAGCCGGTAAATTGTGTATAAAACGGCGGGATGTCTGCGGCCAGTCGGGTGCCGGTTCATCAATGAATACAGGTTAAAAGCAGCGTGAGAGGATATTGAAGCGTGCAGATTGAAAACAGCAGAGATCTTCGTTGGTACGCGATACCGGATGACCGCTTTCGGCGGCACGGTTTGCCCGCGTGTTCACACGGTTACAGTCGTTTACCGATGGCCGCACGTGCTGCGGTGCCTCAGGCGGTAGCGGAACAGTCGCAATATGCGGCGGGGGCTCGCCTGCGTTTTGCCACCAATTCCTCGCGCCTGGTGTTGCGTTGTCAGGCGTTGTCCAAGTCCAAGGGACACGGTATTGATTGTCTGGTGGATGGGGTTTACTGGAAAACACTGTTGCTATCGCGGGGCGACTTGAATGACGTCATGGTGTTTCGCGACCTGCCCACCGAGATGCGCAGCATTGAATTGTACCTACCGCATGAACAGGAAGTTGATGTGTGTGCGGTGGGTTTGCAGGCAGGTGCGGACATTGCGCCGGCCAGGCCTTACCGGGATGATTTACCGTTAGTGTTTTACGGTTCCTCCATCGTGCAGGGGGCGGGTGTGAATTTGTCCTGCATGAGCTACCCGGCGATCATTGCGCGTGAGTTGAACAGCGATTTTATCAATTGGGGGTTTTATGGCGCTGGCCGGGGCGAGCCCGAGGTGATTGACTTGGTGGCGGGCTGCCCGGCGAAGGCTTTTATCCTGGACCTGGGTAAATCTTACGGGATACAGCCCGCTGACGTGTACCTGAGGATGCTGAAGCAATTGCGACAAGCGCAGCCGGCGGTGCCGCTGGTGGTGATTACGCCGGTGTTTTCCTCCCGGGAGTGTTTTGATTCCGGCTTTCGCACCCGCACGCAGCGGACTCGCCAAATCATGCGCGAGGCTGTCGAGGCGTTGGAGGGGGTGCTTTTGGTTGAGGGTGAAACCCTGCTGGGTGAGCGCGATTGGCCGGGTTTGTCCCCTGATGGCCTGCACCCTAATGAAAAAGGCTGCGCAGAGACGGCCAAACGACTGTTGCCCGTGATACAGGCATTCTATTGCTAAGCTACAGGCACTCTATTGCTAAACTGCAGGAGCTCTATTGCCAAACTGCAGGAGCTCTATTGCCAAATTACAGGCACTCTTATTGCCAAACTACAGGCACTCTTATTGCCAAACTAAAGGCATTCCTTTGCCACAGGTACTGGTTAAGAGTGGTGCTGGGCGCATCGGTTGATCCGTGCGCTGCAGCGACCTGACTCGCGAGTGTTTGCGGCTGGCTTCAGCCGCTGGTGGCATCAAGGCTTTCTCAGGCTGCCAGGCTTGGTTACCTGGCATTGATCATGCGCAAACTTTCGTCCGCAAAGCCGGTGCCGGCTTCGGTGTAAAAGTTAAACACCTTATCGATACCGGATTCCAGTAACTGCATGCGTTCATCTTCGTAGCGGGCAATGGCGGCAATCTGGCCGCAATAGATAGCAGACTGCAGTTGTCGGCAGACGTTGATGCTGTCTTCAATCGTGGGCAGGGCCAGCAAAATCAGTTTAATGGACGAGGTGTCCAGCGTTTCCCACAAATCGGCGTCTTCACCGTCACCAAAAAAAACGTGCATGCCCTGTTCTTTTTGCTTTCTGATGCGCTCTCTGTCGGCATCCATGCCCCACACCCGGTCGCCGACTTCCTGGTACAGGGATTGATAGGCGCCACTGCCGACCCGCCCCAGGCCGATCACCAGAATTTCGGCGCTGGTGGGTTGCACAATGATATCTTCGGGCAGTCGGGTCGAGCGCTCCAGGCGCCTGAATTTATCCTTGTGCCGGCGGTAAATGTTGTGGGAAGAGCGGTAGACGGTGCTGGTGAAGACGAACGAAATCGACACCGCCAGCGCCAGGATCACCAGCCACTGCTTATCGAGCCAGCCATTGCTGACACTGATGGCGGCAACAATCAGACCGAACTCGCTGTAGTTGGCTAGCGCCAGGGAGGTCAGATAGGCGGTGCGGGCCCGCAGCTTGAGTCCTGACAACAGCGTGAAAAACAGCGCGAACTTTAGTGGCAGCAGCAACGTCAGGCACAGGGCGATCCCCAGCATCGACCAGTCGGGCAAGGCGGTGAAACCGATGGATAAAAAGAAGCCGATTAAAAACAAATCCTTAAAGCTCATCAGCGACTTGACCAGTTCGGCCGCTTTGGTGTGCTGGCTGAGCAGGATACCCGCAATCAGCGCCCCCAGGTCGCCCTTGATGTTGACCAGCGCGAACAGTTCATAGCCCCCCAGCGCGAGGAAGAACCCGGTCAGTGGCAGTAGCTCGCCGTGACCGGCACTGTTGAGCAGGCGGCCAATCAGCGGCCTTGCCGGGATTAAGGCAAACAGCAACAGTGCCCAGGCGCTGGGCAGTTCGCCGGTGGCAAACACCAGAAACAGTACCGCGATGATGTCCTGCATCACCAGCACACCAATGGCCAAACGCCCGTGTCGAGTGCGCGTTTCGCCGCTGTCTTCCAGCATTTTCACCACGCACACGGTGCTCGAGAAGCTGCTGGCAAACGCGATGAGTGCAGCGCTGGTGGGGGTCAGGCCCGTGAAGATAGAAACGCTTATGGCGCCAACGCCGAGCAGGATGCCGCCAAACAGCAAGATCCAGACGCCCATCATGATGTTTGTGCCAGCCCAGATTTCAGGTTTGAGTAGATCGCGGATACTCAGCTTGAGGCCGATGGTAAACAGCATCAGGGTAATGCCGAGGTCCGCCAGGGTCTGCAGCGTATGGTCCGGTTCGACGCCCATGAAATTGAGCCCAAATCCAGCTATCAGATAACCCACTAGCGGTGGAAGTGACAGCAACCGAACACCCAGTCCACAGGCAAAGGCGAAGAGAATCCAGATAAAATCCATAGTAGTATTGCGTTAATCCTTACTGAGTCTTGGCGGCCATCTTACTCGACGCAACCGTGGTTAGGCCACATGGAATCCCAGCCATGGTGAACATCTGTTTCTGATAGCCGTGGCAGCGGTGCACATGAGGAACCTGCAGATTTGGGGGCCGGCCCCGATTTAGGTGTGCCCAGCTACTCAGCGAGCCGTGGCTGGGTATAGTAAATGGTGAGATCGCTGAACAACTGAGGGTTAGCTTAAAAACTCATAGCTGAGCTCAATCTGGAGCGGCTCAAATTGCTCCTGTTCGGCGTCCAGGTCGTTGCTGAACAATTCCTGCCGATCGTTCCAGATGCTGTGAAAGCGGACGGTGAGTGTGCGCTCCGTCGCTGAAACTCCAAAGCTGTCGAGGGTGTCGCTCTGACGGAATTGATTGAGGCGAATGGCGAGGCGCAAGAGCAGAATGATTTTCAGGGTCTTGGTCTCGTTATACACCTCGAACGCTGGCAGGCTTTCGAGCTTCAGGGACTTTCGTTGCGACAACAACATAAAGGCCAGAATGCTTTGCTGCTCGGCGTTAAAGCCCGCCATGGCTGAGTTATTGACAATGTAAGCGGCGTGTTTGTGGCAGCTGAGGTGGTTGATCTGGTGACCGACTTCATGCAGCTGGCAGGCCCAGTGCAGAAATTGTCGATAATCCGGGTTGTTAATTTCCCAGGAGGCGGCCACGGCATCAAACATGGACAGGGCGGTTTTACTGACTTTCTGGGCCTGGTGTTGGTCACTGGCAAAGCGCTTGGCCAAAAGCGCCACACTGTGGTGACGGATGTCGTGGTGCTTCAGTCGATCCTGGACTTCCAGCAGCAGCCCTTCACGCAGGGCGGCATCGCTGTAACTCATGGACGTGACTTCCAGGATGTCGAACACGGCAATCAAAATGGCCAGGCCACTGCAGATGATCGATCTTCGATCTTCGCTCAAGCCGGGAATGTCCAGGTGATCTATATGCCCTGCGGCAATAAAGCGATGGCGCAAATCTTTCAGAATATCGAGGGTCAGGGAGCCGTCAGACAGTTCCAGGCTCTGGGCACACTGGCTCAGTGACTTGATGGTGCCGGAAGAGCCCAGGGCCATTTGCCAGCCCTGCGCCAGATAGCGAACCCGGATGCTTTCCAGTTGCTGCGAGGAAAATAAACAGGCGCGCTCGAAGCTGCGGGCCGAAATCTCGCCACTGGGGAAAAAGCGCTCGCTCAGGCTCACACAGCCCATATTGCAGCTGTGCAGGAGTTTAGCCTCAGTGGTCTTGCCGATGATCAGCTCGGTACTGCCACCGCCAATGTCGACCACCAGGGTGTTGTCCGGCAAATGCTGGTCGTGGCTGACACCTTGATAAATCAGACGCGCCTCTTCGGTTCCGGACAGAATTTCAATTGGATAGGGCAGCAGCTTTAAGGCTTGTTGCGTCAGGCTGTGAATGTTGACAGCGGTGCGAAAGGTAAAGGTGCCGACGGCGCGGACGTCATCCGGCTGGAACTCCTCCAGAATCTGCCCAAAAATTCCCAGGGTTTCCAGCGCCCGGGCTTGGGCCGCTTGATCCAGTTGGTTGGCGTCATTCAATCCGGAGGCCAGGCGCACTTTGCGCTTCTCCCGATGGTAGGTTTTGATGCCATGGGGGCCCAATTCCGCCAATGTCATGTGGAAACTGTTGGATCCAAGGTCAATGGCGGCTATTCGGCGTGGGCGTTCCGGCACAAGGCTTCCTGTTTTAATCAGTGGTTGCGTTCATCGCCACCCCAGACGGGGCGGGACGCCAAGATTGTCCAGCCAGTAAGGTCGGCATGGATGTTTTATCCACGGCCTTATACAGGCTGTGGAGACTCACCTCGGCGAGTAATCGTACCCCGGTTTTCATCCTACACCGGTCTCTAGTCATAGTCGCTTTCGATGTTCTCTTTTTCAATTCTACTCAGATACTGGTGTATGGCAATTTGTGAGCGCACTTTTTTGCTGCCGGTGGGCTGCACATAGGGGTTACTTTGCTTTTTGTTCAAGATGCGGGCCTTGGTGTTGTCGCTCATCTGCAGGTTAAAAATATCGATGATCTGGCGCTTTAAATAGGTGTTGTAAATGGGAACGCCCACTTCGACTCGGTGGTCAATGTTGCGCTTCATCAGGTCGGCGGAAGTGATAAACACTTTGGGGTCGCCCTTGTTGCCAAACACAAACACGCGAGCGTGTTCCAGAAAGCGGTCAACGATGCTGTGCACTTCCATGTGATCGCTGATGCCTTTGTCACCCGTTTGCAGCGAGCACATGCCCCGGATCAGCATTTTAATCTCGACACCGCTCTGGTCGGCTTGGCACAACAGCTCGGCGATGTCGTTATCACACAAATTATTCACTTTGATGTAAATCGACGCGGGCCTGCCTGCGCGGGCTTCGCGGATTTCTTTTTTAATCAGATTTTTGATCACGTTGCGGCTGTTCAGGGGCGAGACGATCAGGTGATTAAACGTGAACGGGCGGTAGGTGTATTTGATGAACTCAAACACCTGGGCGACTTCGGCGGTAATTTCCGGGTGGGCGGTAAAATAGCTGAAATCGGTGTAAATCTTGGCGTTGCCTTCGTGAAAGTTTCCGGTGCCGATGTGGGCGTAGAGTTTGCTTTCCTCGCCTTCGCGGCGCTCGATAAGGCACAGTTTGGAATGCACTTTCAGCGTGGGAATACCAAAGTCCACGTGAATGCCCGCCGCTTCCAGCTGCTTTGATAATTCTATGTTATTGAACTCGTCAAAGCGGGCTTGCAGCTCGACCACCACAGTGACTTTTTTACCGTTGCGGGCTGCGTCACACAGGGCATGCAGAACCCGTGAGTTTTTAGCCACCCGGTAAATGTTGATGGTGATGCGGCTGACCCGCGGGTCAAAAGCGGCCTGGCGCAGCAGCTCGGTGAAATACCCAAACGAGTGGTAGGGGTAGTACAGCAAGATGTCTTCTTTGGCGATGGCGTCGAGGGCGTTATCGTTGCTGTCAAACGCGTGGCAGGGCACGGGGGCCAGCTTGCGGTGTTCCAGCGAGACGCCGCCAACGTTTGGAAAACTGATGAAATCGCGGAAATTACGATAGGGGCCACTGGGAATCATGGAATCGTGAGACGAAAATTTCAGCCGCTTGGTGAGCATTTTCAACAGCGATTCCGGCATGTCCTGATCGTAGACCAGGCGCACCGGCTCGGCTTGCAGTCGGCGCCGCAAGCCTTTGGACATTTTGTCGAGCACGCTCTGGTCAATGTCGTCACTGAGGTTCAGCTCGGCGTCGCGGGTCATTTTAAAGGAGAAGGCTTTGATGCTGTCATAGACAAAGACCGCGCCAAAGATCTCATCGAGGCAATGTTTAATGGCGTCATCCAGCAAGATAAATTGCTGTTGACGGCTGTTGTTGGGCAGCAAAATAAAGCGTGAGGTCTCTTTGGTGGGCACCTCGATCAAGGCGTGCTCGATACTCTCCCCATGTTCCATTTCCACCGCGAGGTAGAAGTCGTCATCGCTGAGGCGCGAGCCGAGGTCCATGTCCCGGTGCACAATGATCGGGCAGATAAACGAGCGCACGGACTTGCGGAAATACTGTTTGAGCCAGGTCGACTGGTCATCGCTCATGGCCTGGTGGTTGGGCAGGATGTAGATGTTGCTTTCTTGCAGGTCCTTGGACACCTGCTGATAGAGTTTGTCGAACTGCTTGTTGAGTTTAACCACCTTGTCCTGAATCTCTTGCATCAGGGGTTCATCATCGACGTAATCATCGGATGGCTCATGGGGCAGGTGCGGGAGCAGGATGCGGCGCCGGACTTCAGCCACCCGGACCCGGAAGAATTCGTCCATGTTGTTGGAGAAGATGCCGAGGAAGCGCATTCGCTCAATGATTGGCGTGTTGGAATCGGCGGCTTCCTGCATCACCCGCTCATTAAATGACAGCCAGCTGAGCTCGCGGGGGACAATGTTGATCTTGGGGCCACTTTTGGCGTTTAACTCGGGGGTGTTCTTATCCATTGAACGGTCGTCTCGCAACATCGCTGGCGGTCTCTCAATCGGGGGTAATAGCATTGGACTAGGCATGATATGACAATCCAATGACAATTATGTGTCAGCTGGTTAGGTCGGGGGCGTGCTTCAAGCGCTTGAGGGTCAGTAAAAGATACATTTCCCATACTCGCATTGTTACACAAGACGATGTTACACAACATGATATTGTCGCCTAATGGCTTAAAGGTTTGTTGTGGTCTGATGTGTCAGTTCCCGGCAAGAAGCACCGACAAAAAACCGACAAGAACCACCATAAAGGGCCATAATGCCCTTTACTGTAGTGCAAAATGGTAGTGAAAAGTGGGTCATACTCAGGTAATGAAACGGCTTGGGCTGGCCTGCGCCGGAGTTATTTTATAAAGTTGCCGTTGGTTGTGCTCGTTGATCATTACATTAATGTCCAGGGATGACAGCTTGAGCAAGGGTATGGGGCTCGCCGTTTAGGAAAGTCCCTGTAGCTTAAGCAAACCTCCTGTACTTTAGCTTATGCACACCTAAAGTAACGGTGACATCGAAGTTCACAGAAGTGTTAAGGAAGATTTATGGCAAGTCCACAGTCAGGCATTCTCGCCTCTGTACCCACACACGGTTGTTATCTCTCGTTTAATCGCGCAGCGGGCGTTAAGCCTGATGTGATTCGTTCCCTGCTGGTTCGTCTGGCACCAGAAGTCGATGGGGAATCGCTGGTGCTTGGCCTGGGGGCGCCATTAATGCAGGCGCTCGACGCTCAGGTACCGGGGTTAAAGACGTTTCCGTCGTTGATGTTTTCTGGCGTGAGTGTGCCGGTTACCCAGTGTGACCTGTGGTTATGGTTGCGCGAGGGGGATGATGGCGAATTGTTTCATCGCGCAGCCGGATTGATAGCCCTGTTGGCTGACGGGTTTGATATGATGCATCGGGTTGATGGCTTTAAGCATCGCGGCGGGCGTGATTTGACCGGGTATGTGGACGGCACTGAAAACCCCACCGGGGACGATGCGCTGGCGGCGGCGGTGACGGACGAAGCCGTACCGGGCTTGCAGGGCTCCAGCTTTGTGGCGGTGCAATTGTGGCAGCACGATTTCGACGCGTTTCATCGCCTGGGGGCCGCGGAAAAAGACAACCTGGTTGGACGCCGCCTGAAAGACAATGTGGAGTTTGATGCTCCGCCCTCAGCCCACGTCAAGCGCACGGCCCAGGAGGACTTCGCTCCTGAGGCGTTTGTGTTAAGGCGTTCCACCTCCTGGCGGGAAGGTACCGATGGCGGTCTTCACTTTGTGGCTTTTGGCTGTTCCTTTTACGCCTTCGAGGCGCAGATGAAGCGGATGATGGGGGCAGACGACGGCATCGTCGACGGTATGTTCCAGATCTCCCGTCCGCTGACCGGAGAGTATTACTGGTGTCCCCCCATGACTGGCCAACAACTGGATTTATCACTGCTCGGGCTGTAATTTTCAGGTTTGGCCCTGATTAAGTCCCCTGGCCAATGTCCCCCAAGGCGCTTCAGCGAGCGTCTTAGGGGGGGGCGTCTGATCGCGCTTCCCCTCTGCCTGGCTGATTCCCACCCTTGATTCAGTGATTCAGTCACCCATGCTGCCTGCCTTTCGCAACACCTTCTTAGAGACTCCTTCTAGCGACACCTTCGGGTGTGGTGGTCCCCACAGCGGGATTGCCCTTCTTGAGTAAGGCTCGGCGCGATCACGGAAATGCCGTATATGTGCCATGTTAACCGCTTTTATTATGTTTTTTTGGTTGAACCCACCCAAAATGATGCGACAAAAGCGCCAATGTGTATAATCTGCCACTCCTTGCATCGGGGAATGGGCAATGAGCGAAGAGTTTCCAGTCATAAAAGTCGCGGTTCTGGCGACCGATAATGTCTATGGCGGCAATTTAATGACCTGCCGTGACATTCTTTACGGCATTAAATGGCGGGCAGAGCGTTTGCCGGGCCCCAAATTGGACTTTGAGCTGATTTCTATCAACGGCGCCGACGTAGTGACCTACAGCGGTGCGACCATCAGTTGCGATGGCGAGATGGACGATCGTGCGTGGGATGTGATCATTCTGCCGCACTTGTGGATGGGGATAAACGAGCTGGCGGAATTGCATCGGCAGATCGGCCCCTGGCTGGAGCCTTATTTACGCAACCGCAAGCTGGTTCTGTCGATGGGCTGTGGCGTCTACTGGGTCGCTGCCGCCGGGTATCTGAATGGCTCAGAGGCAACGACCTATTGGCGCCAGCACGATGATTTTGCCCAGCTTTTTCCTGAGGTGTCCTGGCAGAAAGACAAGGCCATCACGGAAAGCGATAACATCTACTGCGCCGCCGGTGGCAATTCCATGGGCGACTTGATGCTGAATTTGGCGATACGTCTGTTTGGGGAAAGTGTGGCGCGCGGCATTAGCCGTGACATCCTTTTCGATATTCGCCGCAGCTACGATTTTGCCCCGTTGCGCATGGGCAGCCAGCGCAGTCATGGCGATCGCCTGATTGAGCAGGTCCAGGCCTGGCTGGAAAGCCGTTATTCCGAAGAGGTGCGATTGGCGGATGTGGCGAAAAACCATGGCATGAGCCTGCGAAATTTTGCCCGGCGCTTTTCTTCGGCTACCGGTGAAAAGCCGCTGGCGTACCTGCAGCGAGTTCGCCTGGAAGCCGCCCGTGATTTGTTGGTACACAGCGATAAGAGCATTAAGCACATCTCGCTGGATGTGGGTTACAGTGACAGCAGCTATTTTTGTCGCCTGTTTCGCACCCAGATTGGCCAGACGCCGGCAGCGTATCGCAAGCAGTTCAGCGATTAGCGGCATGGTGTCAAAGTGCCGGGGTGATTGGCAGGTCGTTTCAGCGCTGATAAACGACCTGGTAAACATTATGAACAAAGATATGAACACGATTCAGAGAATAGGTCCGCGCGCGAGTCTGAACCGCAGCACGCACCTTCAAGCAGCGGGTGTGATAACATTCGCGCAAAAATTAGCCTTGGGGTTATAACCTATGCATTGTCCATTTTGCAGTGCCGAAGATACCAAAGTCATCGATTCCCGACTGGTTGCAGAGGGTGACCAGGTGCGACGTCGGCGGGAGTGTTTGTCCTGTCATGAGCGTTTTACCACCTACGAAACCGCCGAGTTACTGCTGCCCCGCGTGATCAAGCAGGATGGCACCCGGGAGCCGTTTGATGAGGAGAAACTGCGCGCGGGTATCTTGCGGGCTTTAGAGAAGCGCCCGGTCAGCATGGAGGATATTGAGTCCTCGATCAGCCAGCTCAAGCATGCTTTGCAAGCGACCGGCGAGCGCGAAATACCCGCGCTGATGATCGGTGAAAAAGTCATGGAACAATTGCGGGCGCTGGACGAAGTGGCCTACGTGCGTTTTGCGTCCGTTTACCGGCGCTTTAAAGACCTGAATGAATTCCGGGAAGAAATTGATCGGCTGGAAAATCAGCCCGGCTAACCGCTTTTGGTTGAAAGCTGTGAGCCAGATACCGCTTCTGAGGAGGCTGTGTATCTGGCTTTGTTTATTGTCTGCTTTATGAAAAACACACAACGGCTGCGCTATGTCTAAAAACACAGGGTCTAACTTCGCTATGCCGAGTCTTGATGTTGCCGATCGACGTCACATGGCTCGTGCGATTCATCTGGCGCAAGAGGGGGTATACAGCACCATGCCAAACCCGAGGGTGGGGTGTGTGCTGGTGCGTGATGGTGTGGTGGTGGGTGAGGGTTGGCACGAACGTGCCGGCCAAGGCCACGCTGAAGTGAATGCCCTGGCCCAGGCGGGGACCTGCGCACAGGGGGCTACGGCCTATGTGACCCTGGAGCCTTGCAGCCATACCGGTAAGACCGGTCCCTGTTGTGAGGCCCTGGCCGCTGCGGGTATTGCGCGGGTGGTGTACGGCATGGAAGATCCGAATCCGCAGGTGGCCGGTCGAGGGTTGGCGTATCTGCAAGCGGCTGGTGTGGTGGTCGCCGGCCCGTTGCTGGAAGACGAGGCGTGGGCATTAAATCCGGGTTTTATCCGTCGTATGGAAGGCGGTCGGCCCTGGGTCAGATGCAAAATGGCCATGAGTCTGGACGGTCGAACGGCCATGGCCAGCGGTGAAAGCAAGTGGGTCACCGGGCCATCGGCGCGGGCGGATGTGCAGCGTTTGCGAGCGAGAAGTTGTGCCATTATCACCGGAATTGGCTCAATTCTTCACGATGACTCTGCATTAACGGTGCGTGAACATGAGCTAAAACTGCCAAACGCGGGACTGGCAGCGTCGATACAGCCTTTACGGGTGGTTTTAGACTCCAATCAACAGCTACTGGCGAGTGCGAAAGTGGTACAATCGCCGCCCCGGACTCTGGTGGTTTCGGCGCAGGCACAAGCCAGCCCGGCGCTGGCTGAAACCGCTGTTGAGCAAATCTCCCTGCCAGGCGCGGATGGCAAGGTGGATTTGGAAAAATTGCTGCATGAACTGGGGCGGCGTCAATGCAATGAAGTGCTGGTCGAGGCGGGTGCGAATTTGGCGGCGGCGTTCCTGCGGCGTGGCCTGCTCGATGAGCTGGTGATTTACATGGCGCCCAAGCTGATGGGCAGTGAGGCCCGGCCGCTGTTTGACTTGCCGCTGCAGCGAATGTCGGCTCAGCTGCCCCTAACCATCACCGACATGCGGGCGGTGGGCAACGATTGGCGCATTACCGCACGCCCCGATCCGGATGCGTAGGGCTGTTTGGCCGATGTTAAGACCGCCAGTGGTGGCTTGGAATTAAGCCGTTATGAGCGGACAGCCTTAGGGCATAAACCCGGGACAGAGTGCAGTCGCTGTTGGTTTAAAGGCTTGCTGAATTGCAGCAGGTCTGAATTAAAGCGCTACGTGCCAAGAGTATGGCCGAAGCCGTATTTACATCATCACAAAAAAGAAATTGAGCGTATGTTTACAGGCATTATTGAAGCAGTGGGTGACATCGTCGCGGTTCAGCCAAGTGGTGGCGACCTGCGTTTGCGTGTAAAAACCAACACTCTGGATTTGGCCGACGTGGTATTGGGGGACTCCATCGCCACCAATGGCGTCTGCCTGACGGTGGTCGAATTGCCCGGTGACGGTTATTGGGCCGATGTCTCGGTAGAGACGCTGGACAATACCACCTTGCGCGACTGGAAAGTCGGCATGTCGGTCAATCTGGAAAAGGCGCTGACTCCGCAAACCCGTCTGGGGGGGCATATGGTCAGCGGCCATGTGGATGGCGTGGGTGAAGTGGTCAGCCGTCAGGCCGATGCCCGTTCTGAGCGCTTCCGCATTAAAGCGCCGGCGGCTCTGGCTCGCTACATTGCGCACAAGGGATCCATCACCGTCGATGGCACCAGCCTGACCGTGAACGCCGTGGACGGGGACGAGTTTGAACTGAACATCGTGCCGCACACCATCGAAAAGACCGTAATTGGCACCTATCAGACCGGGACCAAGGTCAATCTGGAGGTGGATGTCATTGCCCGTTACCTGGAACGTCTATTATTGGGTGACAAGGCGGCGACGGCCTCGGCTGGATCCGGTATTGATCTGGCGTTTTTGGCGGAAAACGGTTTTTACAAAGGCTAGCGTTCGGCCGACAGAGGGACAGCCTTGGGCCAATGCTTGCCCGTCAGCTGCCCGGCCTCACTAACCCTTATCGAGTCACAGGATATGCAATACCGGCTGACAGACTGCCGGTCAACAATGAAGCAGGTTGGTTATGAAATTGAACAGCATTGAAGAGCTGATTGACGATATTCGTCAGGGCAAGATGGTCATTTTGATGGATGACGAAGATCGCGAAAATGAAGGTGATATCGTGATGGCCGCTGAGCAGGTTCGCCCGGAAGATATTAACTTTATGGCGACCCACGCGCGGGGATTGATTTGTCTGACCCTGTCACCAGCCCGCTGTAAACAGCTGGATTTGCCGTTGATGGTCACCGACAACCTGGCTCAGCACTCGACCAATTTTACCGTCTCCATTGAAGCGGCCGAAGGTGTTACCACCGGTATCTCCGCGGCCGACCGCGCTCGTACCATTCGCGCGGCGGTTGCCCGCGATGCCAAGGCCACGGACATCGTCCAGCCTGGCCATATCTTTCCGCTGATGGCTCAGCCCGGTGGGGTGTTAAGCCGCGCCGGTCATACAGAGGCTGGCTGTGACCTGTCGCGCTTGGCGGGTTTTGAAGGGGCGGCGGCAATTGTTGAAATTATGAATGAAGACGGCACCATGGCGCGTCGTCCAGACCTTGAAGTCTTCGCCAAGCAGCACAATTTGAAGATCGGCACGATTGCGGATTTGATCCAGTATCGTTCCATTAATGAAAAAACCGTTGAGTGCATCAACGAGCGCAAGATAAACACCCAGTATGGTGAATTTGATCTGCACACGTACCTGGACAAGGCGCGGCAGGAAAAGCACTTTGCCTTGACCATGGGCAACCTGCGTGATGGTGAGCCGGCGTTGGTGCGCGTGCATGTGGGCAGTACCGCCCGGGACGTGTTTAAAATCCAGCGTGAAACCGATAAACAATTCAAACCCTGGACCTTCGATCGTGCCATTGAAATGGTGGCCAAAGAGGGGCGTGGTGCGGTGGTGATGATTTGCCACAACGAAAGTGCCAATGATATTGAAGACAGCATCGACTGGATGTTGTCCGGTAAGCAGGAGCGACCCAGTCAGGATCTGGTTTATAAGCAGGTCGGCACCGGCTCACAAATTTTGTGTGACCTGGGGGTGAAAAAAATGCGCTTGATGAGTGCACCTTTTCGCTTCAATGCGATCTCGGGCTTTGACCTGGAGGTCTCCGAGTACATTGATAACCGGGTTAAAGACGAAGCGACCGAAATACAAGACGTGTAAGGTCGCCGCACGCGTCTGTGCGTCAGACAAGCACCGTGTGTTAGACCGCAGCCAACGTGTGTTAAGCAGCAACAGTTTAGAGTAGACAAGAGAGACACTATTGATGAGCCAAATTAATGTAATCGAAGGGGATTTCACCAACTGCAAGGGCAAGTACGCGCTGATCGTCAGTCGTTGGAACAGTTTTGTGGTGGAAAGCCTGAAAGAGGGCGCACTGGATACGCTGCGTCGTCATGGTATCGGTGACGATCAGGTGAGTATTTATTACGCTCCGGGCGCGTTTGAATTCCCAATTTTGGCTCAGCGATTGGCCAACAAGGGTGAGTTTGATGCCATCATTGCCCTGGGTGCCGTGATTCGCGGTGGCACTCCTCACTTTGAATACGTGGCCGGTGAGTGTACCAAAGGGTTGGCGCAGGTATCTCTGAACACGGACACGGTTGTGACCTTTGGTGTCCTCACCGTTGACTCCATTGAGCAAGCGATTGAGCGCTCGGGCACGAAGGCCGGCAACAAAGGTGAAGAGGCGGCCATCACCGCATTGGAAATGGTTTCTCTGCTGGCCAAGGTGTAAGCCTCCAGCCAGGAATTTTACCGACGTCTCAACTCAGCAATTGCTGAAGCTGGGGCCGATCAGATTTCATATCTGAATTATTAAATTGGATACACCGGAATGACAGTTTCTCCAGCGGCTCGCCGCAAAGCCCGACATTACGCCATGCAAGCCCTGTATCAGTGGAGCATGACATCCGCCGCCATCAATGTGATTGAGGCTGAGTTTCATGCCGATAATGATATGAGCAAAGCGGATATCGCTTACTTTCGCGAAATTCTCCACGGTGTCCCCAAGCAACTCTCCGAATTGGACACGGCCTACTCGGCGCACCTGAAAGAGCGGGAACAGAATGAGCTCGACCCGGTGACCCAGGCGCTGTTGCGGATGTCCACTTATGAGTTGATGTCTCGCCTTGATGTCCCTTACAAGGTGGTGATTAACGAAGCGGTATCGCTGGCGAAAAAATTCGGCGCAACGGACAGTCACAAATTCATTAACGGTGTACTCGATAAGGTGGCGGCCGAGCATCGTGCCGTTGAAGTTAAGGCCACCCGTTGAATGATTCATGGCCAATACCTGCGGTCAGTCAGGCAAGATAATGTCGCTGGGTGAATTTGAATTAATTAAACAGTATTTCCAGCAGCAGTCCGGCGCCCCGGGAGTGGCTCTGGGGATTGGTGATGATTGCGCCCTGTTGACTGTTCCGCTGGGTCAGCAGTTGGCGGTGTCCATGGATACCTCGATTGCCGATGTGCATTTCCCCGCAGACGGGGAGCCGGACTTGATCGCTGAACGGGCGTTGCGGGTGAACATCAGCGACCTGGCGGCGATGGGGGCAGAGCCTCTGTGGTTTACTCTGGGGCTGACCTTGCCTGACGCCGACCCTCAATGGCTGCAGGCGTTTTCGCAAGGGCTGTTTCGCGTAGCCCGTGAGTACGGTATTGCCCTTGTTGGTGGTGACACGACACGCGGCAAGTTGAGCATTACGATTCAGGTTCATGGTGCGGTCGCCGAGGGTAAAGCGCTGCTGCGCAGCCGGGCGTCAGAGGGTGATCAGATTTTTGTCACCGGTCCTGTGGGGGATGGAGCTGCGGCCCTGGCGGTTATGAAGCAACAGCTGTCGGCGGCAAGCATGATGACGGACTATCTTATGGAGCGTTATTACCGCCCTCAGCCGCAGGTGGTTGCGGGTCAGTTGCTGACGAATTTTTGCGCCGCCGCGATTGATATTTCCGACGGACTGGTGGCGGATCTTGGCCATATTTGTGAACAAAGCGGGGTGGGGGCCGATTTGCATCTGGAGCGGATTCCCTTGTCCGAGGCGGTGAGGCAGCTGGTGTCCTTCGAGCAGGGCATCGACTGGGCGTTGAGTGGTGGTGATGATTATCAGCTGTGTTTCACGGTGCCGAAGGCCCAGGTTCAGCAACTCGAGACGCTGGTCAGCACGGGCAAGATCGTTGCTCATCACATCGGTGAGATTACGGCTGGCAACGGGGTCAGCTGTTGGCACAACAGCAACCCGGTTGTCCCCAGTGGCAAGGGTTTCCAGCACTTTGGTGGACAGGAGGCCTTGTCGTGACTCGCGCACTGACTTTTGCTGACTTGATCGTCCGGCCGGTGCACTGGTTGGCGTTTGGTTTCGGTTCCGGGTTGTCTCCCAAGGCACCGGGAACTGCGGGTACGGTAGTGGCAATTCCACTGTACTTGCTGTTGTCGCAATTGCCGTTGGCGGGTTACCTGCTGGTGGTGCTGGCGACCTTTGCGTTGGGGGTCTACCTGTGTGATAAAACCTCCCGTGATTTGGGCGTGCACGATCACCCGGGCATTGTTTGGGATGAGTTTGTCGGCTACTGGATAACCATGATCGCCGCTCCCGCAGGTTGGGTCTGGGTGGTGATCGGTTTTCTCTGGTTTCGTCTGTTTGATGTGCTCAAGCCCTGGCCCATTCGCTGGTTGGACGAGCATGTTCACGGGGGCTTTGGCATTATGATTGATGATGTTCTGGCTGGTGTGATGGCGTTGGTCTGTGTCCAGTTGTGTTACTGGTGGTGGGTCTGAGGTGCTGACACAGGGTTTTCGGCAGGGATTGATGTCGCTCCTTCTGTCGGTGAATCTGCTGGCTGGGGCTGCGAATGTTGTGGCGGCCGCTGCCGAGGCTGTCAGTGTTGAGGTTAAGGGATTGTTTTCCGGCAGTGCGCTGTTGGTGATTGATGGACAGCAAAAGTTGCTGAAGGTTGGCAAAGGCTACCGGGGGGTGACTCTGGTTTCTGCCAGCAGTAAGGGCGCGGTAATCGACATCGAAGGCAAGCAGCATACGCTGGGGTTAAGCAGGCGCATCGCGTCCAGCTTTCAATCGGCCGACATTCATGAGGTGCGTTTGCAGCCTGGAAGAGGCGGGCACTATGTCACGCCGGCACGCATTAATAACCGCCCTGTGTCGGTGATGGTGGATACCGGAGCGACGGCTGTTGCGATGAGCCTGCCGCAGGCCAGGGCACTGGGAATCGATTACCGCAATGGCGAACTGGTACCGGTCAGTACCGCCAATGGGATTGTGAATGGTTACCGAGTGACATTGAGCAGCGTCACTGTGGGTACGGTAAAGGTGAATAACGTTGCAGCGCTCGTCAGTATGAGTGATTTTCCCGGTGAGATATTGTTGGGCAACAGCTACTTGAGCCGGGTCAAAATGTTTAAAGAAAATGGTGTGCTGGTTTTTCAAAACTAGTATGAAACGCGCAGCAGTAAGCCGCCGCCGAGGTGTATGCCCTTGACAGGGCATCCATTTCAGTTGTTGGCTGGCGCGACAGTAAGAGGTTGTATTGTGACCGTCCGATACGTTGAATCTTCAAAGTTACCCACCTCGTGGGGGATCTTTGATATGCACGGTTTTGAAGATACCGAAACCAGTAAAGAGCATGTTGTACTGAGCATGGGGCAGATCGATAACGGTGAGCCTGTGCTCGCCCGCATTCATTCTGAGTGCCTGACTGGAGATGCTCTGTTCAGTTTGCGCTGTGATTGCGGCGCGCAACTGCAGTCAGCGATGCATCGCATTGCCATGGAGGGGCGGGGTGTGATCTTCTACCTGCGCCAGGAGGGGCGTGGTATAGGTCTGATGAATAAGATTAAGGCCTATCGCCTGCAGGACAAGGGCGCTGACACCGTGGAAGCCAATGAGCAGCTGGGCTTTGGTGCGGATATGCGCGATTACTCCATTTTGCAGCCGATGCTGGAACACATGAACATCCATGAGATCCGGCTGATGACCAATAACCCGCGCAAAGTGAAGGCGCTGCAGGAGCTGGGAATTAATGTGGTCGAGCGGGTAGCCCACGAAAGTGGCCGCAATCCGCACAATGCAAAATACCTGGAAACCAAAAAAGGTAAGTTGGGGCATTTGCTGGAAGATCAGGACGACGGCGAAAGCTAGGCTTGCGCGTCTCAGAGGCATAAAAAAACCGCGGTGCTGTTAAGCAGCCGCGGTTTTTTTTGAAGCGAAAAAGCTGAATTTACAGCCCTAACTTCTTCTCAAGGTAGTGGATGTTAACGCCACCTTTGGCAAAGCCTGCATCGCGAACCAGATCCTTTTGCAGGGGGATGTTGGTGCGAATGCCGTCAACCACCAGCTCGTCCAGAGCGTGACGCATACGCGCCAGCGCTTCGTCACGGGTATCACCATAGGTGATGACCTTGGCGATCATGGAATCATAAGTGGGTGGGACGGTGTAGCCACTGTAGAGGTGAGAGTCGACACGAACCCCGAGGCCACCGGGGGTGTGAAATTGATTCACGGTACCAGGGCATGGCATAAAGGTTTTCGGGTCTTCGGCGTTGATCCGACACTCAAAAGAATGGCCTCTGATGGTGATGTCGTCCTGGGTGACCGAGAGTTTTTCACCGGCGCAGACGCGGATCTGCTCTTTGATCAGGTCAAAGTTTGTGACCATTTCCGTGACCGGGTGCTCCACCTGAATGCGGGTGTTCATTTCGATGAAGTAGTAGTGGCCGTCTTCATAGAGGAACTCGAACGTACCGGCACCGCGATAGCCGATTTTAATACAGGCGTTCACGCACGACTCGTAGACCTTCTCGCGGGCTTCGGGGTCAATACCGGGAGCAGGCGCTTCCTCCAGAACTTTCTGGTGTCGGCGCTGCAGCGAACAATCGCGGTCACCCAGGTGGATCGCATTGCCCTGACCGTCTGACAGCACCTGCACTTCGACGTGGCGGGGGTTTTGCAGGTATTTCTCCATGTACACCGTATCATCGCCAAAACCGGAGAGAGCTTCCGCTTTGGTTACACGAATGGAGTTCATCAGGGCTGATTCAGTATGCACCACGCGCATGCCTCGCCCGCCGCCACCGGCAGCGGCCTTGATGATGACCGGGTAGCCGATTTCTCGGCCGTGCTTCAGGCACACTTCCGCATCATCAGGCAGCGGGCCGTTGGACCCGGGTACTGTGGGTACACCAGCCTCTTTCATGGCCCTGATGGCCGAGACTTTGTCGCCCATCAGGCGGATAACGTCCGGGTCAGGTCCGATAAACGTAAAACCACTTTTTTGAACCTGCTCGGCAAAGTCGGCGTTTTCAGCCAAAAAACCATAGCCGGGGTGCACCGCCACAGAGTCGGTAATTTCCATGGCGCTGATGATGCGTGGAATGTTGAGGTAGCTCTCGGTCGACGAATTGGGGCCAATGCACACCGATTCGTCAGCCAGGCGCACGTGCTTGAGATCGCGGTCAATCTGCGAATGCACGGCGACGGTTTTAATGCCCATTTCTTTACAAGCGCGCAACACGCGCAGCGCAATCTCGCCACGGTTGGCGATCAGAATTTTTTCAAACATGCCCAGATCCTCTGTTTGTGTGCATCCTTAAACGATGGTGACCAGAGGCTGGTCAAATTCAACCGGCTCGCCGTCCTCAACCAGAATGGCTTCTACGACACCGGCTTTATCGGCTTCGATTTGGTTCATCATTTTCATGGCTTCGACAATGCAGATGACGTCGCCGGGTTTAACGTGCTGACCGACCTGGACAAAAGCCGGGGAGCCTGGGCTCGGGGCTGAATAGTAAGTGCCCACCATGGGAGATTTAATCACGTGACCGCTGAACGTATCTTTTTTCTCTTCGGGGGCCGCGGCTGCCGGAGCGGGTGCTGCTGCAGGCGCCGGGGCCGGAGCTGCCATCATCTGCGGCGCGGCGTAGGTCGCCGGGCTGTTGCGGCTGATGCGCACAGACTCTTCACCTTCTTTAATCTCCAGTTCACCGATGTCGGATTCTTCCAGCAGTTCGATGAGTTTTTTAATTTTGCGAATGTCCATAAGTTTTTCCACCATTGAGTCAGTGGCCTTATTGGCCTTGTAATTGTTTAGGGTTGTGAAGTGATTGTGGTTTGTGTCATGTAAGTTGGGTTCATCAAACTGCTGCGTTAAGCGAGCTGGCTGAAGGCGGCGCTGAGCGCCAGGTCATAACTCTGGGCGCCGAAGCCGCAGATGACGCCCTGGGCGATGTCCGACAAATACGAGTGCTGGCGAAACGCTTCGCGACTGTGCACGTTGGACAAGTGCAGCTCAATAAACGGAATCTCTACTCCCGCCAGTGCGTCGCGAATGGCGACGCTGGTGTGTGTGAAGGCGGCGGGGTTGATCAGGATGAAATCGACGCCTTCGGTTTTGGCGCTGTGAATACGGTCAATCAATTCGTGCTCGGCGTTGCTTTGCAGGCACTGGAGTTGGTGCCCGGCGCTTTGGCAGCGCTCGCTCAGTTGAAGATTGATGTCCGCCAGGGTGGTGGCGCCGTAAATTTCTGGCTCACGAGTGCCGAGTAAGTTTAGGTTGGGTCCGTGAAGAACCAGAATTGTCGCCATAAAGCTAGGTTTCCTGGATAAAATGCTTAAGTTAGCGCGGATCTTTATAGAATAGAGTAATTTTACCAACTAGATAGGGTGAGTGTGCCCCAAAAAATATAACGCGTCTAGTCAATTGCTGAAAAATGTGAAATTGACAGATTTTAGCGTCAAGATTGCCGAAGTTAGAGTGTTAAACGCTTGTTTTTATTTTAGGAAGGCGACCTGTTTGACGATGTTTAACGCCGATGGCGTCCCTTTCAAGGTCTTATATTCGAAGTTTTTCGAAATTGCGGCTATTTTCAAGGTAAATAGCCGCAATTTGCAGTTATCTTGAGGCTTTTAAGCGATCGATGGCGCTTATGATCGTTTGTTCGCGCAAAAGTTGGGGCAAGATGACCGGTGGGTCATTCGGATTGCCCGAATACAAAAGGTAGAGTGGCACGCCATTGCGGTCGAATTGCGACAGCAGGTGGGTGATTTCCGGGTTGTAGTGAGTCCAGTCGCCTTTTAATTTGACGATGCCGGCATCTTCGAAGGCAATGAGGGTTTTTTCCGTATCCAGAGCAATCTTTTCGTTGGCCAGGCAGGTGATGCACCAGTCGGCGGTTAAATTGACAAAGGTCGGGGTACCTTGGTTGAGCAGTTGCGTCAGTCGGGCCTGAGTATAGGGTTGCCAGTTATTCTCCAGGCGGGCTGTGGACGCTGAGGCGGCCTGAGTTTTCCCCTCGATCTGCGTCACAGGCCAGACCGCACTGCAGACAACCATGAGGGCAATGACTTTTTGCCAGCGGCGGGCCGGTTGATGCTGCCAAAGCCAGGCGGCAAAGGCCAGTCCAATGGCTCCGGCAACTAAAGCCACCAGAGTGTCGCTGTCGGTTTGACGGCTGACTACCCAAAGCAACCACAAGGCGGTGAAATACAGGGGAAAGGCCAGCAGCTGTTTCAGGGTTTCCATCCATTGCCCGGGTTTAGGCAGCTTTTGTGACAGGCTCGGGAAGTAGGTGAGCAGCAGGAATGGCAGGGCCATGCCAAAGCCCAGCGAGACAAAAATGGTGAGGGCGATGAATGTGGGCTGTGTGACGGCGAAGCCCAGGGCGCCACCCATCATAGGGGCTGTGCAAGGGCTGGCCACGACCGTCGCCAGCGCCCCGGTAAAGAACGAGGAGCGATAGCGGTGACCTTCGGTGAGGGCTTGACCGCTGCCACTCAATGACGACCCTAGGTTAAGCAAGCCTGACAGGGCCAGCCCCATGGCGAAAAAAAGATACGCCAGGAGCGCGACAATGACCGGTGACTGCAGCTGAAAGCCCCAGCCGATGGCCTGCCCGGCTTGGCGCAGTGACAACATGATGGCGGCAATCAGGACAAAGGTGGCAATAACCCCGGCGGTGTAAGCCCAGCCGTGCCAGTGTTGCTGGTGGGGGTTCTCCCGGCTGCGTGCCAGGCTCAGCGCTTTTAAAGACAGTACCGGAAAGACACAAGGCATCAGGTTCAGCAGCATTCCCCCGAGCAGGGCACCGAAGGCGGCCAGGAAGATCTTGCTGACGGAGCTGGGGCTTGTTGGCAGCACCGCCTGATCGGGTGGGGCAGTGGGTTGCGGCGATTGAATCAGGGTCACATTCCCTTGTTCAAGTCTCAGTGTTTGCTGCTGGGGGGGATAGCAAAGGCCGGCATCGGCGCAGCCCTGGGAGTGAACAATGATGTCCAGGCTCTGGGCGACGCTGAGTTCGGGAAGCGCCAGGGTAATGTCTAACGTGTTGTAATAGACCTCAAGCTGCTGCTCAAAGTAATCGTCGTATTTTTCAATTCCAGTTGGCAGGTCGACGGTTTGAGGGTTGCCATTGAGCACAAACTTCAATTTGTGCTGATATAAGTAGTAGCCGTCGGCAATGTCCCAGTGAATCAGCAGTTGTTGATTGTGGAGGGTGCCGCTCAGTTGATAGGCCTGATTTACCGGTAAAAAGCTGACGCTAAGCGAAGAGTCGAGTGATGTCGGATTGAGCGAGACCGGGTTTGCGCTGCTGGAGGTCGAGGGCTCAAAGGCGAATTGATCCCTATTGGGTAAGGGAGTTGACGGGCCGCCACTCAGTTGGGGGACACTCGCAACAGAATTAGAATCCAGGGGCGCTTGCTCTTGCACTGCCAGCCCGGCACTGCTCCACAATGACAGTATGAATAGGGTAAGCGTGGTCAGAGAGGTTAGTTTTGGAGGCATGGGTTAATGGATCCGTTTTGTCATCAAGGGTCGTTGCCGAAACCGCGAGTGGGTCGTGGTAATCCTCTGCGTTGATTTGACTGTGGTTATCAGGCAGAGTTTCGGGCATTGTACAGAAGAATTGGATGAAAGCATGATATCGATAAGGGGTGTAAACCTCATGGGGTCATATTTAAGCCTGCAACCGGTGTTGATGGTGGCCAGGTTATTGATTGCTGCGTCATTGGGGGCTGCCCTGTTGTCTGGCTGCTCAACTCAGGTTGCAGAGCCGAAAAGCCTTCCCGCAGAGTCTTTGGCTGCGGCCGCTCCCCTGCCGGAAAAGCCACGCGGCCCTACGTTGCAAGAGCAGGTCGAGGAATTGTTGCGCGACGCGGAGCGCGCTATGAGCGCCGATCGGTTAATGAGCCCGGAAAATGACAATGCCTATGACCGTTATAAAGCTGTCTTGCTGTTGCAGCCGTCTAATGAGCAGGCAAGGTCGGGGCTGCAGCAAATGGTGGTCCGCTATGTGCAATTGGGCCGGGGAGCCCTGCGTGCCAGTCAGATTTCACAAGCAAAAATCTATGCGTCGCGAGCTCATTATCTTGACGCCGACAACCGCCTGCTGCACGAGTTGGAGCGCGAAATTGGCCTGGCATCGGAGCGGGCTTTGGTGGCCCTCGCGAGTGTTGACGCAGGAGAGCCGGCCTCAGAGAATGAATACCCGCTCAATATATCGGCTTTGAATCGTCGTGATGATGAGGTCAAGGAGGTACTGAGTGAGGTGGCCAGCCGGGTCAAACTCAGCGATGAGGCGTTACTGATTGTGGCCCGCAATGATGCTGAAGGGCGCTGGCTGTATAAAGAAATGAAAAAAGCCGCCGGTGGCTACCGGATACGCGGTGATATTAAAGTGGGCAAGCGCCCTAAAATCGTGGTGTTCCCGCCGATTCAGTAAGCTCCTTTATGTGGCCGCTGCGATACCGAAAAAAACCGAAGGGCTGGGTATCTATCGTGTTCATCAAGCCGTTAAACGATCGGGCTCATGGTGAAGTTGAAGATGCAGCTCTAAAAGAGGGTGTCGATAGCCGGTGGAGCCCCCCTTTGAGCGTCATGCTGTTATGCTGATCAGTAAACAGCGACGATAATAGCGTGTCGAGTCGATCATAGTGTGTAACCATTATCATGGGCACTGAGAGGATAAAAGGAAGGTATTCGTGAAAGAAGGAATGATGTCGTATTGCCGCCACTCGTTACTGACTGGGTGGAAGGCCGGGTTGGTGATGATCCTGTGCAGTTTTTTATCGGTGTTTGTGGATGCCGCCGAGCTGGCTTCGGGGTCAGGAAAGGCCCAGGTGCTGGAGAATGTTCACATTGAGGAGGCACGCATTCGCTTGCCGCTGCCCGGTCAAAGCACGGCAGTGGTGTATTTAACGCTGCTCAATTTATCGTCCCAGGAGCTGGTGATTAAAGGCGTTAAGGTAGAAGGTGCACAATTCGCAGAACTGCATCAACATTTGCATCGCGATGGCATGATGCAGATGCGTGCGGTGCCGCAGGTTGATGTTTCCGCTGGCGGGGCTTTGGAATTTAAACCCGGAGGCTACCATATCATGGCGTTTCGGATGCAGCCTGGGGCCGCTGAGGACGCCACTTATCAGGTCTCGTTAATGTTGACCAGCGGGCTGACGTTGACAGCCCAGGCAACGGTCATACGCTGACTGAGCCGCCTTGGCCGGGAATCGACCGCTGCGGATTGAATTCGGACATACGTTTTAAAATTCAGGGCGCGAGGTTGTGATTCTTGCAAATCACGCTAATAGTTAGGGCCTGGACAGGGTTTACACCTGGCCAAGGTCAAGATCTAAAAAACTTAAGAGTTAAAAAGGTTAAAGTCTGAAATGGAAAAGCTCGCAAATATGAAGCAGGGAATACGAGAGCGTTGGAATGACTGGCGTGAGGATGTGCAGACCGGAGGTTGGGCGATGCGCACGGTCATGATCGGTGTGCTTGTCTATCTTTTGCTCACGACAGCGTTGGGCTTTTTCTGGAGTTCGGAGCCGGATCGTTTTACGGTGCGAGAGTCGGTGGCAACCAATGCTGCCGGGCAGCCCATGTTGGTCGGCGTGGCGACCACATCGACGTTGATCAAGGTCATGGAAACGGTCCTGGATAAGCCCGGAGGCTTTCTGTCCAATGACATTTTTCCGCCGGGGGTGTGGATGGACAATGTCCCCAGCTGGGAATACGGGGTCATGATCCAGGTGCGTGATATGAGTAAAGCGATGCGCGAAGCCTTTAGCCGCTCCCAGTCCCAATCCACGGAGGACATTTCCCTGGCGCGAGCCGAGTCGCGATTTAATTTTGATCACCGCAGTTGGGCCATTCCCGCGTCGGAATCCGAGTATCGGGACGGTATTAAATCCATGCAGAATTATCTCGTGCGGTTGACCGATGAAGATCGCCACAATGCGCAATTCTTCGCCCGGGCTGATAACCTGCGTTACTGGTTAAAGACCGTGGAAAGCCGAATGGGGAGCTTGTCTCAGCGCTTGAGCGCCAGTGTCGGGCAGCGCCGTCTGAACACTGATCTGGCCGGCGATACCAGTGCCCGGCAATCAACCTCAACCCCCAAAGAAATGGAAGTGAAAACGCCTTGGTCAGAGATTGACGATGTCTTTTATGAGACTCGTGGCAGTGCCTGGGCGCTGTTGCATTTCCTGCGTGCTATTGAGGTGGACTTTGCGGATATTCTGGAGAAAAAGAACGCCTTGGTGAGTTTGCAGCAAATCATTCGCGAGCTGGAAGCCACCCAGGAAAATGTCTACAGCCCGATGATTTTGAACGGCGGTGGCTTTGGTATGCTGGCCAATCATTCTCTGGTGATGGCGTCGTATATCTCCCGGGCGAACGCCGGCATCACTGACCTGCGGGAACTGTTGTCTCAGGGCTAAGCCCCGGACAACTTGCCGAGCGGTGACACCGTGAAGACAGCGGCCCTCCCGGGCCGCTGTCTCTTCGTTACCCCTGACTGGCGCGCTTACCCCAATACTTCTTGCAAAATTTCCTGGTGTTGCTCTGGTCTTAGGCGCGGGCCAAACTGGCTGACCACCTGGGCCGAGGCGCGACTGGCCAATTGACCGGCTTGCTCGCAGCTATAGCCATGTGTGATGGCGTAGATGAACGCCCCGGCAAACATGTCGCCCGCCCCGTTGGTGTCGATGGCCTCCACCTGGTGTGGATTGATGTTCCAGGCGTTTTCTCCGTTCACGATCAACGCCCCTTCCGCGCCCAAGGTAATGGCAAAGGTTTTGGCGATGTCTTTCAGTGCGGCAACCGCTTCATCCAGGGTTTGCGTGCGAGTGAAGCCCAGCGCTTCGGCGCGGTTGCAGAACAGCAGATCCACGCCGTCACCGAGCATTTCTTTCAACCCATCGTGAAAAAACTCCACCATGGCCGGGTCTGACAGGCTGAGGGCTGTTTTGACCCCGTTGGCTTCTGCTTGCCGGCGCAGATCGATCGCCGCAGCGCGGCCGCTTTCCGAGGAGACCAGATAGCCTTCGAGGTAGGCGTACTGGGACGATGCGATGGCGTCGGGGTGGAGCTCTCTGCTGGAGACCGATTCGCTGGCGCCAAGAAAGGTATTCATGGTGCGCTCGGCATCCGGGGTGATCATCACCAGGCACTTGCCGGTTACGCCATTTTCCCGTTTCAGCTCCTGATGGTAGGTCACGCCGGCGTTGTTTAAATCCTGTAAATAGAAATCACCGTTGCTGTCGTTGGCAACTTTACAGCTGTAAAAAGCCTTTGCTCCAAAATAGCTTGCGGCGATGATGGTATTGGCGGCGGAGCCGCCACTGGCGCGCTTCGAGGCGACCAGGTGGTCAGACAGATGCTCAATGATTTCCTGCTGTCGCTGTTCATCGACCAGCGTCATAACACCTTTATCAATATTGAGTTCGGCCAGGTTGTGATCGTTTACTTCAATTTCCGTGTCGACCAGCGCCGCGCCAATGCCGTAAATGTGGTATTCAGCCATAGTGTTTGTTGCCTTGTTAATTGGAGTGAGTCTGGTGGTCCGCACAGGTTTTGTTGAGGTGGTGGCCCAGCCATATTCGGGTTGTGTCTCGGACCGGGTCCGCAAGTAGAGTCCACGGGCTTGCGCGGCGGTTCATGATTCATGAACCGGTACACATTTCGCTTAGGTGAAAAGTACTTTCACCGCAAATTGTGGAAATATAGCCAAAATGGCGCACGGCCCGAGTCGAAGGCTCTATTATGCCTTGTCTACCCTGTCAGAGTCAGTACACTTCCGCCCTATGAGCCGACAACGTAAATCCAAACGCACCAAAAAATCTCCCCCGCCCTCTTTTCTCAGCCGCCTTTGGCGCTGGGTTCGATGGCCCATGGCTGCTCTTCTGGGGCTTTTGGTGCTGTGGGTCATCTATCTGGACATAGAAGTCAGAAGCAAGTTTGATGGCCGCAAGTGGGCCATGCCGGCGCAAGTGTATGCTCAGCCATTAGAGCTGTATCAGGGCAAACAATTGTCTCAAGCCAGTCTCGAGGAAGAGCTCAAGGCGCTGGAATATCAGCCGGTGAGCCGCCCGACACGAGCGGGCCAGTGGCGTCGTCAGGGCCGTGTTGTGGAAATCATGACCCGCAGCCACAACACCGGGGGCCGGCAAGAGCCCGAGCGCACGCTGAGGCTGGAATTTCAGCAGGACCGCATTGCTCATTTTGAAGTCACCCGGGGGGATTCGACGTCACTGTTAGCCCTGGAGCCGGTGCTGATCGGCGGCATTTACCCCAAGCGTCAGGAAGATCGTGAACTGGTGCAATTGTCAGAGGTCCCGCCACTGCTGGGGGAGGCGCTGATTGCTGTGGAGGATCGAGCCTACGTACGGCACTTTGGGGTTTCTCCCAAGGCCATTGCCCGCGCCGCCTGGGTAAACTTTCAAAGTGGCCGGGTCGTTCAGGGGGGCAGTACGCTCACCCAGCAACTGGTGAAAAATTTCTTCCTTGACGATAGCCGCGAGCTGTCGCGCAAGCTGACTGAAGCCATGATGTCGGTGCTGCTGGAAGTGCATTACAGCAAAGCTGAAATCCTCGAAACCTACATGAATGAAGTGTATCTGGGGCAGAGTGGGCCGCGCGAGGTTCACGGCTTTGGGTTGGCGGCGAAGCATTATTTTGGCCAACCGCTGTCGTCCCTGGATGTACCACAGCTGGCTTTGCTGGTGGGGCTGGTCAAGGGCGCCTCATATTACAACCCATGGCGTAATCCGGAGCGGGCCAAAAAGCGACGCGACCTGGTACTGCAGGTATTGCACGAGCAGGACTTGATTGATCAGGCGACCCTGCGCCGTTCGACCCGCTCCCCGCTGGCAATTGTCGACGCCAAGCAGCGCCGGTTGCACGATTATCCGGCGTTTATTGATCTGGTGAAGCGCCAGCTGCGTGAGGATTACAGCGACGAGGCGCTAAATTCGGAAGGTCTGAAGGTGTTTACCACGCTGTCGCTACCGGCACAGCGGCAGGCTGAGCGAGCGTTGTCCCAGCGACTGACGGAGCTCGAGACCCGCTTTAAGGTCAAGGCTGACTCCCTGCAGGGGGCGGTGATCATCACCGCGGTGGGCAGCGGTGAGGTGGAGGCCGTTGTCGGGGATCGCAATGAAAAATTTGCTGGATTTAACCGCGCCCTGGACGCCACCCGACCTATTGGTTCGCTGGTGAAGCCAGCGGTGTATTTGTCAGCCTTAAAACGCGATGAGCCTTATAATCTGGCATCATTTGTTGACGACAGCCCAGTGGCAGTCGCAGGCCCGGATGACGATATCTGGAGACCCAAAAACTTTGACCGTACCGCTCATGGTGAGGTCATGCTGATCGATGCTTTGAGCAAGTCCTATAATCAGGCAACCGCTCGACTGGGGATGACGGTTGGGTTGCACAAGGTCGCGGCTTCCCTGAAGGGTTTGGGGGTCGAAAAGGAGATATTCGAAGTGCCGTCACTGTTGTTGGGGGCGCTGGAATTGTCACCGGCGGAGGTTTCGAAAATGTATCATGCCTTTGCCAACGACGGTGTGGTGATGCCTTTGCGGGCTATCCGCTCTGTTGAAGACGCTCAGGGTCAGCGGTTAAATCGTTACCCGTTGACCCTGGGTGAACCGGTGGAGCCGGCAGCGATTCAGCTGTTGCAATACGCTATGCAGGCAGTCATGGAAGAGGGGACGGGCCGCACAGCGTATCAGCGTTTGCCCCGGTCACTGGCCCTGGCTGGAAAAACCGGCACCACCAATGACCAGCGGGACAGTTGGTTTGCCGGATTCAGCGGGCGCCACCTCGCGGTAGTGTGGGTAGGGCGTGATGATAATGGATCGACTCCCTTGACGGGGGGTACCGGAGCCCTGCAGGTGTGGACGGACATCTTTACCCGCTTGCCGACCGAGAGCCTGGATATTTTTGCCTCTCCCGATATAGAGTATCTGTGGGTGGATCGTGTCAGCGGTGGCTTGAGCGGCGAAAATTGCCAGGGTGCCAGACTGATGCCTTTTACAGCGGACAAGCGGCCGACAGAGCGTGCCGCGTGTGAATGGGTTGAACACCCGGTAATACATTGGATGAAAAGATGGTTTTAAAGCAGGTGTCAGGTCATGGTGGTTCGGTGGCGGCTCATTTCGACTCCCGGGGTTGTGCTGTGGAGACTGTCCTCAGAAAGCGCGGGCTTGTCATAGGCCGGTGGTCGGGGGTAAAACTGGCCAGCCTGTTGGCGGCGCTGATGATGATTTCCGGTTGTCAGTCGACCCCGCCAGCCCCGATTGACTCTCGTTCCGAAAGCCCTTCCTACGAGGGTGGGGTCGCGCCCCCTCGGCCGTCCTCGCCGGATGTCGAGGCTCCGAAACCGGTTCCCCGTGACGTCCCTCCCACCCCGAATGCTGCAGTTCAGACCATTCGGGCCGATGCCGAGCGGTACCTGGCCAGTCAGCAGTGGCAAAAGTCCATTGAGAAGGCGGAGCAGGGGTTGCGCATCGACCGCCGCAACGCGGAGTTTTACCGCATTTTGGGGGAAAGTTACCGCCAGCTCGGAGACATTTCCCAGGCATCGCGATTTGCCCGGCAGGCCCAGAGGTTTTGTCAGCAGCGCTGTGATGGCGTGGATAAGCTCTTGAATTCCCTCGACTTGGAATGATTTTATCCACTGGTTTGAGAAAAAATCGGTGAACGGTTTTCCTTTCGGATAAAAGGCCCCAAAGGGGCTTGAGTTTTTTGTGAGCTGTGTCACATTAGTGAGTCGGGCAATGTACCCTGGGTTTAGTGATACCAAGACGGTGTAAAGCCAGTCCCACTGAACCCAAGTTCGCCCGGCTGTGTGACCGCTTACCTATCGATTTATGAAAGAGCGTCGCCACAAAGGCGTTGCTTGTCACCCGCTCGGTGATTAAACGCGACGCTTGTCAGGATGGGCCAGCCAGGTATGGGATTCCCTGAGTGTTATGGCCTGATGAAATCATGGATGTGACGGATAAAGACTCTAAGCTTATGAGTAAATTGGGCTCCTCTGAATCAAACTCTCCCGGTGGTTTGACCGACGCCACCATCATTGACTACCTGAAAGTATGTCAGTCGATAGTGGTAGAGCACGCCGGTGCGTGCTTTACCGCGTTTGTGAAAGCTCTGGACCGACAATTGGCCGAGTTCGCAAGTAGCGCCAAAACCAATAGCGAGCAAGCCGACTTAGCGGAACAGAGGCGCCTGTTGCACGACTCCTTGCCCGAAATCGAACGCTATTTTCTGGGTTATCTGGGTGAAGGGTTCATCAAATTCAAACGCCAAGAGCTGGCGACCACCACCGGTGAAGAAAAGTACCAGCAAGATATGCTGTCGTTGGTCGACAATGAAGACCTGGAAGAAACCATTGCTATTTCTTCCATTACCCAGCGCTCCGAAAACCACTACGCTGAGCAGCTGTGGGCAATGAACCAGCGCTTGTCCCTGTTAAACCGTGGACAAAAAGTGGAAGACCGCAGCAACCCCGCCGGCCCAGTGCAGTATTGTGAATCCCTGCGCAAGAGCCTCAAGCGCTCAAAACTGACGACTAAAAGTAAAATTATTGCCTACAAGATCTTTGACAGTGATGTCATGGTGAAATTGGCAGACCCTTTCGATGAGATCAATCAATTCCTGAGCAGCAAGGGAATTCTGGCGAACCTGCGTTACAGTCCTGTCTCTCAAACGGCGCCCTTGCCACACCCCGAATCCTCGCAGGCCCAAGACGCGTCCCCAGAGGTTCCCGTTGATGAGCCGGTTGGCGGCGGTCATGCCATAGAACTGCCCGCTGCAGCGATGTCGGCGCCATCGGGTTACATCAGCGGCCCGGATGCAACACTGCCCACAGATCAATATCAGGGACAGCTGGTGGAGGCTATCCGCTCCTTGCAAGCTCACGTGGCAAGGGGGGCGGCCCCAAGCCAGACGCCACAGGGGGCATATGCCCAGTCACCGGGCCTCTATTCTTCTCCACAGGGCTCTTCTCTACAGGGTTCTTCGCCCGCACAGGGTTCTCCTTTGCCGCCGGGGATGGTGCAGGGCGGTGGAGCCGCAGCCCCGGGCGGGCATCCGGCCGAAGTCTACAGCAATAATCAGCTGGTCGGGGCCTTGCAAAGCCTGCAGACGGAGGCGCTTGCCGTCACCGGGCAGCAATTATTGTCGGCTCAGCCCGGGAGCCTGGCACCCCTTCCTATTGCCGGCGTCACGGCTCAGTTAGTGAATCAACTGCAGGCAGAAGCTGACGGCAGCGATCAGGAAGTGGACCCGGTGGACATGCACACCATCGATTTGGTCGGCATGCTGTTCGATTACATGCTCTCGGACGATAACTTGCCCGACTCGGTTAAGGCGCTGCTCAGCTACCTGCATACACCATTCCTTAAAATTGCCTTCATCGATAAGGGCTTTTTCGAGCAGACAGAGCATCCGGCTCGCCTGTTGCTCAACAATATGGCTGAAGCTGGTGTTAAGTGGGTCAGTAATGACGGCAGCAGCCAGTATGAAATCTACGACAAGATAAAGAGCATCGTCTCGAGAGTGTTGGAAGAATTCAAAAATGACGTTCGCCTGTTTGCGGAGTTGTTGCTGGAGTTCAGTGGTTACACCAAGAAAATTTCGCGTCGGCAGGAGTTGATGGAACGTCGCGCGATGGAGAAGGTGCAAGGAGAGGAAAAGCTTCGGGAAGTTAAAATTCGTGTTAACGACGAGGTGCGCTCGCGCACTGACGGGCGCGAACTGCCGTCGGCGGTTTTGTTGATGCTGCTGCAGCCCTGGTCCGATTACCTGGCCTTTATTTTATTGCGCTATGGCGACACGTCCGACAGTTGGTTGCGTTCTATTCAAATGGTGGAAGATGTGCTGTGGAGCATTGAGCCCAAAAACAACAATGCGGACAAAGCCCGGCAGCTGGAAATACAGGACCGGCTGCTGGATGGACTGGAAGTGGGGTTTGAAACTATTGGCTACGATCAGGCCAAAGGGAAAAAGTTACTGGAAGCCCTGTATACCCTGCAGAAAATGGCGCTGCAAAGTAGAGTGGTGGACCCGGCCCCTGAGCCCATGCGCAGTAAACTTGAGGCGATGGCGGCGGAAAAAGCCGGCCAGTTGCTTAATCAGGACGATCCACCCACACCGGAAGAAGCGCGTATGGTTGAAAACCTGAAAATGATTGAATTTGGTACCTGGTTTGAGTTTGACGGGGGCCGGAGACTTAAGGTGGCTTGGTATAACTCCAAAACGCTGCATTACATGCTGGTCGATCAGATGGGAAAAAAGGTGGCCATGAAATCAGGGCTGGAATTGGCCCGCAGTATGCTGTCGCACAAAGCAAAAGTAATCGCGGGCAGTTCGAAGCCGTTCTTTGAGCGCGCTCTGGAAAATATTTTCCAGAGCCTGAATGCGAAAGCGAAACAGGAAAAGCAGGACGCAGGGCAGGAGCTCGTCCATGAATGAATTACCGAATTACGAGCAGCGTCAACTGGATCGTTATGAAGACGTAGGTAGCGTAGAAGTTTACGACACGAACAGTGACAGGTTCTTGGGCCGATTGGTGAATGTTCATGAAGCGGGGCTGATGATCATGGGGGAGGCCCCGATACGGGCTGATCATGTGTATCAGCTGGAGCTGTTTTGGCCGTCCCGAAAGGATCCGCGGGGGCACATTCAATTGGGGGTGGATTGCCTGTGGGTGCGCCAGTCAGATGATGACAGTAATCCGATGTGCTGGGCAGGGTGCCAAATTATTGATTTGTCGGATAGCGCACGTGATCAGATCGCGATGTTGATCTCGCCTTAAGGGTTTATTTCTCAACGCCGTCAGGACCTGCACCGGGTTTTCGGTCAAGCGCAGGTCCTGCGTCCTTTGGGTTTGTCTGGGGTATAAAGATTTTATTTTTTACAGGCGAGCCATCACACGATCGGCCGCGGCCAGGGTGAAGGCGATGTCTTCATCGGTGTGGGCGGCGGACATAAAGCCAGCTTCGTAAGAGGCCGGGGCAAGGTAAACGCCCTCTTCCAGCATTCCGTGGAAAAACTGATTAAAGCGTTCAATATTGCAATTCATGACCTGTTGATAGTTGGTTATTTTTTCTTCGTCGGTGAAGAAAAAGCCAAACATTGAGCCCACGTGGTTGCTGGTGAATGGAATGCCGTGCTTCTGGGCTGCGGCATTCAGACCGGCCACTAACTGATCTGTCTTTTGACACAGGTTCTCGTAAAAACCCTCTGACGAAATCAGTTCCAGAGTCTTCAAGCCTGCCGCCATGGCAACGGGGTTGCCTGACAGGGTGCCAGCCTGATAGACAGGACCCAGAGGGGCAATGTGGGACATGATCTCTTTCTTGCCACCAAAGGCTCCAACCGGCATACCCCCCCCCATGACTTTGCCCAGTGTGGTGATGTCCGCTTCGATACCGTAGTAACCCTGAGCGCCGGTGTGGCTGACGCGGAAACCGGTCATGACTTCATCGATGATCAACAGGGCGCCGGACTGGTCACACTGGGTTCTCAAAGCTTCCAAAAAGCCGGCAATGGGGGGGACGCAGTTCATATTGCCCGCCACGGGCTCGACAATGACGCACGCGACCTCGCTGCCGATTTCTGCAAAGGCGGCTTCCACTCCCGCGATATCGTTATAGGTCAGGGTGACGGTGTGGTCTGCCAGCGCGGCTGGGACACCCGGAGAACTGGGCACACCCATGGTCAAGGCGCCGGAACCCGCTTTTACCAGCAGGGAGTCGGAGTGGCCGTGATAACACCCTTCGAACTTGATGATCTTGTCGCGCCCGGTATAGCCGCGAGCCAGTCGAATGGCGCTCATGGTGGCTTCGGTGCCAGAGTTGACGAAGCGCACCATGTCCATGCCGGGCATGATGGCGCAAAGGCGATCCGCCAGGCTGGTTTCGATGGCCGTCGGGGCGCCGAAACTCAATCCCAGTTGGGCTTTTTCCACCACGGCAGCAATGACGTCTTTGTGTGCGTGGCCCAAAATCATTGGGCCCCAGGATAAGACATAGTCCACGTAGCGTTTATTGTCGGCATCGAACATATAGGCGCCTTCGGCACGTTCAAAAAACACCGGCGTACCGCCGACTGCGCGAAAGGCTCGCACCGGTGAATTGACGCCGCCGGGGATATGTTGCTGGGCTTGCTGAAATAGTTCGCTGGAACGACTCATGGTAAATCCTTAACTGATTACCGGACAGGCGGTAAGCCCATCCCCTAAAAGGCAGGCATTATCGCTAAGGGGGGAGGTAAATGTAAACTTGAGTTACCCGAAAGATGGGTTAAGTGTTTTTCGCCATTTGACGGGCTTTTTGCTTGTCCGTCCAGAAAAACCGGTTGGGTATACGCTTGCCCATGCCCAGCCGGCGGCTGTGCGCCAGTGTGTGCCAGGTGAAGTTCTGCCCCTGGGTGATGGCTTCTTCGGTGAGCAAGCCGTGCCCGAGGTAGCAGGCAATGCTGGCCGCCAGCGTTGCCCCGCAACCGTGGGTGGGAAACTTCAGTCGGTCCTGACTGAAGGTTTTGATGAGTCCCTGTTTGCCATAGAGGTGGTTTTCGTAGGTGGACAAGGATCGCCGCGCGCCAGTGATGAGCACGTATTCGCAACCGGTTTCGAGAATCTCCTGTGCGCAGGCGTCGATGGTGTCGGCCTGTTGTGCCAGTTCATGGGCTTCCTCAAGATCTGGTGTTGTCACTGTAGCCAGCGGCAACAGCAGCGCTTCAGTTGCGTGCAGGACCCCGGGAGCGTCAACCAGTTTGCTGCCGCACACACTGGTGCCGGGATCAAGGACGACCGGAATGCCGGGATAATCGTGCAAGATGGAATGGATGGCTTCGACGTTTTCAACGCTTCCGGTAAAGCCGACTTTAAAGGCCCGGACTTGCATGTCTTCCAGTACTGAGCGCGCCTGTTCAATCATCAGGGAAGTATCAACCGGGATAATCTCTTTGGTATCCCGGGTGTCTTTTGCGCAGAGCGCTGTAATGATGGGGGTGCAGTGGCAGCCGAGGCTGGCGGCACATTCAATGCCTGCCTGAATCCCGGAGCTGCCGGAGGGGTCGTGGCTCGAAAAGCTCATGATGGTTGGCGTGATGGGCTCAAATTCTGGCATACACCCTGGCTCCTGAAATTGCTGCCTTGTAAGGGGCAGGCAATACACTTGGTTACCTGTGTTGGTCAGCTGTTCTGGTTAACAGTCATCTGGTTGCCGGCCTTAGTTTCCGGTGTTCAGCCGGAAATTGGGGTTTAGCCTGGTTTGCCACGGCCTGGTGAAACGCCAGAGCAGTGCGTGTCAGCTCAACTTAATTTCTAGCCAGCACTTTGAGTCTAACACAGGCTTGGGATTTGTCTTTGTTGCTGCCGTTGAGAGTGCGCGCTTGAAGGTAGGGTCAAGGTTTTACGACCACCAGAATGATCACGGCAAACAGCACCAGTACCGGAAGTTCGTTAAAAACCCGGTAAAAAACCGGAGCGCGGCTGTCCTGATTGCGCTGAAAACGCCGCACACAGACACCGCAATAAAAGTGATACACCACCAAAGCGGCTACCAGGGTTATTTTGCCTAAAAACCAACCGCTGCCGAGGTAATAGTTCCAGTTATAGCTGGCAAGCCATAACCCAAATCCTATTGTCAGAAACATAAAGGGCGTGATAAAGCGATACAGCTTGGCTTCCATCAGTGACAGGCGCTGACGGGTCGCCACGTCGGTGACGGAGGCGTGATTGACGAACAGCCGTGGCAAATAAAAAATGCCGGCGAACCAGCACACCATAAAGATCAAGTGAAACGCTTTTACCCAGAGCATAGAGATTCCATTACCTTTCTGACTACCCGGACAGTATCTGCTTGGCAGTGACTGACTCCCTTGGTGGTGTGTGTCTGTATCATTGAGTGACGATCATACCCGATAGAAATTGCTGATGTGCTCCTGAGTGATAACACCCATGACCGGGGACAGCCAGGGAGCATTTTCCCGTTCGACATAGAGGGCATCGGCCTTGTACTGATTCAGCTCCAGCTGCGCTTCGTACAGGCTGGCCTGTTGGTGGATGGGTTTCAGTAACCATTTGCGGCCGGGGATATCCAGAAGTTTAATTTCTTCCGCCTGTTCGGGGTCGCAATTGTCCACAAACGCGGAAATGTCCGCTGCTGCCAGCAGATATTTGTCGTGCTCTGGTTCATCAATGACCAGCCAGGTGGGGTGTTGCTGCAACCGCTGGCGCAGCTGTGTCAACGTAATGCGGTTGTTGCTGCGAATAAATTGGGTTTCCATCATGCTGCGAACGCCCACCCGGTTAAGGGCCTGGCGAACCGGGCCGTGATTAAGGTTGAAGCCGTTGGCCTCCAGCTGCGCAATAAACAAACCGTCACAGCGGAACAGTTGTCGAGTAGTCAGTACCGTGACCACAATCATCAGCATGGTCGGGAAGATAGTGTAGGGGTTGTGTGTCAGCTCAAATACGGTGATCAAGGCGGTCAGGGGGGCGTTTAGGGCGGCGGCCATCATGGCGCCCATGCCCAGTAGAACATAAAAGCTCGGGTTGGCCGTATCGCCAGGTATCAACAGGTTGGTGACCAGAGCAATGGCGCCTCCGAGCAGGCCGCCAATAAACAACAGGGGGCCGATCACCCCTCCGGGAACACCGAGCCCGCCGCTGAGGGCGGTGGCGATGAGCTTGGCGAAGAGAATGCCCAGCAGCATGTGCAGGGCTAGCTCGCCGTGCATGGCAGCGTCAATCGTGTCGTAGCCAATGCCCAGAATTTCAGGGTAGAGCAGGGCAATGGCCCCGGTGGCGACGCCAGCCACCAGCATGCGTGAAAAAACCGGGTAGTGCTGCTGACGATTAAAAAACAGTTGCAGCCGAATAAAGGCCGCTGCGAAAAACGCAATGACCAGACCTGCCAGGGCGATAATGGGCAGGCTCCACAGATCTTGCAATTGCACGGGCCCCACCGAGAATGCCGGTTCCGCGCCAAACATCATGCGGCCGATAACCGCGCCGGTGACCGAGGCCATCATCACCGGTATGAAGCCCGCGATGGTGTATTCCATCAGGATAACTTCCATCGAGAAAATCACTCCCGCCATGGGGGTGTTGAATGACGCCGCGATGGCTGAGGCGACCCCGCAGCCGATGAGCGTGCGCAAGCAGTTATTGGGCAGGCGCAACCACTGCCCCAGCTGGCTGGCGATGCCGGCGCCAAGGTGGACCGCTGGGCCTTCCCTGCCCATGGATTGGCCGCTGACCAGCGCCAGGATGCCTCCAAAAAATTGCACAATCCAGTTGCGAGCGGGCAGCTTCCCCTGGTGGTTGTGGAGTCGATCCAGAACATGCCCGACACTGACCTGACGCTGGCTGGCGGGTGTATAATGCAACAGTACTCCCAGGGCCACGGCGCCGAGCACGGGAAGCGCAAAATGCCAGTAGGCCGCCAAAGACTCAAAGTCTTCACTGTCACCCTGTAAAAAAAACTGTAACGGCAGATCGATTGACAGCCGAAAGGCAATGATCACTCCGGCCGCCGCCAAACCACAGATGAATCCCAGGATGGTCAGCTGCGGCAGGGCGTCCAGATGGGCTAACCGATGACGGAACTTGTCCAGTAACTCCTGGAGCCGATGTTTTGGGTGAAGGCCAGGATCCCTGCTGGCGGAGTGTTCGGACATACCTGATTCTTTACCTGATAAGCTCAAGCCCGCATTGCTTATGAAAGTGATTGTTATACACTAGGGGATTGATGCGACATTGGGGTAACTTGCGAGCCTCAGTTTCCCGAATCCGGTATCCTCTGGCAGCGAGGCAGTACCCGGTTCGTGAACCCTTGGTAGAGGGGCGTTCAGGCCGTAAATTACAATTTAGCCTCTATTGTGGCGACAATTGACGTTGTCGGCAAACGTCATTGATAGGCGAAGGTCGTCAATAGGCAATCTAGGCTGAAATGAACAAAGACAAGCGTTGGAACAGCGCATGAGTGAGGTAGATGTGATTCAGGTAGGTATTGTCGGCGGAACGGGTTATACCGGCGTCGAGTTGTTGCGGTTGTTGGCCAACCATCCCCAGGCTGAGGCGAAAGTGATTACGTCGCGAGCTGAGGCTGGCGTACGAGTCGATGCGATGTACCCCAATCTGCGGGGGTTTTACGATTTGGAGTTCACGGTACCGGATGTGGACACTCTGAGTGGCTGTGATGTGGTCTTTTTTGCGACCCCCCACGGCGTCGCTCAGGCCATGATGCCTGAATTGATCAGCCGCGGCGTGCGTGTCATTGATTTGTCGGCGGATTTCCGTATTCGCGACCACGAAGTGTGGGCCGACTGGTACGGTCAGCCTCATGGCTGCCCTGAGCTTTTGCCTCAGGCGGTCTATGGGTTGCCGGAAGTGAATCGTGAGCAAATAGCGGGCGCCCAGTTAATTGCTTGCCCGGGTTGTTACCCCACCGCCATACAGCTGGGTTTTATCCCGCTTCTGGAAGCCGGGCTGATTGACCCTAAAGACCTGGTGGCGAGTGCCGCGTCCGGGGTTAGTGGTGCCGGGCGTCAGGCCAAAGTGGATAACCTGATGGCTGAAGTGACCGACAGCTTCAAAGCCTATGGTTGTGGTGGCCATCGTCATTTGCCAGAGCTTGAGCAGGGCCTGGGGGATGTCTTGCCCGTTGGCAGTGACCCGGTGCAGCTAACCTTTGTGCCGCACCTGTTGCCCATGGTACGTGGTATTCACGCGACATTGTTCGGCAACCTGACCGCCTCGGCAGGGGATCTGCAGGCGCTGTTTGAAGCTCGTTACGCCGATGAGCCCTTCGTCGATGTGATGCCTGCCGGCAGTCATCCGCAGACCCGCAGCGTAAAAAGCGTGAACACCTGCAGGTTATCAGTATTTGAGCCACAGGAACGCGGTAAAGTCGTGGTATTGTCGGTAATTGACAACCTTACCAAGGGGGCTTCCGGGCAGGCGATTCAGAACATGAACATAATGTTTGGATTTGACGAGACTACCGGGCTGAATTTGCCTGGTCTTCTGCCTTAGATTTGAAGGGGAGACTATGTCAGCCGTAAAAGGCACGAAACAACAGCGAATGGTGGTTGTACCGTACCGTCCCTGGGTGAAGATTTGGGGGACTTTGTCGGCACTGTTGGTCATCGCCGCTGTCGGTTTTGGCAGTTACCGGTTTGGTCAGATTCAGGGGGGCAGCGAGCATGCAGAGACCGTTTCTGAGCGGGATCACTTGAAGGCCGACTTGGCGGCCAAGAAGATTGAGACTGACAACTTGCGTCAGGAAGTGGCCAATCTGAAGCTCGGCGCCAAGGTTGACCGCCAAGCCAGTGAAGGGGTTCGCAATGAAGTCATCAGCCTGAAGTCTGAAATTGCTACCCTGCAGGAGGACATCAGTTTCTACCGTGGCTTGATGGCGCCCACCGGCAATGAGCGAGGGTTGACCATTGGTTCGTTGAATGTGATTTCAACCGGCGCACCCCGGCAATATGAGTACAAACTGGTGGTGCAGCAATTGGCGACGCGACATACGCTGCTGAATGGCTCTTTGCAGTTCACCATCGTGGGACGTCAGGGCGAGCAAATGGTGGCTCTGCCGCTCATGGATGTTTCCGACAATGTGGATGACGAGAACATTAAATTGCGTTTTAAGTATTTCCAAACGCTGGAAGGACGGATTAATTTGCCGGAATCCTTCGAGCCTGAACGAATTGAATTAATTGCCAAATCTACTGGAAAACAAGCAGTAGAAGTCGAAAAACATTTCGGCTGGCTAGTACAAGAGGGTTAGAACTATGTGGGGCAAGAAGGAAAAAGCTATGGGGTTTGCAACGGGCGGTACCACTCTGATTTCAAAATCAACAGAGTTGCTGGGCGATATTAACTTTGACGGTAACCTGGAAATTGAAGGCCGCGTGAAAGGCAACATCTTTGCTGACGCTGGCTCTGATGCCCGGGTGCGCATCATGGAGAAAGGCTTCGTCGAAGGCGAAATTCGTGTCCCGACTGTGGTGGTTAACGGTTCCGTTACCGGTGATGTGTATGCCGCCAAGCACATCGAGCTGGCAGCTAAAGCTACTGTTGATGGCAACGTTCATTACAATATGATTGAGATGGTTAAGGGCGCCCAGGTCAATGGCAGCCTGGTTTTCAGTGAGAAAAGTGATAAAACTGACGCCAAAAATGCGTTTGAACGTGCCGAAGCTGCAGACATCGACTCCGACATGGAGTTGGCGAGTACTTGACTGTTTTACTGGGGTAAAGGGATAATGCGGCTGTGCTGATGTCTCGGCCGCTTGTCTGTTCCGTTCTGGTTGGGCTTCGGCGGGTCGACAGCGATTGTTAATTTGGAGTTGCACATGACCACCCCGGAAACATTTACCCCCCAAGCCGTACAAATTACCAACAATGCGGTTGCCAAGGTTAGATCGCTGGTTGAAGAAGAGGCCAACGATGACCTTAAACTAAGGGTCTTCGTGACAGGTGGCGGCTGTTCAGGCTTTCAGTACGGATTCACGTTTGATGAATTGGTGGCTGAAGATGATGCGGTCATTGAAAAAGATGGCATCACGGTCGTTGTCGACGCCATGAGCTACCCGTACATTGCGGGTTCTGAAGTGGACTATGAAGAAGGTCTGCAGGGCTCTAAATTTGTGGTGCAAAATCCCAATGCCAACTCTACCTGTGGTTGCGGTTCTTCGTTTTCAATTTGAGGCGCGGCGCCTAAACCTGTCCAGAGTGTGGGGTCGTTCGTCGGCAGCACACCTGACTGTAAATCCCCTGCAGTGGCTTTGCGCTACCATTCGCCAGACCTTGAATGCTTTCTTGCGACGAGGCCTCCTGGTACTCACTTTTTTGTTGTTTCAATGGTCTTTTCCGGGTGTTGCCGAAGAGTCGGTGACCGAGGACGTCATCACCTTGCCGGGGTGGACGACGGGCTTGAACGGTGTGCCTGAAGGGCCCCCAGAGGCCCCGGGTTACCTGGCTCGGCTGGAACTCAACACGGCGAAAGAACTTTTGGGGGCATTGAAACGAGCTGAAATGCTGTTCTTTGACGGCAGCTTCCAGAGTCAGCTACCGCCGGCCACCATTGTTGTGCACGGGCCGGAAGTGGCGGTTTTCTTCAAGCATAATTATCACAAGCACAAAGAATTGGTGGACCTGGCTGCGCGCTTGAGTGCTTTCAAGGTGGTGGATATCCGGGTGTGTGAAACGAGAACCGGAGTGCTTGGATATGATCTGGATGCCTTGGTGCCGTTTGTTGGCACCGTCCCGTTCGGCCCGGATGAGGTTCGGCGCCTGGTAGAGGACGAAGGGTATCTCTATTTCTAGGGTGCCGGTTGTAGCAAGGGGCTGGTCTGTCAATGCCCACATCGGTTGCGGTTCATCAAGACTAGGCGGGGTAGATGCCTCCCAGAATCACGGCTTTCTTGGCTCCGGTCGCCGCAGGGCTGTTGCCGGGCTGGCGGTGAAGGGTTTGCCTTGCCAGCCAGCCAAAGGCCGCCCCTTCGACTTGCTGCGGGTCAATTCCCAGCTCTGCAGTAGAGGTGACCGGTTTTGAGCTTAAATGCCTCAACCTTTCCATCAGGGTTGTGTTTAGGGCGCCGCCACCGCAAATATACAGGGCGTCGTAATTCGGTATCCGCGATTTGACCGCATCGACAAGGCTGCTGGCCGTCAACTCCAGCAGTGTGGCCTGCACGTCTTGTGCGCTTACGGGGGTTGCCAGTAGCGCCAGTTGTTCATCCAGCCACCGCATGTGGAAGGTTTCCCTGCCAGTGCTTTTCGGCGGTGGCGCTGCGAAGTAGGGGTGTGCCAGCAGCCGCTGCAAAAGTGCTGTATTGATCTGGCCGCTTCTCGCCCACTCGCCGTCCCGATCGTAAGTCCGGTGCTGGTGTCGTTGAATCCAGCCGTCCATCAGGGCGTTGCCCGGGCCGGTATCAAACCCGGCGGTACTTTCATGCGAAGTGAGGTCGGTGACATTGGCAATGCCGCCAATGTTGGCGATCACACGCTTTTCCCGGGGAGAGCCGAAGGCGGCTTGATGAAAGGCGGGGGCCAGTGGGGCGCCTTCACCGCCTGCGGCCATGTCTCTGCGTCGAAAATCAGCCACTGTGGTGATTTCCGTCAGGCTGGCAATGAGATTGGGATCACCGATTTGCAGAGTGAACGGGTGGGCGACAGAGCCTTTGGGGCGGTGGCGCACTGTTTGACCGTGGCTGCCAATGGCCGTGACTTCTGCCGGGGAGATACTGAGTTGTTCCAGCAATTGCAGTGCGGCCTGGGCAAAGGCCTGCCCCAGTTGGTGGTCCAGCTGGCCCAGGCGTTCAATTTCATTGTCACCCGGCTGACAGAGCTCCAGAATTGCAGCGCGCATTTCGGCTGGATGAGGGGTTTCCAGGTGTCCGAGCAGCCGGGTTTGGTTGTCTGACGGTATTTCAACCAGGGTGGCATCAATACCGTCTGCGCTGGTGCCGGACATTAAGCCAATATAAAGTTCTGTCATAAGGACTATTCTCGCCCGCCTTTCGCCAGCAGAATTTGACGGTGATGGTCGTCCAGCGACGTCAGGATGGGCTGTGTGGCTTGGTTGAAGCGTTCCATCTCTGAGGCGGCAATCGCTTGGGTTTTGGGCAGTTTCTCCAAAATGGTGCGCGGGTTGCGGTGTACACCGTCTAACAGAAATTCATAGTGCAGGTGAGGGGCGGTTGAATACCCGGTGGAGCCCACGTTGCCAATGATCTGTCGTTGTTTGACCCGCTGACCGGTTTTAACCCGGCGTTTGCTGAGATGGAGATACTTCGTTTGTATGTTGTTGCCGTGCTGCAACACAATATAATTACCGTTGGCCTTGGAGTATGACGCCCTCAGCACTTTGCCATCACCTGCCGCCCAAATGGGGGTGCCGGTGGACGCCGCGTAGTCTGTGCCACGATGAGGGCGCACTGTTTTATAGATGGGGTGCAGTCGTTTGGGGTTGAAGTTGGAACTGATCCGACGGAAATCCAGGGGGGCGCGAAGAAAGGCCTTGCGCATGCTTTTCCCTTCGGGGGTGTAGTAATGGGTGTTGCCTTTGCTGTCTTGATAGCGAACGGCGCGGAAGGTTACCTTCTGGTTGGTGAATTCCGCGGCGAGGATGTTGCCATTGCCTATCTTCTCACCATCTAGGAAGCGCTCTTCGTAGAGAACTTTGAATTGGTCACCCTTACGAATGTCGAGCCCGAAATCAATGTCCCAGCCAAAAATGTTGGCCAGTTCCATGATGAGGTTGGCGTCCATTTTCACCTTTTGTCCGGCCAGAAACAGGGAATCGTTGATGATGGCTTCCCGGTATGCAGTATGGATGTCCGGCTGCAGAGTGTTGGTTTTGTGGTCAAATTTTTTGACGTCGATTCGGGTGAAAAGCTCGCTGGACAGTTGGTTCTGGCGATAGCGGAGTCCCATAAGTTTTTGATCTTCAATATGAAATTCCAGTTCGTGCCCTGGATGAATACGGGTCAGGGACTTACTCTTGGGGTTGCCGGACATAAATTCATAAAGGTCGCGATCCGATAGGCCGGCGCGCTGGAAGATCAAGGAGAGGTTGTCTCCCGCCCGCACCAGTTCTTTGTGCCATTGGATTTCGGGAATTATCTCGACGCTCATGGGTTCAGTGACGTCGGGCAACAACTCCTGCATCTCTTTATTAAAGGGCAGTTCAATGGTCTGACTTTGACGCTTGGCGGCCACTGGCTTTGAGGGGCTGGCGATGAATAGGATGAACAGCCCGGCGCAGAGGATGCTGGCTGTGACCAGGTGCCGACGCGGAAAAGTCGCCAGAATTTGGTTTAGACGTGGCGGCTTGTTTTTTCGAGAAGGTACATTCATACAGCATACGGCTGCTTGAGCAGCTTATTGGGTCTCAATTTTGGAGTCAGGCACTTATAACAGAATTTGGCCCCTAAAAACATCCTCAAGGGGCGATATGGGTGACTGGAAAGAAGTTCCCCGGCAATGTTTGAACGCTCCCACAGATTGCAAAACTTGTTTTTGTTCGGGAATTCGGTATTGTGCGCCTTTCTTTGGAGCGCCCGCCGTGGCGGCATTTCGTTCCTGTAATCGATATTCGTTGTTTAAGGTAAAGAACCATGTCTACTGTTAATGGCAATCTGCTTCAGGAGTTGCGTGAGCGGGGCTTAATCGCTCAAATGACTGGCGAAGATGAGCTTGAAGCTTATCTTGCAGAGGCCCCTAGAACCCTTTATTGCGGGTTTGATCCGACAGCCGACAGCCTGCACCTTGGACATCTGGTGCCACTTTTGGTTTTGACGCGATTCCAGAACGCCGGACATAGCCCTATTGCGCTGGTGGGTGGCGCCACCGGGTTGATTGGTGATCCCAGTTTCAAAGCGGCCGAACGCCAGTTGAATACCCCGGACATCGTCGCGGGCTGGGCAGACCGAATTCGCAATCAGGTCAGCCAGTTCATTAAGTTTGAAGGGGTGGATAACCCGGCCCGAGTGGTCAATAACCTGGAGTGGGCGGGTGAGATGAATGTGCTCGATTTCCTGCGCGATGTGGGTAAGCACTTCTCGATCAACAATATGATCAATAAAGAGTCGGTACAGCAGAGGTTGCAGCGCGAAGGTTCTGGCATTTCCTTTACGGAGTTTTCTTACGCCCTGCTGCAAGGGATGGATTTTGCGGAGCTGAATCGTCGCTATGATTGCACTCTGCAGGTGGGTGGGAGTGATCAGTGGGGCAACATTGTGGGCGGTATTGATTTGGCGCGTCGCCAGAATCAAGCGCACACCTTTGGTCTCACAGTTCCGTTGATTACCAAGGCGGACGGCACCAAATTCGGCAAAACCGAATCCGGTGCGGTTTGGCTGGATCCACAAAAGACCTCACCCTACAGCTTCTATCAGTTCTGGTTGGGCACCGCTGATGCGGATGTGTATAAGTTTCTCCATTATTTTACCTTCCTGAGCGTTGAAGACATTGCCAGGATTGAGGCAGAGGATGAGGCGGCCGAAGGGCGACCGCAAGCTCAGGGTGTGCTGGCAAAAGAGGCGACACGACTGGTACACGGTGAAGAGGGGCTGGCTGCGGCGGAGCGCATTACTGAGGCGATGTTCAGTGGTTCCTTGTCAGAATTGAGTGAAACAGATCTGGAGCAGCTGGCACAGGATGGTCTGCCTTGTAGTGATTTGACCGCAGAGGCGATGGCCGACAAGCCCCTGACCGGGCTGTTGGCGGAATGTGGGATGGTGAAAGCATCTCGCGAAGCGAAAGATGCGCTGGGCCGAAATGCGGTCCTGATTAATGGTGAGGCGGTAGGCATGGAGGATAACATGCGAACTGCCGAATGCTTTGCGGCGGATAAGGCTTTATATGGCCGCTTTTTCCTGGTGAAGCTGGGTAAGAAAAAAAACCATCTGTTTGAGTTGAAATAACGGTTTTGCCTTCGTGTTCGATAGCTCCAAAAGCCCGCTAATTCGCGGGCTTTTTTGTCTCTGAACGCTTTTCGAGGTTTTTTTACAAAAGGGTCTTGCACGCCAGTCACGCCTCTGTATAATGCGCCGCTCTCAACGACGAGCAGCGAGTGATTCGAAGGCAGGTTGTTGAGAGGTAAGCCGAAGTGCAAGAGCTTTTTTAAAGCGCACTTCAGCAGGTTTTTGAAAGTGAAGTTTTGGCGGCTAAGTTGTTAAAACTAAACAAAAAAAGAACTTGCCAAGCTTAACGGATTGCGTATAATGCGCCTCCTGCTTCGGGAACACCGGGGCAAAGACAGCAGAAGCCGAGCGCTCTGTGAGTTGTTTAAAAAGTTAATCAAGCAATGCGTGTGGGCGCTTGCGGAATGGTAATGCGACAAAAAATTATCATTTGCAAGTGACTCATTAATTCATTATGTGAAGACTTTCTCTTCGGAGATTGTTTTGTAGTTCAAGCGAATGAGCATGATTTAGATGACTAACCTTCGGGTGACGTTATCGAAAAATTTAAACTGAAGAGTTTGATCATGGCTCAGATTGAACGCTGGCGGCAGGCCTAACACATGCAAGTCGAGCGATAAAGGTCTTCGGACTGATTAAAGC
>NZ_JAAONZ010000026.1 GCF_011602365.1 Pseudomaricurvus hydrocarbonicus
GTTGTGCCCTGAAAAAGGAAATCGTTCAAATAGTAAACTGAATCAGGGCTTGAAGCTCAAACTGGCCGCTGGCGCGGCCTTGATTGCGACGAAGCTGGGTATTGGTGAAACATCCGGGCTAGACGCTATGCCCAGACATTCTGTGCATAGCGATCCGGTACACAGACAACACACCTTTAATCACCACAAATACATGCTCGATTTTTTATTGAGAATCTCCAGCTCAAATGACTCGGTACACGACGAGCCTGCCACCCCATAACAAACGTGCAAGGGCAACAAGTGCTCTTCTCGGGGGTGACAAAAGCGGGCGCCCGGTGCTTGCGCCCAGTGGATCAGCCTTTCGGTTCTTTCGTCTTCAGAAAGCTCCGGACTGCAACAGGTTTCCAGTAGCCAGTCTTCAAACGACTCATTCAGGGTTTTCATTTCAGAGCTTTGCGCACCAAAAAACGCTTTCATGTTATGAAACGAAAAGCCCGAGCCGATGATCAGAATATTATCATCCCTCAAGCCTTGTAACGCCTGCCCAATTTTAACATGCGTCGCAGGATCAAGGTTATTCTGCAGAGAGATTTGAATACAGGGAATGTCAGCAGCGGGGTACATAATCTTCAGCGGTACAAACAAGCCGTGATCATACCCGCGCTCTGCATCCAGCCGCGAGGCAATACCGGCGTTGTCCAGCAACGCGTGAATTTGGCTGGCCAGTTTCGGCTCGCCAGGGCAAGGGTATTGAATGGAATAGGACTCTTCCGGAAAACCGTAGTAATCGTAAATTAGCGATGGGGTGGGTGCGGCCGTGATGGTCGGAATTTTTTCTTCCCAGTGAGCACTGACCACAACAATGGCGGAAGGTTTTTCGATTTTTGCCACTACGGTCTGTAAACACGCCACCATTTCCTGATGACCTTCATCGCCCAGCAGAGGCCTGGGGCCGCCTCCGTGCGACAAAAACAATATACGGGGCCTGGCTTTCATTCAGGATACCTCTACTGCAGAAATAGCATTTGCCTGGTGTTCTGGTAAAACAGGCTTACGAGTCTGGCAGGTGGAGCCAGGGCTGTTGATACTCTACACGTTAACGATGCTTCTTACCTTAACAACGACACGTCAAGATCATCAGGCCGATAGCGCACTCGCTGCCACACTTTGAATGGGGAAATTACAGGTAAAGGTACTGCCCAATCCCAGCTTACTTTGGATTTCAAGATTGCCGCCGTGACGAATCAGCACATGTTTAACAATCGCCAACCCGAGACCCGTGCCACCGGTATCCGACTTGCGACTGCTATCGACGCGATAGAATCGCTCGGTTAAGCGTGGCAAGTGAACTTCTTCGATACCTTCCCCCTGATCGGTTACCGACACCTGCAGGCCCAGGGTATTTTGGGTTACGTTAATGGTGACGTCTTTTTTCGCTGGCGAGTATTTCACCGCGTTAAAGACCAGATTCGAAAAGGCACTTTGCAATTCCAGCTCGCTGCCAAGCAACGCTGAACCTTCAGGGCAATGCAGCACAATATTGTGTTGTTTGTCTGCCGAGAAAGCCCTGGCATCATTGCAGACTCTTTCCAGTAACGGCTTCAGATCCACCGGTTTATCCACCAGTTGCCGATCAGCGGTTTCGAGCTTCGACAACGCCAACAAATCGTTGATCAGGCTGGTCATGCGCAGCCCCTGTTGTTCCATCTGTTGCAAAGCCCGCTGCCAGGAATCAGGCAAATCCGGACTCATACTGAGGGTTTCCACGTAGCCGCGAATCACGGTCAGCGGTGTCCGCAACTCGTGGGACACATTAGCCACAAAATCTTTTCGCATCTGTTCCAGGTTATGAAGCCGGGTAACGTCGCGCACCAGCAACAGACTTTCCCCTTTACCAAAATGGGTGATTTCGTATTGCAGGCGGACGTATTCGCTTTGCGGGGAGGGCAGATCCAGTGGCTCCTGGAAATCCCCTTCTTCCAAATACTTAATAAAGCGGGGATGACGCACGTAGTTGACCAGCGGATTGCCCTGATCTTCCTGTCGGAGCTTCAACAACTGGCCGGCGGCGGTGTTAAACCAATCAATATTGCCTTTGTTATCCAGCAGAATGATACCGTCGCGCAGGGCCGCCGTGGTTTCCTGACCGCGTTTCACCACAGCCTGCAAGCGCAGTTTTTCGCGCTTCTGGCGTTTTTGCAAACGGGTGATGTTGTCAAAAATATCCCCCCAGATACCACCGGCGTCAGGGGGTTGCAGGCGGCGGGAATTTTTCAGCCAGGCATCCAGACGGTACATTTGCCACATCATCCAGGCCATATACAAGGCCCCTCCGACGATCAACGTCACCGCAAGGTAACCGTTCATCAAGCCCAACAGCACGCACACTACCGTGCACGCAATGACTCGCTCGACCTCTGCGGAAAAACCTCTATTCAAAATAGCGTCCTGTTAGGCTGCGACGACAGACACAAACCCGATTAACGGCTGCGCAGATCCGTCACCGCTTCGTCGACGGCTTTGTCGACGGCTTTGTCGACTGATTTCGCAACGTCACGGGTGGCATGACCGATGTCACGGGTAACATCGCGGGTGGTATGGCCGATCTCGGTGCCCACTTTTTTGGCCGTGGTACAGCCGCTGGCGGCGATACCCACAACCATGAACAAACTGATGATGACTGTTTTCATAACCCCTCCTGAAAGGGGCATTTTAAATTCACAGCCCGCATTGTCTAGCAACATTTGATTAATTTTGTGCGCTGTCACGCGGCTTGGTACTTAGTCTCTGCCACAAACGGGTACTTAGTCTCTGCCACAAACGGGTACTTAGTCTCTGCCACAAACACGGCAACATTTCCCTATAACAGCCTGTGAGCGCGATCAAGAACCAGCCCAAAACGGTAAATGCCCAGGCAATACAGCGAAAATCAGCGCACCACTGCTCGAGTCAACGCGTCACATCAACAGAAATCACAGGGAATCCGACAGGGGTCAGCGGCACCTGAAAGCTCATGGGCAGCTGACATCAACAACACCGATGACACCGGCGTTCAGGTTTCTTTAGCGGCTACTTTGGTGGAAAAGCGATAGCCTGCACCACGTACCGTTTGCACATAACGATCGTGCTCATCGAGCTGCAGAGCTTTGCGCAAACGGCGGATGTGGACATCAACCGTGCGCTCTTCCACATAGACGTTACCGCCCCAAACGTGGTCAAGCAGCTGACTGCGGGTGTAAACACGCTCCTGGTGAGTCAGGAAAAACTCCAGCAAACGGTATTCGGTGGGGCCCATTTGCACGGGCTCATCGTGAATACTGACCCGGTGACTGACCGGATCGAGCACCAAGCCGTCGACCGAAATCGGCCCACTGTCGGCCAGTGTGTCGGTGCGGCGCAATACCGCCTTCAGTCGAGCGACCAGTTCACGCGGGGAGAAGGGTTTGGTGATGTAGTCATCGGCGCCCACTTCCAGTCCCTGAATTTTATTATCCTCTTCGCCTTTGGCGGTGAGCATGATAATGGGTACCTGGGAAGTCACTTCATCGCGCTTCAAGCGTCTGGCCAGCTCAATACCGCTGGTGCCCGGCAGCATCCAGTCAAGCAGCACCAGATCGGGTTTGCGATCCACGATCAGACTGTGAGCCTGTTGGGCGTCTTCCGCTTCCATGCAGTGATAGTCAGCCATTTCCAAAGCCACCCGGAGCATATCGCGAATCGGGGCTTCATCATCAACAATCAATATAGTTTTCTGGGGCATCATCTCTGCCTATGCTGTGATCCATATGACAGCATTAAATAACGTTTTCATGAATGTTTTGTGACAACTCATGGTTTGTTACAACTATAGTTCATTGACTCACCTTTCTACAGTTTACCCCCATTGGCCGTAGTTCATCGCCATTGGCTGTAGTTAACCGCCACTGGCCGTAGTTTATCCCCATTAGATGAAGTTCATCCCCACTGGCCATATGAATTCATCCCCACGGGATCGCTCAGCGCAAGGCATAATCGGCAACAATGCCCACAAAAATCACACAGCCAACCCAATTGTTATTGAGAAACGCCTTAAAGCAGGCATCGCGGTCCCGATTGCGAATCAGGTATTGCTGATACATAAACAGTGCCGCTGCCCCCATCAGACTCAGGTAATACAGCTGTCCCAGCTCGAAACGCTGGCCCACCAGAATCAAGGTCACAATGGTGATCACCTGCAAGCTGGCGGTAATGACACGGTCCTGATCACCAAACAGGATGGCCGTGGATTTTACGCCGATGCGCAGGTCATCATCGCGATCCACCATGGCGTAAAAGGTATCGTAAACCACGGTCCAGATCACCACGGCGGTGTACACCAGCCATGCCTCCGGGCGCACCGCACCGGTTTGTGCCGCAAACGCCATGGGAATACCCCAGGAAAAAGCGGCGCCCAACACCACCTGCGGCAAGTGCGTGTAACGCTTCATGAAAGGGTAACAACTCGCCAGCGCCAAACCGCCCACCGACAGCATGATGGTGAGCTTGTTGGTAAACAGCACCAGAATAAAAGACGCCGTACACAGCAGGGCAAACAGCGTCTTGGCTTCCCGGACCTGGAGCTTGCCGGTGGCCAGCGGTCGCTGGGCAGTGCGCTTAACGTGCCCGTCTACCTTGCGGTCGGCGAAATCGTTGATCACGCAACCCGCAGCCCGCATGAACACCACCCCCAACACAAAAATCACCAACAACCCCAGGTGGGGGACACCTTCGGCGGCCAACCACAGGCCCCAGAGGGTAGGCCACAGCAGCAACAGGCTGCCGATCGGACGGTTGAGCCGCATCAGCTGCAGGTACTGCGGGAGGTTTTCTTTTACCAGCCAGGGGGAATGCATTGCTTGGGCTTTTTTCATCGATTCAAATACCAAATTAATCTGACGTTATCTTCATTTGTTGTGGATCAACGGTCGGCAGTGTAACGGCTGGCGAATGCCAACCCCAGTGCCGCGTGCAAGAGTTTCCAGCAAGTCGGCATTCTGGCCCCTGACGCTGAGCACCTAATTGCGATCAACTAGCGACTAAATTGAACTGCGAACAACCGGCTACTGACCAATAACTGCGCGCTATTCCAGGGTCTGTAAAAAGGCGGGCAGAAAGACCTCTCCCACCAGCAAAGGCTTGCCGTGGACGTAAAACACCGACCGCCGTCCCCACAAAGCCTGATCATTGACCAGCGCCGCGGGCAAGCGGTCGTCTGCCACCGCATAACAAGTGACCTCCAGCGGATCTCGCTGCAGACCCGGCTGCTTGAACAACCAACCGCCCAGCGGACGGTTGTCCAGTTTGCGCAAACAGCGCAAGGATCCGGTGAGCGAGGCCTGCGGCAGAATACTGCGCGCCCACACCCAGGGCTGGCCATGGCCTTGCAGGATCACCTCACGGATCAATACCCGTGCCCGTGGGTGAATCCCCAGCGCCGCCGCCTCTGAAGGCTCAGCCCGGCCCCAGTGCTGGGTCAGCACCTGCACTGAAAATGTCCCCTGGCTGTGGCGCTGCAGACGGGTGGTCAGGGAGCCCGGGTCCTGCAGCCAACTCAGCAACGGCGTATGGCGCTTGAGGGTCAACGCGGTCGGCGGCAGCCAGGAACGGGTCATGTGGCGATTTTTTGAAGGTGAGCAATTTTTGATCAAAACAGGGGGATTAACTCAGCTAATTGTCCGGAAAACCAGCTCTCAGGGGCAAGAAGTACTTTACCGTCGCCGAGCCAGTTGGTTTAATGCTGAACGATAATAACAAAAACTGCGTTTCTATAAGGAATTTCCAATGCATAAGAGCGATCTGGTCGAATCTGTAGCAAACATTGCCGACCTCCCAAAAGACAAAGCCAACGATGTGGTTTCGGCCATCTTCGAAGAGATTACCAACGCCCTGAGCCGCGATGACAGTGTCAGCCTGGTCGGTTTCGGTTCGTTTACCCAGCGCCACCGCGCCGCCCGCACGGGTCGCAGTCCGAAGACCGGTGAGACCATTCAGATCCCGGCCAGTACCTCGGTGGGCTTCAAGCCCGGCAAAGCGCTGAAGGATGCCGTCAACTGATTGCAGTTGCCCGCGGTGTCGAAGTACCCTGAAACGGAAGTACCCTGAAACGAAAGCTCCGGCTTTCGTTTTTTCGTTATAAGGAGAGCAAACGCCCCGTGAGCTGTTGGCCTCATGGCTTATGAGCCCTTAACACTGAAACACCCGCAATCCGCCAGAACACCAAAAGGACTTCACCCTATGAGTTTGACCTCACGAATTTTAATAGCCATGGCCGCCGGTCTTGGAGTTGGCATATTAATCAACCTGGTGAACGCCACTGGCTGGCTCTGGCCCGCCATGGATTACGGGCTGAATGAAATCGTCGTGGTGGGTGTGTTTGATGCGGTTGGCCGCATCTTTGTGGCCTCTTTGAAGTTGCTGGTCGTGCCGTTGGTCTTTGTCTCTCTGGTGTGTGGTGCCAGCGGCCTGGGCGAGAGCTCCCGCATGGGTGCCATGGCCGCCAAAACCCTGCTGTTGTACCTGATTACCACCGCCATAGCCATCAGCCTGGCGCTGTTACTTGGCACTATCATTCGCCCCGGTGATGGCATCGGCATGGGAGAAGCCAGCACCTTTGCCTCTCAAAGCGCGCCGTCACTGAAAGATGTGATCGTCAACATCTTCCCCAGCAACCCCGTCAAGGCCATGGCCGATGGCAACATGTTGCAGGTCATCGTGTTTTCCATCCTCATGGGCATTGCCATTTCCCGCAGCGGCAACCACGGCCAGCAAATACGTGCCTGGTTTGAGAATATGAACGAGATCATCATGAAGATGGTGGGCATTCTGATGGAACTGGCGCCCTACGGCGTCTTTTGCCTGCTGGCCAAACTGTTTGCGGAACTGGGTGCCGGCGCCATTCTGGAGCTGGGCCTGTACTTCTCCACGGTGCTGCTGGCCCTGTTGCTGCATGGCTTTGGGGTTTACGGCCTGCTGCTCAAGCTACTGACCCGCGTCAACCCGCTGACCTTCTTCAAACACCTGCGCCCGGTGATGATGTTTGCCTTTTCCACCGCCTCCAGCAGCGCCACACTGCCCGTGACCCTGCGCACCGCAGAGGAAAAGCTGGGGGTCGACAACCGCGTGGCCTCCTTCACGATTCCCCTGGGAGCCACCATCAACATGGACGGCACCGCCATCATGCAAGGGGTGGCCACCGCCTTCATCGCCCAGGCCTATCAGATTGATATTGGCCTGACGGGCTACCTCACCGTCATTCTCACCGCCACCCTGGCCTCTATCGGCACCGCCGGCGTCCCCGGAGTCGGTTTGATTACCCTGGCCATGGTGTTGCAGCAGGTCGGACTGCCGGTCGAGGGGATTGCGCTGATCATCGGCGTGGACCGCTTGCTGGACATGATTCGCACCGCGGTGAACGTCACCGGTGACTCCATGGTGACCATGACGGTGGCCAAGAGCGAGGGCGCCTGGGATCAACAGGTGTTTGAAACCGAAGCCAAAGCCGAGACGCAAAAAGCCTGAACACCGGGCCTGTGGTCCGGCTTCAGACGCTGGCGTAATTCTCGCTACTGCCCAGCCAGCGGCCGATGAGGGCATCCACCACCTCGGGGTGGACACTGAGAATGTGCGTCGCCACCTCTTTGATGCGCGGCAACAGAAAACCGTCCCGTTGCAGATCCGCCAGCCGGAAGTTCACCTCACCGGTCTGGCGGGTACCCAGCACTTCACCGGGACCGCGCAACTCAAGGTCTTTCTCGGCGATGACAAAACCGTCGTTGGTTTCCCGCATGGCTTTCAGGCGTTCGCGGCTGTACTGCGACAGGGGCGAGCCATAGAGCAGCACACAGTGGCTCGCGGCCGTACCGCGCCCCACCCGGCCACGCAACTGATGTAACTGCGCCAGGCCCAGACGTTCGGGGTTTTCAATGATCATCAAGCTGGCATTGGGCACATCCACCCCCACTTCAATCACCGTGGTCGCCACCAGCAACTGCAGATCGCCGGCTTTGAAGCGTTGCATCTGCTCTTCTTTCTCTGCCGGCTTCAGGCGCCCGTGCACCAGCCCCACCCGAATGTCCGGCAGGGATTCCCCCAGCGATTGCGCAATGGCTTCTGCCGCCTGCGCCTCCAGCATTTCCGATTCTTCAATGAGGGTGCAGACCCAATAGGCCTGGCGACCTTCCAGGCAGGCCGCGCGCACCCGCTCCACCACCTGGGAACGGCGTTCATTGCTGATAGCCACGGTGGCCACAGGCGTGCGGCCCGGTGGCAGCTCGTCGATGATGGAACAGTCCAGATCGGCGTAGACACTCATGGCCAGGGTGCGGGGAATGGGGGTTGCGGTCATGATCAGCTGATGTGAGCGACCGCCATGGTCCTCATCACCGGGGCCCCGGGCTTTTTCCCGCAAGGCGAGGCGCTGATGCACACCGAAGCGATGCTGCTCATCAATGATGGTGAGCCCCAGATCGGCAAACTCCACCCCGTCCTGGAACAGCGCGTGGGTGCCCACGATGACCTGGGTTTCGCCACTGGCCATGGCCGCCAACTGCTGGCGGCGCTCTGCGACCTTTTGTCGACCACTGAGCCAGCCGACCTTGATGCCCAGGGGCTCCAGCCACTGGCTGAAACTCTGGCGATGCTGCTCGGCCAGAATCTCCGTCGGAGCCATAATCGCGGCCTGTAAGCCGTTACCCACCGCCTGCAGAGCCGCCAGCGCCGCCACCACGGTCTTGCCGGAACCTACGTCCCCCTGCACCAGCCGCAGCATGGGGTAGGGCTGGGACAAGTCCGCGGCAATCTCGTCGGCCACCCGCTGTTGCGCGCCGGTCAGGGTAAAACCCAGCTGCTGGCGAAACGCCTCTAGCAATTTGGTCGGGGTCGGCAGAGGGCGGGCACCGTCGGCCTGTATTCTCTGCCGCACCCGCAGCATGCTCAGGTGGTGTGCCAATAACTCCTCAAACGCCAGCCGCTGTTGATAGGCGTGGGTGCCACTGAGCAGCTCATCAATCGGGGCTTCTTTGGGCGGGTGATGCAGAAAGGCCAGCGCCTCGCTGAGCGGGTAGGGCTCGCGCTTCCAGGCATCGTCCGGTATCAACTCTTCCAGACTGTGGCTGCTCATAAGCGCCAGCGCCTGCTCGGTCAGACTGCGCAAACGCTGCTGGGTAATGCCCTCGGTGGCCGGGTACACCGGGGTCAGGGTCGACTCCAGCGGCAACGGGGTTTTTGCGTCGATAAAATCGTATTCCGGGTGATAGAGCTCTAATCCGGAAGCGCCGCGGCGGGCCTCGCCAAAACAGCGCAGGCGCGCTCCCGGCACCAGCCTTTTTTTCTGGGCGGCGGAGAAATGAAAAAACCGCAGCGTGATCAACCCGGTGCCATCCTGTAACCGGCACACCAGGCTGCGGCGGCGACCAAAAACCACATCACAGGCTTTCACTTCGCCTTCAATCACCACACTGGCCAGCGGCTGCACGGCGCCAATGGGGGACACCCGGGTGCGATCCATATAACGCAGTGGCAAATGAAACAGCAGGTCCTGAATGGAGTGAATGTGAATTTTCGCCAGCTTGTCAGCCAGCTGGGCACCCACCCCCTTGAGCGCGGTAACCTCCACCTTAGCCAGTGAGGGTGCGTTATTCACAGATGCATTCACGGTTAGCCAGTCCTTACTTACTCAGGTTCTGGTGACGACTTCCAGATCAAACAGCTGGCTTCGCGGAAGCCGGTTGAACTGCACATTGATTGATCGCCTGACGCAGGCGGTCGATGGCTTTATGCCGTGGAAAGCTCGCCCGCCAGGCCAGGGCCACGGTGCGCTGTGGCACCGGATCGGCAAAGGGACGGGTCACCAGCACATCGGTTGAATAATTTGAACCGGCGGCCGACAGTGGCAAGATTGTAATCCCCAGGCCCGACGCCACCATATGGCGCAAAGTATCCAGCGAACTGCCTTCCGAAGCAAAGCGGGTGGCGGCGTGATTTTCCAGGCTGGGCTGCAGGTTGGGGCAGGCCTCCAACACCTGATCCCTGAAACAATGCCCCTCACCCAACAGCAGCACCGGGTGTCCATCGAAGTCCGACGGCACAATTTCCTGTTTCGCGGCCAGGGGGTGATCGTGACTCATCAACACCACGAACGGCTCGTCGTAGAGGGTCTGTGTCACCACATCCGGTTCCGTGAACGGCAGGGCCACAATAATGGCATCCAAATCTCCTTTCCGCAGCCGATGGCGCAAGGTCGCGGTGTAGCCTTCTTCCACGTAAAGAGGCATATCCGGGGCGATCTTCTGCAACTGGGGGATAAAATGCGGGAACAGGAAAGGGCCAATGGTAAAAATCGCTCCCACATTCAGCGGGCTGCTGAGCTGGTCTTTGCCAGCGCTGGCCATCTCTTTAATGAGCGCGGTTTCTTCCAGCACCCGCTGCGCCTGGGCAATGATCTTGTCCCCCAGCGGGGTCGACTGTACCCGGCTCTTGGAGCGTTCAAAAAGCGCCACCCCCAGCTCGTCCTCGAGCTTTTTCACCGCGATGCTCAACGTGGGCTGTGACACAAAACAGCGTTCGGCGGCGCGGCCAAAATGCTGCTCCTGGGCGAGGGTTACAATGTAGCGAAGTTCTGTCAGCGTCATGGTACTGGCCTGTCTGCCCCGGTTGCTCGGTTCAAGCCGCGTCTGGCTTTACACTCATCGCGATACACGTGACACTTTTGTTGATCCACGTGGTGTTCACAACCAAGAATAATTTTGTTGAAGAATGGCTATATTTTGGCACAGAGTTTATATAGACGAGAACTATTAATCTATTTAACCTTGATAAATTTCTAAATTGATTTTGGTCGATCCACACGCCCTGAATACTGCCCCTCGATCACCATAACCCGACCTGGAGTGAGCTTGAGATGACAACCCCACACAGCGTGACCCTGCTTGGTTGCGGCGACATCGGTGAGCGACTGGCCGCTCAACTGCCCGCGAATTATACGGTGGTGGGCTTGCGACGCTCCCCCTGCCAAAGCTCTCGCATCGACTACCGCCAGGCCGACAGTAGCGATCTGGACAGCCTGCAACAGGCTCTGCCCGAACACTCTGAGATAATAGTCATCACCCTGACGCCAAGCGCATACAGTGATGAAGGCTACCGCCAGGCCTACGTCTGTGCTGTGGACAACCTGATCCGCGCGCTGGACAACAAAACCCCGCCACGACTGATTCTGTTTGTTTCCAGCACCAGCGTCTACGGACAATCCAGCGGCGAATGGGTGGACGAACATTCCGCCACTCACCCCCAGGGCTACGCGGGCGCTCGCCTGCTGGAAGCCGAGCAGCGCTTGCAGGACAGCCCCTATAACACCTGTGTGGTGCGCTTTTCGGGTATTTACGGTCCGGGCCGCCACCGACTCATCCAGCAGGTCCGCGATGGCAAGGGGGCACCGGCAGTCACGGGCGAAACCCCCTGCGACGCTACCGCCGGCGAAGGCGATGCGAGCGGCCGGCCGCTGTTCAGCAACCGCATCCATGTGGACGACTGCGCCGGGGTACTGGCCCATCTGATTCAACTGCCTGGCACCGCCCCATTGTACCTGGCCAGTGACTGCGAGCCCTCGGCGCTGGGGGAGGTCAAACAATGGCTGGCCACGCAGATGGGGTATGGGCCGTCTCATTTGCAGCCCGGACCGGAAGCCAGCAGCCGCGCCAGCAAACGTTGTCGCAACCAGCGCTTGCTCGACAGTGGCTATCGGTTTCGTTACCCCACCTACCAAGAGGGTTACCGACAGGTGCTGGAGCTGTTGGCTGACAAGACGTCTGATTCACACCGCTCTGCTTGAGCGGCGCGAGTTGAGGAAGCTTGAATTAAGAAAGTTTGGATTAACGACAGCTTGAATTAAGAAAACCGGGATTAAAAAAATCTGGGTGAACAATCGTTTGATTCAAAAGACTTTACTTCAGGCTCCCCCAAAAAACCCACGGGCCGGCAGGCCGGTGGGTTCAAAGGCAGAGGCTCTGGGGCGGCAACGGGCTCCGATCAACCGCTGGCCAGCACCGAAAGGCGGTAGAGGATATCGTCGATCAGCGGTCTGACCACCGGCGCGACAGTGGTATCGCCCAGCACGACATCGGCGCTGCTGCGAAGGGCGGGCAGGGAGGTGTTGACCATTCTCGCCAATGCTCTCTGGCCTTCGGGGGACAGGGCCCCCACCGAACTCTCGATCATCGTCAACCGATCCTGCACACTTTGCAGCGTGGGCAGACTGGCTCGGGCGGATTCCGGATCCGAAATCGACGCCAGCGCCGACCCCAGATCGCCAAAGACGCCCTGCAGAGAGTCGGCCAGATTGACCCCGGCGACGGTCAGGTCAGCTGATGATCCCACCACCGATCCGGGGATTTCCCGACCGTTCTTCTCCCCCACCATACCGGGCAGGTAGAGAAACAAACCCGCCAAAACTGCAGCCGCGATCAACCAGGGCAGCCAGGATTTGCGTTGCGGCTCATTCTTCAGCGCCTTATCGGTGCGCGGGATGTCGGCATCCGCAAAGCTCAACTTGTCTGAAATAGAATCGAGCATGCCGGTACCCTGCAAGGACTTGGCGAAATCATTTGGAATGGCTCTCGCCACTTCATCCTTCTGTGACAGCAAGAGCTTCAACAGTCCCCCGACGTCCAGATCCCGGCTGTGCACTTCCTTGCCCAGCGTCGCCATCACCAGCGAGCCAACCACCCCCAACAAGCTGCCCGACGACCCTTTGGGCAAACCGGCATACTCCATCAGTTTGGTGGCCAATACCCCGAGGGTTCCGCCCCCCAGAATCGACGACAACAGCCCGTGTCCCGAGTCGGCCAGACCTTGAGGATCCTTGCCGATATTGCCGGCGAGCTGATCAAACAACCCCGGCGGTTGCTGGTGTAACGCCTTGGATAAAGCGTCCAGGGCCGCTGGGTTTTTGCCGGCGCTCATCAGTGCCGACAACACACCGGGCACAGCGCCCCCCATCGCTTTTTCGACAGAGCCCTGAGAAGCGCCCAACATGGAACTGATCTGAGCCAATGAAGATGGCGTAATGAATTGCGATATGGTCTGGATAATACTCATTTCTTACCCTCCGCTTGTTCTAACTTCTCCTGGACCTTGGCTGGACGCCGGTCAGGGTGGGGTAACTATAGTTCAAGCAATGAAAAGCCAAGGGGGCTTAAGCGACGAAGTGAGGACAAACTTACTGCAAGTTGTGAGCTGGTTTGAAAAGAGGCTTTTGACCCGCCAGCCAGTCAGTGTATCTTGTGACATATGGACAAACTGAAGCGTCATCACTATGCCCGAACTCACACTGATTCACTCCATCCATGAGATAGACGCCAACGCCTGGGATGCACTTTGGCTGAGCCAAAACCAGCACCGCTACCCCTTCATACGCCACGGGTTTTTAGCGGCACTGGAAGACTCGGGCTGCACCGACACCGAATCGGGATGGACCCCGCGACACCTGCTGATTCATCAGCAAGGCACACTGATCGGCGCCATGCCGCTTTACCTCAAGCATCACTCCTACGGTGAATACGTGTTTGACTGGGCCTGGGCAGACGCTTATCGCCGCAACGGGTTGGAGTATTACCCCAAATTACTCTGTGCCATCCCCTTTACACCCGCCACCGGCCCTCGTCTGGCATTGGACCAGGCGGCGCTGACAGCCTTCAACCTCACTCCCGGCGACCTCTACCAACAGGTCACGGAGTTCCTCTCCCTGAGTTGCCAGCAGCAACAGTGGAGCGGCTGGCATTGTCTCTTTCACCCCGGCGACGAAAACCCTTTGTGGCAACAGGCCAGTGCCCCGGGCAGCGGACCGCTGCAGCGCACCGGCTGTCAGTTTCACTGGTTCAACCGCGGTCAGGAAGGGGGGCAATATCAGGACTTTGACGATTTTCTGTCGATGTTTAATTCGCGCAAACGCAAATCCGTGCGCAAGGAGCGGCGCCAGGTCAAAGACCGTGGTGTCACCCTGACCCGTTTGGTGGGCGATCAAATCAGCGCCGAGGACTGGGATAAATTTTATTACTTCTACCACACCACCTACCTCAAGCGCAGCGGCAACACCGGTTACCTCAACCGGGAATTTTTTGACGCCATCGCCCGCGACATGGGGGATCAGATACTGATGGTGAAAGCCGAGCTGCAACAGGCCGATGGCCAACACAACATCGCCAGCGCGCTCTGCTTCTTTGACGACACCCACCTCTACGGTCGCTACTGGGGCTGCCGCGAAGACATACCCGGCCTGCACTTTGAGGCCTGTTACTACCAGGGCATTGAGTTTGCCATCGAGCGCGGCCTGCAGGTCTTCGACCCCGGCGCACAGGGCGAACATAAAATTCAGCGCGGCTTTGAGCCAACGCTGACCTACTCGCAACACTGGCTGACAGACCCGCGCTTTCACGCCGCCGTCGACGACTTTTTGCAACGGGAAACGCCGGGGGTGGAAGCCTACCGGGACGATTGTGACACGTATTTGCCGTTTAAGAGGGGCTGAGGGCGAGTATCATTTTTCCTGCCTACTCGCTACTGTCTACTCGACCCTGCCCTTTCCTAGCCACTGGAAACTAGTAACTAACTTCTAGTCACTGCTTCCTAACTTCTAGTCACTGCTTCGTGAACACCAGACAGCGGTTGTTGGCGGGCATTTCACAGTCTTCCGTAAAGCTCAAACCCTGCGCGGCGGCGGCGTCGCAGACGGCTTCAAAATCGCGGATGGCGCGGTGCGGGGCCTGTTCGATCAACCACTCATTGAAGCGCGCGTTGCTGGCGCTGGTAAACTGTCCGCCGTAATTAAACGGTCCGTAGATCACCAGTTTGCCGCCCGATTTTAAGACTTTTGCCACCCCGGCGAGCATCGACAGAACTTCTTCCCAGGCCATAATGTGGGCAGTATTGGCGGTGAACACACCGTCATATTCGCCGAAATCCCAGCTGTTGCTGGCCACGTTGAGGGGGATGGGTGGCAGCAGATTTTCGCCCGGGTACTCCGACATCCACTGGGTGATGCCGGCGTGGTTTTCCTGCAGATCGCTGGTCTGCCATTGCACAAAGGGCAGGTTGCGGGCAAAAAAGACCGCGTGCTGACCGGTACCACTGCCAATTTCCAACACCTTGCCAGGCTCGGTAAACTGCGCCGACAACACGCTTAAAATCGGCGCCTTGTTGTTCTCGCAGGCCTGTGAAAACGGTTTCTGACTCATGATCCGGTGCCCTTTAAAGTCTGTGGTGACGCGGACCTGACCGGCCCGACGTTTCGATGACGGCGATTACGCTTCTTGCTGGCGGGTAAAGACCCACTCATGGGCCGACGACATGCCTTCATTATAGGCATAGCCTTCACTGTCAAAGCCTTTTAACGCTTCCACGTCGGTGATGCGGTTGTGAATGGCGTAAGCACACATCAACCCCCGGGCTTTTTTCGCGTAAAAGCTGATGATTTTGTATTTGTCGCCTTTCCAGTCTTTAAACACCGGCGTGATGATCTCGGCATTGAGCGCTTTCGGTTTCACCGACTTGAAGTATTCGTTGGACGCCAGGTTCACCAGCACCTCGGCTTTGAGGGTTTTCAACTGCTGGTTGAGCGCATCGGTAATGGTCTCGCCCCAGAACTCGTACAAATTGCTGCCGCGCTGATTGGCAAACTTGGTGCCCATCTCCAGGCGGTAGGGTTGCATCAGATCGAGCGGGCGCAGCAGGCCGTATAAGCCCGACAGGATACGCAGGTGTTGCTGGGCAAACTTAAAGTCATCGGCCTTAAAGCTGTCGGCACCCAGACCGCTGTACACATCGCCGTTAAACGCCAGCACCGCTTGCTTGGCATTGTCGGCCGTGAAAGGTTGGGACCACTGCTGAAAACGGTCGAAATTCAACACGCCCAGTTTATCGCTGATGTGCATTAACTGAGAGACATCCTGCGGTGCCAGTTGTTTCAACTCATCAATCAGCAGTTGTGACTCCGCCAGAAAATCCGGTTGTGTGCTTTGTTTGGTCTTGGCGGGGGTTTCGTAGTCCAGATTTTTCGCTGGCGATATTACGAGTAACATGTCGGTCTCACTTTGCGGGTATTCGGTGTGAAGCTTCCTGTGTGAAGCGCGTGATTTCAACGAATGTGGCTTATTCAGGCTTGAGGATGTCCTGCCACCAGTTCAACGGCGTGACCCCGTCTTTGGGGTCGTAGACATTGCCGTACACCCAGGCCACATCGTCACTGATCACGCTGTTGAGAATATTTTCAATCTGTTGGAAGCCACAGCTGACGTGAATGCTGTACACCAGCATACGCGGCGTTTCGATGTCCAGTTCGCCGCCCAGCTTTTCCAGCGTTGGGGTGAGTTCATCCACCAGTTCACTGCTGTCATCTCGACAAAAAACGCGAATGGACAGATTGCCACTGCGTTTGAGCAGGGTAAATTCCTGCGTACCCGATTCCAGTTTGATCACATCACCACTGGCGATGCCCTTGACGAAGGCCGGTGATTTAACCAGTTGGCAGCTGTTGTCTTCGTGAATAATCACTTGCAGTCGTTCTGCCACGGGTTGGCCGTCTGCACCGATTCCGGCAAACAACTCTATCACTTGCAACGCATTCGTCATGGTCGTATTCATTCCCAGTTAATATAATGTCGGTCATTATACGTGAATGTAACCAATATGGAGATTGCTATGGGCTATCGCGCTTATATTGCCAGCACATTACTGGCATTGCTGATGGTATCGGGGTGTACCACCAATCCGGTCACGGGGGCCTCACAGTTCTCCCTCATCTCGCCCGAACAGGAAGTGAGCATAGGCGCGAAGCAATTCGGGCCCACCCAGCAAACCCAGGGCGGCCAGTATATGGTGGACCCCGATTTAACCGTCTACGTCAATCAGGTCGGGCAGAAGCTGGCCGCCAAGAGTGACCGCCCCAATTTGCCCTACGACTTTGTGGTCCTCAACAACGACGTTCCCAACGCCTGGGCGCTGCCAGGTGGCAAAATCGCCATCAATCGTGGCTTGCTGGTGCAGCTGGAGGATGAGGCGCAACTGGCCGCCGTGCTGGCCCACGAGATTGTGCACGCCGCCGCCCGCCACAGTGCCCAGCAAATGACCCAGGGCATGCTGCTGGGCGTCGGTGGCCAGATCATTGGTATGGCCGGCAGCCAAACCGCTTACGGCGAATTGATTGGCATGGGCACACAGATGGGTTCTGCTTTGATCCAGGCGCGCTACGGTCGCGATCAGGAGCTGGAGTCGGATTACTACGGCATGACATACATGGCCCGCGCTGGCTACGAGCCGGAAGCGGCGGTGGAACTGCAACAAACCTTCGTCAAATTATCCGAAGGTCATCAGGGCAGCTGGATGGATGGATTGCTGGCCAGCCACCCGCCGTCTATCGAGCGTGTTCAGGCCAACAAGGCCCACGCGGCCAAACTGACCCCGGGGGTGCGCAACAAGCAAGCCTACCAAAATGCCATTCGCCAGGCCAAAAAAGATCAGGCGGCATACGACCAACACCAGAAGGCCCTCAAGGCCGCCAGTGACAAAAACCTGGATCAGGCCATTGCCCTGACGAAAAAATCCATCAGCGCGCAACCCAAAGAACCGTTGTTCTACACCACCCTGGGGCAGCTGCAGCTGGAACAAAAAGACTACAAGAGCGCGTTAAACAGCTTCACCCAGGCCCATAAACTCTATCCGGAATACTTTTTGCCATTGCTGGGCAGTGGGTTATCCGCCAAAGCTCTCAAGGCCTATACCCGCGCCGAACAGGATTTAATCTCCAGTGCCAAGCTGCTGCCCACGCAAAGTGCGGTGTTTTATCTGGGAGAGGTGAAGTTAGCGCAGGGGCAGAAAGATCAGGCCATCGCGTATTTTCAACAGGCGGCGCAGGGCAGAGGCGCACTGGCGGAAAAATCGAAGGCGTATTTGCAGGAGCTGGCGCCAGCGGCTCAGCCCCCGGCGCAGTAGCCGCGAGTCAGCCCAGGCTGCCCTCTCTGGCTTGCGCCATTCAACCTTGGGCGAGTAGCGAGTAGCGAGTAGCGAGTAGCGAGTAGCGAGTAGCGAAAACAGTATGATCAGAAGTAATACCCCACCACCCTCAGAGGGCAGTGGTGGGGCTGTGACTTACTGCTCTTTGACCTGGCGCTCCATTTCCTGAAGGCTCTGGTGGCGCACATCGAGGCCCTTCACCAGGTAGATCACGTGCTCGGCGATGTTGGCCGCGTGATCACCGATGCGCTCCAGCGCGCGCAGTGCCCAGATGATGTTCAGCACCCGCGAGATAGAGCGGGGGTCTTCCATCATGTAGGTCGCCAGTTCGCGCATCGCGGACTTGTATTCCTGATCCACCTTCTTGTCTTCCTGGGCCACACTGATGGCCAGGTCCACGTCAAAACGGGCAAACGCATCCAGCGCGGAAATCACCATCTGGTGCACAATGGTGCCGATGTGGCGCAATTCCACATAACCGCGAGGGGCTTCACCGTGTTCATTCAGGTGAATGGCCATCTTTGCCACCTTGTGTGCCTCATCGCCCATGCGCTCAAGGTCGCGGGTGATTCTTGCCACGGACAAGACCATGCGCAAATCCGAGGCGGCTGGCTGACGGCGCGCCAGCACCAGAGTGCAGTTTTCGTCGAGTTTCAGTTCCCGCGCGTCAACCTCTTCCTCGGTCACCAGCACCCGCTCGGCGAGGTCCGAATCGGGGGTGGTAATGGCTTTCACGGCATTGATGGTTTGCTGTTCAACCAGCCCGCCCATTTCCAGTAACTGAGTTTTTAGCTCTTCCAGGTCAGCATTGAACTGCCGGGAAATGTGTTGATCCAGATTTAACTTATCCATGCATTACTCCAGGGCTCAAGCCTATTCTTTAGTCACCAAATCGACCGCGATTAACCAAAACGACCGGTAATGTAAGCCTCGGTTAGCTTGTGATCAGGGTTGGTAAATACTTTTTCAGTTTCGTTCACTTCAACCAGTTTGCCCAAATGGAAATAGGCAGTGCGGTGCGAAACCCGTGCCGCCTGCTGCATTGAGTGGGTCACAATGGCAATGGTGAAATTTTCGCTCAACTCGGCGATCAGTTCTTCAATCTTGGCGGTGGCGATCGGATCCAGGGCGGAGCAGGGTTCATCCATCAGGATCACTTCCGGGCTCACGGCAATGGTGCGGGCAATGCACAACCGCTGCTGCTGACCACCGGACAAACCGGTGCCCGGCGAGTGCAGGCGATCTCTCACTTCTTTCCACAGACCGGCTTTTTGCAAACTGGTTTCCACAATTTCATCAAGATCGGTGCGGCGATTGACCAGTCCGTGAATGCGCGGACCGTAAGCAACATTATCATAGATGGACTTGGGAAACGGGTTGGGCTTCTGGAACACCATGCCCACACGAGCGCGCAATGGCACCACGTCCAGTTTAGGGTCGTAGATGTCCTGACCTTCCAGTTTCAATGAGCCCTGGACACTGCAGATATCAATGGTGTCATTCATGCGGTTCAAACAGCGCAGAAAGGTCGACTTACCACAACCGGAAGGGCCAATCATCGCCAGTACTTCGTTCTGGCCGATGTCCAGACTGACGTCAAAGATTGCTTGCTTGTCAGCGTAAAAAACATTCACATCACGCATCGACATTTTGGCGGTGTCGGTAAACGGGATACCCACGGTTTCCAGCCCAGACAAATCATGGGCTTCCGGGTTTTCTTTGGATAGTTCAGTGTTCACTTTATTCATAGGATCTACTTTAGCTGTCTGGTCGACGATGGCTTCCACGTTATTACCCTCCACCTGAATTCTTCGATTACCAACGACGTTCCAGTCGCTTGCGCAACCAGACAGCCAAGGCATTCATTACCACAAGAAACCCAAGCAATACCATAATAGCCGCTGAGGTTCGTTCTACAAAAGCGCGTTCCGGACTGTCAGCCCAGAGGAAAATCTGTACCGGCAATACGGTCGATGGGTCCGTGATGCCACTGGGGACATCCACAATAAAGGCCACCATCCCGATCATCAGCAATGGCGCGGTCTCCCCCAACGCCTGCGCCATACCAATAATGGCACCGGTCAACATACCGGGCATGGCCAGAGGCAAGACGTGGTGCAGGATAACCTGCATTTTTGAGGCGCCAATGCCCATCGCCGCTTCGCGGATGGAAGGCGGTACAGCCTTAATCGCGGCACGACTGGAAATAATGATCGTCGGCAGGGTCATCAGTGTTAACACAAACCCGCCCACCAGTGGTATCGAGCGCGGCATTTCAAAGAAATTGATGAAAATCGCCAGCCCCAGCAGACCAAAAATAATCGAGGGCACCGCCGCCAGGTTGTTGATGTTGACTTCAATAAAGTCGGTAAACTTGTTTTTCTTGGCGTACTCTTCCAGGTACACCGCCGCCGCAACCCCAATGGGAAACGACAGTGCCAGAGTCACCAACAGGGTAAACAGGGAGCCCATCATGGCACCGCGGATACCGGCCTGCTCCGGCTCACGGGAGTCGCCCGCGGTAAAGAACGTGGTATTGAAACGCTCTTCCACATTGCCACTTTCAATCAGTGATTCAATCCAGGAAATTTGTTGTTCCGTAAAGCGCCCGGTGTAAGCGCCCTCGCGGGAACTGCGGCTTTTGACGTAGGTATCAATGTCATCATCCGCCAGCACCCACACATCCAGGCTGGTGTTGAGGATGTCCGGGTTGTTTTCCACCAGAGCGCGCAATTCATAGCCGGCACCATTGCTGACTATGCCATACAGAGCGCGCTTGCCACGGCGATCGGTCACCTCCGGAAAACGCTCACGCAAGGCCTGTTTCAACACGCCCTGATAATTACCACCGGCAATCTGATGCGGGTCGTTCACATCAGTGATGCCCAGCGCATCGGCTGACATTACCACCGGTAACTTGACGTAAGTTTGAAAAAAAGCCGAATGGCCTTTGCCAATGATGTCGGTGAATAAAAACAACAGGCACAGCAAGCCAAAGCTGATGGAGGCGATGCCGTAAAACCGGAACATCTTTTCCTTGCGGTAGCGCTTTGCCAGATTTTTATTCACCACATCCATGGTATTTGGTGTCTTGGGGGATGGTGTCATGTTGCAATCCTGTGAATATTTTCTGTCGTCTCGGGTTGTCTCACGCCAATATGCATCGGCAGGTTAGGGTTAAACCTGCGAACGGTTATTCATACTGCTCGCGATACTTGCGCACGACGTGCAAAGCAAAATAGTTAAGCGCCAGGGTGACGGTAAACAGCATCAGTCCCAAAGCGAAAGCCGACAAGGTTTTGGGGCTGTCAAACTCCTGATCACCCACCAGCAAGGTCACAATCTGTACCGTCACGGTGGTCACAGACTCCAGCGGATTAGCCGTCAGGTTGGCTGCCAAACCCGCCGCCATGACCACAATCATGGTCTCACCAATGGCCCGCGAGGCCGCCAGCAACACGCCACCAACAATGCCCGGCAGAGCCGCAGGAATGACCACCTGCTTGATGGTTTCCGATTTGGTGGCGCCCAACCCCAGCGATCCATCGCGCAAAGACTGAGGCACCGCGCTGATGACATCGTCCGACAAGGAGGACACAAACGGGATGATCATCACCCCCATCACCAGGCCCGCCGCCAGAGCACTTTCGGAGGAGATCGACATTTGCAATCCAAGAAATTCGAACGTCCAGGCACCGCCATCGCGCAGCAGGGGAGCAATGGTCAATGCCGCAAAAAAGCCGTACACCACCGTCGGGATACCCGCCAGCATTTCAATCAGCGGTTTAACGTAGGTGCGCACACGGGGACTGGCGTACTCCGACAAATAAATGGCCGACATCAGACCCACCGGCACCGCCAGCACCAGGGCTATGAACGAAATCAACAGGGTTCCGACAAACAGCGGAATCGCACCAAAGGCACCGGAGCTGCCCACCTGATCGGCACGGATGGCCATTTGTGGGCTCCACTGCAGGCCAAACAAGAAGTCTGTGATGGGCACGGTTTTGAAAAATTTAATCGACTCGAAGATCACCGAGAACACAATACCGATGGTGGTCAGAATCGCCAGGCAGGAGCAGGCCAGCAAAAAGAACTTAAACGCCCCCTCCACTTGCAAACGGGCTTTCTGCTCGGGGCGAATACGCCACCAGGAGAAGGCGGCCAACAGTATTCCCACACTGATGGCCAGTACCGTCATCGCCATCTGGCTGGTCTGATTGATGTTTTTCAACGACTGGGCGGCTTGCGTCATATAGGGCTGGGTATCAGAACCCACCATATTGCCCGCCGCAATGTTTTTCACGGTATTGAGAATCAAGCCCAGCTCAGAGGGAGGCAGGGTGGTCACTTCCGCAGGAAACGACTTAATCAACAACTGATCGATGATACTGCCATCCATTATCAGCCACACCCCCACCAAAATCAGGCTGGGAATACCGCACCACAACGCCGTCAGTGTGCCATAGTAAAACGGCAGGGAATTCAGATTACGAAATCCGCCTTTGGAGGCATCCGCCAGCACCAACGAGCGCCCCCGGCCCAGAATATAGGCCACCGCAATCAGGATAATGATGGTAACCAGCAAGGTGGATGTATTCATAAATCTCTCATACAACAGTTCGGTAATTGATTCTTAAAAGCTTAAGCAAAACCAGTGATTGAACGACAAAGCCAACCAAAATAACACTGTATTCACTTAACTTAACGATCCCAACAATCTCTCTGTAAGCAGATGGTTTTTCAGAGCTGCCAGAAGATCGTTACAGTGATCGACGGGCCCATCAGAAAAAACTTCTGTTTTAACGCGCTGGTTTATTCACTGTTCCCGCTGTTACTGGTGCCGTTTTTTTGAAAGCCTGAAACACACAGAGAGCCCGATGATGTGCGATCGATGCTTTTACCAACCGGTAAAGATCATCAACCGCTTCATGGGCTCCCTGTTGAAGCCAGTACCTGTGCATTGAATCAGGCATCGGCTTCTATACTTTTTTCTCACTGCCAGGTTGTGTGCGGCAGCCATTAAAAACTGCCTTGGCGCTGACCTGATCGAATGTTATCGACCGGGCCAGGCGGCCGTTTACATCGCCAGGTTTTTCAGCGTTTTGATATCAGCGGCAACGTTAGTGCGCTCGGAATCGCCCAGAGGAATCATGCCTTTTTCACTCAGGTAACCCTCGCTGCCAAAGGCTTTCTCACTGGTGAACTCATTCAGGAATTCTTTCATGCCTGGAATGGTGCCAATGTGGTCTTTTTTCACGTAGAAGTAGAGTGGGCGAGAAACCGCATAAGATCCATCCGCGATATCTTCAAAGGTCGGCTCTTTGCCATCGACGATGGAACCCTGGATTTTATCCGCGTTCTGATCCAGGAAGCTGAAACCGAAGATGCCCAGGGCATTCTTGTTGGCGTTCAATTTTTGAACAATCAGATTGTCGTTTTCACCGGCTTCGATGTAAGGACCGTCTTCACGAACACTGCGACAAACCGTTTTGTAGGCATTTTTGTCGGTGGCCTTCATGGCTTTAATCCACGGGAAGGTTTTACAGCCACCTTCTAACACCAGCTCCTGGAAGGCATCACGTGTACCGGAAGTCGGAGGTGGCCCCAACACTTCAATGCTTTTGGCAGGCAAAGCCGGGTTCACGTCTTTCCAGGTTTTGTAAGGGTTGTTCACCAGGCTTTCAGAGCCGTCAGGGTTAGGCACTTGCTTGGCCAGCGCCAGGAACAGGTCGCGGCGAGTCAGTTCCATCTGCTTGGCATTGATGGAGTTGCCGATGACGATGCCATCGTAGCCGATCAGGACTTCAACAATATCCTTAACGCCGTTCTGCTGACACATTTCAAATTCTGAAGATTTGATCCGACGCGAAGCGTTGGTGATGTCGGGATAGGCCACACCCACCCCCTGACAGAACAGCTTCATGCCACCACCAGAACCGGTTGACTCGATTTTAGGGGTTTTGTAGTTGGTGCTTTTACCAAAGTGCTCGGCAACCACGGTGGCGAACGGGTAAACCGTGGACGAACCGACGATGCTGATGTAATCACGAGCAGCGGTGGCAAATTGGGCACTCATGGCCGTAGCCGCTACAGTGGCGATCATTAATGTCTTTTTCACAGTATTCTCCTGGGTCTGATAATGGGCTTGGGTCTTCAGCAAACAGCCCTAATGTATACAACGGAGATGATGCTAGTTTTTGATGGTGACAATTCTATGAATGTATTGTGACAGTATTGTTACATAAACTGAAAACCCCCAAAGAATGGGGATTTTCAGGCTTTTCAGGGGTAAAGTTTCTGGCAGTGATAAGCTTTAATGTATACTCCTGACCAACCGCTTATAACTAAATCATAAGATTGCCGGAATGCACGTCATGTCACCCCACCACCGGGACCGTTTAGAGACCGTTACCGCTTACATTGATCGCTTCGCCCTGCTCACCGGCAAAGTGGTGTCATGGCTCACCATCGTTATGATGATTCTCACCTGCATAATTGTCGTGCTGCGCTACGGCTTTTCCATAGGCTCTATTGCCATGCAGGAAACACTGGCCTACCTGCACGCCAGCGTGTTTTTGCTGGCCATCGCCTTTACCCTTCAGCGTGACGGGCATGTGCGTGTGGATATCTTTTACCGGCAATTTAATGCCCGGCAAAAAGCCTGGGTCAACGCCCTCGGCAGCCTGATTTTTTTACTGCCCATCTGCCTCTTTACCCTCATATACAGCTGGGACTTTGTGATCAATGCCTGGGCCGTTAAAGAGGGCTCGGCCAGTACCGGCGGGCTGCCGGCGGTGTTCCTGCTGAAAACCCTGATTCCGCTGGCCGCCACGCTGCTGGCTCTGCAAGGGGCCGGTGAGGTGTTGCGCAGCGTAATAGTACTGACTGCCCCCGAGGATGCAATGACTCCCCATCCGCTGAGCGGGTCTGAGCCCGCAATTGAGAACGGGAGCGCAACCGATGCTCATTGAAATTCTGCCGCTGTTGATGTTTATGCTGGTCTGTGTCTGTCTGATGATGGGCTACAACGTCGCGTTTACCCTGGCCGGGACCGCGCTGACCTGCGCCGGACTGGGTATTATTGCCGGCCACTTTGATGCCAGCTTGTTGAAAGCCTTCCCCGACCGCATCTTCGGCACCATGAACAACTACACCCTGATTGCCGTGCCCTTATTTGTGTTAATGGGCGTGATGCTGGAACGCTCGCAGCTGGCGGAACAATTACTGACCAACATGTCGCGGTTGTGCGGACGCCTGCCTGCCGGTATGGGCATTTCCGTGGTAATCGTCGGCATGTTACTGGCTGCCTGCACCGGCATCGTCGGCGCCACCGTTGTCACCATGGGCCTGATGTCCCTGCCCGCCATGCTCAAACGAGGCTACAGCCCGGAAGTGGCCACTGGCACCATCTGTGCCACCGGTACGCTGGGGCAAATCATTCCCCCGTCCATTGCTCTGGTACTGCTGGGCGACATCCTCTCCAGCGCCTACCAGCAGGCGCAGTTAAAACAGGGCATCTTCAACCCCCAACCGGTGTCGGTGGGTGACCTGTTTATCGGTGCCATTGTGCCGGGAATTCTGCTGGTGGCGCTCTACATTATCTACCTGCTGATCAAGTCCTGGCGCCACCCTCACCAGGCGCCCAGCGGACAGGCCGAAGACGACACCCAGGTCTCAACCGGGGAACTGCTGGGCAGCCTGTTACCGCCGGTGCTGCTGGTCGTGCTGGTGCTGGGTTCCATCGTCAGCGGGGCAGCCACGCCCACCGAAGCCGCCGGCGTCGGCGCACTGGGAGCCACACTGCTGGCCCTGCAGAAACGCCAGTTGAGTCTGGCCAAGTTGTCGGCGATTGCCCGCTCCACCACCGAAATTACCGCGATGGTGTTTACCATTTTGATCGGGGCCTCCCTGTTCTCCCTGGTATTCCGGGGCTTTGGCGGTGAGGAAATGATCACTCACTTTTTCAACAACCTGCCCGGCGGGTTGATCTCTGCCACGTTGATTGTGATGCTGGTGATCTTTCTGCTCGGCTTTATTCTCGACTTTATTGAAATCACATTTGTGGTGGTACCCATTGTCGGTCCGGTCCTGCTGGCCATGGGATTAGACCCCGTCTGGCTGGGCATTATGATTGCCCTGAACCTGCAAACATCTTTTCTCACGCCACCTTTTGGCTTTGCCCTGTTTTATCTACGGGGAGTTGCGCCAGAAAGCGTAGCCACATCGGCCATCTATCGTGGCGTTGTGCCTTTTATTGTGCTCCAATTGGCCCTGATGCTGTGTCTTGCCATCTGGCCACAACTGGTAACCTGGCTACCGGGGCAAATGCATTAATTACTCTTTGAGGTTTAAGATCAATGAATGACGATTATAACGACAATGACATGGACGAAGAGCCAATCCCCACCGGTGAATTGACTCTGCAAACTCTGGCCATGCCCGCCGACACCAACCCTAACGGTGACATTTTCGGGGGCTGGTTGATGTCTCAAATGGATTTGGCGGGCTCCATCAAGGCCTCTGCCATCGCCCGGGGACGAGTGACCACCGTTGCGGCAGGCAGTATGGCCTTTCTGCGCCCGGTGCCCGTGGGCTCCACCATCAGCTGCTACGCCGAGATTCTGGAAATCGGCCGCTCTTCCATACGCATTATGGTCGATGTCTGGCTCTACGCCGCGGAAACCGGCGAGCGCTACAAGGTCACCGAAGGCACCTTTGTCTACGTCGCTATTGATGACAATGGCCGCACCCGTTCCATTCAGCTCAGTCGCTGAAACCCGAGGCGGGTATGACCCCAAAAGGGAGCCACCAGGCTCCCTTTTTTATGACTGTTTTTTATGACTGTTTTTTATGACTGTTTTTTATGACGGTTGTTACGATTGTAGTTATGACTGTAGTTATGACTGTTGTGATGGCTGTTGTGATGGCTGTTTTTTTGAACGGGTATAACCGGCAGGCCCCGAAACCCTGTGCGATTAACGCGGCGATAGAGCCATCGGGGCTTCACGCCATGCCCTGCAGGCACAGAGGTTTTCACACAGAGGCTTATTTGAACTGCTTGGGGTAGAGAAAGGCCTTCAATGTCGCCGATCCTGAGGACAAATCCTGCCATCGTGCGCAATCAAGCCACAACTGCACGTACCCACAGGTGGGAATGTTGTCGAGTTCGCTGTCACTGATGAAGTTGCAGAAATCGGTCAGCGCCGGGTTGTGGCCGATGATGGTCACCTCCGTCACGCTGTTCTCCAGCCGATCATCCAGGCCTCGACACCAAGCCAACAGTCGCTGCCCGTCAAAGGTATAGAGGGTCCGATCCACCCTCAACACCGTATCAGCGGCCACAGCCTGGCTGAGGTGTTGCGCCGTGGAGGTCGCCCTTGACGCCGGGCTGCAATACACCGTCTCCAGTTCACAGCCCGCCTTTACTATTTCAGGCGCCATGACCTCGCACGCACGCACTCCGCGCTGACTCAGCGGGCGATCAATGTCGGCCAGGTTCGGCTCTTGCCAACTGGATTTGGCGTGCCGGATCAGGTGAAGCTTTTTCATCCTCGTCCCCTCGGCCGCGGTTGCAACCCCCTGTGCGCGGCCCCTGTGGTGCTGCGCCGGACGACAGCAGCTTGGTCTGCAAAGCCGTTGAGATTATCCGCCAGACCCGCATGTCATCCACTAGTCGCGCATTTCATAATAGGCCTGTTCGGATACCTTGTGGTACTGGGCCACACCGTCCTGAAACGCTTTGTAGGAGTCATAGACGCGCTTAAAGTCGGGGTTTTTGGCCGACTCTTCCCGATAAATTTGCTCGGATATTTTCTCCAGCCTGGCGAGAATGGCTTTGGGAATAGGGCGCACGTCGACCTGATGCCGGTGAATCAACTCTTGCAGCGCCGTATTATTGCGACCGGTAAACTCATCCAGCATGTCCTGGTTGGCCATGCGTGCCGCCGTTTCGACAATGCTTTGCAAGTCTTTGGGCAGCTTGTTGTACGCGTCCTTGTTGACGATCAGCTCGAGGGTCGAGCCGGTTTCGTGCCAGCCGGGGTAATAGTAATACTTGGCCACCTGATAAAACCCGAACGCCAGGTCGTTGTAGGGCCCCACCCACTCGGTGGCATCGATCACACCGGTCTGCAGCGCGGTGTAGAGCTCACCGCCGGGAATGTTCACCGCTGACCCCCCTGCGCGGCTCCACACTTCACCGCCGAGCCCCGGAATGCGCATCTTCAGGCCCTTGATGTCGTCAAAGCTGTTCAACTCCCGGTTAAACCAGCCGGCCATCTGGATCCCGGTGTTGCCCGCCGCAAACGGGATCAGGTTGAACGGGGCATAAATTTCCCGCCACAACTTCATTCCGCCGCCGTAAAACAGCCAGCCATTCATTTCCTGTGCGTTCATGCCAAAGGGAATGGCGGTGAACATTTGGGTGGCGGTGTTTTTCCCTTTCCAGTAATAGGCGGCCCCATGGCCCGCTTCGACACTGCCCGACGACACCGCATCAAACACCCCCAGGGCCGGCACCAGTTCGCCCGCACCATACACTGAAACGGTTAAGCGGCCGTTGCTCATCTCCTTCGCCAGGCGCGCGAAATTGGTGGCCGCCGAGCCCAGACCGGGAAAGTTTTTCGGCCAGGTGGTCACCAGCTTCCAATGGTAAGTGGTTTGATCGGTGCGCACGCCCGCGTCCAGAGTCGAGTGGTGTATGGCACCGTTGCCGTCGGCTGAGCCCTGAATTTTAGACGCCACCAGTGCCCAAAACAGCACCACCACCAGGGCCACCAGGCCAAGAATGATCAGCGGTTGAGAAACGCGTTGTGTATTTTTTGTCATAGTGTTTTCTGTCTTATTGTTATTGCGGTCCTGCAGCTAGTTTCTAGTTTCTCAGCAAGCCTGCCGCGCGCACCCCAGCGTCCAGCAGGCCCCGATGATTAACTCAGGGCCTCGAGCTTGGCGAACTTCAGCACCAGCCACTTCGACCCTTCTTCCTGAAAATTCACCTGCACTCTGGCGCCAGCGCCGTCGCCCTCAAAATGCAGGATGACCCCTTCACCAAAGATCGCGTGCTTGACCCGTTGCCCCAGGTAAAACCCGGTCTCTTCGCCGTCGTCACTCAGGCGCGCGGCGACTTTGGGTCGCTGAAAACTGATCGGCCGGCTGATGGTGTTTTTCACCCGAACTTCAGCAATCAATGGAGAGGGGATTTCTTTGACGAATCGCGAAATCGAATTGTAGTTTTCCTGACCGTGCATGCGCCGGGTTTCGGCGTAGGTGATCACCAGCTGCTCCATCGCCCGGGTAATGCCCACATAACAGAGCCGCCGCTCTTCTTCGAGGCGAGTGGGATCTTCCGCCGACATGCGGTGGGGAAACAGGTTCTCTTCGGCTCCCGCCAGGAACACCAGCGGAAACTCCAGGCCTTTGGCCGAGTGCAGCGTCATCAGTTGCACCGCATCGTCGTGCTCGTCCGCCTGGGCATCACCGGCGTCCAGCGCGGCGGTATCCAGAAACGCATTGAGTTCCGGCGCTTCGGGGTCGTCGTTGACAAACGCGCGACAGGCGTTCACCAGTTCTTCGAGGTTTTCAATGCGCGCCAGGCCTTTCTCGCCTTTTTCCAGCTTGTGGAATTCGTACAGGCCGGAGTGGTGGATCACATGTTCGACGGTTTCACCCAGAGCTTTATTGAGGTTGATCTCGTGCAGCTCATTGACCAGCAGCACAAAGCTGTGCACCGCATTCAAAGCCCGTGCACTCAACCCTTTGTTGGCCACCAATTGCTCGGCGGCCTGCCACAGGGAGCAGCCCTGTTCGCGGGCGAACAGCCGGATATGGTCGACGGTTTTGCCGCCGATACCGCGCGTCGGGGTATTGATCACCCGCTCGAACGCGGCGTCGTCCTGACGACTGGCCATGAGGCGCAAGTACGCCAGCGCGTTGCGGATTTCCAGGCGCTCGTAAAAGCGCTGGCCACCGTAAATTCGGTAGGGCACCGCTTCGCGCAACAAGGCTTCTTCCAGCACCCGCGACTGGGCGTTGGAGCGATAGAGGATGGCGCTGTCACTGCGGCGATTGCCGTCGCGCACCCAGCTTTCAATCCGTTCCACAATGTAGCGGGCTTCATCCTGCTCATTAAACGCCGCGTACAAATTAATCAGCTCACCCTTGTCACCATCGGTGCGCAGGGTTTTGCCCAACCGCCCCTGGTTGTTTTCGATCACCGCGTTGGCGGCATCGAGAATGGTCGCCGTGGAACGATAGTTCTGTTCCAGCCGCACCACTTCGGTGTTGGCAAAATCGTCTTCGTAGCGCTGGATGTTTTCGATCTTGGCGCCGCGCCAGCCATAAATGGACTGATCGTCATCGCCCACCGCCGTCACCTTGCACTGCTTGCCCGCCAGCACCCGCAACCAGGCATACTGGATGGTGTTGGTGTCCTGGAATTCGTCCACCAGAATGTAGGGAAAACGCTCCTGATAATGCGCCAGAATGGCCGGGGAGTTGAGCCACAATTCGTGGGAGCGCAACAACAGCTCACCAAAGTCGACCATGCCGCCGCGACGGCAGGCTTCTTCATACTCCCGGTAGATGCGAATCATGGTGGTGATGTAGGGGTCGCCGGTGACCTGAATATGATCGGGCCGCAGGCCCTCATCTTTTTGGGCATTGATAAACCACTGCGACTGACGCGGCGGCCACTGCTTATCGTCGAGGCCCAGTTGCTGGGAGATGCGTTTGATCAGCCGCAACTGATCGTCACTGTCGAGAATCTGGAAGTTCTGCGGCAAACCCGCTTCCTTCCAGTGCGCCTTGAGCAGGCGGTGGGCAATACCGTGGAAGGTACCCACCCACATGCCTCGTGGGCTGAGACCGAGCAGTTCTTCAATGCGACCGCGCATCTCGCGGGCGGCCTTGTTGGTGAAGGTGACCGAGAGGATGGAATAGGGGGAGACCTGTTCCACCTGGATCAACCAGGCAATACGGTGCACCAACACCCGGGTCTTGCCGCTGCCGGCGCCCGCGAGGATCAGTTGGTTGGTGGGAGCCGCAGTCACCGCCTGGCGCTGGGCATCGTTCAAATTTTCAAGTATTGGGGATACGTCCATACCGGCATTCTACCAAGAAAGGCCTTCAAAAAGCCTTTAAATAACCACTAATTCTGCTTAAAAAAGTCATTGGAATTAGCCACTTAACACCCAACTTCAGCATTCTTGTAACAAAACTACAAAAAAAGAGTGCGTTTACTACATAATTTTTTATACTATTGGCTGCCGGACTCAATACCGATTCACCAGCCTGGAAAACCAATCACAGTGAAGCCTGCCGAACTCACCTTACGCATCAGTGCCGCCCTGGATGTCATGCGCAAATCAGAACGCAAGGTGGCGGATCTGGTGCTGCGTAAACCCGCCGACATCATCCACATGCGCATCGTCGATCTGGCCAAAGAAGCGGAAGTGAGCGAGCCCACTGTGGTGCGCTTTTGCCGCGCCATCGGCTGTGACGGTTTTCAGGATTTCAAACTCAACCTGGCCCAGCAGCTGGCTTCCAGTCCCAGTTTCGGTCAAATCGCCGTCACCGATCAGGATTCGATTGCCGACTTTACCCACAAGGTATTCGATTCCACCATCGATACCTTGTTGCAGGTGCGTGACAATTTGGACCCCAGCCTGCTGGAAGGTGCAGTATCGGCCATTTGTAACGCCAATCGGGTAGAGTTTTACGGCTTTGGGGCCTCCGGCGCCGTTGCCGCAGATGCCCAGCACAAATTTTTCCGCCTGCAGCTGGCCACGGCCGCGCACTCCGATCCGCACATTCAAAACATGTCCGCCATGTCGATGCAACCGGGTGACGTGGTTGTGGCCATCTCCCAAAGCGGCCGCACCAAAGCGCTGCTGCATTCCATGGACATGGTCAAACAGGCCGGGGGCATTGTCATCGCCATCGCCCCGAGTAACACCCCGGTGATCCATAACGCCACCATCTCCATTGAAGTGGATGTGGAAGAGGACATTGAGATCTACACCCCGTTATCGTCACGGATCGCCCACCTGGTGGTCATTGATGTGCTCGCCATTGGCGTCGCCCAGCGCAAGGGGTCTGAACTCCAAGACCATCTCTTCAAGCTCAAACAGGGCTTGCGCTCACTGCGTATTCAGCCCGAGGACAAGCGCTAACAGCGGTTAAGTCAACCTCGACTCCGCCTGGCCAGCCTCTCAATCACCCTGGGCCTGCGCGAACTATACTGAACCCACAGCTCGGCAAAGTTACACCAATACTGGCTTTTTATCCAGTATTGGGGCTCTGTCGTACGCCCGGTGCTGTCGAATGCCCTGAGCGTTTTTGAGGTTCTGGTGCCCGCAAGGGAAGGTGTATGCGCCATCCCGTTAAGCCAGCCACCCCCGAAACTCAACTTAACAACAACGGCCCGCTGCCAACCCAGGCTTGTGGATAACCGGGCAGATATATGGATAACCGGGCAGATGTGAGCAGGCCCGGCAGCCACTGAATCCGGCAGCGCCTTGTAGGAAAGCTGAAATTAGGCCAACATCGTGAGAAGCAGATCCCTCCAACGTGCAGCACGCGCGCTCTGGGTCTGTCCGACCGGATGAGCAGGCATTAATCAGTTACAACGAGGACACATCAATCAGGTACAACGAGGACACATCGCCGAGTACATGAGAAGGATTTTGCCGTAGGCATTCCGCGACCATACCGACAGCCATCAAACGTAAGGATATTGCCATGACTGACACACCGTCCGTACAGCCACCCAACGACAACGATTCACCCAATGAGTCACCCCGCGAATCGGCGGTCAAAAAAACGGGCGCCACAGACCCGGATACCCCAACCCCCCCGGTAGAAATTTCCCAGGACTCCAAAAACATGGCGGTGTTGAACTGGGTCGGTACCTTATTTCTGGGGTTTATCCCCGGCTTGGTGTTGTATCTGGTGCAAAAAGGCGATGCCTATGTCCAGGATCAATCCAAAGAGGCGCTCAACTGGTCCATCACCTTATTGTGTGGCTACGGCATCGCCTTGGTTCTGAGCATTATCGCCATTGGCTTATTGCTGTTCCCGATACTGGGCGTGGTGCATATCGTTTTTTGCATCCTCGGGGTGATAGCGACTCAAAAAGGGGAAAAGTTTCGCGTCCCCTATGCGCTTCGTTTGATCAAATAAACCGCCGCGGCCAGTGCCAGGGGCGGCCTTCAATCGTCCCGAACCCGCAAAAAACGGGCAAAACGCGGGATTCCCCGCTGGGTGAAGCCGTTGTATTGGTAGGTAATCACGCTGCCAGTCGGCGGCGGCTGGCGGCGCTGCTGATCACTGAAACCGGAACCGATGCGAAAGCGCTGGCCAGTGGGCATCTCCACCACCACGGCACCCAACATTCCGGTGTACTTGCCCTTGCCGGGCAGGTGCTCAATCACCACCGCCTCTGCGTCCTGACTGGGTTTGAGTTTGATCAGATCCTCACTTCGTCCGGCACGGTATTCGGCCGCGCCCCGGTGTAGCATCAGCCCCTCGGCGCCTTGTGCCACATACTCCGCCAGCAGGTCCAGTAACTGAGCCTCATCCGCCACGCGGAATTGAGGCACTGCCCGCAGCCACGGCACTCCGGCGTCCGACACGGTTTGCTGCAGACGCGGCAGGCGCAGGTCAAAGGCGCCGGACGCGGTCGGCAGGTCAAATACCTGATACGTGACTTGCCGCCAGCCGTCATGGGGCTGTTGCTGACGGACAACCGATACCAGCGCCTGAAAGCGTTGCCGTCCCAGCCACAGCTCGCCGTCCAGTGGAGTGGGGGGGAAATCCTCCGTGAACCAGGCGGGTGCCACGTACACATTGCCCTGGCGGGACAGCAGCTGCTGGCCGTTCCAATAGGCGCGAACCCCGTCGTACTTTTCACTGACCCAGTATTCGGAAACCTGCACTCCGGAAGCATAACTGGTCGCCAGCAACAGATCGGGAGCGGCCGCCAGGACAGCCGCCCCTCCCTGAATCACTGCAATCAATAACGCCGTGCACACTGCACCAGCCTGTCGTAATCCCATGGCATCCTCCCTGATGTCCGCTTCGTTAGTTTCGGCCCCTCAGGGTTTCCGATCCCTGAAACCCCGTTGCGTCAGCCATCTTCATTTTTACTTAAAACACGTAAGGTGCTTAAAGAACTTAAAGTGCTTACAGATCTTAAAAGGGGGTTAACGCTTTTCACCGCTAGAGCCCCCTGGCAGAAAGCCGGTGCCAAGCCAGTCAGTCAATCAATCAATCAATCAATCTGCTAAGTGTGTGTTTGCGATTGTGACAAAAATCAACACCGCCTTCAGTGTGTCGCAGCCATTAATATCAACAACTTTATCCACAGGCGTGGCAAACTCCGTCAAAGGTATGAGGCGCCGATTGATTAATACAGCAACGTGTACTAAAACTTTTAGAGTTATTCCTGCAATTCATAATTGTACCGTCCAACCAACGATTTCCCCGAAGCTTTCATCGCCCCGGGGATCCAGCTGCGTTGATTCGCGTCGTATCATCAACGGGTACGACTTGTGTAATGGCCTTGTGTAATGGAGAGATACCATGCGTCTTGGAAAAAGGCTGTGTGCCGCCTCGATCAGTTCCGCCCTGGCGGTATTAGCCGGTTGTACCACGCCACCACCACCGACCTATGACGGCTTAACCCTGGTGCCGGACACCAAGTTTTCGACGGTTTACGTGAAACCGAATGCTGACATTACCCCCTACACCACCGTGGTGATTGATGACTGTGAAGTGTCTTTCCGCAAAAACTGGCTGCGAGATCAGAACAGCAGCCGGATGGATTTAACCAACCGGGTCACCCAGACGGACGTGGAGCGCATCAAAACCAAGCTCGGCGAAGCCTGTAAAGCGCATTTCAAACAAGCGATGGTCGACAACCCCCACTACACGGTGTCCGATTCCCCCATCACCGGCGCCGCCACGTTGCTGTTAACACCCGCCATTATTAATCTGGACATTAATGCACCCGACGTCATGCGTGCAGGCATGAACCGGACCTATACCACCTCAACGGGTGAAATGACGCTGCTGCTCGAAGCTGCTGACGCCACCACCAATGAACTCATGGCCCGGGTGATTGATCGTGCCAGAGACATCAACAACAACACCCTGCAGTGGACCAACAGTGTCACCAACAAAGCGGAAGCCGACCGGGTATTGCGACGCTGGGCAAAAAAACTGAGCGATGGTCTGGATGAAGCGCGAAAATCCCAATCCTCCGCCCTGTAGCGATAAAGCCCACCGACGGGTAAATTCGACAGCCGAGATTCTGCGAGTTCACCGTCTGGGCAGTACAGACACATAAAAAATCCGGATGAGACAAGTCATCCGGCTTTTTTATTGACGCTTTGCGGGTTCGATTTCGCTACAAAACAGCTCTGTGTCAGTACATCCAGCTGAAACTGAAACCCAGCTGGTAAAGAGCGGCGGTATCGTATTCTCCGCGCCAAGTGGCCGCGTTAATTTTATTGCTGCCCAAATCGGTGTAATTGGCATAGGCCGCCAACTTCCAACTGGTGTCCGGTTGATACTCCAGGCCCGCCGCTGCTTTGACCTGACGGTCGAGGGGTAGATCCGCGGTGCGATAGTCCGCATCAATCGGGTTGGTGTCGTAAGAGACGCCACTGGTCATCTTCAAGTGATCGCTGAGCTGATACTGGAAACCCAACGCGGTGTGCGTGGTATCGCGGGATTTTTTTTGCAGTCCGCCGCTGACAATCTGGGTGGACACAAACACCTGGTCCAGCGCACTCCAGTCATCCCAGCCCAGGGTAAACTCCAGAGACAGCCGTTCATTCAGTTGATGGTGGACTCCCAAACGCACTTTCTGCGCCATCACCAATTCGGTATTCGTTTCTATCGACAGCGGGGTGCCCTTCAATTCCAGATCACCGGAATAATCAGGGTCCAGCTCACTTTGATAGTTGATGCCCAGACGCGTAGTGTCCGACAGTTCGTAGAGCACACCCAGGGTGTAACCACCATCCACATCGGTGCCGTCGAGCGCAACCCGCCCGGCTTTACCGCTGGCCGGCAGCGGTGGTGTCCGCAACTCAACATTCAGCGACGCCGCGTAAATTTGAAAGGATCCACCGACCGACAACCGGTCGCTAATCCGATAAGCAATCGTGGGCGCCAGCGCCGCGATCATCAGACTGCTTTCGGTGGCCTGGTAGCGTCCCACCCAACCGTCATCGTATTCAAGGCCATTGCCCGCCAAACCGCTGAAGTAAATCCCCATGTCCCAACGCTCACTGTCCACGTCCGACACATAGAACACTCCCCCCGACGGTGAAAACACTCCGGCATCACCGCCGTTACCACCGCCCGGGCCTGACGCCGAGCCACGCTCCTGGGAGAACTTCAGTGACGGTTGCAGAGCCGCTGCAGTGACGGACAGCTGGCTGCCTTTGAGGCGGGTCATACTGGCAGGGTTGTGGAGCATGGTCGAGGCATCGTCCACCCCGGCGGCGGCGCCGGCAGAGGCGCGACCGCCGGAGAAATCACCGTATTCATTCAGCCACAAACCACCGGCGAAAGCCTGACTGACCGGTAAACACCCGGCCAGGGTGAAGATCGCGCAAGCGCTGGTAAATCCTGCTCTTCGACACAACAGCATAACCACCTCTTCTATCGCCGAATAAACAACCTGTTCACTCAGTTATAGAAAGGATTGGGGGTTACGCAACCGCAGGGAGGGAAATAGACACCTGAAGCCACAAGTTGGCTTCAGGTTGGTCCGCACCAGAAAGGGCAGGGGACGTCGGTACGGCTTACTCGGCGGCAGGCTGTAAAAAGTTTTTACGCAACTGCTGCAGCTCCTGATCGTCGACGTCCAGCTCCTGCTGAATATAAGCCAGCACCGAGCCCGACTGCTGTTCCATGCTGTCAATGGCGGCCTTGATGTAAGACTCTCTCCCCCCCTTCACCGGCTTCAACACTTCCGGCGGGATACGCTTGAACATGGCCATCATGGCCTGCTGCTTGGCGTCCCCGTCTTCGGCCTTGGGCGAGATGAAGCTCGTCGGGTGCTGCTGGTAATAGAGATCGCTGAGCATAAAGTCATTGATCACGGTTTCACGGTCCACACCGAGGGCGGTCAAAATCAACACTGCGGCAATGCCGGTGCGATCCTTACCCGCGGTGCAATTGAACACCAGCGCACCATCGTTTTGAATCAGTCGATCAAACATGGCGCGGTAATGGGGTTGCTGACTTAGCAGAATATCCGGATACATCAGCGCCATGGCGGCCTCCACTTTCTCGGCATTCAGCTCCGGCTGGCGAAAGACCTCGGCAAAGGTCCCCCCGGCACCCATGTCCATGTCGTAATCCCAGCTCAGCACCCGGGCATTATCCACTGACCACTCAGTCGGCTCGCTGTGTCGCTCATCGGCGCTGCGGAAATCCACAATGGTGGCCACATCAAAGGTGTCGAGTAGCTGATAATTCTGTTCGGTCAGTGCGGTCATGGCACCGCTGCAAAACAGCTTGCCCCAGCGTACCTGCTGGCCATTCTGCGTCGAATAACCGCCCAGGTCGCGGAAGTTTCGTCCGCCTTCCAGCGGCAGCCAACGGGCCGCCGACGTCGCCACGGCTATGGCCACCGGCTGCTGTGGAGCACTGGCCTGCCACTGCAGTTGATAGGTGTGGTTTTGCTCATCGTAACTCACGCTGAGCGGCTCAATGTTGTTGACCGCAGGGGTAGAGGTTTCACAGGCGCTCAGCCGCACTGCAGGACCAGTACGAAGCTTACAAGAATGAAGGGGCTGCCATGGCTTAAGCCGACTCATTGTACGAAGCGGAAGATTGGCCGGTGTTTGTCGACCATGGCAGGCGCATCCTGCCCCTGATCAGAGCCCCTAAAAACCGTCGGAGACAGCTGTTACAACTGCAGGCCCTTGAGCCACTTGACGGAAACAACCGAGATTCTGTGATGAAGGAGTGCTGTGACTGCCAGTCGATCGACAGCCCTAGCGCCAGGGCCTTAAGCGATGAAATAAACCTCCTCACGAGCGCCGGATCATGCGCGAGTGAGGATCGATCATGGCCCCGGTCATTGACTTATTCTACGGTCACGGATTTGGCCAGGTTGCGCGGCTGATCGACATCGGTGCCTTTAAGCACGGCGACGTGGTAGGACAGCAACTGCAAGGGCAGGGTGTAAATGATCGGCGCAATGTTCAAGGGCACGTGTGGCAAGCTCAGCACGGTGGTACCGTGATCGTTGCTAAAGCCGGATTTGGCATCGGCAAAAACAAACAGCTTGCCGCCCCGGGCCTGAACTTCCTCCAGGTTGGATTTCAGTTTTTCCAGCAGCTCATCATTCGGCGCCACCGCCACCACCGGCATGTCGCTGTCCACCAGAGCCAGCGGACCGTGCTTTAATTCACCGGCGGGGTAAGCTTCGGCGTGAATGTAAGAAATTTCTTTCAGCTTCAGGGCACCTTCCAGAGCCACCGGGAATTGCACTCCCCGGCCGAGGAACAACGCGTGATTTTTTTCCGAAAACGCTTCACTCATCTGCTGAATGGGCCCGTCCAGGTCCAGCACCTGTTTGCACAGCTCGGGCAATTGCAACAGACCGGCCACCAGCTCCGATTCCTTTTCGGCCGACAGACAACCGCGGCGTCCGAGGGCAATCACCAGTAACTGCAAAGCCACCAACTGGGTGGTAAAGGCTTTGGTGGAGGCCACCCCGATCTCGGGTCCCGCCAGGGTCATCAACCGCAAATCCGATTCCCGCACCAGCGAGCTGTTGGCCACATTGCACACCGTAAGGCTGGCCAGATAGCCCGATTCTTTACTGCTGCGCAACGCTGCCAGCGTGTCGGCGGTTTCACCGGATTGAGAAATGGTGACAAACAATGTGTTGGGGCGCACTACGGTTTTGCGGTAGCGGTATTCACTGGCCACTTCCACGGCGCAGGGCAATCCGGCCCAGTCTTCAAACCAATACTTGGCGATCATCCCGGCGTGATAACTGGTACCACAAGCCAGGATTTGAATCGCCTCCACCTGATCAAAAATGGCTTTGGCCTCGGTACCAAACGCCTCTTCCAGCACACCGGTTTTGCTGACGCGGCCCTGCAAGGTATTTTGCAACACCGTGGCCTGCTCATAGATTTCCTTGAGCATGTAGTGACGGTATTCACCTTTATCCGCCGACTCTTCAGCGTCGGTCAATTGCACCACGTCGCGCTCAACGCTGTGGCCGTTGATATCGAATATATCGATGCGGTCGGCGGTAATCTCAGCCAGATCACCTTCATCCAGAAACACAAAGCGGTCGGTTACCTGACGCAGAGCCAACTGGTCAGAAGCAATAAAGTTTTCATCAATGCCCACACCCAACACCAGTGGACTGCCACTGCGGGCGCACACAATCAGATCCGGTTCTTTGGTGGACACCACACCCAAAGCATAGGCGCCATCGAAATGCGTAATGGCCTGACGCAGTGTCTCTTTCAGACTGCCGCTCTGCTCATAGAGGCTGTGGATTAAATGTGCCACCACTTCGGTATCGGTTTGCGACAAAAATTCATAACCTTTGCCCTGCAATTGCGCGCGCAATTGGGCGTGATTTTCAATGATGCCATTGTGCACCACCGCTATATGATCCGACGTGTGCGGATGAGCATTGACTTCAGAAGGTTTGCCGTGGGTTGCCCAGCGAGTGTGGGCAATGCCCACCCCCCCGTGCACCGGGTTGGCGATGCATTTTTCTTCCAGCTCGGACACCTTGCCCAGGGCTTTGCGCAATACCAGCTGGTCCTCGGACACCACGGCAATACCGGCAGAGTCATAGCCGCGGTATTCCAGTCGTTTAAGCCCTTCCACAAGAATTTTTGTGACATTACGCTGGGCAACAGCACCGACAATTCCACACATAATTTTGGTCCATTTACTTCTGGTCAGTTTGACTGACGGAGTCATTCACATAAAATTTAAACGTTCTTGTTCAGCCGCTTGTGCATCACTGTTTTTTAGTGGGTCGCTTCCAGCCCTGAATATTGCGCTGCTTGCCTCTGGCCACGCCCAATTCGTGCTCACCCACGTTGCTGGAGATGGTCGAACCGGCACCGACCGTGGCGCCTGCGCCAATATCCACCGGCGCCACCAAACTGGTGTTAGAGCCGATAAACGCCCCGTCACCAATCCGGGTCTTGGACTTATTCACACCGTCATAGTTACAAGTGATGGTACCCGCACCCACGTTGACCGCATCGCCGATTTCAGTGTCACCAATATAGGATAGATGATTTACCTTCGAGCCTTTGCCAATCACGGCTTTTTTGGTTTCGACAAAATTCCCCAGCTTGGCACCCGCCGCCAGCACTGTCCCCGGACGAACACGGGCATAGGGACCAATATCGCAGGCTTCACCCACCACGGCATCTTCCAGCATGGTGTTGGGCTTGATAACCGTGCCGTCGGCCACCGTGGTGTTGATCAAACAGCAATTGGAGCCCACGGTGACATTGTTTCCCAAGGTCACCTGGCCCTCAAATACACAGTTCACATCAATGGTGACATCGTGCCCAACGGCCAACTCGCCCCGACAATCAAAGCGAGCGGGGTCCAGCAGGGTCACGCCCTCATCCATCAGGCGCTCAGCCTGGCGCTGTTGATAGAAACGTTCCAGCTGTGCCTGTTGCTGGCGGTTATTCACACCCAGTACTTCGTTCTCACTGGCCGGGTGCTCTGTGACAATGAACTTGCCTTCCCCCTGCGCCATGGCAATGATATCGGTCAGGTAATACTCGCCCTGAGCATTATCGTTCGACAGGGCGGGTAACCAGCGCATCAAATCATCCGCACGCGCCGCAATGACACCGGTATTGCCTTCGGTAATTTCGAGCTGCTCTTTACTGGCATCTTTTTGCTCAACGATGGAGGTCACCCGGCCTTGCTCATCGCGGACAATACGCCCATATCCGGTCGGATCCGATAGCTCGACGGTCAACAGACCCAGGGTCTCATCGGTCACGGAATCAATCAACCTGGCCAGTGTAGAACTTTGAATCAGCGGTACATCGCCATAGAGAATCAAAGCCACCGCGCCAGGGCGCAGGTTTGGCAGGGCCTGCTGGACCGCATGGCCGGTTCCCAACTGCTCATCCTGTTGCACAAAACAAACATCGGCCGCTTCAAAGCGGGTGGCCACCAGTTCACTGCCGTGTCCGATCACCACATTCATCTGCGAGCTGCCCAGTGCGCGGGCACAATCGAGCACGTGCCCCAGCATCGGTTTACCCGCAACCGGGTGTAACACTTTCGGTAAAGCGGACTTCATGCGGGTACCTTTACCCGCAGCAAGAATCACAATATCTAACATCGATGAGGATACCCCTATGATTTAACGACTTTTCCGGGTTCTGATTTGTCTCGGGTTCTGACTGTATTTTTGGGATTTAACTGTGTTTTTGGGATTTAACTGCGTTTATTGGCATCAACAGCTGATCTCCGGTGGTCTCAGTAAATGCGGTCGAGCGAAACTCGCACGAGTCAGTATGGGCCTGCTGGCTCAAGCTCCGATGGAGGCTCTGGTTAAAGCTCTGGTTGAAGCTCTGTTTAACTACCGCCTCCAGCGCCAAAAAATGCCCATAAAAAAAGGGTAGCTTAATGCTACCCTTTTTGCTTACTGCTTGCTGTACCAGCAACCACGTTTTAGACCGGTTAACCGGACTTTTTACGCAATGCCTGAATGGTACGCAGGCGCGCAGCGGCTTCAGCCAGCTGAGTGGCAGCACGGGTGTAATCAAAGTCACCACTTTGATTGGCCAGTGCCTGCTCAGCCTCACGCTTGGCTTCAAGAGCGGCTGCTTCGTCCATATCACCAGCACGCAGAGCTGTATCCGCCAGAATGCTTACCTGATACGGCTGAGCCTCCAGATAACCACCGGATACGAAATATACCTCTTCTTCGCCGTTCTGTTTGATAACACGAACAGGGCCTGGCTTCAAACCGGTTAACAGCGGCGCATGGCCATAGGAGATACCGACATCCCCCTCGGACCCTGCTGCGATAACCATTTCCACCAAACCGGAAAAGATCTCTTCTTCTGCGCTAACGATGTCACAATGAACAGTCATAGCCATATTTTACGCCTCTTTCTAGGTTGTGGGTAACTTAAAGTTACCCACAACCTGACTTAGCCAGCCGTTAATTAAGCTAACTGAAAAGCCTTACAGCTTTTTAGCTTTCTCAACAGCTTCATCGATACCGCCAACCATGTAGAAAGCTTGCTCTGGCAGATCGTCGTAGTCGCCTTTCAAAATACCGCTGAAACCAGCCAGGGTATCTTTCAAAGAAACGTATTTACCAGGTGAACCGGTAAAGACTTCAGCTACGTGGAAAGGTTGAGACAAGAAACGCTCAATTTTACGAGCGCGAGATACAGTTTGCTTGTCTTCTTCTGACAGCTCGTCCATACCCAGAATCGCAATAATGTCTTTCAGCTCTTTGTAACGCTGCAAAACAGTTTGCACACCACGGGCGATAGAGTAGTGCTCTTCACCAATAATGAGTGGGTCCAGCTGACGAGAAGTGGAGTCCAGCGGGTCAATCGCAGGGTAGATACCCTTGGAAGCGATGTCCCGGCTCAGTACAACGGTGGAATCCAAGTGAGCAAAGGTGGTTGCAGGTGACGGGTCAGTCAAGTCATCCGCAGGTACGTATACGGCCTGAACCGAGGTAATAGAACCGGTCTTGGTCGAAGTAATACGCTCTTGCAGTACACCCATCTCTTCAGCCAAAGTGGGCTGATAACCTACCGCTGAAGGCATACGACCCAGCAGTGCAGATACTTCGGTACCCGCCAAGGTGTAACGGTAGATGTTGTCAACGAACAACAGTACGTCTTTACCTTCGTCACGGAACTTCTCAGCCATAGTCAGGCCAGTCAGTGCCACACGCAGACGGTTTCCGGGGGGCTCATTCATCTGACCGTAAACCATGGCAACTTTGTCCAGTACATTGGACTCTTCCATCTCGTAGTAGAAGTCGTTACCTTCACGAGTACGCTCACCAACACCCGCAAATACAGACAGACCACTGTGGGCCTTGGCGATGTTGTTGATCAGCTCCATCATGTTTACGGTTTTACCAACACCGGCACCACCGAACAGTCCGACCTTACCACCTTTGGCGAAAGGACAAACCAGGTCGATAACTTTAATGCCGGTTTCCAGCAGGTCTTCAGACGCTGCCAGTTCGTCGTAGGCTGGGGCTTTACGGTGGATAGCTGCACGAGTTTTCTCACCGATAGGACCAGCCTCATCGATGGGGTTACCCAATACATCCATAATACGACCCAAAGTTTCTGCACCGACAGGTACTGAAATAGGGGCGTTGGTGTTCTCGACGGTCAAGCCACGGCTTACACCTTCGGAAGAACCCATTGCGATTGCGCGCACCATGCCGTCACCTAACTGCTGCTGAACTTCAAGGGTCAAACCCTTCTCAGTTACAGTCAAGGCGTCATATACCTTAGGTACGGAGTCACGAGGGAATTCCACGTCGATAACGGCACCAATAATTTGTACGATACGTCCGCTACTCATTTCCGGATCCTCAATTACAAAAGTTTGAATTCAAATTCTGTCACAGTGCTCGATTAAACTGCCGAAGCGCCACTAACGATCTCTGACAGTTCCTGCGTAATCGCAGCCTGTCTGGCTTTGTTATAAACCAGTTGCAGATCATCAATGAGGTCACCCGCATTATCGGTGGCGTTTTTCATCGCCAACATACGAGCAGCCATTTCACATGCGCTATTTTCGACTACAGCTTGATACACTTGTGACTCAATGTAACGAATTAACAAACCTTCCAGCAAAGTTTCTGCTTCGGGCTCGTACAAGTAATCCCAGCTGTGTTGCAGTTTTTCATCTGGATCAGCTACCAGTGGCAACAACTGATCAACAAACGGTGCCTGAGTCATGGTGTTCACAAACTCATTTCCCGCCAGGAACAGTTTATCAATGCCTCCGTCAGCATAGCTGTCGAGCATAATTTTCACGCTACCGATCAAATCGGCAACGCTCGGTTGTTCACCAAGATCGCGAACAGCAGCAACAACATTACCGCCAAAACTATTAAAGAAGGCGGCTGCCTTTGCGCCGATCAAACACAGGTCAATTTCAACCCCTTGATCGTTCCACTGTTTCATGGATTTGATGGTGTTTTTGAACATGTTAACGTTCAGGCCACCACACAAGCCACGATCGGTAGAAACCAGAATAAAACCGACGCGTTTAACTTCGCGTTGGTCCATGAACATATGGTGATATTCTGGGTTGGCGCTGGCAATGTGACCTACCACCGAGCGAATACGCTGGGCGTAAGGTTTACCAAGCTGCATGCGGTCTTGCGCTCTACGCATCTTACTCGCCGCTACCATTTCCATGGCGCTGGTGATTTTCTGCGTATTTTTAATACTCGTTATCTGAGTACGAATTTCTTTTCCGCTTGCCATTACCAGTCCCCGAAAAAATTCATATTAGTGTCAGTGTTCATTAAGCGCTCCAGCTGCATACCGGTCGTACCATCCTCATCCAAAGCGCCTAACAATGCTGCTTACCAAGTCTGGGTAGACTTGAACTTCTCCAGGGCTGCTTTGAATCCGGACTCAATTTCATCATTGTAGTTACCGGACTCATTTACTTTCTTCATCAGATCAGCGTGTTCACTGTTCATGTAAGAAAGCAACGCGGATTCGAAACTGCCAATCTTGGCAACTTCGACATCTTGCAAATAACCTTCGTTAGCTGCGTACAGAATGATACCCATCTCGGCAATGCTCTGAGGGGCATACTGCTTCTGCTTCATCAGTTCGGTTACACGCTCACCGTGATCCAACTGGGCTTTAGTCGCAGCATCCAGATCAGAAGCGAACTGAGAGAACGCCGCCAATTCACGATACTGGGCCAGAGCGGTACGAATACCACCGGACAGTTTCTTGATCACTTTGGTCTGAGCAGAACCACCTACACGAGATACCGAAATACCGGCGTTCATCGCAGGACGGATGCCGGCGTTGAACATGTCAGTTTCCAGGAAGATCTGACCATCGGTAATCGAAATTACGTTAGTAGGTACGAACGCAGATACGTCACCCGCCTGGGTTTCAATGATCGGCAGGGCGGTCAAGGAACCGGTTTTGCCTTTCACTTCACCGTTGGTGAACTTTTCAACGTAATCAGCGTTAACGCGAGAGGCGCGCTCCAGCAGACGTGAGTGCAAATAGAATACATCACCAGGGTAAGCTTCACGACCTGGCGGACGACGCAGCAACAGGGAGATCTGACGATACGCCCAGGCTTGCTTGGTCAAGTCATCGTGAATGATCAGGGCATCCTGACCACGGTCACGGAAGTATTCACCCATGGTAGTACCAGCAAACGGCGCCAGGAACTGCATCGCTGCAGGATCGGAGGCAGTTGCGGCAACTACAATGGTGTGATCCATGGCACCGTGCTCTTCCAGTTTACGAACAACAGCCGCAATAGAAGAAGCTTTCTGGCCAACAGCGACGTAGATACACTTAATGCCGGAATCTTTTTGGTTGATGATGGCATCAACAGCAATCGCTGTCTTACCCGTCTGACGGTCACCAATGATCAGCTCACGCTGACCGCGACCTACCGGTACCATGGCATCAACAGACTTCAGACCAAATTGAACGGGTTCGTCAACAGACTTACGCTCAATTACGCCTGGAGCAATTTTTTCGATGGCGTCAGTTTGGCTGTGACCAATTGGACCTTTACCGTCGATAGGGTTGCCCAGTGCGTCAACAACGCGACCCAGCAGCTCATTACCTACAGGTACTTCCAAAATGCGACCGGTACATTTACAGGTTTGGCCTTCTGCCACACCTTCGTAATCGCCCAGTACTACCGCACCAACACTGTCGCGCTCAAGGTTCAGTGCCATACCATAGACACCGCCTTCAAACTCGATCATTTCACCGTACATCACGTCTTCCAGACCGTGGATACGAATAATACCGTCAGTTACAGAAACGACGGTGCCCTCATTCTGGGCTTTGGCAGATACATCAATACCATCGATGCGCTGCTTGATAATGTCACTGATTTCAGAAGGATTCAGTTGCTGCATGCTCTGTTCCTCAATTCCCTCTCGGCTTTGGCCGGATTAGGAGTTCATTGCTTCGGCGAGCTTGGCCAAACGACCACGCACCGAACCGTCAATTACTGTGTCGCCTGCACGGACCAAAGCGCCACCCAAAAGAGACTTATCCACAACCGTGGACAAATTCACTTCACGGTCCAGCTTGGCACTCAATGCCTTCGCCAATTTATCTTGCAATTCGCCGGATAACTCAAACGCTGTGGATACTTCCACATCGACAGACTGCTCGCGCTGGGCTTTATGCTGCTCAAACAACTGCTGGATTTCAGGCAGTAAGGTCAAGCGCTTATTTTCCGCCAGCACGCTGATCAAGTTAACGGCACCTTCATTCAGCTCATCACCGCAAACGTCAGCAAATGCTTTCGCTTTCTGTTCACTGGTGAGGGCTGGAGATACCAACGCCTTGATCATTCCGTCCTGCTGCGCAACGGCAGCAGCGAGAGTTAACATGTCAGACCATTTTTGCAATTGTCCTGCCGCATCGGCAGATTCAAATGCGGCTTTTGCGTATGGTCTGGCTAAAGTTGTAAGTTCGGCCATGATTTACCTCACTTACAGTTCGGCGGCTAACTGGTTTACCAGTTCGCTGCTAGCATTCTCGTCGATAGACGCGCCCAGTACTTTTTCTGCACCGGCCAGCACCAAAGTCGCTACCTTGCCACGAAGGTCTTCTTTCGCGCGGTTAACGTCCTGCTCGATCTGTGCTTCAGCTGCCTGCTTCAAACGGTTGCCTTCGGCAACTGCCTGAACTTTAGCTTCTTCAACAATCTGGTTGGCACGCTTATTAGCCTGCTCAATAATTGCTGCTGCTTCTTCTTTGGCTTCACGAAGTTGTTGAGTGGCTTTTTTCTGAGCCAGCTCAAGATCTTTGTCAGCACGATCAGCAGCTTCCAGACCATCGGCGATTTTCTTTTCACGCTCTTCCATCATGGAAATCAGCGCTGGCCATACGAACTTCATGCAAAACAGCACGAAGAGCGCAAACGAAATCGTTTGGCCAATCAAAGTCAAATTAATGTTCACACCGACACCTCTTTGTTCTTTAAGGAAAGGTTATAAAGACAGAGGTCGATTAGCCCGCCAGGCCAGGTGCAACAACAAAGATCAGGTACATGCCGATACCAACACCGATCATAGGTACCGCATCCAGCAGACCCGCCATCAGGAACATTTTACCTTGCAGGGCAGGGCCTTGTTCTGGCTGACGAGCAGAGCCTTCCAGCAGCTTACCACCCAAAGAACCGAAACCGATTGCTGTACCCAGTGCGCCCAAACCGATCAGCAGTGCGCTAGCTACGTATACCAAACCAAGTGCTTCCATTGTTTTCTCCAATTTTCGAAGGTTTAAAGTTAAAGTTAAAAAGTAAATCGTTAAAAATCTGAACTAAAAATCTTGTCGCCGGGCGCCATCAACCGCGCCCGCCATTAATCGCCTGATTAATGCTGCTCATCCACATCGTGGGCCATGGCCATGTACACAGTACTTAACACCATGAACACAAAGGCCTGCAGAGTGATAACCAGAATGTGGAAGACTGCCCACATCCACTGCAAACCAGCACCAAAGGTACCCAACACCAGACCGCCAGAGTAAAGCAGGGCAATCAGGATGAAGATCATTTCGCCGGCGTACAGGTTTCCGAACAGTCGCAAGCCCAGAGAGATTGGCTTGGCGATCAGACCAACCAGTTCCAGGAACAGGTTGAACGGAATCATTACCGGGTGATTGAAGGGGTGTAATGCCAACTCTTTAACGAAGCCGCCAATCCCTTTGTTTTTGATGCTGAACCCAATCATCAACAGGAAGACACCGAGGGCCATCCCCAGAGTTGCATTGGGATCCGTAGTGGGTACGACTTTGAAGAACAAGTGGCCGTCACCCTGACCAATGGTGTGATCCGCCAGCATCGGCAACCAGTCGATGGGCACCAGATCCATCAGGTTCATCATGAACACCCACACAAAAATGGTCAGAGCCATGGGCGCAACCAGCTTGTTGGAGTGGTGGAATGTGTCTTTAACAACACCATCGACAAATTCGACAACCATTTCCACAAAGCTCTGGAAGCCTTTGGGAACACCGGTGGTCGCTTTCTTGGCGGCGCGTGAAAACAAAAACGAAAACAGTAAACCCAGAGCAATGGACCAACCCAGAGTATCCAGGTGGACTGCCCAGAATCCCATGTCGGACGCTTCCTGAGTGGAGTGTGCCAAAGTCCAGCCGGCCTGCTCCATGATGCTGCCATCGGCACGAACGTAACCTTCCGGCAATTTGCCGTAAGCCATGTTCTGCAGGTGGTGTTGAATATAACCCGTTTGAGTGAGTTCTTCGCTTGCCATAATTTTCTCAAGCACCTTTAAGTTTTTAAAAAGTTTTAAAACCGTTCTTCAGTCCCGGACCGAAAACCGCTTTTAAAACTTTTTAGCGTTGTTGATGATTGCAACTCTTTGCTGTGGTTGTGTCAGCAGCCACAACGCTTGCCAGCACGACCTAACCACCTCAACTACTGACCCCGTACCGCAACCGCAACTGCCCACCACTGGATAATCAGCATGGCAAAATACCCACCAAACACCGCCAGTGGATTCAAGGCGAAGCCGCTTTTAAACACACAAGCGAAACCCACCATGGTCAATATAAACTTGCCAGCCTCGCCGCGAGCGAAAGAGCGTGCGATGTCAGGGGAGACTCTGGCCCCCATGTGGCGGAAAGCATAAACGGTAAAATAGAGGTGAGGAATGATCGCAACCACTCCCCCAGCCAACACAGACCAGGCAATAGTGACGTCGACAACCCCCAGTCCTGCAGACACCACCAGCAAAACCACTAACTGGATGCCGGGGACTCGATAGACTGGAGGTCTTTTGATAGTGGCCAAGGCGACTTCTCTGGTAACGCTTTTGGCCAACACTCCGCTAGCTCTCCGTTTAGCCCGATTCGAAGGCACTGTCAGCCATCAAATTGAGCGACGCGAATTATAGGGTTTAGGGCCGCGTCTATCAACCTAATTCAAGAACACAAAGTCGTTAAATTCCCTGAAATTCTTGTCCGCTGGTCATATTTGTCAGGAGTTCGTCGGGATGTTGATATCAATCAACTACATGTAGGGTTGCGATTAGATGGCGACCACAACATCTATCAATTGTTAAGCTTTGTAACCCAGATGATTTAAAATGCCATCCAACTCATCAAGGCTGCTGTAACTGAGTGTTAACTTGCCTTTGCCTTTCGCCCCGTGAGAAATGGACACCGGCACGCCAACCTTCTCCGCCAGCGCTTCCTCCAGCTTCTGGACATCCGCGCTCGGGCCGGAGCTTTCCACTGCGGTCACCTCGGAGCTGGCCTGCTGAACTTTTCTCACCAGCGCTTCCGTCTGGCGTACAGACAGGCCTCTGGACACCACCTGCCTGGCCACGTCTCTCTGATCTGCCGCGTCCAGAGACAACATCGCCCGGGCGTGCCCCATCTCCAGGTCGCCGTGCTCGAGCATGATTTTCACATCCTCAGAGAGGGCGATCAGGCGCAACAGGTTGGTGATGGTGGTGCGGGACTTACCCACGGCGTGGGCCACTTCCTGATGGGTCAGTTCAAATTCATCCTGCAAGCGCTTGAGCGCGACCGCCTCTTCCATGGGGTTGAGGTCTTCACGCTGAATGTTCTCAATCAGCGCCATGGCAATGGCGGCTTCGTCCGGCACATCGCGAATCACACAGGGAATTTTGTCCAGACCGGCCAGCTGGGTGGCCCGCCAGCGGCGCTCACCGGCAATAATTTCGTACTTTTCCGTGCCATCGTCGGCTTTGCCCACCGGGCGCACGACAATCGGCTGCATGACCCCCTGGGCCCTGATGGATTGCGCCAGCTCTTCCAGAGCTTCAGGCTGCATATCGCGGCGCGGCTGGTACTTACCCCGGCGAATAAACTCGACCGGCAACTGAGCCAGCTTGCCGTCCAGATTTTCTTCTACCGTGGCAGACGTCTCTGCGACTGCGGCGATCGCTTCACTGGCTTCCGCCCCTTTGGCGCCACTCAAAAGAGCGTCCAAACCGCGCCCCAAGCCTTTTCTTTTTGCTGCCATGGCAAGTGTGATCCTGTCCGTTAAACCCAAAAAAACGAATAAATAAATTATTTAAAAATCAGAAAGTTAGCAATAAACACCGCCAATGCGGTGGTGCCTTGCCGCAGCCGTCCAAGGTTGAGAACCGCGTCCAGCAGGAGGACCCGCGTCCGGCGTTGAAACCGCTGCCGCCTAAACCTGAGCCGCATCCGCGCGCGCCGTTTCGTTGCGCCGCAGGATTTCACCGGCCAGTGCCAGATAGGCGATAGCGCCCTTGGACTGGCGATCGTACACCAGCGCCGGCTGACCAAAACTGGGCGCCTCGGCCAGGCGCACGTTGCGCGGCACGCAGGTGCGATAGAGCGCATCGCCGAAATACTCATTCAGCTGAGCAGATACATCATTAGTGAGGCTGTTGCGTGGGTCGTACATGGTGCGCAGGATGCCCTCAATGGACAGGCGCGGGTTCAGCGAAGACTGGATCTGGTTGATGGTATTCACCAGCGCTGACAGCCCCTCCAGAGCGTAGTATTCACACTGCATGGGGATAATCACCCCGTCACAGGCGGTCAAGGCATTCACCGTGAGCATGTTGAGCGAGGGCGGGCAATCGATGACAAAATAATCAAAGCGGTCTATCAGCGGCTCAAGGGCCTCGCGCAGGCGGCGCTCTTTGTTGTCCATGGACAGCATTTCCACCTCGGCGGCGGTCAAATCGCCGTTGGCCGGCAGCACCGAGTAAAGTCCTGACGGTGAAGTCACCAGCGCGTCTTCCGCCTTGCAGGCCCCCACCAGCACTTCGTAAATCGAAATCTCCAGGTCGTTTTTATCAATGCCACTGCCCATGGTGGCATTCCCCTGAGGATCGAGGTCAATCAGCAACACGCGTTTTTTGGTAGCCACCAGCGAAGCGGCCAGATTGACGCAGGTCGTGGTCTTGCCGACTCCACCTTTTTGGTTGGCAATGGCGTATTTTTTAATCAACTTTTGTGTCCTGCGTATGTGTCTTGCGTACGGTCTTGAATTCAAAATCGGGGGGTCCGACAGCTGTGCCGGACTCCACCTCATCACAAGGATTTACAGGTTTCCAGCAACAGTCACTAGTGCCGGGCGGGCTTCCGGGTTAGGGAGTCAACACCAGCAGGTGACGTTCACCTTCTTCGCGTGGAACCTGAAGGGGGTAAGAATCAGAAACCTTATAGTTTTTTTCCAGATCACTCAACTCATCTGTGGGGTAGATGCCCTTCATGGCGTAAAAAACACCACCGTCGGCCAACAGGTGCTGACAGCCATCGGTCATATCCTTGAGACTGGCAAAGGCGCGACTGATCACGGCATCAAAGGGCTCATCGGGCTGGAAGGCTTCCACGCGACGGTTTTCAACCTGAACGTTGTCCAGTTTCAGCTGTGTTTTTACCTGAAACAGAAAACGTGCTTTTTTGCCGTTGCTGTCGAGCAGGGTAAAACGTTTTTGCGGAAACAGGATCGCCAATGGAATACCCGGCAGGCCACCGCCGGTACCCACATCGATGAGATAATCGGCCTCGATGTACGGCGCAACGCTCAGACTGTCGAGCAGGTGGCGATCCAGCTGCGCTTCAATATCGCGGATCGCAGACAGGTTGTAGGTTTTGTTCCATTTGTGAAACAGCTCGAGGTAATCCAGCATTTGCCCGGCCTGGGCCTCGCTCACCGCCACGCCCATCGTCTCGGCGCCGTCGAGCAACCGCTGCACCAGTGGTGCCCGGTTCGTCACTGCCACTGATTTCATACCACCGCCTGTTTTTTCAGCAAGCCGTGCTTTTTCAGATAGATCAGCAACAGCGACACAGCCGCCGGAGTGACCCCCTGGATACGCGAGGCTCTGGCCAGAGTTTCCGGACGGTTTTCGGTGAGTTTCTGCTTCACCTCGTTGGATAATCCTTCGACCACGCTGTAGTCAAAGTCCGCCGGGATCGCTGTATTCTCATGCTGGCGCAGACGATTGATGTCGTCTTGCTGGCGATCGATGTAACCGGCGTACTTCACATGGATCTCGACCTGTTCACGCACTTGCGGGTTGCCGGCTGGCTCCCCCTTGAGATGCCCGACGTCGGCGTAAGTGAGCTCGGGGCGCTTGAGCAGATCGTGCAGACTGTACTCCCGCGACAACGGCGACTTGAGACGGTCGGCCAAAGCATCGGCCTCGGCGCTGCCCGCCTGGATCCAGGTGTCTTTGAGGCGCTGTTGTTCGAGGGCAATGGCTTCGCGTTTTTCACAAAAAGCCTGCCAGCGCACATCGTCCACCAGCCCCAACTCTCGACCCTGTTCGGTGAGGCGCAGATCGGCGTTGTCCTCGCGCAGCATCAACCGATACTCCGCACGGCTGGTGAACATGCGGTAGGGCTCGCGGGTTCCCATGGTGATCAGGTCGTCCACCAGCACCCCGATGTAGGCTTCGTCCCGACGCGGAGACCAGGACGCTTTGCCCTGGGCCAGCAGCGCAGCGTTGGCGCCCGCCAGCAACCCCTGGGCTCCGGCCTCTTCGTAGCCGGTGGTGCCGTTTATCTGACCGGCAAAGAACAGACCGTGAATAAACTTGTTTTCCAGGTTGTACTTCAGGTCCCGCGGGTCAAAGAAATCGTACTCAATGGCGTAGCCCGGACGGGTGATGTGGGCATTTTCAAAACCGACAATGGAGCGCACCAATTCAAACTGCACGTCAAACGGCAGACTGGTGGAAATCCCGTTGGGGTAGAGCTCGTGGGTGGTCAGGCCCTCGGGCTCAATGAACACCTGGTGCGAATCCTTGTCCGCAAAGCGGTGTACCTTGTCTTCGACCGACGGGCAGTAACGCGGCCCGACCCCGTCAATCACCCCGGTGTACATGGGGGAGCGATCCAGCCCTTTGTGAATAATTTCGTGGGTGCGGGCGTTGGTGTGGGTGATCCAGCAACAGACCTGCTCGGGATGATCTTCCACTTTGCCCATGTAGGACATCACTGGCAAGGGCGTATCACCGAATTGTTTTTCCAGCGTGTCAAAATTCACACTGCGGGCATCAATGCGCGGCGGGGTACCGGTTTTCAATCGGTCCACGGTCAGCGGCAGTTCGCGCAAACGATTGGCCAGGGCGATGGAGGGCGGATCGCCGGCGCGACCACCGGAGTGATTCTGCAAACCAATGTGAATTTTACCGCCCAGGAACGTGCCCACCGTCAGCACCACCGTGGGGGCATAGAACTTGAGTCCCATCTGGGTGACGACACCTCGTACGGTATCGCCTTCCACAATCAGGTCGTCAGCGGCCTGTTGGAATATATCCAGATTGGGCTGGTTTTCCAGTATTTCACGGATGGCCGCTTTGTAGAGCGCGCGGTCAGCTTGCGCCCGAGTGGCTCGCACAGCCGGACCTTTGCGAGCGTTCAGGGTGCGAAACTGAATCCCGCCCTTGTCGGTGGCCAGTGCCATAGCGCCACCGAGGGCATCAATTTCTTTCACCAGATGACTCTTGCCAATCCCGCCAATGGCCGGGTTGCAGCTCATCTGCCCGAGAGTGTCGATATTGTGCGTTAACAACAGGGTACGCGAACCCATTCTTGCGGCAGCAAGGCACGCTTCGGTACCAGCGTGACCACCACCAATCACAATCACATCGTAGCGTTGCGAATAATCCATAAAGCACTCTCAGAAAAAACTGCATAAAGCCAATCGGGGTTCTTAACCCATTGCGGTTATCGGCAAATTCAAATAACGACCGCAGGGTTAAAAATCACAATCAGGAAACCGCCACAGCGGCTGTGAATTCAAAGGGCGGTCATTATAGGTTGGGTTTGTCCGTTGTTCAAAATTTCAGCGAATTATTTTGAAATTAAGTCTTATACATATAAAGAGAATAAAAATATATATAGATAGAATATATATAAAGGTATGTAGTGATTGTTATATATAGTAACCCGTTTTTCTGTGGGTAAGTATAAAAACTTTAATAAAAACATAATGTTAGGACAAGTGTAAGATCGGTACTCAAACGGTATTAGCTGACCGTAAGCTGCTGAGAAGCTGGAGACAGAAAGGCCACTTATGCACAGGGGACGGCGATATGCCGGTTATCCCCAATTTCATGCCCGCCTTTTACTCACGCAATCCCCGTGCTTTTCCACAGACGAGACGGAACAGTGATAGAAATCACTTATTTTTCATTAAGTTAGGGGATAAACCTGTGAGTAAATGTGGATAACGTATGTAAGTGATGTGTATTTGTACAGTTTGGTTGCTTTCTGTAAGGCGGTTTTTTAACCTCGGGGTGAGGGGCGCAAACCACTTAAAAAGTGTAGACCAATACCGATGACGTGATTTAGAGCGTGTAGTAACTAGAAAAAGCAGCTTTTAGAAGCAAAAGAGATTTAGTAGATAGAAGCAAAAGAGATTTAGTAGAAACATAAGAGAGTAGGCAAAGCAGCGGCCCCGGCCAAAGCAGGGAAAGGTTTTTTCAACGCGAGCGCGCAGGCAGGAGTCCGGTAAAGCACCTACCCGTCAAACAGGGCGCTGGGTCAAACCGTTTGGGGCGCGTCAAGAGGGCGGTTCGACAGTCAGCCTTTCGAGGCTCATACAGGGACTTGAGTGACGGCTATACGAGCGGCCCCATCGAGCCCCCAGCATCATCATTTGCCGATGCAAAAACTGGAAAAAATCCGTCCCAGCAGTTCATCGGGGGTAAAGTCACCGGTGATCTCGCCCAGCGCGTTCTGGGCTTGCCGCAGGTCCTCGGCCAACAGTTCACCGGCGCCCAGTGACAGCAGTTGGTCCTGCCCCGTCACCAGCAGCTGTTCGGCACGGGCAAGGGCGTCCAGGTGGCGACGGCGGGCGGTAAAGCCCCCCTCGGTAGTGCCGGTAAAGCCCATGCAGGCTTTGAGGTGATTGCGCAGCCGTTCCACCCCCTCGCCGGACTTGGCTGACAGAGAGATCACCGGGTGGTTGAGGTTGTCGGGGAGGGCACCGCTTGCGTTGTCTGACAGCAGAGTCGGCTTTAAATCCGATTTATTCAGGATCAGCGTCAGGTGTGAGGTGTCTTTCAGTTCGCCCACAAACTCCGGCCAGATGGTTTCGGCGTTATTGTCATCGGTGGTGGTGGCGTCCACCACCATGAGGATGCGATCGGCGCGGTGGATCTCCTGCCAGGCGCGCTCGATGCCAATCTGCTCCACCTCGTCGGGGCTTTCGCGCAGCCCGGCGGTGTCGATGATGTGCAGGGGCATGCCGTCGATGTGAATGTGCTCGCGCAGCACGTCGCGGGTGGTGCCTTCAATGTGGGTGACAATGGCACTGTCGCGACCGGACAGGGCATTCAGCAAGCTGGATTTGCCAGCGTTGGGGCGCCCCGCAATCACCACCTGCATGCCCTCACGCATGATGGCGCCCTGTTTGGCCTCGTTTTTGACCCGCTGCAACTGCTCCAGAATACGCTGCAGGTCCCCGGCAACCTTGCCGTCGCCGAGAAAATCGATTTCTTCCTCGGGGAAGTCGATAGCCGCTTCGACGTAGATGCGCAATTGAATCAAGGCTTCAACCAGGGCGTGAATCTCTTTGGAAAAGGCCCCCTGCAGGGAGTGCACGGCATTGCGTGCGGCCTGCTCGGACGAGGCTTCAATCAGATCGGCAATGGCTTCCGCCTGCGCCAGGTCCATCTTGTCGTTAAGGAAGGCGCGCTCGGAGAATTCCCCCGGATTGGCGATACGGGCCCCCAGTTCCGTGACCCGGCGCAGCAGGCAATCGAGAATAATGGGCCCGCCGTGGCCCTGCAGTTCCAGCACGTCTTCACCGGTAAAGGAGTTGGGGCCGGGAAAATAAAGGGCCAGGCCCTCGTCGATGGCGTCCCCTGCACTGTCCAGGAACGGGCCGTAGTGCGCAGTGCGCGGTGACAATTGCCGGCCGGTGATGGTTTCGGCCAGAGTTTTGGCTTTCGCACCCGATACCCGCACAATCCCCACCCCGCCTTTGCCAGGAGGGGTGGCAATGGCGGCAATGGTGTCGGTGTGAAACGTACTGGCGGTGCTGGATGATGACATGGAATCGTTACTCTGATGGACTGGGTTGTGGTCGTTTTGGACTGTGGTGGACAGAATTCGGGTGCTCTTGATTCGGCTCAACAGGGGTCACCTGCCGCTCATTATATGAACTTGTGGCCCGGGACACGAGGGCACCGTAAAGCGCGGCGATAAAAACCGACAGACAGAAAAAAGGCCAGCTCCCTAAGGGGCTGGCCTTTTCCGTGATTCTCGGTAGCGCTAGTGCTTAAGCGGTTTTTACATCGCCGGCTTCAATGCGCTTGGTGATCACATACTGTTGCGCAATGGACAGGGTGTTGTTGACTACCCAGTACACCACCAGACCGGCCGGGAACCACAGGAACATAAAGGTGAACACAAACGGCATCATCTGCATGATGCGCGCCTGGGTCGGATCCGGCGGCGTGGGGTTCAGTTTCTGCTGAATGAACATGGTGATCCCCATCACGATCGGCAGAATGAACAGCGGATCTTTCACGGACAAATCCTGAATCCACCACAGGAACGGGGTGTGACGCAGCTCGACACTTTCCATCAAGACCCAGTAGAGCGAAATGAACACCGGCATCTGCACCAGGATGGGCAAACAGCCGCTCAGCGGATTGATTTTCTCTTTTTTGTAGAGCTTCATCATCTCCTGGGACATTCTTTGGCGGTCATCGCCATAGAGCTCTTTCATGCGCGCCATTTCAGGAGCAAATTTGCGCATCTTGGCCATGGAGCGGTAACTGGTGGCCGATAGCTTGAAGAATGCTGCCTTGATAATTATTGTCAGAGCAATAATTGACCAGCCCCAGCTGCCCAGGATGCTGTGAATAAAGTCGAGAAAATGGAACAGTGGCTTGGCGATCCACCAGAGCCAGCCATAATCCACCGTCAGGTCCAGATACGGGGCGATTTTTTCCAGCCGATCAATGTTTTTCGGGCCGGCATAGAACGAGGCTGAGAGCACACCTTCACTGCCTGCGGCAACCGTTTGCTGAGGGCTGGTGAACCCCATCAGGTAGATGTCGCCTTTGCCTTTGCGCAGGTTGAAATGGTTTTCCTGGGTCTGGTCTGGCACCCAGGCACTCAAAAAGTAGTGCTGAACCATGGCCACCCAGCCACCGGTTTGGGTGACCTTGAAGCCACCCACACTGGTCAGGTCTTCATCTGCCAGGTCGTCGAAATCCAGCTTTTTGTAATTGGTGTCGGGGGTGGTGAGGGCCGCGCCAAGGTAGGGCTTCATGCCAAAGCCATCGACCACCACCGGGTTGTGGCTGTCGCGCTTGATTTGTGCAAACAGGCCGGCTTTCCAGTCCTTGTCGCTTTGGTTGTTGATGCGGTATTCCAGTTTCACCAAATGATCGCCACGGGTAAAAATGAAGCGTTTGGTGATGACCACCTGACCCTGTTGATAAGTCAGGTCCACATTGAGGATGTCTTCACCGTCGGCCAGCTCGTAAGCGGTCTGTGCGGATTGGAACACCGGTCGGCCGGCGGCGGTGTCGGTGGCGTTGGTACCGATCAAGCCGCTCTGGGCCACATAGGTGTTGGACTGGGTACGGTTCAGCAGAATGAACGGCTGGTCCGGCGTATCAATGTATTCCAGATATTGGGGCAGTGCCGCCTTGACGATATCGCCACCGTGCGGGTCAATCAGAAACTCCAGGGCATCGGTTTTTACGCTAATCAGCTCACCGGTGTTGCTGGTGACGTCTTGTTCGGCCGCCATTTGCTCTTCCCGGGAAACCGGAATGTCGCTGGGACTGGCCGCAGCTGTTGCGGTTTCACCCAGCTCAGGTACCGAGGTGGTGGTGTCAGCCGAGGCGGTTGTGGCTTGTGACACGGTGGTTTCTTGTGAGATGACGGGTTTGTTGCGCTCTTGAAAATCGCCCCATTCATTAATCAATACAACGGAAACTATCGCAATAGCCCCCAATATTATCGTGCGTTGCCAGTCCATAAATACTGCCGTTGTGGTTAGTTAGAATGTTGTTAAGTGCGGTCTTGTGTTAACTGCGAGTCAACCGCGACATTGTTATCGGTTTTGTGCGTTGTCTCTGTTTCAGCCGCGTCATCGCTGCGGCTGTGTTGTTCCCATTGCTCGGCATCCGGAGTGCCCGGAACAAAATCAATTCCACCGGGGTGCCAGGGGTGGCATTTTAGCAGGCGTTTGGCCGCAAGTGTGCTTCCTTTCAGCAGACCGTAATGTTCGATGGCTTCTTCCGCGTAATGAGAGCAGGTGGGGTAAAAGCGGCACTGGTTGCCCACCCAGGGGCTGGCCAGATAGCGATAAGCGTGGATGAGCTTTATCCCGATGATCTTCATGAGCGTTTGTGGTTGTCAGCGGTGGCTGTGTCAGCCTGCGCCGCTTTTTTTATAATCCGGGCCCATTGCTTGTTAAACAGCTTGTGCAACTGCGCGTTGTCCAGCTGATCGAGCCCGCGTCTCGCCAGGACGACGGCATCAATGCCGGCCAGCTCCTGCTGGTGGTGCCGAAAAGTCTCGCGCAGTATACGCTTGATCCGGTTGCGTTGTACGGCCAATCGAATATGTTTTTTGGCAATCACCAGGCCGAGACGAGGGGTGCCGTCGGGATTCGAAGCAGTATTGGATCGGGACAGGATCAACAGGTGCTGATGGGAAGCTTTAAACTGGGCGTCATTAAAGACAGACTGATAGTCGCTGGCGTTGAGCAAACGAAGTGACTTTTGAAAACCCTTGTTGGGCGGAAAAGCCTTGCTCGGCACGCCAGGACCTATATTACGTAAGTTTTTGATTACGCAGGATCTTGAATTACTGGAGCTTGAATACGGAAACGGAGCTTATATATAGAAGGAAGACATGCATCATATCCTGCTTCCATATATAAGCCCGAGTCGTAATTAAGCTGCCAGCTCTTTGCGACCCTTGGCGCGACGACTCGCCAAAATCTTACGACCGTTTTTGGTTGCCATACGTGAACGGAAACCGTGAGTGCGCTTGCGCTTCAGTACGCTGGGCTGAAATGTTCTTTTCATGAGACTTACCTGCCGATTGTGTCTTTCATAGAAACTGGTAGCGCAAGTCTTACCTAGAGAACCACCGCTTTAACTGCAATGCGGATACTGCAACAAGGCAGAATCGATGCGATTACAGAAGCAATAGTCTGTTGGAAATTTCGACAAGCGCGAAAAAGAGGCGGGATTTTAATGAATTAACCGCACAAAAGCAACGCCTAATGTGGTCTTGGGGTTAAGTTTTTGTGTGTTTTTTCGGCGTCATTTTCCGTTAAATCCTGCAGCTCAGGCATGTCGCCTGGTGTAGCAACCCACACCCAAGTTGCCAGCAGGATACTCACAGCTTTATCCACAGTCGTGTTTTTAAACAATGGGTTATCCCCGATAATAATCGTAAGTTTTTTGTCGCTCCAGGTTTTCCTAGAGCATTGAAAAATAAACCTTTTTTTCTTTTTGTTTGATAATTGATCGTTTTTTTGTGTGGATAACTTGGGGGTATTGGGCGTAAAATAACAGGCTTTTCCACGAACAAAATTTCACAGTTTCAGTATCTGACAACCGCTCTGAAAGGAGGGTTGTGAAGGGGGATGATTTGCCAGAGTTAATCTGGAAAAAGTGTGCCGACTCGTTGCAGAACGAATTGCCGTCGCAGCAGTTTAATACGTGGATCCGTCCGTTAGTGGTGGATCAGAGCTCCGTGGACCAACACCTGAGGTTGTTGGCGCCCAATCGGTTTGTGCTGGATTGGGTCAATGATAAATTCCTGGGACGCATACAGGAGTTGGCGGGTGAACACGGTGCACAGGTCGGGTTCCAGATTGAACTGGGGGTCAACGCATCGCAGTCGGGGGGGCGCTACCAGCGTCGTTCGCAGCGCACGGAAGTGAATGTTCCACCGCAGCCCCCACGTGAAACCACCTTTCCTCGCCACGGGGGGACCCCGAATTCTGCCTATGAACGTGATTTGCAGTCCGGCCACCCGGCGCACGCTCAGGGGAACTATACGCGCAATGAACAGACCGATTATTCTGCCGGTGACTATCAGCAGGGTGGATTGCAGCAGGGCAACGAGGTGCAGTCAACCGATTTTCAGCGGGAGTTGCTGAACGAATCACAGGGGGCGTCTGGCTCTCAAGGGGCGTCGGGATCGGTTTTTTCATCAGATCAGCCGACCCAAATGCCGATGGGGCTGGAAGATTACCCCCACCCGGCTCGCGAGCCCGCCAGCATTGTGCCGCCGGAATACCGCCGCCAGAATGCGGTTCCCAATAACGCGGCGGCCGGCTACGGTGCCTCTTCGTCTTCGGCCGGGGTGATCACCTCTGCCAACACTGGCGAGCGCGCCACCGCCATTGAAGTGGAAGGTGGCCTGAAACATCGCAACTACCTGAACCAGGGGTTTACCTTCCCCAGCTTTGTGGAAGGTAAGTCGAACCAGCTGGGCCTGGCGGCGGCCCGCCAGGTCGCCGAAAACCCGGGCGGCGCCTACAACCCACTCTTTATATACGGCGGCGTGGGTTTGGGGAAAACGCACTTGATGCACGCGGTGGGTAACGCGCTGGTGGATAAAAACCCCAACGCCAAAGTGGTTTATCTGCACTCCGAGCGGTTTGTGGCCGACATGGTCAAAGCCCTGCAGCTCAACGCCATTAATGACTTCAAACGTTACTACCGTTCGGTGGATGCCCTGCTGATTGATGATATTCAATTTTTTGCGGGAAAAGAGCGTTCACAGGAAGAATTCTTTCATACTTTTAACGCGTTGCTTGAAGGTGGCCAGCAAATCATCGTAACCTGTGATCGCTATCCTAAAGAGATTCACGGGTTGGAAGAGCGCCTGAAGTCCCGCTTTGGCTGGGGCCTGACGGTGGCCATTGAGCCGCCGGAACTGGAAACGCGGGTGGCCATTCTGATGAAGAAAGCCGATCAGGCCAATATGATGCTGCCGGGCGATGCCGCTTTCTTTATTGCCCAGCGCATTCGCTCCAATGTGCGTGAATTGGAAGGGGCGTTAAAACGGGTCATCGCCAACGCCCATTTTACCGGCCGCGACATTGATGTGCCGCTGGTGCGCGAAGCCCTGAAGGATCTGTTGGCCCTGCAGGACAAGCAGGTCAGTGTGGATAATATTCAGCGGGTCGTGGCGGAGTATTACAAGATTAAAATCAGCGATATTCTGTCCAAGCGACGCAGCCGCTCAGTGGCTCGTCCCAGACAGGTGGCCATGTCATTGGCGAAAGAGCTCACCAACCACAGCTTGCCCGAAATCGGCGACGCGTTTGGTGGCCGCGATCATACGACAGTGCTGCACGCCTGCCGTAAAATCAAAGAGCTGCGGGAAGAAGACGGTGATATGCGCGAAGACTGGAAAAACCTCCAGCGCTCGCTGACCTCCTAAACCGCCGGTGGCCTAACCGGCCAGAGGCCAGCTCTACAATAAAAGACACACACTTTAACTATTGGACATTGTTAATTAAGAGACCAAGCCATGAAATTCAGCGTACCACGTGAAGCATTACTCAAGCCCTTGCAGTTGGTTGCCGGTGTGGTGGAGCGTCGTCAGACGTTACCGGTGTTGGCCAACGTATTGATTGTGCTGGAAGGGGATCGCCTGTCGATGACAGGAACGGATCTGGAAGTTGAAATTGTGGCTCGTGTGCAGCTGCCAGAAGCGGGGGAGTCGGGAGAACTGACGGTTCCGGCGCGCAAGCTGGTGGACATCTGCCGCTCTTTACCTGACGATGCGATCCTGCAATTTTCTGAGGAAAATCAAAGGGTTATATTGAAGTCTGGGCGCAGTCGCTTCACCTTGTCGACCCTGCCTGCCAACGATTTTCCCAATGTTGAACAGGGGCCTGGCGACCTGCAGTTTTCCTGTGAACAACAGGACATCAAGCGTTTGATCGATCGCACTGGCTTTGCCATGGCGCAGCAGGATGTGCGCTATTACCTCAACGGTATGTTGTGGGAAGTGCAGGAAGGCCAGCTACGTGCCGTCGCCACCGATGGCCACCGTTTGGCCATGTGTACCCGCGCTGTCTCGGTCTCGAACCCGGAAGTGACTCAGGCAATTTTGCCGCGCAAGGGGGTGGTGGAACTGGCTCGCTTGCTGGATGGCCAGGGCAATGTGGAGGTGATCCTGGGGAGCAACCATATTCGCGTCGCCACCGAAGCCTACACCTTTACCTCCAAGCTGGTGGACGGCAAGTTCCCGGACTACGAGCGGGTACTGCCGAAAGGGGGCAACAAGCTGGTGTTTGGGGACCGCAACGAATTGCGTCAGGCGTTTGGTCGCACCGCAATTCTGTCAAACGAAAAATACCGTGGCGTGCGCCTGTTGCTCACCGATGGCCAGCTCACTATTGTGGCAAACAACCCGGAACAGGAAGAAGCGGAAGAGCAGGTGGCCGTGGATTACAACGGTGATCAGCTGGAGATTGGCTTCAACGTCAGCTACTTGCAGGATGTTACCGGTGTGCTCAGCTCTGAGAAAATCAAAATGACGCTGTCTGATTCCAACAGCAGTGCGCTGTTGGAAGAGACGGAGGGTGGCGATTCCGTTTACGTTGTGATGCCGATGCGTTTGTAAACGCGGCACACAACGTAATCCCGCAGTAACAGAAGATCTGAATTTGAACCTTTTTGTGATCTCTTCATGACCCTCCGGCGTTTGTCGGCCCAGAATTTCCGCAATCTGCAAGCGGTCGATATTGAGTTGTCCCCGCAACTCAATATCTTTTATGGTGACAACGGCAGTGGCAAGACCAGTATTCTGGAAGCCATCAGCACGCTTTCCCTCGGGCGATCCTTCCGCTCACGCAAATTCAAAACCATGATCCACTACGACGCCGACGCCTATACCGTGTTCGGTCGCGTCGATATCAGCCAGCAATCGCCCTTGGTTAGAGATTTTGTTTCTGCTGGTGGAGCCGCGGCGCCCGGTTCTGATGTAAAACCGGCCCTTGGCGCAGCTGCTGCAGTCGAACAGGCTCAACCTGCTCAGTCCAATGAAGCGTTCCTCACAGCTCCCGGCCCGTCACTCGGTGAGTCGAACACAGACCGCAGACAACCCCCCGAGGGTGACCGGCCTGTGCCGGCCGGCATTCAGCTGCCGGTGGGTGTTCAACGCAGCCGTGATGGCCAGGTGTTGATCAAGAAGGGCGGGCAGCCTTGCTCCTCGGCTGCCGAGCTGGCCGAAACCCTCCCTGTGAGGGTGATGAACGGGCATTCTTTCAGTTTATTGGAAGGGGCACCGCTGGTGCGTCGGCAGTTTTTGGATTGGTTGGTGTTCCACGTGGAACATGACTTTTATAAGGTGTGGAGAAGTTATGAAAAGTGCTTAAAACACCGCAATAGTCTGCTCAGACGTGGTAAAATTGAGGCGTCTTTACTGGCCCCCTGGGACAGAGAGCTGGCGGCTCTGGCGGCGCGCCTGGATTCGTTTCGCGAGGCAGCCTTTGATCGACTTCGGGTGGTTTTTTCCCGCCTGATATCGGGCTTTGAGGGGCTGGAAAAGCTATCCATCCGTTATTATCGCGGCTGGGATGCGGAACACACCTTTGCCGAGTTGCTAGAGACCACCCAGGAACGCGATGCCGATTTGGGGTATACCCGTCAGGGCCCGCATCGCGCCGATGTTAAAATTATGGTGGGTAAGACTGCTGCGGTGGATCTGTTGTCCCGAGGGCAGCAAAAGATTGTGGTCAGTGCGCTGTTGATTGCGCAAGGCATGGTGTACAGCGAGCAGCGCCAACGTCGGTGTGTTTATCTGATCGACGACCTTCCTGCTGAGTTGGATGAGCATTTTCGGCTGATTTTGGCCGATTGGCTGGTGGATATGGGGTGTCAGGTGTTTGTCACCGGGGTTGAAAAGCAGCCTCTGTTGGCGGCTTGGCGCCGAGCTGTCGACGGTAGAGCGCGTCGACGCGAGCAACAACGGGACGTTTCAGGGCCGGTTTTGCCAGCCAAGGCGGTGCAGACTTCTCCTGAGGCTGTCGGGGAATCGGCCGAAGTCACGGTAAACGATCCTGACAATTCCGCCAGCGTTAAACACGTTCAGGGTACAGTAGTGACTGACGATATTGACGCCGATGGCGTTCCTGGCTGCCCAGATACGATTGCGGCCACGATTGAAAACAGCGGCTTTAGAGTGTTCCACGTGAAACATGGTGTGGTGGAACTGGAGCCTGCCCCGTAATCGCCGCCACGACTGGCAATCCATAGGGGCTGTGGTGATTAAAACAGGCAGATTTAGACGTTATTTGGATTAAAAGCTCGTTCCACACCCGGTTTCGACTGTGAAACACGGCCCGTGGGGGAGAAAAGGGGCTGGAATAATTGGGCTGGATGTTACGGCAACCGCGGTAGCCCACACCCAACCGTCCAGGCGACAGCCCGCTTCAGGCACCGTGATGCCCGTGGCCATTGAAAAGAATAGTGGCAGAGAAACATCGCCACCGTAACGGTTTACGGCAGAGCCGTACCGTCAGAAACAATATAAAAGCAATTATGCTTAACACGTGGAGTTCATCAACATGACAGAACAAACTTCTTACGACTCGTCCAGTATTAAGGTGCTGAAAGGGTTGGATGCGGTTCGTAAGCGCCCAGGGATGTACATTGGCGATACCGACGATGGTAGCGGTTTACACCATATGGTGTTTGAGATTGTCGATAACTCCATTGATGAGTCCCTGGCAGGCCACTGCACAGAGATCAAGGTGGTGATTCACCCGGACGAATCCGTTTCTGTCAGTGATAACGGCCGGGGTATTCCCACCGAAATCCACGAAGAAGAGGGTGTTTCAGCCGCTGAAGTGATCATGACGGTGCTCCACGCGGGCGGAAAGTTCGATGACAACACCTATAAAGTCTCCGGTGGTCTGCACGGTGTGGGGGTTTCGGTGGTGAATGCGCTGTCGGAGAAACTGGAATTGACCATTCGCCGCGGTGGCAAGGTGTTCGAGCAGGTCTACCGTCACGGGGTACCTGATGCGCCGCTGGCCATTGTCGGTGATACTGATGCCACCGGTACCGAAGTGCGGTTCCACCCGTCTCCGGCGACATTTAACAACATTGAATTTCACTTTGAGCAGCTGGCCAAGCGTCTGCGTGAGCTGTCTTTCCTCAATTCCGGTGTCCGTATTGTCCTGAAAGATGAGCGCTCCGGGAAAGAAGAGGTGTATGAGTACGAGGGTGGTTTGCGGGCGTTTGTGGAGTTCCTGAACCAGAACAAAACCCCCATCAACCAGGTGATTCACTTCAATACCCAGCGTGAAGAAGATGGGGTTGGGGTGGAAGTGGCTTTGCAGTGGAACGACAGCTTCCAGGAAAACATCTTCTGTTACACCAACAACATTCCCCAGCGCGACGGCGGTACCCACCTGGCGGGCTTCCGCGCGGCGTTGACCCGGGGCCTGAACGGCTATATCGAGCGCGAGGGGCTGGGCAAAAAAGACAAGGTCAGCACCACCGGTGACGATGCCCGTGAAGGTCTGACGGCGATCATCTCGGTGAAGGTCCCTGACCCCAAGTTCTCCTCCCAGACCAAAGACAAGCTGGTGTCGTCCGAAGTGAAGACGGCGGTGGAGCAGGAGATGGGGGTTTCCTTCAACGACTACCTGCTGGAGAACCCACACGAATCCAAGCTGATTGTCGGCAAGATGATCGAGGCTGCCCGGGCTCGCGAAGCGGCTCGTAAAGCCCGTGAAATGACCCGTCGTAAAGGCGCTCTGGACATTGCCGGTCTGCCGGGCAAGCTGGCGGACTGTCAGGAAAAAGATCCGGCCCTGTCCGAAATCTACCTGGTGGAGGGTGACTCTGCGGGGGGATCCGCCAAGCAGGGGCGTGCCCGCAAGACCCAGGCCATCTTGCCCTTGAAAGGTAAGATCCTCAATGTCGAAAAAGCCCGTTTCGACAAGATGCTGTCCAGTGCCGAAGTGGGCACCCTGATCACCGCCCTGGGCTGTGGTATCGGCAACCAGGAATTTAACCCGGACAAGCTGCGCTACCACAGCATCATCATCATGACGGATGCGGACGTGGACGGTTCTCACATTCGCACCTTGCTGTTGACCTTCTTCTTTCGTCAGATGCGTGAGTTGGTCGAGCGCGGTCACATCTTCATTGCCCAGCCGCCGCTGTACAAAATCAGCAAGGGCAAGCAGGAACAATACCTGAAAGACGACGATGCCCTGACCAAATTCCTCACCCAGGCGGCGCTGGAAGGCTCGTCCTTGCACGTCAATGTTGATGCACCGGGCATTACCGGCGAAGGCCTCGAAAGCCTGGTAACGGAATACCGCGCGGTAATGGCCACAATTGACCGTTTATCCCGTCTGTACCCTTCCGAGGCGCTGGAGCAGATGGTGTACATGGAAACCGTGACCGAAGAGCACCTCAAGAGCCGTGAGCCCATTGAGAAGTGGGCGGATACCTTGTCGGCGCGTTTGGCCGTCAGTAACGGCAGTGGCAGCCACCGTTACGAAGTCATCGTCAAGGAAGACACTGAGCGTCACCTCTTTATCCCGGTGATTCGTATCACCGCGCACGGTGTGCCTACCGACTTCCTGTTTAACCGCGACTTCTTCCTGTCCGGCGAGTACGCCTCCATCATCAAGCTGGGCGAGCGCCTGGACGGGCTGATCGAAGAGGGGGGTTACATTCAGCGTGGCGAGCGCAAGAAAGAAACCACCAGCTTCACCGAAGCGCTGGAGTGGCTGATGGTGGAATCCCGCCGCGGCTACAACATCCAGCGTTACAAAGGCCTGGGTGAGATGAACCCCGAGCAGCTGTGGGAAACCACCATGGATCCGGAAAGCCGTCGCATGCTGCAGGTAACCATCGAAGACGCCATCGGCGCCGACCAGATCTTTACGACCTTGATGGGCGATCAGGTGGAGCCACGTCGTGAGTTTATCGAAACCAATGCCCTGGCGGTGGCCAACCTGGACGTTTAATTTTGCTGTAAACGTTGGGTGATTCCAAAACCCGCAGCGATTGATTTGGTGTGACATGAATCAATCGCTGCGGGTTTTTTATTGTGGCTGAGGTTGTTGTGTGTGAGCACTTACACTCTGCCGATTGCCTTGTAGTCACAGAGGGCTTGGCTGATAATCACTAGTGGATTGGGGGGGCAATGTGGTCGGGTAAGCGTAAACGTCTGTTTGCCGAAATCAAACACGGTGCCGCCCGGCCTTAATATCGAACTCAAGTGCACCCTTCCATTTAGACTCTGGTGATGGACTCATGAACCATCGCACTTAAGTCACAGAAACCTGAATAAACACCAACAACGGCAAGGAACCTCAATGATCGATTTCAACAACAAGGGCTTTTTCAAACTCAAACAAAACACCGACTACGCGGAAAAAGTCGCCGAGTTATTGTTGGAGGATGAAACCATTATCGATTCTTACAAATCCATGCGCGATGGCGTGGTGTTTACCAACAAACGCATTATTGCGGTCAATGTGCAGGGCTTAACCGGCAGCAAAAAAGATTTTACTTCCCTGCCTTACAAGAACATTGTGGCCTATTCGGTGGAGACGTCCGGCACTTTCGATCTCGACTCCGAGCTGGAGATCTACTTCTCATCCATTGGCCAGGTAAAATTTGAATTTACCGGCAGCACCTCCATCAAACTTATCTCCAAACACATTTCAGATCACGCGCTGTAGCGGGTACTTGCTACAGCGGTGCGCGTTGCTGTGGTTAAACAGACCAACAGGGTTTTCAAAATAATGAAAAAAAACTGGCTTGTCTTTTTCGTCCTGTGGGTGTTTTCCGGTAATGCTTTTGCCCGCGAGTGCGTGATCCTGCTGCACGGGCTGGTCAGAACTTCTGCTTCGATGGAAGTCCTTGCCGAGCGCCTTGAAGGGAACGGTTATGTTGTTGCGAACATTGATTACCCTTCGCGCGAGCACGAGATTGCCGTGCTCGCGAACATGGCGGTTGAAGCGGGGGTAGCGCGTTGCCATCAATCCGCTGCAACCAAAATCCATTTCGTCACGCACTCCCTGGGCGGTATTCTGGTGAGGCAGTATCTGCAGCTGAACCGTCTTGAACAGCTTGGTCGCACCGTCATGCTCGGTCCGCCCAATCAAGGCAGCGAAGCGGTCGACAAGCTGGCTAAGGTTCCGGGCTTTGAATTCATTCATGGCCCTTCCGGTTTGCAGCTGGGCACGGGAACAGGAAGTATTCCTAACGCCCTGGGGCCGGCCAATTTTGAAGTGGGTATTATTGCCGGTACAAAATCCATTAACCTGATTCTTTCCCGTTTTATACCGGGAACAGACGATGGCAAGGTATCCATCGATCGAGCGCATTTAGACAATGAAAAAGATTTTTTGACGATGCCCGTCTCCCACCCCTTTATCATGAGGGATGAACGGGTCATTGATAACGTCGTGCATTTTTTAAAAAATGGCGTCTTTGAAAAGCGTTAGATCGTTTATGAACAGCAATACAATCGACAAGGTGGTTTGACAGACATTCGAACTCAGCGGTGTGTCTTGTCTGTTGTGTCTATCTTTAATCCTTGATGGGTACGGTTATGAAACTCATTGTTTCCCTGGCAGCGTGTTGGTTAATAGGCAATGTATTGAATGTTAACGCGGTGTTTGCCAGCGAATCCTTACCGGAAATTGAAATTTCAGAGATCCAGCCAGGGGTGTTTTTACATACATCCAACAGCCGAGTTGAAGGTTATGGTCTGGTCAGTTCCAATGGCCTGGTGGTCGTTGACGGCAGCAAAGCCTTTATCATTGATACCCCCTGGTCCGACCGAGACACACAACAGCTGGTAGCCTGGATACACGCACAACAGCTTGAATTGATGGGCAGCCTTTCTACCCATTCCCATCAAGACCGAACCGCAGGGATACCATGGTTGAACGCTCAAGCCATTCCGACTTACGCCTCGGTGTTAACCAATGAGCTGTTGAAACAGCAAGGGCAAGCCCTGGCCTCAAACCCATTTGAAGGACCGGAGTTTTCAATCGCGGATGGCTTGATCGAAATCTACTATCCGGGTGGGGGTCACACCATCGATAACCTGGTTGTGTGGCTGCCCAGGGTCAACATACTGGTGGGGGGGTGTTTAATCCGCGCGCTGGGAACAAACAATTTAGGCTATACCGGTGAGGCGTCGATTGAAGCCTGGCCAACGACTGTGGCAAAGGTGCAAGCAAAATACCCGAACGCGAAGTGGGTCATCCCGGGGCATGGCGAGGTCGGTGATCAACGCTTATTAGAGCACACCAAACAACTGTCGATCGAGGCATCGAATTAGGCAACTTTTTTGTTGGTAAGGCGATTCTTCTGACAGCGATTATCAGCAGAACTGTTGCAAAGGCAAAACCCGTTTGGGGGTTTTCGCCAATGCATCAACCGGTCAGCATGCGTTTAATCAGAGCCACCCGGTACTTTGATTGAGTCACTATTACGGCACTTACGTGTATCGCCACGGCGATCATGACACTGTCGGCGGACCAGGCATGCAGGTTCTGAACCCAGTCTTCTCCCCAAAAGGCATCCAGTTCCTGCATCCAGCCGCTGACGGCGGTTACGCTCATGGCGCCTAACAGGAATACCACCATCAGACCCGCCACGGGGGTGTGGCGGCGCTGCGGATGTTCGCGGTGCAGGGTGGAAAAGTGTGCGATGGCAACGCGCAGATTATCGGGCGTGGGCCAGAAGTCGCGAAAGCGGCCGTTTTCGGCACCGCAAAACCCTCGTACACAACGCAGGCAAACAATCGCCAACAGCGCGTAGCCCGCCCATTCGTGCCAATCATCACCTGCTTCCAGTAACCAGTAATTGCAAAGAAACAGCAGTGCCATGGACCAGTGCCCCAAGCGGATCCACAGGCCCCAGCGTTGATAACCGGCGGTCGCTGAAGGCATTCCCAACACTCCGACCTCAAATGGCAGTGAGTTTGGCCAGTTTTCAGTGACGTCGATTCGCGCTGCGAATGGCCAGGAGTTAATGGCTCAGGAAACCTGTGGCAATGACATTAACACCGATGCCGCCAGTTTCAGTCACCGCTTTGAACAGGGATCCTTGCGGGCGAAAAAAACGCTGCGCCTGGTCCCCGGAGCTGATGTGAGCACTATCGCTGTGGTTGAGGGCGAGGTGCTGTTGCCGGTAACGACCACCACCAAAACCCTGCTTGTCGCTGCCGACACCGATCTGACCTCCATCGAAAAGGCCACGATTGTGCAGGATGGTATGCAGCTGCGTATCAAGTCAATTGAGGGTGACCGCGTGAGTTTTGTGGTCAGTGGTGATCAGCAGCGCCTGCTGGCAGTGCGTGGTTTGAATGCAGACAAGCGCTACCTGCAGGCAAAGGGTTCCAGTTCCATGGGCGATATCCACAGCGGCAAAAAAAGCGTGAGCGCGAACTATCAGGGTGAAGTTGCCTTTGTTGAAGTTGTGGTCGCGGTTAAGCAACAGCCGCTAGAGTACCGTTTCCGTTTCAACCAGTCTTTGCCGCTGCAGAAAAGTCAGAGTTATGCCCAACAACCGCAACTGCCCCAACCCTATCACCTAGATGATTGGTCCAACGTGCTGGAGTTGGCAAAAAGCCTGGAGCCTGAACAGAAGAATAGCGCTTGGCTGGGTGAACCGCTGGTGCGGCAGCGCACAGAAGTGGGGTTGCTGTCGCTATTTCCGTCAGAAGTGACACGTGGGTTTGGCGGCTACGCATTGCGCGGCTACGTGCAGTTGGATATGCCTTATGTGCAAGCCCTGGATGGTTATCAGGGGCGAGCTGTATTTTCAGCCAATCAACTGAATCTGGTGAATCATGATCCCGTGAAGGTGAGTTATGAACAAAATCTGGTGATGAATTTTAAGGGCTTTGGCAATAACTACAAAAACTCAAACAAAACCGAAGCTGAACTGAGACAGGAGCTTTACCTGCAGGGCAATCAACAAATGTCCATTCCCCTGGGGGAGGCTGGCGAGTCTCTGAAAGGTGCACAACTGCACTCCATTGAAGGCGAGCTGCAATTGAAATTACCAAAAAATATTGCCGCGCAAATGTTCGACGCTGTGACTTTGGGTCATCGCCTGAGCTCTGAAGGGTTGACGCTAAAAGTGATTGAATTGGCTGTGGGTGGCATAAAACTCAGTGCAGAAGGTGACACCAGCAAGGTCATGGATATTTTGGTTTTGGATAAAGAGGGAAAACAAATTGGTCATGGCGCCAGTTTTTCGGAAGAGATGCGCTCGGGTATGAACTCATCCGGCGATCAGCAACCGCCGAGGCTGGTGTCCGATCTTCGCTTTAATGGTGAACTGGCTGCGCTGCAAGTGGTGATGGTGACTGACACTGTCACCCAGCGTTACCCGGTCACCTTGTCGGTGCATGAGCAGGAGTAACGTTATTGCTGGCATTATCAAAGACGCCACATTTTTTAATAGAACCATAAAAAAATGAGTACGCTATGAGCTTTAAACTGTTAGTAACATTCAATGTACTGGAAGAGAAAACCGATTTATTTTTTAACATTATGTTGGGTGCAAAATCCTCCATTGAAGATGCAGAAGGTTGCCAAGGAGTGGAGATCCTGCAGAGCAAGGAAAATCCGAGTAAAGTCATTCTGGCTGAGGTCTGGCAGTCCGAAGCGCAGCATGATTCCTACGCAGAAAAAATGAAAGAGGTCGGATCGATGGAGAGCCTGGCGGCGTTTTTGGTAGAGCCACCGCAAATGGAAATGTTCACCATCGGCTGATCTGTGCGTCTTATGGCTGAGGTTTTGTAGCGGAAAACAGTCCGACACAGTGTTATAAAGTGGGCTTTTGATTGAGAGCGGTAATTAGCCCGAATATTTCACAAAGGACTAAACAAGAACGGCTGAAAGCCTTATGGTTATTGGTGTCTAGACAATATCCGCAAGCAATCAGCCGTGAACAAAATGATACCACAGTCTTTCCAGT
>NZ_JAAONZ010000027.1 GCF_011602365.1 Pseudomaricurvus hydrocarbonicus
GAAAACTGGAAAGACTGTGGTATCATTTTGTTCACGGCTGATTGCTTGCGGATATTGTCTAGACACCAATAACCATAAGGCTTTCAGCCGTTCTTGTTTAGTCCTTTGTGAAATATTCGGGCTAGGGCATGTGTTGAATTTCCAGGTTGTAAAAATTGACCTCGAATACACCACCACCGGATTTGTCCGCTTGAGCATAGTTCCCCGCTTTGAAGTAATAAACATGATCATTCCAGGAGGAGCTCATACTGTTCTGCCCAAAAACAACTGACTGGATATTGTCGTTTACTTGAATAGTTAACGTATTATTTTCCAGGGTGATCACGTAACTGAACTTCTCCAGGCCAACGGTATCGAATGTCAGGCTGAACGGGTCGCCGGAATCAGGGCTGCGATTAATGATAGCTCTCACAGGCTTGCCTGGGCCATCCCACTGTAATTTAAGCAAGGCTTTACTGGAATCTTTTGCGTGGATTTGCCCAACGACTGTCTGGGGATCCTCCGGCCAATACTCTGTCACTTGCAGGGTGCCGGACAGCTGATGAAATCCTTCGTTATTCCAATTTGCCGCTCCAGTACTTTCACCCGGGTTCCAGTTGTACAATTCTCGTAATTCGGTTCGTACATAGGAGGAGTTGGTCGTACTGGTACCACCGGACAGGGGAGCGCGGAAGGACATACTGCCATCTTCACTGTTGGTGAAAAAGAATTCAGTATCTTGATATCCCTCATTGAGTGGTGCGTAAAGTCCATTTTCTTCGAATGGTAGTATTTCAGCCGATGAACTTCCGCCGTCACCAAAATAAAAGTCTTTGGATACTGGCAGTGTGAGTTTCCACGTGTCAAGGTTGAAATTTTGTGAAGGTGACAAGTTGGAATCAGGAGTGGTTACTTCGGCGCCAGCGTCAGTTCCGGTATCAGGCGTAGTACCGGTATCGGTCAGATCCCCGTTTGTTGCGGCATCACTGCTCACCAGAACGGTCGTTTCAACGACACTGTTCCAGGCGGAATTAGAATTTCCGTAGCCGACAAACCGCAAATACGCGGCCTCAGTTTGTGGAAAGTTAAAATACTCAAAATCCAGCGATTGTCCCGAGCTTTGTTGGTTATACAACTGTTTCGTCCAGTTATTGCCATCAATGCTGGTTTCTACATCAAAGAGTGCGACACGTTCGTCGCCTTTATAGAAAGCCAGACCAATACCAGTGACGATTTGAGTCGAGCCTAACTCCATTTTTAGCCACTCGTCTGTACCTTCTGCAGACCATCTGGACTCGGGGTCGAAACTATTATCAATCACATTTTCTGGCCCGTGACCGTCATCCGAGCTGGCGGTTACAGACGCTGGTTTTAATGGAAGTGAGGTTTCAGTATTTGAACCCGGGTCGGTTACAATTGGCGATTCTTCGTTTGGACATACGCCGATTAACCCCGGTGCACTGGTGAACGCGTACGCTTCGGTTACGCTGTTCCAGTTTGATTTGGAATTGCCGTACCCAATAAACTTCAAGTAATAGGTATCGGATTTCTGGAACGTGAAATATTCCAGATCCAGGCTGAGGCCGGAGCTCTGTATTTGTTCTCGCTGCGTTGTCCAGTTAACACCATCTGGGCTTGTTGCCACATCGAACAACGCTTGGCGTTCGTCGCCACGGTAAAAGGCCAATGCGATGCCACAAATACTTTGTTTGGAATCTAACTCAAGTTGTAGCCATTGCCCTTTACCTTTAGCTGACCACCGGGATCCGGGGCTGAGGTCTTCGTCGATGGCGTTTTCCGCTTGGTTTCCATCACTGGAACTTGCCATGGCAGAGATGGGGTGTATGAGTTGAAAGTCATCGTTACCAGTCCCCGATATCGCAGGGATAGCGAAAGCTGATCCTGCGAGTGTAACGACTATTTGAGCAAGCCTTGAATACATTTAAAAATCTCTTATTACAAAATATGTCTGTTTATGCCTCGCTTATATTGGGACGGAATCTTTATTGTTCTGAAGTATTAGAGCGATACCTGAACCGTATTTAAGGCGTGATTTTTATCGCGATCGAATATATGAGTTTATGATTTTAAAGTACACGCTAACGGTCCTGGAGCGTGCAGTAACTCTCATTTTATTTTTTAATATATTCGCGAAGTAAAAATTGGCGAATTCATATTCCCAGAACGTTAGAGATCTCCTTAAATTTACCTTGTGTGTTTCAGCAAAAAAGCCTTAGGGCTTAGCCTTTGACGTCATGACGTGTTGGTGTCTTGAGGTGCTTAAGGCGAAGAGAGACAGCTTTGTCGCCAAAATCATTTAGTTTAAAATCTATGGCCTAAAAAATACTGAGTCATTAAAACGCATATTGTAAATCAATAATTTTTTTGCGCGTGGTTAAAAGGTGAAAATTCATAAGGTGATATGGTGCCACTTGTGACCGTAAAAGACTAAAAGTTATAAGGTTATGCACATTGTTTTGTGTGGCCTATTAGAAAAATGAATCATCGCCAGATCAGTAGCCAAAATACAAGGGAAAGACCTTGGGCGGGGGAAGCCCCGCTGTTGTTACGAATAAAAGCAACCCTGGTTTTCAAACACAGGAGGATTTCATCATTGTTGGATAGCTTGTTGCTGTCTTCGAGGGCTGGCACCGAGTGCCAAAGGGAGCCGCGCTGAGTTGAAAGCATTATCCTTGTCACGATAGGCTGTAAGCATTTACAGTTTGAATATAGACACTTACTGCCTGAGAGCGCGACGTAACACCCATCTTTCCGAATATTCTCTTAAGATGGTTTTTGACGGTGTTATGACTGATACCAAGAATCATTCCAATCTCATCGTTGGATTTGCCCTGGCTGACCCAATCCAGTATTTCACGTTCACGATCGCTGAGGAATCGCGGTTGGATGGGAGTGCTCCTTTCAATTATCTCCTTTTTGTCAAGTAACTTAATCGTGCGCAGCGCAGAGTCTATGTGCGGCATGATTAAATCAAGAATAACTGGGTTATAGTAAAATTTGTCGTTCATGGTAAAGAAGACATACAGACAGTCGTGGCCACTTCGTGCATCGCGCATGGCGTAGATCAGCATGGCTTTTGTATTTTCCATCATGACGCCATACACGGATGAGTCGAAGTTCAGTCCACTTTTTTCTGACAAAGATTTAAAATCCTTAATTAATATCCACTTTTTTTGGGATCTGGCTGCGGCCTTGAGCAATCTGACCATGATGGAATCGAAACCGGATACTTCATATAGCATGTGAGTTTTGATGCCACCGATAGATGAGGTAAGATCATAGTTGAGTGAGTTTGTTCGAAAATCACCCCAAACAGCGAGCATGGTTTGATGAGGAAGGAATGGAGAAATATCATTTCGAAGCCACTCATAAAAGGTACGGTGGTTTTCAATGGTTGAGGATTTACTCATTGCGCGTAATACCGTATCGACTCCGAGCATGAAATCGCTAAAATTTGTCGATAATTTTTTCGGATTTTCCATTAACATTCAGCATCTCCATACGCGGGCGACCCATCACAGCTGCTTACCCAACGCCACAGCGACTAGAGTTTTTTGAAAATAGGGAAGTGTAATTTTTTACAAAATCAAACGAACGTTAAAGAATAAAGTTTGCAATATTCGGTCCACTTCCGCCCTTAATGAATAGTTGTCGGACTGTTTGAAAAAGTCTCTGCTTATGGAGCGGAAAGTTATCTGAATTTACAAGGACTTAGCTTAATAAATCTTTAATGTATCTACCGCCGTTACTATTTTCCGAATACGCAGTGTCTTCCCGTTGAGTGAATGAGCGCCAATTGAGGCGCTTTTTTGGGGCGTAAAGCCAAGATGGCCCGTAGAGTGCTATGTCCGCCTGGGAGCTTTAATGGGGATAGGCGCAGTGGCATATTCAGTGATTTCAACGTGTCAGAGACGATCTTTATTCGTCCCATTGGCTCGTTGATGGGTTGAGGCGCAAGGAGTTTGCAGACTGAGGGTTCATAGCGGCGGGTTTAAATCATGCTCTAAGAATAAAGAAAACGGACTCACCTAAGGGTACCATTGTTGATGATCTCGAATGGCCTGATGATGGCGCTTTTTTTGATTAAAGTGGCCTTAGTGACCTGTGAATTACCGTGAAATGCTTTGAAATGCGGTAATTGAGTACGTGTTTGGTCAAAATGTTGAATGCTGGAAAGGCTGCCCCTGCCTGGCCGCTGGATCACTGTCAGTGGCTGGGCTGATCGTCAGTCTCGGTTTACCTTTGGTAGCCCTGGTAAGACAAGTTATCGTGGAGCCATACGGACAGCCGTGTCGATGGTAGCGGTGCGGCTAGCGTCCCGCTTAATTGGGAGTTTTACGTCTGCTCTATGGCACTCGATTTCGGATTTACAGCTCCCCTCGTAAGATTGACTACCGGCACAAAGCGCCTAAACACCCGCAGCCGAGGCAACTTTTGTGGGGGGCGCCGATAAGAGCCTGCTACTATCAATAGGGTGGGGAAGACCTGTTCTTGAGGAGGGCGCTTGTAGATCAATATTTAAACCCCAGGTCAAGTTGCAGGCGATCGTAATCGACGGGGCCGTCGATCAATTGCGTTTCACCAAATTCGTTGTCGATGAACCAGGTGAAGGCTGCGGTCCACTGTTTGTTGATGCCGTAAGCGCCGCTGAGGCGATGGCCCTTGGCGTCGGTACCGCCGCCGGCAAAGTCAGAGTCAGACAGCAGGCCAAGGACCGCGTCGGCTTCGAGGTCTTCGTAGCGCCAGCCGATCTGCCAGGTGCCGGTACCCGAGGCCTTGCCGAAGTTGACGCCGAATTCGTAGCCGGTATCAAGGTCGTCAGCGTCCTGGTTCTGGACGTAGTTGCCAAAAACCGACAGTGGCCGGTCGAACAGATTGAAGACAAATTCGGCCCCCAGCTCGATCATTTCATAGTTGTAGACGTATTCGTCGTTCACCGAGGTGTTGCCGAAAAAGCTGTCGTCGAAAATTGGTCCGAGGCCGTCAACGGGAACATCGTGATAAGCCAGCGCAGCGGTGAAACTGCTGCCGCCTAAAGGCAGCTTTACGCCGGCCTGCACGCTCCAGGCGTAAACATCATCACCGTTGCGGGTGTCACTCTCGATCCAGTTGCCCATGGCGGAAGCGAACAAGACATCGCCCCCCCACACCAGTCCGACGCCTTCCGGTGTCCAGTCACCGTCCCACAGCAGTTGACTTTTTTGTGGCCGGAAAAGCGGGTTGGAAAACTTGCCCGCCGTGACATAGAGGTTGTCGACGGGGGCCCATTTGAAATAGGCGAGGTTCAGCCGGACTCCCTTGGAGGAGCCGCCGTCGCCCAGGGTCTGATTGGTGGAAACCGGATCATCCCCGCCAGTGGCAATCCCGAACCCCACCTCGGTGTTGCTTGGCAGGTCGGCAACGAGGTTGACGCGACCTCGGACGCGGTTGCGCTCGCGGTCGTCCACATCCTCAATATCGATAGCTTCGTAGCGGTAGCGGAAATCGCCCTTGAGCCTGACACTTTCACTCCAGCTGGCCGCGCTGTTGTGTTGCTGAAGCTGGGCGACGTCTTGCTTCAGGGGGGTGAGGTCTTCCTGCGGCACTTTGCCTTGCGCGCGCAGTTGGGCATTCTCAGCTTCCAGCGCATTAATTCGGGTCTCCATCTGAGACATCCGGGTCATCATTTGTTGCCACTGCGCGTCGGAGACTTCAGCAGAAGCACTCATACTTATCAAGCTGACAACGCTGGCTACCAGAGTAATTTTCAACATGGGATTCTCCTACAGCGTGGCTGGACGGTGTGGGGCTACGCCAAAGCCTTAAAAGTATATAGACCTGGCGTTTTGGAGAGTCAAAGTGGAAAGGATGAACTTTTTGAGACCGTCGGACAGCGAGCGCGGGCGATCTCGGGTAAGCATCGCCAGGCGATCATTGAGAAATAGACCCGCGGCGCATAAATATTCAGCTCGGTCTTGGCGCTTGACAAAATAGCCTCTTTTTAGCAAACTGGCCTTACCACCTGTCCGGTGACTGCGGCGTGCCTGCAGCCGGTCTGAATACACGAATGATGTTGCACAACACAGCCCGCCACACAGGGCGAGGTAACTTTTAATGGCAAAGCAAGCGGGTATCGCTTTTTTGGGTGAGCCCTTACTGGAAATAGCGGCTACGGCCCCGGATCAGTATGCCCTGGGGGTCGCTGGTGACGTATTGAATACCGCCGTTGCTGTGGCGCAGCTGGGCGTACCGAGTTTTCTGGCCACTGCTGTGGGTGAGGCGGAGCAGGATCAACGGTTTTTTGATGGGGCCAGCCAGTTTGGTGTGTCTACGGAGCTGATTGAGCGCGACAGCAATCATCAGGCCGGCCTGTACTTGATCAACAATAGCCCCGCTGGTGAAAGGACGTTTTTCTATTGGCGCAATGACTCTGCGGCAAAGCATTTATTTGCTTCCCGTCACCGACTGCAGCTGCTCTTGGCGAAGGTACAAAATCTGCAAAGTCTCTATGTTTCAGGCATTACCCTGTCGCTGTTAAATGAGACCACCCGGGAGCTGTTCTTCGGCTGGGTCAGCCATTTCAGGCAGTCGGGTGGAACACTGTTCTATGATAACAATTACCGGGCGCGTCTGTGGTCATCTGCGCAAGAATACCAGTCAGTGAATCGTGAAATGCTCAAGCATACGGATATTTTTCTCCCCAGCCTGGAAGATGTGATCAGCAGTGGCGAAGCCGGTGACGAATGTGAAGCTCGGCAACTGATCCGGGATTCAGGCGTTGCTGAAATCATCATTAAAAATGGTACCCGTCCCATGACTGTCTGTGAGGGGGAGCGGGAATATGACATCCCGGTGGTGGCGAAGGCGAGCGTGGTTGACACTACCGGGGCTGGCGATGGTTTTAATGGCGGTTATCTGGCGGCGCGAGGCGCTGGGCTTGGGGTTTTGGAAGCGGCTAAGGTTGGCATGCGGGTATCTGCCGAAGTGGTTTGCCACAAAGGCGCCATCTTGCCGTTGCCGGTTTGGCAAAACCTGAAGCAGGAGTTGCTTTGAATGCCCGGCAATTTATGTGAATTTGTAATGGTTTGGGGAAATAGTGTGCAGACTATTTTCCCTTATAGTCGTGCGGTAAAAACCGAATAGTAATTACCGCGTGTTGGTCGTTTAGATGTGTTTAATTAACTTCCTTATAAGGTTGCGTACATGAAAAGTACATGGAGATGGTTCGGTCCAAGTGACCCGGTTACCCTGGAAAAAATCGTCCAGGCGGGCGTGTCTGGTATCGTGACATCACTGCACCAGATTCCAACGGGTGATGTTTGGCCGGTGGCAGACATTATTCAACGCAAGCAGGAAATTGAGCAGGCCGGTTTGGTCTGGAGTGTGATTGAGAGTATTCCCTTGCATAACGACCTCAAGAAAATGGTCGGCAATTGTGATGTCTATCTGGAAAATTACAAGCAGTCGATTCGCAATGTGGCTGCCGCGGGCGTCAAGGTCGTCTGTTATAACTTTATGCCGGTGGTTGACTGGACGCGTACTAACTTGATGTACAAGTTAAAAAACCAGTCGCACGCACTGCGTTTCGATCTGGCGGACTTTGCTGCATACGACGTTTATATCCTGAATCGTGATAACGCCAGCGAGAGCTACTCGGCAGAGGTTCTTCAGCGGGCAAAGGCTCGCCTGAGCACCATGTCTGAAGAAGAAAAGGCCCTGCTGGAAAAAAATATTATTGCCGGCTTGCCAGGAGGCGAGGGCAGTTACGATCGCAACAGCATCCGCTCGGAAATTGAGGCTTTTATTGCCCTGGGTGAAGACGGCTTTCGTGAAAATTTATTCCGCTTTCTACGCGAAGTGATTCCGGTGGCGGAAGAGGTGGGTGTGCTGATGTGTATTCATCCGGATGATCCACCCTTTTCACTGTTTGGCCTCCCCCGGGTGGTCTCGACGGCAGAGGACGCGCGTAAAATATTGGCGGAAGTGCCCAGTGTCAGCAACGGTCTGACGCTTTGCGCGGGTTCTTTTGGCGCCAGGGGGGATAACGATCTGGTCGCTATGGCTCGCGAGTTTGGTGCAAACATCCACTTTGTGCACCTGCGCAACGTGACCCGGGAAGCGGACGGCTCTTTTTATGAGGCAGAACATTTGGCGGGCGATAATGACATGGTCGGGCTGATCAGCGCTTTGCTCTCCGAAGAGAAATCAAGGGCCAATCGCGGTCGAGCGGATGTTGAGATTGCCATGCGCCCGGATCACGGTCACCTGATGGGAGATGAAGTGGGGCAGCAGGGTGTTAACCCGGGCTATTCGTACGTTGGCCGCCTCAAGGGCCTGGCTGAATTGCACGGGGTTATCCATGCTCTGGAAACGTTGCAGGGCAACGGCGTTCAGTGACGGATCTGCGGCGTGGAATGGGATTTACATTAATCATCCTCGCCATGCCTGTTCAGTGTGTTTTTACAGCGTGTGCGGCACGCTGAACACTGCTGTCTGTATTTGCTCGGCGATGTTGAAAACCAGGTTTTAGTGAGACTGTGGTCTCTGTCTTGCTTCCCTCAGAAGGTAGCTGGGTCTATGTTGGCGTTGCTCAAATTTCGCCGGCAAGTGACCCAGGGATCCTTTTGGGGTTTTTTTGTCGTTTCGATTATCCCGTTTACCTTAAGCGCCTAGACGCTCCTGCTTACTTAAAACACCTAAAAGTCGCGGTGGCCATCAATAAAATTGACAGTCAGTGGCTATCTTGTGACACTGTTGGCCTGACCATTAGATCTGTTAACCAGTTGATACCATGCAAATTCAAGCCATTAAAGTTCGCCGTCTTTACCTCGAAATCGCCAATCAAATCGAAAGCCTTATATCCAGTGGGCAACTGGTCAGTGGTGAGCGATTGCCCTCTGAGCGTGATTTGGCACAGCGCTTTGAGGTCAGCCGGCCGACGATTCGGGAGGCCATGATTGCCCTTGAGATCGCGGGTTTGGTGGAAATACGCACCGGTTCCGGGATCTATGTCAAAGATCAGGCTGTCGACAAGCCGGGCTTGCGTGATGACGGTCCGGGCCCCTTCGAAATCCTGGAGGCTCGTCGTTTGCTGGAGTCTGAAATAGTGACTCTGGCTGCGGCTCGTATTACCCCGGCGCAGATGGATGAACTGGAGCAGGCACTGGAAGTGATGGAGCAGGAAGATCAGAAAGGCACCATCAGCGAGGAGGCCGATCAGCGCTTTCACTGCATATTGGCGGAAGCCTCTCATAACAGCGCTCTGGCATCGATGGTCAGCTGGTTGTGGGAATTGCGTAACCGCTCGGAAATCAGCGCCTTATTCCACGAGAGGGTGCGGGAGGAAGGGGTGCACCCTTCTGCCAAAGAGCACCGTGCGATTTTCGAAGCTCTGAGAAACCGGGATCCCCTGGCCGCCCAGCAAGCCATGAGGTCTCACATCAGCCAGGCAATCACCGCCGACCGGGAATTGCTCGATAAAAAGTAAAGCGCATAAAGCTTTATGTCTATTTTCAATCTTCTGATTCGATGCTTTAAGCTGAGCCCTTTTGTCGTGGGGGCTCCGTAGAGTCATGTCCGCTTGCGGTGGTTTTTGGTGCCGCTAAACTGCCGCCACTCGCCCAAGGTGACTGTCGCTACTCGCCCAAGGTGAATTGCGCAGCCAGAGAGGTCAGCCCTGGGCTGACTCGCTCAAGGTGAATCAAGGCGCCCTGGGGTGGCCCGCTCGCCGTCAGGTATCAATTCAGCCCAAATTGACCGGGTAACCACTCGCTCAAAGCCGGAATGTAGGTGACCAGCGCCAGGGTGGCAATCATGGCCAGGTACATCGGCAGGAGCGGGCGGATGATGGCGGTCATCGACGTTTTGGCAATGCTGCAGCCAACAAACAGCACGCTGCCCACCGGGGGCGTGCACAAGCCAATACACAGGTTCAGAATCATCATCATGCCAAAGTGCAGGGGTGAAATGCCCAGCTCGGTGACGACGGGGAGAAAGATCGGGGTAAAGATCAATACCGCTGGCGTCATGTCCATAAACGCCCCGACAACCAGAAGGATCAGGTTGATGATCAACAGAATCAGAAGGGGATTTTCCGACAGGGTCAGGAGCGTCTGGCTGATGGTTTGGGGGATGTTCTCGAACGACAGCATCCAGGACATGGCGGTAGAAGTACCGATGAGCAGCAGTACGACGGCACTGGTTTCGGTCGCTTTCAGTAGGATTCCCGGTAATTCACCCAGTTTGACTTCCCTGTAAAACCCCACTGCCAGCAGCAGCGAGTAGAGTACCGCGATGGCGCTCGCTTCCGTGGCGGTAAATACCCCGCCAACAATACCGCCGATGACAATCACAATTAGCAGCAAGCTGGGGATGGCATCCAGCAGTTTGGGCAAGGCCTCTTTCAGCGGCAGTCGATCGGCGGTCGGGTACCCCTTGCGGTGCGCATATATAGCTCCTATCGCCATTAATGAGAGGGTGAGCAACAGGCCGGGCACGTAGCCCGCAATAAACAGAGCGGCGATGGACACGCTGCCACTGGCCAGGGAGTAGACGATCAAAATATTGCTGGGCGGGATCAGCAAACCGGTGGTGGACGCGGCTACGGTGATGGCACCGTTAAAATTTTTGTCGTAACCCTCTTTATTCATCATGGGCACCATAAAGCCGCCAATGGCAGACGTGGCGGCAACCGCAGAGCCAGAGATCGAGCCAAACAACGCGCATGAAATGACATTCACCAGTGCCAGTCCACCGGGCAAGCTGCCAATCAGGGCTTTCGCAAACTCAATCAGCCGGTGAGCGATGCCGCCGCGCCCCATGAGCAGTCCTGAGAGAATAAAGAATGGAATGGCCAGCAGGGCAAAACTGTTCATGCCGCCAGCCATGCGTTGAGTCATGGTTGTCGCGGCTGCCGTAAAGTCGATGGAGAACAGCATCGCCAGTAATGTGGCAAGACCGATGCAAATGGCCACAGGGATATTAAGGATCAGCAAGACAAAAAAGCTGACCAGTAGCACAGCGCCTGATAATTCCATGCGTTAACCTCAGTTTGTGTCGGCGTGACGGTGGATGTTGGGGCCAGTGAGAAGCTCATCAACGCCGAAGCAACAGAGCAGAGCCCCTGACAGGGGAATGACGCTGTAAATCACCGCCATCGAGATTTCCAAAGAGGCGGACGTTTGATGAAGCTCATTGGTCAGCAATACCAGCGTGCCGCCACCATAGATCAGAACGGCAACGGCAAAGATGATCACCGCACCACTGATGATCCACTGCAGGCGCCAGCGAGCAGCTCCCTGCAGGTGATGGGATAAAATGTCCAGCCCCAGGTGAGCGCCAACACGATAGGCGTGACACCCCCCCAGCATGCCAATCCATATCAGCAGAAACCTGGCGATTTCTTCCGTGTAGGAGCTGGGATCGCCGAGTAAGAAGCGGGTGGCCACCTGCCATAAGACATTGACCACCATGATGCCCATTAACAAGATCAGGAGGTATTGCAGGCCCCGGTCGATCATCGCCATGCTGCGATCAAATACGTTACGGAAGGGTTTTAATGGCATCCATCAGGTCTCCCATGGGTGTGTTGTTGTAAGCCTGGTGCATGGGTAATACCCGTTGACGAAATGGCTCTTTATCCGGCGTGATTACCTTAATACCGTTAGCTTGCAAAGCCTCTAGCGACTGCTGCGTTTTTTGCTCCCAAAGCTGCCGTTGGTAGGTGATGGAGTCGTCGGCTGCCTGCTGGAGCCAGGCTTGTTGCTGGGGTGTGAGGCTATTCCAGGTTGGCAGGCCAATCAGCAGTACATCGGGAACGTAAGTATGTTCATCCAGAGAGAGGTAGGGTGATACTTCGTAGTGCTTGGACAAATAAAAACTGGGGATATTATTTTCCGCGCCATCGACCACGCCCTGCTGCAGCGCGGTGTAGAGTTCTCCCCACGCAATTGGTGTGGCTGCGCCCCCCAGTCTTTTGACCATCTCAACCGAAGTCATGCTCTTTTGGACCCGAATCTTCATCCCTTCCAGGTCTTCGGGTGACCTGATGGGCTTGCTTGCGTAAAAGCTGCGACTGCCTGCGTCGTAAAACCCAAGCCCTCGCAGGCGAGCGGGTTCTGATGACAGCAGCAATTCACGGCCCAGAGGACTTTCCAGCATGCGCCAGAAATGTTGATGATCGCGGAACACATAGGGAATGCTGAAAATTTTATAGGCCGGTACGAAGCTTTCCAGAGGACTGGCCGATACTTTGGTCATGGCCAGGCTGCCAATCTGTAATAACTCGAGTAAATCCCGTTCCGAGCCCAGTTGGCCGTTGGGGTAGATCTCAATTTGCATCGTAGCGCCCGAGAGCTCTCGCAGGCGGTCACCCATAACTTCCATGGCCTTGTTGACCGGATGATCCGCAGGCATGCCGTGTGCCAGCCGCAGTACCGTGGCGGCTTCACCTTGGGGGCCGCAGCCACTCACTGCGAACAGGAGCAGCAGGAGTGGCACGGCCAGTCGCAGTTGCGAGAGAATAAGCCGGAAACGCTGCGCTACAAAGGGAGACATGAAGCTTCTCTTATCAGTCAGAATTATTCGTATTGTCGGTCATCTAGCTGCACGGCTTGACGGACCGGTTATTATTATGGGATTCTTTCCCAAATTGGTCTGACCATCTTACCATCCGTTTGGCGCCCGCTTCAATACAATAGCAGCTTCAAACCAAAAGAAGTTCAGCGGCGGGCTTGGGCAGACGCCCTTAATGCAGCTGCCCTGACTGGTTATGCTCTCGACACTAGCGACAAGTCTGGGTATGGGTATACGCTTTGGAAGTTGATGCTCGCGATGCAGTCAGTCAATGGGCAGGGGATGGGTTTGAGATCGTTAGGCTTGCGCTTGAGATCGCAAAGCCGCGAGAGGATGATGGATGGTTCGCCATACCCGTTGCACTCCTGCTACCTCTGCGTAATTCACCGAACTATCAAGAGGTTTTTCATGACGATGAGTCTGCATTCAGACCGCCTGTTTCCGGCAGATAACCACACCCGACAGATCGCTCGCCAGTTATATCAGAGCGTTAAATCCTTACCGATCATCAGTCCTCATGGGCACACGGATCCGGGTTGGTTTGCCGGCAATCAGCCTTTTGAAAACCCCGCAGCCCTGTTGGTACAGCCAGACCACTATGTGCTGCGTATGCTGTTCAGTCAGGGGGTGAGCCTGGAGAGCCTCGGTATTCGCCGCAAAGACGGAGCAGCGGTGGAGGTCGACCCTCGCAAGGTATGGCGACGTTTTGCCGAACATTTCCACCTGTTTCGTGGCACCCCCAGTCGTCTGTGGCTGGATCACGTATTCGGTGAAGTCTTCGGGCTTACCGGGCGGTTATCAGCAGCAACCGCCGATCAGTATTTTGATCATATCCAGAGCTGCTTGCAGCAGCCGGAGTTTCTGCCGCGGGCTCTGTTTGAGCGATTTAACATCGAAGTCATCGCCACCACCGAGTCGCCGCTGGATGATTTACGCCATCACCAGACCCTGCAGCAGAGTGGTTGGCGGGGGCGGGTGATTACAGCTTTCCGGCCGGATCCGGTCATCGACCCTGAATTCGAAGGCTTTATCGACAACCTCAAGCAGCTTGGTGAGATAACGGGTATTGATATCCAGGGCTTTGATGATTACTTGCAGGCACTGCGTCAGCGTCGCGAGTATTTTAAACGCTTTGGTGCTACCTCCACGGATCATGGTCACCCTACGGCAAATACTCAGGATCTATCGCTGCAAGACAAGCGGGAACTGTTTCTCACGGTGCTCAGTGGGGCCGCCACCGCGGATCAGGCTGAAACTTTTCGCGGCCAGATGTTGACGGAAATGGCCTTGATGAGCGTGGAAGATGGTTTGGTGATGCAGCTGCACCCAGGCTGCTACCGCAATCACAATCAAGCATTGTTTGAAAACTTCGGCCGTGACAAGGGGGCTGATATCCCGCTGCAAACCGAATATGTTCAAGCTCTGCGCCCGTTACTGAACAAGGTGGGCACTGACCCTGGTTTTAATATGATTGTGTTTACTCTGGATGAGACCAGTTACAGCCGCGAGCTGGCCCCCCTGGCGGGTCACTACCCGGCACTCAAGGTTGGTCCGGCCTGGTGGTTTCACGACAGTCCCGAGGGCATGCGCCGCTTCCGGGAACAGATTACCGAAACCGCGGGCTTTTATAATACCGTTGGTTTTAACGACGACACCCGGGCCTTTCTGTCCATTCCGGCCCGTCACGATGTCGCCCGTCGGATGGATTGCGCCTTTCTCGCCCAGTTGGTGGCTGAGCACCGCATTGATCAGGATGAAGCCATGGAGTTGGCCTATGACCTGAGTTACCGACTCGCCAAAGAAGCCTACAAGCTGTAACGTCAGAGATATGAGTACTATGCAACGTTTGAATAACGCCACCCTCCCGAAACTGTCGGTCTCTGCTCCCGGATACGATCGCGCTGCGCTGCAGGCCGGGATTGTGCATTTGGGCATCGGTGCTTTTCACCGTGGCCATCAGGCCGATTACACCGATAAGCTACTTAACCGACAGGGCGGCGACTGGGGTATTATCGGAGCCAGTTTACGCAGCGCGGGGGTCCGTGATCAGTTGCAACCGCAGGATGGGCTCTACTGTCTGGTTGAAAACGACGGCGAAACTTCCAACATTAAAGTGATCGGTGCCATTCAGTCTGTGCTGGTGGGTCCGGAACAGCCTTCACAATTGATTGACGTTTTGTCCGCTCCCGAGATTAAAGTGGTAACGCTGACCATTACCGAAAAGGGGTATTGTCACGATCCGGCCAGCGGTCAGATTAACTGGACGCACCCCGATATTCTCTGGGATTTGGAGCATTATCAAACAGCCCCCAAGTCAGCCATTGGGTATCTGGTCGCCGCACTTGAAAAACGTCAGGGCATCGACGCGGCGGTGACCTTATTGAGTTGTGACAACCTTTCCCATAACGGCAAGTTATTGCAAAACGTGGTCAGCGCCTTTGCGCAGCGAGTCCGGCCCTCTTTACTGAAATGGCTGCAGGCTCACGTCACGTTCCCCTGTTCCATGGTCGATCGCATTGTTCCGGCCGTGACAGATAAAGAGCGTCAGGCTCTGCAAGCCCGCCTGGGGTTGGTGGATGAGGGGGCGGTGGTGACGGAGCCCTTTTCACAATGGGTCATCGAAGATAGTTTCGCTGGCGATAAGCCGGATTGGGCGGCAGTCGGTGCCATGCTGGTGGATGATGTTGCCCCGTTTGAAGATATGAAGTTGCGATTGCTCAATGGCAGTCACTCCATGATTGCCTATTTGGGCTATTTGGCAGGCTATGACTTCGTGCATGAGGTCATGACCAATGAGCACATGACTGTACTGATCAAAGACTACATGAACCTGGCGACGGACACTTTAACGGTTCCCGATGGGTTTGATATAGACGGCTACAAGCAACAACTGTTACACCGCTTTTCCAATGCCTCCCTCAATCACCGGACCTCTCAAATTGCCCAGGACGGCTCTCAGAAAATCCCTCAGCGATGGCTGGCGAGTGTACGCACGCTGCTGTCACAGAAGCAGGATGCCGCCTTGCTGGCGTTTGCTTTGGCGGGGTGGATCCGCTATCTGCAGGGCACCCGTGACACCCTGGGAAAACCACCAGGGGAACATTTCGAAATCATTGACCCCTTGTCAGCAACCCTGACCAGCCTCGTGAAAACGGAACAACAGACCAGTCACTCTCCGGTCAAGGCGATTCTTGGGGTGCAATCGATTTTTGGCAATTTGTTACAAGAGCAGCCCGAATGGTGCGCTCAGGTGGACGATCTTCATCAGGCTATTACCGCTCATGGGGTGTTAAAAACGCTCCGGCAAATCCAGCCTCGATAAATGACTTTAAAGGTTTAGGAGGCTTTCAAGCAAAATTCGCTGAAGACTTGTCAGGCACGCGGGACGTTTTAAATAACGGGCCACAGCGGGCCATGAGTCGGTGACCCCAGCCCTGTTGTGAGCGTGTGCCAGTGGTCATCGCGGCCCCCGGAATGCGCTTTCTTGCCGCGCAGAGTTTAACGTATCATTAGATGCTCAACCCGGGATCGAGTGTCACTTGGATTTCATGACAGTGGTTTGCAGGTGATTGAGCGCTCACAGGGACCGTGTGCGTGTAGCAGCATTTCATTGCGGCGCAAGAGAAATCCCCACACTCGATGATCCCTGGAGCAGCGGCACGCTGATAGGGTGTATTACTCTTTCAGGAAACTGAATGTACGCCCTGCCTTGTAAACCGCTTGCCCGCCCCCATATAGTGAGTAGCAGATAATGTTGTCTGTTCCTCTCTGGGCAAATTAATGCCATCTCAAAATCTTAGATCTGTCTGTTTCACTGACAGGTGATGCCGTCTCATGGTGGTGCGGCAGTTTGGCCGGTATCACCACGAGGTACCGCCTGGACCACGCGTTGCGTTACTGTCGGGCATTTCAAGTTTCTAAATGGTATATAGACCAATGGGGGGAGTTCATCCCGTACGTGGAGTAATGTATGACCAAGGAACGTAAAAGTAATAAAGAAACCAAGAAGCAGCCTCTAATGACGCAGAAAGAAAAAAAAGCGGCTAAAAAAGCAAAGTCCACGGATAAGATCAAAACTCTGGGATCACTCTAAATTCAGTTTTTTTCAAACGTCAACCGCGGTAAGCGCTTTTAATATACGGTCAGTTAATTGATGCGCGGGTTAGTGTTAATCCTGACATACCGTCGACGAAATTTATCCTGCGCTATTGTCATTTTTCCGCAAAGAGCAGGTGGCATGGTGTGAGGATTTTACCGGTGTGTCATCGGGCCGTTATATCGCATGCAGGCGGCCAAGGGGATGGGCCTCATCCCGGGGGAGGGGCTTATGGAGCCCCTCTAAAAGCTACCCCCAACGCCAGATCCGTTTCCACCAGGGCGTGGCGTTGTGGCCTGATTGTGCCGCCTGCGGTTGGCCAATCTCCGCCAGCGGATCGCGGCTGGTGACGCAGGCCTGCAAAAACTCTTTAATCATGCCAGGGCTGAACTGGTAGGCGTTGAAGCGCGACATGTCATAGCGCTTCAGCAGGGCTTCAGAGGTTTTTTCGGCGGCACTGTATTTCATTGACCAGTTGCTGAACATGCGCTCAGTGACCGGTTCCATGCTCAGTATCTGCAAACCTTGATGCCGTGGATCGGCAGCGATGCGGTTGTAGGTGGCATTGACCTCGGCGCGCGGACCTTCCAGGCACTGAAAAAAATGTCCGTCGGCCACGTGCAATACCCCGCCGATGGCGTGCTTGGGATTGTTGCGGCGCGACTGCAATAAAATGCGTGCGACTTCCGACTCGATACCGCCTTGCTGTGCGGTTTTAAATGTGGCCTTGCTGGCATAGGTCAGCCGGATGATTGGCTCGCTCATGATCTCCTCACTCCTGTGGTTGGTTAACGGATTTAATACGCAAGCGTGGAACCTGTGGATCACTCACAGATGAATCCATGGCGATCACTGCTTCTCTAATTGCTCCCCCTCTAGACGGAGGAAGGTGGCAACTAGACGGAGGAAGGTGGCGACATCCACTGTTTCCGCTGATCGATTATTTGGTGCCGGGGATGCTTGGGTGGCAAGCGGATTCAGCCAATGAAATCTATCAAATCTTTAGCGACCTGATTGCGGTTGCAGGTTTGATGTAATCCGAATGCCCGCTTTGTGCGTAACCAAAGTCATGAACCCGCCCGTGTCGTCTTCTAACGCTCACTCGCAACTGCCTATCGGCGAGCGCATTCTCGGCTACCTGGGGCTGCTGCCTTTTGTGTATCTGGCGCTTAACCTGCCTGTGCCTGGCTGGCTGATACCCGTGCGGGGCTTTGTCGCCTACAGTGCGATTATTCTCGCTTTCATGGCAGGTAGCCTGTGGCGTCACTCGGTCGCCTCGAGTGTGTTTTCAAACCTTGTGGCCATCGCGGCGTTTGCCGCCTTGTTATTACCGCTGCAACCGGCCATCTTACTGATACCGCTGGCACTGCTGTACGGATTGCTGTGGTGGTGGGAAGGGCGCCACTGTCGTCGTGATACCCCCGACAGTTACTGGCAGTTACGTTGCCGACTTACCCTGATGGTGGTTGTGTGCCATCTAATGATGTTTGCGCGAGTAATTTTATGAAGACGTTAACCCTATTTTACGACAGTCGCTGTCCGCTCTGTGCCCTGGAGATGCAGGCGCTGGCAGCGCGGGATACGCAACAGAAGCTGCAGCTGGTGGATATCTGGCAGCCCGGGTTTGCCGATCGATACCCCGCCATTGATCCTGCCGCGGCCAATCGCCTGCTGCACGCGCTGGATGAGCGTGGCAATCTGTTGCTGGGGCTTGATGTAACCGCGCGGGCGTGGTCACTGGTGGGCATTACACGCTACAACTGGCTGCGCTGGCCCCTCATTAAGCCCGTTGCAGATGTCGGCTACCGCCTGTTTGCCCGTCATCGCTACAGTCTTTCCCGCTTGCTGACGGGGAAGGCTCGGCTCTGTGATTCGGATCAATGCAAACCCGGTGCAGGTCAATGACGCCGCCGGCGGCGCTGGTCATTGGCGCTAACGGCGGTATTGGCCGGGCGCTGGTTGGTGAGCTGTTGCCGCACTATCAGGTGGTGGCGATCAGTCGCACCGCCATTGATCTTGAACACCCGCGTTTACAGTGTCTGGAGGGGGGCAGCACCGAGGAGGACATCGAACAGCTGTTGCAACAGCTGGCGCACTTACAGGGCCGGATCACACGTGTGGTGATTTGCATCGGGGTCTTGCACCAATCGGAACCTCATCCGATGATGCCGGAAAAGCGTCTGGAAGACGTTAACATTCAGCAGTTGATGCACAGTGCCCATGTCAATACGATCTTGCCGGCGCTGTGGGTGGCCAAATTGTTGCCCTTGGCCAAAGGATCACAGCCCTGTGTGATGGCCGTGCTCAGTGCCCGCGTCGGCAGTATCGGTGACAACCGCCTGGGAGGCTGGTACAGCTACCGTTCCAGCAAGGCAGCTCTCAACATGTTTCTGAAAACCGCCGCCATCGAATATTCACGCCGTGCCAACAACGTCAAGCTGCTGGCCTTTCACCCTGGCACCACAGACACTGACCTATCCAAACCCTTCCAAGCCAATGTCCCCCGGGACAAATTGTTCACGCCAGCGTTTGTGGCCCGTCAGCTGATCGGCATTATGGATGGGCTGAGCGCGGACGGCGAGCTGAGTTATCTGGATTGGCAGGGACAGCCCATTGTCTGGTAGTCACGCCTGAGCATCATCGATACTTGCCAGATGGCCCGATGTTATTGTGCGCGGGAGGCTTGTTCCCGCCACCGGGCCGGCGCCAATCCGCAATAACTTTTGAACGCCCGGGAAAACGCACTCACATTTTGGTAGCCCAAAATGTCCGCCAGGTCCGTTAGAGCCATGGTGGAGCTGCGCAGATAGTATTCGGCGACTTCCTGCCTTGTATCCTGTAGCAATTGCCGAAAACTGAGATCGGATTGTTTCAGCGAACGCTGCAGGTTGCGCGGGTGTTGGCCGAGCAGTTGAGCAATGCTTTCCAGATTACAGATGGAAGTCCCCAGGGTTTTGCGAATGTGGTGGCTGACTTTGGTGGGGATATCATCGTCGATGTTTAGCTCATCGCGCACCGAATCCAGATACTTTTTCATCATGGCAAAGAGTTCCGCGTCGGCGGTTGCCAGTGGGTATTGCAAATAGCTTTCCGGAAACGCCAAGCCGTCAAAGTCCTGATTGAAATGCACAGGAGCGCCAAAATGTCGCTCCAGCACGGCACTGTCTTCCAGCGGCGAGTGGCGAAAAGAGATGTACGCGGCCGATAACTTGTGGCCGCAGAGGCTGACAAAGCCGTTGTACATCAGCGTCACCGCCAGGGTGTGCAATTGCACCAGCGAGCCATCATAGCGGATGCGGCTGAGACGCTTTAAAAACACATAGCCCTCGCTGCGTTCCAAATGCCAAAGTGATTCCTGACTGTTAAAGCGACTGTACATCAAGCCATTTTTGACCGCGGCTTCGAGCGTCGGGGACAGCTTGATCATTTGCGCGGTGGGCCCAAAGCGCAGCGGCGGTTGATGTTTTCCCACCATAAAGCCAAACAGCGGGCATTGTCCTTGCTGGGCAACCGACTCTAGAAACCCGGCTACCCGGTGGAAGGCGATCAGTCCTTTGGGCGCGTGCAACATCTCATCATCAATGCCGAACCTATCCTGTGCCCCGGAAAGGTCGAGCCTCAGCTCGGCCGCGGCCTCCAAAGAACCCAGTAAGATCTCACTGTTGAGCAACACGGGGTTATTGGGATCGTAAGGATGAATCATGATTTGTCTGCCAAGGCCTTGAGCGTGTCGTAAAGTGGTATGCCTATTGTCGTAAAATGATACGCGGCTGGCAAGTGCTGCTGCTAGGATGCTGGCCATAACAAATTGAAGGAGAGTCATACATGAATAACCGGAATTTGACATCAGTGATGGCCGCAGGTGTATTGTCGGCAGCAGTGAGTGGTGTGGCCCAGGCTCAACCGGCCACGGAAAGCGCCTATACCATTGAGGAACTCGTCGTCACCGCACAGAAGCGCGAGCAGAGCCTGCAGGAAGTGCCGATTGCCCTGTCAGCCTTTGGCAGTGATGCGGTCAAGCAACTGGGCGCGAGTGACTTTACGGGCCTGACCTCCGCCACACCGGGCTTCAGTGTTTCCGGTGGTTCCGGTGCCTTCCCTTCACCGTATATTCGTGGCATTGGCTCTAACGTCACCAGTGTCGGCTCGGATCCCAGTATTGGCGTGTACATCGACGGCGTTTACGCGGCCCGCAAAGGCGGTGCGCTGTCGGATCTGCTCGACATTGAGCGGGTAGAAGTGCTGAAAGGTCCTCAGGGTACTCTGTTTGGCCGCAATTCCATCGGCGGGGCGATCAGTATCATTACCGCCAAACCGCAAAATGAGTTGTCGGGTATGCTTGGCGCCGAAGTCGGAAATTACAACAATCGTGCCGTCAAGGGCATGGTCAATGTGCCGTTGATTGATGAGACACTGCTGTTGCGTGCGTCCGGCTCTGTGCGCAAGCGTGATGGTTGGCAGGAAAACACGATGGGTGGCCCCGACGGTGATGATCGTGATCGCGCCAGCGGTCGGGTGAAGCTGGCCTGGTTGCCCAGTGACACGGTGGAAGTGGAATTTTCCAGCTCCTGGAATCGTACCGATGAAGTGGCTACCTACGCTGAAAGCGTCTTGGCCTCGGCCCCGGTCAGCGATCTGACCCCCATCACCGACGATGAAAAAGCCGTAAACGGCAACTTGAATCCCTTTACAGGGATGCCGGACGCGGCCCCTAATGTGCCCATTTTTGAGCGGACCATGCGCTCGCATGCGCTGAACGTCAACTGGGACATGACCGATGATTTGACCTTCACCTCACTGACGGCTTTCCGTACCTATGAGACGTCGGCCGCGCGCGAGTACGATGGTAGCGAGTATTTTATCGCCAATAACGAAATCAGTACCGAGACCAACGACACCCTGAGTCAGGAATTCCGGCTCAACGGCATAAGTGACAAGGCGGACTGGTTTGTCGGTGTGAGCGCCAGCAAAGAAACCGCAGACATGCGCTGGATCATTGGCCTGATGGATTTCCTGGGCGCCAATGGTGGCAATCCGTTCTATGAAGACAGCTTTGTCACTGCCGAGACCGAGAGCTATGCCATTTACGGTGATTACACCTGGCACGCCACGGACAAACTGAACATTACTCTGGGTGCGCGTTACTCCTACGACGACAAATCCATTAACTACGACAACCCGCTGCAGGTCAATGGCGCAGCCGGCCTGGGTGGCTACGGCATCATCATGCCCATTCCAGGCCAGTTCCTGGATGCCGATGGCAACCCGAACAACACCCAGCTGAGTGACAATTGGTCCGATTTTTCCCCACGTGTGGTGGTCGACTACTTCGTCGGCGATGATGCGATGGTGTATGCCAGCCTGACCCGCGGTTACAAATCGGGTGGTTTCAATACCTATCCTTCTGTGGTGCAAGACTTCACCAGTGCCAATTTCCTGATGGTGCTGCCGGAAGCTCTGGAGTCCGTGGATCCCGAAACCACGGTCAACCTGGAACTGGGGGTCAAATCCAGCTGGATGGATGAGCGCCTGGTGGTCAATGCGTCTGTCTTCGCCATGGAATACGATGACCTGCAGGTGCAAGTGGTCAATGGTCAGACGGTGCAGCTGGCGAATGCGGGCAAGGCCATCTCTAAAGGGGTTGAGACCGATGTTCAGTTTCATGTGACGCCCAATTTGAAGCTGATGCTGAACGCCGCGTGGATGGATGCCGAGTATGATGAGTTTGAACGCGGCGGTATTGATTACGCCGGCACACCTCTGCGCTTTTCACCCAAGTGGACCGGCAGCTTGGGGGTGGATTACTCCCGGCCGATTGCGGATCTGGGTGAGTTGCGCATGTTTGCGAACTACTCATACAAAGACAGTCATCTGCTGAGTGAAACCTATGAGGAAGGCAGCTACAGCCTGCTCAATGCACGGGTTACCTTTTACAGTGAGGGTGGCGCGTGGGAGGCCAGCCTGTTTGGTAATAACCTGACCGATGAAAGCTATCTCTTCAACTATGTTGAGACTGTCGCCAGCTTTGGTTTTACCAGTGCCAATCGCAATGAGCCCAGAACCTACGGGGCTGAGTTCACCTACCATTTCTAAGCATTTCACCGCTTAGGTTTTCAACTTTCCCCGCCGCCACCTGGTGGCGGGGATGCTGGAGCCGACTCATGCGAACTTTCTTTTCTTGTGCTCGATTTCGATCGAGCTTTTTTATTCTATGCACTTTCGTCGCCACTCTCTCTTGCGCGGCAACCCCGCGTCCTGCTGACCCGCTTGCCCCTATTGCCCGACAGTTTGTCCTGCTGGGGTTGGCCGTGGCCAATAAAGCGCATGACCAGTATTTGTATTTCGGTCCGCAGGCCTGGCGCAGTGAAGCGCAGGCCGATACCCGCAGTGCCGTCGAATTACAAACGGCGCTAGAGCAATTGCAGCAGAATCTTAACGCAGTGCCGCCGGCGTCCACACCGCGTTTGGCTCAGCGCCGACAACTGCTGCTCGCGCGTATCGAGGCCTCGGTAACCCGGGCGAAAATGTTGCAAGGGCAGTTTCCGGCGAGTTTTGATGAAGAAACCCGTCTGTTGTTCGGGGCTGACGTGCCAGCGCGCAGCGAGGCTCATTTTCAGGCATTGATCGCAGAGCTGGAGCAGCTGATTCCCGGTGAGGGCGCATTGCCTGAGCGCATGGCGCATTTTCGCGATCAGTTTGTGATTCCGGTTGAACGGCTTGAGTCTGTGATGACGCGGGCGATGCAAGAGTGCAAGCAGCGGACTCAGCAATTTATGCCGCTGCCAGCGGGGGAGTCGGTCACACTCAATCTGACCGAGGATAAACCCTGGGTGGGGTTTACCGAATACCACGGCGATGGCACCAGTACCGTGCACATCAATCGCAGCGTGCCGGTTCACATTGAGCGTGCGCTGGAGCTGGGTTGTCATGAGGCTTATCCCGGTCACCACACCCACGCGGCGGTGATGACCGACGCGCTGGTTCGGCGTGAGCAGTGGCAAGAGTTCACCTTTATTCCGCTGTATGGTCCGCAGGCGATCATCGCCGAAGGCATTGCCAGTTATGCGCCTTTCCTGGTGTTTTCCGAGGCGCAACGGCAGGCGTTTGAAAAAGACACGCTGTTGCCTTTAGCGGGGCTGGATGCGTCACAGTTTGAACTTTACAGCCGCTATCTGGCCATCAAGCACGAGTTGATTTATTCCTGGAATGAAGCGGCAAGACGCCACCTGTACGGGGGCATGTCGAAGTCGGAGACCATCCAGTGGCTGGTTGACTTTGGGCTGGAAACTGAGGCGACGGCCACTCAGCGGGTGGCCTTTATCGGCGCACTGAGAAGTTACGTGATCAGTTACAACTACGGCATGGCTCTGGTGAAGCAGTATGTCGAACGCGAAGGTGGCGATGACATCCATCAACGCTGGGCGGCCTTCAATCACCTGATGACAACGCCGCTGGTGCCAGCGGAGCTTCAACAGCCTTAGCGGATTCAGACCATGGTTTGCAGAGCATCCACAGTTGCGGAGCGTTAACACTTGCTGAGCGTCAACAACTTCAACAACCGTTTATGCATTGACGCGCATGTGGATGAATCAGCGTGGGGTTCATGCCTGTATTTTTCCAACAACAAAATTTCGATGTGATATAGACCGAGGAGATCATGAATATAAAACAGATTGGGCGCGGATTGATCGCGACACTGGTGTTGCCCACGCTGGTATGGGCGGGCGAGTTTGAGCCCGGCGAGGAAATTATCACTCAGGTGGTGGCGATGGGTATCCAGCCACCCACAATCGCGCCGCCGCGGGGGGAAGAGAGCGCAGGTCCTTACCAGCGTCTGGTGATCCAGAACGCCAACATCATTGATGGTGCCGGCGCGCCGGCGCAGGGACCGGTCACCATCGTCATCGAGAACGACCGCATCGTCGATTTGCGCGGTGGTGGTACCGGTTCCATGCCCGTAAGTGACAAGCAGTATGGTGACAATACCCGAGTGATCGATGCGACGGGCAAATATGTGTTGCCGGGTTTTATTGATGCCCATGCGCACCTGGGGACACCCAGTCACGGTCTTACCGGGGCGCTGACCAGCCCTGAGTATGTCAACAAATTGTGGTTGGCCCATGGTGTCACCACCATTCGTGAGCCGGGAGCCTTTATGGGCCTGGAGTGGACTCTGAAGCACAAACAGCTCAGCGATGCGGGGAACATTTCCGCCCCGCGCATGAAGGTGCATGCCTTGCTGCCCGAGAATATGAGCTCCGCGGACGCGGCGCGCAAATGGGTGCGAGCGGTGCATAAAAAGGGCGCCGATGGCATCAAGTTTTTGGGTGCTGCTCCGGATGTCATTGCCGCGGCCCTTGATGAAGCGCACAAGCTGAACATGAAAACCATGTTTCATCATTCCCAGGTGACGGTGTCCCGGATGAACGCGCTGGACACTGCCCGACAGGGGCTTGACAGCATGGAGCACTGGTACGGGCTGCCCGAAGCCATGTTTCGTGATAAGCGCGTGCAGCAATACCCCAGCGATTACAACTACAACGATGAGCAGGATCGTTTCGCCGAGGCGGGGCGTTTGTGGACGCAAACCGCCAGTCCAGGCTCGGACGTCTGGCAGGCGACCATTGATGAAATGGTTAATTTGGATTTTACCCTGGATCCGACCATGACCATCTACGAAGCCAATCGTGACCTGATGCGGGCACGACAAGCGGAATGGATGGATGACTACGCCATGCCCTACATCAATCGCGCCTTTCAGCCCAACCCCCACATGCACGGCTCTTTTCATTTTGACTGGACCACCGAAGACGAAGTGGCCTGGAAAGAAAATTACCGCTTGTGGATGCAGTTCCTCAATGACTACAAAAATGCCGGTGGCCGCGTGACCACGGGTTCCGACTCCGGTTTTATTTATGGCCTCTATGGGTTTGGGTATATCCGTGAACTGGAACTGTTGCAGGAAGCGGGTTTCCACCCGCTGGAAGTGATTCAGGCGGCCACGTTAAACGGTGCTGAACTGTTGGGGATTGCCGAGGAAACCGGTTCTATCCAGATCGGCAAAAAAGCAGATTTGGTGATTGTGAATGAAAACCCGCTGACCAATTTCAAGGTGCTCTACGGCACGGGCCACCTGAAACTCAACCGCGATACCCATCAGCTGGAACGCACTCAGGGTATTGTGTACACGATCAAAGATGGCATGGTGTTTGATGCCAAACGGATGCTGCAACAGGTGCGCGACATGGTAGCAGAGCGCCAGGCGCTTGAAGCGGATATGGCAGTTCGCAAACCATGATGACTCGTTTGCAATCTTATCTGGTTCTGCAGGTTGTTTACCTACTGGCTGCGATTGGTTATAACTTGTGTGGTATCTGGTTGCAGTCGGCTACGGGGCGGGGGTTGTATGAAGGTTCCGCCTACGTCACCAACATCTTGTCTTTGCTGGTGTTGGTGCCCGTCTTACTGCTGGGTTATGCCCGGCAGTACCGCGGGTATGCCCTAGGCAATACGGCCTTGATGCTGTTGCTGGTCTATGGCGGTGTTCTTCCACACCTGATGCGGTACATGGAAGATAGCCTGCTGGGCTACCGGTCCTTCGGGACATGGTCAGCAGCCATTGCTATCAATGGGTTTGGTGTTGTGATTGGATTGTTGGGCAGTTATGCCGCTTGGCAGCAGGCGTCCAAAGCCAATACATCGTCAAACTAAAAGCGTCTTTAAAGTAAATACACTCGTAAATCAGGTCAGTCCCTATGCTCGTAAACAACAGTGCCACCGTGATCACCTTGGGCGGTTACCTTCTCTTGATGTTAAGTATCGGGGTTTACGCCTCTCGTCGCACCAACAATGCCGCCGATTATTTTCTCGGGGGTCGATCGCTGGGGCCCTGGCCATCGGCGTTGTCAGCCGGCGCTTCCGATATGAGTGGCTGGTTGCTGCTGGGGCTGCCCGGCTACGCCTATCTGGCCGGCATTGAAGCCTTCTGGTTAGCGGGCGGGTTGTTGCTGGGCACCTATTGCAACTGGTTGTTCCTGGCCAAACGTCTGCGGGTCTACAGCGTCTGTGCCAATGAATCGCTCACCTTGCCCGAATTTTTTGCCAACCGCTTTGACGGGGACAACAAACATCTGCGCCTGATCTCCTCGGTTTTTATTGTGTTGTTCTACCTGTTTTACACCAGCGCTGGTCTGGTGGCCGGGGGCAAGTTGTTTGAGACAGTGTTCGGTATGGATTATCAGTGGGCGGTGATTCTCGGTACGGCTTTTGTGGTCGGCTACACCTTTTTGGGGGGGTATCTAGCCGTCTCCTGGACCGACCTGGTGCAGGGCTTGCTGATGGCGGCGGCGTTGGTCTATGTGCCCGTGGTGGCCTTGCAGGCCGTGGGTGGCGCCGGCGAGGCGGTTCATCTGCTGGAAACACTCAATCCGCATTTCTTGACCCTGTGGCACGATGCCAAGGGGGCGCCCTTGTCGGCCATTGCGGTCATCTCACTGGTGGGCTGGGGGTTGGGCTATTTCGGTCAGCCTCACATTCTGGCGCGATTCAAAGGCATCCGTTCTGCCGAGGACATGCCCATGGCCCGTCGCATTGCGGTCGGTTGGACGCTGCTGTCCATGCTGGGGGCGTTGGGCGTGGGGTTGATTGGCCTCGTGTATGTGGAAACCCATATGCCGGCGGGTATCGACGATGCGGAGAAAATCTTTATGGTGATGGTTAATGCACTGTTTCATCCGCTCATCGCCGGGATTTTGTTGGCGGCTATTCTGGCGGCCATCATGAGTACGGCGGATTCCCAGTTGCTGGTGTCCTCGTCCTCGTTTGCCGAAGACATCTACCATGCGGTGTTGCGTCGCGATGCCGGAGAAAAAGAAGTGGTCATCACCGCCAGGCTGGCTGTGCTCGGGGTGTCGCTGGTTGCGCTGGCCCTGGCGATGAACCCGGACAGCAGCGTGCTGGGGCTGGTGGCTTATGCCTGGGCCGGCTTTGGCGCCGCTTTTGGGCCGGCGTTATTGTTGTCACTGTACTGGAAGCGCATGAATCGTTTTGGTGCCTTGGCCGGTATCATCGTCGGTGGTGCTACCGTGGTGATCTGGAAGCAGCTCGAAGGTGGCTGGTTCGATTTGTATGAGCTGGTGCCTGGTTTTTTCGCAGCTGCACTGGCGGTTATTGTGGTGTCATTACTGACACGCGCACCGTCAGCGGCGACTCAACAAACCTTTGACGAGGTAGAACAGCTGTTGCAGTAGGGGGCTGAACCCGCACCGCTGCTGGAAGTCCGCTAAAGCGGCAAACCACGGTCACTTTTCACCGGCTCGATCACCACGTAAGTGTGTGTCTGGGCCACGCCGGGCAGCCCCACCAGCTGCCCGAGCACATCCCGATACGATTCCATGCCGCTGATGCGCAGTTTCACCAGATAATCAAAGCCGCCGGCTACCATGTGACACTCAGCCACATGCGGGATATCCACCAGTTTTTCCTTGAACAAATCGAACACATCGCCAGTGGTGCGATCCAGCGTGACCTGAATAAACGCGGTCATGTTCTGCCCCAGTTTGGCGGCATTCAAGCGAGCGCAATAGCCCTCAATATAGCCTTCACTTTCTAATCGACGCACTCGTTCCAGGCAGGGGCTGGGTGACAGGTTGACGGCTTTGGCCAGGTCCACATTGGACATACGGCCATCGTTTTGAAGGGCTTTGAGGATGGCGATGTCAATCCGGTCCAGCGGTTTGTTTTTGTCGTTTTTCATCGGGTCTCTCCACTTTGCTTAGATCCTGAAAGTTTCATTTTTTGCAGAATAATATTCTGCATTATAGCGAATAACGCCAAAATATTTTGCAGTAATATCCCTATAATCCAGGACATATGACTTATTTTATTTGGGGTTCTCAGCATGCTTACCACTCAACCATTACCCACGGGCAATGCCCTGATCCAAACCATGCGTGACGACTATCGCCAGGACGAAAATCGGGTGGCGCAGCGCTTATTGCCTGTGGCGGATACCGGTTCGGTGGGCCGGGTTCGGGCCTGGCAAAAAGCCCGTCAACTGGTGGAAGGCATTCGCGCGGCCCAGGTGGGCAAAGGGGGCGTCGATGCGTTGCTGAACGAATTTTCCCTATCGACGGAAGAAGGGGTGGTGTTGATGTGTCTGGCCGAAGCGCTGCTGCGCGTGCCGGACAAATTCACCATCGATGAATTGATTCGCGATAAGTTATCGGCCGGCAACTGGTCCGCCCACCTCGGCAACAGCGCTTCCTTGTTTGTCAACGCATCTGCCTGGGGATTGTTGCTGACCGGCAAACTGGTGAATTACAGCGGTCAACGCAAAGATGAGGCCGAACGGCAAAAGTTGGGCACGCTCAAATCCATGTTGGGTCGCATGGGTGAGCCGGTGATTCGCTCGGCCATTCGCCAGGCCATGCAGATTATGGGGTCGCAGTTTGTGATGGGCGAGACCATTGGCCGGGCCATCCGTCGCGCCACGGTTCAAGAGCACAAGGGCTACCGATATTCTTACGACATGCTGGGCGAAGGTGCGCGCACCATGGCCGATGCCGAGCGTTACTTCAACAGTTATCGCCAGGCCATTGACGCCATCGGGCAGGCGGCGCAGGGGCGTGGCCCAATCGCCAGCCCGGGCATTTCGATTAAGTTATCGGCGCTGCATCCACGTTATGATTTTGCACATCGCCAGCGGGTGATGGAAGAACTCGTGCCGCGCGTGACAATGCTGGCACTGCAAGCGCAGCGTTATGACATTGGCTTTACCATTGATGCCGAAGAAGCCGACCGCCTGGAATTGTCACTGGAGGTGATTGCCGCTGTGTTTCGCGCTCCTGAGTTGGCCGGCTGGAAGGGTTTTGGCCTGGCGGTTCAGGCCTATCAGAAGCGGGCGCTGCTGGTGGTCGACTGGGTCGCGCAACTGGCCCGCGAACAAGGTCGGCCGATGATGGTGCGACTGGTCAAAGGCGCCTACTGGGATTCTGAAATCAAATGGAGTCAGGAGGGCGGTTTCGAAGACTATCCGGTGTTCACCCGCAAGCCCACCACCGACCTGAGTTATCAGGCCTGTGCCAAGCGCCTGCTGGCGTATCGCGACTGCCTTTACCCGCAGTTTGCCACCCACAACGCCTATACCGTGGCGACCATTCTGGAGCTGGATGATCAGTGTGAGCAAGCCTCCCGTCAGGGCTTTGAATTCCAGCGTCTGCACGGCATGGGCGACGCCCTCTACGATCAGGTTCTGGCGGAGGAAGGTGTCAGCTGTCGTATCTATGCGCCGGTGGGCGAGCACGCCGACCTGTTGGCCTACCTGGTGCGTCGGTTGTTGGAAAACGGCGCCAACAGTTCGTTTGTGAATAACATTGTCGATGCCTCGGTGTCGATTGACAGTCTGTTGCAGGACCCGGTCGAAACCGTCAGCGCCTGGTCGTGCGTCCGTCATCCAGGGATTCCATTGCCCCGTGACCTCTACAAGGGGGCTGCTAGTGAAGCCGGTCAGCGTGCCAATTCCGAAGGGTTGGATCTGACCCATGTGAGTACTCTGGAACCTTTGCAGCGCGATATGCTGGCGCACTGGCAGCAGCTTCAACAGGGTGTGAGCGAAAACAGGGAACTGGCTGCGGCGGTTGCCATTACCAATCCCGCTAACGTTGAGGAAGTGGTGGGGCAGCTGGTGTATGACACCCCTGAAGACATGTTGCACAAGCTCGAGCGTGCACAGCAGGCTCAACCCCTTTGGTCCCAAACCCCCGTGGCTGCGCGTGCAAAATTGTTGCGCGATCTGGCCGATCAGCTGCAACACAACGCTGCGCTGTTGATGACCTTGTGCTGTAAGGAAGCGGGTAAGACGCTGGCTGATGGGGTGGCCGAAGTGCGTGAAGCCATCGACTTTTGTCGTTACTACGCCGATCAGGCTGAGCGTTTGCATCAAGACCCTGCCCTGCAGGCGCGCGGTGTGATCTTGTGCATCAGCCCGTGGAATTTCCCGCTGGCGATTTTTCTGGGCCAGGTGACGGCGGCCATGGTGACCGGCAATACCGTGTTGGCCAAGCCGGCGGAACAAACCAGTCTGGTGGCGATGGCTGCCTTGCGATTGATGCACGCCGCCGGGATGCCGCAGGGGGTGGTGGAACTGATCGTGTCACCGGGTAAACCGGTGGGAGAGCTGTTGCTGCCGGATGCGCGTATCCGGGGCGTGATGTTCACCGGCTCCACCGCAACCGGTGCCTGGTTGAACCAGGCACTGGCCCAGCGCGATGAGGTGGATCTGCCGCTGATCGCCGAAACCGGCGGACAAAATGCCATGATCGTTGACTCAACCGCATTGCCCGAGCAGGTGGTGGATGATGTGGTCATGTCCGGCTTCCAAAGTGCCGGCCAGCGCTGTTCTGCCTTGCGGGTACTGTTTGTGCAGGAAGACGTCGCGCCGAAAATTATTCACATGGTCCAGGGCGCGATGCAGGAATTGAGCATTGGTGACCCCGCTTTACTGAGTACCGATGTGGGGCCGGTGATTGATGCCCGTGCACTGGCGCGTCTGCAGGCCCATCGGGACTATCTGAGCGGTTGTGGCGAACGAGCCAAGCTGTTGTACGCGTGCGAGCTGCCGGAAGCGTGTTCGGGGGGACTGTTTTTTGCCCCCCACTTTTATGAAATCAGTGATCTGTCGGTGTTGAAGCAGGAAGTCTTCGGTCCTGTGGTGCATCTGATCACGTTTAAGGCCAGTGAACTGGATCAGGTTATTGAGCAGATTAATGCCACTGGCTTCGGTCTGACCCTGGGGGTTCACAGCCGCATTCAAACGGTGTGTGAACGTGTGGCGAAGCGTGCGAAAGTGGGCAACGTCTACATCAATCGCAACATGATTGGGGCCATTGTCGGTGTGCAACCGTTCGGTGGCCATGGCTTGTCAGGCACTGGCCCGAAAGCCGGTGGTCCTCTGTATTTACGACGGCTGGTGACTGCTGTTGAGGATCAGACTTCACAGCCGGTGCTGGTAAGGAATACAGTGGAGCTGGCCGAGGCCGCAGCGGACGCAACTTCCTGGCCAGAGCTGGCAAGCTGGTCAGCGTCCAGTGCGGAGCAGCGCTGTGCGGTGGTGAAAACCTTTTTGAGTGAGTTGGTGTGTCAATCTTCCCTGGTGCTGCCGCTGGATACGTTGCTGACTGCGACGCAGCAGTTGTTGCGGCAGGCACGCTCGCAATTGTTTGAGGCGGTAACCTTGCCAGGCCCCACCGGTGAACGCAATCAATGGTTGCTGGAAGCTCGCGGTCTGTTGGCGCTCTTCTGTGATGACGCTGAAAGTGTTGATCAGCAGCTGCTGAAGTTGCTGGCGACGGTGTTGTCGGGCAACCGCCTGGTGGTGGTCGCCGACGCGGGTCAGCTTGAGCCGATGCAAGAGATTGTTCGCTTGCTGGAGCATTCCGGTCTGCCGGAATCGGTCATCCGTGTGCGTAGCCTGGCCCATGCACAGGCGGTGTTGATGGACAGTCGTTTGCAGGGGGTACTGGCTGCAGTCGGTTCACCGCTAACACCTGGCCTGCGTCAAACGCTGGCCAAACACGAGGGTGCCATACTGCCGTTGTTGCTGGAAGCACCGGCCGCGGGACTGCTGTTGCGTTTGGTGGTGGAGAAGTCCATCAGTACCGACACCACCGCGGCGGGCGGCAACACCTCACTGATCACCATGGATGATCGTCAGCAGAGGCAGGGGGAACTGCGGGTTTCCTGAGACTGAATCGGCAAAGGGGGCTGTCTTCTGCTTGTCTGTCAATATGACCAGGCAATCCGGGCAGTCATGACGCCAGCACCTAAAGACAGGCCTTTTACCCCAGCGGGCGTTTTTGAATGGATCTTCAGGGGGAGGATTTCTGTGCTGTGGTCTCATCCGCCACTTGGCGGATCGTTGCCGCAGTGAGCTCACTGAGCTGGTAAAACAGTTCACTGTAAGCACTTGCAATGGTTTCCGCCTGGGTATTGTCCAGTGCTGTGCTGAATTGCGAAATACGACGACGCACGCTGGTCTCGTCGGTAGCGCGCAGGAGTACCCATTCGACCACCAGGTTTGCGTGGGTTGCGGTGGCTTCCAGCTCCAGCACTTGCACTTTTAATGCATAATCCGGTGGCAATCTAGGGTTCCAGGGGTAGCTGCGAACGTCCTGGGTTTGCAGCAGACCAGCCAGATTAAGAGAGAGCACTCGATTAATTCCGGCTTCCAACGGCTCAGCCCAGCGATTTTCCTTGACGAAGTCCAGTCGATTGCCGCCTTGCGACGTCGCCAGAACATTCGTTTGCAGATACTCAGGCACTCGGATTGGACCAATACCGATCGACATGGAGCTACTGCTTGAAGGCGGCAGTGCGTGGGCGCGGAGGATGTAGTAATTGCTGGGTGGGGTGGTGCCACAGCTTGCGAGTAGCGAAACCAGAAGAACAGCTGTCAGGCTTATGCGCAGGGTGGAGTGCATTTTTATTCCTCGCCTTTTCTGCCACGCAGCAGTGATTCGGGGTTTTCTTCCAGGGTGCGTACCAGATCTTTGAAGGCTCGGCCAGCTTCACCCAGTTCCTTCAGTGTTCGGTTAAGTTCATAGACTGTGGTGGAATCGTAATCCACCAAGCCATTGAAATTCTTAAGGCCGGTCTCGAAGCTACTGATCGCTTGCTCCAGCTGCTTGAGGTTTTGTCGAATGAGTTGTGCCACCTGTAGCAGTTCGGTATTGGCCAGCTCGACAGTGTTATTAGTATCTTCCAGTAATTTGTCCAATCGAGAGCCGGTGCTGTCAACTTGCGTTTGCAGTTTGTCACTGAGTTGCTGCACCGAGTTGATGGACGCCGTTAATTGTGCTGGCAGCTTCTGGAAATCTTCGTTGCCCACAAAAGACGCAACGCTTGAGGCGATGCTCTCCATATCCGTGGCCAGCTTCACCAGGTCAAACGATTCCAGTTCCTGGGTCAGGCGCTCCAGGTCAGTGGGGATGGTGGGTATCTGTTGATAGGGCGAATGGATGTTGACCAGGTTGAGGGCCTTTTCCGGGTGAAAATCCAACTGCACGTACAAGAGGCCGGTGAGAAGGCTCTGGGTGTTGAGTTGCGCACGCAGACCGCGCGCAATCATTTCATCCAGCAGGTCCTCGCGGACGTCTCCGGTCCGGCGAATATTTTCCCCGCTGACTTCAGCCACGACCAGCATAATCAGTTTGGCGGTTTCGGATTCCAGTTGCAGTTCGATGTCGGTGACCTGGCCAATCTGAACACCGCGCAATGTCACTGGTGCGCCGAGGTTCAGGCCTTTGACCGAACCCTCGAAGATCATTATGACTTTCTCGCGGTCTTCACCAAAGCCTGTGCCGACCGCAAATTTTATGATGGTGATGGCGATCAGCAGGGCACCCACGATAAACATACCCATGGTGAAGTGACTGTTTTTTTCACTCATGTGTGCTCCTTGGCCGGATGGCTGGCTGTCCGGGTCAAAAATTGCCGGACTATGGCTTGGTCGCTGTGGTCGCGCAGGTGTTTGGGGTCGCCGTAGGCGATCATGGTTTTTGAGTCAGCGTCAAGATACACCGAGTTGGTGGCGATGCTGAAAATGCTGGGTAATTCATGAGTCACCATCACCACGGTGGCCCCGATTGAGGCTTGTAATTGCTGAATCAATTCATCCAACAGGCTTGAACTGATGGGATCCAGTCCCGCGGAGGGCTCGTCAAAAAACAGGATGTCAGGTTCCAGTGCAATAGCGCGGGCCAGGGCGGCGCGTTTACGCATCCCGCCACTGATTTCAGAGGGGTAGAAATGCTGGTAACCGTCCAGGCCTACCAGGGCGAGTTTGTAGGCGATGATGTCGGCCCGGTCAGAGGCCGAGTAGTCGGTGTACAGTTGCAGCGGCAATTCGATATTTTCGGCCAGACTCATGGCGCTAAAGAGTCCACCGCTTTGGTAGGTAATGCCCCAGCCCCGGCGCATGCTATCGCGCCGTTCAGGAGTGGCGTGCACAAAACTTTCTCCGGCGTACAGAATATCGCCCTGGCTGGGTTCAATCAGGCCGAGCAAATGTTTGAGAAGGGTGCTTTTGCCGCAGCCGCTACCACCCATAATGACAAAAATATCACCATGATTGATGTCAAACGTCAGATCCCGCTGGATGACTCTGGAGCCATAAGCCATGGTCAGGTCGCGTACGGAAATGTGTGCGTCGGTCATCAGATCCCCGCTTGCTGGAACAGGATGTTGATCGCGGCGTCAGCGATGATCAAGTAGACAATGCCGGTGACCACGGCTTCGGTGGTGGCTTTGCCCACGGCGGCAGAGCTGCGTCCGCAGTTAATGCCAGCCCGGCAGCCGGCCACCGCAATGAGCAAGCCGAACACCACACTTTTTAACAGGCCGACATTCAGATGCGCCAGTGTCATTGCGTCCTTACCCTCATTGAAAAACAACAGTGGGGCAATTCCCATGCCTCCCGCCACAATACCCCCGCCGATGATGCAGAGCAGATTGGCATACAAGGTGAGCAGGGGCATCATCACCACCAGTGCCAGAATGCGCGGTATTACCAGAAACTCCACCGGGGAAATGCCCATGGTGACAATTGCGTCTATCTCCTCATTGGTTTGCATGGTGCCCAGTTGAGCGGCGAATGAGGCGCCAGTACGCCCAGCCATGACCACCGCCGTCATCAGCACACCCATTTCACGCAGGGTGCCAATGACGACGAGGTCGGCGACATAAATCTCGGCACCGAACTGGCTCAATTGCTCCGCCCCCAGGTAGGCCAGAATCATGCCCACCAGTACGCTGGTGAGGCTGATGATGGCGAAGGCATCGGGCCCGGCCTGATGGCAGAAGCCGAGAAAATCGCTGAAGCGCGTATGCGCCCTAAACGTGACAACCTGCCAGAGGGCGATTGTCAGTTCACCCGTAAATTCCAGCGATTCCCTGACGGTTTTATGCAGGTGGCGCAGGGGTCGGTGGAAGTTGAACGTGGCATACCAGGGCTGGGGGACTGAGCTCAAAGGTGCCTGGGCGGGAACCGCAGTAGCGATTTGAAGCAGGCTTTTGGCCGTGGCAGGCAGGGCGCGGCTGTGGAAGCTGATGTGTTGATCACGACACAAGTTAAAACACTGCAGCAGGAAGGCCACGAGTATGGAATCCCAGGCACCCAGCGCAGCGCCGTCCACGACCATTGCCTTAGGCCCCAGTTTTTTTAAGTCGTGCTGCAACTTATCAAAACCCGGGTGGGCCTGCCCCTGAACCCAGTCGCCGGAAAGCACCAGAACAGCGCCGTCTTGTTGGTCTGTCAGTAACTCAAATAGAGGGGACGTTGACGTCATGGGCATTGACGGCTTCATGCAGTAGCGGTGTCCTTGCAGGATATGAAGGGCTTCAGGGTAAGGAGAACCCCCAGGCTTTCGATAGTGACGATATGGGCAAAGCGTTCGTGAGTTAATAGACGCACTCACCAAAGCATAGCAGTCGCCTGAAGTTTCATCCACGCGGCTGGAACTCATCACATTGGCCAGAAAGACAAGAGTTTAGAGTCACAATTTAAGGGGAGATTAAGAGCTTTGAGAGGCAATACTGGCTGCCATCGTAAGATTAAATTAATGATCAACGGTCAGCGCAATGTCAGCCTGATCTTTTTTGTGATTGGCTTGGTCGGACTGTCGAGTTAGCTGCTAGGCTTCAGGGGTGGAATTTTTATGAATAAAGGAACTCATGGAACAGGCAAGCAGGAGTGTCAAAAAGAGCAAAGTCGAATCTACGGTTTCAAGAGCCGCTTATCCGTAAAGGGATCTGCTTTGTTCATCAACACCTGACTCCAATAGTTGAGGAAAAGTGATGAAAAGAAGAACCGTAATAACAGTTGGACCTTTACTGGCACTCTTTGGCATGAGCGCTGTTTCCCACAAACTACTGGCCACCGACGCTCCCTTAAAGCCACTGGACAGCTCGCAACCCACCGCCAAAGCCCTCAGTTATGTCGACGATATTGCCGATGCGGATCCGGCCGTCTACGACCAGAGTTCTGGCGCACGGTGTGATAATTGCCTGCATTATCGGGACACAGGGCAAAGTCGCGGGGGGTGCGCCATCTTCCCCGGCTTCAGCGTTGCACCGCAAGGCTGGTGCAAAGGCTGGGTGAAAAAAAGCTGAGTCCGGATTGGAGACCTTGACTTGCTTAACTGGGTTGAGACGACCTGATGAAGCCGGTATTCATCAGGTTTTCCCAGGGTTCTGGCCGACGTGCGGATGCGCAAACCCATAACAAGGCGTCAATTAAATAGTTCGTGGCTTACTCACTCCATCGCCACTCTATCCTTGCACCCCCTTAATCCATCACATAGATTCCGTTGATGACTTTTTGGGTGTTCTTGTCTTCCTTGGCGAGATCCCCGGCACGCATTTTTTGCTCTTGGGTGGCAACAAAGCCGGTCAGTAAGGTCACGCCGTTGTAGGTGTCAATGTTGATTTTGAGACCGTCACCGAGGTCTGCTTTGGATATAGCGGCCTTGATGCGGGTGGTGGCAAGAGTATCGTCCATAGACTGGCCTGCGCTGCGATCAGGATCCCTTTGGTGCAGTTGGTTATCGACTTTCTGCACACCTTCCACAGATTTGGCCAGTTCCGCCAGCTGTGCCGCTTTGGCTGGGTCTTCGACAAAACCGCCCAGCTGCACAACGCCTTTGTGGGTTTCGATATTGACGCCCATGCCGGCCAGGAAATCTTTGCCTACCAACTTGGCCTTAACCTCCGCTTGTATGACGCTGTCATCAACCATGTCTCCGGCGGTTTTGTCGGCCCAGGAAAAGGTTGAAGCGAGCAGGACGGTCAGGAATGCAATCAACTTAAGAGTTGGCATGTGAATCTCCTTATAGGAAAACATGAGGATGGAAGTAGTCGTTAGCTGCACAAAGTTAGAACTGTTTCAAAGTCTAGACGAAATCGGGCTATCCACCAGCTCGGAAACAACGTGTTGGATGTTGCTCGCGCCAACTTCTTGACGGAGCGACGGCTCTGACAGGACTGGATAATGTTACCGCTATCAAGGTTATTACCTGATGGAGATCGAGCGCTGTTAAATCGACCGTCAATTTCGCGCCAGCGTCTATAATTTCTTGCATGGCCGAAAACTAAAGGCCGCATTATCGCTTGGGAAGACTTTGCGCCACTGGCATTTATAACCGCAGGGAATCTCTCTCAATACTGGAACAGTCCCCGGCTCACCATATGTGGTGTAAACGGCCGGTAATATCAGCTAACGGAGCGGCGTCGTCAGTGCATTCAGGGAACTTGGCCTTTATACGGATTGCCTGCCTTATTGCAATATATTGCCTGGCGCCCCAGATGGCGGAGGCCAGAACTTCGGCTGAGGGGTTTTCAGAGTGTCGTGATGGCGAGGCGCTGTTACAGTCGCTGGAGCGAGAGCTGGCCGCGGCCAATGCTCGTCGGGCTCTATTCGGGTCGGTTTACTCCGATCAATTTTCATCAAACCTGACTCTTGTTGAGGTGATTCCTCCGGCTATGGTCGCCGGTGATCCACGGCAGTGGCCCGCCGATATCGATTGTCCTTCCCTGCAGGAAAAATATCAGTCCACGCGGGATGAGTTAACCCGGGTGCGGGAAAAATTACGTCGCCAGCGGGCGGGCTGGTTGGGGCAACCCAAGGCCTTGCTATCAGCGTTGGAAAGCGTTTGGCGCTCCCGTCAGCGCCTGATGACACAGGGTGAAGTGCTGCATACGCTCATTAATACCGACCAGACATCCGAGCTGGGTGACGATACAGCGGAGGCCTTGGAGGCTGTCCGCTCTGCCAGCGATGCGGTGTCGGTTCAGCTTAGCAACCTGCGACGTGGCTTCTTCGGTTTGTTGACCGCGGTTAACCTGGAGGTCACTCCGCGACGGATTGCTGAGCTGCTGACGCTCTGGCGTGGCTCCTATGAGAAAGGCCCCATCGACAGTGAGCCGGCGGACGACATATACAAGGCGTTGCCCGAGACCGTCCGGGACGCGAGTCGGGAATACTTCCGATTGGCCGAGTTGGACATTCTGGTCCAGCGCAATGCCCTCAATGATGTTCGTGCCTGGTTGTGGCAATTTCATGAGAGCGAATTTAACCTGGTGGGAGAGAAAATCGGGCAAGGACTGCTTATCGATGAGGGCAGGGCGTTTCACAATCGACTGCAGTGGCTGGTCAGTGACAGTCACATCAATCGTCATCATCGAGTCAGTGGAGACGGTTCGCGTTTTCGGAGTTGGATTAAGGTTGTCGAATACCTGTTGGGAATACTGGCCTTAGTTCTGTTGGCGGTCTTTGCTCAAAAATTGGCTGCACCGGCAGCCCGACTACAAAGCCGATTTGCACAATCGAGCCGCAAGCGGCGTCTGGCTGCTCAGATCAGTCGAATTACCGCCAGCCTGCCCTTGCTGCTGCCATGGTTCACCGCATTGCTGGGGTTGTGGTTGTTGCAAAAGATCTATGCCCACTACCATCTGCCGCTGCTGATCTCAGTCATTCCTGTGGCGCGGTTGTACATTCTGTACGGGCTACTGTGTCTGGCCGGTGAGTGGTTGTTGCAACGCATTGCCTTGCAGGCGGGAACCTATATCAATGAAGAACAACTGACGCAGGTTCAGCGTTATGCCCGTGGCGCTGCGGCACTGGCAGTGTTGCCGCTGTTGATCAAGGACTTTATTTATCTGGCTGTTGGCCCCTCGAAATTGCTGGACCTTTGGCAGTGGGTGAGCCTGGTGGCTTTTTTGCTGGCAATTGGTTTGTTGTTGCGCAGCCGTCGTCAGGATTTTATTGATGCACTGAAATCGGTATTGCCCTCTCAGTTCGACCGGGGTATTGAAAAATTGCTGGGAGCTCGGCTGTTTCTGCTGGTGGCCCCCATCGCAGCGCCGCCTTTGCTGTTAGCGCTGTTGGGTGGCTTTCTGCATAAAGCTCTGTTTGATTATGATTGGTATCGCAAAGTCTTTGCCCGAAGTTTCAAATTACGGGCCGCCACTGCCGAGGCTGCAGAACCCGAGGTCGCGTCCGACAGTGCCGCTATGGCTGAGTACGAGCGCTGGTTTCGGGCTGACCATAATGACGAGCTTCCGTTCATTGATTCTGGCCTGTGCACCAAGGTACGCAAGAGCCTGGATTTGTGGCTGGAGGACAAGGCCTCTGAAAATTCACAATTGTTGAGCGGTGCTCGCGGCGCCGGAAAAACCTGTGTTCTGCATCGCCTGCAGGAAGAAATGGAGCAAGAACATCCGGAACTCGTGGTGCGCTTTGTTGAGGTGCCGGCAAAAACAATTACGGCCGCAGGCACACTGAGTCTTTTGGGGGAGGCGTTAAACGCTAATCTCGAAGAGGGCCCGTCGGCGCTGGTTCGCAGTGATGCCGAGCGGCAGCCGACGCTGATGATTCTGGATAATGCGCAGAACTTGTTTCTGCGTCGAGTGGGGGGGCTTAGCGCTTGGGAAACGCTATTGGGGATGACCAACGCCCGGGTTGAAAATGTCTTTTGGCTGATTGTTATCAACAATCAGAGCTGGGCCTATTTGAGTAATGTTTACGGCAAGGACTATCAGTTTCGCCATATCACCGTTGCCCGTCCCTGGTCGCAGAACGAAGTGCGATCACTGATATTGTCACGCAACCACCTTAGCGGCTTCAAAATCCGTTATGACGATATTCTGCTCGCGACTCGAGGGCCGGAAGCGGGCAGTATCCGCAACGCCGAACAGTTATATTTCAGCCTGCTTTGGGATGCCTGCCTGGGTAATCCGATGCTGGCCCTGAAGTTGTGGATGACGTCGATACATCTGACCGGTAATACCGCGGTGGTGGGGTTGCCAGAGGAGGAGTCGGGGGCATGGCTGGAGCAATTGAGTAACGATCTTCACTTTGTCTACGCGGCCATCATCATCCACGAGAATATGACCAGCGACGAATTGGTGGAGTCCACGGCGTTGCCGGAGCGGGTGGTGCGTACTGCGTTGAAAACTGCTTTTGATGCCGGTTTCATTCAGCGTTCCGAGAAGCGTCGCTATCGCATCGTTCCCCTCTGGTATCCCACGATCATGAAGCTTTTGTCGAGGAAAAATCTGTTGCATGAATGAAGACAATTTTGCCGATGAGCTGACAGCCTTTGTCGAGATGTTTAATACCGGAACGCTGATCCTGTTGGTTGCCAGTATTCTTGTTTTGTGGCTGATTAACTGGTGTATCCGCTACTTCATGGAACGTATTATGATGCGTTTCCCAACGCGTCGCTTTTTCATTATGCAGCTTTCCACGCTGATGAGTTTTACCCTGTATATCGTCGGTGGGGTGGTGTTGGTAGTGGGAGTGTTGCGCCCCCCCCAGGAGTTTATGATCGCCGTTGGTGGCTCCGCTGCGGTGGCCTTTGGCTTCGCCCTGAAAGATGTGGCAGCTTCGCTGGTCTCGGGGCTGATCCTGTTGTTTGATCGTCCTTTTCAGGTGGGAGATCGGGTTTCGTTTGAAAATGTGTACGGGGAAATCATGGCCATTACGCTGCGAACCGTGCGCTTAAGAACCCTGGACGACAACATCGTGACGATTCCCAACTCACGTTTCATTACCGATGTGGTGGCTTCCGGCAATCTGGGGGCCATGGACATGATGGTGGTGACGGAGTTTCACCTCGCCCTTGATGCGGATATCCAGGAGGCCGAGGATATTGTCCGGCAGGTCATTGTCACCAGCCGTTATGCCTACTTGAAGAAGCCGGTGACGTTCTCAATTGAAGAGGTGCAGGTGGCCGAACGCTTGTCGATTCGTCTGCGCGCCAAAGCTTACGTGCTGGACGTTAATTACGAAAAAGCGTTCCAGAGCGATATTACCCGCCGGGCCTCGAGCCTGTTTCGGGAACGGGGCATATTACGGCCACTGCGGTGACTGGCCCCCTGCAGAGAGGTGCTGATGAACTGGCCGATGGATTGCGCCGGACTCTTGAATAACCCTCCTCGATATTGTCCTTGGCTTCTTCCCCCCTCAAATTGTTAACCGACATACATTTAGACGGAGCAGGGTGGCGAAAAATGCCCGGCGGCGGTAAGCTGGCCCTGCACGATCTGGGGTGTTCGAACAATAGGTATGAAACCGGGTCCAGGCGGCGTCAGTCCGCCAGGCCATTAATACTATCTAGCCGCTGATTAGTTACAGCGAAATGACGAGGTTTGTGAAAAGTTTGTATGTCTGACTTGATCTATTGCCGGGATGAAAACCCGGAGTCTGCGGGGACTCCTTTAATACTGGTACACGGCTTGTTTGGTGCCTCCGAAAATCTGATGGGCATTGCGAGAGCGTTCGACAACCGTCCGGTCAGTTTGGTGGATTTGCGCAATCACGGTCGCTCCTTCCACGCCGATACCATGTCGCAAACCGAGATGGCGCAGGATCTGATCCGGCTATTGGACGCCAAAGGCTGGCACAAAGTCGACCTGCTTGGACACTCTCTGGGTGGCAAGGTCGGGCTGCAGTTATCGCAACTGGCTCCGGAGCGCCTTAACCGACTGGTGGTGGCCGATATTGCCCCGGTGGATTACCAACCCCACCATCAGCTGATCCTGGAGGGGCTGGATGCCGTCGATACGGCAACCGTGAAAAGCCGTGCGGAAGCCGACCAGGTGATGAGTGAATACATCGAAGAACCCGGTGTACGCAGCTTTCTGTTGATGAATCTGGTGCGCTCCCCTCAAGGAGGCTATCAATGGCGCTGTAACCTGGACGCCCTGAAAAAAAATTATGCCGATATTCGCTGTGCACCGGTGTTTGTGCAGGCGTTTGAAGGACCTTGTTTGTACATACGTGGCGGTAATTCCGAGTATGTCCAGGACACTTACCAGGCGGCCATTGATCGCTTCACTCCGGGGGCAGAAATACAGACCCTGACCGGTTGCGGCCACTGGCTGCACGCGGAAAAGCCGGCTGATTTTAATCGCACAGCCAAGGCATTTCTGAGTTAGCAAGGCATCGCTCGTCGTGATCTGCGGTTGGCGTATCTAGAAAAAGCCGGAACAGGGCCAAAAAACGGGAGCAGGGCCGGCTCCCGTTGTGTGTTAAACAATTGTCGGGCTGTTGAGTTATTCCTGGCCGTAGTGGGTCTGAAACTCGACTTGCTTGCCTGACAGTTTTTGTTTCAACTCCCAGGCAATCAGGTAATTGATCGGCACCATCAACAGCGTGACGAAGGTTGCGAAAAGAATCCCAAAAGCCAGTGACACGGCCATGGGAATCAGGAACTGCGCTTGGGTACTCTGTTCAAACAGCAGCGGCATCAATCCCATAAAGGTGGTCATGGAGGTAAGCATAACGGGTCGAAAGCGAGCCGCGCCAGCGGTTTGAATAGCCTGCAGAGGCTGAATGCCTTTATGCCGTTGCTGATTGATGTAATCCACCAGCACCAGGCTGTCGTTTACCAGTACCCCCACCAGAGCCAGAATTCCGAGAATACTGAAAATGGTCAGGTCAATGCCCATCAGCCAGTGACCGGCAAACGCCCCGATGGTGCCAAACGGGATCACCGACATGACAATCAACGGCTGCCAATAAGATTTGAAGGGAATGGCCAGCAGACTGTAGATGGCGAATAGCACAAACAACAGGCCATAGGTCAGGCTGCGGAAAGAATCCGCCTGCTCCCGTGCCTCACCTTCCAGCGAGTAAGAGACGCCTGGGTACTGGTGCAGAACGTCGTCTAGATACAGGCGTAAATCGGCGTTGATCACCGTCATGTTCGCAACGCCCTTGTCGATATCGGCCACCACGCTCAAGGTGCGCTTCAGGTCGTTGCGATAGATGGTAGTCGGGCTGGTCCCAGGTACCAGCTCGACAATTTGGGCAACTGGAATGCTGCGGCCATCGCTGGTGACAATACGGAAGTCCTGCAGGTTGGCAATGGCTTCGCGTTCGGCCAGAGGGAAGCGAACCATCACCCGGACATCGTCCCGGCCGCGCTGGATTCGCTGGGCCTCGTAGCCATAAAATGCCTCACGCACCTGACGGATGACATCGGACTCGGTGAGGCCCAGTGCGTAGGCATGGGGTTTTAATTGAATCTGCAACTCCTGTTTGCCGGCGGCCAAACTGTCAGTGATGTCAAAGACACCTTCGTGTTTGGTTAATCGCTGTTTTACCAGTTCAGAAACCTGCTGCAAATCCTCGCCGTTGTTGCCGCTCAGCTGAACTTCGACCGGATTGCCTATGTGCATCAACTCCGAGCGGAAGGTGATTTCCTCGGCTCCCGGAATTTCTCCAATCAGAGTGCGCCAGGCACCGACAATTTCCCGATTTGAGGTTTGCAGATGTCGTTCTTCCGGCGGAACGATTTCCAGTCGTACACGGCCGGTGCCGGTGCCGCGTTGACCTCTTCCGGCGTTACCGGTGGACGACAAAATGTTCATGACAATCGAGTCACCACTGTCGGGGTCACGGTACTGGTTTTGAATGGCCATGGCGGCCTCGGTGATGCGTTCAATGTGCTGGTCCGTGACATCAAACGGGGTGCCAGTGGGCATGACCAGTGACACAGTGATGGTCTCGGATTCCACCCGCGGGAAAAACACAAAGCGAGACCAGCCGCTGGCGATCAGGGACACAATGACCAGCAGAATACCGATAAACACCGACAGGGTGGCGTAGCGGTTTTTCAGGCAGTGGGTGAGCAGTGGCCGATAGTAGCGCAGGATCATCGCTTCGAAGCCGTTGGCAAAGTTTTGCTGCCAGCGACTGAGGCGACCGCTTGAGCGTTTTTTTCCGACTGACAAAAATTTCAGGTGTGCCGGCAGCACAAATTTGGATTCAATCAGGGAAAACAGCAAAATTGGGATAATGACCACAGCGATATTTTGAAACAACACTCCCCTGGGGCCTTCAATCATGGCCATGGGGATAAACGCCGCGACGGTGGTCAGTACCCCGAAGGTGACCGGTGCGGCCACTTCCTGGGTGCCCACAATCGCGGCGTATTCCCCGTCTTCGGCATTTTGCAGATGCCGGTAGACGTTTTCTCCGGTGACAATGGCGTCATCCACCACAATGCCCAGCACCAGGATAAAGCCGAACAGGCTCATTTGATTGAGGGTAATGCCAAAGAAGGGCATGACGATAAAAGCCCCCATGAAACTGACCGGGATCCCGATAAAGACCCACAGCGCTACGGAGGGTCGCAGGAACAGGGTCAGTAACGCCAACACCAGAATACCGCCCTGAAGTGCGCTGGTGCCGAGGGTTTCCAGGCGGCTTTTGACAATCTTGGATTTATCTCGCCAGGTAGAGACTTCCAGCCCGTTTGGCAGTTGGTCCTGCTGATCGGCAACGTACTGCTTGACCTTGGTGGCGACATCGATGGCGCTTTGGCTGCCGACGCGAAACACTTCGATCATGGCCGCTGGACGACCATTGAAACGGCTGCGCATGGGGTCTTCGGTAAAGGCGTCTTTTACTGTGGCAATGTCACCGACACGCACAATGCTGCCATCGGGGTTGGTGGCCACCACGATATTTTCAAACTGGGGGCGATTGTAAGCCTGTCCTTTAAGGCGGATAAGGACTTCACCGCCGGAGGTTTTGACATTGCCGGCAGACAGATCGAGCGAGCTGTTGTTGACGGCATTGGCCACGTCGGACAGTTGCAAGCTGTATTGGCGCAAGCGATCCTGAGGCACTTCAATGGCAATTTCATAATCGCGTACATCGTCAAGCTCCACCTGGGTAATCCCCGGGATCTGCAACAAATCATCGCGTACCCGTTCGGCCTGCAGGCGGATTTCCTTTTCGGTGAGATTGCCGGCAACCGCCACACTGATCACATCACGGGTCCAGATATCCAGGCTGATGACCGGTTTTTCGGCTTCAGAGGGGAACGTGTTAATGGCATCCACGCGGGTTTTGACATCGTTCAGCAGTTCGCGAGGGTCGTAGCCACTGTCGACTTCAATATCGACAGAGGCCCCGCCTTCGCTGGAGCGGCTGCTGATTTTTTTGATGCCTTCCAGATCCTGGACGGCTTCTTCCACCCGAATGGCGACTGACTGTTCGGCTTCTTCCGGGGTCGAGCCTCGCAGAGAGACATCCACGGCAATTCGGTCGCTGCCCATCGTGGGAAAGATTTCCAGCGGAATCCGGGTTTGCAATGAAAACAGACCCATAAACAGCAGCAGCACCATCAACAGGTTGGCCGCCACATGGTTGCGGGTAAACCAGGCAATCATGGCTGCTCTCCTGCGGCATTATGTTGCGAGTTGCCATTCGCTGCCTGCAGGGTGGGGGAGACGTCACTGGTGTCGGACTCTGGCTTCTGCTGCATTACCGAGACCAGGGTTCCACTGGTGACTTGACCCAGCGGCGAAACGATGACTTCACTGCCGGGAGTTAACCCCTGGCTGATGACGGCTTGTTCGGACGTTTGGAAGCTCAAAGCAACGTTGCGACGTTGCAAGGCGCCATTTTCAATGACGTATAAATAACTGCCTTGATAGACGCTGCTGGCGGGAACCACCAGGGCATTTTTTACGGTTTTTCCATCAATACGGGCGGTGACGTATTGACCGATTTTGAGCGGGGTCTTGTCGCTCTGTGCCACCGCAAACGGATCTTGAATCTGGGCCACTACATACAATTGATGGCTGTTTTCATCGATGGCGGCTTCAGTGCGAACAATTTTCCCCTGCCATTGCTGATGTTCTCCCAAATCACTTTCAATCATGACATCGGGATACTCTTCGGGGGATACCGCGAGACCGCGATAGTTTTCCGGTAAATTGATCATGGCCAACTCGCTGTTTTTCAGCGGTAGGCGAATTTCAACGACGTCAGTGGCAAAAATTTCAGCCAGCTGAGAATTGCTGTTCACAAATTGCCCCAGATCGACCATCGCCGATTTTACCCGGCCGTTGTAGGGGGCGCGAATACGAGTTCGTTCGAGGTCAAGCTGGGCCTTTTCAAAATTGGCCTGAGCGGAAAAAAGCTGGGCTTGTGCCGCGGCCAGCTGGGGCTTACGCAGGACAAGATCGGAAGCGGGCTCGCCGTCGCCCAGACGTTGCCAGTCTTTTTGTGCCTGATGGGAGCGGGCCTTTTCTTCTTCCAGGCTTAACTGCGCCTGCAGCAGTTCAGATTTGGCCACTTTGGCGGCAGCCTGATAGTCGCGATCATCTATCTGAACCAGGACATCCCCTTTGTTGAAAAAGCCACCGTCGCGAAATATCGGGTTGACTTCAATAATGACGCCATTGACCTGAGAGACTAATAAGCTCTGTGTTCTGGGTTGGACGCTACCAAAACTGGACAGTTTGAATTGAAATTCAGTCGGTTGAACGACCTGGCTGTTCACTTTGATCAACGGCTTGGCGGGGGCTGTGTGTCGCTTGGGGCTGGGACCGTTGTTGGCAATAACGATAGCGAGTAATAGAAAGCCCCCAAGTACGGCGGCAGCGGTTAACAGTTGTTTGCGTTTGACTTCCATTGACTCAGGTCTCATCGATAATCGCCGCCAAGGGCTAAAAACAGGCTGATGCGGTTTTGCAGCAGTTGATTGCGTATGCTGACGTAAGTGTTCTGCGCGTTGAAGGCCCGGCGCTGGGCTTCCAGCACCGAAGTGTAGTCCTGTAAGCCTTGTCGATACTCTTCAAACGCTAATTCTTCGGCGGCCTCAGCCAGTTCCTTGGCGCTGCGCACTTGCTGCAGCTGAGCTTTGAGAGAGGACTCATTGGTAATGGCCTGTTCTACTTCACTGAAAGCCGTGTGCAGTGTTTTTAGATATTGTTGTTCCTTTTGTTGGACGATGGCGAGCTGCTGTTGTTCCTGAGCTTTTAAACGACCGCCGGCAAACAGTGGCTGGCTCAAATTGCCTAACAGATTCCAGGCGAGGGAAGCCGGATCAAACAGCTGGTCGAACTCATCGCTGGAATCCCCCACGCTGCCAGTCAGTCGAAAGGAGGGGAAGCGCGCCTTGTGTGCAGCGGCGAGGTCTTTATCACTGGCTAGCAGTTCCAGAAAACTGGCTTGCAGGTCATAGCGGTGACGTACGGTTTGGGCGTTAAGCGCCTCGGTATCCAGCGCGGTCAAGGGGGGCAGTTGCCATGAGTAATTGGCAAGGTCAGGCAGTGCTCCCGAGGGGTACTGCCCGGACAACAACTGCAATTGACGGATGGCGTCGATTTCAATGGCTTGTTGCAGCAGCAGGTTGCTGCGCTCGCCGGCCAGGTCCGTGCGTGCCAAATACACATCAAGAGCGGCGTTAATCCCCTGTCGGTAGCCACTCTGGATAACGTCGAGGTTGGTGCTCAGATTGTCGACCCGCTCCTGAAACAACTTGGTGAGCAGGTGTTGTGTGGTGACGTTGTACCAGGCTCTGGCCACTTGTGCCGCGATGGACAGGCGTGAGCTGTCGAACAGGGCCTGTTCGGCTTGCCAGCGATAATCGGCGGCGTCCAGGCTATCGCCCAATTTCCCCCAAAGGTCGACTTCCCAGGCGATGTCCACGCCGGCCTGAAAGTTGTTGCGGTATTGGGAGGCGTTGGAGGAAGTATTGGCATCGGTCGTACCTGCCGTGCGATTGTTTTTCTGGCGCTGACCGTTCAGTCCCAGATCCATCGATGGCCACAACGGGGCTCCGGCAATGCGGCGCTGTTGCTGGGCGGCTTCCACTCTGGCTTTGGCTTCCAGCAAGTCAAAGTTGTTGCCGATGGCGTTGTCGACCCAGCGAGTCAGCAAGGGGTCCTGAAAGCTCTCAACCCACCGGGTTGGGGGGGCTAACTCGTCGGCTGAGAGCTTATTGACCAGCGCAGCATCTGCAGTGGACTCTTGCTTGACGGAATTGAGTGGCTCGGTGGCGTCGGGCTGTTCAGCTGGAGGCAGAAATTCAAAAGGCGCTTGCTGTTGCGTCTCTGTGGTGATCGCGACGGTTGAACAGCCTGACAACAGCAGAAAGCTGATGATTGACGCTCTCTTAATCAACTCCCTCTGGAGCGCAAATGGGAACAGCGAAGGTACAGTATTCACAAATCAATGGTCGTCACAGTTAATGAATGAGATCAAGACTTCTGGCTCAGGTAAAAATAACCTGGTCAGACCGAACAATATTAATGACGAAAGAGGTTACTGTTTTTTGATCGAGAAGTCTTGCGTGGCCACGGGCATTTACAATGGTTAACGTTTGTAACGAATTTGTCGCAAAAGGTGTCAGTTTTAGGATGAATCGGTTACGTCTATCCCGTTGATTCAGGAATTGGCATACGATTTTACTGTTACCTTGAGCCGTTTTTTGGGAAAATAGCCGACCATTTTAGTCAGGTTTGCGCTGGCTTAAATAACGTCTCTACAAAAGACGGTCAAATCATTATTAAGGTTGTATCGCTATGTCCCGCCCCCTTGCCAAACCTATAGAGGCTTCCCCTCTGTTCGGATACCCCAAATACTGGGCCGAATGCTATGGCACGGCGCCATATTTACCCATGAGTCGACAAGAAATGGACGACCTTGGCTGGGACAGCTGCGATATTATCATCGTTTGCGGTGACGCCTATGTAGACCACCCCAGTTTTGGGATGGCGGTGATGGGACGTTTCCTGGAGGCACAGGGCTTTCGGGTGGGGATCATTGCCCAGCCGGATTGGCGCAGTGCGGAGGCCTTTAAAGCCCTCGGTAAGCCAAACCTCTTTTTTGGCGTGTCCGCGGGTAACATGGATTCCATGATTAACCGCTATACCGCTGATTTGAAGGTGCGCAACGACGACGCCTATACCCCGGACGGAGCGCCGGGCAAACGGCCGGACAGGGCGGTGACGGTTTACAGCCAGCGCTGTAAAGAAGCTTATAAAGATGTACCTATTGTCTTAGGCGGTATTGAAGCCAGTTTGCGCCGAATTGCCCAGTACGATTACTGGAGCGATGAAGTGCGCCGCTCGGTGCTGATCGACGCCACGGGGGATATCCTGCTTTACGGCAATGCCGAGCGCGCCATTGCCGAAGTGGCTCATGAATTGGCACTGGGCAAATCGATCAACGACCTTAAGGATATCCGCGGTACTGCGGTCATGCGCAGCACGGTGCCGTCCGGTTGGACCGAAATCGATTCTACCCGTATTGATTGGCCGCAACATGTGGATGAGATTTCCAACCCTTACGAATTTGATTCGAAAGAGGACGGCTCCTGTGCGAAGAAGGATGAGCTGGACGAGGCGGAAGAGCAGCCGGTGCGCATTATTCCCATGCCACTGCAGGGAAAAAGCGTTTGGGATATGGAAAATACCTATATCCGCTTGCCGTCGTTTGAAAAGGTGAGTAAAGACGCGATCCTGTATTCCCACGCCTCCCGAGTGTTGCATCAGGAGTCTAACCCCCACAACGCCCGGGTGCTGGTGCAAAAGCACGGCAATCGTGAGCTGTGGGTGAACCCGCCACCGATCCCTCTGGAAACGGAAGAAATGGATGGCGTGTTTGCGCTGCCGTATCAGCGTCGTCCGCACCCGAGCTATGGCGAAGCGAAAATTCCCGCCTACGACATGATCAAAACCTCCGTCAATATTATGCGCGGTTGTTTTGGCGGGTGTACATTTTGTTCGATCACCGAGCACGAGGGGCGGGTGATTCAGAGCCGTTCGCAAGAGTCGGTTCTCAAGGAAATTGAAGCCATTACGGAAACGGTTCCGGGCTTTACCGGCACCATTTCGGATTTGGGCGGGCCCACCGCCAATATGTATCACCTCAACTGTAAGGATCCGGTCATTCATGCCAACTGCCGGAGACTGTCCTGTGTGTTTCCCACCATTTGTAAAAATTTGGTGACGGACCACAGCCAGACCACGCAGCTGTATCGAAAAGCCCGCCAAATCAAGGGCGTTAAGCGGGTGGCGATCGCGTCCGGCCTGCGTTACGACCTGGCGGTCCGGGATCCGGAATACGTCAAGGAGTTGGTGACTCACCACGTCGGCGGCTACCTGAAAATTGCCCCGGAACACAGTGAGATGGGCACCTTGAACAAGATGATGAAGCCGGGTATGGACACCTATTATGACTTCAAGCGCATGTTCGACAAATACTCAAAAGAAGCCGGAAAAGAGCAATATTTGATCCCGTATTTCATTGCCGCACACCCGGGCTGTGAAGATGAGGACATGCTGAACTTGTCCTTGTGGTTGAAGAAAAACAAATTCCGCGTGGATCAGGTACAGACGTTCTATCCCTCGCCAATGTCTCTGGCAACGGCCATGTACCATTCTGAGCGGGACCCCTTGCACAAGCTCAGCTACAAGAGCAAGAAGATCTATATTCCACGCAAGCTGGAGCAGCGTCGCACGCAAAAGGCCTTTTTGCGCTATCACGACCCCAAGAACTGGGCGTTTCTGCGCAAAGCGCTGCTGGACATGAACCGCAAAGACCTGATTGGGGATGGCGCCAACCACCTGGTGCCTTGGGAAGACCGGGTGCCGGGGCGTAAAGGCAATAATTATAAGGGATATAACAAAGCCATTGGCTCTCAGGGGCGCAGTGCCTCGGACGGGCAGGAGCGTCAGGCTGGCGGCGGTAAAACCCTTCGCTCCACGGACAGTCGCCGTCCCAAGACGGATGGCGTGTCGGCCAAGACTCATCAAACGACAACGCTTCGCAAGCCAAAAGGTCAGGGGGGCCGCGGAGCCAAGGGCCGCCGTCGCTAGCGCACCAGCGTTTTGAATCAGAGATAAAGAATCTGAGCCTTTCATGGTTAAGGGCCCAGATTCTTTAAGATTACAGGCTCGTGTACGGGTCCTTTTCCGATCCATTCTTAACTATCAGCAGATCATTCATGTCAGATTCTTCCCTACCTCGTTCCTATTCTCTCGACTGGGCTTATGCCTACGGTGAACCACCGGTGTCCGGGCTTTTTCGCCGCACCCCGGAAGATTTTCAGGTGGTGGAAAACCTGGGCTTTGAGCTCACCGGACAGGGAGAGCATGTCTACCTGCACATTGAGAAGCGGGGCGAGAACACCGATTGGCTGGCCCGCCAGATCGCCCGTCTGGCGGGTGTGCAAAATCACGATGTGGGTTATGCCGGTTTGAAGGATCGCCATGCGGTAACGCGTCAGTGGTTCAGTGTCTACTTTCCCAAAGGCACAGAGCCCGACTGGTCGGAGCTGGAGGCAGACACTATCCGTATTCTGGCGGTAACCCGCCACAGCCAAAAGCTGCGCCGGGGCGCTCATCAAAGCAATCATTTCTGTATCCGCTTGCATGAGTTGAGTGGCGATTTGGCGGCGCTCTCTGAGCGTTTACAGCAAGTGACTGCCGGGGTGCCGAATTACTTTGGTTTGCAGCGTTTCGGTCATGACGGTAACAATCTTGCGGAAGCTAACCGTATTTTGGTGGACGGGGGGCGCATTGCAAATCGCCAGAAGCGCGGCATGATGTTGTCGGCCGCTCGCTCTTATCTGTTTAATCAAGTGCTGAGTGAACGCATTAAAGCGGCCTCCTGGACCGGTGCGCTGGAAGGCGATGTGACCACTGCAGAGGGGGAGGGCACCGGCCCGCTATGGGGGCGAGGGCGTGCGCTGGTCTCCGGGGCTTGCCTGGCGCTTGAAAACCGTGTTTTAGGTGATCTGGCGGCGTGGTGTGATGGGCTGGAGCATGTGGGCTTGTCGCAGGAGCGACGCCCGTTGTTGTTGGTGCCGCAACAATTCGGCAGTACACTCGAGGGAAGTTCTCTGGAAGTTACTTTTTCACTGCCGCCGGGTACCTATGCCACGGCGGTACTGCGTGAGATTTCTCAGTTGGTCGAGGTGAAATCTCCAAGTTGAAAGAGATGTCAGGACTAGAGGATATGGTATAGTTCTTGGCTTGGGTGGATGTTGGGGTTGTATTTGTCTGCCGATTTACGGTTTATAAAGCGATCAGCGCTTTTTCATGCTGTCATTACTGGGGGAAAAGGGTGAGCAGCCTGCAACTACAAGGTATAGGAATGACCTCGCAACGGACGAGGCAACGACTGGTTGACCGGTTAATCGAGCAGGGGGTCACCAATCCACAGGTATTGGATGTGATGGGGGATACACCCCGCCATATCTTTCTTGATGAAGCACTTTCTCATAGAGCTTATGAGGATACTTCTCTTCCCATTGGCTACGGTCAGACGCTCTCTCAGCCTTATATCGTGGCCCGCATGACCGAAATCCTGCTGGGTGCAGGCGGTAAACTGGAACGGGTACTGGAAGTCGGTACTGGTTCAGGTTATCAGACCAGTGTGTTAGCTCAATTAGTCTCTCACGTATACAGTGTTGAGCGGATTAAACCGCTGCAGGATAAAGCTCGCGACCGCTTGCGCAAGATAGGCCTGCGCAACGTGGAGCTTAGGCACGCCGATGGCGGTTATGGCTGGCCGGAGCGGGGGCCTTTTGATGGGATTCTCAGTACCGCTGCGCCGCGTGAGGTACCGTCAGAACTGTTGGCGCAGTTGGCGCCCAATGGGGTGCTAGTGATTCCGGTGGGTGCCGCTACACAAGAACTGCGGATGATCATTCGCGACGGTGAGAGTGATAAGTTTATTACTCAGGTGCTGGAGCCCGTGAAATTTGTGCCCCTGTTGTCCGGTGTGACTCGTTAATGCCAGGCGCAGTTCGTCATTTAACAAAGCAGTACGTCATTTAACAATACAGGTCTCGTCAATCATTCACTCCGTTCAGCATCCGCAATGGCGTGATTGACGCAGCATGTTTTATTCATTCTTGCGATCAGCGAAGGGAATTACCTTGAAGGAACCAGAGGGCAAAAACGGAAAGTATTATCTGTCTGTTTTTATACGTGGCATGGCTATGGGCGCAGCGGATGTTATCCCGGGTGTTTCTGGCGGCACCATCGCGTTCATTACCGGTATCTATACCGATCTTATTGATTCACTGCGCAGTTGCGACCACAAGGCCGTCAAATGTTTGCTTCAAGAAGGGATTCCTTCTGCCTGGCGCCATATCAATGGCACTTTTCTGCTGGCCGTATTTGGTGGCATTTTAGTCAGTATTTTCTCCCTGGCCAAGCTCATGACCTACTGTCTTGAGACGCAACCCATTTTGGTCTGGGCCTTGTTTTTTGGCCTGATTCTCTCTTCCTCTCTGCTGCTGCTGCAGCAAGTACCTGGTTGGAACGTTAGACGAGTCTTGTTGTTTGTGGGCGGTGCGGCTTTTGTGATCGGCGTGTCACTTATCAAACCCACCCAGTTACCGGATGAGTGGTGGGTCGTATTTTCTGCAGGCATGATCGCGATTTGCGCCATGATCTTACCGGGTATATCTGGGGGCTTTCTGTTGCTGATGATGGGGCTTTACTCGACCATCATTGGAGCGGTTTCAAGCTTCAATTTTGCCATCTTAATCCCGCTGGGGATTGGCTGTTTGATCGGGCTGTTGCTCTTTTCGCATGTGTTGAGCTGGCTTCTGCATCATTTCGAAGCCGCAACCATGGCTTTTCTGACCGGGGTGTTAATCGGCTCCCTGAAAATTATCTGGCCCTGGAAGCAAACTCTGGAAACGGTCATTGATCGACACGGTGACACGGTGCCTCTGGTGCAGGCCAATATACTGCCAAATCATTACACGGTGATGACGGGAGAGCCATCACAGCTGGTGTCTGCTATTTTGATGTGCCTGATCGGGATTTGCCTTGTCGGTGGAATGGCATTTTTGGCCAGTCGTCGACAGAAGCTGAATTGATGAGTTATAAAAGCTTATGGATTTCGGTGGGGCTGGAATGACCAGCCACGACTTATTCCTTGCGGTAAGTCTATTGTAAAGTCGGAAAAACCCTATTGTTGGTATGAAATAAGCCAAATTTTTACGAAACTTCTATACGGTTTTATAATAAAGCATTAACTTAGCAAGCACTAATAGACATAAATGGTTGTTTTTTAATCAGCTTGAGAATCGATACGAATGTCGTTAGCGGCTCCACAAACGGTAAGACTTCTCGTTAATGCGTTCAAAATATTGAGCGTGTTACTTCTTCTGTCGGCCTGCTCATCGAATAAAGCACCGGTGCAAGATCGAATGTCACCGGGCAGCAACAAGCTTCAGCATCACATTGTATCCCGCGGCGAAACCCTCTACTCGATTGCCTGGCGTTATGGAATCGATTATAAGGAGCTTGCTCGCCGAAACAGCATCAATCGCAGCTATACAATCTACCCTGGCCAAAAAATTCTTCTCTCCGGTAAAGTGGTTTCCAGACAGGCTTCAGCGCGTAAAGCCAAGCCCGCAGTGAAGACGGTTTCAAGTACGCGTTCAAAAACCACGACAACAACGAAAAAACCAGTGAAAACCCCTTCTGTGAAAGACGGTCGTCCAACATGGATCTGGCCAGCGCAGGGAAGGGTGTTGGCGGGGTTTTCATCTTCAAAAAGCTTAAACAAGGGAGTTGATATTGAGGGACGTTTGGGGGAATCTGTAGTTGCCGCAGCTTCCGGAATGGTTGTTTACGCTGGTAGCGGAATACGCGGTTATGGCAATTTAGTGATCGTTAAACACAATGAAGCTTACCTAAGTGCTTACGCACACAACAGCAAGCTTCTGGTAAAAGAGCAGGGTTTTGTCAAAGCAGGTCAAAAAATTGCCGAGATAGGGAATAGTGGTACCGACCGCAGCAAGCTGCACTTTGAGATCAGGCATCAGGGTAAACCGGTAGATCCATTGCGTTATTTGCCCAGCCGCTGAATGTCACCGTTGCAGATGAACAATATTTCAAATTATAAAGTTGCTGTGTGTAACCTATACATTGGGTGGCAGTACGAGTGGTCCACTGAGGGGTGAGATGAACTAGACCGTTCCAAGGCATGGAATGTCTGTATTTAGTATGAGAACCGAAACTCACGGGGCTAGCGACATGGCTGTACAGGAAGCAATACAAGCAAATCTGGATAAAGACGATGTAATTTCAGTTACTGAAAACACTCTGTTTGATGAGTCACTGGTTGAAACGAAGAAGACCAAGACCAAGCCACAGGCGAAGCGATCAGTCGGTATTGCCGCTGATCCGGACAAATTTCAAAAAACTCTCGACGCTACTCAACTCTACCTGAATGAAATCGGGTTTTCCCCATTATTAACTGCTGAAGAAGAGGTGTACTTTTCACGCAAATCCCTGCGTGGATGTGAGGCTTCACGCAAGCGTATGATTGAAAGTAATTTGCGCTTGGTGGTCAAAATTGCACGCCGCTACGTCAATCGTGGACTGGCATTGCTGGACTTGATTGAAGAGGGCAATCTGGGCCTTATTCGGGCCGTCGAAAAATTTGATCCAGAACGGGGTTTTCGCTTTTCAACGTACGCCACCTGGTGGATTCGTCAGACCATTGAACGCGCCATCATGAATCAAACCCGAACCATTCGGTTACCCATTCATGTGGTTAAAGAATTAAACGTCTACCTGAGGGCGGCGCGCGAATTAGCTCAAAAGCTGGATCATGAGCCGACACCGGAAGACATTGCAATGCTGCTGGATAAGCCGGTTGAGGACGTTCAGCGAATGCTGGGGCTGAATGAGCGGGTCACTTCCATGGATGTACCCATTGGTCAGTCTTCTGACAAGTCTTTAGTTGATACCATCCCTGATCAACAGGTGTCTGATCCGGCTTCACTTTTACAGGACAGCGATCTCAGTGAAAGTATTGATGGCTGGTTGACAGAGCTGACTGAAAAGCAGCGCGAAGTGGTAGCTCGACGCTTTGGTTTGCGCGGCTATGAGATGAGCACTCTGGAAGAGGTTGGCCGTGAAATTGGCCTGACGCGAGAGCGTGTTCGTCAGATTCAGGTAGAAGCATTAAAACGGCTGCGTGACATTCTTGAGAAACAGGGTCTGAACAGCGAAGCACTTTTCGGCAGCATGTAAGCGTGTTAGCTGTTTGAGTCTTGCTGATGCCTGCTGCAGCAGGCGAAAAAAAACCGCAGTAGTTGCGGTTTTTTTATGGGCAATTGCCAGTAAAGTTTCTCTTTTCAGAGGGCTTTGCCTGGCAAATGCTCCGTCTTACCGGTGAAGGTTATTTCATAACAGAGATTGACTGCATCAACTGTTATGGCCCTTCTGGCCGCTATTATCGTTCCAGGTACTGCAATTTATTCTCTACGCCATCCCATTCTTCATTATCAGCGGGAGCGTCTTTCTTCTCAGTGATGTTGGGCCAAACTTCAGCCAGTTCGGCATTCAGCTCCAAAAACACTTCTTGCCCTGCGGGTAACTCGTCTTCGGAGAAGATGGCGTCCACAGGACATTCTGGCTCACAAAGAGCGCAGTCAATACATTCATCAGGGTGGATAACCAAGAAGTTGGGACCTTCGTAAAAGCAATCCACTGGACACACTTCGACACAGTCGGTGTGCTTACATTTAATACAGTTATCCCCAACCACAAAAGTCATGGCGAAAACTCCACTTTCTAATTTACATTTTAATGCACACGGTGTGTGCTCAGGCTAATCCGGGATTGTACCAGCTTGGTTATCCGGGCGGGAGAGTTTATCAGATTAGATAAATTGGTTTTACTGTTTAATTTATTTTTGATTTTGAGTAAATGTACCTCATTCTCATCTGCTGAAGGGCTGGGTGTTTTGCCATGAGTCGATCCGGTGATTGCGTGGCCGTTTGCTGTTCGCTACCACCGGGACTCGAATCACGGCTTACTTGATCAGCTTCTTCAGTGCGTAAAGCTGTTCCAGGGCTTGTCTTGGGCTCAGGTCATCGGGATCGATTTCATCAAGGGCCTCGATAGCCGGATGTGGAGCGCTGGCTCCAAACATGTCGCCCTGAAAGGGGTCGCTCACTGGATCCGGGTGCCTGAGCGGCGCATTGTCTGGTGCTGAGACCTTGTCTGTGGATGAGGTGACATCGGCTGTGGGTGAAGTGGCATGGTCTGCGGTCGCGGCTGGGACCTGCTCCAGGAGTGCCCGCTTTTCACCTTCGAGTATGTCCAGCTGCTGTTGGGCCAGCGCCACCACTTCAGCCGAAATGCCCGCCAATTTGGCAACCTGTAAGCCGAAACTTTTGCTGGCGGGCCCCTCCTGTATGTTGTGCAGGAAGACAATGTTGTCATTGTGCTCAGTGGCATCCAGATGGATGTTCACTGCGCTGGGGTGTGTTTTGGGCAGCTCCGTCAACTCAAAATAGTGGGTCGCAAATAACGTAAAGGGTCTGACTTTTTCGACGAGTTGTGTGGCGCAGGCCCAGGCGAGGGAGAGGCCGTCAAAAGTGCTGGTGCCGCGCCCGATTTCATCCATCAATACCAGGCTGCGATCGGTGGCATTGTTGAGGATGTTAGCGGTCTCTGTCATTTCAACCATAAAGGTTGATCGGCCGCCGGCCAGATCGTCTGAGGAGCCAATACGTGTAAAGATGCGGTCCACCATACCGACCGTACCGGCCTCGGCAGGAATGTAGCTGCCGATATGAGCCAACAGTGTGATCAGTGCCGTTTGACGCATATAGGTCGATTTACCGCCCATGTTGGGGCCGGTAACAATCAGCATTTTACGCTGCTCACTGAATTCCAGGTCGTTAGGCACGAATGGGTGGTTGGAGACTTTTTCAACCACCGGGTGGCGTCCCGCCCGGTAGCAAATACCGGGTTCCTGGGTCAGGGTGGGGCAACTGAAATTGAGGCTGTCGGCTCGCTCGGTTAAGGTTGTGAGTACGTCCAGTTCGGATACGGCGGCAGCGGCGTTTTGCAGTGGCAGCAGGTCTTCGTTAAGGCGTTCAATGATTTCATCGTAGAGCGCTTTCTCCCGGCTGAGAGCCCGGCTCTTCGCCGACAGCGCTTTATCCTCAAACACTTTCAGTTCTGGGGTGATAAAGCGCTCGGCATTTTTCAGGGTTTGGCGGCGAATATATTCCACCGGCGCCTTGTCCGACATTGCCCGGCTGATTTCTATGTAATAACCGTGCACACGGTTGTAGCCGACCTTGAGGGTACTGATCCCGGTACGCTCTTTCTCACGACTTTCCAGGTCGATCAAAAATTGACCGGCATTGCTGCTGAGATTGCGCAGCTCATCCAACTCTTGATCATAGCCCTCGGCAATTACGCCACCATCACGAATAACGACGGGCGGGTTTTCGGTGATGGCTCGACGCAGGAGGTCTTCCAGTTCTGGAAAGGTGCCAATGTTTCCAGCCAGCTCCGCCAGATGCGGTGACGACAGGGTTTTCAGTTGTCCCTGCAGTTCCGGGTAAGTGCTCAGTGAGCTGTACAGGCGGGACAGATCTCGCGGGCGGGCGGATCGAAGCGCCAGGCGTCCGAGAATCCGCTCTAGGTCGCCAATGCGTTTCAGGCTCTGGTGAATAGGTTCAAACTGGTAATTTTCCTGCAGTTGAGCAATGGCGCTCTGGCGCGCCTTCAGGGTGCTCAGGTCACGCAGTGGTCGGTTCAGCCAGCGGCGTAATAAGCGTCCCCCCATGGCGGTGGCCGTTGTGTTTAGCACATCAAACAGGGTGTTTTCTTCTCCGCCGGTTAGATTGATGTCCAATTCCAGATTGCGACGGGTAGCGGCGTCCATCGCGACGGCTTCGTCACGGTTTTCACCCCGGATGGCATTGATGTGTGGCAGCGCAGTACGCTGGGTCTCCTGTGCATAAGAAAGTAGACAGCCGGCAGCGGCCAGGGCCGTGGTCATGTGATCGCAGCCAAAGCCGGCCAGATCCTGGGTGCCAAATTGCTGGGTCAGCAGCCGTTGAGCGGTTTCCAGTTCAAATTCCCAGGGAGCACGGCGGCGCAGGCCGCGACGATTTTCCAGGATTTCGCTGCTGCTCAGTTCTTCGGAGACCAGCAGCTCTGCCGGGCTCAGGCGCTGCAGCTCACCCAGGGCGGCATCCAGCCCTTGTACTTCCAGTACCTGAAAGCGACCGGAGCCAATGTCCATGGTGGCCAAACCAAAGGTGTCTTCGATAACGTGCAGCGCGACCAGCAGGTTATCCCGGCTTTCGTCGAGCAGAGACTCGTCGCTCACCGTGCCGGGTGTCACAATCCGAACCACTTTGCGCTCTACAGGCCCCTTGCTGGTCGCGGGGTCACCGATCTGTTCACATATGGCTACCGAGACTCCCTTGCGAACCAGCTTGGCGAGATAGCCGTCGGCGGCGTGAAAGGGAATGCCCGCCATAGGAATGGGTTCGCCGCCAGACTTGCCGCGGGCGGTTAAGGTGACGTCGAGCAGTTTGGATGCCTGTTTCGCATCGTCATAGAACAGCTCATAAAAGTCGCCCATGCGATAGAATACCAGTTCGTGAGGGTGCTCAGCCTTAATCTTTAAGTACTGTTGCATCATCGGGGTGTGCTGTTGGGACTGGTCAGTTTTTGGCATAATTCGAGGTGGGAATCCGGTCGTTGGGCAAAAGCGTTATTCTACGTGAATGGCGGTAGGCAGGTGAAGTGCGTACTGGGCTATTTTGTTAAGGTGGTTAAAGGCATCGGTGTTAGGGGGAAGGCTTTCCTGGCTGAGACCGTTTAAGACCGGTTCCACTACGACGGCTAAAGGCTTTTCCATCTACGACGGCTAAAGGCTTTCTATTTAAGATCGCTAAAGGTCTTGTACCTAAAGACCGTTAAAGGTTTTTACCTAAGACCGCTAAAGGCTTTTTATCTATCATCGCTAAAGGCGTTTTACTTAACACCGCTAAAGGCTTCATTAAGGATATTGCTATGAGTGCAGAGACCCTGCCCCTGTGCGAAGAGATTGGTCGCCGCTTAACCCGGCACAACTGGTGTATCGGGACCGCTGAGTCCTGTACCGGTGGCATGTTGTCTGCGGCAATTACCGATGTGGCAGGCAGCTCCGGCTGGTTTGAAGAGGGGTTGGTCACTTACGCCAATGAAAGCAAGGAGCGCCTGCTGTCTGTCCCGAAGTCCGTGCTGGAGTCTGAGGGCGCCGTCAGTCAGGCGGTGGTTGAGGCCATGGTCGCTGGCGTTTTGGCCAGAGGGGCTGACGTCGCTGTGGCTACCAGTGGTGTCGCCGGACCCGATGGGGGGTCTGACGAAAAGCCGGTGGGCACTGTCTGGTTTGCCTGGGCTTTACCGCATAAAGTGGCCAGTGAGTGCAGGGTTTTTGAGGGGGACAGGATGTCGGTCCGCACCCAGGCCACGATATTTGCTCTGAGTGAACTGCTGGCTCTTCTTGAACTTGAGCAGCAATAGCACTTAAGTTTTAGGGTAAGTTCCTGCGAATCAGTATCTGGGACCCTATGATCCCATACCGCTTTGGGGGGGCAAACTCTATGACGAGAGCGGGTCGGTGGAGTCAGAAAAAAGCACTGTACAAAAAAATAGTACTGTTTTCTTGTACAGTAAAAATAAATATGCTTCAATGCAGTCAACAAGTTAAGCAAATTGTTTCAGGCATCAGTCTAAACACAGCGTCAAAACCATCCAAATAAGGGGTGACTCATGGATCAGAACAAAGAAAAAGCATTGCAGGCCGCTTTGAGCCAAATCGAACGTCAATTCGGTAAGGGGACTGTGATGCGGATGGGGGATAAGGAGCGTGTCCGCATTCCGTCCATTTCCACCGGTTCTTTAGGTTTGGATGTTGCTTTAGGTATTGGTGGCTTACCCAAAGGGCGTATCGTTGAAATTTACGGTCCAGAGTCCTCGGGTAAAACGACCTTAACACTGCAGGCTATCGCCGAAGCTCAAAAAGCCGGTGGTACCTGTGCCTTTATCGATGCGGAGCACGCACTGGACCCTATTTACGCCGAAAAGCTGGGCGTGAACGTTGATGATCTCATTGTGTCCCAGCCGGATACCGGTGAGCAGGCTTTGGAAGTCGCGGATATGTTGGTGCGTTCCGGTGCCATTGATGTGATCGTGGTGGATTCTGTTGCAGCCCTGACGCCCAGAGCGGAAATTGAAGGTGAAATGGGGGATCATCACGTGGGTTTACAAGCCCGTTTGATGTCACAGGCACTGCGCAAGATCACCGGTAATATTAAGAATGCAAACTGTTTGTGTATCTTTATTAACCAAATCCGCATGAAGATCGGGGTTATGTTTGGTAACCCGGAAACGACCACCGGGGGTAATGCCCTGAAGTTTTATGCTTCCGTGCGCCTGGATATCCGTCGCATCGGTGCCGTTAAAGACGGCGATGAGGTGGTGGGCTCTGAAACCCGGGTGAAAGTGGTTAAGAACAAGGTTGCACCGCCGTTCACCCAAACCGAATTCCAGATTTTATACGGCAAGGGCATTAACCGTATGGGCGAAGTGATTGATTTTGGCGTGAAGCTGGGATTAATCGACAAGGCGGGGGCCTGGTACAGCTATCAAGGGGACAAGATTGGTCAGGGCAAGAGCAATGTTGGTAAATACCTGCTGGAAAACCCCGATATTGCGACGACTATCGAAGCTGAAATTCGTCGTCAGCTGTTGCCACAGGATACCCCTGCTGAAGCAGCGCCTGAGGCCGAACGCGCTGAGGCTTAAGGTTTCAAGCCCTTTTCTTTTTAACGTGTCCAGCCGCGGTCAATTGATGTTGCGGCTGGTGTCATTGACCTCCAATAAAGTTAATGCACCCCCTGTTTCGGGTAATTCTCAATCGGTGATTTCTGATGCACGAGACTCAGGCGCCGGATCAAGCCGCCACCTACCGTCAAATTCGCTGGTCAGGGATGGATCTGTTGGCACGACGCGAGCACTCCGGCTGGGAGCTTGAGCAAAAACTGGTGCAGCGTTATCCCGACTCTCTGCCGTTAATTGAACGTGTTATCCATGACCTGCAAGACGAACTGCTGCAGTCGGATCAGCGTTATACGCAAGCGTATGTGGCCATGCGACGGCGTAAAGGGTACGGTCCTCATCGGTTGATGAACGAGCTTAGGGAGAAAGGTGTTGACTCGGAGATGGTCGTCGAAGAGTTAAATCAGCCTGAGCATGAATGGGCGGAGCAAGCCGGATTGGTATTGCGCAAGAAGTTTAAAGCACCCGCTAGTGACTTCAAAGAGCGGTCGAAGCAGATGCGCTTCCTGCAGTATCGAGGCTTTAGCCATGAACAGATTCGGGAGGTTCTGCAGTCGTGACAATCCCCTTGGGCCGTCTACGTTAGTGCAGGCTGCTTCAGTACAGGCTACAAACCCCGTTCAGAGACCACTTCTTATAACTCCTCTATGGATTTTTCGCTTGCCGGTAAGTTTTGCCTTATAAAAACAGGGCGTTGTTTTTGGGGGTGTTTCTTTTCAGTTTGTGTTTAGATCAGCTCGCCGTCATCCAAAAAATTATCCATGGGTTCCTGGAGGGATGAGCGCATTCTTTCCCTGTCCAGCAGCTTTTGCTGTACGGGTTTCGGCAGTTCGGTGAATAAAATAATATTTTTGCTAATTAGCAGGTGTATAAGGTCTTCTGTCACCCTGACAATGCCTTTGTCTGACTCCGCAAGAGCCGCTTTGGTGTTCGGCGTTGAGTGATCCTGCAAAAAAGCTTTTACATCGGGGTTATCCTTCGTTACATATTCCTCTGCCCCTATGGCAACTTCATTCAATAGTGCAGTAATTTGTCCTTGCTGGTTACGGATGGCGTAGGGCATGATCATTCCTGATTACAGAGTGTTTCGCGCATATTAGACTAACTTTCGTTTACAATGCAGCCAATATTTTTATTATCAGTGAATCTTCTATGACTATGCTGGATTCTACCTGTCGAGTAGATGACGAAACTTCGTTACTCGAGGCTGCGACGGGGGTGTTTGACCCTTTGTTGGCTTGCCTGTTGCAGTTGGCAAAAATCGAACACCGCCCCTGTTCCCCAGCGTCGGCGACTGCGGGCCTTCCGTTAGTGCATGAGCGTTTAACGCCTGAGTTGTTTGTGCGTGCGGCTGATCGGACGGGCCTGAAGGCGAAAATTCTCCGGCGGGAGTTGTCGGCTATCAGTCCGTTGGTTTGTCCGGCGGTCTTGCTGTTGCACGATGATAATGCCGTTGTACTGGTTAAGATTGAAGCCGAAGCGGGCCAAGCCTTACTGTTGGACAATGAAACGGGCGGTGAGCAGCGCATCACTTTGGATGAGCTGCAACACTATTATTCAGGCTACTGTATCTTCGCGAAGCCCGCGTATCGCTTTGACCTACGCACTCAACCCGTCAAATCTCAACGGAACCGCCATTGGTTCTGGAGCGTTATGGTGCGTTCCTGGCGGATTTATCGCGATGTTTTGTTGGCCTCACTGTTGATTAATATTTTTGCCATGGCGAACCCCCTGTTTGTCATGAATGTCTATGACCGGGTAGTCCCCAATAGTGCTATTGAGACGCTTTGGGTGCTGGCCATCGGTGTTACGATCGTCTACGGCTTTGATTTACTGCTGAAAACCCTGCGGGCTTATTTTTTAGAGGTGGCTGGAAAAAAGTCAGATGTCCTCCTGTCCAGCTATATCTTTGAGCGGGTATTAGGGGCTCGATTATCGGAAAGAGCTGAATCCGTTGGCGCTTTTGCCAGTCAATTAAGGGAATTTGAGACGGTTCGTAATTTTATCACTTCGTCGACGGTTACCACATTTGTTGATTTGCCCTTTGTGGTTTTGTTTTTGGTGGTAGTGGCCTATATCGGGGGGCCTATTGTGGTCGCGCCACTTGTCGCCATTCCGCTGATTGTTGGTTTTGCGCTCTATCTGCAACGCCCGTTGCGTTATGCCGTAGAGCAAACTTATCAGGCTGGAGCACAAAAAAATGGTGCTTTGGTGGAAACGCTTTCTAACATAGAAACCGTGAAAATCTTGGGTGCCGAAGGTCGAATACAGGCTGTTTGGGAAGCGTCTGTTGGGCATTTGGCACGCTGGGGTCAGAGGACCCGCTTATTGTCCAGTTCGGCTTCGACGGTGTCGGCAACAATTATTCAAATCACCTCGGTAGCGGTGGTGATTATTGGGGTGTACCTCATTGCCGAGCGCGAGCTGACGATGGGGGCACTGATTGCCTCTGTGATGTTGACGTCCCGGGCTCTTTCGCCAATGGGGCAGGTGGCCAGTTTGCTGGTGAATTATCACCAGACTGTAACTGCGTACCAAGGTCTGGAGCAGGTTGTTGCTAAAGAGCAGGAGCGGGAAGAGGGCAAACCACTGGTTCAGCGACCGAGGCTGGATGGCGGTATTCGTTTTGACAAGGTGTGTTTTTCTTATCCAAATGAAGAGACGAGGGCTTTGTCTGAGGTTTCTTTCGACATTAGGCCCGGGGAGCGTGTCGGGATTATTGGTCGGATAGGCTCTGGAAAATCGACGGTACAAAAGTTGATGCTGGGGCTCTATCACGCCCAGCAGGGCACAGTACTGGTGGATAGTATAAATATTAAACAAATTGATTCCGCGGACCTGCGGCGAAATATAGGTTGTGTCCCCCAGGACACAGTGCTTTTTTATGGATCAGTGAAAGACAACATTGTTTATGGCTCTCCTCATGTCGAAGATAAAGACATCCTCAGAGCAGCCGACTTGGCTGGCGTCACAGAGTTTGTGAATAATCATCCGTCGGGCTTTGGCCGCCCGGTCGGCGAGCGTGGGCGGGCACTCTCTGGCGGGCAACGGCAGAGTGTTGCGGTGGCGAGAGCACTGCTGAATGACCCGTCTATTTACTTGCTCGATGAACCCAGCACCGGCATGGACAGCAGTAGCGAAGTCCACCTCAAAGAAAAATTGACCGAAGTGACTAAGGGTAAAACCTTGGTGTTAGTAACCCATAAGACGGCTTTATTGTCGTTGGTTGACCGGGTGTTGGTGTTTGATGGCGGTCGATTAATCGCTGATGGCCCTAAAGAGCCAGTTTTAGACGCTTTAAGAAAAGGACAGCTCCGTGTTGCACAACCTTAAACAAGAACTGAAACACGAGGTACAAAAACGACCTTTGTGGCGGCAATGGTTTGAGTCCCCTGCTGAGACCGGAGCGCAGGATATTAATTATATGTCGTCGGCTGCGGGTGCAATCATGGAGCAGTCTCCGCGTGGCGGGCAGCAGTTGTTGTGGGCCATTGTCAGCTTTTTTCTGGTAATGCTGATTTGGGCATCTATCGCCAGCGTGGATGAATTTACCCGTGGTGAGGGCAGAGTCATCCCTTCCAGTAATATTCAGGTTATCCAGAATCTTGAGGGCGGTATTCTGGAGGAAACTTATGTGCGTGAGGGGCAGGCAGTAAAAGCCGGCCAGGCATTGCTACGTATTGACGATACCCGCTTTTCATCTTCTCTGCGTGAAGCCGGCGTTACGCTTATGCAGTTAAAGGCAAAGGTCGCTCGATTGAAGGCGGAGGCGGAAGGTAAACCTTTTCTCCCGGACGATTATCCGCACATAAATGCATCGGATTTACAGGAAGAGCTGGAGGTGCATGCATCTCACCGCAGGGAGCTGGAAAGCCGCAGTCAGGTCCTGCTTGAACAAAGGACTCAAAAAAAGCAGGAAGTCTCCGAGTTGGAGGCTAAAAGCCAACAAATTGAGCGCAGTTTGAGGCTCCTGCAGAAAGAGCTATCGATGACGAGACCCCTGGCGGATGAAGGTGCTATTTCCGAGGTGGAGCTCTTGAGGCTGGAGCGGCAGGTGAACGATTTGCAGGGAGAGCTGGAAGCAGCACAACTGGCAATGCCCCGGGCTGAATCGAGTCTGGAAGAGGCTCGGCAAAAACTGAATAATCTTGAGCTGGTTTTTCAGGCCGAAGCTTATGAGGAAAAGAATGAGGTTCTGTCGGAGTTGTCACGACTTGAGGAAACCACCTCGGCTCTGGAAGATCGGGTTCAACGAACTCAGGTCACCTCACCGGTGGCAGGAACTGTTAAGCGTTTATTGGTCAGTACCATTGGTGGAGTGATCCAACCGGGGATGGACATCGTAGAGATAGTACCGACAGAGGATAAGCTGTTGGTCGAGGCCAAGGTGAGGCCTGCGGATATTGCTTTTTTACACCCGGGGCAACAAGCCAAGGTTAAGTTCACCGCGTATGATTTTTCTGTGCATGGTGGTCTGGATGGTGCTGTGACACTGATTAGCCCGGATACTATTGTCAATGAAAAAGAGGAAAGCTTTTATCTGGTGAGGGTTGAAACGGATCGAACCTTTCTTGGCAGTGAGTCCCAGCCGCTGCCGATTATTGCGGGGATGACCGCTAGTGTGGATATTTTAACGGGAAAGAAAACGGTTCTGGATTACATACTGAAGCCTATTTTAAAAACCAAGCAACTGGCTTTACGTGAGCGCTAAGACCCTTCCGACTGATGATGCACTTTTAGACGGCAGGCCTGTTATAGTACGACCGTACTGACATTTATTTTTCCTAAACTGAGTGTTGCTGATTGTTTTTTGTTCGACGTGGCTTTTTCTTGTTCTATATATGCCTTCAGGTGATAAAAAAGTGTTTTTTAAATGATTAACTAGCGTTAAAATTCATTTTTGTGACATGCGTCACACTTTTGAAGGATTTGGGGTTCTAGAGAATGAGCGGTTTAAGAAGATTGTTAGTAATCGGCTTCGTGTCAGTCGCGCTAAAAGCTCATGGCTTAACCCTTCAAGAAAGTATCCGCCTCACCCTTGAAACTCATCCAGAGGTGCTGGCGGCTCGCCATGAATACAGTTCCCGCGGAGCCGAAGTTCGTCAGGCAAAGTCCGGTTATCTGCCGTCTGTCGATCTTGCTGCCGGGATTGGCCGTCAAAGCCTTGAAAGCCAGTCTACGGGGGGGGATGAAGTGTCCCTGACTCGTCACGAGACCTCATTATCGGCAAGGCAAATGCTGTTTGATGGTTTTGCCACCAGTGAAGAAGTGAATCGCCAGCAAGCCCGCGCCTCAAGTGCACAATATAAAGCCAAGGAAGTTGAAGACAACACGGCCCTGCGTGTAACGGAAGTGTATCTGAATGTCTTGCGCTTTCAGGATCTGTTGAATCTTGCTCGTGACACACTTTATGAGCATCAGAATATCCATGACCAAATGGTTCTGCGCAATAAATCCGGTGTTGGCAGCAAGGCGGACCTGGATCAGATTACTGCTCGTTTGGCGTTGGCCCAAAGTAATATGATCACTGCGCAAAGTAACCTGCTGGATGCGAAAACCAACTTTTACCGAGTGACGGGTATTTATCCTGATTTCGATAAGCTTGAAGCACCTGTGGTTAAGGCTACATTGCCAACCAATATTGAAACTGCCGAGTCCATGGCTCTTCAGCAGCATCCGACCTTGCTGTCGGCCAGTGCCGACGTGGATTCGGCAGAAGCCCAGTATGATGCCAGTGAGAGCGTTTTTTGGCCCCGCTTGCAGTTGGAAGCAGACAGACGCTGGGATCAGAATATAGACGGCGTGGAGGGGGGTACTAATGATGCGATAGTGGCTCTGCGCATGACCTATAACCTCTACGCTGGCGGTGGTGATAAAGCTCGTCGTAAGCAAACCGCCTATCAGTTGGAGGCCGCCAGAGAAATTCGCAATAACACCCAGCGCCAGGTTGTTGAAAGTCTGCGCCTTTCCTGGAGTGCCTACCGAACCATTGCGGATCAGCTGAAATATTTAAAAATGCATGTGCGGGCAGCATCAGATACCAAATCAGCGTATCGAAAACAATTTAATATAGGCCGGCGGACGTTACTGGACCTTCTCAATACAGAAAATGAAGTTGTGGATTCCAGGCGGGCGTTGATCAACGCTCTATATGATCAAACGTTTTCGCAATACCGGGTTTTTAATTCCATGGGGCAGCTGCTGGAAAAAATTGGCAGCACAAAGTCGTAAACAGAGTTATAGCATGAAGGCGCCGCTAAAGGGCGCTTTCTCTGTTTTTGGAAACAGCATTAGAGAATAAAAGAATGAAAAAAGTGGTAACTGGGACAGAAGTCGGCGCAAATGGTGAGCACAGTTCTCAGGCTGGAAATGCGGATATCGCCAGAGTGGTTGCTATTCAGGGCGACGTTTTCGTTCGCGGTCCAAGGCAAAGCGGTACTTTGGCCGAAGGCGCTCGCCTCAGCCTCAATGCGACAGTTATCACAGAGGGTGCCAGCGCCCTGGTTCTGGCGTTTGTCAACAATACCGTCGTCACCCTGGGGCATGATCAGGTTCTCACCCTCGATCAGCGCTTTCTCAGCCTGTTGGAAGAGATTTCTGAAAAAAACAGTGTCGACGATGTTTTGGAATTTGAGAGACTGGCCCAAGCATTAAGCGAGGGGCAATCACTCAAAGAGATTCTGCCGGCTTCAAGGCCTGGTCATTTACTTGAGCCTGAATCGGGTGGTGAAGCAGGTGAACCCGGTATTCGAATTTTATACACCGGTGGACGCGTTACCCCGACCAGCGGGTTTGAGACTGAGGGACTCAGCTCTCTGGATTTGTTTACGTCACAACAGCGATACAACGTGATCGAAAACAACGTGATCGAAAACACCGCGCCGGTGTTGGGTGCGGACGTTGTGACGGCGATCGATGAAAACACGACGGTGGTGGGCACCTACGCGGCGACCGATGTCGATGGAGACAACATCAGCT
>NZ_JAAONZ010000028.1 GCF_011602365.1 Pseudomaricurvus hydrocarbonicus
TATTCGGTATTTTGACGTTACCCCTCTGCACGGGCAGCAGGTGTTCGATGATTTTGAATTGCGCGTTTGTAATTTCCATAGGCGCAAATTTTACCAAAATTAGTGTGAACAGGCCCTAGAAGCTTTGTTTTTACATCGAGTGGAGCTGTTTGGCTATGAGTAACGACAATAAGATTTACGCACGCTCCATCCATACACTTCCGGTTCGGAGGGTGTTTTAAGCACCTCTCAGCACGGCACAAGTACTCCTTTTGCTCCTATCTTTCGCAAAACTCCCATCCGACTTTGTTAAGAGACTGAAGATCTAACACTTTGAGTGCAGCTGCCACCCCGTGTTCGAAGTGGATGTCAGCCGTTCAGGATTTCTGGGTTCACTATCAACAATCCGGCTGCAGCGCAGCCGGATTTGTCATTTCCCGTGCTAGGGATTGGCTGCATATACTCACTGCATACACAGATACGGCATTCAGGTTGAGTAAGTACCGAAGTATTTCCCATAAAAAAGCCACTGACGAATCGGATATTAACCTGTTTTAAGCCACACATAACTATCAATCAGTCACATTAAACTTAGGAGATATTATGGATCGTTATATTAACCGACTGTTTCACGTATGTATTACGGTTGCCGATATTGACGCAGCACTGGAATTCTATTGCGGTGTTCTGGGGTTGGAATCAATCGGCCAGCTGCGTCATGAACGCGCACCAGGCGAAATTCTCGGTTTCCCGAACCAGATCATTGAAATCCATGCCGACCACCTCGTAGGAACGGACAAAGAAAACGCAACTGTTATCGATCTGATTGAGTTTGTCGAGCCCAAGACTGTCGTCAACACTGAATCGGCCGCACCGCTGAACCATGCTGGCATTAATCGTATGGCGTTTGGTGTGGATGATACCGACGCAATCTACGAGAAGTTGAAGGCGCGTGGTGATATCAATTTTCTATGCGAGCCTCAAGTTGTGATCGCGCCGACCGGTGGAAAATTTAAAATTTTGACGTTCAAAGATCCTTTCGAAAATATCTTAGAAGTCATCGAGTACTGCGAGTAATCATGGCGTTACACCAAGGATTACTGACTTGGTTTTTTATAACCTTGACTAATCGGAGAAACTTAGATGAGTGTTACACAAGACAAAGTTGAAATTATTGATGTCATCAATCTTTATGGCGTCGCGCTTGATAGTCACGCCTGGGATGTGTTGGATGAGGTGTTTACCGAAGATGCACATGCCGACTTCGGGCCCGCAGGGGCGGTGTGGAAGTCAGTGGCTGCACTGAAGTTCGCCTTCAAGGACTTTCACGAAACACTGACCAACCATATGCACACCATGATGGGCTCTTGCATTCACGTTGATGGCGATACCGCCTATGCGCTGACTTATGGCGATTGGCTGCTGTCGCGCGATACGGCCGAAGGCGGCCCTGACTGGGTGGGTCGTGGCTGGTATGACGATGTATTGGTACGCACTGACAAGGGTTGGCGTATCAGCAGCCGTGTCTGTCGGTTGATCTCCTGGACCGGCAACCCGAACGTACCGGAACCTGCGTACGAACAGCACCCAGTGATGACGACGCATACGCTGCGCAGTTATCGCGAGCAGGGAAAAGTCCGCTACTTTCAGGAAATTGCCAAGAAAAAGTAAGTCGAGCTCAAACCACACTCCGTGCCTTGCGTTAAATGGTATTTGGCGGTGCTGGGCTCGAATCCTTTCCCTTGTTCAGAATTTCCGGATGATCTGGAATTTATTATAGAGGTCAGTAATGAACGAAGAAACCGTGATTTGGATGGTAGGCATCAACTGCAACGCCGAAGATATAGAAAAGTTCGAGGCCTGGTACGACGATGTTCATGTGCCGATGCTGTTAAAGGGCGATTTCGTCGAAAAGGTACGCCGCTTCAAACTGTCAGATGAAACCTATCATGTCGGTGTTACCACGCAGCCGTGCCCCACTTATCTGACGATTTATGAGTTCGCCAATCAGGAAAAATTTGATGCGTGGATGAACAGTGAGGCACGTACTGAAGCCGGTAAAGACAAAGAAGAAACCTGGAGCGATAAAGTATACGACGTCCAGTGGGCAACACTCTACAGCCTTGCCAACGCTTGGAATGTATAAAGGAAGGAAATTACCATGAACGCATTAGTTAAGAAACTCCTACATGTTTGCATCACCGTGCCTGATGTTGATAAAGCCCTGAAATTCTATTGTGATGTGCTAGGGTTTGAGTCGACCTTCGAAACACGCACTGATGAAGCTGATGGACCGCTATTGGGTTTTTCTGAAGATGAGATTAGTATTTATGCGCATCACGTTCTCACCGCTGGTGCAGACGCCCGGCATGCCACTGAGATCAATCTGATTGAATACACCAAGCCTGCCACCATCGAGGGCAATGGTCCCTATGAGTTGATGAATCAGGTAGGCATCACGCGCCTGGCGATGTTGGTTCTGGATTGCCAGGAAGCGTTTGAAAAGATCAAGGGTTACGAAGGTGTCGAAGTGGTCTGCCCACCAAAGGACATCGTTATCCGTAAACCAGATGGCAACCAGACCATGTCCTGGTTCAGTTTCAAAGATCCTTATGGAGTGTTCATTACTATTGCTGAGCCGCCGAAGGCCTAAATTCAGCGTATTTTGAGAGTGCGGTTCTGCCTGGGTAGGACTGCTCACAGTCCAATGACAGGAATCCCGGAGTTAAGATGCAGATTGATGTTCTGGTCGATGTTAAAACGACCCTCGGTGAGGGGCCTTTATGGGACGTACAAGAGCAGCGCTTGTACTGGATAGACGTAATTGACGGTCGCGTCTTTCGCTGTACCGCCGATGGTCGTGAGGTCCGTTCGTGGGATATGCCTGACTCGATTGGCTCATTGGCACTGCGCCACGATGGCGGTGCCATCGTGGCGCTGGGTTCAGGGCTTCATTTCCTCGACTTCGATACTGGTGAGACTGAGTTGGTCGCTCACCCGGAAAAAGACAAACCGCACAACCGCTTGAACGACGGTAAGGTGGATGCACGCGGACGTTTTATTGTCGGCAGCATGGATACCCGTGAGGGGTTTTCAGACGGCCGGCTCTTCAGAGTCGATCCAGATTTGAAGGTGCACGTGCTTGATGTTGGCTTTGCGATCTCTAATGGGCCTTGCTGGAGCCCGGACGGGTCCAGATTTTATTTCTCAGACACCTTCTCCGGGGAGATCTGGCAGTACGACTACGACCTGGACACTGGCAACATCGCTAACCGACGGACCTTTACCAATGATGGCTTTACCGCCACGACAGCGACTGACGGCTCAACCGTCGATGCGGAAGGTTTCCTTTGGAACGCCCACGTCTACGAGGGAAAATTGTGTCGCTATGCACCGGATGGCAGCCTGGATCGTGTCATCGAGATGCCGGTAAAGAAGGTAACCAGTCTTAACTTTGGTGGCCCCAACATGGACACCTTATTTGTCACCTCTATGACCAAACCACCGCTACCGCGTTATCCCGGTGACAACGCGATGCGTGGCAGTGTATTTGCGATTTATGGGCTGGGTGTGAAAGGGCTGCCCGAGCCACGCTTTGCGGGCTGAGTGATTTCTTGATTCGCCATACGGAAACCCCAAATAAATAAGACTTAAGGAGAACTCCTATGTTTGCCAATCAAATACAGCTATCTTTGAGAGGTTTGTGCCGATCGATTATTGCCAAACTCGGAACTTCAACTGTCTCGGGCCTCTCTATTGCTGTTGCCTTCCCTAATTTCTCGGTCATGAGTACGTCAGTAATATTCTGGATCTTTACCTTGAGCCTTCAACCCTCCAAAGTAACTCCGAGACGTGACGTCTGTTTAGCATACTAATTTTAACTCTTACGTCCGAGAAAACTTATAATAACTTCATGTTTTTTTGACGCCGATTTAAGCCATTGGAGCTATCATGCACTTCGACCTGAGGGATCTCCAGCTTTTCGTGTGTATTGCTGAATCCGAAAGCCTTACCCATGGTGCGAAGAGGGCCAATATATCCCTCGCGGCGGCGAGCAACAGGCTCAAGGGTTTCGAGGAACAACTGGGAACCCGCCTGTTTTACCGCGAGACCCGAGGCGTAAGTCTAACGACCGCGGGTACACGGTTGCTGCGGCAGGCACGTGGCATCCTGCAAAAGGTAGACGCCATCAAGGCCGATTTCTCTGCTCCTGATGATGACAGCGCCGGGCACCTGCGTATATCAGCCAATACCACCGCGGTGACGGAAATCCTGCCCAGTGTACTGGCGGATTTTCTGGCGCAGCGTCCCGGTGTCAGCATCGACCTTCAGGAGGCGCTCAACCGGGACATCGTTAAAGCCGTTATCGACGGTTCTGCTGATCTCGGCATTGTATCGGATGAGGTAAAGGGCAGTGGACTGGAGGTGATCCCCTTCGCCACCGACAAGCTGCTGCTGGCGGTGCCGGAAGGCAGCAAACTCGTGAGTCAGAGGGCGATCAGTTTTTTTGACACTCTGGGTGAATCCCATATCGGATTGCATGAAGGGAGTAGCTTGTTCACGTTTCTGGAAGCGGTGACACGTGAAATCGGTGGTATCTACAAGCCTAGAGTTAAGGTTTTCGGATTCGAACCCGCCTGTCGTATGGTGGAATCGGGGGTCGGTGTTGCCGTTGTGCCAGAATGCTGTGCCTTTCGCTATATCCAAACGATGAACATGAAACTGGTGGAACTGACGGATACCTGGGCTACGCGAAGGCGTTGCATTTTGCTAAAAGACCGTGAATCGCTGCCCCGATGCGGACAGGCACTGATCGAGAGTGTCATCGAACGATACGGAGATTAATCTGGGGCTCCGTCAGGAAAGGTGATCGTTCATCCCGCCTTCTTGGTGTCTGATAGGCCTGTTTGAGATCCTTTTGTTTTCCAAAACGGAGGCTATCGGAGATCGAAATTTTCATTGCTGCCTGCTTGGTTCATCCTCTGTAAAAACCGAAAGCGAGACGAGTCATGAAATCGGATTCTCCTGAGAACTGGGTGGGTCGACATATTCGAACACTCGATAACATTTCAGAACTTTTGTGCAGCCGTATGGCGGCGACGTTTAATATCGCCAAACTCAAGCAATACGCTGATCTGCCCGCACTGTGGCATTGGGCGTTTTTCCAGGATCCCGCTTCGCAGGATGGCCTGGGCCCGGATGGACACCCAAACGTGAGTGCTTTTATCCCCGGGGTTGAAGGTTGTGCACGCATGTGGGCGGGCGGTCGCGTCAAATTTCTGGAGCCGCTGAAGGTTGGGCTCGATGCGTCACGTGAATCCAGCATCATCAAGGTGGTGGAAAAAGAGGGGCGCTCGGGCAGGCTTATTTTCGTCACTGTGCAGCATGAGATTTATCAGGAAGGCGTGATGTGTATCAGTGAAGAGCAGGATATTGTGTATCGCCCGCCAGCTCCGGTGAGGATCGAGCCGAAGCCCTTTGAAGAGGCTTTTGACTGGGTTGAAGCGGTCGAGCCAACACCGACGTTACTGTTTCGCTATTCCGCCGTGACCTTTAATGCTCACCGCATCCATTATGACTGGCCCTATGCGACCGAGGAAGAGTCATACCCGGATCTCGTCGTGCACGGTCCACTGATCGCCACGTTGTTGATGCGAGCCTTCGTCGACGCCAATCCGGATCTGCGACCGACCTACCTCTCCTACCGGGGCCTTCGACCCCTCACCGCCGAGCAGACCTTTAAGGTATCCGGTCGGCATCTGGGTGATGGCAAGGCAGCGCTTTGGGCGTTCAACAACAACGGACTGGCGCATCAGGCCGAACTTCAATTTGAAGAGAAAAGCTGAGGTTCCGCCCCAAATCCGACGGCATGGTCGGAGATCGATTTCTTTTAGCAAGTAACACTGTCAGTCAGTGCCGTTACCGAGGTGGCGGTGAACGAAACAACGAGAGGAGTACAACAGTGCATAACACCAGTATTGGCGCGGGATATGACGATATTCGTGATGCGGTTCGCACACTTTGTGCGGAGTTTCCAGCCGAGTATCACCGCAAAGTCGATGAAGAGCGTCGCTACCCCGAAGAGTTTGTCGATGCCCTGACCAGAAACGGTTGGATGGCGGCGTTGATCCCCGAAGAATACGGCGGTTCTGGCCTCGGTCTTGCTGAAGCCTCGGTCATCATGGAGGAGATCAATCGTGCGGGCGGCAATTCCGGTGCCTGCCATGGCCAGATGTACAACATGAACACGCTGATCCGCCACGGTTCGGAGGAGCAGCGCAAGTTCTACTTGCCGAAGATCGCCAGCGGTGAGCTGAGACTGCAGTCGATGGGCGTGACCGAGCCGACCACCGGCACGGATACCACCAAGATCAAGACCACTGCTGTGCGCAAGGGCGACAAGTACGTCATTAACGGGCAGAAAGTGTGGATCTCCCGAGTACAGCATTCGGACCTGATGATCCTGCTGGCGCGCACCACGCCACTGGACCAAGTGAAGCGAAAGTCCGAAGGGCTGTCGATCTTCCTGGTCGACCTGAAGGAGGCCATCGGCCACGGCATGACGGTTCAGCCGATCGCCAACATGGTTAACCATGAAACCAATGAGCTGTTCTTCGATAACCTGGAAATTCCGGTTGAAAATCTGATCGGCGAAGAGGGGCAGGGTTTCAAATACATCCTCACCGGCCTGAACGCTGAGCGCGCACTCATTGCTGCCGAATGTATCGGCGATGGTTACTGGTTTATTGACAAAGTGACCAACTACGCCAACGAGCGCATCGTGTTTGGCCGCCCGATCGGTCAAAACCAGGGCGTACAGTTCCCTATCGCCGAGAGTTTCATTGAGGTGGAGGCGGCCAACCTGATGCGCTTCGAGGCCTGCCGCCTGTACGACGAGCAGCAGCCCTGCGGAACCCAGGCGAACATGGCGAAGTACCTGGCGGCCAAGGCCTCATGGGAAGCTGCCAACGCCTGTCTCCAGTTCCACGGCGGTTTCGGATTCGCCTGCGAGTATGACATTGAGCGCAAGTTCCGCGAGACCCGACTGTATCAGGTGGCACCGATCTCGACGAACCTGATTCTGAGCTACGTTGCCGAGCACGTACTCGGTATGCCTAGGTCGTTCTAACTCAGGTGTTGGTTGCCGGGAGCTTTCCCCGGCGATTCCCGATAACGCATCAACAAAGGTGGTACTTTGATGCAGAACACTATATCCAAACGTCCGCTCGACGGGATCAACGTGATCAGCCTCGAGCACGCCATTGCGGCTCCCTTCTGTACTCGGCAACTGGCCGATCTCGGTGCCAACGTCATCAAGGTCGAGCGCCCGGGCAGCGGTGACTTCGCGCGGGGGTACGATCAGCGGGTACGGGGGCTGTCGTCCCATTTCGTCTGGACGAATAGGTCCAAGCAGAGCTTGACGCTCGATCTGAAGTCGGATGACGCGAAGCCGGTGATGAATGCCCTGCTGGAGAGTGCCGATGTCCTGGTGCAGAACCTGGCGCCGGGTGCTGCAGCACGCCTTGGGCTCTCGTTCGAACAGTTGCACGACCGCTATCCACGACTGATCGTCTGCAATATTTCCGGCTATGGCGAGGGCGGACCCTACCAGGACAAGAAAGCCTACGATCTGTTGATCCAGAGCGAGTCAGGTTTTCTGTCGACCACTGGGTTGCCCGGTGCGGATGGTATGTCGAAGGCGGGCTGCTCCATCGCCGATATATCCGCCGGTATGTATGCCTACACCAACGTGCTATCGGCGCTGATTCTCCGCCAGCAAACAGGGGTGGGCAGCGCCATCGATGTGTCGATGCTGGAAAGTCTAGTCGAGTGGATGGGCTATCCGATGTACTACGCCTTCGAGGGGGCCGAGCCGCCTCCGCGGGCTGGCGCGTCGCACGCTACCATCTATCCCTACGGCCCCTTCTTGGCAGGTGACAACCGTGCAGTCATGTTGGGGCTGCAGAACGAGCGCGAATGGCAGTCGTTCTGCAGCACCGTGCTGGAGCAGCCTGAACTGGCTGTAGATGAACGCTTCAGTGCCAACTACAAGCGCTCTGAGAACCGTGAAGAGCTGCGCGACCTGATTCACGCCGCGTTCAAATCACTGTCATCGGCGGAGGTTGCCGAGCGTCTCGATAAGGCCAAGATCGCCAACGCGCAGGTCAATGACATGCACGCGGTCTGGGCGCACCCGCAGCTCGAATCCCGTCAACGCTGGACCCGCATCGACAGTCCCGCAGGCGAACTGCCAGCGCTGGCGCCGCCGGGGGTCAACAATGCTTATACCCCTCGGATGGATGCGGTTCCGGGGCTGGGCCAGCATACCGAGGAGATCCTCACCGGACTTGGCTACAGCGAACATGACATCGAGCAGTTGAGACGTGAATCCATTATCTGAAGGTGATCAAAGTAATGACAGTATTCCAGAAAACACGATCGGTTCTGTTCGTGCCGGCATCTCGACCCGAGCGCTTCGGCAAAGCGCTTGCAAGCGGTGCCGATGTGGTCGTCATCGACCTTGAAGATGCGGTCGCAGCAGCTGAGAAAGATGCAGCGAGAGAGTCGCTGAGAGCGTACCTCGAAGCCAATCCTGACTTGGCGGTGCTGGTGCGCATCAATGCCTCCGGCACTCAGGAGTTCGTTCAGGATTTGGAACTCTGCCGCCAGCAGCGCGGCGTTGCCGCGATCATGGTCGCGAAAGCGCAGAGCGTGGAAGCGTTGCAACTGGCTGCCGCCACCGGCAAGCCGATCTGGCCGCTGCTGGAAACCGCTCTTGGTATCACTGAGCTGGCGAACATGGCCAAGGTGAAAGGGGTGGAGCGCTTCTGCTTCGGAGCCCTGGATATGGGCGTGGATCTGGGCCTCAAGCCCGACACCGCTGGTGCCCAGCTAATGCTGGACCGGGTGCGCGTCGATCTGGTGCTGTACTCCACGGTTGCGGGTCTCCAGGCACCGATCGAAACCGTTTACCCTTCGATCGATGATGAGGCGACAGTGGAGCGGATCGCGCGACAGGCCAGCGAGATGGGCTTCTCCGGCATGCTCTGTATCCACCCACAGCAACTGGTACCGATACACAGAGGTTTCAGTCCTGATGTCACTGATCTCGATTGGGCGCGGCGTGTGCTTGCCGCTGCAGAAAGTGGCGAGGGGGTGTTCAAGTTCGACGGCAAGATGGTGGATGCCCCTGTCATTCAGCGGGCGCGCCTGATCGTGAGTCAGGCGGGCGATGAGTATTGACCGAAATAAAATTAAAGAGTGGTTAGAGCCTCTATGAAGCCGTCGTGCGCGATGGCGATATACAGAGCACTTTGCATCACCCAGCACGTGCATCCGTACTCGGCCTATCGGAACACAATTCCGATTGAACGGTAGGGCGCCTATCCAGGCCGAGGAATGGCTCACTTCAATGAGTCGTACGAATACATTGACCGTGGTGGAGCGGATTCCTCATCCCTGGATGAACATATGCGCCCTAAGGTGGCGCATATGTTCGCTATCTCAAGCTGCCCGGTCGACGTAGGTGCCATTCGGCAGCTTGGGTAAGGCGATCTTTGTCATTTGGGAAAAGGTCTTAGTCCAACTCAAGGATTCTTAAGTTTGATTTATCTGAATATCATCTACCCATCGAAGTAGCTACTGTAGAGCGTGCAAAAGAACGGCAATCCAATGGCAGGGTCATTCTGGAGTGTCTGCTACTGCAATTTGCGGTCATGGTTCGGTTTTCAATTCATATTTTCTGATCAACGAAACCTGAAGTTAAGGTTAAACGTTTCAAATGCAGGAGTATTACCCATGGAACAGAACACTAACAATAATCCCACCACCTTGAGTGGAATCCAAAACGGCGTGCGCAATGGCGCCGAGTATATCGCCTCTCTGCAAGACGGTCGCTCCGTTTGGATTGATGGTGAGCGTATCGACGATGTGACCACCGATCCCCGTTTTTGTGGTGCGGTTCAGTCGATTGCCGATTTGTACGACATCCAGTGCAATCCGGCTAATGAAGAAAAAATGACGTTTATATCACCAACTTCTGGTAAGCGTGTGGGACGTTCATTCATGTTGCCACGTAACGCTGACGATCTGCGTTTGCGCCGGGAAATGATGAAAACCTGGATGGACGCCGTCGGTGGCATGATGGGCCGTACACCAGACTTTTTGAACGTGATGGTGAGCGCCCATGCTTCTGCCTACGAGTTGTTTTCCGTTGGTGGTGAGCAGTTTGGTGAAAACATTCTGAACTACTATGAATACATTCGGGACAACGATCTGGCATTAACGCACTCGCTAGTGTCTCCCGATATTGACAAGCGTTTGCCCATGTATGAACAGCCTGGCGATATGGTTATGCGCGTTGTGCGTGAAACCGATGAAGGTATTTATGTATCTGGAGCGCGCTCAGTGGCTACCCTCGGCCCTCTGGCTAACGAAGTCCTGATCATGCCCGCAGCCGCTAAGTTCCCTCTGGTTGAAGATGCTGAAGATTTTGCGGTTGGTTTTGCTTGCCCGCTGGACATCCCTGGATTGAAGATGATCTGCCGCCCCAGTTTCCCCACCAAAGGTGGCTTTGCCAACGATCCGCTGTCTTCACGAATGGACGAAATGGATGCCGTACTGTGGTTTGAGGAAGCGTTCATCCCGTGGGAGCGCGTCTTTATCTATCGCGACATCAAAGCGGTGCAGTCGGTGATTAAGTCACCTTCTGGCCCACACGGTTCTCATCAGTCGGGCACTCGCTCACTGGCCAAGATGGAGTTCCTACTGGGTATTGCTTACAACCTGGTGGAAATTAACCACAGTCGTTTCCCTAATGTGATGGTACAGCTGTCCGAGTTGGTAGCTTTTGTGGAAACGCTGCGCGCCTTGATCCGCGTGTCTGAGGTCGACTGCATCAAAGGGCCGGGTGATACCGTAGTACCTTATGAGCAGCCGTTGAATGTCATTCGTGCCCAGTATCCGGCTATGCATGCTCGCGCGTTGGAAATTTTGCAGTTCTTGGGTGCAGGCAATGTGGTTGTTGCTCCAAGCGTTGAAGATCTGAACAGTGAAAACGGCACAGAAATTAAACGCTACTGCGCGGGCGCTGATATTCCCGCAGAGCGCAAGATGCAGATGCTGCGTTTAGCTTGGGATGCCTCGTGTTCTTCCTTTGCCGGTCGTCAAAATTTGTATGAGAAGTTTTTCTCCGGCGATCCATGGCGCAACGCACAAATGCGTGGTGAGCGTTACCCAGGAGCTCGCGAAGCACAAGATCGTGTATGGGCGTTCCTGGATCGCAATGCTGAGTGGGATGAGAAAATCAACGGAAAGTAATCGATAGTGGCCGTGGCAAGGTCACGGCCACTGCAATTTAATAATAATGTGCGGAGTACAGTATGCCTCGTATCCAACTTCCAACACCAGATGAAGCCCCAGAAGCTTTTGAATTACTTCGGGCAAAGCGCGGTCACGCGCCGACGGCACAAGTGTTTCGGATGCTGGCCATTTGTCCGGATATTCTCGAAGCGTTTATTCCCATGGCCGACGCTGTTCGCCAGGGCTGTGGCATTGATCCCAAGCTGCGTGAAATGGCCATCGTGATGGCGTGTCAAACCATGGGTTCCAGCTATGAGCATGATCCGCATTGGAATCGGGCCATTAAAGAAGGTGTGCCCAAAGAAAAAATGCTAGCGCTTTGGGATTTTGAAAAAAGCGAGCTTTTTTCTGAATTAGAAAAAGCTGTTCTGCGTCTCTCGCGGGATGCGACTCGTGCACCAGCGCAAGTCAGTAACGAGGTATGGGAAGCTGTTCATCGTGAACTTGGCTCCCAGCAGAGTGTGGCGCTGCTGTTCAGTATTGGTTGGTACAACATGACCGGTCGCTTGACTGGTCCTCTGGAATTAAGCAACGAAGACGATTTTACCCGGCTATAACCGATTAAAACCGCCTAAAAAACACAATAGGAGCCTTAACATGCCATTACCCAAGCCGGTCTATTACCCCCCATTTAATATTACCCGTTCTAGTCATTCCATCATTACCTCGCGCGACCTGGAAGCAAGCCTCGACTTCTATGAGCAGGTCATAGGTTTGGTATTGACCGAGCGCGATGCGGATACCTTATATTTCCGCGGTCTGGAAGAGGTGTGTCATCACAGTTTAGTGGTGAAACGCCACACCGGTGAGCATCAGGCGGAAGCGATTGGCTTCCGAGTTTACACGGAAGAAGAACTGGATAAGGCCGAGCATTTCTACCGCTCAAAAGGCTTACCAGCAAGCTGGATTGAAGTACCGTACCAGGGACGTACTTTGTTGGTTAACGACCCAACCGGAACTCCCGTACAGCTGTGCGCCACCATGCCGACCGAACCGCGTATGTACACTAACTTCCAGGACTTTAAGGGCGGCGCGGCGATGCGCTTCGACCACTGGCAGATTCAGACGCCCAATGTGCAGGAGCAAACCGATTTCTACGCCGAGATGGGCTTCCGTGTTTCCGAATATATGGTTGTCGGCGATAAGCTGATGACGACCTTTATGTTCCGTAAACCCGGTACTCAGGATATCGTTTTCCTGGAAAACCCTGGCCCACGTTTACACCACTTTGCCTACTCAGTTTCCGATAATAACTCCTTGATTCGTGCCTGTGATATTGCCGGTATTCTCGGTATGGGTGATGTGGTAGAACGCGGCCCAGGTCGTCATGGTCCAGCAGGCGTGATGTTCGTTTATTTCCGTGACCCCGATGGCCACCGTGTCGAGCTGTTCTGTGACCATTACTTCCTGATCGATATTGAAGTCGAGCCGGTTGAGTGGGATATGACAAAACCTGGCTTGTCGATTCGCTGGGGTCTGCCAGCGCAGGAGTGCTGGTACAACGAGACCACTGCATTCAGCGGCATTGAGACGAAGCAGCTGGATTATGAGCGTGGTCCATTGTCTACGCTTGAGACCTATTTGGCCGAGAAGGCGAAAGCGAGAGCCGCCAAAGCCCAGTAATGGGACTGGTAGAAGGAGTCACTGTGGTGACTCCTTTATTATCGATACTCACCTCTGTGCCGAGTTTCACCGACCTATATTTATGAGAGATAGTTGAGACATATACTATGACGACCCAGACATCTACCCAAGCAGCGCCTTTCGAAAACGGTCCACGTTTTGATGGCCGTGCGCTGCGCAATGCCTTCGGTTCATTCGCCACCGGCGTGACGATTGTTACAACCGCGGGATCCGACGGTGCCGATATCGGTTTAACCGCCAACAGTTTCTCCTCCGTGTCACTGGATCCTCCGATGGTGCTGTGGAGCCTGGCAAAGACATCTATGAATATGGAGGCATTCTGCCAAAGCGAGTATTTCGCTGTGCATATTCTCTCAGCCGATCAAGAAGATCTTTCAACGCGCTTTGCAAGCAAGGTTGAGGATCGGTTTTCAGGCCTGGCGCTTGATCGCGGACCAGACGGTATTCCGATGTTGCAAGAGTGCATGGCCCGCTTTGCCTGTAAGGTCGCGTATCAATATGAGGGTGGGGATCACGTTATCTTTGTTGGAGAAATTGTTGATTTCAACCACTCTGCCCAAAAACCGCTGCTGTTCCATGGTGGACGATATGGCATGCTGCTGCCCAAGCAAATCGATACGTCGGAAGACGTGTCTAGCAACCTGTCGTCTGATGATTTGCTGTATCAGGTATCGAATGCCTACTTCCGGACACGTCACTCCGTGATTAATGAGCTTAATCGTCATAACTGGACAGCAGAGGAGTATGCCGTTCTAAGCATCATCGCCCGTGAGGATGGGTTGTGTATGCCTGAGATTGTAGCACGCAGCGAAGAAGTCCGAGGCCAGGCGATTTCCGCCACCATCGTTCAGTCACTTATCGCACGAGGGTTGTTGTGCGAAGACGAATCAAGCGATGGTAAAACAGGGTTCAAGTTGACCTTCGAAGGTAAAATTGCCGTTATGGAACTTATCTCAATACGGAAGGCGAGCGAAGCCGCTGTTCAAAGTGGTTTGGACCCGAGTGAAGTACAACTGCTGAAACATCTGTTGGCTCGACTCGAATATTCGCCTGCACAATGACATCAATGTAAGCGTCCAGACTGTCGTGGTTTAATTTGAATGGACGTCTACACGATTTTCCGGATCAGATCGATTGTACCATTTGGTAACAAAGAGTAAGACAGAACGCGTATTCCGCTACGAACCGTTTCACTGCTTATGCTTGGAGTTGTTAGGAGATTGATCGCCCGCACGTTACCGGTTGATATAACTTCCCCATCAGCTACTTAGCTATGGGGCAGCAGGATTTTTCATTTCCCGTGCACTGGGAGGGCTGGATATACTCCGTTCTACACAGATGAGTAATTCAGATTAGCCTCCACAACGAATCCAGGCTCAAGAATGTTTATGTAGGTCCCCCAAAGTGAGGTCAGTGTATGGCCGCAATGGCTTTGGGGGCGAGAGTGATTTTTTCAATCTGCGTAAAAACCTTGTGTATCGAATGCTATAAGCTGTTGATTAAAGCAATAAACAATTGAGGCCCGTAAAGCATAACCCATGAAGAGCAACGTAAAGAACCAATCGACGGCCTTGTGTGAAACAAAAATCCGCATGGGACTGGACCATCTGATACTCGAATACATGCTGCATGGTTTCCAGCGTGGCTACATGTTCGTGGCAATAGCCCTCGAAGCCTACTCGCTGGGAAGAAGAGGCGCATGAAAATTGCACGTTATCAATCGGTCGGGGGGGGAGAGCGGCTCGGTATCGCTACCCGCGTGTCAGGTCGTGAGCTATTGATTAATGTTGCCAAGGCAGGTGCATGTGCTAATTTCTCCGTCCCTACGACGATGATGGGTCTGATCGAAGGTGGGGACTCAGAGATGGATGCCACGCGCGAGTTACTGTCATGGGCGTCGCTGCGTCAGGATTCAATGTGGATGGATGACCCGAGCTCTGTGAATTGGCTTACCCCTGTGCCAAAAAGGTCGATGTTCTGCGCAGGACGCAACTTCGGACGGCACAAGATGGAGTCAATGAACAGCGACACAGCCATTGCCAGTCAGCTGCACAGCAACTTTCCTACGGGCTTTATCAAGCTTGGGCGCACGCTGGTCCCGCACATGAGCCAGGTGAAGCGACCTGCTGACGTGATCAACTTCGACTACGAAGTCGAGATCGCACTGGTGCTGGGCAAGGACATTAATGCGAACAGCGACATCGATCCGGCCAGCGCCATCTTCGGTTACACGATTTTTAACGACCTGTCCGCGCGCGAGTGGCAGCTTAGCGAAATGCAAAACGGCATGATCATGCTGGGCAAGAACTTTCCTGACTTTGGGCCAATAGGTCCCTATATTCTCACCGCTGATGAGGTGCCAGACCCCACCGAACTGGTGTTGTGGCTGAAGGTTAATGGTGAATTGCGTCAGCACTCTGACTGCCGTGACTTGATTTTTAGTTTCCCAGAGTTGGTGGCGTTCTGGTCGCGTTTTGGATTAACAGTTGGCGATCTTATCAGCACCGGTACGCCTGAAGGGGTGGCCTTGCACCACAAGCCTGATCCTAACGAATGGTATCTTAAACCTGGTGACTGTGTTGAGGCTGGCGTGGACGGTATCGGCGTTTTGAAAACCTTCATCGTTTAGAAACCACCGTTCCCATTCCCCCATCACTTGAGGAGTATTATATGAAATTGTATTATTTGCCTGGAGCCTGCCAGATCGGGATACATGCCTTGCTTGCCGAGATAGGTCGGCCGTTCAAGATCGAACAGGCGGCACGTCCTGACACTCCAGAGTTCGAAGCTTATACTCAAATCAACCCTAAGGGCAAAGTCCCCGCGCTGATTCGTGATGACGGCTCGCTGCTCACAGAGTTTCCAGTGATAGCGCTCTACCTCGCGCGTATCAATCCCGAACGAGAGCTGATTCCGACTGATGTCGAAGGCGAGATCCGCGTGCTGGAAATGACCGAATATCTGGTATCCACTGTGCATATGCAGGGTTATACCCGTGCACGTCGGCCCGGGAAGTTTACGCCAAACGAGTCAGACCATGAGGCGGTTAAGGCGCAGGGGCTGAAAATTTTCCAGGCAGGCCTTGACCGGGCAGAGCAGCAGATAGGTGGCAAAGAGTGGCTGTTCGACAAAATGAGCATCGCGGATTTTGCGCTTTTCTATCTGGAACACTGGTGTGTGCTCAATGGAATCGGTACCTTAGGTCCAAGATGTCAGGCGCATCATGACCGCCTGTGGTCGAAGGTTGAAATTCGTCACGCCGTTGAGTCTGAGCTCATCGCCTAATTTTGAGTGATCAATAATGGACGTGTTAGTGAAACTGAAGGCTTTCATCTCGACCGCAGATACCGGTAGTTTCTCAGCGGCTGCGCGCGCGTCCAATACTTCAGCATCCGTCATCATGAAACGGGTTGACGAGCTCGAGTGGGATTTCAAAACGAAATTATTCGACCGAACAACCCGGCGACTGACGTTAACGGAGACGGGCCATTGCTACCTGACGCATGCGCGCCAGCTTGTCCGATCCTACAATGACATGGCCAGCGGCGCGATTTTGAGCCCGGACAGCATCGAAGGGCCAATCAGGGTCAAGGCCCCGGCGGTGCTTATCCGGCAAGGCCTGGGTGATCTGTTCACGAGTTTCCGTTCCCAGTATCCGCTTGTTCAGTTAGATATAGTCGCGTCTGACAGGGGGGGAAATCCAGCGGAGGAGGGGTTTGATATCTCGGTCGGGATGGATCAAATGGCTTATCGTGACGTAGAAGAGCAGATCATTAGGCCCTTTCCTAGACTGCTGTGTACGTCCCCAGCCTATCTCTCACATTGCGATGCCCCGTCACATCCCCGCGAACTGATCCATCACCCCTGTCTAACCTTTTCTATAGCCGGACCCATCTGGGAGTTCAATTCGCCGGAGGGGCTCGTAGAAGTGGACGTGCACCCAGTCCTGGTTACCAATGATGAAGGCTATTTGTGTGCTGCCGCCCGCGATGGCCAAGGTATTGTTCAGCTGGCTCTGCCAGTTGTTGCTGATGCTCTGCAAGCAGGGCAACTTGTTCCTGTATTGGAGCAATTTTCTTTGGTGGAGCGCTGGTTGAAAATCATGGTACCGGCTCCCCGACTCGAACTGATGCGAGTAAAGTTACTGTTCGACAGGATGGCTATGCATCTGGGCTCCGACGATGATTGAACCATTTTTCTTGAAGTAAGTTATTGTTGTTGTGAATAGGGATCCAAGAATGATTTTAATTACTTCTGCGAATGGTAACCAAGGTAAGCACCTCATTCCCAAGCTTCTCGCAGCGGGGCATAGCCTGCGCGCCTGCGTGAGGTCAGAAGAATCGGCCCGCTACCTCGGAGAGCAGGGCGTACATCAGGTGCTGGTTGGCGATCTCGCTGACACCGCTTTTATTGCAGAGGCAGTGCGCGGTGTTGCCAGCCTTTACCATATCGGTCCTACGCTGCATGCCGCTGAGCGGGACATCGGTTTCGCAATGGTGGATGCAGCGCGGGCGGCGGGCGTGGGCCACTTTGTGTTCAGCTCGGTACTTCACGCTATCACCACCGATCTGATTCAACACGAGATCAAGCGTGACATTGAGGAGCATCTGCTGTCGTCCGGGCTGGCGTTCACCATTCTGCAACCGGCCAACTACATGTTACCGCATCGCCTCACATCGGTGTTTCAGGAGGATGTATTCCGCCTCTCCTGGTCGCTTGATCGGCTGCAATCCATGGTCGATCTGGACGATGTTACCGATGTCGTCGCAGAAGTGCTGGCTCAGCCGGAGACCCATTTCGCCGCGACCTACGAGCTAGCGGCACCGGGTCGTTTTTCGGGCCATGATATTGGACGGGTACTCTCGGAGGTGCTTGGACGGGATATCCGCGTTGAGCGCATCGACTCTGAAGCCTTCATCCGCGCCCGAATGGAGGATGCAGACCCAAGTGCCCAGAAGTACCAGCTACGCATGATCCGGGCCATTGAGGCACGTTATAGCAGCCACGATTTTCTCGGCAATCCGAATGTTTTGACTTGGCTGCTCGGTCGCTCTCCGACGACTTTTGAGGCGTTCGTGCGTAAGCAATCCACCCAAACCTGACCCCCGCTATCAATTATCCTGCTGCCTGGCAGCAGAATATGCCATTTCCCTAGCTGTGGAGAAGCTGCATAAACTTCACCTGTGCATTCACAGATGTGTAATTCAGTTTGAAAACAAGTGACGTAAACCAAACAAGCTGAGGGGCTGTGCTTAGCAGGCGTTCATTTTATCTGGGTGATAAAAATAATCAGGGCTGATGTGGTAATCAACATCTCTAAAGAACAAAGATGCACATAACAATAAAATTCAAAATGCCAGTAAATAAATACTGCTGCAAAAATTTTCGCTCCGTGGTCATCGCCACCGACATGATAGTTGTGGCTGACTCGCCCTCGTCTGAACTAGACAAAATGACTGATGAGACTTGCAACTGATGACTAATTTAATGGGTGGATCGCCACGGGGAAGACTTCAAGTCAACGTTACAGAAGTGATTGATAGCAGTTCGTTCAACGCGTTCAGCATGAAAGTAGCGCTCATCTGCTTTTTGGCAATCGTGTTTGACGGCCTGGACAGCGCGCTCTTCGGCACCATATTGCCAGCGATCATGGCCGATATGAAGATGGGCCCTGCCGAAGCCGGTCTCCTGGGAAGTGTTGGGCATATCGGTGCGGTGATCGGTGCTGCTGTCTTTGGCATCGCAGCCGACGCCATTGGCCGCAAGAAGATGATGATCATCGGCATGACAATCTTCATCATCTTCAGTGCCGCCTGTGGCCTGACTCAGGGTGTGGTCGATTTCGCCATTTACCGTCTCATAGCGGGTTTTGGCCTTGCCGGGATTGTGCCAATTGCGGTGGCGTTGGTGTTCGAATATACACCCCTCAAGTGGAAATCAACGATCTCCAGTGTGTCTTATACGGGTATCTCGGTAGGCGTTCTGTTGTCTGCGTTGGTGTCGATTTTGTTGCTATCCTCTGTTGGATGGCGGACGATCATGCTTGGCACCATCATCGGCATCGTGCTGGTCCCGGTCGCAATCCGACATTTGCCCGAATCCATGACGACTTTGGTTAACATGAACAAAAACGAAAGCATTCGGGAAGTCTTAAAAAAGGTCGATACACAGTTTGTGACCAACGAGGATCAGGAATACATTCTGAAAGAGGCGCCCACTGCAAAAGTGCCCTTGAAAACCCTTTTCCAGGATGGCTACGCGGGTAACACGCTGTTCCTGGGTATCGGGATGCTGAGTATCATGATGATTACTGTCACACTGACCACCTGGATCGCGCAATTGATGGTACAGCGTGGGTATTCGCTGACCATGGGTATCACTTTCATTCTCGTATTCACAGGCAGCAATTTCATCTCTACACCGTTGGCTGGGTGGTTATCTGGCCGAATTGGTTACAAGAAAGTGTTCTCGATTTATATGCCAATTCTTTTCATTTCAATCTCATTGATTGGCGTTATCCAAAATTTGACAGGTGCATTGATCTGCATGTTTTTTGCTGGGTTTTCGGCGATGGGAGCTACCTGCATTTTATTACCCTACGTCGGGTCGCTATACCCTATGAATTTTCGATCATCGGCGATGGGTGTCATTTATGCTATTGGCCGGGTTGGCCCTATTATTGGTCCCGCACTGGCTGGCTTTATGCTGGCAGCAGAAATCAGTGTGCCAGCTGTATTAGTATCTATAGCAGCACCAAGTGTGGTTGCCATGATCGCTTTCCTGCAGGTGAAAGAGCCACCTTTGCACAGTGTTAACCGTAACGGCTGATGCACACTGATACCGATTTGATCAAGTTGATTTTTTTATGGTCAACCACAAATCCTGATCTCGCAGCTGATGGTAGATTTATTTCCCAGACTTTGAAAAATCCGTTCGACAATTTATGGGATGTCATCGAGTATTGCAGTTAATCAGAGTTTTACAGTAGAAGCTACTAGAGCTGTTTTTATAATTCTGGCTAATAGGAGAAATTAAGATGAGTGTTACACAAGATAAAGTTGAAATTATTGATGTTATCAATCTATACGGTGTCGCGCTTGATAGCCACGCCTGGGATGTTCTTGACGAGGTGTTTACTGAAGATACACATGCTGATTTCGGACCTGCAGGGGCCGTCTGGAATTCAGTAGCCGCGCTGAAATTCGCCTTTAAGGACTTCCACGAAACTCTGACTAATCACATGCATACCATGACGGGTTCTTGCATTCACGTTGATGGTGATACCGCTTATGCACTGACCTACGGCGATTGGTTACTTTCTCGTGACACGGCTGAAGGCGGTCCTGACTGGGTGGGTCGTGGCTGGTATGACGATGTGCTGGTACGTACTGACAAGGGCTGGCGCATCAGCAGCCGCGTTTGTCGACTGATCTCCTGGACAGGCAACCCGAACGTGCCAGAACCGGCCTACGAACAGCGCCCGGTGATGACAACGCATACACTGCGAAGTTATCGCGAGCAAGGCAAGGTCCGTTACTTTCAGAAAATTGCCAAGAAGAAGTAAGTCGAACTCAAGTCTCCTCCCTGTGCCCTTAATGAGACAACAAGCCAAGTTACTGCCCTACCCAAGTTGCATGTTGTTGAGTGACGGCGTGTTTGCGATTTATGGCTTGGATGTAGAAGGGCTGTCCGAGCAGAGTTTAACAGAACGCCTGCGTTCGGCATGGTCATGCGTGTTACCACACTGGCTTCTGATAGGATAGTTTCGATGAAAGAGTTCAATGACAAAGTCGTGCTGATAACAGGTACTGGTGGACAAGTGGGTAGGGTCGCTGCCCAGATGTTCGCCCTGGCTGGTGCGAAAGTGCTCGGTTGCGACATCGCAACCGAGCCAGCTGAAGAAACCTGCCGACGGGTAAACGAGATGGGCGGCGAGATGCAGTCTCTTGCACCGTTGGACCTTGCCAATCCGGTAGAAGCGCAACGCTGGGTCGATGAAGCCATAGCGCTGTGGGGGCGTATTGATGTGCTCTTTCACATCGCTGCAGGTATCGCTATTGCACCGTTCAATGAAGCCTCTATTGAGCATTGGGATTTAACAATCCGCAACGAATTGACAATTGCCTATGTGGCTTCTCGCGCGGTGTGGCCGCATATGCTTAAGCAGAAAAAAGGTGTGATTGTCTGCCTGTCATCCATTGCCGGCCACCTCGAGCTCGCAGGCTTCCCGGCCGTTGCCCATGGTGCGGCAAATGCGGGATTACAGGCGCTTACACGCATGTTGGCTGCCCAGGGTGCACCCCATGGCATTCGTGCGGTCAGCATCAGCCCAGGACTGATTGCAAATCCGGATGCGCTATCATCGCCGACATTGGATGAGTACGGCTTACCCATAGCGCGCCCGCTGTGGCGGCATGCTCCGCTGGGACGTCCAGCCCGTGCGGCGGAGATCGTTGAAACGGCGCTGTTTATTGCATCGGACCGAGCGTCCTATATCACCGCGACGGATATCGCCGTAGACGGGGGGATGTCCGGCATCATCTGGAACTCAAAAGTATGATGACGGTCATCTTAAGTACACTCTAGCCGCGCTATCTAACGGCCTGAATTAAAATGACGGATAAACCTCGCCGCAATACGCATAAAGACTGGCTAGCAATTCGACAAGGCGTAGCATGCGACACCAGATAGAGATAGAATCTTAGTATTCTATAGCTGGCTAAGGGCATGTAGTCATGAACAATAAAAGTAATACAGCCCAGCGGATCAAGCTTCCAAAGTTGATGCACATCCGCATGTTCGTCGCCGTGTACGAGGAGGGTTCCTTTACAGTAGCTGCCAGCCGCGAAGGGTTGGGCCAGTCTGGTGTCTCGGCGCATGTAAGGCAGTTAGAAGCCCAATTGGGTGTACAGCTTTTTTTCCGTGACCGTGCGATTGTGCCAACGCCAGCGGGCCACGCCTATTACCAACAATGTGTTCAACTTTTGCGTTTGCATGAAAGTGCAAGCAACGCGGTCGGTCGCCGTGCGGAGCCGGCTGTCGGAACTCTGCGGATGGGCATGATCCCCACGATGAGCCGTTCGGTATTCAGTCGGGCGTTGCGGGCTTTCGAAATTGCCTATCCTAATGTATCCGTACAATTGACCGAAGGAACAGGCGCCGTCTTGGCGACCTCCGTCCGCCGTGGCATGCTGGATTTTGCTATCACACAGCGTATGTTCTACGATGCTGGCGGTGGCAGTGGACTCGGTATATCGGTATTTACTAGGACACCGGCGTTTCTGGTCTCGTCACCGAACTCAGATCTACCACATTGTGAGCCGATTCGCCTGAACAAGGTCAAGGACCTGCACCTTGTGCTACCTGTGGGTAGAAGACCGTTACTGGAAAAATATCTGATCGACCACAATGTTCAGGTTGTGGAGCGAATCAACTGGTTCGAATCCATGCTCGGTGCCATGGATCTGGTTCGCACCAGCCACTGGACGGCAATTATTTCCGGACTTTTCATCGCCGATGATTTGCGCCGTCGACGCTTCACCCTCAATCCGCTGGCTGATCCCATTCTTTGGGACGAAATGCTGCTGGTGGAGCCCGCGCGTATACCTTTGAGCACAATTGCCCAGAACTTTATCGAGTTGTTGAGACAGGCCACAGAAGAGATCAACGAGATCCCGATCCGTATTGCCCATGGCGAACAAGTAAATAGCTTAAATCACCCTTTTAAGAGCGCATTGCCTCATGAATGATTCATTACCCGGCTTACGGGAGATGCAGCTGTTTGTCGCAGTGTATGAAACAGGGTCCTTCACCGCTGCGGCAGAACGCGAGTTCGCTACCCAGTCTGGTATTTCTCATCACATAAAACAGCTGGAGGAGTCTCTGGGAGTACAGCTGTTCGACCGACAGAAAGCGGTCGAGCCTACCGAAGCGGGCACTGTGTTCTACCAGCATTGTTTGGAGGTTCTTGCTGCCAACGCTCAGGCACTACAGACCCTGGGCTGCTTTGACCTCGGGCTTACTGGCGAAGTGCGATTCGGGGTGACACCCACCTTGGCCTTTTGTCAGCTGGCACCGGCCTATCTGTCTCTGATGGAGCGGCATCCCAATGCCTCCATCGCTGTGATTGATGCCCCCAGTAATATACTGATCGACAGAGTGCGCTCCCATGAGCTTGACTTTGCCATTATTCCGTCGATCTCGCATCCTCCAACGGATCTAACAACTTCGGTCTTTGCCAGCACTCCAGCATTTTTGGTTTCGTCTATTACTCATGCCAGCGGGTTTGAGCATGGTGAGGTTATAGAATTCGACAAACTGGCAGGACTTAAACTCCTTGCACCTGATAAGCGTGAGCATGCTGAATGGATAGGTTTGCAATTGGATTTACCAGAAACGGGACCGAACTATCAACTCGATGCCGTGCTGGCGACGCTGGATCTGATCCGAGAAAGTGAGTGGATGGCGATTCTTCCTGGCCTGATGTTTATTCACGGTTTTTGTGCGGAGCCGGGAGAGCGAGATTTCAGGCTCAACCCGTTTCCCGGTGCGGGCCTCAACCTTGAGCTATTGCTGGTGCAATCGGCAAAGGTGAAACCTTCACCACTGATGCTGGAGGCGATTCGTGCGATTCAGGAGGTCACCCTAGAGCATCTTGAACGGCTGAATACTTTTCAGACCGGCGATTTCTGCCGGTAGCACATGCCAGGCGGCATCTCCTATTGCTGAGGTTTCAGCTCTGCAAAACATCGCGGCGAAGCCGGCCGTACTCTGACAGTAGTGGCTTCGCCCCGATATGTACGTGTTTAACGCTATGTATTAATTAATCGTCTGTAAGCGATTTTTTTCCGATCGGTGTTCCATGATAACCAGCGACTTTGCGCAGTACACGATCGGTCCCGTCACGCGGGCTAGCGGAAGCGTCGGGATGGTCATCGAACCAGTTTTCCTTGTTTGGGTAGCGGTACATCAGATCCACCATAAGGCGGCGCTCGGCAATCAGCCAGACACCATTGCGGCGTTCGAAACGGTCAAAATAGCGTGCCCACATTTTTACAGTTTCGCCTTTCCAGTGATGGCGCTCGGAGGCCGCGTGATCAGCCTGCAAGTAGGTCTCAACAAACGCGATATCCGGGCCGTCAAATTCAATCAGACTATTACCCAAAAAGTGCTGGGTACGGTTGAATCGAGGCATTTCATCGGTCAGAAATTTAAAAAAACCTTCAGCTCCACCGATATGAAGGCTCTCGGGAAAGTGTATGTAGGCGTCATCATGGAAGGCGCCACGGACCAACGACATATCGATGCGGTCAAGGCCACGGCAGTATCGTAGCAGAACATCGTGAATTTCCGTGCGTGCGGCGAGTTCTTCGAGTGTCATATCTATCTCCTGTAGTCAATTTTTTGGATATGCAGAGTTAGTCGCAGGCCCCTTTGCCAACGGCCTGCGATGGGTTTACGTGTCTTTCGCCGGAACAATCGGCAGCTGGATAAAGCCTTGCCGATCCGGGCCGGTGTAGACCGCGTTGCGCGCACCGTCATGGTAGGACGCGTCATAGGCGTGGCGCGGACCATGGTCAACACCATCGAAAGGCTGAATATCAACGCGCAAACGGTAGCCTTTGCGGATCAGTGCGGTGTTAGGAATGATCTCGATTTCAACCGGAACAACTTCGTTATCTTTGAGCGGTGCATAGTCAGCTTTACTGTGTGTGTGTTTAACGGTGTACTCGGTTGTGCGCGCCTCGTCGATCTTGCGATGTGATACTTTCAGCCAACCCTTGGCCAGTGGGTAGTTGGGTACGTTCATGCCCATGGTGGTTGGACCGGCGTAGTCGACCTCCTTGCCATCTTCATCGAGAATTCGCAGGCTCAAAAAGATGTCCATGTCTGCGCTGGTGGAGGAAACCCACAGCTTCGCCTTGCCGTAACCGGCAAATACCATATCTTCTTCAACGGGTTCACTGATAAACGAGATTCCTGTTTTCCAAATTTCCAGCACCTCTGGTGGTTTGACGGGCAGGAAGCAGGGCGGAATACCCGTGCGCAGCTCCAGCGGAATTTCGGCGGAGTAATCCGCCTGGCCATCGCTGCTGGGATGTGTCACCGACAAACGCAGAAAGTCATCGCGATACTCATCGCCTTTCCAGTCCGTGGGATTCGCATCGAAGAACCATTTAGGATAGGTTGTCCTGGCGATAGGCCATTCATTCTCTTCCTGAATATAGGAAGCGCCATTGCCACTGCGAATTTCCAGACGCACTGGCGGCTCATCCATGATGCCGTTATCGATTCCTTTCAACCAGTGGTCGAAAAACGCACGATGAGCGGTCAACAACGAACGGGTATAGGGCTTGGTAAACCAGTCCTCCAGGAAGTCTATTTTCTTGGCGTCGGTGTTTGTGGCGAGATACGCCTCACTGCTGCCAAGCTGATGGAAATGGGCCATGTGGGTGGTACAGGCGATGGCCCAGAGTGGTACATCCACCTGACTCATATCCGGACTCATCATAATGGTCGACTTGGGGCCGAACGCTGCTGAGGTGTCGGAATCTTTGAAGGAGGCTTCTTTCAGCATCTCGATAAAGTTCACGGCATTGGGTTCGCCGCACACGGCAGCCAGTACCCCCGCCTTGTACCAGTGGCTGAAGAATTCCTCGTTCAGGATACCACCGGTATAGGCCACTTCCTCATAGAGATCCACATCGGTGCCGATGGCAATCATCGCTTTGAGGTGCTTGGGCTGGAGGCTGGCCACCATATGCTGGCTCATGGCGTAGTAAGACATACCCCAGAGGCCGACGTTACCGTTTGACCACGGTTGTTCACCCGCCCATTCGCTGGCGTCGCGAAATGCCTCTGCGGCTTCGATACCCCAGGGTGCCAGAGTACCAGGGTTTTTGCCTGACCCGGGGCCATCAACGCGCATCACGATATAGTCGTGAGGAACCCAGTCGACTGTGTTAACGGTTTCGTGGTTCTCGAACACTTGCCCACCAGAGTTGCCGAAGAAGTATTTCTCCTCCAGCTCTTCGTGGGCCTCGAAGTCAGCGTCATCGGCAATCGAGTGATGGTAGAACGCGCGTCCATAAGGACCGCAATTCATGATTACTGGAAAATTACCCTCTTTAGCCGGGCGGAACACATCTGCGTAAACGTACAAGCCGTTTTTCAGCGGGATTTTCACATCTTTAAAACGCTGAATTCCCAGAATGTTACGGCGTACTTCGTTGCGCGCTGTCGCCGCTGTGCAAAGCTGTCGCGGTGTGCGATCGGTAAACACGCCAGCATCGGACAGTTCGGCAAGCATCGTCGATACCATGGGGTCCTGTTCGAACTCCAGCGTGGGGTTTAAATCCATACCGGCAAAGGAAATATCGTGGCGGAAATTAATCCGGTATTTACCGAGGATGTCGTGTACCGCGGGATCAATAGTGATGCCACCGTTCAGGTCACCGTCACGATCCAGTGAACAGACAAAACGGGCAATGTTGGTCAGGCCTGCGTCTTGCAACTTATTGATATTGCCATCCACACGACTGATGATGTCCGCCAGATTGATACGCGGAGCTCCCATAGCCGAACCGATAGTTGTGTTGCCGAGCAGGAACGCGATGCGTTCACCTTCACGGTATTGAAACTCGCCCTTGTCGTTTGTAAGGCCACTATTGGTCGGGGTTTGATATTTGAGACCAAAAATTGGTCCTGAAAAAATGCCTGTTTGCAGCATGCTGATGTCCTCTAGAAATGGTGATTACGGCGACAGCCAAAATTGGGCTGTCGCCTCATGGTTCCTACATGTGATGTAAGTATGTGGGGGACCAGCCGTTCAAAGAATTATCCAGTGATTTTTATGGGCAACTGGAGATAGGAGGCATGGTTTCCACCTGTATGGATAACGTGCTGACCGCTGTTCGCTCCAGTGTATTCTTGCAGGCCTGGCATCATTGTTCCGCTCAAGTTGTGGGCGCTGATAATGAAACGCAGCTGGTCACCGGGGTAGAACGTGATGCCTGTTGGTAACAGATCAATCTCAATCTCCACAACTTCTCCCTCAGATAGCTTCTCTATGCGATCAAAGGTGTGTGCCGGCACCTCGTCGGTGGACAGGGATTCGTCGAGGTGGCGAGCCGATACCCGTAACCTGCCATCCGAACCCTTGTAGCGCAGGATGCTGCCGCCATGGTCGGTAACGTCATGGCAACGAGCGCTTTGGTTGGGCACAGTGAACTGTTGCAGTGGTGTGCCGTAGGCATCGAGCTTCTGGATAAGCACGAACAGATCCATGTCATCGGCTCCACGCGCTTCTACCCAGAGGTGTGCCTTGGGGTAACCGACGATGACCGTTTCCTTCTCGAAGCGGGTGATGAACGACACCGCATTGGGATTCGATTCGGTGCCGTAACTCGCTTCCATTGCACCAGCCGGAGCTGTATCGCTTAGCGTGCGAGAAAGGCCGTCGAGATACAGTTTGGTCAAGCTGATGTCAGCTGGTGGGAAACTATCTGCGGGCAGATTTACCTGATCGCCGCCTTTGAAATCATGCAGTGCGTAGCGCACACGTGGTGTGGATCGCCAGTCGTTGTCTTGGCCTTTAAGAAAATGATCGAAGAAACTGCGGAGGTCTTCAACGTTGGCTTCGTCGTAGTAGTCAGGCCACTCCTGACTGTTGTGGATACGCAGCCATTTGTCTTCTGAGGCCATGCGCCGCCATGCGCGGAAGGTGCCCGCTGTGTGTAGTGTATTGGAGTAACTGGCGACCACATAAGCTGGTACCGTGATACGATCGAAGTCGGGAATTTTGTTGCGCCACAGATCATTCATCAGTGGGTAGCGCTGTTCCTCGCTAATCAGATCCTCCTTCTGCTGCTTGCCGAAAAAGCTGCCTTTCTGCAAACGCTGACCGAAGTATACGTCTGGCATACCACCGCGTTTTAACAGATCGCGGTAGACATCGCTTACGCCCTCCCAGGGGTTGATCGCGACAAGATGTTTGGGTTGCTCAGCTGCGGTGAACCATTGAGAAGCTGCTAGGTAAGAAGTTCCACTCATGCCGACCTTGCCAGTGCACCACTGCTGTTCGGCGAGCCATTCGATAAGATCGTGGCAGTCGAGGCCTTCCTGGCGATCCCAGAGAACGCTGTTACCTTCGGAGTCGACAATCCCACGTGGATCAGGGTTGCAGATGGCATAGCCATGGGCACACCAATAAGCCGGATCCGGACCCTCGAACTTGGCTAGTCCGGAGACGAGGGAGTTACTCAGACCCACCATACCGAACACCCCCATTACACTAGCCGAAGTACCTTGCGCCTTGCCATAGGGGCTCCAGGCGACAATCACAGGTACCTCTTCGGTACCGACCGGGCGAAATAGATCGACGTAGATCGTCACGCCATCTCGCAATGTGACCGGCACGTCTTTCTCGAACACGATATCGACCGGAAGTGGCTTGAATGGTGGTGCTACTTGGTGACCTGCAGGCAGAGTGCGAACACCAGGATCGTATGGTGTTAGCAGTCCGATGCGGTCAGCCGGCAGTGGCGCGGATGGAATGAACAGCTGCGAAATATCGCTCATGGTTAGATCCTCTTATTCTTGTATTACAGGTCTTGGTCAAACGCTGGGCATGAGCTGATTGTAGAGCGGACTTATTTTTTTCTCAACACGCGTTGAGAAAATGGCCTAAACAGACTCATTATTTCCTTCTCGGGTAAGTCGCTGAAATATGGTTGGAAATCGGTAAAACCCTGGGGACGCGGATGACAGCAGCGTCAGGAGTTGTTATGTTTGGCGATTATTAATTTGACCCGGCCTGACAATTCGCTGTTTCTCTTGAGACTGCAAACAACTTAGAAATCGGCACTATGACAAGCAAAACAGAACCTACAGTAACAGCTCGCCGAGGCCGCAAACCTGGGCGAAGACCAGGAGGGGGCAGTACCCGGAAAGCAGTCCTTGAAGCTGCGCGAGCGCGCTTCGCCAATGATGGATTTGCAGCCACCACCATGCGGCTTGTTGCCGCTGATGCTGGCGTTGACGTGTCCATGGTGATGCAGTTTTTCCGCTCGAAAGATGAACTATTTGCGTCTGTTATGGACATTCCAGAATCGGCACTGAAGAAATTGGGTACGGTGTTTGAGGAAGCAGATGAGCGGCTGGGAGAGCGCGTGGTGCGCACCTTTTTGCAGGCGTGGGATGGTGCGCCCGAGGAGTCGGAGCCCCTCATGGCGATGCTCAGGAATGCGATGGTGCACGCCCAGGCCCGCGATCAACTGCGGGCCTATATCGAGTCCAGATTGATGGCAGGTGATAGCACATCTCTTGGTCCAGATGCTCGCCTGCGAGCGGGCGTAGCCCTGTCGATGTTGGTGGGGTTGGTCACTGGCCGTCAAATCATAGGTGTGCCGATGCTGACAGCCGTCGATCAGGAAACGTTGGTGGCGATGGCTGCCCCGGCGATACAGAACATACTCTTGCCAGCCAAAGGCACCAGTTAGTTGGCGCCTTTGGTGCAATTCCGGTTACTGATATGCCGGAAAAACGCTTAATTATAGGGTAGCTATCAGGGAATTATGGGTAGCTGTAAATAACTGGGATGCTCTGGTCCGGTGTAGATCTTGTTTACAGCATCAATGTGATAGCTCTCGTCATAGGCGCGAACGGGTACTCCTGCTGGCGCATAGGGTTGAATATCCACCAACAAGCGATGTCCTTTGCGGATTAGCGCTGTGCTGGGGTTGAGCCCGATTTCGACAGGCACAACTTCGCCACTTTGCAGTGGGGCCTCATCCTCTTCCAAGTGAGTATGCACGGGCCAGTATTCAGTAGAGCGTTCGACATCGAGCTTGCGTCGTGACACTTTCAACAAGCCATGCCCAACTGGATGAATGTGCACTGGATCCACTGGAAGTACTACGGACTCGTAGCGGATCTCCTTGTCGTGTTCGTCCAGCACGCGGAATGAAACAAATACGTCCATGTCGGCACTGCTCGATTCTACCCATAGACCTACCTTCATGTACCCGGCGAGCGTCATGTCTTCACTCATCGGTTCGCTGACAAAAGAAATGCCGGTAGACCAGCGCGGAGTGCCATCACTGGAGCCTGCGGGCGCGAGCGTAGGGGTGCCCAGATCCAGATGCGCGTCATACTCGGCAGTGCTTGGTTCAGTGGGTACGGTTTCGCTGATACGCAGCGCGTTGGGGCGCCGCTCATCGTTCTGCCAGGTCGAAGGCCGGGCATCGAAATACCAGCGACGGTATTCGGTACGTGCTATCGGCCACTCGTTTTCGTGCAACACGAAGTGAGCGCCGTTGCCGGTGCGAACCTGTACCCTTACCGGTGCCTCGTCCATCACGCCGTTGTCGATGCCTTTTAGCCAGTAGTCGAAGTAACGTATGTGCTCGGCCAGGGACTTGTTACTGTATGAGTCCGGGAACCAGGCATCGGTGAAATCAAACTTGCGTGCCTTGGAAGCGGTGGAGCGAATAAAGGTTTCACTGCTGCCCAACTGGTGAATGATGGCGCCCACTTGCGGGCCCACAATCCAAACCGGCGCCGTGGCCTTGCTCATGTCCGGGCGCATGAAGATGCTGCCGTTCGTGCCGTAGGCCTCGGGGTCGTTGAAAGGCGTATCCAGAACGCGGGCCATCCAGGGGGTTTCACGGCGTTCACCACAGTGGTTATTGCCCGACCAGATCTTCCACCACCAGTTCCAGAATCCGGAACCGAAGATACCGCCGCCATACAGGGCTTCGTTGTAGATGTCGGAATCGGTGCCTTGTGCGATCATCGCTTTGAGGTGCGGTGGCTGCAAGCTGGCCACATGGTGCTGGGTCATGGCCAGGTAGGACATGCCCCACAGGCCCACATTGCCATTCGACCAGGGTTGAGTGCCCGCCCATTCGATGGCGTCGTAGTAGTCCTCGGCTTCCTGCACACTGAACGGTGCCTGCTCACCTTGGCTGTTTCCTACGCCCCGCGCGTCAACTCGAATGCAGACGTAGCCCTCTGGTACCCATACTGAAGAATCGACGTTCTCGTGGTTCTCATATTGGGCACCGTCGGGATTGCCGGAGAAGTAGCGGTCTTCCATCTCTTCCTTACTGATCGCGTCGGCCTCGTTGCAAATGCAGTCGTGATAGAAGCTCTTGCCGTAAAAGGTCTGGCTCATCACGACGGGGTAACGGCCCGGTTCAGCCGGGCGGAAGACGTCGGCGCACACGTAAGTGCCATCGCGCAGCGGAATACGGACATCAGTTGTCTTGATGATGCCGCGGATATTGCGCCGCAGTTCGTTTCGGCTGGAGGCTGCCTCGCACAGTGTGCGTGGCGTTTTGGCGGTGAATACACCGGGCGTTGCGTTCAGCGTCTCAAGAATCTTGAGCAGGGTGGGGTCGTCGGCGAAGTCACCGCCGGCTTGTCCCATCGGCATAACAGGTGGGCTGAAGTTGATCGGGGTTGAACCAATCAGTTCGTGCACCTGAGGGGAAATTTTAACCCCCGACTCGATGTTGCCTTCCTGGTCCAGAGTGTGAACGAAGCGTGCCAGGTTGGTGATCGAGGGGTCGTGCAGTTTGTCGATTTTGCCATCCACGCGGTTGGCCAGCTGTGCCAGATTCAAGCGGGGTGCAGCCTCGACGGAACCGAGAACGATGCCGCCAACCATAAAGCTAATGGCCTCGTTGGCTCGGTACTGGAATTCGCCATTATCCGTGGTGATACCAGACAATGTGGGTGTCTGGTATTTCAGGCCGGCGATGGGGCCGGCGAACACGCCGGTTAAAACAGGGCTTAGAGCCGGTGCAGAAGACTGTGTCATGGTGCTCTCCTAATGCGTGTGCAGCAAGTCAGTGAAATCGGCGCAGCCGGAAAATCAGGTTGCGCGTGTATGGTTGGGAAACACCCCATTAATCGATCAGAATCGGCAGTTGCAGATAGGATGCGTACTGTCCACCGGTGTGAATTACATGCTGCCCCGCGTTGGCACCGACATATTCGGCCAGCCCTGGCATCAGCGTCCCCGAGAGGTTGCGCGAGCTGACGATGAAGCGAAGTTGTTCACCCGGGTGGAATGCCCAGCCGAGGGGCAGCAGGTCGATGTCGATGGCCACGACTTCGCCGGGAGAAAGCTTCTCGACGCGGTCGAAGGTATGCGCCGGTACATCATCCGTGGACAGGGTTTCATCCAGGTGGCGAGTGGATACCCGCAGGCGTCCATCCGATCCTTTGTAACGCAAAACGGTGGCCCCATGGTCGGTGAGATCATGTACCCTGGCGTTGTGGTTGGGGGCAGTAAACTGTTGCAGCGGTGTGCCGAATTTGTCCAGCTTCTGGATCAGAGCGAACAGGTCCATATCATCGGCACCGCGTGCTTCGACGAATAATCGCGCTTTAGGATACCCGACCAGTTGGGTTTCTTTGTCGAAGCGGACGATGAAAGAAACCGCATCGGGGCTGACGCCAACGTCATACATTGCAGGTACTTCGTTAGCGGGAGCATTGGGGCTCAGGATACGTGCTGCACCGTCGAGGTACAGTTTGGTTGATACCGCCTCTTTCGGTGGGAAAGCGTCGGCTGGCACGTTAGTTTGGTCGCCACCTTGGAAGTCATGCACCGCGTAGCGTACGCGGGGGGTGTCTTCCCAGCCATTGTCGATCTCTTTGAGGTAGCGATCGAAGAAGCGGCGTAAATCTTCTACGTTGGCCTCATCGTAGTAGTCAGGCCACTCCTGGCTGTTGTGAACACGCAGCCATTTGTCTTCTGATGCGATGCGCCTCCAGCCACGAAAAGTGCCTGCGGTATGCAGCGTATTGGAATAACTGGCGACCACAAAGGCCGGTACGGTGATGCTGTCGAAGTCGGGAATTTTTTCGGCCCACAGGTCGTTCATCAACGGGTATCGCTGCGCTTCCAAGAGGATATCTTCCTTCTCGTTTTTGCCGAAAAAGCTGCCATTCTGGAGCAGGCCCGCGAAGCTTGTGTCAGGCATACCGCCACGCATAACCAAATCGCGATATACGTCACTCACACCCTCCCAGGGGTTGATTGCCGCAAGGTGCTTGGGCTGTTCGGCCGCGGTGAACCACTGTGAAGCTGCCAGATACGAAGTGCCGCTCATACCAACCTTGCCAGTACACCAAGACTGCTCGGCCAGCCACTCGATCAGGTCGTGGCAGTCTCGGCCTTCCTGGCGGTCCCACAGCACGCTGTTGCCTTCAGAATCGACGCAGCCGCGTGGATCGGGGTTACAAATTGCGTAGCCTCGGGCACACCAGTAGGCCGGGTCCGGGGCTTCAAACTTTGCCAAACCAGACACAACGGAATTGCTCAGTCCTACTAGACCGAACACACCCATCACGCTGGCGGATGTCCCCTGGCCCTTGCCATATGGACTCCACGCTACAATCACCGGCACCTTTTCATTACCTGTCGGACGGAAGATGTCTACGTAGATTGTCACACCATCCCGTAAGGTTACGGGCACGTCTTTCTCGAAGACGATGTCGACAGGCAGTGGTTGGAATGGGGGTGCCACCTGGAAGCCTGCCTTAAGCGTGCGGGTTCCGGCTTCAAACGCGGTGAAAATCCCTGTTCTGGCAGGTGGTAATGGATGAGACGGCACAAAACTCTTAGGACAGTCTGTCATGGGAGCTCCTTATTTTTTTAATGAGCGGGGTTATTGTTTTAGAGTACAGCAGGCCAGGGAATATATCAACACGCGTTGATTTAATTAAAATACATGAATATCATGGTTTGATGGAACGAAACTCTTTAGGAAAGCCAATCATGCTAGCTCCTTAATTGTTTTTAATAGGCGTGCCTATTACCTTAGGGGCAGCAGGTCTGGACATATATCAGTAGCAAGTGTTGATATACTTAAAATATCGAAATTTATGGGTGTAAATATGAAAAAAGAATCTAATTCGACAGCGCGTCGGGGGAGGCGACCGGGGCCCAATAGTACACGCCGGGCCGTACTCGAAGCTGCGCGTGCTAGCTTCGCTAAACATGGGTTTGTTGGTACAACCATCCGATTAGTTGCGGCGGAAGCAGAGGTCGATGTTGCACAGGTTATGCAATTTTTTCGTTCTAAGGATGCACTTTTTGCTGCGGTGATGGCGATTCCAGAGTCAGCTCTGGAGCGATTTAACTCACTGTATGAGGGGCCCGACGAACACTTGGGCGAACGAGTGGTCCGCGCCTTTCTCACTGCTTGGGAGGGGGTAATCGAAGAGTCCGAACCCCTGATGGCGACACTGAGGGGCGCGTTCGTCAATGATCAGGCACGGAATCAATTGAGCGATTTTATTCAATCGCGGTTACTGGCTGGAACCAACGAAAACCACTGTTCCGACGCTAGACTGCGTACCGGTCTAGCTTCGTCCATGCTTGTTGGTGTGGTGGTTGGTCGACGTGTTATCGGTGTACCCACCATTGTTGCGGCGGACCACGAAGAGTTGATCAGAATACTTGCCCCGGCCATTCAGCAGATCCTGGTGCAATAGGTACTTTGCTCAATCAGCCGGTAGAAGAGATGAGCGTATAGTCGATGGAAGATTATAACGTGCCAAAATTGGAGCAACGATTACATCTAAATCTACTTTAGGTATTGCCAAGAGTGCATCGTCGAGCTTTCTTACATCTCCACTGGTATATTTATCCTTAGGATAACAGAGCGTTCCAAAAGCTACTCCGACTTTTGAAAAGACCATAAGAGGTTTAAAGGGTAATTGTGCCGCCCAATATTCACTCACTATATCTGATGCGGCCACATAATCAACCCTGTCGCTTATCAGCGATTTAAAAGCCGCCTCAGCACTTGGTGATCGTTTTACATTAAGCTTTTTCCCTTCAATACTGGGTAATTTAAAATATTCTTTTAGTAGCGGGGTGGGTATCAATGTCGCCAAAGTGGGGGTAGTGCGTGTTGAAGGTTTTGTACCATAAATATACAGAGGAATCCGTATTAAAGGGCGCTGAAAACATGTCAAATGCCTAGATTCGATAGCTTTATTTTGCTGTCCCGTGTAAAAAGTCAGCCCTAAATCCTGATGAATCCATTGCTGGTTTGTAAAAATGCGCTGATAAGGGAGTAGATGCACTTTCACTTCGAGGCCAGCTGCTGCGCCCAAAGCTAAGATTAGATCGGGCAATAGCCCTACCACCTTACTTTCTTTATTAAAAGCAAGAGGCTCCCCCATTTTATAAACACCTATATTCAGAGGGTTACCTGCAGCGAGCAATGGTGCTGCAGTTGTATCTGCAAGGCATTTTAAGGGGATAATCGTAAATAGCATTAAAAGATTGAAAGCTCGTAGTTTCATACCGTAATTCGTCGCTTATGGTGAGCACATTATCAGCTTAGTAAAGCCCTTGTGGTTTTCTATGCACTCTACCAAAGAAGTGGCCACTTGGAGTTCACTTTGTAGCTATAATAAGACGCATAAATAATTGTTCTTAGAAGCTTCAGGGATTCATTAAATCGAAAATTAAACCATATCTATGCTGCACAACACTGTGTCTGTCGCCTTTTGGGGTTACTTTAATCAAACTGGGGATACCTAATTCGGGTTTGTTGAACCTCTGGCGATGAACTGTCTCCCCGCTCCTAAATACACCGTCATGAACCTTGGTGAATCAAGTTGTCACTCAAGAGCCAACAGGGAATAACAGGAGGCTCAGGATCCACTATCAAAATTCCAGCTGCGCAGCAGCCGGATTTGTCATTTCCCGTAAGATTAATGGGCTGTTTATACTCAACACATACACAGAAACGTTTTCAGGCTAAGTGATAGCCAAAGTATTTCCATCCGCAAATTGGGCTTTGCTTTTGTTACGGATATACACAATTGGCTAAAGTTTTCTGCCCAATGATACGACAGAGATTTTAATGTTAGAGCTTAACGAATTAGAAAAGTACGTCACTGTTCTTATAAAAACTAGAGCCCATGTATGTTCAGCGAAAACACTTTTATGCCTAATTTGCTTTTGTTCAACATTCCGGAAGGCTTACAGAGAGATTAACCATAAGAGGATTTCAGACTGCACTTATTTTAAATGTTATAAATGGTGCATAACTGTATTGATCCCTAAGTATAATAGACACAGGATTAATCGTAATCTACAGGTGTGAACCTGTCTGTATTTATAAAAAGTGTCGCGGGACAGCCTAAATTCGTCAAAAGGCTGATTACATTGCAAGGTGTAAGCTTCGTAAACACAACAATACATAGCCGATAGACTTGAGAATCTATGCTCGCAAGTCATAGAGGTAATTGTTAAATATAATAAGGAGAAAATACTATGGTTTCCAGATTATCCACTCAATCATTACGGAGTTTGCGTACTTCGATAAATGGATTGACAGGCGTTTCGGCGCTTGCTGTTGCTATCAATGCTACTCTTCCATCCTCCAGTTATGCCGCCGACAGTCTCACTCTGGAGGAAATTACGGTTACAGCCCGTCGAGTTGAAGAACGACTGCAGGATATTCCTGGTAGCGTTTATGCTATTGGCTCTGACAAAGTGGACAGTATGCAATCACTTGATGATATTCAATCGATGGTTTCCGGCGTTACATTCCAAACATTTGGTTCTGCTACAGCTGTCGGTATCCGGGGATTTGGTAACCGAACACAAGCAGGGAATCCATCGTTTTCAACCGTCGGTATTTTTCAGGACGGTGTTTTCATCAATCCGTCGTTAGTGCCATTGGTAAATCGCATAGATAGTGAGCGCATCGAAGTTGCTAAGGGACCACAGAGTACGCTTTACGGTCGCTCCTCTTTTGCCGGTGCGATTAACATGGTCTCTAGTGATCCGGAGAGTGAACTGTCCGGCTATATTGATACAGGTTATGGTGAAAGTTCGGTACACGGCGAAGAGCTCTGGAGTATTAAGGGAGCTGTGTCTGTCCCCATTTCCGATACTTTAGCCTTACGGTTTTTTGGTCTGCGCGAGCAGCGCGAAGGATACACATATGATTCCGTAACCGGTAATCGTGGCAACGGTTATGATCGAAAAATAGGACGCATCAGAGCGTTGTGGACGCCAAGTGACTCTGTCACAGCACGTCTAACAGGAACTGTAATGCGTGATGACGTACCTTTTGGTCTTGTTCGAACCGGTGAGGTGCCCTCGCCATTGGGTCAAACCATACCTTTTGGCAATCCGTTTGACCCGGCTATTCAGGCTGGATCAACACGGTTTCCGGACAGTGTCTGGGATGGTAGTTATGCACAACCTCAAAAGGGCGAAGTAAAAGGTGAGCAGGTTACGTTTGACTTGCGCGTTGAAACGGCGATAGGTGAATTCGCTTCTTTGACCGATTACCAAAACTCAGAATCTACCCAAAGCCTTACCGTGGATGCATCTCCGTTTAATCTCGCAACGGGCAACGCGTCCTTCGATGAAGAGCGGTATTCGCAGGAGTTCCGGCTGGCGGGAAACAGTGGTAACCTGAGTTACCTTACAGGTCTCTATTATCTTCATGACGTTACAGAACAGTCTGGTGGTAAAGATATCGATTTGGACGTGGGTGCAGTGTTTCGTCCGGGGAGTGTCCAATACGATTTGGCCGGCCTCAGAGGTGCCTATCAGCCCACCTACACCAAAACTGAAGCCTACGCTGCATTTGTACAATTGGGGTACGACTTTACAGAGCGCCTGAATTTGACTGGCGGATTACGATGGGGTCAGGATGAGATTTCGGGGACAACTTCGGTGTTCTTGGAGACTATTCCTGGATTCCTGATTCCGGCCACACCTCAAACCTATCGTGAGGATACATTTGAGGCTATCACGGGTAACATCAATCTCAGTTATGAAGTGGCACCCGATGTAATCGTTTATGCAAGTTACGCACGAGGCAACTCTCCAGGTGGTCTGAACACAGGCGGTGCAGCACTGGTTAGCTATGATGAGCAGTCGGCGGATGCCTATGAACTGGGGCTAAAATCTCAGTTATTTGATTACCGTCTTCAGCTAAATGTAGCCCTCTTTAATAATGAATACAGTGACCTGCAGTTGAGCCAGAACATATTCATTGATGGAGCTCTTACTCCTCTGACGACAAATGCTGGTGAAGCAAAAGGTCGAGGTGTTGACGTTGATATTACTGCTCTTTTATCAAGTCACTGGCGTGTTGGGTTGCAGTACACTTATGTAGATTCCGAAATTACAGAGTATACAGTGCCAGCTTCACCGGCACCTCAAGTAGACATTACAGGAGCACCAATGGTGCGTTCTCCTGAGCATTCCGCCAACTTATCCATTACGTACACCAATGAAATTGGACCGGGGGAGCTGGAAGTGGAGGTTCAACAAACTTACTCGTCAAGCTACACCAACGATTATTTAGGAGTGCCAGCGGGAACAGCATATCCTGGAATCCCAGGACAACTAGCGCCAGGTGTTACCACAGGTCAGGTTCTGGCTCTGTATCGTACCGATAGCTACTCACTCACCAACCTGAATGCCAGCTATACCTGGGGCGACTGGCAGGTGAGAGGTTATGTGCGAAACCTGTTTGATGAGGAATATATCGGTAGTGTTTTGGCATACAGTCTTACTGAAAGCACAGTCGACACACCAGGGGAGCCTCGTACTATCGGCGCTTCTGTGAAATATAACTTCTAACCGGTGGGTTAGCGCGGTTCTGATTGCACCAGCCCGCGCTCAGTCAAAGTAAAGCTTGGTATTATAAGAGCTAAATTGTTCTACATTTATAGAAGATTTAGTCGAACGTTTGGTGGCAGCGCATTTAACTTAAAGCTTTTCTGCATCGGCAGTCTATCCAGTACAGGGGACTGCCTTTTTTTTACATAATTAAATAGCAGCTTATTTTTTCGTGCCTGTATGATGACCAAGGAAAATTTTATGTTACGTACACTGATGATTTATTTCAGCTTTGGCCTATTGATGGGATCACCATTAATTATGGCGGAACAACCAGTGAATGAGAAACTCGATGATTTGAAGGTGACTTTACTGGGCACCAGTGGGGGGCCGGCTGCAAAACAAAATCGTAGCCAACCGTCAACGTTGATACAGATTGAAGGAAAATCCTATTTGATAGATGTGGGTGATGGTACGCTACGTCAACTTGCTTCGATCGGTATCGAGCCAAACAAGATTGATGCTGTCTTTTTAACGCATCTTCATTTTGATCATACCGCAGGACTACCGGCCTTTATGGCTTTTGATATTATGGGCAGACGATCAGCGCCAGTGCAGATTATTGGTCCACCAGGCACACAACGTTTGGTGAGGGATGCTGGCAAGGTATTCCAGAGTAGTTTTGATATTTTCAGATTACAGCAACCGCATCTTCCCACCTTTGCATCGCTGTTTCCATCGAAGGACGTTTCTATTGATGGTCCTACTGAAATATATAAAGACTCCGTCATACGTATTACCGCTGTATCGAACAGTCATTACTCGACGATGAGATTGCCTCAACGAAGTTACGGTCAAGATAAATCCTACTCCTATAGAATCGACACGGGGGGGCGTTCCATTGTATTTACCGGCGATACTGGGCCGAGTTCTGCGGTAGAGGAACTGGCTCGTGGAGCTGATGTGCTCGTGAGTGAAATCATTGATTTCCCCGCAATTAAAAAACTTCTCCTAGATCGTGGTTCTGTCAGTGGTGTTGATCAGACCAAACAGATTGAGCATATGGCCAAGGAACACCTAACCCCAGAGGAGGTGGGGAAATTGGCGACTCGAGCGGGGGTCAAAAAGGTGGTTCTTACGCACATCGCGGAGCCATGGGATAGTGAAAAGAATGGTGAGAAACTTGCTGATGCCGTGAGAAAAGAGTTTTCTGGTGAGGTGGTAGCCGGGACAGATCTATTCAGTTTCTAATATATTGTTAATACAGGGCTGAGCTGTAGTGATGGATACTGTACCAGACGACACCGTATACCGTACTTTAAACCGTTTCTCTTTTTGAGATAGACCTGAAGTATTTTATTAACGCTGGGAAAATGTGGTAAACAGCGGAAGGCTGAAAAATAATAGAAAGCCCGAAAATTTATGTATTCCTGTCCCGGTTGGGATGGTGGGCAGTATTGGGGGTAGAAGTCATGCAAACACATAAAAATCGAGTAGCCGTAGTTTCAGGTGCGGCTAAAGGGATTGGTCAAGAATTGGCAGTTCAGCTTGCGCAACGCGGAGCATTACTCGCCCTGATCGATATTGCGGATCTTTCTGAAACCAGCAGGTTGATTCAGCGGGAAGGCGGCAAGGCAGTATCGATTAAAGGGGATATCTCTCAGGAGGAAGACTGGGAAGCCGCCGGCGATCTCGTTAGAAATGAGTATGGTCGGTGTGACATTCTCGTCAATAATGCTGGTATCTTCCCCAATGTACATATAGACGATATGAACTTTCAGGATTGGAAACGGACGCTCGAAATTAACCTGGATAGCGTTTTTTTAAGTGCCAAAGTGTTCGTGCCGATGATGCGTAATAACAAGTGGGGGGGTAATCCCCCCGATAAATAACTGGCCTGAAAAGTAGAATTTTCTCATAATAGTTTGAAGGAGATTCCGCATGAAAGTACCCCGTTATTCGGATAGTCAGATTATGGCTATTCTTAAGCAA
>NZ_JAAONZ010000029.1 GCF_011602365.1 Pseudomaricurvus hydrocarbonicus
GGGCAAGATTTAGCATTCTTGTGCAAGGTTGTTCACTCACTCTTGATGGAACTTGGATTCGACACCCAACAGCTTCCTATACAAGCGGTGTGTGAACAACCTCTCTGAACTCTACAACTAGCCACTAGCCACTCGTATCTCGAAACTAGCCACTAATTTTCTATGACCTTACTTACCATCCGTGCCGGCGCCAGTGCCTACCGGCAAATTCAGCGTGACGGCCTTGCCCCGGAACACATCAGCAGCGTCTTTGGCGCCTCGGGGGCGGCCAAGTGGCTGGCGATTTACGGCCTGGATCGGGCGATTTTTTCCCAGTGGCTGGCACCGGTAAAGCACCCCATCAATTTGTTTGGCACATCCGTCGGGGCGTTTAAGCTGGCGGCGGCCTGCCACCGCGACGCCGGTCGGGGGCTGGATGCGCTGGCTGAGGCCTACATCCAGCAAAGCTACCCCAAGGGGGTGACGGCCGACACGATCGAACTGGAATTTCGCAAGATTTTGCAAGTGACCCTCGGGGATGACAAGGTCGGTCAGATACTGTCGCATCCGACGTTCCGCTTTGGCTGTGGGGCGGTGCGTTGCCACGGCGGTCTGGCCAGTGCCAACCCGCGCCGCCAGACCGCTGCCTGCAGTCGCGCGGCGGTGAAAAACATGCGCGGCAGGGCGGCCTTGCGCAACCAGCTGGAGCGGGTGGTGTTCCACGATCCGCGGGCCAGCTTTCCGCTGGATGTCCATGACGGTCGCGCACCGGACGGCTACCGCACCGAGACGGTGGCGCTGAACGAAGAAAATTTGCCCCCCGGCTTGAAGGCCTCCGGCTCGATTCCGGTCTACATGCACGGCGTGAAGGACATCCCCGGCGCCGGCGCCGGGGTTTACCGCGATGGCGGTCTGCTGGATTACCATCCGGTGCCGGGCAATTTCTGGCGGGCCGAAGAGGGCCTGATTCTCTATCCGCACTTTTACCCGGATTGCAAAGAGGGCTGGTTTGACAAGTTTCTGCCCTGGCGCAAGGCGGCACCACACTTGCTGGACCGCGCGGTATTGATTTACCCCACGCCCCGGTTCTTTGCGGCCACGCAGTTGGGGCGGGTGCCGGACCGGCAGGACTTTGCCCGCTTCGCCGACAGCCCCAGTCGTCCCCACAACAACGCCGAGCGAATACGGTTGTGGCAGGAGGTGGCGGATAAAAGTCACCTGCTGGGGCAAGAGTTTCTGCAGCTGTCCGATTCCGGAGAGTTGGCGAAGCGCGTGAGGCCACTGGGGCTGTAGCGTCCAGAGCGCTCCACGGCTAAAGGCCCTGCTAGTGGTGTGGTCTTTTCTGCTGAATCTATGCCAATTTGGGCGCTGAGGCAAAATTGCCACATGAAAAGGCGATTTTTCGCTCTCTTTTTGTTCAATCGCCCTTTACCCGGTCAGGCCAGTGCGAGAAAATAGCGCCCCTTTTTTAGCATCCCCCAGGTTACAGCCTCGACAGCGTTTTTGATGGTTGGTCAGACAATGACTGCTCAGAGCGATGCCGGGGCTGAAGTTCATTGGCGGATGAAGTACACAACACTACCTGCGGGGCTCAAGCAGAGACCCTGTGGGTAGTGCTGTGTACGGTGAATTTTAAAGTGCATTAACAGGAGCCCTGAGCCCATGCCATCTCGTGCCGAACTAGCCAACGCCATCCGCGCCCTCAGTATGGACGCCGTCCAGCAAGCCAACAGCGGTCACCCCGGTGCCCCTATGGGCATGGCGGACATCGCCGAAGTACTGTGGAACGACTATTTAAAGCACAACCCCAGCAACCCCGACTGGGCTGACCGCGACCGCTTTGTGCTGTCCAACGGCCACGGCTCCATGCTGATCTACTCCCTGTTGCACCTGTCCGGCTACGACCTGCCGATCGAAGAGCTGAAAAACTTCCGTCAGCTGCACTCCAAAACCCCGGGGCACCCCGAGTACGGCTACGCGCCGGGCGTTGAAACCACCACCGGCCCTCTCGGGCAGGGCATCACCAACGCCGTGGGTATGGCGCTGGCGGAAAAGATTCTGGCGGACCAGTTCAACCGCGATGGCCACGATATCGTGGATCACTTTACCTACACGTTCATGGGCGATGGCTGCCTGATGGAAGGCATTTCCCACGAGGCCTGTTCTTTGGCCGGGACGTTGGGGCTGGGCAAGCTGATCGCGTTCTACGACGACAACGGCATCTCCATTGACGGTGAAGTGGAAGGCTGGTTCACCGACGACACGCCGAAGCGTTTTGAGGCGTACGGCTGGCAGGTGATTCCCGCCGTCGACGGCCACGACAGCAACGCCATTAAAGCCGCCATTGAGGCCGCCCGCACAGAGCCTAACAAGCCCACCATCATCTGCTGCAAAACGGTGATCGGTTTCGGTTCGCCCAACAAGCAGGGCAAAGAAGAGTGTCACGGTGCGCCACTGGGGGCCGAAGAGATCGCCCTGGTGCGCAAGACCCTGAACTGGCAACACGGCCCGTTTGAAATTCCGGCCGACATCGCCGCCAGCTGGAACGCTCAGGACGCCGGCGCCAAAGCGGAAAGCGAGTGGCAGGGGCGTTTTGAAGCCTACCAAGCGGCGCACCCGGAACTGGCGGCAGAATTCGAGCGTCGCGTGATCAAGGGCGACCTGCCGGCGGACTTCTCTGCAAAAGCCGATGCCTACATTCGCGAATGTCAGGACAAGGCCGAGAAGGTGGCGTCCCGTAAAGCCTCGCAGAATACCCTCAACGCCTACGGCCCACTGCTGCCGGAACTGCTGGGTGGCTCTGCTGACCTGGCCGGTTCTAACCTGACGCTGTGGAGTGGTTGCAAAGGGGTCGAGGCCAAAGACGCCAGCGGTAACTACATCTACTACGGTGTGCGCGAATTCGGCATGAGTGCCATCATGAACGGTATCGCCCTGCACGGCGGTTTCGTTAACTACGGCGCCACCTTCCTGATGTTTATGGAATACGCCCGCAACGCGGTGCGCATGGCGGCGCTGATGAAGCAGCAGAGCATCTTTGTCTACACGCACGACTCCATCGGCCTGGGTGAAGATGGCCCGACGCACCAGCCGGTTGAGCAAATCCCCAGCCTGCGCATCATCCCCAACATGCACGTCTGGCGTCCCTGTGACACCGTCGAATCTGCCGTGTCCTGGAAATCCGCCATTGAGCGTCGTGACGGTCCGTCGTCGCTGATTTTCTCCCGCCAGGGGCTGGCCCCTCAGCCGCGCACGGATGAGCAGCTGAGCAACGTGGCCCGCGGTGGCTACGTCCTGAAAGACTGCGCTGGTGAGCCGGAAGCGATCCTCATCGCCACCGGTTCCGAAGTTGAGCTGGCCGTCGCCGCGGCGGACAAACTGACCGCAGACGGCAAGAAAATCCGAGTGGTTTCCATGCCGTGTGCCGAGATTTTCTGCGCTCAGGACGCGGAATACCGTCAGCAGGTACTGCCCATCCAGGTGGCTGCTCGTGTGGCTGTGGAAGCGGCTCAGGAAGACTACTGGTACAAGTTTGTGGGCCTCGAAGGCCGCGTTGTGGGCATGACCACCTTTGGTGAATCGGCCCCGGGCGGTGAGTTGATGGAACACTTTGGCTTCACCGTTGAGAATGTGGTCAACGCCGTCGAAGACGTCATCGACTGAATCGATAGACGTTGATGGCGAGCAGGGGTGTTCGGCGGTGGGCTTTGCAGCGCTGCGGCCGTGCCTGCTTTGCTGAGACCATGGGCTGGCCTGAGTTCAGGGCATTGCGCTGATCTCAGGCTTGTCGTTGATCAGGGCGTCTGGCCTGAACCACCACACCACTGCTGCCGTCACACTAATGGGTAAGAGATCCGCTTGAGTAGCTCATCCAACATCGAACAATCTCCTTCTTGCCAGCCGCTCAGACTGGCCATCAACGGTTATGGCCGTATTGGTCGCTGTGTGCTGCGGGCTCTGTTCGAAGCAGGCCTGCAAGACCAGCTGCAGGTGGTGGCGATCAACGAACTGGCCGATTGCAAAACCATTGCCCACCTGACCAAATACGACTCGACCCACGGCCGCTTTCCCGGTGCCGTGAGTGTGGCCGACGATTGTTTGCACATTGACGATCACGCCATTCAGGTTCTGCACTGCGAGCACCTCACCGACTTGCCCTGGGCAGCCCTGGGGGTGGATCTGGTGTTGGAATGTACCGGGGCGTTCAGTGATCGGGCGACGGCGCAGCGCCACATTGACCAGGGGGCCAGGCGGGTGCTGTTTTCCCAGCCGGGTCAGCCGGATGTGGACGCCACCATCGTCTATGGGGTCAACGAGCAAACCCTGAGCGCCAGCCACACCATCGTCTCCAACGCGTCCTGTACCACCAATTGCAGCATTCCGGTGATTAAAGCCCTGCACGATGCCTTTGGTGTCGACAGCGGTGTGATTACCACCCTGCACTCGGCGATGAACGACCAGCCGGTGATTGATGCTTACCATCACACCGACCTGCGCAAAACCCGTTCGGCCATCAACTCCATGATTCCGGTGGACACCGGCCTGGCGCAGGGCATTGAACGCCTGTTGCCGGAGTTGGCGGGGCGTTTTGAAGCTCAGGCCATGCGCGTCCCGATTGCCAATGTTTCGGCCATCGACCTGTCGGTGGTGGTGCAACAGGACGTCAGCGTGGAAGCGGTCAACAGCATGCTGCGGCAGACTGCCGCCACCGCCTTTCACGGGGTGCTGGGTTATACCGAGGAGTTACTGGCGTCCTGCGACTTTAACCACGATTCGCGCAGCGGTATCGTCGACGCCGGACAGACCCGGGTGGCGGGCAAGCGGCTGGTGAAAGTGCTCACCTGGTTTGATAACGAATGGGGCTATGCCAATCGCATGCTGGATGTGGTGCTGGCCTGGCAAAAAAGCAGATGAGAGATGCGAGCTGCGAGATACGAGCCAGGAGGTTCTTTCTCGCATCTCGCATCTCGCATCTCGTATCTAAACTTAAAGAGGAATGACAGCCATGGCTGTAAAACTGATGACGGAACTGGATCTGGCCGGCAAGCGCGTGCTGATCCGAGAAGACCTCAATGTCCCCGTAAAAAACGGTGTGGTGACCAGCGATGCCCGCATTCGCGCGGCACTGCCGACCATTGAGCTCGCCCTCAAGGCGGGCGCCAAGGTTATCGTCATGTCCCACTTGGGGCGCCCAACGGAAGGGGAGTACGCCGAGGAGTTTTCTTTGCAGCCGGTGGCCGAGCACCTGGGTCAGCTGCTGGGTCGCGAGGTGGCGGTTGTTAAAGACTGGCAGGCGGGCGTGGAGGTGGCCGAGGGTGAGCTGGTGCTGCTGGAAAACGTGCGATTCAACGTCGGTGAAAAGAAAGACGCCGAAGACCTGTCCAGGGCCTACGCGGCGTTGTGCGACATCTTTGTGATGGACGCCTTTGGTACCGCTCACCGCGCTCAGGCGTCCACCCACGGTGTGGCCAAGTTTGCCCCGGTCGCCTGCGCCGGCCCGCTGCTGGCGACCGAGTTGGACGCGCTGGAGAAAGCCCTGGCCAATCCGGCACGCCCGATGGTGGCGATTGTGGGGGGCTCCAAAGTTTCGACTAAACTGACGGTACTGGAAACCTTGTCGGACAAGGTGGATCAGCTGATCGTCGGCGGCGGTATCGCCAATACCTTCCTGGCGGCCAGTGGCCAGCCGGTGGGCAAGTCCCTGTATGAAGAGGACCTGGTGCCCAATGCCAAGGCGCTGATGGAAAAATGCGACATTCCGGTGCCCACTGATGTGGTGACCGGGACGGAATTTTCCGAGACCGCGGTGGCAACCTTAAAAGATGCCTCAGAAGTAACCGCAGACGACATGATTTTTGACATCGGCCCGGACTCTTCGGCCGCCTTGGCAAAAATCCTGCAAGACGCCAAGACCATCATTTGGAACGGCCCGGTGGGTGTGTTTGAATTTGACCAGTTTGGCGGCGGTACCGAAGCCATCTCCAAAGCCATTGCCGACAGCCCGGCCTTCTCCATTGCCGGTGGTGGCGACACCCTGGCCGCGGTCGACAAATACGGCATTGCTGATAAGGTGTCTTATATCTCGACCGGTGGCGGTGCCTTTTTGGAATACGTAGAGGGTAAGGTGTTGCCAGCGGTGGCGATGCTGGAAGAGCGCGCCAAATAACACCGCCGGACAGAGCCGGGGCAGGGGTGCGAAGCGATCGGTTTCCATTGACTGCCACTCACCCAACAACATGACAAGCACGGCGTTTTAACGGCTGACGTTAAGCGTCTGGCAAACCAACTACTGGTAATAACTACAGACAAGGACAAAACCATGGCCCTGATAAGCATGCGACAAATGCTGGATCACGCCGCCGAGTTCGGCTACGGCGTACCCGCTTATAACGTCAACAACCTGGAACAAATGCGCGCAATTATGGAAGCGGCTGACCAGACCGATTCCCCGGTGATCGTGCAGGCGTCTGCGGGCGCTCGCAAATACGCCGGCGCGCCCTTCCTGCGTCACCTGATTTTGGCGGCGATTGAAGAGTTTCCCCACATCCCGGTGTGTATGCACCAGGATCACGGCACCTCACCGTCGGTGTGTCAGCGCTCTATCCAATTGGGTTTCAGCTCGGTGATGATGGACGGTTCTTTGGGTGAAGATGGCAAAACCCCCGCCGATTACGACTACAACGTCGAGGTGACTCGCCGCACCGTCGAAATGGCGCACGCGTGTGGCGTCTCTGTGGAAGGCGAGCTGGGTTGCCTGGGCTCACTGGAAACCGGTGAAGCCGGTGAAGAAGACGGCATCGGTGCCGTGGGCAAACTGACCCACGACCAGATGCTCACCGACCCGGAAGAAGCGGCTGACTTTGTTGCCAAAACCGATGTCGATGCCCTGGCCATTGCCTGTGGTACCTCCCACGGTGCCTACAAATTCACCCGCCCCCCCACGGGCGATATCCTGGCCATCGACCGCATCAAAGAGATCCACAAGCGCATCCCCAACACCCACCTGGTAATGCACGGCTCCTCCTCGGTGCCGCAGGAGTGGCTGGCCATCATCAACGAATTTGGCGGTGAGATTCCGGAAACCTACGGTGTACCCGTTGAGCAGATCGTCGAAGGCATCAAGCACGGCGTGCGCAAAGTCAACATCGATACCGACCTGCGGTTGGCGTCCACCGGTGCGACCCGTCGTTTCCTGGCGCAAAACCCGAGCGAATTCGATCCGCGTAAATTCCTGAGCGCAACGGTCACCGCCATGAAAGACATCTGCATGGCGCGCTACGAAGCGTTTGGTACCGCCGGTAACGCCAGCAAAATCAAACCCATCAGCCTGGACGCGATGTTTGCCCGCTACGCCAGTGGTGAGTTGAAAGCCCAGATCAAGTAATCCCGCCATGGATTACCAGCGAGTGGCGCCGCCGTGAATACGGTTGCACCACTCGCGACTCCTTTCCTTAATCCTCGCTCAAGGTGAATTGCGCCGCAAGACAGGGCAGCCTGGGCTGACTCGCTACTCGCTACTCGCTACTCGCCAATCCCTCCCTTATACTCGTTACCAACTTCCCTCGTTGATGGTGCGAAACAACACATGACCCCGACTTTTGAGTCCCTGCAGCAACTGGCAGCCGATCTTCCGCAGCTGGATTTTTCACTGTGCACCGATCAAACGGCCTGGCTGAAGAGTTCACCGGTACAGGATTACTTAAATCACTATCACATCAACTTTACGACGGAAGGCCTGTGCCGCAAGCACCTGCTGGGCAAGTTTGCGGCGGCGGGGTTTGATATCGCCGCCCACCTCTGGCTGCCCTCGCTTCAATCCGCTGATGAAGTGGCTAAGAGGACGGTGACGGCCAAGGGCACGATTTTTCTGGTGCACGGGTTTACCGACAGTGTGGGCCTCATGCAACACGCGATTCGGTTTCTGCTGCAACAGGGCTGGAACGTGGTGGCGTTTGACCTGCCTGGCCACGGTCTAAGCTCCGGAGTGCAGGCGAGCATTGAATCCTTTGACCAGTATCGGGAAGTGCTGCAGACCTGCCTCGACCACTGCCGCCAACACATGCCAAAGCCATGGCACGGTGTGGGCCAGAGCACCGGCGGTTCGGTGTGGCTGAATTACGTGGCTACCTTTCCTAATCAATCCGCAATTGACAAGGTGTTGTTGCTCGCGCCGTTGATTCGTCCCAAAGGCTGGGGCACCGCGCGCTGGTTTTTTCCTGTGGTGAAATTGTTTACCGGGCAGCTCACTCGCAAATACAACCTCACCTCTCACGATGAGGATTTTCTGGATTTTGTGCGCCACCGGGACCCGCTGCAGGCGCGCATCACGCCGCTGCGCTGGGCCTCGGCCATGGAGGAATGGGTCCAGAATTTTCAGGTTTATCCGGTTCAGCAGCGGCCCTTGAAGATCATTCAGGGTGACGCCGATACCACGGTGGATTTTAAATACAACGTGGATGCCATCTGTGCCACCTTTCCCAATACCAAGGTGGTGATGATTCCCAATGCGCGCCATCAGCTGGTCAACGAATCGGCAGCGTTTCGGAAAAAAGTGTTTTCCCATGTTTTAAACTGGTTAGACCTAAAGTCGTGAGCCGGTGGGCATAAACGCTTAGCTGGGCACAAGCTTACATCATCGACGATGACCAGGCTGAACAGTATAGACACCAGGTTGAACGCTGTAGACACCAGGTTCGCCACCAGCTTGACCGGCGGCATAAGCCATTATTGGTGCAAGCCACGTCACGGCGATCCGGTCATGAAAGCCTCTCGTTGTTTGAGGTGTCTTTCCCGTCATTGATGGGTTGAGTGGTTGATCAGTAGTTGAGGCTTTCCCGGGTGAACGGGGATTTTGGTTTTTCCCCAAGGATCCGTCGCAGCACATCGTTCATGGTGTCCGGGTCGTTATCAAAACCGCCGTGGCTGTGACTGGCCGTGCGTCGCCCTTTTTTGCCACGGCTGTACACCAGCTCAATGGCGAGTTGATCTTTTTCGATCTCTTTGCTGTATTTCTGCATGCCCAGCAGGGGGGTGCCATGATGTTCTTCAAAGGCGCGTGAGACCAGGTACAGCAGCGACTTGCGATAGACCCTGGCAACGTGGTCATCCAGTTCCAGTTGCTCGGACAAATTGTAAATGCACAGCTGTTTGATGAGGCCACTTTCCAGCAGCGGGCGGTAGTGACTCTCGAACAACTCGACCGTGGCCGCTGGCGCTAACAGCGAGCAGGTTTCGATGTGCACCCCGGACAAATGTTTGCCGACCATGGCCAGCAAGTGCGCTTGCAGGATGGCACCGGTGGAGTGGCCGATCAGGTGCAGCTTGACGTTGCGCTCCAGCGACGACAGCGTGGTGACGATCCGCTTCACCGTATGACTGCCATCGGACGATGTGCGTTCAAACGGTTTGCGAGCCCCGTTTTTCATTTCTCGCCAGAGTGCGCGTCCGACTTTTTGGGTAAGGTTTTCGATGCGGCGATCCACCCAGTCGGAGAAACTTCCGGCAATGGTTTCCGCGACTTGCTGTTTGCCGAGGATGATGTCTTTGAGTTCTTCCGCCAGCCCGGTGTCGTACATAAAGTGAAACGGGTAGATGCCATTGTCGAGAAAGGTGTCCTTCATGGCGGCAATGCGCGTGGCCGAGTCCTTGATGCTGTTCAGGCCACCGTGGGCATAGAGCAGAAGGTGCTGGTAGTCATCGTGTTGCAGATGATGCTGCACCAGCGTCATGTGGTGTGCGTTACTCCAATAGCGGCCCGAATCGTCGTAATGCCCGTCGTCGAGATGCACGAAGTGGGGTTCGATCAACTGTCGCGGCGTTGAGCTGAGTTTGGCCTGGTGATTGGCTGCAGAGCCGGAGCCCACCGAGCCGGCACTGGTGAAAATTTGTGGTGTCGGCAACGCCAATTGCACTACCCAGCCGTCCATAATATTTTTCGCCCAGTCCGCGTAGTGCCACAGGGCGATTCCGCTTTTGCCCCAGTGTTCTTCGCCCCAGGAATTCTGTACCCAAAAACCGCTGTCGTTGTAACCGATGATGGCGAACGCGTGGCCGCCGATGTTTTCCTGGTGTGGCGGAATGTAATGTTCACCCTCGTCATTGGCTTCGGTGTGATACCAACCTTTGTGCACTTTGGCGGAAACAAAGACGACACCCACTTCATTGATGGCGCAATGGTAGTCGGTGATTTGGGGGCGCAGGCGATAGTAGGCGCCAATGGTGTTGGATTTTGCGTCTTCGGAAATGTCCGGCGTGATGTGAAAGCTGGTCTGTTTGGGTTGATAGGGCGCGAGCTGTTCGCGGCAGACGCCGGTGTTTTTCCAGCCTTTAATCGCGCCCCGACAACTGGAACCCTCGTAGTCTTCACCGGGCCACTCATCGTACCGTTTCGCCATTTCGTAGAGCATGCGGGCGCTGACGCGGGCCTCTTTTTCTTGAAATCGATACAGTAAATTAATCGTCGCCGCCAGGCCAAAGCCGGTGCAGGCCCCCTCGGTGCCTTGATTGAGGATATACAGGTTGCCCGGTGGGTGAACGCGTTTTTTGAGCGGAAGCAGCGACGGCGAGTAGTAAATGTCGCGAAAATCCGGTGCGTCGGCTTCGACGTTTAATTCTTCCCTGGTTGGGTAGGAATTCATGATGGCTCTCCCCGAGGCTTGAGTCGCGCCTGGGAAACCGTGGTTTCAGCGCGCCAGCCGCCGACCTGGACGATGCCTTTAACTCGCCCTCTGCGGCGAAATTGTTAACGGATGATTCACGGGTGCATCGGTGCGATTGAGCTTCCGGGCACGGCCGCTTTATGCAAAACCGGCGGCTGTTTGCATAAACCGCCTTACGATTTGTATAAACCGACCACTTGTGAATAAACCGTCTACTATTGTTACTGCGTCTTAAATGTTTAGGACGGTCTTAATGGTTTAGTACAGATTCATTTGTTTTTTTAAAGTTTCTTGAATTTGGCACAAGTTTAATTGTTTTTCGGTCTCTCATACTGACGTTCTGTGCTATTAGGTTTCAGCTTTATTTATATTCAGTAACGCCGTATTTATATTCAGTGACGTGGTGCACCGGTCGGCGTTGTAACAGATTGCATCCGGGCCGGGGCGTTGCCGGTAGTGCGGTGCAACCCTCGCTGGCGATCGGGCATACATAAACAACGGCGGCAACGACCGTGAAACTCAGACCAGGAGTACACCGACCGTGAATACTCAGATCAGGACTACACCAGGAAGCGATGGCTATGAATAAAAACTGTTTACACCGAACTTCGCGGCGGGCGCGAGCCGTCAACCGTTTCTTGGTGATGTGCATCAGCTTGGGGGTGTTGGTGGGCTGTCAAAGTTCCAAACTTGAACTCCCAGCCATTTCAGCGAGCGCACACCAAACGGTGGTATGGCATGACTTGCTGAGCCCGGACGTAGAGACCAGCGGTAAATTTATGGCGAACGTGCTGGGCTGGAATGTGTCGACCACCGAATATTACACCTCGATTTACGATAACGACGGTCGGCTGGTGGGCGGGATGGTCGACACCCTGGCCATGGAGTGGGGTTTGAAGTCCGGCGGCTGGCTGATGTCCATGCAGTCTCCGGATCTCGACGTTACGTTGGCGCTGGTCAGCGAGAACGGCGGTAAAGTCCTGTTGCCTCCGCGCGCCTATCCCAACCGGGGCCTGTCAGCGCTGGTGCAGGATCCGCAAGGCGCGGTGTTTGAGGTCCTGCAGCTGTCGGCCGCAGATGACGCTGAACCGGTGGATGACGGTGTGTGGATCTGGCATGAACTCATCACCACTAGCCCCCAGGCGTCGGCGGCCTGGTATGCGAAGGTGTTTCAACTGGAGGTCGAGAGCATGGACGGCGGTCGGCAACTGCTGAAAAAAGGCAGCCTGAAGCTGGCGACCATTTCCAGTAATCCCTTCGAGGATCAGCGCAACCAATGGATACCGGTGGTGGCCACGGGCGATTTTGAGACCACCGTCGGGCGAGTCTCTGAGTGGGGAGGGCGGGTTGCCGTGATTCTCGATCCGCCAGTGAGTTCGGGCCGACTGGCCTTAATCCAGGACCCCACCGGCGCCGCCATGCTCTTACAGGAACAGGAACAGGAATAGGAGGAACCCATGCAATCTCACACAACCTTGATCGCTCGCACCGTCCTGCTGGCCCTCGGGCTCGGCGCACTGTTGCTGCTCTCGGGGTGTAGCGTCACACCGCACGCCAACCTCGGCCTGGACGTGAACTACTACAACGGCGGTTTCCACGTGCGCCCCGAAGCCCATGTGGGTATCAGTGGCCGTCCGAATTGAAGCTGGGGTTAGCTCGCTCAAGGATAGTGCCTTTCAACAACTTCTGAGTTACATCTACAGCGACTCCTGCTGCTGCACTCCTTCTTCTACACACATCCCCGCCGGGGCGAGCCAGGCTCGTCTCTACGCTCTACTGGTACTACTTTCAGGATCAAGGGGTCAGAGTCATTGAAGTGCCTCTGATTGATCAAGTTTTGATAAATCCTTGCGCTGTTGTAGTATCCTCCGATCAACGGGGTCCGATCAACGGGGTCCGATCAACGGGGTCCGATCAACGGGGTCCAGGATCAGGGATCAACGGGGTCAGAGTCATTGAAATTAAGCAAATAAATGGGGACGGAGGGATTAAAGTTTAATCAGCTTCGAAATTGATGAATAAATAATCCCTCCGTCCCCATTTCCGCTTTCAACATCAACTCTGGCAGATAGATCCAATTCGGTCTGTGCCAATACCTCTCAGAATATCGCCCAACACTCCGAGTGTACGATGAAGGCTGGCAGAATGTTCAACGAGATCTGTCAGAACCTCAGCGCCAGCCCCAGTCAAGATTGGAGTATATCAAATCCAGGAATATGTATTGCAATGCGACGGTAACTTTCAAGCCGGTTGTCGCCAAGCTGAAAGCTTCGGAAGAAAAGTCGGATTTAAGCTTGGCGAAATCGGCGTGCAATGCAGCGACAATAGAGGCGATGGGAAGTCATGATCCTAGAGTGATCAATCAACGGAATGAGGCTTGTGACCGCTACAAGAAACGAAAGTCTCTTTCATGAAATCATACTTTAGTCTTAATAAAATCTTGAAAACTTGGTCATCACATACATTAGCGAATCTAATCACAGCTCTCATTTATGAGTTATGATACGTTCACGGACTGACTATATACACTGATTACTTGCTTTTAGACTAAGTTGGTTATCCATAGGGCAAGCAGGGTAATTAACGTTCAGGGAATGCATCAAAGGAATGAAAAAATATGTTTACTGACCAAGAAAAGCAAAACTTAAAACAGCAGATAACATCAAATCAACATGAAATCTTCGTAATCTCACTTGAAGAGATGGACGCAATAGTTCGATCTTCACCTAAAAGTAACATGCCTGGCATTCAAGACATGTGGCAAAAACTCAAAAGTAAAGCTGAGGTAGGTACGAGTTACTATGCATCCGTCGATGATCTGAGAACCCTTAGCAAATTGCTGGGTGATCTGGGCGGGTTCACGACGAAAGCCTATGTAAAATCATATAAAGGAAGGCCCCATATCATCCTAAAGGGGCACCCAGGCTTACGGAATATACTGACGGGTACAAAGTACGGTATTCAAAACCCTAAAGTCATAACGATGGGGCTGGGTAAATCAGGCGCAGTACACGCCGCCAAGTCTGGTGGAATTTTATCCATTGTCTTGATATCTGCTTACAGAGTCGTCGATTACTTTTTGACTGACGGAGCAACTCTTACTCAATTGGTGGGTTCTCTAGCAACGGATATTGTTAAAGTAGGCCTCGCGACTGGTGCTTCAATAGCGGCAGCTTCTGCAGTCGTTGCTATGGGCTTTACTGTAGCAATAGGACCAATTGCAGCAGTGGTCTTAGTCGGTGTGGGAACCTCTATGGCCTTGAGTGCCCTAGATGAACACTATGGCATTACTGATCGAGTCATAGCAGGATTGGATAGTATGTCCGAAAACATAGAAAACCGAATTGAGCATGTAAAACAAGGCCTATATCAACAAGCTGGAGAAGTAGTTGATTCAATTTTTGATTATGCGATCGATTCGGCAAAAACAATTTTAATTAATACCGTACGACATTCTTTGGATAAATTTCTTTCTCAAAGGCCGAGACTTTACTGATGCAAACAGAGCAACAATCATCTCCAATGGCGCGATTCTTAAGCGTCAGTTTTTTTCTTGTATTAACAATTGCTTCATTGGCTTGGTTCTTTCTCAGTATTACGAATCTGATATCTCAAATTAGACTGGATGCACCCATTATAGGTTTCGATAAAGGCTCAGTGTATATGTTGGGCATTGGACTTGGCCTTCTTGTGCTCACTGCCGGAGGTATTATTCAAGGAATCTTAGGAAAATCTCTGACACCTGCCAAAGAGTCTTTGTTTAAGAAAGGTATTGGAGCCAGTCTTGTCGTAGCATTTTTATTACCTCATGTGGTTCATTATGCCGTCACCAAATACACCGATGAAAAGGACTATCGTATCTGTGACGGTGCCAATTATCACTGGTTTCTGTATAGCAAATTCTATTTCACAAATAACGAAACCAGTTGTGATGCATTAATTCGTGAAAAACACACTTCAAACCATCAAAACCAATCTTAGATAGTCCGGTACTGAAGCCCGACGTCGTTCGCCTTGAGCCTGTCTAAAGTTGTCTTCAGATCAACGAGATCAGATCAACGGAGATCAACGGGGTCAGAGTCATTGAAGTGACTCTGATTGATCAAGTTTTGATAAATCCTTGCGCTGTTGTAGTATCCTCCCACAAAATCCAGTGAGGGAATGACTATGGCAAGGATGCCAAGGTTGTATCTGCCGGGCTGTGCCCAACATCTTGTCCAACGGGGTAATAACAAGGAAGTCTGTTTTTTAACATACGCGGATAATAAAGCGTATTTGGCGTTTCTCAGAAAAGCAGCTGTCCAATACCGGGTTGCAATTCACGCTTTTGTTCTAATGTCCAATCATGTTCATCTGTTGGTCTCCCCCAAAGATGAAAAGGGAGTTGGACTGATGATGCAATCATTGGGGCGTCAATATGTACGCTATTTCAACCAGAAGTATGAGCGGACTGGGACGCTGTGGGAGGGTCGCTACAAGTCTTCATTGGTTGATTCTGAGCGCTATTTGCTCATGGTTTATCAATATATAGAACTGAACCCTGTGCGGGCTAACATGGTCAGACATGCTTCTGAGTACCCATGGTCAAGTTATCAATACAATGCTGTTGGTCGAAAAATTGAGCTTATTACACCTCACGATGAGTACCTCGCACTTGGGGTGGATGATCAGGAAAGACAGGCGAACTATCGCTCTCTTTTTCGGGGTAAGATGAAACAAGTGGATCTCCAGGCCATTCGTGAAGCCTGTCAAAGGGCCTCTATTTTGGGCAGTGAGAAATTTATTAAAAATTTTGAAGAAAAGACTGGAAGAAAGGCGAAGTCTGCAAATAGAGGCGGTGATAGGCGTTCAATCAAGTTTAGGAAATTAAGATTTCAATGACTCTGACCCTATTGATACACTAAGTATTCTAACCCCCTGTATTCTTTTGGCTAGGGCATATCTCGGCTTTTGGCTTGTCTCCTGAATTAATGCCTAAAACTTTAACCGATGTTCTTTTGGAGAGCTGGACTCTCACACTCTATTTAATCATCTTTTTTCTGGCCCCAAACTTGATGTACATTATCAAGGATAAATGGGGACGGATGGATTAAAATTTTATCAGCCTCGAAATTGATTAATAAATAATCCCTCCGTCCCCATTTTCACCATTTCCAGGCCAATGTTCCCAAAGAGAAGTTATTCACCCCCTCATTCGTGGCCCGCCAGCTCATTGGCATTATGAATGAGGTGCCCCTGGATGGGGAGCTCAGTTATCTGGATTGGCAGGGCAGCCCATTGAGTGGTAACGCTTCACGCAAACCGCGAATGATTGATAATGGCTGGTAATAGACCGTGTTCCGGTAATTGACAATAACAAGTATTGCTACCTATAAATGGAGGTCGGTTCTTTGTTTCCGCCAGGTCCCAAGGCAGAAAGTCTGAGCCACGTTTGACCGCTGACATCATGGCCTGATTCTATGGAGCATAAAACACCGCTCAGTTATCACTTTAAACATTCACACATCTGGTTTGATATGGCGCTGCTGGCGGTGATGTACGTGGTGGCGGCCTATGTCCCCCTACTGAAAATCGTGCCATTGATCGCGAGTTTGGAGTTGTTCAGCTTTTTTTGTTTTCACCTGATGGCCAAGCGCAGCCGGTTTCAGTTGCAGGGTTTTTTGGGCGGGTTTATTTCCAGTACGGCGGTGTTTTTACAGACACTGAATGACAGCAAGTTTGCTTCCAGCAGTGATCGTGATCTGCTGCTGACGTTGTTATTTGCGCTGTGCGCGATGTTGCTGGAATGTGTGTTCATTATCTTTTTTCTGTCCGAGCCGTTCACCTTGATCTTTTATGTGCCTTTCCTGACGCAATTGCTGTGTATTGTGGCCGTCATAGTGTGTCTCAATAAAAATTATTTTTTGGGGCCATTACCGGACAAGGTGGCTTTAGCGGACAAGGCGGCGGAACCGGAGGTGGATATAGAGTTGCTCAATGACCATCCGATCATTTGGAAAAATGTCGTCAAATTTTCAGTCATCATTTTAGTGCTTATTTACAGTATGCATGTCATTGGGAATAACTTCGGGCTGTCAATTCTTATCAGTACCTTGCTGATTTCGCTGTTTGAAGCCCATGCTATCCTCGCCTCAATAATGACGGAGTGGTCATTGAGCCCAGATAATATTGACTTGATGACGGTATTTTTTGTCATTCTTCTGGGCAACACCCTCAGTAAATCCTTTCTGGTGCTTAAGGGGTCAAACCTAAGTCGAAAAGGGTTCTTTGTGACGGTCCTTTTCGGCAGTCTGGCGATCAGTATCGGTGTCACCCTGATCGTTTCGCGGTTAATGTCATCACCTTAGCCATCATTGGCGCTCCAGTTGAGAGCTGTAACGAAAATAATCGCGAATAGGCCAAAAGAAAGCACCCAAAGAAAGTGCTACTATCAAGCCAATCCGTCCTCCCAGTACTGCACCTCGGCTGTCGCAGAAGGAACTCAATATGCCAGAACTGCCCAAACTCAATCGGCCCATGAAGCTGGAACATCACAAGGCTCACCAGGCGCACGGTCGTATGGAAAGGCGCAGCTTTATGATGCTGCTGATTGTCGTCAGTCTGCTGTTTCTCTATTTGCTGAAACCCTTTTTCAGCCCGGTGTTCTGGGCCTGTGTCATCACCATCCTGTTTTATCCCCTCTATCAATATCTGTTGAAACACTGGCAGCGGCCCAATCTTGCGGCGCTGACGACCCTGGTGGTGTGCATTCTGGTGGGTGTGGGGCCGACACTGTTTTTGTTGAGTTCCCTGGTCAAGGAATCCGGTGAGTTGTACCAGTTGATACAGAGCGGTCAGATCAACCCGGGGGAGTACCTGGATAAAATCCGCACCGGCTTTCCCAGGGTGAATTCGTTGCTGGATCGGTTTGGAATCGACCTGTCCCTGGTCAAGGAGATGCTCACCAAAAGTGCCGGTACGGTCAGTCGCTGGGCGGCGAGCAATACCCTCACCATTGGTCAGAACATGCTGCAGTTTGTCGTCAGTCTGGCGCTGATGTTGTATCTGCTGTTCTTCCTGTTGCGCGACGGTCCCGACCTCATCAGTTTGCTGATTCGCGCACTGCCGCTGGGGGACGAGCGCGAGGCACTGTTGTTTAAAAAATTCGCCGAAGTGACCCGCGCCACCGTCAAGGGCAACCTGGTGGTGGCCATTATTCAGGGCAGTCTCGGCGGCTTGATTTTCTTCTTGCTGGGCATCAAGGGCGCGGTCTTCTGGGGCGTGGTGATGGTGATCTTGTCGCTCATTCCGGTGGTCGGTGCCAGCCTCATCTGGGGACCGGTGGCCATCTATCTGTTTGCGGTGGGAAGTTGGGAAAAAGGCCTGATCCTGACGCTATTTGGTGCGATCATCATTGGTTTGGTGGATAACCTGCTGCGCCCGCTGCTGGTCGGGCGGGACACCAAATTGCCCGATTATATGGTGCTGCTGTCGACCCTGGGGGGCTTTGCGATATTTGGCATGAACGGTTTTGTGATCGGCCCGCTGGTGGCGGTGTTGTTTATCGCCTTTTGGCAGATTTTTATTCTGGACTTTAATACCCTGCCGTCGGAGCGGGACGAGCCGGACGAGTTTTTGGAGTGATCGATTGCGGTCAGGCCCTGTGGTTTCTGCGGGAGGTCGCGAGGCGGGAAAAAACCGCCGCGGTCACTGTTCCCGGCATCAATCGATGACCTCCACCACCGGCCCCATACGCTCACGCACAATCTGCTTTAGCTGAGCCGCCAATTCCCGGTAGTGCTGACGCCCCGGAGCTGTTGCACGCCACACCAGACCGTGGCCCCGGGTAATGCGCTGGCCGCGAATTTCCGCCACGTGCAAGGCTTCCGGGTCGTGCAATTCCGAGTGCACATAGAGGCCGGGCAGGAACGCGACCCCCAGTCCCATGACCACCATTTGCCGCAGGGTATCGAGGCTGGTGCCCTCGTAGTCGCGATGAATTTCGGCGCCCAGGCGCAGGCAGATTTCCAGCACTTCGTGGTGAAAGTGGTGGTGCTCTTCCAGCGTCAGCACCCGCTCCCCGCGCAGCTGCTGCGGCGATATCTTGTCCTGACCGGCCAGCGGATGATCGGAGGAAATCACAAACTTGAGCGGCTCCATAAACAGCGGCTCTACCGCCAGTTCCATGGAGGTCTGTGGCAGAGGCAGGATGGCCAGGTCGTACTCACCTTCCAGCAGACCCCGCTGCAGGTTGCGCGGTGGGGCCTCGCGCACATAGAACTTGAGCTGCTGAAAGCGCTTGTGCAAATCCGGTAGCACGTTGGGCAGCAGGTAGGGGCCGAGAGTGGGAGGCACGCCAAGCTTGTAGGTAATTTGCTGGCCACCGGCAATGACGGCGGTCTGATCCAGAAAACCCTGCATGCTGAGCAACACATCGCGGGCGCTGGCGAGCAGTTCCCGGCCTTCAGGCGACAGGCGTGTGCCACTGCGTGAACGCTCAAACAGGGGCACTTGCAAGGTTTCTTCCAGGGCGGCGATCTGCGTGGTCAGGCCTGGCTGGCTAACGCCCAATTCATCAGCGGCATTGCGAAAGTGCTTGATATCGGCCACCGCCACAAAGTATTGCAACTGCCTCAGGGTCGGCAGTTTGGTCGTGGCAAGGCTGGTGTAGTTGAGCATAGGGGGGTAATCCTTGATAATCTTAGGTTATCGCCAGATTGTATATCATCTTATTAAGCTATCAATAAATAATGCGTTCCATATTTTCACAGTCCACGAGGTATTGCTATGGATCATGTCATTTCGGGTGTGGCCCGCTTTCAAAATGAAGTTTACCCGGCCAAACGCGAAGCCTTTGCCAAGCTGGCCAACGGCCAGAACCCGGAGGTGTTGTTCATCACCTGCGCCGATTCCCGCATTGACCCCAATCTGGTGACTCAGACCGAGCCTGGAGAACTGTTTATCTGCCGCAATGCCGGCAACATTGTGCCCCCGCACAGCAACGAGACCGGCGGTATGACCGCGTCCATCGAGTTCGCCGTGGCGGCGCTGGGTATTACCGACATTGTGGTGTGCGGTCACACCGATTGCGGCGCGATGAAAGGGGCGATTGCCCCCGAACAACTCGACAACCTGCCCCACGTCAAGGAGTGGCTGGGCCACTGCCGCTCCGCCACTGAGGTGGTGCGTCATCGTCACGGTGAGTTGTGCAAGGATCACCTGGACGAAGTCACCTGCGAAAACGTGCTCCAGCAAATTCAGCATTTGCGCACCCATCCGGCCGTAGCCGTCGGCCTGGCCAGTGGCAACCTCACCATTCACGGCTGGGTGTACAACATCGCCAGCGGTGAAGTGCTGTACCACAACGAAAAAACCGGCGCGTTTGAACCCATGGATGAAGCCTACCGTTTGCGCCTGCTGCGTCAGGCGGATGAGGCAAATCAAGCCTGATCGCCGACTCCAGCAGTCAGTTCAAATACGCAGTTCCGATACCCGGCTTCGGGTGTTCATCTCCTCCTGATGTGGTGGCTGTCTCTGTCAGCCTCACGTCAGTGAGCGTCAGTTTTGTGATGCAAAGACTAGATCGCGTCCGTGCAACATTGAGTCAGTAACCATTGATTCTGTAACCATTGTGTAAGAGGTACGACACATGAAATTGGATTTCTCGACCCTGCGGGGTGATTTGACCGGCGGTATTACCGCTGGTGTGGTGGCCCTGCCACTGGCCCTGGCGCTGGGGGTTGCCTCGGGGCTGGGTCCCATTGCCGGTATTTATGGCGCCATTGCGGTGGGCTTTTTCGCCGCCCTGTTTGGCGGTACGGCGCCCCAGATTTCGGGGCCTACCGGACCGATGGTGGTGGTGTTGGCGGGGCTGTTTGCCAGCCTGTCGGGGGATGCCAGTCTGATTTTCACGGCGGTGATGCTGGCCGGTGTGTTGCAGGTGCTGTTTGGCTTTCTTGGCGTGGGGCAGTACATCCGCCTGGTGCCCTACCCGGTGATCTCCGGCTTTATGAGCGGCATCGGGGCGATCATTATCATTCTGCAATTGAGCCCGCTGCTGGGGCACGATTCCCCCAGCGGTACGCTCAATGCACTGCAGTTTTTGCCCACCGCGATCACCGATATTCACTGGGCCAACCTGTTGTTGGGGCTGGGCACCCTGGCCATGGTGTACAGCTGGCCGGGCAGCCTGGCGAAGTACCTGCCGGCGCCGCTGGCGGCCCTGATCGCCGGCACCCTGTTGGCCTACTTTACCCTGGATGTGCCGATTCTTGGCGCGATCCCCACAGGCCTGCCCGAGCTTCACTGGCCGGTGTTCGGTGGTGACAGCATGTATCTGGTGGTTGAGGCGGCGATTATCCTGGCGGTGCTGGGGTCACTGGACAGTCTGTTGACCTCGCTGGTGGCGGACAATATGACCCGCGATCGCCACGACAGCAACCGCGAATTGATCGGTCAGGGAATCGGCAACACCTTCGCTGGGCTGATCGGCGGTATTGCCGGTGCCGGCGCGACCATGCGCACGGTGGTGAATATTCGCTCCGGTGGACGCAGTCGACTTTCGGGCATGGTGCACGCGCTGGTACTGCTGGCGGTAGTGTTGGGGCTGGGTTCGCTGGCCAGTTACATTCCGCACGCCGTACTGGCCGGTATTCTGGTGAAAGTGGGTCTGGACATCATCGATTGGAGTTACCTCAAGCGCGCTCACCGCGGGCCGCGCTGGGATCTGTTGTTGATGGCTCTGGTGCTGATGTTGACGGTGTTTGTGGATCTGATCACTGCGGTGGCCGCGGGTGTGGTGCTGGCTGCGCTGGCGTTTGTGCGTCAGGTGGCGCAGTTGCAGCTGGCTTCTCTGCAGCATCTGCCTGAGCATCTGGACTCAGAAGAAGATCGGGCGATTTTGCAGGAGCACCGCCATCACATCGCGCTGTTCGAGTTCAGTGGCCCACTGAGTTTTGGGGCGGCGGCGGACCTGGGCCATCATGTGCGCATGCGCACAGAAAAGGGTTCCCAGGTGCTGATCCTGGACTTTAACGCGGTGCCCAGTCTTGATGTGTCGGCTATTTTGGCGGTGGAAACTATTGCCACCGACGCCCGGGCACGCAGTAAGCAGCTCTACCTGGCCGGTATGAGTGACTCGGTTTACGACGCTCTCAAAGAACTCAGCGGCGGCCTGCCTGCCGACCGGGTGTTTGAAGACCGCAGTGCGGCGCTCAGGGCCGCAGTGAAGCACTTGCAGAACCCGGCGTTGCAGCCGGTGGGCCTGGCCAGCCCCGCGTAGGTTTTTATGGGTCACCTGATCAACTCACCGGGGACGCTTGCGTCCCCGGTTTTCGTTTTGGCGGCCGTTTGAGTGCGGTCATTTCCCGGGGTGGTCCCGCCCGGCGACCGGTCAACTCTCCTGCGGTGGTGGCCGCCTTCTGGTCAGCTCGGTGAGGGGCAACTGGTCCTTTACATACCGGGCGTGAAATATTGTTATGTGCCCATGGCATTGGCCACGTATTCACCGCAATAACCGGAGTTGAAATATGAAGCGAACTTTTACCCAATTGGCGATGGCCATCTCATTGACGCTGCCGGGGGTATCGGCTTTGGCCGCCTCGGTGATGCCCGCCGACCAGGTGTTTTTTGGCGATCACATCATTACCATGGACCCGGCGCAAGAACAGGCCGAGGCGGTGGCCATTCGCGGTGACAAGATTGTGTTTGTCGGCGATGAGGACAAGGCCCGAACGCTGGTGGGCGCCGATACCCGGGTGGTGGAGCTGGGGGACAAGGCACTGGTGCCGGGCTTGATCGATGCGCACGGCCATGTGGCCATGGCGGCGCGCTTCATTGATTTCATCAACGTGTCTTCGCCGCCGGTGGGCACGGTCGAGAGCATCGACGATATCGTGGCGCTGCTGAAAGCCCATATTGCCAACACCAGGCCCGCCAAGGGCGAGTGGATTCTGGCTTATGGCTACGACGATTCCCTGCTGGCCGAAAACCGCCACCCCACGCGGGAAGATCTGGACAAGATCTCGACCGACAACCCGATTTACATGATGCACGTCTCCGGACACCTGGGGACCTCCAACTCGGCCGCGCTGGCCGCCGTCGGCATCAATGCCAACACGCCCAATCCTGCGGGCGGGGTCTTCCGTCGCCAGGCGGATGGCAAAACCCCCAACGGGGTGGTGGAAGAGAAGGCCGCCTATGCCCTGCTGATGCCACAGTTCATGGCCATGGCGAAAAACCCGGAACTGTTCAAACAAAAACTGGCCAAAACCGTCGAATATTTTGCCAGCTACGGGGTCACCACCATTCAGGACGGCGCTTCACAGTTGCCGGACTTGGCGACCATGCGGGCGATGGGTGAGCAGGGTCTGTTGGCCGCAGATGTGATTGCCTTTCCAGCCTCATTGGATGACCATCACGGAGGAGAAGCCAGCGGTGACGACCCCGGCATCTCGGCCATGTTCAACGAAGGTTACCACGGCGGTGTGCGCGTGGGCGGGGTGAAGTTTGTCCTCGACGGTTCGCCCCAGGGCCGCACCGCCTGGATGACCAAACCCTACACCACCAACCCCGAGGGGGTGGAAGGGGATTACACGGCCTACCCCACGGTTGAACCGGTGAGCTTCAAGGCGGCGGCGAAAGAGAAGCTGCAGGCCGGTATTCCGATTCTGATGCACGCCAATGGCGATGCTGCCATTGATCTGGCGCTGGACGCGGTGGAAGAGGCGTTTGCCGGGCAGGCCATCCCTGATCATCGCGCGGTGATTATCCACTCCCAGGTGATGCGCAAGGACCAGCTGGATCGCGCCAAAACCCTGAAAGTGATTCCCTCGTTCTACGCCGCCCACCCGTTCTTTTGGGGTGACTGGCACCGCCTGAGCTTTGGCGATGAGCGCGCTTTTGGCATCAGCCCGGCGGCTTCGGCGCTGGCCAAAGGTGTGCCCTTCACCATCCACAACGACACTCCGGTGGTGCCGCCGGATATGATGCGTCTGCTGTGGGTGGCCGTGAATCGTGAAACCCGCAAGGGCGTGATTCTGGGCCCGGATGAGCGGATTTCTCCGAAGGATGCGCTGAACGCCATGACCCTGACCGCGGCTTATCAGTACTTCGAAGAGGACATTAAAGGCTCTCTGACCGAAGGCAAGCAGGCGGACCTGGTGATCCTGGGGGCCGACCCGCTGACCGTGGACCCCAAGACCATCAAGGACATTCCGGTGCTGGAGACCATCTCCCACGGTAAGACGATCTTTCAGCGTTAAGCGAGTACGGCTCAAACGTTAATTGAGCACCAGTGGTCGAACACAAAAAACCGAGCCCCGCGCTCGGTTTTTTTTGTGCCTGTCAGCGTAACCTGAAACTCGAAACTCGAAACTTCCGTAGATTACTTTGGCGAGACGGCCGCGCCGCCCTCCAGGCTGTAGAGCAGCTCTTTGTTGAACTCCTGCAGTTTGTCCAGCTCGCCCCGACGCACCCGCTGTGGCCAGTCGGCGTTGGCAATCAGCGCGCGGCCGACGGCCACCAGGTCGAATTCGTGCTGGTTCATGCGCTCAAACAGCGGCTCCAGGCTGTGGCTGGGGCTGGCGTTTTCAAAGCCGTTGTCGGCCACCAGAAAATCCCGGTCCAGGCCGACACTGCCCACCGCAATGGCGGGTTTGCCGCTGAGCTTCTGGGTCCAGCCGGCCAGATTCAGCGGGCTGCCGTCAAACTCTGGCTCCCAGAAGCGGCGCACCGAGCAGTGGTAGATGTCGACACCGGCGTCGGTTAAGGGGGCGAGGAAGTCCGCCAACTGCTCGGGGGTGTCCACCAGGCGCGCCGCGTATTGCTGTTGCTTGAACTGGGAAAATCGGAAAATGATCGGGAAATCGGGCCCCACCGCGGCGCGCACGGCGGTGATCAGTTCAATGGCAAAGCGCGAGCGCTGTCGCAGGTAGCCGCCGTACTCATCCTCGCGGGTGTTGGTCTGGTCCCAGAAAAACTGATCGATCAGGTAGCCGTGGGCACCGTGCAGTTCAATGGCGTCCATGCCAATGGCTTTGGCGTCGGCGGCGGCCTGGGCAAAGGCGGCGATGACCTCGTCAATGTCCGCCTGGCTCATGCTGTGGCCGGAGACCACGCCGGGCATGGAGATGCCCGACGGGCTGTAACCGGGGGTGTCGCCGCCGGGTTCGCAACCGGCCTCCCGCACGGCGCCCACATGCCACAGCTGGGGGGCAATCTTGCCGCCTTCGGCGTGAACCGCCTCCACCACCCGCCGCCAGCCGGCGAGGGCGTCGGCGCCAAAAAAATTGGGCACATCGGCAAACCCGTGGGCGGCGATGTGGTTGACACAGGTGCCCTCGGTGATGATCAGGCCCACCCCGCCGGCGGCGCGACGGCGGTAGTATTCCACTACCCGTTCGTTGGGCACATTACCGGGGCAGGCACTGCGGGTCATGGGGGCCATGACCACCCGATTGGGCAGCTGCAGTTTATCGCAAGCAAAGGGGCGAAACAGACAATCGGCGGATGGCATCACGGGTTCCTCTATCGATCAGGTGGCAGTGGCAGGCAAGGTGAACAAGTCCGTGCTTACAGACTTTCCACGATAAACGCCCGATGCTTGGCGGCCCGCAGGCGATAGGGCAGGACCTTCTGATACTCACCGCTGTGATACCAGTCGTGGGCTTGCTGCATGCTGGCAAACTCCATCATCACCATGCCGTCGGGGGCCTCACCCTCCAGGGCTTCCAGCGCACCGTAGATCACTTTGGGCAGGGGCTTGATGTCGGTGTGCATTTGGCGAGTCAGGGTCTGGTATTGCGTCATGGCATCCGCATCCTGGATCGGTTCTTCGCGCATCACAATCATGTAGGCCGGCATGGCTCTTCCTCGTTGTTATTCGGGTTCAGCGGTTATCGCTTTGTATCACCTGGTTTGGGAGACCATTATTCTAGGAGGAATCGCAAAAAGGGCTCAAGCGGCTATTGTTTAGCCCCCTAACAGAACGATCAGGATGGGCCGCGCCCGGCGGACAGGGCAAAGCGATCCAGCTGGTTGTGCAGATCCCCCATGATGCGCACCAGATGGGCTTTATCGGTCTCCGGTAACTGGTGAAAGCACTGCACAAAGTGGCAGCCGCTGCTGATGTCGAGGCTGGTGCTTTTGAGAACCGAGATACCTTTGTCGGTCAGCTCAAGCGTAAAAGAACGGCGATCGTCCGGGTTGGGGGATCTTCGTAACAAGCCACTTTCCTGAAGTTTTTTGATGCGGGTGGACAACACGGCGTTGGAGACGTTGAGCCACTGCGCGAGGTCGGTGGCCCGGTGCTGTTGCGGGCCGTCGGTCATGATGGCACCCAGCAAGTGAAAATCGGCAATGCTGATGCCGTGCGGACGGCAGATCTGCTCCAGATCGGTGTCGAGCAGGTGTCCGACTTTGAAGGTGTGCCAAATGGCCGGGAAGAAACTGACATCAAAGTCACGCTCGGCGTAAAACGCGGTGGCTTGTTGCTGTAGATCAACCGGGCGTTTTGACATGGGGAGCCTCTTAGTGGGTACGACTGTTTGGTACGACGGTATTGTGGCAATGGGCCTGCTCAAGGCCAGGGCACAGGCCTTGTAAATGGACGCTCTGCAGGATGGTTGTACATGGGTGTTGGACAGACTCGACAGTATACCCGAGAATGCGGGTTTATTATGCCTGCCAGCGTAGCGCGGCTGTTTGCCGGTGAGTGTGGGTGGGGTCTTCGTCGTCAGGATATAAAGGTGTTTTTATGCAGCAACTTCCTCATCAATACAAGGTCAAGGTCGAGGGGCAACCGGAAGGCTCACTGGCCACGTCGGCAAAAGCGTTACCGGTCATTCAGGTCGCCCCGCCGGAAGAATTTGGCGGCCCTGGCGATCAGTGGTCACCGGAGGAATTGCTCATGGCGTCGCTGGCCGATTGTCTGGTGCTGTCGTTCAAATCTATTGCGAGAGCGTCGAGACTGGAATGGAGCGCCATTGAGTGTGAGTCAGACGGCAAGCTGGAAAAAGTGGGTAGCAAGGTTCAGTTTACCGATGTGCTGTCGACGGTCCGGCTCACCATCCCCGCCAGTGCGAGTCAGGAAAAAGCCGAAAAGCTGCTGCACAAGGCCGAAGAAACCTGCTTTATCAGCAACTCCCTCGCCTGTGAAACCCGCCTTGCCTGCGAGATCGTCGTGGCCGGCGATTGACTCTTGCCCTGCCTCGCCCAGCCTCAACCAAAATCGCTGGGGCTGCTCTCCGCCTGAAATGGCCGCCGTTCGCTGTTGAGACCTAGCCTGGCAGCAGCTGCCACAATTTAAAGCCGCTGAGCCCGGTCACAATCAGGATCACCAACACGCCAATGACGTTGTGCCACCAGCGGTTGCGGTAGTCGCCGAGCAGGTCCTGACGGTTCATCACCACCAGTAAAAAGATGGCGATGATGGGCAACAGAAAGCCGTTGGCGGCCTGGGCAAAAATAATGGCCGCAATCGGTCGGGTGCCGGTGGCCGCAGCGATGGCGCCGGCGGCCAGCACACTGATCCATACGGCTTTAAAATGGCGCTGGTGCAACTGTGCGGGCCAGCCCATGGCGCCGCACACGGCATAGGCCGCCGCCAGTGGAGACGTAATGGCGCTGGTTAAACCCGCGGCAAACAGCCCGGCGGCAAAAAAGTAATCGGCTGCGGGCCCCAGCACCGGTTGCAGTTGTTGGGCAATGGTTGCCGACGAAAACGCGGTGTCGGTGCCCCAAAAGGTGGCGGCGGCGGTGGACACAATCGCCAGGGTAATCAGCCCGCCGAGGCTGACGGACAGGCCGGTATCCCAGCGCGATTCCGTCAATGCGGTGCGCATGTTGGCCGGCTGGGCCGGATCGGCCTCGGGCCATTTTTCGCGCACCGAACTGGAGTGCAGAAACAGGTTGTACGGCACCACCGTGGTGCCAATCAGTGCCATCACGGTGAGCAGTGACCCCTGTGGCAACGACGGTACCAGCAGGCCTTTGAGAATGTCGCCGAGGTCGGGTTGCAAGGCGAACATGGTGGCAACAAACACCAGACTCATGACCACCACCAGCACAATCAGCGCTCGTTCAATGATTCGGTAGCGGCCACTGATCAGTAACGCCATGGCGATGAAAGCACTGATGATGGCCCAGAGCGGGCGGGGAATGGGGGTGACGTTGGCCAGTGCCATGGAGGTGCCGGAGATGTTCCCCGACTCGTAGGCGGCGTTGCCAAAACCGATCGCCGCCACCACCAGAATGACCGCCAGACGGCTGAACAGCGGATTGGCGAAGGTGGTGCGCAGCGCCTGCGCCAACCCCTGTCCGCTGACCAGTCCCAGGCGGGCCGCCATTTCCTGCAGGACCATGGTGGCGACGATGGAAAATAACAGGGCCCACAGCAGCGCAAAGCCGTACTGGGCTCCGGCGTTGCTGGCGGTGGTTACGGTTCCCGGGCCGATAAAGGCGGCCATGACCAACAATCCAGGTCCAAATTTTCTCATGCTGCTTCCTTGTTTGTGCGCGCAGATATCAAGAGCCCGTGGTGGCAGGTCTCAATAGCAGTGGGCGGTTAAAGCATTCTATAATCAGCGCTCCGCCGATGGCCAATGCTGTCTGACATTTTAATGGCGGTACGTGTACTGGGCGGATCTGTTTATTTCGACAGGATCTGTTCATGCCGGCCAAAGGCACGACGAATAAGGAAACGAAGAGAAAAGGAAGGGCATGAATAGCGACTCTCAGTATCAATATCAGGATCGCGTGGTGAAGCTCGATCCGCGCAAGCAGTTCCGCCTCGGTGAAGGCAAAATCAGCGGCTACAGTTCGGTGGGGTTGGGTGTGTTAAGCCTGCTGGCGGTGCTGGCCTATTTGTTTCCGGCGTACCTGACAACCTATGAGTTGCGTCAAGTGTACGACGCCGACACGTTACAGCACCTGCTAAAGTACGGCATGTACTTTTCGCTTTTCTTTGGCGTGCTGACCCTGGTGTTGGGGCGTTACCGGCGCCTGGGGTCTGCGGGCATTGTGCTGACCCTCATCGCGTTTGCCTTGGGTGGCTACACCATTCCAACAGGACCGGTGGAAGCGCGGCGTTTATCCCTGGGGGTGGACTGGCTGATCCTGGCGTTTTTGGGTTCGGTGTTTATTTTTATGACTCTGGAGAAGCTTTACCCCAAGTACAGGGACCAGGTCATTTTACGCAGTGAATGGAGTCTGGATTTACTGTATTTTTGTCTCAATCATCTGGCGATCTCTGCCATCCTGATTTACGGCAACTATCATGCTTCGCATTTTGACTGGGCGGTGAGCGATTCACTGCAAGCCATGATTCGTGCGACACCGTTGTGGCTTCAGGTCATCGCCGTGATTCTCTGTGCGGATTTTGTTCTGTATTGGGAGCACCGTCTGTATCACGAGGTTAACCTGCTCTGGCCCGTGCACGCGGTGCATCATTCGGTGGAAAGCCTGGATTGGCTGGCCGGCTCGCGCGGGCATTTTTTGCAGGTGTTCTCGGAGCGGGCGATGGTCATGGTGCCCTTGTACCTGCTCGGGATGGATCAGGCCGCGCTGAACATTTACGTGGCTTTTGCGGCATTGCAGGCAGTGCTCATTCATTGCAATGTCAATTTCTCGTTTGGGTTTTTGAAGTACGTGTTTGTTACACCGCAATTTCATCACTGGCACCACAGTTCGGAGCAGCCGGCCATCGACACCAATTATTCCGCACACACTGTGGTGTTCGACTGGCTGTTTAACACGTATCACCTGCCGGGGGATCGCTGGCCAGCAACCTACGGCACGACGAAACCTTTGCCCGATTCCTTCATCGGACAAACGCTGTACCCGCTCCGGGTTCTGCTGAAAAAAGAGTAAACTTTGCAGAAATCATTCTTTGTCAAAAAGAAAAAAGTCACAGCGGATAAAAAGAAATACAGCATTGAAATCAACACAATAAACACTGCAAGAGTGGCTGATGTTGACTGAACATCAGCCACGCTTCACTGTAACCATCACGTCCAAATCCGAGACGGCTCAATAAGGAATCTCTTTCGATGACCAACAATATTGCTTCTGCGTTATTCATACTGGGCCTGTTTTTTCTGGGGGCCATGGTGTTCGACAAGGTCCTGAAAAAGATTGCCGGGCGCTACGATGCCAGTGCCTCGGAGTCCTTCCGCTTGATCTCCAACTCCCAGAAAGCGGTTTTAATTTTCATCGGCTGTGTGTTGGCACTGTCCAAACTGGGGTTTGATGTCTCGGCGCTGGTGGCGGGTCTGGGGCTGACAGGGTTTGCGATGGGGCTGGCGCTCAAGGATGCCATTTCCAATCTGGTGGCGGGCATTATGATTGTGGTCTACAAGCCAATTCAGTTGGGGGACCGGGTTGAGTTGGCCGGTGTGAAAGGCGCGGTGGTGGATTTGAATCTCAGGTACATCACGGTCAGAGCCGAAGACGTTGTGCACCTGGTGCCAAACTCGTTGTTGCTCAATTCCAAAGTCAGCCTGATGGAGGACAAGCCGGAGGTGGGGATTGCCACCGACAGTGATACCGCAGCGTCATAGCGCGATACTGCAGCGAAATATACTGGGCAGCCAACGTTCTCTGAAAACTCTTCTATTATGGTTAGGCACTCGTCTTTTTTGTGTTTTGAGAGTCCCTTGAGTGACCCCTCGACAAAACGAACCCGTAACAAATCAGGAGAACGGCATGAAGAAAGTACTGATTTTGGTAACGAACCACGCGACTTTGGGTGAAACCGATGAAGAGAATGGCACCTTTGCGCCAGAACTGACCCACGCGTTACAGGTCATCTTGAAAGCCGGTCTGGGCTATGACATTGCGTCTATTCAGGGTGGCCCGGCACCTGTTTACGGTTTGGATATTGAGTGGGACTCGGTGAATAGCGAGATGTTGGCGGACAGCGAACTGCAGCACCGACTCAAAAACACGATACCCGCAGCGCAGTTGAATATGGATGATTACGCTGCCATTTTTTATCCCGGAGGTTTTGGTCTGTTGTCCGACCTGGCCAGCAACGAAGCGGTCGCCAAGCTCAGTGCGCAACTCTATGAAAATGGTGGGGTAATCGCCGCGGTTTGTCATGGCCCGGCAGGCTTGCTGCCCATTACACTCAGTAATGGTGAAAAGTTGTTGGCCAATAAATCCGTGACCGGGTTTACCCGTGAAGAAGAAGTGGACTATGGCACCATCGACAAAATCCCGTATTTGCTGGAGGAATCTCTGACGCGTTCCGCGGCGCGTTATAGCAAGGTGCAGCCTTGGGGTGAGTTTGTGATTGAGGATGGTCGATTGATCACCGGCCAGAATCCGGCCAGTGCCCATGCTGTGGGTGAGGCCATTGTCCGACAATTAGGGTGACGTCGCCGGAGTGAAACAGCCGGCGTGTGTCTGCGCAGCAATTCACTGCGTTCATAATGCTCAAACGTGAAATCCAAAAAAGACCAACGCGGCGGCATGAGGTGGGCAGCCGGGTTGGTCTTTTAGGTTTTTATCGTGGTTGTTTTACCGCTTGTTATCGCGCCTTTAGCGTTTTCCGGTTGCCTTAATCCGCTGGCGTTAAAGTGACCCGCCTTGCTGGATATGCCGCACGATGGCCGCATCCAGCACCTTCCCGCCGATACCCCATTGGCCTTCCGGCACTTCCTCAATTTTAACCCAGGTGACAGGACGCAAGGCTTCGCCTTCGATCTCCACCATGGTGTCGGTGAGCCTGGCGATGATCTCGGCTTTTTGTTCGGCGTTAAAAACGTTTTCGATCAAGTTCACAGTAATCAGTGGCATGAGATTTCTCCGGTGTGGCTTTATGTTTGGGTATCAAGGCGTGGTTACCTGATGTGTGTAGATTAGGAGAAACCGTGGTTGCCCACTAGTTGTGAAGGTGTAGTAACCAACTACAGATTGTGTAGTAACTAACTACACTTTAAGCCACGCGATTAATACGGAGGCTAACGAGCGCGGTGATTTAATAGCCTTTGGTCCGATCAACGATCGGGGGCAACTCACCGGTTTGCACATAGTGATTGATATTGGTGGCGACAATGTGGCTGGCAGACGAGGGGGTGGTGGGGGCCGAGATGTGTGGCAACACCGTGATCTGCGGGTGTGTCCAGAAGGGGTGGTCGGCGGCCAGGGGTTCGGCATCAAACACATCCAGTACCGCGTGAGACAGCTGGTCGCTGTCGAGGGCGTGTAGCAGAGCCGCATCGTTGATGGTGCCGCCACGGCCAAAGTTGATCAGTGCGGCACCGGGGTTGCAGGCCGCAAAGCGCTCCCGATTCAGCAGCTGCTCAGTTGCCGGCGTGAGTGGCAACAGATTAATGATGATGTCGGACTGAGACAGCAGTTGCTGAAGTCCCTCTTCACCGTGAAAGCTGATCAGGTCGGGGACGGTCTTCATTGAACGGCTCCAGCCGGCAACCGCAAAGCCCTGCTGCTGCAGGCATCGGGCGCTGGCCAACCCCAGTTGACCCAATCCCAGCAGGCCGATCTGTTTTTCCGAGGCGCTGCGGTAGGGGCGCTGATGCCAGTGTTTTTGAGTTTGCTGCAGTCGGTACGCTGGCATGTCCCGATGCAAGTACAGCGTCCAGGCGAGCACCGCTTCGACCATGGTTTGGGTTAACACCGGATCGATCAGGCGCACAATGTGAAACGTCGCTTGGGGTAATTCGGCCAACATGCGCTCCACTCCGGCCCAGACGCTGTGCACCCACACCAGATTGGGCAGTGCGGCCAGCTGATGGGGATCCGGGTTGGCGACGATGGCCAGGCGACACTCCTGTTGCTGCTCGGGTGTCAGCTGCTCAATGGGACACACGGTTGCGTCCTCCAGCTGTGGCGCAAGGGCGTTGATCCACACCTGTTGTTCGTGAGGCGGTATGCGGCTGACAAAGGGAATGATCATGGGGCGGTCAGTGTTGTTCATTGTTGTTCATGGGGTGGCGTGCGCGGCCCTGGTCTGCACAGCCTAGCATAGATAGACCGTTACAGAGATAGACCTATACAGAGATACCGCGTCACATAGACACACCCTGGTCTTGATCCAGGAATGTACATGGCGTTTAAATCGTCAGCTGTTCAGCCCCACTGGCAAATAAGCGCGGTGCCCGTATATTGGTGTTATCCATCCTGTTATAGTCGCCACCTCTGTTCTGTTGAAGCCTCTCCCGGTTTCAATGTGGGCCACGAATTCATGACCATCCCGTTCATTATAAAGCCGAGTCTCGATATGCCATTTTCCCATTTAGGATTAAGTGATCCCCTGTTACGCGCCGTTGCTGAGCAGGGCTATACGGCCCCCACCGAGATTCAGCAGCAGGCGATTCCTGCGATTCTGGCCGGCCGTGATGTGATCGCGGCGGCACAAACAGGCACAGGTAAAACCGCCAGCTTTGTGCTGCCGCTGCTGCAGAAGTTCAGCCAGGATGAAAAGACAGTGCGGCCCAAACGCATCCGCGCGCTGATCCTGACGCCGACCCGGGAACTGGCGGAACAGGTGGAAAACAATGTGCAGCAATACGGCCAATATGTGTCCCTGACCTCGCTGGCGATGGTGGGGGGCGTGGATCCCGAGCCGCAAAAGCAGGGGCTGATTGCGGGTGTCGATATTCTGGTGGCCACGCCCGGACGTTTGTTGGATATGGCCTATCAACGGGCGGTGTATTTTGATGAGCTGGAAGTGTTGGTGCTGGATGAGGCTGACCGCATGCTCGATATGGGCTTCATTGCCGACATCAATAAAATCATCGAGCGCCTGCCGCCACAGCGACAGAATTTGTTGTTCTCCGCCACCCTGTCGGATGAGGTGCGCTTTTTAGCCAAGACCACCATTCACCAGCCGGTCGAAATATCAGTCTCGCCCGCCGACGCGACCGTCGCGGCGATTGATCAATGGCTGGTGACGGTGGATAAAGACCGCAAGTCGGCGTTACTGAGTCATCTGATTACCGAGCATCAGTGGCAACAGGCGCTCATTTTTATTCGCACCAAACACGGTGCGGCCAAGTTGGTGAGCCAGTTGGGCAAGCGCGGCATTAGCGCCGACGCGATTCACGGCGACCGCAGTCAGGCGGTGCGCAGCCAAATACTGGCGGATTTTAAAGCGGGTAAAATTTCGCTGTTGGTCGCCACCGACATTGCCGCGCGCGGCATCGACATCGACAAGCTGTCGCGGGTGATCAATTACGATCTGCCCGACGACGCAGCCGATTACATCCATCGTATTGGCCGCACCGGGCGCGCGGGTGAACTCGGTGAAGCGGTGTCGCTGGTGTCCCGAGATGATTTTCGCAATCTGTGCGCGATCGAAAGCCGGTTGGGGCACATCATTGCCCGCAAGGACATTGAAGCCTTCGCACCGAAAAAAGAGGTGCCGGTTTCGATCTTGAATTACGTTCCTAAAAATGCGAAAGCCCCAAGACCCGCGAAACCCGGGGCGCAACGCGCACCCAGCTCGAAACGTGACTCCAGGCCGAAAGCGTCCAGCCAGCCGCACAAAAAAACCGAGGCGGTGGCGGCCACGAAAAAGGGCGGAGCTCCGCGACCGCAATCCGGGCCTAAAAACGCTTCGGCCAAAGTGTTAAGCCCGTGGGCGAAGTGGGAAAGCAAAAACAAAAAGTAAACGCCGGTTGCGGGAATGACTCGCTTAAAAAAGCACGAGACAGAAAAGGAAGACACAGAAAGGGAGCCGTCGTAAAGGGAACAGCCATAAAAAGGGATAGAACGTTGCGCAACGCCCTGCGAAAAACGAACCCGTATAAAAACCCCTCCGAATGCATTAAATACCAACAGGCGCCCACCGTGATTCAGAAGAATTAACAGATCACACCGCGCCTGAGCCGTTTGTGTTAGGGCCTGTTCACACTAATTAGCTTGTCAGCAATCAGCGAGAAGTTAATAAAAAACCGGAAGACAACATCCAGTTTCTCAAAGCGGCTGAAGATTCTCCGGAATCCCTTCAGCCGTCTAA
>NZ_JAAONZ010000002.1 GCF_011602365.1 Pseudomaricurvus hydrocarbonicus
GACTATGCCGATCAGGAACTGGAAGCCCGCGCTAAACCGGTTTACTATCGAATTTGGTGAGCGGGTAACGGCTCATCTTTGACGCGTCACGGGACGTTTACACAGTTATCAGGACACTCTCGTTGCGGGAGCTTGCGATCCGAATTACCCACGAACAGTAGACACCTACAAGCCTAACCCATTACCCCAACACATCCACCTGACTTAACACCTTGTCGACCAGGGCGTAACCGCTCTGGTCGCCATAGTCGGCCGCGTCGCGCAATCGATGGGCCGCCACCGCTGGCATGACCTGCTGAATGTCTTCAGGCAGCACATGTCCGCGGCCATGGATCATGGCCCAGGTTTTGGCGCAGCGCAGCAATGCCAAAGCGCCACGGGTGGATAAGCCATAGGCAAAGTCCGGCGAGGTGCGGGTGAAGTTGACCAACCGCTGCAGATACAAGAGCAATGCCTCGCTGGCCTGAACGTCATCCACTTTGGCTTGTATCTCGGCCAACTGCTGCAGAGTAATGCGAGGGCTCAGCTCCGCCAGCCGCCGGGACGGGTCTGTGCCCTTGTAGATGGCCATCTCCGCTGCCGGATTCGGATACCCCAGCTCAATGCGCATTAAGAAGCGATCCAGCTGTGATTCCGGCAGCGGGAACGTGCCCGACTGGCTGGAGGGGTTTTGCGTGGCGATGACGAAAAAAGGATCTTCCAGTTGCCGGGTCTCCCCTTCCACCGTCACCTGATACTCGGCCATGGCTTCCAGCAAGGCACTTTGGGTTTTGGGCGTGGTGCGGTTGATTTCGTCGGCCAGCAGGACTTGGGTAAATACCGGGCCGGGATGAAACGTAAAACGGTTGGAAGCGCGATCAAACACCGACACCCCGAGAATATCCGAGGGCAATAAATCACTGGTAAACTGCACCCGGTTGTACTCCAGCCCCAGCACATTGGCCAGCGCATGCGCCAGTGTGGTTTTGCCCATACCGGGTAAATCTTCCAGCAACAAATGGCCGCGGGCAAACAGGCAGGTTAAAGCCATCTTCACCTGCTCGTCTTTGCCCAACAGCACCTGGCCAATATCGTCGATGAGGGCCTTGATCAGTTTATCCATAATGTCTTTTTTATCCGTTGAAGCACACACACCCGAGCTTTAGTAACTAGTTTCTAGTTTCTAGTTTCTAGTTTCTAGTTTCTAGTTTCCAGAATGTTACAACGCCGCAATGCCCCGCTGCAGATCCTTGATCAGATCCTTCACGTCTTCGAGGCCGACGGACACCCGAATCAGATTTTCGGTAATGCCGGCCTGGGCTTTTTCTTCGTCCGACAAACGTCCATGCGTGGTTGTCGCCGGGTGCACAATGGTGGATTTGGCATCGCCGAGGTTAGCGGTCAGTGACATGATTTTGGTCGCATCGATAAAGCGCCAGGCGGCGGCCTGATCACCCTTTACCTGAAACGACAGTACCCCACCAAAGCCGCGCTGTTGTTGCGCCGCCAGTTCATGCCCAGGGTGGTCTTTGAGGCCGGCGTAATAGACCTTGTCGATCTCTGGCTGCGCATCCAGCCATTCTGCCATCGCCAGGGCGTTGGCAGAATGGGCGTCCATGCGCAGTCGCAGCGTCTCCAGGCCCTTCAGGAACACCCAGGCATTGAACGGGCTCATGGTCGGACCCGCGGTGCGCAGAAAGACCACCAGCTCATCCATGTACTTTTTAGGACCGACGACAACACCGCCGACACAGCGTCCCTGGCCGTCCAGGTATTTGGTGGCCGAGTGCACCACAATGTCCGCGCCCAATTCCAAAGGCTTTTGCAGTGCCGGTGTACAGAAACAGTTATCCACCACCAGCAAGCTGTCGTTGCGTTTGGCGATCGCTGACAGGGCCTTGAGGTCTATGACATCGCACAAGGGGTTAGACGGTGTTTCCAAAAACAGGATACGGGTTTTTTCCGTCAGCGCCGCCTCCCATTCACCCAGATCCGTGGCGGTAACAAAGGTAATGTCTACCCCGAATTTTTTGAAATAACGGTTAAACATCGCCGTGGTGGTACCAAACACACTGCGTGAGCACACCACATGGTCGCCCGCTTCCAGCAGTGCCATGCAGGTCGAAAGGATAGCAGCCATCCCCGAAGCCGTTGCCACGGCCGCCTCGCCACCTTCCAATGCCGCGATGCGATCCTGAAACATGCGCACCGTGGGATTGGTGTAACGCGAGTACACATTCCCGGGATCTTCGCCCGTGAAGCGAGCCGCCGCCGCTGCTGCAGATTCAAACACGTAGCTGGAGGTGGTGAAGATCGGTTCACTGTGCTCGCCTTCGGCGGAACGGGTTTGACCCGCTCGCACAGCCAGAGTGTCGATGCCGGCATCGAGATAAGGATCGTCAAAGTCTGTCATTGCCATTCCCTCTTAACTGCTGAACAGTATTTCTGTGTCTGGGTCCATGAACCACCTTGATCCAACCTGGGGTCCATAAACTTGTGAATAAAAGTCGTGCGAACAATCATCGCTTGTTAGCAAACAAAAAACGGCAGCCCATGGCTGCCGTTTACAATGTAATCAATGATACTCAGCGAGCATCAGGCATTAGCCTAACCCCACATCATCACCGTCGCCATTGTGCAGGCCTATGACAGTATTCTCGCCTTCATCATTATGTTTGTCACCCTTGGATTTTTGATTGTCATTACGAGCGGCATCCAGTTGGTACAGGTACTCCTCGTTCACATCTCCGGTGACGTATTCGCCTGTGAATACCGAACAATCAAACCCTTTGATGTTTTCGTTACCTTCACGGGATGCAGCAATCAGATCATCCAGGTCCTGATAGATCAACCAGTCAGCCCCGATTTCTTCACACACTTCCTGGTCGGTACGGCCATGAGCAATCAGCTCTTTGGCGCTGGGCATGTCAATGCCGTAGACGTTGGGGTATTTAACCGCTGGGGCCGCAGAGGCAAAATACACCTTGGCGGCACCGGCTTCCCGAGCCATTTGAATAATCTGCTGACAGGTCGTGCCGCGGACAATGGAGTCATCCACCAGCATCACGTTTTTACCTTCAAACTCCAGGCGAATCGGGTTCAGTTTCTGGCGCACCGACTTACGGCGCTCTTTCTGGCCCGGCATAATGAAAGTACGTCCGATGTAGCGGTTTTTCACCAGACCTTCACGGAATTTCACCCCCAGCACATGGGCCAGGGCCTGGCCGGCAACCCGACTGCTATCAGGAATCGGAACCACTACATCAATATCGTGATCGGGGCGCTCTTTGAGAATTTTCTCCGCCAGGCGCTCGCCCTGACGCAGCCGCGACTTGTACACCGAGACCCCATCCATGATGGAATCCGGACGAGCAAAATACACATGTTCAAAAATACAGGGGGCCAGCTCGACCACGTCAGAACACTGTTTGGAGTGCAATTCTCCCTCGCCGGTAATAAAAATCGCTTCACCGGGTTTAACATCGCGCATCAGTGTGTAGCCCAGCACATCCAGCGCCACACTTTCCGAGGCGACCATGTACTCGGTGCCCTTCTTGGTTTCGCGCTTGCCGAAGACCAGGGGTCGAATGCCGTGCGGATCGCGGAAAGCCACCAGGCCATAATTTGCAATCAAGGCAACACAGGCATAACCACCCCGGATGCGCTTCTGCATACCTTCGACGGCGGCAAAAATATCTTCCGCCATCGGCTGTAACTTGTTGCGTTTCAGCAATTCCTGAGCGAAGACGTTCAACAGCACTTCGGAGTCAGAGTCGGTATTTACGTGACGCATGTCAGTGCGATACAGCTCATCGCTCACTTCCGCCGCATTGGTTAAATTGCCGTTATGCGCCAGCGCAATACCATAGGGGGAGTTGACGTAAAACGGTTGCGCCAGCGCCGGCCCAGAACTGCCGGCAGTTGGGTAGCGCACGTGACCAATACCCGAGTGCCCCACCAGCCGTTGCATGTGACGGGTACGAAACACATCGCGGACCAAACCATTGGCCTTCTGCTGAGAGAAGCGACCGTTATGGCAGGTCAGGATACCCGCAGCATCCTGACCCCGATGCTGCAGCATCGTCAGGGCGTCATATAACTGCAGATTGACGTCACTTTTTCCGACCACACCAACAATGCCGCACATACTAGACTTACCTCACCTTGCAAACAGGTTTACCGATTAAATTAGAAAAAAGAGACAAATTTGTCCGAAATCAAGCTTCCTGCCTGCCTTGCCCAATCTTCCATGGTTAAAAAATGGGGAATCACCACTGATTGCCGCCACCAGGGGTCCTGATCCACAGGCACCAACGGCGGTAATAACAATAAAATGGCCAACACAACCACCCCGCCTCGGGCCAGGCCGAAAATCATGCCAAACAGGCGATCCGTGCCAGAAAGCCCGGTCATCCGGACGAGTTCACCGATTAAATAGTTAACCATCGCCCCCACAATGAGGGTCGCGGTAAAAAGGCCACCAAAAGCGATCATTTGTCTGACAGAGGGGGTTGGAATGGTATCCGCCAGCAGTGCCGCCAGCGGTTGATGAAATGTCATCGCCACAAGGAAAGCCGCCGCCCAGCACACCAGAGAAAGGGCCTCTTTTACGAATCCTCGCTTAAGACCGATAAGGCTGGAGACAGCAAGAATGCCGATAATCGTCCAATCCGCCCAATTCATAAATAGTAACTGCCGGGGTTGTGCATTTGATGGACGGCATTCTAACAAAGGCTAGGCCTTATCACCTAGACCTAATTACGGATTAATTATCCTGCTTCAGGGGGTAAAACGCACAATCAAGGCGTCGATTTTCAGCGATTTATCCAAAGTCGCCTTCAATCCTGTGGCTTTTTCACGGTTAATTTTAGGCCCAACGTAGACCCGGGTCACCTTGCCCTTAGAGGTTTGCAGCGTCCGGGTGAAGGCGGGGAAATCATCTTTCAGGAGCTTATCTCTCAGCGCAATGGCTCGCTCTTCCTGGGTAAAACTGGCCACCTGCACCAGCCAGGCGCCTGGCAGCCCCTGTGCATCCAGAATGTTACGATCGGGCTCGGGCTGTTTTTGCACCACCGGAGTGGGGGTTTTAGATGCCGCAGTGGCGCTTTCCTTCACCGGCGTGGCCTCGACTTCTGGTGCTTTAGCCGCTGCCCCCTCAGTTTCCGGCGGTGTGAGCTCCGCCTCGGGAATGATGCGGTACATCTCCTCCACCGGTTTCATCGGCTCAATATCCGCGTTCCTCTCTGGAGCTCGGACTTCTACGGGCTGAATACCCGGCGCTGGCGGGATTTGGGTGGTGTGATTCACAGACCGACGGTGCTCGGGCTCAAATAACAGCGGCACAAAAAGTACCCCCAGAGCCAACAAGACCAAAGCCCCTACCAAGCGTTGTTTCAACCCGTCATCCACAAGTAAACCTTTCCTTAACCAAACCCAACAACCATGCTGACCCAATAAGAGCCGTTTTTAGACCGTGAGGACCTTGCGCCTTAAATCGATTATTCGCATTAAAACAGGGTCTAATCGAACCCCCTGCTAATCAACACGCCCTCAATCCGGGGCTATCGCTCAAGCATCACAGCCGAAAACAGACAATGCCTCAGCCACTGTAAAAAAGGAACCCATGATCACTACCCGGTCATTTTGAGCCACCCGCCCTTTCAGGTACGCGATGGCTTCAGGCACATTGACATGCACCGTAGACGGGCAGCCCAATTGCTCCAGATCTTGCGCTAACTGCGCAGCCGAGGCCGCGCGGCTATTGTCGGGCAGGCCCGCCACATGCCACTCAGAAATCAGTGGCTTCAATGCCAGAAACACCCCGGCACGATCCTTATCCGCCATCATGGCCACGATGCAATGAGTCTCGCCGTCACAGGTTTCGCCAACCAGCCGCTCAGCCAGCATTTCTGCGGCGGCCGGGTTGTGGGCCACATCCAGCAAAAAGTGAGTCCCGCCGTGCTGCACTCTCTGGGCGCGACCGGACAACGTCAGGTTCTCCAGCAAAGACGACAAATGCTCAGGCAGTGGCTTGCCCAACAGCACAAAGCCCTGCAGAGCGGCTGCCACACTGGGCAAAGGCAATTTTGGCAAAGGCAAGTTTTCCCGCTGCAGCAATCCCCCCTCTTCCGTCACACCCTGCCAGGACCAGCGCTTGTGCACAGGATCCAAAGTCATATTGAGGGACATGCCCATCGCCACCCAATAGGCGCCAATATCGTGGGCATAATCCGCCACCGACGAGGGCGCCTGTTCATCGGCACAAATCGCCCAGCGGTGCGGTCGATAGATACCGGCTTTTTCAAAGCCAATGACATTGATGTCCGACCCCAGCCACTCCTCGTGATCCAGCGCGATGGAGGTCACTATAGACACATCGGCATCCACAATATTCACCGCGTCCAAGCGCCCCCCCAGCCCCACTTCCAGCAACATCACATCCACCTGCTGCTGGTGAAATATATCAATGGCGGCCAGGGTGCCGAACTCAAAATACGTCAGGGAAATATCCCCCCGCGCCTGATCAATGCGCTCGAAAGATTCACAGATCTGCTGGTCTGTCACCGTTTGACCGCCAACGCGAATACGCTCGTTATAACGCTGTAAATGCGGCGAGGTAAATGCCCCCACACTGACCCCTTGGGCGACGCACAAAGCCTCCAAAGTGGCTACGCAGGACCCTTTGCCATTGGTCCCGGCCACAGACACGACCTGTGCATCGGGCGTCAGTAACTGCATGCGCTCTGCAACCGTCCGGACCCGCTCGAGTCCCATATCTATTTCGGAGCTGTGCAGTTTTTCCTGCCAGGTCAACCAGTCATTTAATTCGGTATATCTCATTAACTTTCCTGAACATCCAGCCACTCAACATTCTACCCATCAGGCGGCCAGAATCGAAACATCGCTGGTTATTGTCGTAGTTATATTAAGCGTTGTTTTAACTGAACTGTCCATGCGCTGCAATAGTTATAAAAAAAGCCCCTTAAAGGGGCTTTTTTTAAAGGAGGCTTCATTCTAGCACGTTAATTGCCGGAACCCGTCGCCGCAAGAGGTCAACACCAGGGACCTGTCTGCGCGGTCCGCTTCACGCACGCCTCTTCCAAACGCCTGGCAAATCAGGCAGCCGGGCGCTCGGTAAATTTGGTCAACAGGCTGCTGAGCCTCTCGCGCATCTCATGACGGGGGATAATCATGTCAATTGCACCGTGCTCCAACAGAAACTCACTCAACTGGAACCCTTTTGGCAGTTTCTGACGGATGGTTTGCTCAATGATGTTGGGACCGGCAAAACCCGCGCGAGCGCCAGGCTCTGCCGCATTGATATCACCCAGCAACGCCAGACTGGCAGAAACCCCGCCGTAAACCGGGTCCGTCATGATTGAAATGTAGGGGGTACCCTGCTGTTTCAAACGCTCAATCACAGCACTGGTTTTGGCCATCTGCATCAACGAGATCAACGCTTCCTGCATACGGGCTCCACCCGTGGCGGAGAAGCAGATCAAAGGGATGTCTTCTTTTAAAGCCACCTGGGCTGCGCGAGTGAACTTTTCACCGACCACGTAGCCCATGGAGCCACCGTGAAAGGCAAATTCAAAGGCGACCGCCACAACCGGCAAGCCGTTCAATTCGCCCCGCATGGCCACCAGAGCATCTTTCTCGCCCGTGCTTTTTTGAGCGGACACCAGACGATCCTTGTATTTTTTCACATCTTTGAACTTCAGATGATCGATCGGCTCCACATCGGTGGCCAACTCTTCACGATTATTTTCATCGAGGAAAATATCGAGACGTTTACGAGCGCCGATACGCATGTGGTGCTCACACTTGGGGCAAACATCCAGATTGCGCTCCAGCTCGGGACGATAAAGCACCGCGCTGCATTTAACACACTTTTTCCACAATCCCTCAGGCACTTTGCTCTGGCCACGAGAGCGTTGAGAACCACGCTGTGAACGCACAACGTTGGGAACAATTTTGTCTAACCAACTCATAATGTCAGATCCCTTGTTTAGCCGTATGCGTACCATAGCACACCGCTATTTGTTGTTATTTGACCCAGTCGAGCATCGACCTCGAAACTGGGCTTATTTCAATCTCTACCGAATAACGTTTCCAGCATCCGGCAAAACCAGTGGGTTTGCCTTCAACGTCACCCGCTTTAACCTCGAGCCGGGTTTATTTAAAGCGGGCAATTAATACCGGGTTAATGCCTGACTGTAATAGCGCCTGCGCCTATACCGTCCCGCGTTTAACCCGCACAGGGTATTACCCCATGCAATTTCAACTCTCGCGTCAGCCAAAAGCCAGCAGCGCACCCACTACAGAAGCCAGCAGCACACCGACTAAGACGCCAACTCATCCAGCCCCTGACGGATAGGGGCTATCAACTCAACCACAGCCCCAGCAATAGCTTCCGGGCTTTGATCCGCCATCGCGCCCATGCGATCGACCAACAAACTGCCGACCACAGCACCGTCAGCGTATTGACCAATGGCCTTGGCAGTTGAAGCATCTTTAATGCCAAAACCCACACAAATCGGCAAGTCGGTGATCTTCCGCAAATCGGACAATTTGGCCTCTACTGAGGCCACGTCCAAATGACCGGCACCGGTGACACCTTTCAATGAAACATAGTACAGAAAGCCACTGGCCAGTTTGGCAATGCTTTCGGCGCGCTCATTGGATGTGGTGGGTGCCAGCAGGAAGATATTTTCAATCCCGGCTTTTTTCAGCTCCACGTTCAATGGCGCAGCCTCTTCCGGGGGTAAATCGACGGTCAGCAGGCCATCAACGCCAGCGTCACTGGCCTGAACCGCAAAAGCCTCATACCCCATCCGCTCTACCGGGTTGGCATACCCCATCAAAACGACGGGTGTGCCATTATTGGTTTCGCGAAAAGCCTTGACCACCGCCATTGTAGACTTCAGTGAGGTCTTATTAGCCAGAGCCCGTTCGTGCCCCAAAGCGATAACAGGCCCCTCAGCCATTGGGTCTGAAAAAGGCACACCCAGTTCAATAATATCGACACCCGCTTCGACCATCGCATGCATCGTCGTTAACGTGGCCTCAGGTATCGGGTCCCCACAGACGATGTAAGTCACCAGCGCTTTACGACCTTGTTGTTTGGCCTCTGCCAAACGTGCAGTTATACGATTCATCAATCCTTACACCTCAATCCCGTCAATGGCAGCAACGGTCAGAATATCTTTATCACCACGACCCGACAGGTTAACCACAATAATCTGATCCTTATCCATGGTTTTCGCCAGTTTCTCGGCATAGGCCAGCGCATGACTGGACTCCAGCGCCGGCATAATTCCCTCGACCTGGGTCAGGGTTCGGAAGGCGGCCATCGCCTCATCATCATTAATCGCCACGTACTCGGCGCGACCGATGTCTTTCAACCAGGCGTGTTCTGGGCCGACACCAGGGTAATCAAGGCCCGCGGAGACAGAATGGGTTTCTATGATTTGACCGTCTTCGTCTTCCATCAGGTACGTGCGATTGCCATGCAGAACACCGGGAATACCGTCGTTCAAAGGGGCTGCGTGCTTGCCCGTTTCAACACCATAGCCACCCGCTTCAACGCCGTAAATTTTAACCCCTTCATCTTCCAAAAACGGGTGAAACAAGCCAATCGCATTGGAGCCTCCACCGACACAGGCCACCAGCGCGTCAGGCAGCTTGCCCGCCTGCTTCAAACACTGCTCGCGAGCTTCACGGCCGATCACACACTGAAAATCACGGACCAGCTGCGGGTAGGGGTGAGGCCCCGCCACGGTGCCAATGATGTAAAAAGTATCGTCGACGTTGGTCACCCAATCGCGCATGGCTTCGTTCATGGCATCTTTCAGGGTGCGCGAGCCAGACTCTACCGGGTGTACGGTCGCCCCCAGCAACTTCATCCGGTAGACATTCAACGATTGGCGCTGAACATCTTCAGCCCCCATGTAGACTTCACACTTCAGCCCCAAACGAGCGGCAACGGTCGCCGATGCCACACCGTGCTGCCCCGCTCCGGTTTCGGCAATGATGCGGGATTTACCGCTGTATTTCGCCAACAGCGCCTGACCAATAGTATTGTTTACCTTATGGGCGCCAGTGTGGTTCAGATCTTCACGCTTCAGGTAAATCTGCGCTCCCCCCAACTCCCGACTCCAGCGCTCGGCATGATACAGCGGGGATGGACGTCCAACGTAATGGGCCAGGTCGTAATCAAATTCTTTCTGAAACTCAGGATCGTTTTTCAGACGGGTGTACATTTTTTCCAGCTCATCCAGAGCGGGCATCAGGGTTTCCGATACAAAGCGCCCGCCATAGGGGCCAAAATGTCCTTGCGCATCTGGAAACTGGGAATAGTCTACAGCTGCCTTTTTCTCGATATCACTCACTGCTTTTCTCCGCTTTCGCATGGCGAACAAACGCCATCATTTTGTCAGTGTCTTTTTGTCCCGGTGAAGCCTCAACTCCCCCGCTCACATCAACACCATATATTTTCGTGGCCGCGATCGCCTGGCCGACATTCTTTGGGGTCAGCCCTCCTGCCAGTACCACTGGCACCAGACTTTCGCCTGGCACCCGCTGCCAATCAAAGGTGTCCCCGGTTCCGCCCGGGACGCCGGGGCGATAAGCATCCAGTAAAATACCTACCGCAGAAGTGAACTTCGCCATCGTTGCTGATACATCCAAACCTTCCTTCATGCGTAATGCTTTCAAATAAGGCCGCTGAAACTGTCGACAATAGTCTTCGTCTTCGTCCCCGTGGAACTGTAATACGTGCAGTGGCACTTGCTGCAAAATATCAAATACTGCATCTGAGCCTTCATTCACAAACAACCCCACCACCGTCACAAAGGGTCCGACACTGCGGGCAATTTCGGCAGCCTGGGCAACACTGACCGCCCTTGGGCTGTTACGGTAAAACACCAATCCGATAGCGTCGGCGCCTGCGGCGACTGCGGCCTGCGCATCCGCCACACTGGTGATGCCACAAATTTTAACTCGAACGGATTGGGTCATAGTGCGCCTGATCATTTGTACGGGTTGATGCTCAGCTCTAACCCAAAATTTCCAGCTCACCCAGATGAATGCATCAATATCAAGATCGGTGCCATCAACCGGCTGAACTCAGCAATATTTTTACTTCAATCAGCAGACACAACACAATCTGCCTCTCGGAAACGATAAATTTTTAGGGGCCGATACTACCAGATATCCACTTTAAATGCTGTATTCAAGCACCCTGGCGTCCAAATTCACCCAACCCTTCAGGGAAGTACGCCGGACCGGGAGCCACCACCGGTAAACCAAACTCTTCGGGGTAGGCAATGGCCACCAGGTGCAAGCCATTCGGCTTCGCGGTGACTCCGGCTTTACGGCGATCACAGGCCCGCAACACATCCGCAGTCCAGGCCACCGGCTGCTCACCAGCCCCTATCGCCAACAACACCCCCATGATATTGCGCACCATATGATGCAAAAAGGCATTGGCCTGAACTTCAACGACCACCAGATCCCCTTTGCGGGCAATATCCAGATAGTGAATTCGGCGCACGGGGCTGCGGGCCTGGCACTGGGCAGCCCTAAATGAGGTGAAATCATGTTCTCCAATCAACGCTTTGGATGCTTCGCGCATGGCCGACACATCCAGCGCCTGCCGAACCCAGGTCATCTGCTGATAGCCCAATGCCGGGCGTGCTGGCGTATTGGCAATGACATATCGATAGGTGCGATGACGGGCACTGAAACGCGCATGAAAGTACGGACTTACCGGCTGAGCCCATTTGACACTGACCGAGTCCGGCAGTAACGCATTCACACCACGCGTCCAGGCTTTAACGGGGCGAACGGACAGAGTATCGAAATGCACCACCTGATTGGTTCCATGCACACCGGCGTCGGTTCGACCTGCACAGATAAGCGTCACCGGCTCATCCGCAACCTGTGATAACGCTTTTTCCAGCCGCTCTTGCACCGTATCAACACCGCTGGGCTGCTTCTGGAAACCGTGAAAGGAAGCGCCGTTGTATTCAACACTCAGAGCCACACGGTGCATGGTTTCCGGAAACACCCCGTCCTGCAGTATTTCACCGTTACGCACATAGGGCTTTTGCCTGGGGGGGTAAACTGACGACATAATCTCTCAAACAATCAATGAAGCACACAACCAAGACAGACCGTCTTTTCCATGCGCACCAACCTCTGCCTCACAAAAAAGGCCCTGCGTACGCATTGTACACAAGGCCTTAATCACACCAAAAGGGATTAAACCCCAGAGCCTGAGACCACTTAACCGATACGGGTTAACAGCTCTTCGGCTTCCTGCTTCTGCACGTCGTTACCTTCAACAACCACTTCACCGAGAATATCTTTCGCCCCATCCTGGTCACCCATATCAATATAAGCTCGCGCCAGGTCCAGTTTAGTAGCCGCTTCATCGGTATCCGCCAGGAAATCCAGTTCAGCGTCGATATCTTCATCACCAAAGGCGTCCTCCGGTGACGGCAAGTCATTTAAGGCTTTAGTGAACACATCCTCCTCGGAAAGACTCTCCTCGGCCCCCAATTCTTCCAGATTCAGTCCGAGATCTGCAGCCAAGTCAAATTCGGCGTCATCTGTATCCGCCCCGCCGTCCTCCAGCAGAGCCTCGGCATCATCCAAGTCAAAGGCTTCGAAGGATGCCAGATCAAGTGCTTCAGCGCTGCCTTCCAAATCAAGGGACTCAGCGCCGTCTTCCAAATCAAGAGTTTCAGCGCTGTCTTCCAGATCAAGGGACTCAGCACTGTCCTCTAAAGCAAAGGCATCAGCGGAATCCAACTCCACAGTGGCCGCCAGGTCGACATCAGGAACGCCAGCTTCAGGCGCATCATCCGCCCCCAACGTAGGAATGTCATCCAGAGAGAGCTCGTCCAAACTTAAAGCGTCTGTTCCTTCATCCGTATCCTCAAACTCAGCGCCGTCGGTCTCAACACGACTCGCTCCAACGGCTTCACTGTCAAAATCCATCAGCGGCAGCGCAGAGCCATGAGTAAGGTCTTCGTCCAAAGCGGACAACTCTTCGTCCAGGCTCGACAGCTCATCATCCAACGAAACCAGCTTGTCGTCTTCTTCGCCAAACAGGTCATCAGCAAAGTCCATATTTGAGGACAACGCATCCACTTCCTCGTCCAACGCGGCCAAATCCAGATCATCCATATCCAGATCAAAGGCGTCTTCGTCCGAATCACCCGACTCTAGATCCAGGGCCGTCTCAGTAGAATCCGCAGGCAGCTCCAGATCCAGGTCCAGGGAATCCGTGGAATCGATTTCATCATTTAGCGCTGAGGCCAGCTTTTCTTGCGGCTCGTCCAACTCCAATGAGAAGGTGTCTTCAGCCATCCCCTCATCCAGCCCCAAATCGAGATCAATCTCCAGCTCATCAACTTCGGCATCGTCTTCGGCACTATCCAGATCAAAGTCCAGCGACAGCTCATCATCCAGCGAATCAAGTGCAACGGTCTCTGCTTCGGTATCAGGCTTGGGTTTGGCGGCTGTTAATTCAGACTCGAAACTCAACCCAAAGTTTTCACCCAGGGACAGATCATCGTTCTCAGCCGCTTTTTCATCACCACTGGCCTCGTTCAGACCCAGCTCCAGATCCACTTCGTCAAAGTCCAGATCTTCTTTGTCGAAGTTCAGGTCTTCTTTGTCAAAGTTCAGGTCTTCTTTGTCAAAGTTCAGGTCTTCTTTGTCAAAGTCCAAGCTCTCTTTGTCGAAGCTGAATTCTTCGCTATCGAACGCAAACTCGTCATCACCGGATGAATCATCGTCGAGACCAGCGAACACCTCAGTCTCGGCGGGCAGCTCGAAAGTATCCTCAGGGGCATCAACATTTAGCTGGGCTTTGAGGTCATCGGCACGCGCAATCGATGCATCATCCCCCTGCATAACGATTTCGGCATACTGGTAGTCAAACTTCTCCTCGTCCTGAGTTTCGAGGTAGACCTCCATCAGCTTCAGGCGAGCAGCGGTGTTGCTTGCATCGGCATCAATTGCCTTCTGCAGCATCTCTTCCGCCTGATCAAATTTCCCATAGGCAATGTAGATATCAGCCTCGCCGACAACATCATCGGTTTCCGCTTCCGTGGGAGCGACCTCATCCAGATCAGCGAAATCATCTTCGTCGGCCAGGTTTATGTCTTCTTCAAGGGCGGGCTCAAAATCTTCCGCCACACCCGCTCCCAGCGCTGACTCCAGCATATCGGAATCTTTATCGACGCCTGCAACATTGCCACCGATTGGCTCCAGTGTCTCATCTTCACTGGCTTGACGACGGCGCAACAGCAACAATACCGCCGCGAAAATAGCAAGCAGTCCACCGCCAATGTAGAGGATATTGTCCATGACCATATCCATGAACGACGGCTCTTTAGGCTTGGCCGAGCGCACTACCTTACTGGCATCAGGCTTGGCAGGCGCTGCTTTTACCTCCGGCTGTGCCGGTGCCTCTACCTGGGGCTTAACTTGCGCCTGCGCCTCGAGAGCAGCCGCTGCTTCTGTATTTTGTTGCGTCCCCAACTGTAATGCCCGCAGCTCTTGACTGGAGACTTCCAGTAACCGCTCCATGGTATCAATCTGATCTTCCAGTTCGGTCACGCGATCTTTAAGGTCAGAATTTTCCCGCCGGGAGCTGTCTAACTGCTCTAAAGAAATGGCCAATTCATTTTGCAGGGCTTCAGCGTCTCCACCGACTTCACCCGCCGCACGCCCAGCCTGTAAGGACTCAGCAGCCTCTGCACCAGAGACTTTCAACCGACCAGACACGCCTGTCGCGGTAGAACCAGATACTCCGCTCTGGCGCTTGCTGCCATCCAGTTGCGCCCCTACCGGCTCGCCATCCCCGCCGGACCACTGAGAATTCTGTTGCGCGACTTCGCTGATGGCTTGCCGAACGCCAACACTGTCGATGTCGGAACTGGCCGGCACACGCAGCACCTGCCCCTTGCGCAACAGGTTGATATTGCCATTAATAAAGGCTTCAGGGTTCAGGCGTTGAATCGCCAGCATAGTCTGCTGGACAGAGTATTCACGACCAGGGCGCACCTTAAGGGCAATTTCCCAGAGTGTGTCATTTGAGCCAACAGGCCCATAAACACCGTCTTGTGACCCCGCCGAAGCCGGGGAAGCCGTAGAGCGAGCCTGCGGCCGGGGGGCCTCGGGCTGCTGTGCTGATGGCCGGGCCGCTTGTGTGCGGGTGGCCTGCGGCTGCGCGGGTAAAGTTCTTGCCGAGGTGGTGCGGGCACTCTGAACCGCCGCAGTACGATCCTCCGAGAAGACGGGCAAATCCATCAGCAGAGTATATTCGCGCAAAATGCGACCATTGGGCCACTGGCTTTCAAGCAGGAAATTTAAATAAGGTTCCATGACGGGCTTGCTGCTGGTCACACGGATGACAGGCCCGGCTTTGGCCTCAAGATCCACCTCAAAACGCAGGTCCGATAAGAAAAAGACACGATCAATCCCGACCCGCTGGAAATCTTCACGGGAAGCCAGGCTGATCAGAATTTCATTTTCGGTAAGCTCCCGAGCTTGCAACAACTTAATTTCAGCTTGTAACGGCTGATTTAATGTTGAAAACAGCTTGATCTCACCCAAACCCAGAGCGCTGGCCATTTCGGCCCCAAGTGCACTCGCCAGACCCACTGCTAACGCCAGCTTACGAAGACGCATAGAACGTTCCTTTTATTATCTCCCTGGCCCCCAAGCGCCACCCCATTTCTGATCCGATATCCATATCGGCATGGCTCAGGTGAACCCGACAATCATCGACGAAGCGGGAGCAAGCGCCCCCAAACCTCGAATGGTTCTTCATTAATGGCCGTAAGTATTCATTATAAATAGCTTTTTATCAACAAGGCGCCTTTGTTTCAGGCCGCGATGCTCAATGCTTTGCACAAATAACTTGACGCGTGCCTCATTTTACAAAGGGCACCTATTGACAGCCACCGATGGAATTTGATTTCTAAAAAAGCGCTTTGGATGCCAACATCAGGCAAAACTGAAAGACAACAAAGAGACTGAAAGCGATTGTAAAAGAGAATGCCAAACAAGACGACCAGGCTGGAGATGCAAATCTATACAACTAAAGAATAAGAAACCCCTTCTGCCTTACCTGCTGGTATAGACAGAAGGAGCGGACGCCCTGAATCAGAGGCATTTAACCCGACTAGGACTCAATCAGGATACGCAGCATACGGCGCAAGGGCTCGGCAGCCCCCCACAGCAACTGATCACCGACAGTAAAGGCATTCAGGTACTCAGGCCCCATGTTCATTTTACGCAGACGCCCCACCGGCACCGACAAAGTACCCGTCACCTTGGTTGGCGTGAGCTCGCGCAGAGTGATATCACGGTCGTTGGGCACAAACTTGGCCCACTCATTGGCCTCGGAGAGGATAGACTCCACTTCGGTCAGTGGCACATCTTGCTTGAGCTTGATGGTCAGTGCCTGGCTGTGACAACGCATAGCGCCAATACGGACACAGGTACCGTCAATGGCAATCGGCGAGTCACTGCGACCCAGAATCTTGTTGGTTTCCGCCTGCCCTTTCCACTCTTCGCGACTCTGGCCATTGTCCAACTGGGTATCAATAAACGGCAGCAAACTGCCCGCCAGCGGGTGCCCAAACTGATCGGTTGGGAATTCACCACTGCGCATGGCGTCTGCAATTTTGCGGTCAATATCGAGAATAGCACTGGCGGGATCCGCCAACTCCGGGGCCACAGCATCGCGCAGAGAACCCATCTGGGAGATCAACTCGCGCATATTCTGTGCGCCGGCACCACTGGCCGCCTGATAAGTCATGGCTGACACCCACTCAATCAGGTCTTCCTTGAACAGCCCACCCAGCCCCATCAACATCAGGCTGACAGTGCAATTGCCGCCAATGAAGTTTTTCACCCCATTGGTCAAGCCATCTTTAATGACATTCTGATTCACCGGGTCCAGGACAATGATCGCATCCTTGGACATACGCAGACTGGATGCCGCGTCAATCCAATAGCCATTCCAGCCGGACGCTCGCAAATCGGCAAACACGGATTTGGTGTAATCGCCCCCCTGACAGGACACGATGGCATCCAGTGTGGCCAATTGTTTAATATCGCGCGCGTCTTTGAGAGCGGGAATGTCCTTGCCAATCGCAGGACCCTGCCCACCCACATTAGAAGTCGTAAAAAAAACCGGTTCAATATCAGCAAAATCGTTTTCTGCCAACATCCGCTCCATCAACACAGAGCCAACCATCCCACGCCAACCTACAAAACCTACACGCATCGTACCCTCTCAACTACATTTGAAAGTGGAAAATTTAGGGGGAAATAATAACACATTTGAGAAAAGAATACCGGGACACGGGGTAAAGCGGACCCGCAAACAGCCGCCAGCCCGCACCGCCCCTGGCATTGAGACTTTTACAGCAGTCAAAACAACCAAGCCCCTGGAGGGCGACACAGCAGCCTGCCGTACGCCCCAGGATAATGGTCAGGCAGACAATTAATGAGCTGCCAGCAGCGCCTTGACAACCGCATCACCCATTTCAGAGGTGGACACTTTAGTCATTCCAGCCGACATAATGTCACCGGTGCGCAGCCCCTGATCCAACACATTTGACACAGCGGCCTCCACACTGTCGGCTGAATCCCCTGCCGCCAGTGAGTAGCGCAGCAACATAGCCGCCGACATAATCGTCGCCAGGGGGTTGGCAATGCCCTGGCCGGCAATGTCCGGCGCCGAGCCGTGCGAGGGCTCATAAAAGCCCTGACTGCCTTCGTTTAATGAAGCCGATGGCAACATGCCAATCGAACCGGTCAGCATGGATGCCTCATCCGAGAGGATATCGCCAAACAGGTTGCCGGTTACAATCACGTCAAACTGCTTCGGATTCACCACCAGCTGCATGGCCGCGTTATCCACGTACATGTGGCTCAGCTCAACGTCCGGATAGTCCTTGGCGACCTCTTCCATCACTTCACGCCACAACACCGACACTTCCATGACGTTCGCCTTGTCCACTGAGCAGACTCGCTTGCCCCGCTTCTGCGCGGAATCAAACGCGACCTTACCAATGCGACGAATTTCGGACTCGCTGTAGACGTCGGTGTTGTAACCCTGACGTTCACCGTTTTCCAGGGTGCGAATGCCCCGCGGGCCACCAAAGTAGATACCGCCGGTCAGCTCGCGCACGATCAAAATATCCAGTCCTGCCACCAGTTCCGGCTTCAGCGGTGAGGCATCGGCCAATTGCTTGAAAGTGATCGCTGGACGCAGGTTGGCAAACAGATCCAAATCAGCGCGAATATCCAGTAAACCGGCCTCCGGACGCAGATGGCGCTCGGTTTTACCGTCCCACTGGGGACCACCCACAGAACCAAACAAAATAGCGTCGGCGGCGCGCGCCTTTTCACGGGTTTCTTCCGGGTAAGGATGGCCGTAGGCGTCGTAAGCACGCCCGCCCAACATCCCCTCCACAAAATTCAGGCCCAGACCGTCTTTTTCATTCACCGCTTCCAGCACCTTGCGGGCTTCCGCGATGATCTCGGGGCCGATACCGTCCCCTTCCATGATCAGTACATTTTTACTCATTTTAATTCCTCTCAATTCCACTCAGGGCCCATCAACATCTTTCAACAAGACGCTTCAACAATCGATCTCAACGACAGTTCTCAACAACCGGTTTCAACGACAGTTCTCAACAACCGGTTTCAACGACAGTTCTCAACAACAGCACACTCCGTGCTCTGCACGTCATGCGCCTGATCAGTTATTGAATGAGGCTGCCCCCTGACTCGAGGGCCTGATTCGTCATGCGCCGGGCTGGATAGCGCCAAATAACCACGGTGCCTGCTGTTGACGCTTTTCTTCGTAAGCTCGAATCGCATCCGCTTCCCGCAACGTCAAGCCAATATCGTCCAAACCGTTCAGCAAGCAGTGTTTGCGGAACTCATCAATCTCAAAACTGAAGGTTTCACCGGAAGGCGTGGTGACCACTTGCTCAGCCAAATCAATCGACAGCTCGTAGCCCTCGTTTGCGTACATTTCCTGAAACAGTTGATCAACAATTTCTGCAGACAGAATGATCGGCAATAAACCGTTTTTAAACGAATTATTAAAGAAAATATCCGCAAAACTGGGCGCAATAATTGCGCGAAAACCATAGTCATCCAACGCCCAGGGGGCGTGTTCACGACTGGAGCCGCAACCGAAGTTCTCACGGGCCAACAGGACTTTTGCACCCTCGTAGCGGGGGAAGTTCAGCGGAAAATCCTTGTTCAACGGGCGACCGGTACAATCCTGATCCGGCAGGCCCTCGTCCAGATAGCGCAGTTCATCAAACAGGTTTTTGCCAAAACCGGTACGCTTGATGGATTTCAAAAAGTTTTTCGGGATAATCATATCCGTATCGACATTGGCGCGATCCATAGGAGCGGCAATACCAGTCACTTGAGTAAAGCTTTTCATCAGTTTTGCTCCTTAAGCCTGAGACGTGAGATCACGGACGTCTATAAAGTGACCCGCCACCGCCGCAGCCGCAGCCATCGCAGGACTCACCAGATGAGTGCGGCCACCATACCCCTGACGACCTTCAAAATTGCGGTTCGAGGTAGACGCGCAATGCTCTCCGTTACCCAATTTATCCGCGTTCATGGCCAGGCACATTGAACAGCCCGGCTCGCGCCACTCGAAACCGGCCGCAACCAGAATCTTATCCAGACCCTCGGCTTCGGCCTGGGCTTTCACCTGACCGGAACCCGGAACCACCATAGCCTGTATTACAGAGCTGGCGACCTGGCGACCCTTGGCCACTGCGGCGGCGGCGCGAATGTCCTCAATACGGGAGTTGGTGCAGGAGCCGATAAACACACGATCCACAGCGATATCGGTGATGTTCTGACCCGCCGTCAACCCCATGTACTGCAATGCGCGCTCGATACCGGTTTTCTTCACCGGATCGGCTTCTTGGGCAGGATCCGGCACCCGGGCGTCAACCGGCAGTACCATTTCCGGCGAAGTTCCCCAGCTCACCTGGGGTTTGATGCTGGCACCGTCAATTTCGACCACCTTGTCAAACTCGGCGTCGACATCGCTGACCAACTCTTTCCAGTTGGCGACGGCGGCATCCCACTGCTCTTCGTTTGGCGCGTAGGTGCGGCCCTTGACGTAATCAATGGTCGTGTCGTCCACAGCCACCATACCCGCTCGTGCACCGGCCTCGATCGCCATGTTACAGACGGTCATACGACCTTCCATGGACATATCGCGGAAGACCTGACCACCGAATTCCATCGCATAACCGGTGCCACCGGCTGTGCCGATGTTGGCAATGATGGCCAGCACAACGTCTTTCGGCGTCACACCCGGCGCCAACTCTCCGTCGACCTTGATCAACAGATTTTTCATTTTTTTGGCCACCAGGCACTGGGTTGCCATCACGTGCTCAACTTCGGAGGTACCGATGCCATGCGCCAACGCGCCCAAAGCACCATTGGTGGCCGTATGGGAGTCACCACAAACGATGGTCATACCCGGCAGGCAGGCACCGCTTTCAGGGCCAATGACGTGAACAATGCCCTGACGGTTGTCGTTGATTTTAAACTCAACAATACCGAATTCGTCGCAGTTATCGTCCAGAGTCTGCACCTGAATACGCGATACGGGATCTTCAATGCCCTGCACTCCAGAAGCGCGCTCGACAGCCGTGGTGGGAACATTGTGATCCGGCGTCGCCAGGATACTGTCTACACGCCACGGCTTACGCCCGGCCAGACGCAGTCCCTCAAAGGCCTGCGGCGTAGTCACTTCGTGAATAATATGGCGATCGATATAAATTAACGCCGAGCCGTCATCTCGCTCTTTTACGAGATGGGCATCCCAAAGCTTGTCGTAGAGGGTCTTACCCGCCATTGGAAACCTCACTTGTTCTATCAACGGTTGTTTTGGACCCGATCTCATTGGGCAGGTTGCTGCGCCTTGCCAAAAAAATCACACACGGCTTCGCGGTGCCAGCCATCGGGTCTCGTATTCATTCTGTCCCGGACAGTTTACTAACCCACTTCGAATAAGACAAATTCATCTTTTTTATAAATTGCATTCCTGTTTGGAATGAATTTAAATGCCCTTATGGACACTCAACACCTGAAAGCCTTTATTACCGTCGCCCGACTGGAGTCCTTTACGGAAGCCGCTGAGCAACTGCACCTGACACAACCGGCCATCAGCAAGCGCATCTCGGCCCTGGAACAGCAACTGAACTGTCGCCTGTTTGACCGCATCGGCCGTGGTATCTCCTTAACCGAAGCCGGAGAGGCCCTGTTGCCGAAAGCTGAGAAAATCCTGCAGGACGTCAGTGATACCGAATTGGCCCTATCCAATCTGTCCGGCAATGTCGGCGGCACCCTAAAACTGGCCACCAGCCATCACATAGGCCTGCACCATCTGCCGCAGCTGTTGAAGCTCTACACCCGGGAATACCCTGAGGTCACCCTGGATCTGGATTTCATGGATTCGGAAAAAGCCTACGCTGCCATCAATCGCGGCGAAGTCGAACTGGCCATCATTACCCTGTCGGAACACCAACCGGTTAACATGGCGGCAATTCCCCTCTGGGAAGACCCGCTGGCATTTGTGGTCGCGGCGGATCATCCACTGGCAACGGTCGAGACACCGGACCTCTCCCAACTCAGTCACCTCCCCGCCATACTGCCCGACACCAGCACTCAAACCACACAGCTGGTGGCTCAATTGTTCGACAACAACCGCTGCGGTCTAATGCTAAGCATGACCACCAATTACCTGGAAACCATCAAGATGATGGTTTCCATCGGCCTCGGCTGGAGTGCCCTCCCGGAAACCATGGTTGACGATCAACTCAAAAAGATCGTCTTGCCAGGCATAACCCTGACCCGTGACCTGGGCTGCATTCATCATCGGGAACGCACCCTGAGCAATGCCGCCAGAGCCTTTATTCAGGCACTTCAATCTTAATGCTTACCTTGCCCAGCACCGTCAAAGTCGCAGCGACGTAACACTCAGACTGCCGAACACCGCACAAACACAACAGTCATAACGCTCACATCAACACCTGCTTATAACTTTTGATTACAATAAGCCCCTGTTCAGTCTCATTGATCACAACTCTCTGAACCTATAAAAAAACAAGGAAAACACCATGACAAACATTTCACGATTTCTGCTGGGCTCGGTTTTTGCTGCCAGTGCGAGTATCTGCCAGGCTGATGTGATCGGCCTGTATTCGGGCGTTGGCATTTGGCAATCAGACAGCAGCGGCAACGTTGGCAAGTCCGCCATTAACACCAATGACCTGGGTATCGATGACAGCAACAGTAATTTCATCTATGTGGCTGTTGAGCATCCACTGCCATTCATCCCCAATCTGCGCTTGCAGCAAACCAGCCTTGATCAGGATGGCACATCCACAATAGATTCCGGTTTCACCAGTGACGATGTCACTTTTGCTGCCGGAGACATGCTTCGCACCACTCTGGATCTCACTCACCAGGACATCGTGCTGTACTATGAAATTCTGGATAACTGGGTAAATCTGGACCTGGGAATCAGCTTTCGACGCTTTGACGGGGCCTTAAAAGTCACCAGTGGCAATCAACAGGAATCCATCAGCCTGGAAGGTTTTTTACCGATGGTTTATGGGGACGCTCAATTTGATCTGCCTTTAACTGGCCTCTCATTTGGAGCAACCGTCACCGGAACCCAATTCAATCACGATACCGTGACAGACTATTCGGTAAGACTTGCCTACCAATCTGACATCATCCCGTTTATGGATTTAGGTATCGAAGCGGGCTACCGGGAAATGACTCTGGACATGGATGAGCTGGACGATCTGCAAGCTGACCTCACCATCAACGGTCCCTACGCAGCTGTCACCTTGCACTTTTGATGGTCACCTTGCACGTTTAATCCTCGGCGCCTTATTAATTTCCAATTAATCGCCCGCGTGATTCATTGGCTCCCGATTAAGTGGTTACGCCCTTTTTAATAAGTGGCTGTGCAGTGTTTAATCAGTGAATGGGACTTTTGAAGAAGTGGTTGTGTACTTTTGAAGAAGTGGTTGTGTACTTTTAAACAGCAACGGCACACCGGTATAGCGCTGACGCCCATCAGCGTTATACCTCATCTAATAGGTCATCGTTGCCATAATACCTGCATTCAGTGAAGGCGTACTGTTCAGTAAAGACGTACTGGAGGGCTCGGCACTTTAACGCCTCGCCACCAAAAGGTTTTCCGATTGCTGTTTGGCGAAATTGGCTTCCTTGGTATCATCATTCAGCAACGCAACCAGTGCCGACTGATACCAACGGGCTGCGGCCCGTTGACGGAAGAAATTTACTTCAGCCTTACCGCTTCCAATTTGCAGCTTCCACTGCAGCAACTGCTCCGACATTTCGGCTGACTGCTGCCATAACTTTCGAGACAACTTCAGCTTTTCATTGCGATTGGCACCTTCCGCCGCTAACGCCAGGGTATCGCCTGCATTGCGCAAGATCCTTTCCGCCAGAGCCTGCATTTGGGCAGCCTCTTTGGGGTCCGTCGCAGCTATCGCCTTTTCCCACAGTTCTTCGGCGATCCCATAAGCCTGCTCTGCATCCTCAACATTACGCTCCACCAACCCCCTGTACAGCGCTTTACGATCTTTGCCCTGATCACTTTCGTCAAAGTAAGCAGCAATACTGATGGCCAACTGAAAAACCTGCTTTCGCGCACTGCTCTCCTGTTTACGTTTGGCCAGAGCTCCGCTCCAGTCTCCGCTTTGCTGCATGGCGTTCGCGAAGGTATTGTTTTCCCTCACCGCCCAGGACATCACTCGGCTTTGCTCCAGCGCCGCCTGAATATCAGGCACAGCCTGAACTTCAAACTTACCCACTAACAGGGAACTTTGCTGCTGTACACACTGATCACGCCAGTTTGCATCAGCAATAGACTTGCAGGGCGCATCCGCGACAGCCAGCGCTGACCACACAAACAACACGCCACCAATGGATGTTTTCCACATGAGCACTCTCCATGATTATTATATTTTTATCGTTATGAGCGTTTTCAAGACAAAGGCTGAGACCTCTTAGAACGCTTATTTTTATGTACACAACCGAACATAACGTCAGTATGATCAGATTTCAAGCGAATCCGTGAATCAATTCCTCTAGCTGACTACCACCTCAACTCTTCGCCCCCTCAACCCCCACCACACCAGGAGAAACGCCAAAGCTGCAGACAAAGCACTCACCGCAAAAGACAGTTGCGGGCTGACACCCCACAGCCAGCCACTGAGCAACGAACCGATAGCTCCACCCGCACCAAAACTCACAGCGCTGTAAAGGGCCTGCCCCTGGCCTTGATGACGACCGACGAAAAACCGTCGCACCAGCTCAATCGCCACTGCGTGAGCGGTACCAAAAGAAAATGCGTGCAGCAGTTGTGCCGAGAACAAAACCCAAATGAAATCCGGGTAAAACCCTATTAGCCACCAGCGCACCACCGTTGCCGCCAAGGTGAGCATCATCACCGAGCGCAAACTGTAAAATGTTAATAGCCGATGCATGAACCAGAACACCACAACTTCAGCCAAAACACCCAACGCCCACAGCAAGCCTATCTCTCCTCGGCTGTACGACAACCCCTCCAGATAGACGCTGTAAAAGGTGTAATAACTGCCGAAGCTGACCTGGAGAAAGAACGAGGCTGCCAGAAAACACAGCACCGGTCGGCCCCTGCAAACCTGCCAAAAACCTTCCCCATGCTCATGCACTAACGTCACGGTTTTTTGCTCTTTCACCGTCAGCGAGCTTAGCCAGATCAGCACCAGAATAACCAGTGCCGCCAGCGGCATATAGCTTAGCGAGATGAAATCAAACAGGTAGCCCAGCAAGACCACCGCCACAATAAAACCCACCGACCCCCAGAGCCTGATTCGACTGTAGTAATGAGACACACCACCCAGGTAATTGAGAGTGACCACTTCGAATTGGGCCAATACAGCGTTCCAAAAAAAACTGTAGGTCGCAATTATTAAGGCCACCCAGACAAAGTCCTGCTGCCATAATATGAACGAAAAGCACACCCACGCCAGGAATGACCCTAGACGTATGACAAACAATCTGCGACCCGTATGGTCGGCCAGCCAGCCCCAAATATTCGGAGCCAACACCCGAGTGACCATCATCACCGCAAAAATTTGACCGATTTCAATCGAGGAAAAATGGAGGGACTGAAGGTAGAGCCCCAGAAAGGGGACAATGGTGCCCAATAAGGCGAAGTAGAAAAAATAGAAGCTGGACAGGCGCCAATAGGGAATGGCCCGCCCAGCCGTAAATCTTAAGGACACCGGCGTTATGCCTGTGTCGAGGCCCCTGGTGCAGCAGCTGGGATCACCGGGATATCGTGCTGCAAGCCGCCATTTTGACCGCGGTGACGCAACAGGTGATCCATGATCACCAACGCCATCATCGCCTCGGCAATCGGGGTAGCCCGAATCCCGACACAAGGGTCATGACGGCCTTTGGTCACAACCTCAACCGGCTCACCGCGAACATTCACGCTACGACCCGGCAGATGCAGGCTTGAAGTTGGCTTCAATGCCAGACTGGCAATCAAATCCTGTCCCGTGGAGATACCACCCAACACGCCACCGGCATGATTAGAGAGAAAGCCTTGCGGCGTAATCTCATCGCGATGCTCCGTGCCCTTTTGCTCGACACACTCAAAGCCTGCACCGATTTCAACCCCCTTCACCGCATTGATACTCATCAACGCATGAGCCAGATCCGCGTCCAGGCGATCGAAAATCGGTTCGCCAAGCCCGGGCGGCATCCCGGTGGCCGTCACGGCGATCTTCGCTCCAACCGAATTCCCCTCTTTGTTAAGCGCCTGCATATAGGCTTCCATCTCAGCCACTTTACTGGCGTCCGGACAGAAGAAGGGGTTGTTGTGAATTTCTTCCCAGTCAACGGTCTCAATTTTGATCGGACCCAACTGGGAGAGATACCCCTTCACCTCAATGCCAAGGGTCTCTTTCAGGTACTTTTTCGCAATGGCCCCGGCAGCCACCCGCATTGCAGTTTCGCGGGCCGAAGAGCGACCGCCGCCACGGTAATCACGCACCCCGTATTTTTGCATATAGGGGTAATCCGCGTGTGCCGGGCGATATTGATCTTTGATGGTGGAATAATCTTTCGAGCGTTGATCGGTGTTTTCAATCAACAACCCAATAGGCGTACCGGTGGTTTTTCCCTCAAACACACCCGACAGAATCTTCACCTGATCCGCTTCACGGCGCTGGGTGGTGTAACGAGACTGGCCAGGCTTGCGACGATCGAGGTCATGCTGGAGATCTTCTTCACTCAGTGACAAGCCTGGTGGGCAACCATCAACAATACAGCCCAAAGCCAGGCCGTGACTTTCGCCAAAGGTGGTCACTGTGAATAGTTTGCCAAAGGTATTACCGGACATATCAAACTCGTCGTTGTAGTTGTCTGTAACCAGCGGTCTATGACCCGCTGCGGATGATTATGTAATCGAAAGCAGCGAATTATACGCCCTTTCTAGAGACTGTGCTTAACCCTCTTGCCCGCCTTATTTGTCCGGCCACGGGCCACACCCCCCAAATTTCGCTATGCCGGACTCTTTACGACTGGAAATCCGCCTGATGCTGATCCAGTTGCGCCGCGGTAAGGACAAAAATGCCGTGACCTCCCTGCTCAAACTCTAACCAGGTGAACGGAACACGGGGAAAAGCCGCCTCCAGCGTTGGCCAGCTATTACCCACTTCCACCACCAACAAACCCTGATCGGTCAGATGGCTGCGCGCTTCTTTCAATAATCGGCGGGTAAAGTCCAGCCCATCATCACCACTGCCCAGCGCGATTTCGGGCTCCGCCTGAAACTCTGCGGGCATGGCTGCCAGATCCTCGGCATTCACATAGGGAGGATTGGTGACAATCAAATCAAACACCTCCCCCTGCAACTGCTCAAACAGGTCTGAGGTGACGGCAGTTACCTGATCTTCCAGCCGGTGCAGCTGAATGTTGGAACGAGCCACCTCAATGGCGTCGGATGAAATATCACTCAAGACCACCTCGGCATCTGAAAAAGTATCCGCACAGGCAATCCCGATACAGCCGCTGCCAGTACACAAATCGAGGATTCGGGCGGGGTACGCGCTCATCCAGGGCTGGAACTCCTGAGCAATCGTTTCTGCCAGCGGCGAACGAGGCACCAGGACACGCTCATCCACATTGAACTCAAGACCCGCAAACCAGGCTTTCCCAGTCAAATATGGCGCAGGAATGCGCTCCTCGATACGCCGCTCGATCAAATCGGTCAGCAAGCGTCGCTCTGCCAGGGTCAACCGGGCATGCAAAAGGTGTTGCGGGCTGTCCCATGGCAAATGCAAACTGGGCATGATCAGCTGGACCGCTTCATCCCAGGCGTTATCGGTCCCATGACCAAAGAATAAGCCCGCCGCGTTAAAGCGACTGGTCGCCCAGCGCAGGTAGTCGCGAATGGATAACAATTCCTGGATCGGTGATTCACGTTTTTCTATCAAGGGATCAGCCTCTTCATTTTTAACCCAGGAAGCGGTTAGATTATCGCTCTCACAGGGCAGATTGTTGCAGAAATCGAGCAACTTACCGGGTGGATCAGGTAGTTGTAGACACTGACACCAGCTTTCACACAAACACCCGCACCGACTAAAACAGTAGCGCTGCCACACTGGCACACAATGTCATTACAAACAAAAACCATTTTAAGGTTTTCTGACTGACCTTCATGGCCATACCCACCCCCAGCCGGGCCCCAACCATCGTGCCAACAGCGAGCACCAGACCGGGCACCCAAGCCACCTGCCCTTGCCAGATAAAGATGCCCAAGGCCACCGCTGTAAATGCCGCCGAACACAGCAGCTTCAAGGCATTTGCCCTGACCAAATCATAGCGCAACACACCGGCCAAAGCGGCGATCAATACAAAGCCCACTCCCGCCTGCACAAAACCGCCATAAAACCCGGCCAGCAACAGTGCCCCCCAGGCTTTTGGATTACCCGACACCTTACCGGCCATCTCCTCCTCGGCCGGCATCACCGCCGAAGGCCGCAGCAGAATTAACAGCGCCATGGTCACCATGGTTCCGAGTAAAACGGGCTTCAACAGCCAGACGGGTAAGAACGAGGCAAACAAAGCACCTACCAAGCCTCCCGCCAAGGTAGGGATCAGAATGCCCTTGATGTCCGTGCGTTCCAGCTTACCGTGCCGGTCAAAACCTTTCAGTCCCACCAGGCACTGAAAGAAAACACCCACCCGGTTGGTCGCATTGGCCACATCGGCCGGCAATCCCATCACCATTAACGCGGGCAGTGTGAGATTTGAGCCACCACCTGCCAGGGTATTAATAACCCCGGCAATAAGCCCGGTCACCAGCAGCAGGGCAATAAAAACAGGTGTCAGTTCAATCATCCAGCCGCTCTCCATAAAATCAGGCGGCACAGTCTACCGGTTTTCTTCAAAATCGCCAGCAAAGCCCCTGTTTTCGGGCGATAAGAGTGAAAAAAAACTTTACCGGGGCACAGCCTTCACGTAGGGTACTGCCCCCACAGGGCCTGACTGGAAGGCCAATAAACCCTTAGCTTTTATAGGGGTAATGGATAAGCAAAAGATTCCTTGAGGAACCTCCAATGAAAGAGCAATACGCCAAAATCATTAGCGCTATAGGTGAAGACGTCAATCGCCCCGGCCTGCAAGATACTCCCGCACGTGCCGCAAAAGCGATGGAGTTTCTGACTCGAGGCTACAAGCAGAACGTTGCAGACGTTATCAATGGCGCCCTGTTCCCATCCGACTCCAGCGAAATGATCATCGTAAAAGATATCGAGCTGTATTCTATGTGCGAACACCACATGCTGCCTTTTATTGGCAAAGCCCATGTCGGTTACATTCCCACCGGCAAGGTCGTGGGCCTGTCGAAAATTGCACGAGTGGTAGACATGTATGCCCGCCGTCTGCAAATTCAGGAACAGCTGACGGTTCAGATTGCCGAAACGATTCAGCAAGTGACCGAAGCCGCCGGTGTCGCCGTGATTATCGAAGCCAAGCACATGTGCATGATGATGCGCGGGGTGGAAAAACAAAACTCCTCCATGAAGACCTCGGCCATGCTCGGCTGTTTCCGCGACAATCAGGCCACTCGCACGGAGTTTTTATCTTTGATTAAATAGCGCTGTTGCCTCAATCAGGCCAGAGAATTGACGAGCTTTGCTCACAAAAAAGGGGGATTATCTTCAGATAATCCCCCTTTTTTGTGCCTTGATGCCTAAGACATCTTGTTACAACCACTATTGCGAAGGTACGATTTTGACCAGATTGACACTGCGCTCGCGACCGTCTGGCACCGAGTTCGGAGCCAGACCACCCATACCGTAAGTACTCAAATAATTGCCATCCAGACCTTCAGCGATCAATTTCTGATAAACCGCTTTAGCCGCAGCCAGGGAGCGATCCTGTTGCTGTTGCAGGGTTCCGGTGCCCACATCAAAGCCCACAATCGCAATGTGCCAATTGCGCTGACTTTTTAGCGCTGAAACCACCGCTTTCAGCTGCTCTTGCTCCAATTGCTCATTCAGGAGCTCAGGTAAAATAAACTCACGCCCAACCCGCAAACGCTCCTCAATCACTTCAGAGCTACTGAACAAGCGAACCGGCTGTGTCGTCGTCAGGATATCAACCTGAAGGTAACGGCGCTTGTTGCCTCGCTGAACCGCGTAGAGGGCCACATAAGCCTGCTTGCCGTCCTTTAAATTGACCCCAATTGCAGAGTAATACTGATACTGGTCCAGGCCGTACAGCTGTCTAACCCCGAAACGACTGTTGGCCCACGCACCACTGCTGCCACAGCGCCTGGACTCACACAAAAATAATTCCTGCCCTCCCATCTGTAGCATCTGGCGCCGGTAAAATTCAAACGCTTCCTGTTCAGATTGCCCCTCGTCAAGCTCCAGGGTTAAACGGTCAAGGACACCACTCAAACGCTGTTCACGTTCAGCCCGCCAATCACTGTCCACCTTCTTTAAGGCCCCCAGGGCCAAACGGTAATCCGTTACCTGGTCACGGCTTTCGGCAACGACCCTGGCCTGTTCATACCGGGCGAGGGACAAAGCAGAAGCGGAGATGCCATAAGCAATGGAGATAAAGGCCACACACACACAAATCAATGACTTCATAAGCACTTATTTATTTAGAACCCGGCTATTAGCATAGCCATTGTTGCACAGTAATTATAGTGAACAGACCGAATGGGCCTCTCAGACGGCCAAAAGAGGCAGGATACCTTAACCCCCCTTCGTTGTGTTCAATCAATAATTTGCCTGGCTGGTAAAAAAATCATCCACAATTGCACCGATTTCGATGGACTGCGTCTCCATATGGAAATGATGGCTTCCCGGTAACTGCTGAGGATTAAACGGTTTCCACTCCTCTGGAGGCCGGGATATTTTTGCCATCGCCCCCCCTTCTGCCAGCAACAGTTTAACTGGCGCCTGAATAGATCGTACAAAAGCGTCAATGTGCTCACGACTCAACTTAAATGCTGAAGCCGTGTGTAAACGGGGATCGAAACTCCACTGATAGCCGCCATCCACCTCAACCGAACCCCGCTCGACAATAACCCGGGCAGCTTCGCGGGACAGGCTCCACGCCCCCTTCATGCGGGCACGGATCATAGCTTCTCTATCGGTATACACCCTGCGCGGCCGCAACTGCTGATTGTCCAATATGGATGCGGCTAATTGCTTTGGCGCCCGGTCTGGCGATAGCGCAAGCGGTGTGAAGCCATCCAGTAACGCCAGCGCGGTAATCCGTTCCGGGAAGGTCCCTGCACACAATGTACTGATGATGCCGCCCCGGGAGTGCCCCATTAACGCAAAACGATCCCACCCCAAGGCGTCGGCAACGGCAAAGACCTCCGCCACATCCTGCCAGATATTATAAGGCTCATGTGCAGGGCGATGGTCGCTGAAACCGTGGCCGGCTGTATCGAGAGCCACCACGTAATGGTTCGCCAGCAAAGGCGCCAATCTGAAAAAGCTGCCGCTGTTATCCAGCCAGCCGTGAAGAGCCAATATCGGAGGAGCGGCGGGATCCCCCCACGCCTGAGCCCGGAACGTTAACCCCTGGGCTGGAATGGACAATTGTTGCGGGGGTAATTGACATTGGGTCATGGTGTCGGCACACCAGGCTGTTTAAGCCAAATGAGTTCACCGCAAGAAGCCGCCATTACGTCCGTTTTGACAGAGGCCAGGGCGCTGGTGCCCATGAAATGCTGCCCGGGCTTCAACCCGCACAGCCAGTTCACACAAGTTCCCACCAAAGGTTGATGACTGACCAGCAAAGGCACCTCATCCGATAACGAATCCAGCAACTCGGTCACTTTTGACAGGTTCCCTTCGGGCACAAGAAGATCCGAAGTCGTTACCGGCAAAGACAATAGATCCGACGCCAGAGTGGCGGTTTGCTGAGCCCTGACATAAGGACTGGCAATGATACGGGTGACCTGGCTCAACTCATCTTTGGCGGCAGTCAAAATATTGACGGTTTGTTGATAACCAATGGACGTCAATGCACGCTCGGGATCACTGTCAGCGAACAACTGAGCTTCACCGTGCCGAAGAATAAAGACTTGCATAGTTAACTCCACTCACGAAGCAACAAAGTCCGTCAGCGTTAGCAATGGTTAAGGAGGTGCCGCCCGGGAGCCACGACACCGCAATGAACGCAGTTCCCAAACAGCCCGAAAACGGTACGGTTACAAGTCAGGCCGTTACTCGCCCTGATCTGGCCAATCCTGGAAGGGATAAGGCTTTTCTTCGCTGCTGTAGCACAAGAACTGCCATGTCTGGAAAATATACACGGACAGTGAATGTCCGAATTTTCTCAGATTGCCATTATTCTGGCCGGTAAAAAGCGAAAACAAAAATTGCAGAATCACCACAATCCACATGACTGCGGCCGCCACCTGGAGAATGACGGCAAATAGCAGCATAAACACAAGCCGGAACCAGTGTGTACTGGATAATAAATTTGATTTCAGTTTCTCATCCATTGCCATATCCCTTGTTGCATACTGTCGTTATGAAGCTGCGGTAATGCGCAACCCGATTTTCAGGCACAAATGGGGTTAGTTTTTACCGGAATATTCCACATCGGTATTTTGCTCCCCCATCATCAATCCCTTAGCCACTTCAGCCAACGGACGGTGTTCGAACAAGATATCATACATACCCGACACCAATGGCATGTAAACACCTAACTCATCCGCTTTGTGCTTAACAATCCGGACGGTATTAACCCCTTCCGCCACCTGACCAATTTCTTCAACCGCCTGCTCCAGCGTCTTGCCCTGGCCAATGGCCTGTCCAACACGGTAATTTCGGCTCAAGTCAGAAGTACAGGTCAGGATCAGATCGCCAACGCCCGCCAATCCCAAAAAGGTCATTGGGTCAGCGCCAAGCTCACGGGCAAAACGCCCCATTTCTGCCAGGCTACGAGTCAACAGCATCGCCTGTGTGTTTTGTCCGGCCCCTACGGCTACCGCCAGCCCGGAAACAATGGCATAAATGTTTTTCAAGGCCCCGCCCAACTCGACCCCATAACGGTCCTTGTTGGCGTAAACCCGAAACGTCGGTGAACACAAGATCTCCTGCACACACTGAATCACTGCATCGTCATCACTGGCGATAACCGATCCGGTCTGCTGCTGCTGGACAATCTCTTTGGCAAAATTAGGTCCACTCAGAACCCCAATGTGCACGTTCTGCAGCTCTTGCTCCAGAATCTGACTCATCAGGGTAAAGCTCTCCAACTCAATACCTTTGGTGGTACTGACCACGATAGTATCAGGCTTTAGCAGGGGCGCTATCTGGCGTGTAACATCCCGAAACGACTGACTTGGTACAGAAATAAACACGACATCACTGCTGGCGACAGCCTGCGCTAAATCCGCTGTGAAGGTTAAATTGTCGTCCAGCACATACCCCGGAAGGTATTCAGGGTTCTCCCGGGAGACCTGACTGCGCGCAGCGCGCTCGGCATCCCTCAGCCACAAATAAGTGGGGTGGCCGTTGACTGCAATAATATTGGCAATTGCGGTACCAAAACTGCCTCCGCCTAAAACCGCGATGGTTAACTTTTTCGACATACTGAAATTCTGCTCAATTTGGCTTCCGAGGAGAAGCGCTGACACATTAAGGCTCAAACCAAGTATCGGCGAACCAACCCTTCGCGAACTCATTCAAGAATAGCCACTCGTGTTCACTCAAGAGCAGCCATTATAGAAAAACTAGACCTGAACACACAAAAATTCAGGCCGAAATAACGAAAAAGGGACGCAGCGCCAAATCAGCACCGCCCCCCTTTTAGACTTCGCTCCCGGTCTAATGCTTGGACCGGGAAAGAAAACACACCGATTAGTGGCTCAACTCAAGTAACAGCTTATTGAGTCGGGTTACGTAAGCAGCCGGGTCCTCCAGGGTGCCACCTTCAGCCAGGCTCGCCTGATCAAAGAGGATGTTGGCCAAATCCGCAAAGCGATCCTCGTCGGCTTCCTGATCCAGCTTGTTCACCAGCGGGTGCTCCGGATTGATTTCGAAAATAGGCTTGGATTCCGGCAAAGCCTGACCCGCCTGCTCCAGGATCCGACGCATTTGCGCCCCCATATCATGCTCTCCCACCACCAGACAGGCTGGTGAGCCGGTCAAACGATTGGTCACACGCACATCGTCGACACGGGATTCGAGCACCTCTTTGACACGTTTAACCAGGTCTTCGTGTTGCTTGGCGCTCTCTTCCTGTGCCTTTTTATCTTCTTCGGTGTCCAGTTCGCCCAGATCCAACTGACCTTTACCAACGTCCTGGAATTTCTTGTCTTTGTATTCCATCAAGTGGCCCATGAGCCACTCATCCACGCGGTCAGATAACAGCAGAACTTCAATATTTTTCTTACGCAGAGCCTCCAGGTGCGGACTGTTTTTGGCCGTATTAAAGTTTTCAGCAGCCACGTAATAAATCTTATCCTGACCCTCTTGCATGCGCTCAAGGTACTGATCCAGAGACTGGTCCTGATTCGCCTTGTCGGTGTGGGTTGTGGCAAAGCGCAGCAACGAGGCCACTTTTTCACGGTTGGTGAAATCCTCTGCGGGTCCCTCTTTCAACACTTCACCAAACGCAGACCAGACCTTGGCATAATCTTCGGGGTTGTTTTTGGCCATCTTCGACAGCATATCCAATACACGTTTGGTCAGTGCACTGCGCATGGCATCAATGTTCGGATCTTTTTGAAGAATTTCACGGGACACGTTCAGCGACAGGTCGTTGGAGTCCACCACACCCTTGATAAAGCGCAGGTACATCGGCAGAAATTGTTCGGCGTCATCCATGATAAAAGTGCGCTGAACATACAATTTCAAACCCCGGGATGCATCCCGGTTATAGAGGTCATAAGGCGCTTTCGCCGGAATATACAGCAGGCTGGTGTAATCCAGCTTCCCTTCCACCCGATTGTGGCTCCAGCTCAGGGGGTCTTCAAAATCGTGGGACACATGTTTGTAAAATTCTTTGTATTCGTCGTCGCTGATGTCAGAGCGGGAACGGGTCCACAGCGCTGTGGCACTGTTAATCGTCTCGTCTTCCGGCTCCTGGTTTTCAGCGTCTTCGCCCATCGCCTCTTTCTGCATGATCACAGGCAGGGAAATATGATCAGAGTATTTTTTAATGATAGAACGCAGACGCCAGCCATCGGCGAATTCTTCCGCTTCCGGCTTCAGGTGCAGAACGATGGTGGTACCACGAGACGCTTTCTCAATGGTTTCTACGGTAAACTCCGCCTCACCGGTACACTCCCAGTGCACCCCTTCGCCGGTGGCAACCCCGGCACGGCGGGTAAAGACTTCAACCCGATCCGCGACGATGAATGCGGAGTAGAAACCCACACCAAACTGGCCAATCAACTGGGAATCTTTTTTCTCATCACCAGAGAGGTTTTCCAAAAACTGGGCGGTACCAGACTTGGCGATAGTACCCAGGTGCTCAATGACATCCTCGCGGGTCATACCGATGCCATTATCACTGATCGTGAGGGTTTTGGCGTCTTTATCAAAAGTGATGCGGATGGCTAATTCAGAATCATCTTCGTACAGGCTGTCATCGGTTAACGCTTTAAAACGCAGCTTGTCTGCAGCATCGGAAGCATTTGACACCAGTTCCCGCAAAAAAATCTCTTTATTGGAGTAAAGAGAGTGAATCATCAAATGCAGTAGTTGCTTTGCTTCGGTTTGAAAACCACGAGTTTCTTTTTGCGCTTCCACAGTCATTTTTCAAAAGCTCCTGAACGTCTGTGTTGTAAATAGATGAAATTACCCATGCGCCATTCACGCCATAACTGGCCGATGACAGAGCATTGTTAGAACAGCACTTGGCTATGACAGAGAAGATGGGGGCAGGAGAAAGGAATTCAAGGGGTGATGTGGGTCGCGCCCCCTTAAATTGATCACAGACCGCAGAGAAGAAACCTGCACAGGAATTAGCCGGATCAGTCGATTAAAAACTGAGCCCTGGCTCTGGCCACTAACTTTTGCGAATCATCCTGCCAGCTGTCCACACCCACATTGACCAATTTACGACCAAAACGAACAATTTCACAGCGAGCATAGGTGTTTTTAAAGTGGCCAGGCCTCAGATAATCAATGCTGAAATCGACGACTTTCGGTACCTTGTGCACCTCCATGGACATCATCAAATGGAAAATGGCCGACATTTCCATAAAACCGCCTAACGCCCCACCATGCAGGGCCGGTAAGGTCGGGTTACCAATATTGCTCTTCTTCGGCGGCAAACAAAATACGCCGGCCTCAATTTCAGACAACTGAATACCCAGCAGGCGGGCGTAAGGAATGGCCTCGATACACGGACTCCAGTCGCCATTTTTCTGCGCATTCTCAACCAATTGTGCAATAGTACTCACGCGTCTTCTCCGAAAATTTGGTCATAAGCCGTCAACATCGTGTGCCTAAAGTCGGTGAACGTCCCCTTTTCCATGCGAGAAAAATTACCTACCGCCTGAGCGATCGGGCGAGACACATCCCCCTGATGGGCAATGGCACGAGTAAAAATCACGGAGCGAGTGACTCGGTATACCTCACCCACGGCATAGACCGGCTTGTGAGGCTCAGCCGGCCCCAGGTGGTCAATACGCAGGTCAATGGTCGGTGTCAGGGCCAACTCGTCGAGGGCGGTACTGGCGGAAAAGCCACAACAGCTATCCAGCAATGCGGTAATCACTCCGCCGTGTATCACCCCGGTTTCGGGGTTTCCGACAATATCGTCCGAATAACCGAGCTCCATAGCGATACTGTTGCGCTGGATATCGGTCACTTTGATCCCAAGCGCATGAAAGTGATCACCCTGATTTGCCACCATCAGGAGTTCACACATCTTGCGAATCTCCTCTAAGTCTACCGCCATACATCTATCCAACTCGATTACACGAAAACCAAGTCAAAGATTATAACGTAAATGGCTCCCGGGGCATTGCCACAAACGGGCAAAGCCAGTGGTATTAAAGCCCAGATCAGTCAACAGGCAGAGCCCCCCTTCCCCAGCAAGTCGGTTGTGCTATACATTAAGAGTGATCTTAAGCTGTACACTTTAAAAACAGCTTATGCTATACCTCATGTACTCAAGGATAAGTCGATAAACGGGATGATTATGATGATGAAGCCTTACCTCCTGCTGCCGCTCACCGCTGTACTCGTCTCAGGCTGTGGCATGAACGACAGCGCAAAAGACCAGGCAGTTGCTCAAATGTCCAACTGTGAAAAGGTACTGGCCCTGATTGACGCACACCCGTCAAAATTCGTGAACCTTCGCACGAACCTGAAATCTACCCGCAAGATCAGCGTGTGGGATGCTCGCTACCAGCTGGTAGGAAAGAACTGTCAGGTGTGGGGCTGGGGAACCGGTAAATCCAACTACACGTGCAATTTGAGCTCTCCAAATCAGGAGATCGCCATGGAGCATTTCGCCACAGCCAAAGAACTCACCCAATCGTGTCTGGGCAACAGCTGGCAACTTTCGGAGCGCCCACGCAAGATCGGTAATGGCCTCAAGGCAACCTTCACTCGCCCTGACACTGACACAACCGTTGCCATTCAGGCAGTGGAAACCAATGGCGCCATCAAGCAGGAATGGACGACCTATTTTTTTGTGGGTGATGCCAACGAGGATCTATAAAGACAGGTTCGAGGTTCGAGGTTCGAGGTTCGAGGTTCGAGGTTCGAGGTTCGAGGTTCGAGGTTCGAGGTTCGAGGTTCGAAAAGGTTAAATCGAAAAAAAGGCTGCACAAGTGCAGCCTTTTTTGAAGTCATGCTGTGTAAGCCATGTAACCAGCGATTACCAGCCGGTCAATTCCTTCAGTGCGTCACCGATTCCGGCCAAAGAGCGAACGGTTTTAACACCCGCATCTTCCAGAGCAGCAAACTTCTCGTCAGCAGTACCTTTACCACCAGAGATAATCGCACCGGCGTGACCCATACGCTTACCTGCTGGAGCAGTTACACCGGCGATGTAAGACACAACAGGCTTGGTTACGTTCGCCTTGATGTATGCAGCCGCTTCTTCTTCCGCAGAACCACCGATTTCACCGATCATAACGATGGCTTCAGTCTGTGGGTCGTTCTGGAACATCTCCAGTACGTCGATGAAGTTGGTACCCGGGATCGGGTCACCACCAATACCTACGCAAGTAGACTGACCAAAACCGTAATCAGTGGTTTGCTTAACCGCTTCATAGGTCAGGGTACCAGAGCGGGAAACAATACCCACTTTACCTGGCAGGTGGATGTGACCTGGCATGATGCCGATCTTACACTCACCCGGAGTAATCACACCTGGGCAGTTAGGGCCGATCAAACGCACACCCAACTCGTCACACTTGACTTTACATTCCAGCATGTCCATCACAGGAATGTGCTCAGTGATACAAACGATCAGCTTGATTCCGCCGTTCGCCGCTTCCAGGATAGAATCCTTACAGAAAGGCGCCGGTACGTAGATCACAGAGGCGTCAGCACCAGTGGCTTCAACCGCTTCAGCTACGGTGTTAAAAACGGGCAAGCCCAGGTGAGTAGTGCCACCTTTACCTGGCGTTACACCACCAACCATTTTGGTGCCGTAGGCAATCGCTTGCTCAGAATGCATAGTGCCCTGAGAACCGGTGAAGCCCTGGCAGATTACTTTAGTATCTTTGTTAATTAATACGCTCATTTGCTCGCCCCTTATTAACCTTTAGCCGCTTTAACAACTTGCTCTGCAGCATCGGTCAAGCTAGTTGCAGCAATAATATTCAGACCGCTTTCAGCCAGTACTTTCGCGCCCAAGTCAGCGTTGTTACCTTCCAGGCGAACAACGACAGGCACTTTAACACCCACTTCTTCAACAGCACCGATAACGCCTTCAGCGATCAGGTCACAGCGAACGATACCACCGAAAATGTTGATCAGTACGGCTTCAACATTGGTATCAGACAAAATGATTTTGAATGCTTCGATAACGCGTTCTTTGGTTGCACCGCCGCCAACATCCAGGAAGTTAGCTGGATTGCCGCCGTGCAGTTTAACGATATCCATGGTACCCATGGCCAGACCCGCACCATTTACCATGCAGCCGATGTTACCATCGAGAGCCACGTAGTTCAGATCCCACTTAGCCGCATTGGCTTCACGCTCGTCTTCCTGAGTTGGATCGTTCATCTCACTCAGCTCAGGGTGACGGTACAGAGCGTTGCCATCCAGAACGATTTTAGCGTCCAGGCAGTGCAGGTCATCGGCAGGGGTAATAACCAGAGGGTTAATTTCCAGCAATGCCAGATCTTTCTCTTTGAACATCTTGGCCAAACCCAGGAAGATCTGGGTAAATTGCTTAATTTGCTTACCTTCCAGACCCAGTTTGAAGGCCAGATCACGAGCCTGATATGGCTGAGCGCCAGTCAGTGGATCGATAGTCGCTTTCAGGATTTTTTCTGGAGTTTCTTCTGCAACCTTCTCAATTTCAACACCACCTTCGGTGGATGCCATGAAAACGATGCGACGGCTGGAGCGGTCAACAACAGCACCCAGGTACAGTTCCTGAGCAATGTCAGTGCAAGGCTCAACCAGAATGCGGCTTACCGGCTGACCTTTTTCGTCAGTCTGATAAGTCACCAGGCGATTGCCCAGCCATTTTTTGGAAAACTCTTCAATTTCAGCTTTGCTGCTAACCAGTTTCACACCGCCCGCTTTACCTCGGCCGCCAGCGTGAACCTGAGCTTTAACAACAAATTTATCGCCACCGATCACATCGGCAGCAGCAACAGCTTCTGCTGGTGTAGCAGCGGCAATGCCTTTGGAAACAGGCAGGCCATATTCGGCGAATAACTGCTTACCCTGATACTCATGCAAGTTCATGTCTACGTTCCATCCACTCGCGCCATTGGCGCTCGATTATTTCTATTATGACCAGATCAGCTCTGGCCGTCAGGACCGAAACCCCAAGTTGCACGCTGCCGGATTACTCGTTCAAGAATAACCCGGCAGTGCTAATCAACTGTGACGTTTCCCCTAGAGCGCATTACTGTTTTTATTTACGCTTCTTACGGTTTGGCATGTGAATAGCGTGGCCATTCACCGCCAAGGCAGCTTCCTTAACAGCTTCTGAGAAGGTCGGATGACCAAACACAGTCATTCCAATGTCCTCAGCAGTCGAGCCAAACTCCATGGCAATAGCTACCTGCTGCACTAAATCAGATGCACTCGGCCCCACAATATGGCAGCCCAATACACGATCTGTCTTTGCGTCGGCGATCATTTTGACCATGCCCTCAGCTTCGTCGGCTGCTACAGCACGACCCACTGCGACAAATGGGAAAGTTCCCACATTATAGTCTTCGCCATCGGCTTTAATCTGCTCCTCAGTGCGGCCAACAGAGGCCACCTCAGGGTGGGTATAAATAACGTTGGGGATGATATCATAATTCAACAGCGGTTTCTGACCGGCGATGCGCTCAGCCACCATAACGCCCTCTTCCGAGCCTTTATGCGCCAACATCGGGCCGCGGACCACGTCGCCAACCGCCCAAACGCCCGGGGCGTTCGTGGAACACAGGTCATTGACGTAAATAAAGCCACGCTCGTCAAGGTTTACCCCACTGTCACCTGACAGCAGCCCCTCGGTATAAGGACGACGTCCAACACAGACAATTAGCTTATCAAATGTTTCTTTCTGCTCATTGCCGTCTTTATCGGTGTAGGTAACTTCAACTTCTTTACCCTTCACCTCGGTGCCGGTCACGCGACAGCTCAGTCGAATATCCAAACCTTGTTTGGACAGGATCTTTTTCGCTTCTTTGGCAATCTGCTGATCCATCATCGCCAAAAAGTCGTCCATTGCCTCAAGGCAAACTACGTCAGCCCCCAGGCGACTCCAGACACTGCCCAACTCCAGACCGATGACCCCTGCGCCAATTACGCCCAAACGCTTCGGTACTTCCTGAAATTCCAGAGCGCCAGTGGAATCCACAATGACGTCATTATCAACCGGGGCCATGGGAATATTCACCGGCACAGAACCGGAAGCCAGAATCACATTTTCCGCTTCCAGAGTCTCAACCTTGCCATCATTATCGGTGAATTCCACTTTACGCCCCGCCAGCAGCTTGCCCGTACCGTACAAAGCAGTGACTTTATTGGCCTGAAACAGTCCGCCAATACCACCGGACATTTGCTTAACCACTTTTTCTTTGCGGGCAATCATGGTTGGCACATCAATCGACACCTCACCGGTGGTGATGCCGTGCGCTTCATAAGCGGCTTTAGCGTCGTGATATTTATGTGAGCTGTCCAACAGAGCCTTAGAAGGAATGCAACCAACGTTCAGGCAGGTGCCACCATTGACGCCTTTGCCCTTGTCGTCTTTCCACTTTTCGATACAGGCCGTTTTCAGACCCAACTGCGCCGCGCGAATGGCAGCAACATATCCTGCTGGACCTGAACCAATGACGATCACATCATACTTATCCGACATAAATGTACCCTAACTCTTTAAATGTAAATGTTGTCATAACGACATCCCATGACAGCTGTATGAAAACAGCCGCCTTGGCGATCTTTTCTATTGTCGTTATCACCTGTTTTATTACCCGGTGTGTTTCTGACAGGCTGTGTTAACAGCTGCCCGTGCCGGCGCTACAGGCAGTTGACGCTGCAAACTCGCTTTGGTGCGGTCTGCAGCTTCAGCACAAGAGCTTACAGCTCCAACAAAATACGGGCTGGATCTTCAATCATTTCTTTGATGGCGACCAGGAACTGCACAGCGTCTTTACCATCAATCAGGCGGTGATCGTAAGACAGAGCCAGGTACATCATTGGCAAAATCTTCACTTCGCCGTCAACGGCCATCGGGCGCTCTTTGATGGAGTGCATACCCAAAATGGCGGCTTGCGGCTGATTCAGGATAGGCGTGGACATCAGGGAGCCAAATACCCCACCGTTGGTGATGGAGAAGGTTCCACCGGTCATTTCGTCCATGGTCAATTTGCCGGCCTGGGCGCGAATACCAAAATCCCGAATGGTATTTTCAACCGTTGCCAGGCTCATGTCGCCTGCGTCACGCAAAACAGGAACAACCAGACCTTTTTCAGTCGACACAGCAACGCTGACATCCTGATAGCCGTGATACACAATGTCATCACCATCAATCGAGGCGTTCACCGCCGGGAAGCGACGCAAGGCTTCAACCGCGGCCTTCACGAAGAAGCCCATAAAACCCAGACGCGTGCCATTGTGAGACTTCTCGAACTGAGCCTTGTATTTGTTGCGCAACTCCATAACCGGCGCCATGTTCACCTCGTTAAAGGTGGTCAACATGGCCGTACCCTGACAGGTTTCCATCAGACGCTCAGCGATACGCTTACGCATACGCGTCATTGGTACGCGTTTCTCAATACGCTCTCCGACCATCACAACAGGCGCTGCAGGTGCAGGCGCTGGTGCAGCGGCAACCGGAGCGGCAGCAGGAGCTGCAACAGGAGCATTGACCACATCTTCTTTGGTAATACGTCCGTCTTTACCTGAACCTGCCACCAAGGTCAGGTCTACGCCCTTTTCTTCAGCCAGTTTGCGTGCCGAAGGGCTTGCAGCGGCAGCGCCACCTGTGGCCACAGCGGCCTCAACTTCAGTCGCAGCAGGAGCAGCGGCGGCAGCTGCCTCACCCGCCACAAATTTAGCAATCACTTCGTTGCTTAAAATGGTTTCGCCTTCACCCTTGATGATCTCAGCGATAGAACCGTCAGCCGGTGCAACCACTTCCAAAACCACTTTGTCAGTTTCGATATCCACAATCAACTCATCGCGGGAAACCGCCTCACCTGGCTGCTTGTGCCAGGTCGCTACGGTGCCATCCTGTACAGATTCAGGAAAAGTTGGAGCTTTAATTTCGATAGTCATTCTGATATTCCTTTAGCGTATCGCTAACAATTTTGTCTAACCGGGCCCACTAACGAGCCACTGTCTCAAATTAGTTCACCCAATTTATTCAACCGTTAACGCTTCGGCGATAAATCGATTTTGCTCTTCCATGTGAACAGACATGTAACCCGCCGCCGGAGCTGCGGAAGCACTGCGTCCGACATAGCTGAGGTATAGATTCGGGTTCAAGTCCTGCAGCACACGACGCATATGGTGCTGACTGCTGTACCACGCCCCCTGATTCATCGGCTCTTCCTGACACCAAACGACTTCTTTGAGGTTTTTAAACGGCTTAAGAGCTGCCATCAATTCCTCTTCCGGGAAGGGGTAAAGCTGTTCAAGGCGAACCAGAGCCACATCATCCTGTCCGCCTTCCATACGCGCTTCCAGCAAGTGGTAATAAACCTTACCACTACACAGAACGGCACGTTTTACATTTTCAGGGACCAGTTCCTGCTCACCGATCACGTTCTGGAAGGTGCCGCTTGCCAGCTCTTCCAGCGTGGAAGTTGCCAACTTGTGACGCAGAATCCACTTGGGACTCATTACCACCAATGGACGACGCATTGGTCGAATCGCCTGACGACGCAGCATGTGGAACACCTGCGCGGGAGTAGTAGGAATGCACACCTGGATATTGTGTTCGGCACACAATTGCATGAAGCGCTCAAGACGAGCAGAGGAATGCTCCGGCCCCTGCCCTTCGTAGCCGTGCGGCAACAACATAGTCAAACCACACAAGCGTCCCCATTTGTGCTCACCGCTGGTAATGAACTGGTCGATCACAACCTGGGCGCCGTTGGCAAAGTCACCAAACTGGGCCTCCCAAATGACTAACGCATTGGGTGTCGTGGTCGCATAACCGTATTCAAACGCCAGCACCGCCTCTTCTGACAGAAAGGAGTCGAAGATGTTGAATTCCGGCTGCTCTTCTTGCAGATTGTTCAGGGGTTCATAGCTGGTGCCGTCTTTTTGGTTATGAATGACCGCATGGCGGTGGGAAAAAGTACCACGCCCCACATCCTGACCGGTTAAGCGAACACGTGAGCCCTGCTCCAAAATGGTGGCGTAAGCCAGGGTTTCTGCCATACCCCAGTTGATCGGCATAGCCCCATTGGCCATTTTGCGGCGATCGTCATAAATCTTTTTAACCTGGCGCTGCACCTGAATGCCGTCCGGGATGTCACACATTTTTTGCGCCAGTTCCTGCAGCGCTTTCAGGTCATAGCCGGTATCCGCAGGGGTTTTCCAACCATGGCCAATGTACGGTCCCCAATCGACAAACAGGGACTGATCTGGCTCAGTGACCAACCCTTTGGCTACGTGCTCGCCACGATCCAGTGCCGCACGATAGTCGTTAGTCATCTGGTCGGCTTCCGCCTGGGTGACGACACCTTCTGTCACCATTTTTTCGGCCAGCAACGTACGGGTAGTCTTATGCTTGCGGATGGTTTGGTACATCATTGGCTGAGTCGATGAAGGCTCATCGGTTTCATTGTGACCACGACGGCGGTAACACACCAAATCGATAACCACATCTTTCTTAAACTCATAGCGGTAGTCCATGGCCAACAAGGTGACAAACATCACCGCCTCTGGATCATCCGCATTTACATGAAAGATGGGAGCTTCGATGACTTTCGCCACATCGGTACAATATTGTGTGGAACGCGCATCTTCACGACGACTGGTGGTGAAGCCGACCTGGTTATTGATCACAATATGAATGGTGCCGCCAGTGTAATAAGCACGCGTCTGCGACATCTGGAAGGTTTCCATGACCACGCCCTGACCTGCAAACGCAGCATCACCGTGAACCGAAATTGGAACCACCTTATTCCCCAGAACGTCATCGCGTCGATCCTGACGTGCACGCACCGAACCCTCAACCACCGGCGAAACGATCTCCAGGTGAGACGGGTTAAAGGACATAGCCAAATGCACTTCACCGCCGGGAGTCATGACGTTGGAGGAGAAACCCTGGTGGTATTTCACATCGCCGGAGCTGTCGATAATGCGCTTACCTTCAAACTCATCGAACAAGTCCGCCGGGTTTTTACCCAGAGTATTGACCAGAGTATTCAAACGACCACGGTGGGCCATACCCAACACGATTTCTTTCGCTCCGTGCTCACCGGCGCGGCGAATCAAGCCATCCAGCAATGGGATAAAGCTTTCCCCACCTTCCAGGCCAAAGCGTTTGGTACCGGGGTATTTACTGTCCAGGTGACGCTCAAGCCCTTCTGCCGCAGTCAGGCGCTCAAGCACATGCTTACGGAAGTCAATTTCAAAGTTGGGGTTGGAGCGGACGCTCTCAAGACGCTGTTGCAACCACTGCTTCTCAGCGAAGTTAGTGATGTGCATAATCTCCGGGCCCACAGAACCACAGTAGGTCTGCTCCAGAGCCTCAATGATTTCACGCAGAGGGGCTTCTTCTTTACCGAAAAAAGTATTTGCGGTTTGAAAAACGGTATCGAGATCTGCGGGTGTTAATCCGTGAAACGATAGATCCAGATCCGGCACCTGTTCACGTTCCATCAATCCCAGAGGGTCGAGATTTGCTTTTTGATGACCGCGAAAGCGATAAGAGCTGATTAACTGGACAACTTTAACCTGCTTACGCTCATGTTCGACATTCGCACCACCCGAGCCAGGGGCGGCCAACGGACGTGCACGATTCTTACCGAGCAGTTCAAAGTGTTCACGGATAACGGAGTGAGGAGTATCTTGAGAAACGACCCCTTCTATACGGGGCAACTGATCAAAGTAGTTGCGCCACTCTTCAGGAACCGCATTCGGGTCGTGTAAATAGGTATCGTAGAGATCTTCAACATAGGACGCATTCCCACCGGATAAATAGGAAGTGCTCCACTGCTGCTCCATGATGCTGTCTTGCATTTGTGCCCACCTTTAAACAGGGCAGTGCTTACCGCGCAAGCAAATACAACGAATCCCACCTATCTGACACGGCTTCACCCTCCACAATGCGTCGATGAGACCACCTTCTCGACGATACCATTGCTTCGGACAACACCAGACATTTATGACCACAGGCCTAAATGCTTTAACAGTGCGTGAACCCCGTGAGAAACAAGCAGATTTTGCTTATCCACCTCACACAGTTAGCTCGGAGCCTAATCTTATCAGGCAACCGATTACCCCTACTATTTCTAGCGATTAGCTAACAGTTAAAACCCTATCTTGTGGATAGTGTTTCGCTCATTTAGGAACACTGCTTCAATTGAAACAGGTCCAAATTTTATTTCTTATTAAGCCACTCCATTGGTCCTTATCTTTTAAATAAGGTTTCCAAGGGTGTGGCTTGGGTCTCTGCACAACAATAATTTCAACACGACTTAAGGCGCCCTCTCTGCGGAGGGCTTGCCTGATTAAGTAGCGCTTTGAATCAACATATTACGGATGTGGCCAATGGCTCGGGTTGGATTCAATCCCTTCGGGCATACAGACACACAATTCTGAATACCGTGACAACGGAAAACACTGAACGGGTCATCGAGGTTAGCCAGACGTGACTCTGTAGCAGTATCACGGCTGTCCGCCAGGAAGCGGTATGCCTGCAGCAGGCCCGCAGGTCCGATGAACTTGTCAGGATTCCACCAGAAAGAAGGACAACTGGTTGAACAACATGCACAAAGAATACACTCGTACAAGCCGTCCAGCTTGGCGCGATCTTCCGGCGACTGCAAACGCTCAATCGCTGGAGCCGGGGTGTCATTCTGCAAGTACGGCTCGATTTTCTTGTACTGTGCATAGAACTGGCTCATATCAATCACCAGATCACGAATAACCGGAAGCCCCGGTAACGGCCGTAAAATCAGAGTGTTGTTCTTCACACACTCTGACAGCGGCTTCACACAAGCCAAACCATTCTTGCCACTGATGTTCATACCATCTGAACCGCACACACCTTCACGGCAGGAGCGACGGAAAGCCAGACTTGGATCCTGGGCTTTCAGCATTTCCAGCACATCCAGTACCATCAGATCTTTACCCTGAGTATCCAGCTCGTACTTTTGCATGTACGGCGCTTCGTCAGTTTCAGGGTTGTAACGATAAACTTCTACTTTCAACATAATTCTGCTCTCCGCCACTTAGTAAGTACGAATCTTCGGTTCGAACGCTTCCATAGTTTTTGGTGCAAAGTTAACCGCACGCTTACCTACACGTTTCTCACCGGGGAAGTACATGGAGTGACACAACCAATTTTCATCATCGCGATCCTGGAAGTCATCACGAGCGTGAGCTCCGCGAGACTCTTTGCGCTCTTCAGCAGCAATCGCAGTCGCTTCAGCCACTTCCAACAGGTTTTGCAACTCAAGGGCTTCAACACGAGCAGTGTTGAATGCATTGGACTTGTCGTCCAGCTTAACATTTTCAATGCGCTCACGCAGATCGGCCAATTTCTTGATCCCTTCCTGCATGAACTCACCTTTACGGAACACACCGAAGTGGTTCTGCATTACGCCCTGCAGCTCTTTGCGCAAGACGGATGCATTTTCACCATTGTTGGTGTTGTTCACCTTGTTCAGGCGTGACATCGCGGCTTCCAGGTCAGATTCCGTGGCGTCACGGTGATCGATACCCTCGCGCAGCGCCTTTTCGATAAACAGGCCTGAAGCGCGACCAAAGACCACCAGATCCAGCAGCGAGTTACCGCCCAGGCGGTTAGCGCCGTGAACGGACACACAAGCCACCTCACCACAGGCGTAGAAGCCTTCAATGATCTTGTCGTTACCGTCAGCACCCTGAGTCAGTGCCTGACCGTCAACATTAGTCGGGATACCACCCATCATATAGTGACAGGTTGGAACCACTGGAATCGGCTCTTTTACTGGGTCCGCGTGAGCGAAGGTACGGGACAGTTCCAGAATCCCCGGCAACTTGGCATTCAGGGTTTCTTCACCCAGATGATCCAGCTTCAGGAAGACGTGATCGCCTTCAGGGCCACAGCCACGACCGTCCAGGATTTCCAGCACCATGGAGCGCGCCACAACATCACGACCGGCGAGATCTTTGGCGTTTGGAGCATAACGCTCCATAAAGCGCTCGCCATCTTTATTCACCAGGTAGCCACCTTCACCGCGACAACCTTCGGTCACCAAAACACCCGCTCCAGCGATACCGGTAGGGTGGAACTGCCACATTTCAATATCCTGTACAGGGAAGCCTGCACGCAGAGACATACCGATACCGTCACCGGTATTGATGTGGGCATTCGTGGTAGAGGCGTAGATACGACCCGCACCACCAGTAGCAAAGACAGTCGCTTTCGACTTAACGTAAACCACTTCGCCATCTTCGATGTTCATGGCAATCACACCGGTGACCACGCCATCCTGGTTCTTAACCAGATCGACAGCAAACCACTCATTCAGGAACACGGTGTTGTTTTTCACGTTACCCTGATAAAGCGTGTGCAACAGAGCGTGACCGGTACGGTCAGCAGCAGCACAGGTACGTGCCGCCTGGCCACCGCGCCCAAAGTCTTTCGACTGACCACCAAAAGGACGCTGATAAATACGACCTTTTTCAGTGCGGGAGAACGGCATGCCCATATGGTCGAGCTCATAAACCGCTTCGGGGCCGACATTACACATGTATTCGATAGCGTCCTGGTCACCGATGTAATCAGATCCCTTTACGGTATCGTACATGTGCCAGCGCCAATCATCATTGGGATCGTCAGAGGCAATCGCACAGGTAATGCCGCCCTGGGCGGATACGGTGTGCGAGCGAGTGGGAAAAACTTTGGTAATTACTGCGGTTTTGTAGCCAGACTGTGCCAGCTGCAGTGCGGCACGCATACCAGCGCCACCGCCACCGATCACAATACCGTCAAAAGAAATCGTACGCATGTTAGACATTACTTAAAACCCCCAGAGAATTTCGACACCCCAAACGGTGTAAGTCACAGTGACCACACCCAGCACAACTTGTGCTAAAACACGCAAGACAGTCGCTTTTGCGCCCATCATACGATTCGTCAGGTAATCGGTTAAAACAGCCCACAAACCAATCCAGGCGTGTGCTGCCAGGGAGAGCAAAGTGATCAAACTAAAGACGCGCATCCAGAGCTGGCTATAGAGATCTTTCCACTGTTCGTAACCCACTTCGGGAGTAGAAAGAATAAAACCAACCAGAAATATCACATAAGCTGCCATGGCAATGGCGCTTATACGCTGAATCATCCAGTCATAAAGGCCGCTGCGGCCAAAACTTGTTACTGCGGTTACCATACCCATACCCCTGCCAATACGATCAATACAACGGCTACAACCAGAGCGATTTTCGCACCAGTCTGTCCACCTTCGAGACTTTCACCAATCCCGCAATCCATAATCAGATGACGAATCCCCGCCACCATGTGGTAAGCCAACGCAGCGAGCGTGCCCCAGATGAGGAATTGGTAGATTGGATTCTGCAGCCCTTCTTTTAATGCAGCAAAGCTCTCCGCAGACTCCAAACTGGCGTCCAGCATACAAAGCAATATCGCAACACCGGCAAACAGGATTACACCCGAAACACGATGCAGAATTGAAACATAGGCGGTTATAGGAAGTTTTATTGTGGCAAGGTCAAGATTGACAGGTCTGTTCTTGTTCACGGTTGAGTCACACCTTTTTGCGCCTTTAAACAGGCATTATGTAGTCTACAGCTAAAGCTGCATATATCCCCCAAGCATAGGCATTCGACACTGGAACTGCCAACGGGCCTCTTGCAAGACGCGCAAAATTATAAAGATCCGCCTGTAAAAAAACAACAAAATAACGGCTTTTCAGTCACTTACTCATCAGCTATTTTTATCAACGCCCCCTCCTGCTGACGCTTAAAGCATCCAAAAGACCAACATTCAAACAATTGCACCAAGCTAAAGCACCATCACGCAGTCCGCACCAGAAAGGAACACTTCTATTGATTTGGCGTTATTTAAGCACCATTTAGAATAAATATGGGCTATCTTTAGGGATGTCTGGCATTTTGTAGACTTTTTTCAATTGACAATCTTAGTTGGCACCTTATAGTGTGCTCCGCCTCGCATTCCGTTTTCGACTACTCTTCCAACGGTAAGAGATCCGGAACTGTATACACATTATTTACTACAGGAGTCCGTAATGACTGATAAGAAAGCGCACCTTTCGGTCGACGGTTTGGATACCCCCATCGAACTACCGATTTACTCTGGCAGCACCGGTCCAGACGTCATTGACGTCACCAGCCTGACAGGTAACGGTTACTTCACTTACGACCCGGGCTTTATGTCTACCGCAGCCTGCGAATCCAAGCTGACTTATATCGACGGCGGCAAGGGTGTTCTCTTGCACGGCGGCTACCCTATTGAGCAGCTGGCTAAAGAATCGGACTACCTGGAAACCTGCTACCTGCTGCTGAATGGCGAATTACCTACCGCCTCCCAGAAAGAAGAGTTTGTCAGCATCATCACCAACCACACCATGGTGCATGAGAACATTGCTCGCTTTTTCCGCGGCTTCCGCAGCGACGCTCACCCAATGGCCATCATGTGTGGCGTAGTTGGGGCCCTGTCCTCTTTCTATCACGACTCTCTGGACATCAACAACGAAGAGCACCGCAAAATCTCTGCGCATCGCTTGATTGCCAAGATGCCGACGTTGGCAGCCATGTGCCACAAACATCATGTAGGTCAGCCGTTCATGTACCCCAGCAACAAGCTCTCTTACTCAGAGAACTTCCTGCACATGATGTTCGGTACCCCTTGCGATGACCCTGAAGTGAACCCGGTTCTGGCCCGCGCCATGGACAAGATCTTCCTGCTGCACGCCGACCATGAGCAAAATGCCTCCACCTCTACCGTTCGTCTGGCTGGCTCCTCTGGTGCCAACCCATTTGCCTGTATTGCTGCAGGCATTGCGACTCTGTGGGGACCTGCCCACGGCGGTGCCAACGAAGCTGTTCTGAACATGCTGGAAGAAATTGGCTCTGTCGACAACATCGACAAGTTTGTTGCCAAAGCGAAAGACAAGAATGACCCGTTCCGCCTGATGGGCTTCGGTCACCGCGTCTACAAGAACTTTGACCCTCGCGCCAAAGTGATGAAAGAGACCTGTGACGAAGTGCTGAAAGAACTGGGCCTTGAAAACGACCCACTGCTGGCAATTGCCAAGCGTCTGGAGCAGATCGCACTGGAAGATGACTACTTCATTGAGAAGAAGCTCTACCCGAACGTTGATTTCTACTCCGGCATCATCATGAAAGCCATTGGCATCCCGACCGATATGTTCACTGTGATCTTCGCAACTGGACGCACTGTTGGCTGGATCGCCCACTGGCACGAAATGATCAGTAGCCCTTACAAGATCGGCCGTCCGCGTCAGCTGTACACTGGCTACACGCCTCGCGACTATGTGCCTATTGAAGAGCGTTAAGCGTGCCTATTGAAGCGCGTTAAGCTTCAGCAGCACTCAAAAAAGGCCGCTTAGCGGCCTTTTTTGTGCCCATCCTGTCAATTTTCACCCTCCTAAAACACCCCCTGATCGCTCGCTCAAAACCCGTTTTCAGTATACAATTCCGCCTGGCAGAATTTAAGGCTGATTATGAGCAACACCACTGACAGCACCCAAAGAGGCATCGCCTTTGCTCTGGCGACCGCCATGGTCGGCAGCACCGCCGGTGCAGCCGGGAAACTGATCGCCGAAAACCTCAACTCGCCCATGATCGTCTTCGTTCAATTCAGCATCTGCCTGGGGGTCATCTTGCCGCGAATGCTGAAGCAAGGTGTGCGCTCCTGGGCCAGCGTCCACTGGAAAACCCACCTGATCCGCGGCCTGGGCGGCTGGCTCAGTTTCTTTGCGTTTTACACCGCCATGGGCTCTATCCCACTGGTTGACGCCACCCTGCTCAGAAATACCGCCCCGCTATTTGTGCCCTTGGTGGTGTGGGCCTGGGCGGGGCTGTATGTACCCGCTAACCGCTGGATACCCTTGATTCTTGGTTTTGTGGGCATTGCGATCATCTTACATTTTGGCTCTGAGCCCAGTATCAGTCCTACCGGACAGGGCCTCAGCCCTTCTGGACAACCGCTCAGTCCATCGCGACATGGGCTCGATTGGGCCTACCTTGCAGGATTGGCTTCTGGTTTAACACTGGCCATTTCCATGGTCGGTACCCGCTTGCTGTCTCAACATGACAGCAGCGGCAAAATCATGTTTTATTATTTTGCACTCTCATTTGTGCTGAGTTTGCCGCTGGCCATCGCCAACTGGCAGCCAATTCCCGTTGCCCTGTGGCCTTACCTGCTCTACATCGGCTTATCCATTTTCCTGGCCATGTGGCTCTATACCAAAGCCTACACTAGCGCCAAACCCAGCATCGTATCCCCTATCAGCTATTTTTCGGTCGTATTTGCCGGCTTTCTGGGCTGGGTAATTTGGGGGCACGTGCCCTCTGGCATGTCATTTCTAGGGATTGCGATTGTAATCTCCGCCGGTGTTTTTACTGTGTATTTAGGGAGCTCCGCCAATAAAAATGCGGCTCCGATCAACCAAGGAGAATAACTATGGACGTAAACCAAGTGGTTGAACCTCCATTCAACAAGCTGCTGGGCTTTCAGGTCACTGAGTGGAAAAACGGCCACGTGAGAATTGACGTTGACGCAAAGCCAGAGCACAACAACACTCATGGCATTCCCCACGGCGGCTTCCTCTGCAGCCTGCTGGATGTGGCCTGCTCAATGCCGGGTATTTATTGCGCAAAACCCAACCGGGTTCGTCGTGCCTTGACCCTGTCAATGAACACAAACTTTGTCGGCCAGGCCAAAAGCTCAAAACTTCACGCCATTGGTCGTATTGTCAGCGCTGGCTATAAAATTTTTCACGGCAGCGCGGAAGTCTACGACGCTGAAGGTACGTTGTTAGCCACTGCCCACGCCGTCTTCAAATACCGTAAAGGCTCAGAGGATCCGGAAGGTATGAGCCTGGAAGACTGGAATCACCTGGTTTCAACCTAATGCACTCACCACGACCCGTTAACGGCATACTACCAACCTCATCTTGTTAACCACAAAAGGAGACCGCTGTGCTGGACATACCAGGACTGCCCCGTAAAAAAGGGGACGAAGCCGACCGTAAGTTCATCGAAGCCCTGGCTCGCGGGCTCGATGTGTTACGTGCTTTTCTTCCCGGAGACGGTTTTCTGGGCAACCAGGAGATATCTCAGCGAACCGGGCTGCCCAAGTCCAGTGTTTCCCGTATCACTTACACACTGACCCAGTTGGGCTACCTGACCTACTCTGAGCGCATGGAAAAATACCAGTTGGGCAGTGGCGTGCTGGCTCTCGGCTATGCTTTCGTCTCCAACCTGGCGATTCGCCAGGTTGCCAAACCCCTGATGCAGGAGCTGGCCAACAATACCGGCACGTCTGTCGGCTTGGCGGATCGCGACCGACTCAAAATGATCTACGTCGAATACTGCTCGCCCACCAACGTGATGGCGTTTCGCCATGAAGTCGGTGACCGAGTGCCCCTGTCGACCGGGTCTGCCGGCAGGGCGTATTTAGCCGCCCTGCCCGACGAAGAACGTGAATTTTTCTTCAAACACATTGAACAGAAACAAGGCGCCAACTGGCCCAAAGTCAAACAGGGCATTCTGGAGAATATCGAAAACTACCGGCAACGAGGTTTTTGTTATTCCTACGGCGACTGGGACCCGGACGTCAATGGCGTCTCTGTGCCGCTGACACTGGGGAAAAACACCATTTTTTGCTTCAACGCCGGCGGCCCTGCGTACCGGCTGTCCAGAGACTTTCTGGAAAAAGAAGTCGCTCCGCAATTGAAAAACATGGTCCGAAACATCGAAGCCACGCTGGTTCGATATTAAGCTGAGTGAAGCAACATGAGCACGACTGCAGCAACTCGCCAGATCGTTCAGCAATACCACGAATGCTGGAAAGCCCATGACATTGAAGGCATCCTGGCACTCTACTCGCCCGATATCGAATACTATGATTACTTTGCGAATGTGCGGATTCCGCTCGAAGAGCTACGAGATTACATCGAGTTGAGTTTGCCACGCAGCAAAGCCAGCGCCATCCGCCACAATGATCGTATCCGGGCGGACGGCGATACCGCCTTCCTGCAATACACCTATACCCGCGAACAAAGCGATGGGCGGGTGCTGACCTATCAAAATGCTGAAGCGATTACGGTCCGCAACCACAAGATCATTCGCATCAACGAATACGCTTCGCTGATTCAGGAAGCGGCAGCAGAGCAGACCACAGGGACCTTACAACGCCTTGGACTCAATGACGAACGCTGCCAGATCCTGGCCGATGAAATGGCTGATTATTTCCAGCAACAAAAGCCTTTTTTGGACCCACAATTGACCTTGGCGGATGTTGCCGAAAATCTGGGTTACACCCGCAATCAAATTTCCTTTGTGCTCAACCAGCACATAGGCCAAAGCTTCTACGACTACATCAATTCAGCCAGGGTTGTACACTTCCTGGAGCGGGAACTGCAAGGCGTTAACCTCACCGAGGCCGCCTATTCCACCGGTTTCAGCTCCATGTCCACGTTCTATAAGTTTTTCAAACGTCACACCGGACAAACACCGGGCAAGTATTTTAAAGCCGCTAAGCCACACAAGCCTGGCGCTCATAAATTTCGGCCGGTCCCGCCAGCATAGCCAATGCTCAGGCAACGGCCTATGCTGTTGCTTCTACCTCCTGTTATACGGTGCACCATGTCCCCAAGCCAACCGCTGCATTGCCCAGACATCAGCTTATGGATGTCTCAAATTGAGCCTGAAACAGTGACTCGTCTTTCACTGACTCAAAACCTTGAGGTCGATATCGCCATCATTGGCGCCGGCTACAGCGGTCTCTGGACGGCCTACTACCTCAAACAGCAGGCGCCGAACCTGAAGATCGCTATCCTCGAAGCCAATCAGGTGGGCTTCGGTGCATCCGGGCGCAATGGCGGCTGGCTGATGGGCAGCGTAGAAGGTGAACACCACCTGCTGAGATCACTGTCCCCCTCAGACAAACCGCGGGCACACGCGTGTATTCACGGCATTGTGGATGAAGCCAAACGCGTCTTTGATAAAGAACAGATTGACTGTGACTTTGCCCACGGCGGCTGGCTGAGTGTTGCCGCCCGCTATCCGGAACAACTGCCCATCGTACGGAATCAACTCCAACAGCTGCACGCCGAAGGTCACTCCGAACACGATTATTGCTGGCTTGATCACAGCGACATGCAGTCTCGGGTCAACATACACAACACCTACGGTGGCATCTTTTCGCCCCACGCGGCACGCATTCATCCGGCCAAATTAGTCAACGGACTGGCCAAGGCGGTGGAGCGTTTAGGTGTGAGTATTTATGAACACACCACGGTCACCAAGCTACTGCCACCCAACGGTAAGAGTGGCCAACTCGTCACCCCCAAGGGGGTAGTACAGGCAGACATTATTCTTCCCTGTGTAGAAGGCTTCAGCTACGAGCTTGAACACCTGCGGCGTTATATCCTCCCCATCCAGAGCCTAATCGTCGCCACAGAGCCGTTAAGTGACTCACAGTGGCAAGACATCGGCATGCGCAATCACGAGCTCGTCAACGACGCCTGCCGGCTGGTGACCTACGCCCAGCGCACGGCGGATAACCGTCTGGTGTTTGGTTCGCGAGGCACCTATCAATTTGGCGGCAAACCCAAAAGCACCTTCCAGGACAATCAGCAGGTGTTTGCGACCATCGCTACATTGATGAAAGAGTTTTTCCCGATGTTGGGCAACACCCCGGTCACCCACTGCTGGGGAGGCACGTTAGGCATGCCAAGGGTCAAGCAGCCTCACGCCCTGTTTGACACTCGAACGGGGATTGGCAGCATCGGCGGCTATGCCGGTGAAGGTGTCGGCGCCTCGAATCTCATGGCGCGCACCCTGGCGGATCTCATTTTAAACAAAGACACGGAGCTCACCCAAATGCCCTGGGCTCACCACAACACACTGGAAAAGACCCTGCGACGCTGGGAGCCGGAACCGTTTCGCTGGTTGGCGTACAAAAGCATACTGTCCACCTTCTCGCGGGAAGAATCTATTCTCAGCGACCCCGACAGTGCCCCCTGGAAACGGAAAATGATTCATCGGGCCGCAGGGCTGGCCAGTCGGGTGCTTTAGAGTTCCGAGTTACTAGTTTCTAGTTTCTAGTTTCTAGTTTCTAGTTTCTAGTTTCTAGTTTCTAGTTTCTAGTTTCGACAGACTTTAGACTTTTGAGCCGGTTTGTGCTGGTGATTAACGCTCATCCGCACCTCACAAAAAAAGGGATTGCAGACACCTCTGCAATCCCTTTTGGTTCAATAATGATTCTGCAACGACAGCGATCTAACGCAGTAATTCAGAGACGTTAAACGCCATCTCCAGCACCTGATCGGCGTTTAAGCGAGGGTCGCATTGTGTCTCATAGCGCTTCGCCAGATCCCCCTCCGATACGCGATAGGAGCCGCCCACACACTCAGTGACCCGCTGCCCGGTCATCTCCAGGTGAATCCCCCCCGGATGGGCGCCTTCGGCTCGCAAAACCCCAAAAAACTGCTGGATTTCCAACAAAATCCGATCGAAGGAGCGGGTTTTGAATCCATTGCCCGCTTTCACGGTGTTGCCATGCATAGGGTCACTCGACCAAACCACCTGGCAACCTTCTTCCGTCACCGCACGGGCCAGTGCCGGCAATTTTTCGCCCAGGGTATCAGCCCCCATGCGGGTGATCAGTGTTAAACGACCCGCCTCGTTGTTGGGATTCAATGCCTCAATCAACGACAGCAATTCACTGGGGGTAATAGAGGGTCCGATTTTCACCCCAATGGGGTTGTGAATGCCTCGCATGTACTCGACATGTGCAGCATCCAACTGACGCGTGCGCTCGCCGATCCACAACATGTGCGCCGCGCAGTTATACCACTGGCCGCTGAGGCTGTCACGACGGGTTAAAGCCTCTTCATAGTTTAGCAACAGGGCTTCATGAGACGTATAGAGGTCCGTTTCCCGCAGCACGGGGGTGTTGTCACTGTTTATCCCCAACACCTCCATGAACGACAGGGCATCGCGAATTTCGTGAGCCAGTGCCTGATACTGCTCACAGCTCTCGTGTCCCGACACAAACCCCAGATTCCAGCCGTTGACCTGATGCAGATCCGCCAAACCACCGTGTGCAAAGGCTCGCAACAGGTTCAGTGTGGCGGTGGATTGATGATAAGCCCGCAACATTCTTTGCGGGTCCACTTCCCGGGCGTCGGGCGTGAACTCAGAGCCATTCACGATGTCCCCGCGAAAGCTCGGCAATTCTAGGCCGTCACGGACCTCGACGTCCGACGAGCGCGGCTTGGCAAACTGTCCGGCGATGCGCCCCACTTTGACTACCGGCTTACGCCCGGCATAGGTCAGCACAATCGCCATTTGCAAAATCACTTTGAAGGTATCGCGAATGCTGTCCGCTGAAAAATCCACAAAGCTTTCGGCGCAATCGCCGCCCTGCAACAAAAAGGCATTTCCCTGAGCCACCTGAGCCAGTTGACGACGCAACTGACGGGTCTCTTCTGCAAACACCAGCGGTGGCAAGGTTGCCAGCTGGGATTCGACATCGGCCAAGGCCATGGGGTCCTCGTAACGAGGCTGCTGATGAGCCGTTTTGGTTCTCCAACTGCTGGGTGCCCACTGTGCGGACGTCGCTGAACTTGCTTGTGCCTTTTCCATTTTTACACCTTCACTACTGCTGTTTTTGCCATACCGTTTTTTACCCGGCTCGTCTTACCTAGCCCCATATGACCTGTGATGTCGGTTTGGCACCTGCCAGCCAATTGCCCAGGCCTTTGCGACGATCAAAAAACCGTTCTTGTGATCACAACCCTGGTGCCGTACAACAATCTTGTAAATCCCACCGCAAGCACCTGAATGAGTGCATTATAACTCAGCGCTCAGGTCCACCCCAGCATGGAATACCTATCCATTTGATAGTTTCGCCTGAGATCCGGTTTAATGGTTTTATCCGCCGCGAGGACAGCCCTGAGCGACCTCAACTAACAGCCCTGAGCGGTTTTAAATAACAGCCCTGAGCGGTTTTAAATAACAGCCTTGAGCGGTTTTAAATAACGCCCTGAGCGACCCCCAGCGAACAAACTAACAGCCCTGAGCGTTTACCGGACATCCTTCGACCAGGCTATTGAGCTGCCATTTTTGACTCCGGCAGCCACGACAGTATTTCGGCCATATTTTGACTTGTGGGATATTCCCCCGTAGTCCATCCCAACCTCACAATCACAGCGTTGGCCTCTGGCACCACCATCACCACTTGCTTACGGTTTCCCAACGCAGCAAAGCTGTCAGCAGGCAAGTCGGCCCAGCGAGGCGTATCGTCGCCCCGATTCAACCAGAACTGGTAGCCGTAGCTTTTCTTGTTCCCGGTCGCGTTCGGTTCTACCGCTCTGGCAACCCACTCCCGGGTCACCAGCCGATGACCGTTCAGCTCACCCTGATTGAGCATCAGCTGACCAATACGCGCCCAGTCCCGGGCGCTGGCATACAGGTAAGAACTGCCCACCAGAATGCCGCTGGGGTCAGGCTCAAACACAAAGTCGTGCAGCCCCAGAGGCGACATGAGACGGTGCTGTAACCAGTCCAGGTTGCTTTGCAGTGTGCCCCCACTGAGATTGAAGATGAGACGAGACAACAGGTTGGTGGTACCCGAGGAGTACTCAAACACACTGCCCGGTGGATGCACCAGATCTGCAGCCAGAGGCAGATCAGACCCCCGGTGCGCGACAAACAACATGTCGGTGGCGCCCGCCCCCGGTTCATAGACCTCGGGGAAATCCAGTCCGCTGGACATGTGCAACAGATCCTGAAGCTCGATATGTCGCCGTTCATCGGCACTCCAGTCTTCAAACACCGGGACTTGATCAGGATTCAGTTTTCCAGTCATTTCCAAATGACCAATCATTAATGCCGTCACACTTTTGGCCATGGACCAACCCAGTAACGGGGTCTGTTGGCCAACCCCCGGGGCATAACTTTCAGCGATCAATTGGCCGTTTTGCACGACCAACAGCGCACGGGTCTGCAGGCCTTGTTCATTATCCGCCTGCAGCAATGCCCCCAGGCGTGCCTGCAGCTGCGGATTAATGTTGCTGGCACCATCCCCTGCGGGCCAGTCTTCCGCCCGGCGTGACGTGGTCTTCAACACCGCTTGATCCAGCATTGCGGTCTTGCCGATATTCAGGCTACACCCCAAGCCCGGCCGATACTGCGCCTCTGCGGTCTCCAGACCTAAAAAGTCCGCACGAACGCTCTTGTGAGCGTCATCGAAACTGAGATCCAACAAGGCCAACACGCCGGAATACGACTGCAGATCGGTAAACGCCTGCTCTTCGGATAACCTGGACACATAGCGCCCCGAGCAGGCTAACTTTGCACCCATGCCCGTCAACATGGCCGGGGCATTGCTCAAATACGTCGGTGTTATCCCCTGCCCCGCCCCCACTGCCAGCAAGACCATCAGCCCCGTTGCAATACCTACCACAGATTTTTTAACCATACTCACACAAATACCCTTAGTTATTATTTCATTACCACTCTGCACTTAGCCCCCATGATACCATCGGAAAGGTACGCGATTGCCAACTCCGCCCGGAAAACCTTCTCTGGAAGACCGGGGTGTTGCCGATACCTTGGCCGCGTGTAGAATTAAAGCATCCTCACATTACAGAGAGCTGTTTCGATGTCCGACTTTACGTCCTCGAAGACCCCCACTGCTTTTCCCCGTCTGGCGTTTGTCCGTCACGCGGAAACCTTTGCCAATGTCAGACGGGTGTGGCACGGCCAGACCGATACCGCCCTGACACCGCGGGGGCAAGAGCAGGCAGCCTATCTGGGAAAGTCTTTTCACCAGTTCATGCAACCGGACATCATCATCGCCAGCCCGCTGCAGCGAACCCGTCACACCGCCCAGGCTATCGCGGACCAGCACCAGCTGCCGGTGCAACTGGATCCCAGATTGATGGAATTTCACCTGGGTGACTGGGAAGATACCTCGTTTGATGACCTGCAGGAAAAAATGGGGGTTGCCGCTCGGCTTAAGGATGAGCCCGACTTCACCCCTCCCAACGGCGATTCACAAAACTCCGTCCGTCAGCGCATGGTTGAGGCGATCGAAGACATACTGCAACAATATGCCGGAGCCAATGTGGTGGTGGTCTCACACGGAGTCGCCATTGCCATCGCCCTGGCCCACTACCTTCACAGCGACACCACCCAATGGCTCAATTACAGCATGAACAATACGGGGATTTCCGAGCTCTGCCTGCGCAGCAAAAGTTTACCGGTGTTTAACCACACCGAGCACTTGCAGTGCCTGGAGGATTAACTAAAGATACGGCTGAAAATCAGGGACTGGCCTTAAGCGTGCGTTACTGAGGCCCGGGACTGAAAGTTGCGCGGGGAAAGGGGGTTCATGTACGACCAAATTCCGGATGCGTTTCCGCTTCCATTAAGGTGAGAATCTGCTCTGCCTCGTCCTGGGAATGACCGCAAAAGGCCTCTTCAGGCTGAAAACTGTGACAAAATGCCGGATAGTTTTCCTGCCCCCAAATACCACAGGAAAAATCTTCCGGGTCCATATTCACGCACATTTCACCGGCTTTCTTGCCCTGCGGCATGCCCGGAATGGCTTGAATAATGGAAGGCGCGATACAGCACATACCGCAGTTTGAGCGACACTTCATGGGGCTCTCGATGATTAATGGATTCTCAGTGATAACAGGAGTGTTCAGCGATAACACGGACTCTCAGTAATCAACGGGGCCAGAACCCAGAGCCTGTGCGCACCCTATCACCTTTAGCAACGAGAACCCAGCTCTATGGTTTGGGCGCAGTTCTAAGGCTTGAGCGCCACTTGAAATTTTTCAGCCAGAAACAACTGCCACGGTTCCAGCGGCAAATCGGTATTCACCGCTTGCCCTGCAGAATGCCAGCCAGGCTCTGGATCTACCTCACGCCCAGGATAGGCAGAACCGATTGGCACACCTTCCATGTCCGGCAGGTCATGAGCAATCCCCTTGTGACAATCGATACAGGTCTTATCTCCGCCAGCCAGTTCCGTGGAGTGCATGGCTTTTGCCCGAGGAGACTGAGCCGTAAAATCCATAAATTCAAAGTCATGACAGTTTCGGCACTCCAGAGAATCGTTGGCTTTTAAACGGCGCCATTCACGCTCGGCAAGATGTCGACGTTTTTCAAGAAATTTATCCCGGGTATTGATGGTTCCAAAGACCTTGCCCCAGACTTCTTTGGAGGCCTGCATTTTGCGGGCAATTTTATCGGTCCACTTATGCGGCACGTGGCAATCCGAACAGATGGCCCGCACGCCCGAGCGGTTCGTGTAATGAATGGTGGAAGTAATCTCTCGATAGGGGTTGTCTTTCATTTCATGACAACCGATACAAAACGCTTCAGTATTGGTAAATTCCATTGCCGTGTTAAAACCGCCCCAAAAAATAATTCCGGCCAGAAAGCCCCCCAGGCTGAGTGTGCCAAGGCCAATATAGGCCGATGGCCGATTAAAAACCCGCCAGTACTCTTTGAGAAATTTCAGCATGGTTTACTCCGCCGCCTTCATCCCATTGTTATGATTTTCTGACTGGTTCACTTCCCTGTTTAGACTCTCTTCCAGTACTTTTTCAATCCCCTGAAAATTACTGCTGGTCACCGGTTCAACAGCATGCTGAGGCACATGGCACTGAACACAGAAATATCGACGGGGTGACACGGCGGCTAAAGCCTGATGGTCACGGTCCAGATAGTGGGTAATACTGACCATCGGGGCGCCGGTATCGGGGCTGCGGGCGCGACTGTGACAACTCAGGCACTGATTATAATTTCGGTCGACTTGATACCCTTCCACCGAATGTGGAATCGTCGGCGGTTGATCGGGGTAGTTACGCATAGGCTTTTTAATCGGCGTGACAGTCTCCGGGATATCCGGCGCTTTGGTTTCATCAGCCAGTGTCCCACCCGGGCGAATGCCATCCGGCGCTGAGGCATTCAATGACGTCTCTGCCTCAGCCCACAAGACACTTGCAGAGAGAACGGCGAAGGACAAAACCGCGATCCTAAAATATTTCATTTTCATGAATCCTCCGCTGTTACGCCAGACTGACCAATTCAAGTTTTACCGCGCACTTTTTAAAATCCGTCTGAAAAGAAATGGGGTCGGTCGCATCCAAAGTGACTTTATTGATTAAGCGATTGGCATCAAAGAACGGGACAAACACCAGGCCTTTGGGCGGCTTGACCCGACCCCGGGTTTCCACTCTCGCCCGTATTTCACCTCGGCGGCTGATCACTTTGATTTCGCTGCCACGTCGAAACCCCAGTTCGGTGGCATCGTCATAATTCATATACACCAGGGCATAAGGTACCGCTGCGTGCAACTCGGGAACTCTCTGAGTCATGCTCCCGGTATGCCAATGTTCCAATACCCGCCCCGTGCTGAGCCAGAAAGGGTATGCATCATCCGGCGATTCGGCCGGCGGCTCATAAGGCAAAGCAAAAATCACTGCACGCTTGTCGGCATGGCCATAAAATTGAACCCCACTGCCCTTTTCCACGTAGGGGTCGTACCCCTCACGAAAACGCCAACGGGTTTCCTTACCATCCACCACCGGCCATCGCAAGCCACGCTCCTGATGGTATCGCTCAAACGGTGCCAGATCATGGCCATGGCCGCGGCCAAATTGCGCATACTCCTCAAACAACCCCTTTTGCAGATAGAAACCAAAAGCCTTGGCTTCGTCGTTCAGCTGATCCTTGGCGGTTTCAGACAAGGGAAACTGGTCGACATTGCCGTTGGTAAATAACACCTGATACAAATTTTTGCCGCGAAATTCCGGCGCTTTCGCCAGCAGTTCTTCGGGCCAGATGTCATCGACATTCAGGCGCTTGGAAAATTCCACCACCTGCCACAAATCCGACCGCGCCTCACCAGGGGCAGACACCAGCTGATGCCACATCTGGGTGCGTCGTTCGGCATTGCCAAACGCGCCTTCTTTTTCAACCCACATGGCACTGGGTAAAATCAAATCTGCCGCCTGGGCGGATGTCGTCGGATACACATCTGACACAATCACAAACGTCTTGGGATTGCGCCAGCCCGGCAGGGTTTCCTGCTTCAGATTGGGTCCGGCCTGAATGTTGTTACACGCCTGCGTCCAATACACCCGGATCACACCATCCTTTAACTTTCGGCTTTGCAACACCGCATGAAAGCCATTTTTATCGGGAATCGTACCCTCGGGGAGCTTCCAGATTTTTTCTGTTTTGGCCCGGTGCTCGGGATTGGTCACTACCATGTCAGCCGGCAAACGGTGAGAAAAGGTTCCTACCTCACGGGCGGAGCCACAGGCCGAGGGTTGACCTGTCAGCGAGAAGGGGCTGTTGCCGGGTTCGGAAATTTTACCGGTGAGCAAATGCAGGTTATAGGCCATGTTATTGGCCCACACACCCCGCGTGTGCTGGTTAAAGCCCATGGTCCATAACGACATGACTTTTTTGTTGGGATCGGCATAAATCCTGGCCAACCGCTCCAACCGTTCTTCGGCCACACCGGTTTCTTTGGCCGTTCGTTCCAGAGTGTAGGGTTTAACGAACTCGGCAAATTCCTCAAACGTAATCTCTGTGGAGGCCCCGGCCTTATCTGCCCCCTTGGCATTCACTTGCCGCGGATCCTCAGGCCGCAAGCCGTAACCGATATCATCCTGTCCGCGGGCAAACCGGGTATGTTTTTTGACAAAATCATGATTGACCTTGTCGTTTTCGATAATGTAATTGGCGATGTAATTCAAAATAATCAAATCGGTTTGGGGCTTGAAGACAATGCGCAGATCCGCCAAATCAAAGCTACGGGTCTGATACGGCGACATGGCCACCACTTCTACGTGATCGAACGACAAGCGCCGGTCCGTCACTCGGCTCCACAGCATCGGGTGCATTTCAGCCATGTTGGAACCCCACAGCACAAACGCATCCGCATGCTCTATATCGTCATAACACCCCATGGGCTCATCTATACCAAAGGTGCGCATGAAACCACCCACCGCCGAAGCCATGCAGTGCCTGGCATTGGGATCCAGGTTGTTGCTGCGCAAGCCCCCCTTCATGAATTTACTGCCTGCGTAGGCTTCAAACACCGTCCACTGCCCCGAGCCTAACATCGCTACGCTTTCAGGGCCGGTTTCCCGAATGGCTTCTTTGAACTTGTCCGCCATAATATCGAAAGCCTGATCCCAGCTGATGGGTGTGAAATCTCCCTGCTTATCGTACTGGCCGTTGCTCATGCGCAGCATCGGTGTCGTTAAACGATCACTGCCGTACATGATTTTTGACAGAAAATACCCTTTGACACAGTTGATACCCCGGTTAACTTCGGCCTTAACGTCACCGTGTGTAGCCACTACCTGATTGTCTTTGGTGGCCACCATCACACCACACCCCACCCCACAGAACCGGCAGGGCGCCTTGTCCCATTTGAGCGTGGTCAAATCACGATTGGTAATCAGATTGGAAGCGCTGGCCGGCACCGGCAAGCCAATGGAGATGGCGGCCACCGCCGCCGCATTGGCTTTGGCAAATTCACGACGCGAAATAGTCATCAGACTTCATCCTCCGGAATAATTTCGTGATACACCAGAGCAGAATTCAGAACCCCGGGCTGCTCGACGATCGTGTCGATCAAAGCCAAAATATGTTTTTCATCTTCCGTCTCTATCACCACCACCAGCTTGCCTTGTTCGCTTTCCGCGTGGATTTCTGTCTGAATGTCCGAACAGGAAAACGCCTCAACCCATTGTTTCACCGTCTCAAGATAATTTTTCCGCACATGCACAATCAGACTGGCGATGTGGAGAGGAACAGACACCTTTTCTGTCGCAATAATTTCCGGTTGGTTTAATTTCCCGAAATCCGATCGCCCGCCAACGTCAAGTGTAGTATTCATCTAAGAGCTTCTTAAAGTTCAGGTTAAAGTTTCAGGTGGAATTTAAAACGCCCCTGTCGTTAATTTTCGCAGATAAAGAAATTTTATGCTGGGATGACCTGCTACTCACGCCCGTTAAAAACGTTATTTATTAGTGTGAATACCGTGAGCAGATATAAATACGTCATGCAAGTGACGTTCTGTAGACGTGGAACCCTCAATTACCCACTTGATCCGGGAGGTCCGGCCAGCAGTTGATACATCCAGACGATAAACCCATAACTACCGACAAACATCACTGTAAGAATTGGAAACAGGAAGATGATGATAAACATAAACATACGCCACTCTTCCTTGCGCTGCAGTGTATCTTCCGGTGTGATAGGTTCGTTAAAGTCAGTCACACGCCCTCCCATTACCCGTCCAGTGCTGATTGGATGGTTTATTCATCAGTGCCATAAAGACTAGACAAGAAATGACCAAAGTTAAAAGAATGGCAGGCTGAAATAGAGAATTGTGGCGTATAACAAAGGATTGTGGCGTATAACAAAGGATTGTGGCGCCTAACCAAGGGTATGGCGCCAAAGTCTGTATCAGGCATCCTTCGGCGGGCGTTCAACCACCTTGCGTTTGCCTGCAGTCGACTCGGCTAACGCTTTCAGCTCATCACCGTCAAAGGCATCAACCCGGATTACATCGTAGAGCGCCGTCAAAGCCTCCAGAAGCGGTTCACGCTCAGTTTCTTTGATTACCCCCTCCGCGCATGCCCAGTCCACCAACTCTTTACGCTGATGCCCCAACAGCAGGTCAATGCCACTCAAGTCATTGGCGTCTCGATGACGCATTGCGGTGTGCAGGCGTGTTCGCAGTTCGAGTGTATTGTTGGCCAGTCGGTAAGCGTTTAACACCCGCCCCAGAGGGTCGTTCGGGTCGGTATTGTAGTAGCAGCCCCGAGTAATTCGCTGCCGCAAGGGGGTATCCTCAACAATGCTGGCTGCCACTTGCTGACCTAATCGATCATCGGGGCCGTTAAGCCCGGTGGCACCCAGAGGAAAAATCAGTAGCCGCAGAGGCCATCGCAGAAGCCTCACAGGAAAGTTGATGATCAGTGTTCGCATGGACCGCTGCAAATCTCGCAGGCAGGTTTGCAGGCACCACTCCACCAGCGGCCTCTGATTCTCAGGATAATCTTCATCATGCCATTGTTTTATCACCGCTGTGGCGTAATAAAGCTGAACCAGACAATCCGCCATCCGCCCTGACAGGCGCTGACGGGCTTTAAGTCCCCCTCCGACACTCAATAAAGATACGTCGGTCATGAACGAAAAGGCCGCCGAAAAACGCGCCAGCTGACGGTAATAGGAGCGAATGGCACCGCCTTCAGGCACCGATTCCGGCCACCCCCGAGTCACCGCCATCACACAGGCGCGCAGGGCATTTCGGCCAGTATGGGCCAAGTGACGATAAAAAACGACGTCGAACTTCTTCACTGCGGCCGATTCATCGGCCATTCCCGCGGCTTCTATTTCCTCCACAATGAAGGGGTGACAGCGAATCGCCCCCTGGCCAAAAATCATCAGGCTGCGAGTCAAAATATTGGCACCTTCCACCGTGATGCCAATGGGCACCGCCTGATAGCCTCTCGCCAGAAAGTTACGCGGCCCAGTGATCACCCCGCGTCCGGCCACCACATCCATTGCGTGATTAATCACCTCCCGCATCAGGTCCGTATTGCGGTATTTCAGCACCGCCGAAGGCACTGACGGCCGTATGCCCCGATCCAGCATACCTGCGGTCAGCAGGCGTGCCGCATCCATCATATAGGTGTAGCCTGCCATCGGTTCGAGCGCTTCCTGTATGCCCTCAAACTGACTGATGGAACGGCCAAATTGCTCCCGCACCAGGGCGTAAGAGCCGGTTGCCAGACTAGCCGCCTTTCCCGCGCCTGTGCCCAGTGCTGGCAGCGAAATGGAGCGACCAATGGACAGGCACTCCAACAACATAGTCCAGCCCTTACCCAGCATAGCCTGACCACCGATCACCTGATCCATGGGAATGAACACGTCAGTTCCCCACGTAGGTCCGTTCATAAAAACGGTGTTCATCGGCAAATGACGAGCTCCAGCGTTCACGCCCTCCAGATTTCGCGGCAGCAATACGCAGGTCACACCTATCTCGGCGGAGTGCCCTGCAGCTTCGTCCGCGCTCCCGCCTGCGGTCTGTTGGACATCGCCTGGTTCAGCAGCCGTCTCTCCTTGGCTGGCAGGCAATAACCGATCCGGATCGTAGACCTTGATGGCCAGGCCGATTAACGTCGCCACTGGCGCCAAGGTGATATAGCGCTTGTTCCAGGTGACCTTCAGGCCCAGGACTTCCTTCCCCTGCCACTGGCCTTTGCAGACAATTCCCTTGTCCGGGATCGCACCCGCGTCGGAGCCCGCCATGGGCGAAGTGAGAGCAAAGCAGGGAATCTCTTCTCCACAGGCCAGGCGTGGCAAGTAATGCCGCTTCTGATCCTCCGTACCATAGTGCATCAACAGCTCACCAGGCCCCAGAGAATTGGGCACCATCACCGTGACGGCCGCGGAGACACTGCGGGTCGACAACTTCATCACCACCTCAGAGTGGGCGGTGTTGGAAAACCCCTTACCGCCCTGCGCTTTGGGAATGACCAAACCAAAAAAACCATTCTGACGTATGAATTGCCATACCGCTTCTGGCAAATCGTAGTGCTCGTGGGTAATCGCCCAGTCATCCAGCATCTGACACAGAGTTTCCACCGGGCCATCGAGAAACGCCTGTTCCTCACCACTAAGCTTTGCCGGCTGGGCATTCAACAAACGGCTCCAGTTCGGCCGACCGGAAAACAGCTCTCCATCCCAGTCCACCGTTCCCGATTTCAGAGCTTGCGCTTCGGTTGAGGACAGCGTAGGCAGCTGCTCCCGCACCCATTTCAACAACGGCAGGCTCAATTTGTCCTCTCGCAGACCGCCCGGCTTCAGCACGATCAGGCTTAACCCCAGCACGCCGCCGCCGATCAGTAAGCTTAAGAGATTAAAGTCATCCAGCCCCCAGCCGATGAGCGTGGCGATAACCAGCACTGTCGCGGCAGCAAAGCCACCCACGCCCAGGTATATGAGTACCAATCCGCTGAGCAGTAATAACAGGAAACTCACAGGCAGACCTCCGTTGCAATGAATATTCAAACCTCGACACCACTAACCATCGACCATAGGTGTGCTTGTGGCAAGTAATGGATGAACACAGATTGTGACGCTGGGCGATACCACCTTGGTAAAAGATAAAAGAATTTTGATGCAAACCAGCACGGCGCGCCGCCCCAGAGCCTGCTGACAGAAAACACGGACACAAAAAAGGGCAGCATTCTTACGAATACTGCCCTATTGGGATTTTCTTACCGAGGCATCACCGTCTGGAGTGACGCCCAGGCTCAACAAGCTATGAAATGACAAATGACGTCAGAATCTTCGCCATCAAGCTATTGATATTACTTATTGGGACGCTCAGGCTTTTCAGGTTTTTCCGGACGCTCGGGCTTTTCTGGACGTTCGGGTTTTTCCGGGCGCTCAGGTTTGTCCGGACGCTCAACTTTCTCAGGGCGTTCAGGCTTATCTGCACGCTCGGCTTTCACGGGGCGCTCCGCTTTTTCGACACGTGGCGATTTCGGTGATTTTTGAGGCTTATCCGTTCTCACAGCCACAACCGCACCTTCCCGATTGCTGGCTTTAATGTCTTTCATTACCTGGCCAACATTCATATCATATTCGTGAAAGATTTCCCCCCACCCCATTCCGGCCGCTCGCAAATCAAGAATGCCGTTACCTTCCGCATTCGACAGTGCCGCAATTACATCCAAATCTGTTGCCCCGTCTTCCAGCAAGGCATTGGTCAAGCCTAAAGCCAGGCTGACTTCTCCAAACCCCATACCATTACCGTCGGCGTCCAGAGTCACGGTTTCAATGACAATTTCAGTTTGCTCGAGTCCGTTTGCATCCAGAACCGGATTGCCTTCATTATCAACAATGACTTTCTCAACTTCCGTCTCGACACTGTAAGTACCGCCCGTGCGCAAGGTCTTGACTAAATCTTCACTGTGACCATCACCCAACTCACTGAAGTCGCTGGCAATTTTTTCAATCACTTGCTGATTTCCTTCGGAAAAGACAATCTCCGCGGGTTCTATCACATCGGGCGCAGTTGTAGCCTCGCCTTCGGTTTGGGCATAAACTGTTGTCGCCGACAATGACAGTGCGGCCAATAAACCATAACTGTATTTCTTAACGTTCATCTTTCGTAATTTCCTCATGTTTTGAATTCGTTATTTTTGTACTTCCAACTTTTCCTTTCAAACCATCGCTCGCCATCAAGCGCGAAACTTAAGGGCGATAAGAAAACTGTATTCCCAGACCATAATCCGGACTGCCGTCCATTAAGCCCAAATAATTGTAAAACATGACACTGTACTGATCCGACAGGCGGTGATTGACATAAGCGAAGAGCTCCAGAGAGTCGTCACTTGAGGTTGCCGACTGCTGATAATCCAGAGAAGCGCCAAAATTGCGTTGATCACTGTAGCGATAATCTGAACCCAGGGATAAGGCAAATACATTATCCAGATCGCCCTGGGGCGGATCTCCCTTGATTTTGTACGTCAGATTTGCGAAAGGTGTGTATTGCCCATAAGGTTTATAAACATCGGCGGAAAAGCTGTAGTCGACTTCTCCAGTACCCAGGCGCTTATCATCATCGGCCGTCGGTATTTTAAGCTTGGCACCTACATCCAGATAAAACCACTGCGCCGGTACTGCGTCCACCTCATAGGCAGCCCCCAGCCAGGTATCTCCAAAACCGCTTTCAGCCGTCGATTGGGTATTCCCTCCGTCAATGACAATACCGTCGCCACCGATACCAATGACATTGCCTGGGCCGTCAATTTTAACCAGTGCCGTAGACGCCTTGTACGTCCACTGCCCAGTACTGTATGACGCTGAGACCGGCAGAAACAGAATGTCTGTATCCACAGGGTCACCACCGTAATCACCAGAGCTGTAATCCGCACCTGCGGTGTATTTCCAGGCTCTGTCTTCGGCCTGGGCACTGGCCAGAAAAAACAGCGCGGCAGCGGTGACAACCGCAGTCGTTAAACGAGGCATACAAACTTTTCTCCCATATTCAAGGCAATAGCTACAGACTAGTCGCAAAAGGTTTAGCACGCCACCAACTGGTTCTCAGTGGGTTTGCTGATCAATAGCGGTTATGGCAAGAAAGCACAGGAAGGTGGCAAATTCTGTGAAGAAAACGCGATTACAACACCTGATTCAGAATACGGTAGCGCGGCACTTTGGATTGCATCAAGGCAGCGCATCGACACCAGGCACACTGAAGGTAACGCAAAAGCATCAACCGATTCCCGTCCAGATCGAGAAGTTTTGAAAGCGATATTGTAAGATCCGCTGCCTGTTGCCTGTTGCCTGTTGCCTGTTGCCTGTTGCCAGATTGTTACTGGGTAGCGTTTACCGCTGCGCGAACCTCACCAGAACCCAGTGTGCCTACATCAAAAAACGCTGCAAGGTTGTGATGGCCAATAACCGCCAGGGGGCCAATCAACAGGAGGGGTGTTTTGCGACAGCACTAACCAACGACAGTGCTAACAAGCCAATAGTGTTCACAAACGGATAGTGTTCACAAAAGAATGTGACGGGAATGGCCAAATACACAACGGCAGCGAGGGGTAGAGCTCAACAGACGGTCAAACTCACGCAACACCCGCTCTATCCGCAGGGATCTACCTTCCCTGGCGGATCACGCCGGCCAAATCAGGAGAGACAGGCCACTACTTCTTCGCTTCCCAGCGATTCATGTTCCAACAGTTCAGCCATCAACTTATCCAGTCCCTGACGATGTTTGTCCAACAATTCCATCGCTTCGGCTTCGGCTCGCAACAGCAGCTGCTTCACTTCTTCATCAATCTTTTCCGCAAGTGCCTCACTGTAAGGTCTGGGCTCTGTGAGCTCTCGCCCCAGGAAAGGGTGACGCTCACCTTCTGCAAACCCCATCGGCCCCACATCTTTACTCATGCCCCAGTTAACCACCATTTGGCGAGCCAACTTGGTCGCTTGCTTTAAATCGTCCGCCGCGCCCGAACTGCAGTTATGGTAGAGCAACTGTTCTGCACAGCGCCCTCCCATAAAAATACGCAACCGATCCCGTAAAAAGTCTTCGTCAAAATTGTGCCGCTCCTCACTGGCCAATTGCTCAGTGACACCCAGGGCTCGCCCTCGGGGAACAATACTGATTTTTTGTAAAGGATCGGAATGCTCGGAATAAAATGTGATCAGTCCGTGACCTGCCTCATGACAAGCAACACGTTCACGTTCAGCGGACGTCAGCAGATTGGGCCGCTCATCCCCCATCAGGACCTTTTCTCGCGCCACCAGAAAATCATCACTGGTCACATCATGCCGATCCTCCCGGGCAGCCCGTAAGCTGGCCTCATTGACCAGGTTTTCTATATCCGCCCCGGAAAACCCGACCGTCATACCGGCCAATTTTTTCAAATCCACATCGCTGGCCAAGGGCGTTTTACGAGTGTGGACCTGAAAAATGGCCACCCGCGCCGCCTTATCCGGCAGATCCAACACGACCTTACGGTCAAAGCGGCCAGGCCTCAGCAAGGCCGGATCAAGGACATCCGGCCGGTTGGTCGCCGCCAACACCACCACCACGTCTTCCGGATCAAAGCCATCCATTTCCGCCAGTATCTGGTTCAGCGTCTGTTCCCGCTCATCATTTCCGCCCCCCATGCCCGTTCCCCGAATTCTGCCAACAGAATCGATCTCATCAATGAAAATCAAAGCCGGGGCTTCTTTACGCGCAGTGAGAAACATATCCCGCACACGGGAAGCCCCCACCCCCACATAGAGCTCAATGAATTCCGACCCGGTGATCGAGAAAAAAGGCACCCCGGCTTCCGCTGCTGTTGCTCTGGCCAGGAGTGTTTTCCCCGTACCCGGCGCCCCCATCATCAGGATACCTTTGGGAATTTTGGCTCCCAACGCCTGGTATTTCTCAGGGTTTTTGAGAAATTCGATGATATCCCCCAAATCCTGTTTGGCCCCCTCCAGCCCAGCCACATCATCGTAGGTAATGCCCCCCTCTTTTTTCTCAAAACGCCGGGCTTTGGAATTGGAAAAGCTCAACCCGCCCCCGAGTCCACCCATCCCCCCCATGCGGGATTGAACAGAGCGCGACAGCAACACAAATACACCAATGATAAAAACCCAGGGCAAAAAGCCCACCAACAGATTGACCCAGACCGGGGTTTCACTGGATTTAACATTGACATCAACATCCGCGGATTCCAGCTTCTGCAGAAATTCATCACCAATAAATTCGGGCAAACGGGTTCTAAAGTCGACGGACTTATCCGAGTTATTGTAACCACCCGACAAATCCAGCCCTCTGATTTCCACTCGGCCAATTTCACCGCTTTCCAGGGATTGGATAAACTCACTGTACGGCAGGAGGGGGGATTGCTGATCCTGCCCCTGGGCAAGCCAGAAATAAGAGAAGAAGACCGCCATCATCAACCAGACAAACCAGGGGTCCCGATGCAGGGCTTCAGGCGGCTTGCGGGGTGGGCCCCCCTTGTCAGAAGGCTTGTCGGGTGGCGGCGTGGACATTGGCATCATGGTTCCCTGTGTGATGGTGTTTCCAGCTAATTTACATCGGCAGACGTTGATATGGTAGCCCACCCGGGGATATAGGCCCAGCCGGGAGCTTGAACGGATTAACCCGTGGAAGGTTTTCGAGACCCATCAAGTCGACGCAAGGTATTAATGAGTCGTGTTTGGTTTTCTTGTGTATCCGTACCTGCCTGTGGTTTGCGCTGTCGCCTGCTCAGAGCAAAAGCCCACATGAGCGTCGGCCTAGCTTTCATGACACCGCAACTTGATGAGCAGACGAGTACGCGGAGTAAACGCCCTGACAAACAAGCAGCAAGAGCATGATCGCGGAACGTTTCAGCCTTGAAGGGTAAATGCCTGTTGGCCAAAACGCTGCAACTGCATTTCCTGTAATCGACTCAAGCTGCGGCGGAATGGAAAGGCCAGGTGACCTTCCGTATACAGTTCTGTTAGCGGCACCTGCGCTTCAATATACAAGGGCACCTGCCGGTCATAGCACTCATCCACCAGGGCAATAAAACGGCGCACGCTGTCATCGGTGATGGATAGCGCAGGCAGCTCGCGGTCTCCGGCGGCGACGCGCTCCACGCCATTCTCTGTGCCACGTGCAATCCTGGCGGCTCGTCGACTGGCGCTCAGGCTCGGTACCTTGCCGAGCAAAATCGTCGGAAAACGATCACACAGGGCAATAAAGTCTACTGCCGCAAACGGTTGACCACACAGACTCTCAAACTCCAGCCAAATGGCGGCATCGCTGCAACCCAGCACCGGCAACTGACGCCCGCCCAATAGCAGCGAGTGCTCTACCGCAGCCTGGGAACCGCTCAACCGCTCAAACAGGGCCGGCAACACCTCGGCATTCCCCACCCAGTAACGCTGGCAAACGGTGCCAGGATGCTGACGATGATCCTGACCGCCGTCGACTTCAACCACCTGCATATGGGCCTGCAACGCGGCGATGGCGGGCAAAAACCGATCGCGGTTGAAGCCATCGGCGTAAAGTTGTTGCGGGGGCTGGTTAGACGTAGCGACCACCACGACCCCAGCATCGAACATCGCCTGAAACAAAGGCCCCAGCAGCATCGCATCACCAATATCACTGACGAACAGCTCATCAAAGCAGAGCACCCGCACGTCGTGCGCAAGCTCCCGCCCCAGCGCCAACAGCGGATTGGCGGTGCCGGTCAAGGCAAACAATCGACGGTGAACCCACCGCATAAAATGGTGGAAATGCTGGCGCCGCGCGGGCACTTGCAGACTGTGATAAAAGGCATCCATCAACCACGTCTTGCCGCGCCCTACCGGCCCCCACAGATAAATACCGGCACCGGGTTGAAGAGTTCCAGAGTGAGCAGGATTGGCGTGCATGGCTTGATAGCAGTCTTCGAGCACCTGTAGCGCACGCTCCTGGGCCGGATCGGCGACAAAACCCTGCTGAATTTTAGCCTGCAGGTAAGCTTGTTGGGGAGAGAGTGAGCGCATGGCGGACATGATGAATGATCGGGTTACTGCGATCAAATAAACAATGGATCCGCTCACACCGCGGGCCTCATTCATTGTCAAAGGAGAAATCTGGCAGCCGTCCAGGTCCATGCCCACTTGAACCACCCTCCGGTCGGAGTTAAATCGCCTTTAGCCGCATTTAAATACCCGCCCTGGTGATTGCCCTTGCCCGCTCCTAACATCATCCCGGGAATACGCCAAAGTGCACGATCAACCGACCGGCTCAAAGACACCCCTGCCGAACATCGCCCATCACTCCATGAAACAGACGCATTCAGCGGCCACCAGCCAGAAAACGCGGGCTCATTATGAACGCCATGACGATTGAATCCGCGCACCTTGCAAGTGCAGCCTCCTGAATTCAAATCAACGTTCAGTGAGCACTAATAAATTCAAGTTCAGATTTCAGTAACTCCAATTGGGTTTTTGCCGTCCAGTGGTCGGGCATTTGCACCCACAATGCGGCGATACCATTGATTAGAGCCAACAGGCGCTGAGCCTGAGCCACACAGTCAACAGACTCGGCAAGTTCACCGCGAGCTTTGGCCGCCTCCAGCACATCAATAAACAGTGTGCTGGCTTCCAACAAGCCCTTGCTGCTCTCCTTTTCCAGTGCAGGGTTTCCACTTGCCATGCCCCAAAGACCGAACCAAACGATCCAGTCGCTACGCTGACTTGCGTTAGTGGGTAGACACTCTTTCAGGCAATCAAAGACGTTTTTTCCCGCAAGGAGCGCTCGCTCAACACGGAAGCGTGTCCGGTCTCGTGCAGAAAGGTAGGTAAAGCTGATCAAATCATCTTTGTTGTGGAAGTAGTGTCCAATGACGGCGGTACTGAAGCCTGCCTCTTTCGCCGCAGATCGAACCGTCACCGCCTGAATTCCACCCCGGGCCACCAGTCTTCCCACAGCCGCAGCGACCTCCAACCTTCGGGCATCATGATCAACAATTGCGGGCACGACCTACTCCTGTTTAGAACGTTTTAACGCATCTGCGCAACAACTTCTTTATATTACAAAAACTTTTAAACCTCAATAAAAAAAACAATAAATATACTTATAAAACAGTGAGTTATAAATTTTATAGCGTATAAATCAACTTTTTTCCTTTTATTTTATTACGAGCGTAATATAATAAAGCCAGCAAGGGGTTACCCCAAGCAGATGAACACTTATCTCAGATGCACGACAAGCACATGTCGATACCAATAACTAAGGAGCTAAATATGAGTGATCAACTAACGCTACAAGACCGCCGCGACCTGGAAGACGCGCTGCTCGATTATCTGACCGCTGTTGATGGACTGACTGATCTGGATGCAATGGTGGCAGTCTTTACCGAAGATGCGGTACTGGACCTCTCAGGACTGGACCTGGGTGTTTTTGAAGGCGCAGGTGCCATTCGTGAGTTCTATGCGCAAGTCTTTGAGACCATGTCCCATCACATGCACACGCTGACCAACTTCCGAGTGACTGAATATGCTGGCGATACAGCGCGCTGTTATGCCTATATTTGTGGCATGGGACGCTCACATAAGGGTGTCAACATTCAAGTGTATGTCTACTACGACCTTAAGATGCGTCGCACCTCAAACGGCTGGAAAATCGCACATTTTTATGAAGCACCCAAGCTGCCCATGCCTGACTCAGTAGGCCAAGTTCATAACGACAAGTAACTTACGGCTTTTCGATCAGGAGGCAACATGTCGAACTCTAAAGAAATACGCACAAACCTAAGTGAAAAGAACAGCTTCTCCGAAAGATTCCATCGCGATGGGTTTTTGATCGTCGAAGGGGCATTCAATGATGAGCAGATGAAGCTCATAGAAGCAGCTTACCAGGGCAACCTGGACAACCCCTCCGCACTTACTCAGCATCTCTACGCAGAGTCTGGCGGAACTTTCATCCAGTCTGTCGAGGACTCAAGCAGCAAACCAGCATTCAAAACAATGTTTGAGCAAACCCCCATCGTTGAAATCTGCAAAAAAGCTTTCGGTTCTGGAGATGTCTGGTATTTCCACGACCAACTGTTCTATAAGGACGGTGGCGAAAAGCCAGTAAGGCGAACGCCTTGGCATCAGGACACACCCTACCACGCAATGGATGGAAGCAAGTTTGTTGTCTTCTGGATTCCGATGCACGATATCCCTGAGGAGTCAGCGCTCGAAATAGTCCGAGGGTCGCACAAACAGACACTTTACAACCCTTCGTTCTTCGATCCGAGCGATGACACACTCCCGTTATACGATGAGAAGGAAATGCCCCGCCTGCCAGAAATTGAAGCCGAGCGTGACAAGTGGGACATCATGCCCTGTGGCATGAAGCGTGGCGACCTGCTGATTTTCCACCCAAGCTGCCTGCACGGCGGCGGCCCCTCACCGGCAGGCTCTACAAGACGCAGCCTCTCACTCCGAATGATTGGCGACGATATGGTCCGCGTAACAAGGCCTGGCGCCAACCTGGATTCCCCAACCGCGAAGAATGTCGGCGATGACGAGGAAGAGTTGACGGCGCGCATCAACAGTCTTCCTCTGGGAAGCCCAGTGTACGAAGCCGGTTTGGCCAAGCTGAGCTGAAGTTAAACGAGGTTCTGGGTCGCTCGGTCCAGAACTTCTCACTTCAAGCCCAGCAGAGAATGCGACACGTTGTGGCAATAGGCAGCAGGATTCCTGCAGCAGGCTGCACAACACCTAATGACCGCCCCATACTCCTCCTCATCCCCTTACACCTCATCCCCTTACTCCTCATCCCCTTTTTTGATCCACCTTATCCCATCCTCCAAACCCTCCAGCTTGAACGGGTAAACCAACCGAGTGAGCCTGCAGCGTATTGCGGATATTGATTTCAGCCATGATCCCTGTATTGTTATAGCAATTTTCGCGTCAGCACCCAGAATTTATCGACATAATATGTTATAGGCTGACAAATTAAGGAGGGGCTGGGCACCCACATGTTTCGCTATTTTGGCTTTGGCTCCAACATGAACATGACATCGCTGCGGGCTAAGGGCTTAGAACCCCTGGCCGCTCGGCGTGCGGTTTTGCACGGTTGGCGCCTGCACTTCAATGTGCAGCACTTTTTTCGCCACGAGGGCGGCGTCGGCAACATCGAGCGCAGCGACAACCCCGATGATCGGGTGCTCGGTGTCCTCTACGACTGCCCGGATGAAGCCCTGGAGCCTCTCGATGCCGCCGAGGCCTATGGCCACGGCTACGACCGCATCACCGTCGAACTGGAGACCGAAGCTGATGCCGAACCGGTTAACGCACTGACCTACGTCGGAATGCCCGAGTTTATCGATGACAACTGCCTGCCCAGTCGCCGCTACCTCAATATCGTGGTTGACGGTGCCCGTCGTGCCGGCCTCGACACCAGTTATGTACAGGACCTGATGGCGCAGCCCGTCCATCAGCCACAAGACTATCCCCCGTTCTCGCCCCCAGCGGGTGATTACCCTCTCTTCAATGAGGGCTCGCTGGCGCAACAACCTTTGTATACAGCACTGTGGGGTGCCGTGTTTGATATGTCGGCGGCACGTCCACTGCATGAATTTTTGAAGGGTTTCTTCGGCGGGCAAGATATGACACTGTTTCACCTAAAGCGATTGGACAGCAGTACCAGCAACGAATCAATGGACGATATCAGGCAGGGACGCCTCAATGAGCCCCAGCGACACTACCTCAATGCGTATCTCAACGAGTATGCCCGGGAGTATCGCTACGTGGGTCGCTTCAGTTATGAAAAAAATTGACGAGTGTAACGATGGAACCGTTTCCCCCAACTTCATTACCCCCCGCGCTACCCCATGGCGACCTGAAAGCAGTCCTTGCCGGTGTCTATTTTGTCAGCGGCGCCATGGATACCGTCCTCATGGATACGGATTGGCAGTTCAGCCGCAATATGACCGTGGTGCGCGAAGGCGAACGCCTGATCCTGATTAACAGCGTGCGCCTCAGCGATGAAGGCCTGGCAGAACTGGATAAACTTGGTCAGGTCACCGATGTCATTCGCCTCGGCGCCCTGCACGGGCGTGATGATGAGTTTTATGTGGGTCACTACGGTGCTCAATACTGGACCATGCCAGGATTGGACGCAGCACCATGCCAGCACGGAGTTGAAGCAGAACAAGCATTCGAGGGCAGCCAGATGACGGCACGCACTCTTACCGTGGACGGCCCATTACCCATTGCGGATGCCACCCTGTTTCAATTTGAGACCGCCCAGATTCCCGAAGGCATTCTACGCCTCGACCGCGCCGGCGGCATTGTCATTGCCTGCGATGCGCTGCAAAACTGGCTGGCACCGGACGAGTTTTTCTCTGATTCATCAACCGCCATGATGCAGGAGATGGGCTTTTTCACCCCGGCCAACCTCGGCCCCGTCTGGCTTCAGGCAGCGGCTCCAACGGCGGACGACTTTAACCGCCTCAAGGCACTGTCGTTCAAGCACGCCTTGTGCGGCCACGGCGACCCCCTGCTCGAGACCGCACACGAAGCCTATTGCAAGACCTTTAACCGACTTTTCGACGTCTGATCGAACGGCAAGGGAGACGCAAGGTGACTGAGGGTCTGCAAATACCCGGCTACGAGGTCGGTTCTGTTCTGTGTCGGCACAACGACCGGGTGGTTTATCGCGCTCGTCGTCTTGCCGACAGTGCCCCCGTGACTCTGGAGACACTTGAAGCGGAATACCCTGATCGCCAGCAAATCGCTCGCATACGTCGAGAGGGAGCCATCGCCCAGCGTCTGGAAGACATCAATGGGGTACGCCAGATATACGGCGTCGTCCCCCATGGCAGCGGCAACCTGGCCCTGGTCGGCGAAATCTTAGAAAGCACCCTGCGGTCCCGCCTTGAGCAGGCAAAGTCTGACCCGGCAAATGGCAACGGCTTACTCGTGGCCGAAGTCCTCGACATCGCCATTGATCTCACACGCACACTGGGCCAGATCCATGCCCGGGATCTTGTGCACAAGGCTCTAACCCCGGAGCATGTATTTTTCGTTGCGGCCACTGGCTCGATTGCCCTGGCCGGTTTCGGCATCACCTCGGAACTGGACCAGGAACGTCAAGCGGTGCAGATGTCTCGTCGGCTTGAGGGGCCGCTTCCCTACATGTCACCAGAGCAAACCGGACGCATGAACCGGGATCTGGACTACCGCTCTGACTACTATTCCCTTGGCGTGCTGCTGTTTGAGCTGCTGACCGGTCAACGCCCCTTCCAGGCGGACAACCAGCTGGAATGGGTGCACAGCCACATCAGCCGCCTGCCTCCGGCCCCCCATGACATTGCCCCCCAGGTGCCGGAAGCCATTTCGGCCATCGTCCTCAAGCTGCTGGCCAAAAACCCCGAGGCCCGCTACCAGAGCTCGGCGGGCTTGATACACGACCTGGAACTCTGCGCCGACCGGCTGACGACAGGCCAGACCATTGAGCCCTTCGCACTGGGCCAAAACGATGTGGTGCAGAAATTCCTGGTACCGCAAGGCCTCTATGGCCGCGAACGCGAACTGCAGGAATTGCTGGCGTTGTTTGAGGCGGCGGTACTCGGGGGGAACGAGTTTTGCCTGGTGCACGGCTACTCCGGAGTGGGCAAATCGGCCCTCGTTAACGAGATTGACCGCCCCCTGGTGCGCGAACGCGGGTTTCTGGTGCAGGGCAAGTTCGACCAATATCAGCAGGGTGAGGCTTACGCCCCCCTCGCCGCGGCTTTCCGCGGCCTGGTGCAGCGGCTGCTGGCGGAGCCTGAGGCCTCGCTGAAAAAGTGGCGTGAACGCCTGCTGGAGGCGCTGGCGCCAAACGCACAACTGGTGGTAGAACTGGTGCCCGAGCTGGAACTGATCATTGGCCGCCAGCAGGCCGTGGCCAAATTGCCACCGGCGGAGGCCCGCAACCGTTTGCACCTCGTACTGACGGCTTTTTTGCGCGTGTGCGCCGGAGAGGGGCACCCAGTGGTGCTGTTTCTCGACGATTTGCAATGGAGCGATATCCCCACGCTGGAACTGTTGCGGCGCCTGGTCACCTCCCACGACCTGAGTCACCTGCTGTTAATCGGAGCCTATCGCAGTAACGAGGTGGGTGTGGGTCACCCCCTGCGCCTGTTACTCGATGACCTGCAACCGCAGAGACTTATCCGTCAGCTGCCCATTGGCCCTCTGAACCCGGGCTCGGTAGCGCAGCTGGTGGCCGACGCCCTGTGTCGCGACGTCAGCGAAACGCGGCGCCTGAGTGACATGCTTTACGCCAAGGCTCAGGGCAATCCGTTCTTCACTAATGAGCTGTTGCGCGAACTCCATAAACAGGAAGCCATTTCTTTTGATCCCGCTGCTGGTCGCTGGGATTGGGACCTGGACGCTGCCCAATGGTCAGGGGTCAGCAGCGACGTCGTCGAGTTTATGGTGGATAACCTGCGGCGGCTGACACCGGAGACCCAACGAGTGTTGCAATTGGCGGCCTGCATCGGTGGCACCTTCGACCTGCAGACACTGGCGGTCATCTACCAGCAACCCCTCGCCGAGACCGCCGCGAGACTGCTGCCGGCGCTTAAGCAGCACACCATTATCCCTTTGCACAGTGACTATCGGCTGCTGGGCACGGAGCAGATCCATGCTCAGCAACAAACTGCTTGTTCTGTCGAAGAAAACCTGCAAGCGGAGCATACAACAGACGGGGATGACATCCTCCCCTCCCTCAACCCGAACTATCGATTCCAGCATGACCGCGTGCATCAGGCGGCCTACGCGCTGATTGATGTACAGCAGCAACAAGCAGTGCACTACTCTGTCGGTCGCCTGATGCTGGAACACGCTGGTAACCGGACACCTGCAAACGGAGAAAAGACAAGCAGAGCTTCTGAAGATAGAAGTTCTGAAAAAAGAGAGGCTGAAAACCAGTATGTCGAGAGCTGTGCTACCGACTCAAAATTTGCCAATGACAGCGTCCCCGATGATCGCCTGATCGACATTGTCGGCCACCTCAATGAGGCTCGCTCATTGATCAAAACCGACACCGAGCGGCTGCAGCTGGCCGCATTGAATTTACGGGCCGGGATACGCGCCAAGCACTCCGCTGCCTACGAGGCGGCATTGAACTATCTGCGAGTGGCCGCCGAGCTGCTGCCCGGTGATCCCTGGCAGGAGACTCCGGCACTAATGCAATCACTGGCTGCGGAAACCCAGCAGTGCACCTACCTCACCGGCCGCACCGAAGAGGCGGAGCGCTGGATCGAGCTGATGATGCAGCACGCGCATTCTGACCTGGAGCGCGGCAATATTTTCGCCATCCGCACTCGCCAGTACGCCACCCTGGGCCGCATGGAAGACTCTATTCTGTCCGCCATCCAGGGACTCAACCTGCTCGGCGTAGCCTTCACCGATCAACCCACCCTGGCGGATATTGCCGAGGAGCGACACCGGGTCCTGGTGAACCTCGGCGACCGGGCGATCGAAGATCTGGTGGATGCCCCGCTGGTGCAGGATGAAGCCACACTGATCGCCATGCGCCTGCTGATGGAGATTTTCGCCGCGGCCTTCCTCTCGGGCAGCGGCAATTTATTTGCCTATCTGGTACTGAAAGCCGTCAACCTTTCCCTGCGCCACGGAAATTGCCCCGAATCCGCCTTTGCCTATGCCGGCTACGGCATGCTGTTATGCGGCGAGCTGGATGAACCCGCACTGGGCTACCAGTACGGCAAAGTCGGACTGGCCATTAACGAGCGCCTCGACGACCTGACCTTGCGAGCTCGGGTGATTTACGTTTATGCCATGTTCGTGCACCACTGGAGCAATCACTGGTCAAGCCTGACCCCGTGGTTCCGCAAAGGCATCGAAGCGGGCTACCAGACCGGTGACCTGCTCTATCTCGCGTACAGTGCCCAGGATTGCGTGATCTGGGATCCGACGCTGGAACTGGAAACGGCCGAGCGCCTGCACGCCGAACTTCTGGAGATCGTGCGTGAGTGCGCCTATCAGGACTCGCTGGATTCGGGCACCCTGTTTTTACAGATGCAGCGCAATCTGCTCGGCCTGACCGAAGCGCCCTGTTCACTCAGCGACGACAATTTTAACGAGCAGCAGTGCCTCGAAGGTATGCGTCAACGCCAATTCATGACCGGCATTGCCAACTATCATATTTACAGCGCCGAACTGTGTTTACTTTACGGTAATAATGAACGGGCACTCGAACATGTTCGCGATCAGGACACGCTGATCAAGTCGGCCATGTCCCTGCCCCAGCTGGTGCGCTTTTACCTCGTCGCCTGCCTGACCCTGGCGACCCGCTACCCGCTCATGAACCAACAGGAACAGTCAGAAACCCGACAGCGGCTGCAGGAAGATCTGGCGCGCATGACCCGCTGGGCCGACAACTGTGAAGAAAATTTCCGCCATCTGCAGTATCTAATGCAGGCCGAGCTGGCCCGGATTGACGGTCACGATCACATCGCACTGGACCATTATGACGCCGCCATAGAAGCCGCCCAAAAAAGCGGTTTCCTGCGCGACGAGGCCACAGCCTGTGAACGAGCCGCACGGCACCTGCTTGCTCTGGGGCGTCGACGCTCTGCAGAAGGTTATCTGCGCGGAGCTCACCGTCTCTATGACCGCTGGGGGGCTCAGCGCAAAGTGTCCCTGCTGGAACAGGAATTTCCGGTTTTACTGGAACTGGTTGCGGCAAGCCGTGAGCCCATAAACCCAGGCGACATAAGCGATCTGGATTTCGCCTCGGTTATGAAAGCATCGCGGGAAATTTCCGGCGAAATCGTCCTCGACCAACTGCTGAAGACCACCCTGAGCATTCTGCTGGAAAATGCCGGTGGTCAGTGGGGTTGCCTGGTGGTCCGGCGAGACGGTCGACTACAGGCAGAGGCTGCCCAACTGCCCGAACAGACTTTATCGACTGACGACCTGCCAGACCACACTCTCGTGCCGCTGGCCGACGGCTGCAAGCTGCCGATACCCGTGACCCTGATCAGCCAGGTGCTGCACACCAGTGAGGCCATCGTCCTGCACGATGCCGCCGGTGAGGGCCAGTTTGTCCAAGATCCTTACGTCCGCCAGCGCCAGCCCACGTCGGTGCTGTGTGTACCCATCGGACGGGAAGGTTTTGAAGGTGCGCTATACATGGAGAACAACCTCACCAGCGGCGTGTTCACCGAGGCGCGAGTGGAGGTCATTCGACTGCTGACAGCCCAGGCGTCGGTCGCCCTGGAAAACGCGCGCCTTTATGAGCAGGTGCAGGAGCACTCGCGCACCCTGGAACAAAAGGTCGCCGAACGGACGGCACGCCTGGAGCAACTCAATCAGGAACTGAAAGGACTCGCCGAGCACGATGGGTTAACCGGTGTTGCCAACCGTCGTCGTGGCGATGCCTATCTGGAGCAGATTTGGGGGCGCCTGCGGCGAGAACAGCAACCGCTGTCGATCATCATGCTCGACGTGGATCACTTTAAGACATTCAACGATAACTATGGCCACCAGGCGGGCGACGAATGCCTGATGAAAGTGGCCGCCACCCTGCGTGTGTATGTGCAGCGCCCCGCTGATCTGGTGGCCCGCTACGGCGGCGAAGAGTTCATTCTCATCCTGCCCAATACCGACAGTGACGGTGTGGCTCAGGTAGCTGAGCACGTCCGCGACCGGGTGGAGGCGCTGGCGATTGAACACCACTTCTCTTCAACGAGCACGGTGGTAACGATCAGCGCCGGCACTGCTACCATGATCCCCCATGCCGAAGTGGGTGCAGAAAAACTTGTACGTCAGGCCGACATCGCCCTCTACCAAGCCAAACAGATGGGGCGCAACCGGATTCATGCCGCTGCGGACCTACCGGTGATGGGTTAGGGGTTAGGGGTTAGGGGTTAGCTTAAGACTAAGCACCCGGGAATGATTCCCAAGAATGTTGCTGCTGCTTCAGGGACGAGGGTTTATGGTCTACATGTTCGCCAGCCCAACCCAGATCGCCGGATTTGATTCGCGCCATCCCTGGCGCTCACCCCCTGCGGGGCCGCAGCACGGTCCAAAATGCTCCCGGCATTGTTGTGAACCGAGGCGTTCGATTGAACCATTCCAGAAACTCAGGAGCGATAAACCAAAAAGGCCGCCCAATGGGCGGCCTTTTTGGTTTCATATGGTCGGAGTGGCCGGATTTGAACCGACGACCACCACACCCCCAGTGTGGTGCGCTACCAGGCTGCGCTACACTCCGAGAATTTTGGTTTCCAGTAAGCCATTAGACTGCTGGACACCATATTTGGGCTAATCTTCACACAGTTAAATCTTGTAACCTATTGATTTAACTACAGATAGCCTCAGGGGCGAGAGGGCTGAAATCATACCCGAACAGCGTGGAATTGCAAGCAATTTGTCAGCCTTTAGGGACGATTTAGAACCACAAGAACTTCTTCCAGCTCGCTGATCATTTGATTGACCAACTGGGAGAATTGACTGGCGTCGTGCTGGGCGTTGTCGCCACTCATTTGCTGACGGGCACCACCAATGGTGAAGCCCTGATCGTACAGCAGTGCACGAATCTGGCGGATGGTGAGCACATCCTGACGCTGGTAATAACGGCGGTTACCGCGACGTTTTACCGGGGCCAGCTGTGGAAACTCCTGCTCCCAATACCGCAGCACGTGCGGTTTGACCGCACACAGATCACTCACCTCTCCGATCGTGAAATAGCGCTTGCCAGGAATTACCGGCAATTCATCGTTATTGGTTGGTTCCAGCATAGTTCTCTACACGTGCCTTGAGTTTTTGTCCGGGGCGGAAAGTAACGACTCGGCGAGCCGAGATGGGGATCTCTTCACCGGTCTTGGGGTTGCGCCCGGGACGGGAGGTTTTATCACGCAAGTCGAAGTTACCAAACCCGGACAGCTTCACATGCTCATTGGTTTCCAGAGCGGTACGGATCTCCTCAAAGAAAAGCTCCACGAGCTCCTTGGCTTCACGCTTGTTGAAACCCAGTTCCTCATAGAGCATTTCTGCTAGATCCGCTTTGGTCAACGCTGACATAGCGAATGGCCTCGTTGTGACCCTCTACCTCAGGGAAGCGTTAAACGTGTCCTCCAACGACCGAACTACCACATCCATGGAGGCATTAATCTCATCCTCATTAAGAGTGCGCGAAGGATGCTGAAACGTCAAGCCCAGAGCAACACTTTTTCTATGTGGATCAATGCCTTTGCCGACATACACGTCAAATACCTTTAACTCTGTGAGGTAATCCCCTGCCCCAGCTTTGATGGTATTTTCCAGATCACGGACCGCTTTATCCTGATCGACGATGACTGCAATGTCACGTCGGACCTCGGGAAATTTGGACAGTGGTTGGAAGCTCGGCAACCGGGCTTCGGCAAGGGAAGCCAATGTGATTTCAAACACAAAGGTCGACTGGGACAGGCCCAGTTCTTTTTGCAGCTGCGGGTGCAAGGCACCGACCAGCCCCACTGCTTCACCATTGCGCAAGACCGCAGCCGATTGGCCGGGGTGCAGCGCCGGATGTTTGGCGGCCGCGAAGCTGAAGCTGGCGTCGTCCGCAAGCAGTGCCAGCACTGACTCCAGATCGCCCTTGATGTCGTAGAAATCGACAGACTCCTGCTTTTCTGTCCAGCTCTCGTCAAAGCGCGGGCCGTAGATCAACCCCGCCAGCATGGGCTCTTGCTTAAGCTCCGCAATAGAGGCGCCCGGCAAGAAGCGCTGTCCGGTTTCGAACAAACGAACCCGGTCCTGCTGGCGATTCAGGTTGTATTTGAGGGCATTGACCAGGCCTGGCCACAAGGTGGTCCGCATCACCGCCATATCCGCACTGATGGGGTTCTGCAGCTCCACCGGCTGAGCCTCAGGATCAAACAGTTTCAGCAGCTTGGGCTCCACAAAGCTGTAGGCAATCGCCTCCTCGTAACCACGGGCCACCAACTGACTGCGTACGGCGTCGATACCGATCGACGCTTCGTTTTGCATGGGGATCGCCAGATCGGCACTGATGCTCTTGGTCGGCAAACGGTTGTAACCGTAAATACGCGCCAGCTCTTCCAGCAGATCTTCTTCAATGGCGATATCAAACCGGTAGCTGGGCACTTTGAAGCGCCAGCCACTTTCAGCCTTGACCGACATTTCCAGCCCCAGGCGGGTAAGGATGTCGACCACTTCTTCGTCCGCCATGCGGAAGCCCAGGCCCGACAGAATACGCTCACGGCGCAGAGTCACCTCGCGATCCTTGGGCGCATGCTCGTTTTCAACTTCAATCACCGGGCCAGGCTGGCCACCGACGACATCCAGCAGCAGCTGTGTCGCACGCTCAATGGCGGTGGTTTGCAGCTTGTAATCGACGCCGCGCTCAAAGCGGTGCGAGGAATCGGTGTGCAAACCGTAGTTACGGGCGCGGCCGGCAATCGCAATCGGGGCAAAGAAGGCGCTTTCCAAAAAGATGTCCTGGGTGGCGGAAGTGACCGCCGTCGCTTCGCCGCCCATGATGCCGGCCATAGCCACAGCCTTGTCATCATCGGCAATCACCAACGTGCCGTCTTTCAGGGTGATTTCCTGACCGTCCAGCAGAGTCAGTTTCTCGCCGCTGTCGGCCATGCGCGCCTGAATGCCGCCACTGAGCGTGTTCAGGTCAAACGCGTGCATGGGCTGACCCAGCTCCAACAGCACGTAATTGGTGACATCCACCACCGCATCAATGGAGCGAATGCCGGCGCGACGCAGCTTTTCCTGCATCCACAAAGGGCTTTTTTGGCTGACATCAACCCCGCGAATCACTCGCCCGACGTAGCGAGAACAGGCTTCAGCAGCGTTCAGGGACACTTTGAGCACATCCTCAATCACCGGGGCGACCGGTGTGATTTTGGGCTCTCTCAAGTCCAGACGATTGAGCACCGCAACATCGCGGGCAATGCCTTTCACCGACAGGCAATCGCTGCGGTTCGGGGTCAGATCCACCTCGATGCACTGATCATTTAAGTTCAGATATTCACGCAGGTCCGCACCCACCGGGGCGTCTTCGGCCAACTCCCAAATACCAGCGCTGTCTTCACCCAGCTGCAGCTCGGTTTGAGCACACAACATGCCGAAGGACTCAACGCCACGCAGCTTGGCTTTTTTGATTTTGAACGGCTTACCGTCTTCTCCTGGCGGCAAGGCTGCCCCCACCACCGCGAACGGAATCTTAATGCCGGGACGCGCATTCGGCGCACCACAAACCACCTGGCAAATCTCGTCGCCATTGCCCGCAACTTTACAGACCCGTAACTTGTCCGCGTCCGGGTGTTGTTCAGCTTCTAAAATCTCGCCGACCACCACACCCGTGAATTCACCGGCCACCGCTTCCACAGCATCGACTTCAAGACCGGCCATGGTGATCTGCTCAACCAAATCAGCGGTCGTCAGGTTGGGGTTTACCCATTCGCGCAACCAATTTTCGCTTAATTTCATAATTTTTGCTTATCCGTTTCTTTGATCTCTTAAACGAGGAGCCGATCTCTTAAACAGGTAGCGATCGACCTCAACCTGTCTAACGGCACAATGGCTAACCGCTTAACGCGACAACCATTTGAAGTTTCCTTTAATTTAAAATTACTTCTAAATTAAAACTGCTTCAGAAACTTCAGATCATTCTCAAAAAACATGCGCAGATCATTCACGCCATAGCGCAACATCGCCAGACGCTCAACCCCCATGCCAAACGCAAAACCGGTATAGGTTTCAGTGTCAACGCCACTGGCCTTGAACACATTGGGGTGAACCATGCCGCAACCCATAATTTCCAACCATCCGGTGTGACTGCACACCCGGCAACCTTCGCCGCCGCAGTTAGTGCACTGAATGTCCACTTCGGCCGAAGGTTCGGTAAACGGGAAGTAGGACGGGCGGAAACGCACCGGTACATCCGCTTCGAAGAACGCTTTCAGGAACTGGTCAACGGTGCCTTTCAAGTCGGCAAAGCTGATGTTTTTATCCACCACCAGACCTTCGACCTGATGGAACATGGGCGTGTGGGTCAAATCCGAATCGCAACGGTACACACGGCCAGGACAGATAATCCGAATCGGTGGTTCCTGGTTCTCCATGGTCCGCACCTGCACGGGTGAGGTGTGTGTGCGCAGCACGTATTTTGCGTCCGACGCTGCAGTGCCGTCGCTTTTTACCTGCTCGCTGTTGACATAGAAGGTGTCGTGCATGGCACGCGCCGGGTGGTGACCAGGAATATTGAGGGCTTCGAAGTTGTGGTAATCGTCTTCGATTTCTGGCCCAACTTCTACCGCATAGCCGACCGACGCAAAGATCTTTTCAATGCGCTTTAAGGTGCGGGTCACCGGGTGCAGGCCGCCGTTGCTCTGGCCACGACCGGGCAGAGTGACGTCGATGGTTTCTTCGGCCAGCTTGGCATCAATAGCGGCTTGTTCCATGGCTCCCTTGCGAACCACCAGCTGCTCTTGCACCACCTGTTTTGCTTCGTTGATTTTGGCACCCGCTGCCGGGCGCTCTTCTGCGGACAGCTTACCTAAACTTTTCAGAAGCGCGGTGATCTGGCCTTTTTTGCCCAGATACTCGACTCGCACATGATCCAACGCGGCCAGATCCTGTGCATCTGCAACCAGCTTGAGCGCTTCATCAGTGAGCGCTGCTAGATTTTCCATTCGGGACTCCCAATCGTCAGGGCTTATTATAGAAATTAAGAAATTTATTCAGGGTGGTCTGCAGTAAAACAGAGCCTGCTGCTGTAGATCAATGGCGTCTGCAATAAAGAAAGCTGGCCCCCAATCACACTGAATAAATTGCCTAGAAAAGTCTGATCAAAAAAACAATTTACCTTAAAAACAAAAAGGGAGGTGCTGAACAAACAGCCCCTCCCCTTTCGTATTCGTACTGAATAAGGTTATGACCTATTAGGCCAGAGCTGCTTTTGCCTGAGCAACAACAGCTGCAAATGCAACCTTATCGTGAACAGCCAGGTCGGCCAGAACACGACGATCCAGTTCGATACTTGCTTTCTTAAGACCAGCAATCAAGCGGCTGTAAGTCATGCCTTCTACGCGTGACTGAGCATTGATACGAGTGATCCACAAAGCACGGAAGTTACGCTTGCGAACACGACGGTCGCGGTAAGCGTATTGACCAGCTTTGATAACAGCCTGTTTGGCAACACGGAATACACGTGAACGTGCACCGTAATAGCCTTTAGCCTGCTTTAAGATTTTCTTGTGACGACGACGCGCCTCTACACCACGTTTTACACGAGCCATGATTAATCCTCTCTAAAGTTTAGTCGGCCAATTACTTGGCGCGAAGCATACGGTCAATTGCTGGAACATCAGCAGGATTAACCAGACTAGTGCCGCGCAGGTGACGCTTACGCTTGGTAGTCATCTTAGTCAGGATGTGGCTCTTGTTGGCAGACTTACGTTTGTAGCCGCCCGCAGTTTTTTTGAAGCGCTTCGCAGCACCACTGTGCACTTTAGCTTTTGGCATGAGAATACTCTCTTTCAAGCAATCTCTGTGTTCAACAACGACGTGTTCAACAACAGGTTGCTAAGTTAAACAAACACACTTTCACGCTGCTCGACCATCAGCCCACATCGAAAACGATACAGACTGGCGATAACAAGCCACGGTAAAGCGCCATTTAAAGTCATCAAGGCAGCTAAAAGCCCGATCACTTTCTCTTTTTAGGTGCCATTACCATGAGCAGCTGACGACCTTCCATCTTCGGATACTGCTCAACAACACCTAACTCAGCAAGATCGGTTTCGATGCGTTTCATCATCTCCATACCGAGCTCCTGGTGAGCCATTTCACGACCACGGTACCGCAAGGACACCTTGATCTTGTCCCCGTCTTCCAAAAAGCGCGTCAGATTACGTAATTTAATCTTATAGTCGCCAATGTCAGTACCGGGACGAAACTTCATTTCTTTGATTTGCTGCTGCTTCTGCTTCTTTTTGGCAGCGGCTTTAGTCTTCTTAATATCAAACAAATGCTTGCCGTAATCCATTATCTTACAGACCACCGGTTCTACTTCACCAGCCATCTGTACCAGATCCAGCCCTGCACTTTGTGCGCTTGCGAGCGCCTCTTCCAAGGAAACGATGCCTGCCTGCTCACCGTCTGCACCGATCAGGCGTACTTGTTCCGCCTCAATTTGATCATTAATCGGTGCTTTTTTGGAACGTCCTTTGGAATTTTCTCGTTTGATAGTATTAATCTCCTAATATTTGACTGCTTATGCAGCCTACAACGACGAGCGGCCGCGACGTGCAACGTCAGCGGCCAAATATTCGGCAAATGCCTCAAGACTCATCGAACCCAGGTCTTCGCCAGAGCGTGTACGCACGCTGACGGACCCTGTCTCAACCTCTTTATCACCCACAGTGAGCAAGAAAGGGATCTTCTGAATTGTGTGCTCGCGGATTTTAAAGCCGATCTTCTCATTTCTCAAGTCTGAAATAGCCCGAAACCCCTTGTTTACCAAGGTTTCTTCAACTTTTTGCACATATTCAGCCTGATTGTCCGTAATATTCATGATCACTGCCTGTTCAGGCGCCAACCAGGACGGAAATGCGCCCTCGTAGTTCTCAATCAGAATACCGATAAAACGCTCAAACGAGCCCAAAATGGCACGGTGCAACATCACGGGTGTCTTGCGTGAACCGTCTTCAGCGACATATTGCGCATCCAGGCGGCCCGGCATGGAAAAGTCCACCTGGATAGTGCCGCACTGCCACACTCGACCCAGACAATCTTTCAATGAAAACTCAATCTTGGGACCGTAAAAAGCGCCTTCACCGGGCAACAACTCCCACTCATTGCCTTTCGCGTCCATGGCATCCATCAGGGCTTTTTCGGCCTTATCCCAGACTTCATCACTGCCCACACGCTGCTCCGGGCGAGTGGAGATGCGAATGATCACATCCTCAAAGCCAAAGTCGGCGTAAACGCTGTTGAGCAAATCGGTAAAGGTCGACACCTCATCCTGAATAGCTTCTTCTGCACAGAAGATGTGGGCATCATCCTGGGTAAAGCCACGCACACGCATGATGCCTTGCAAGGTACCGGAAGCCTCATTGCGGTGACAGGAGCCGAACTCTGCCAATCGCAACGGCAGATCGCGGTAGCTCTTCAACCCCTGATTGAACACCTGAATGTGACACGGGCAGTTCATCGGCTTAACGGCATAATCGCGAGCCTCAGACTCCACCGTAAACATGCTGTCGCGGAATTTATCCCAGTGACCGGAGCGCTCCCACAAAGAACGATCCACCACCTGCGGGGTTTTAATTTCCTGATAGCCATTATTGCGCTGCACTTTGCGCATGTATTCTTCGATCGCAGTGTAGATAGACCAGCCTTTGGGGTGCCAAAACACCATGCCCGGCGCTTCTTCCTGCAAATGAAACAGGTTGAATTTTTTACCCAACTTACGATGATCGCGTTTAACCGCCTCTTCGAGGAAGTTCAGGTGGGACTTCAGCTGCTTTTTGTCGGCAAAGGCCACACCGTAGATACGCTGTAACATCTGGTTGTCAGAATCACCACGCCAGTAGGCGCCGTTGATGTTCATCAACTTAAAGTGGTGACAGAACTTCATGTTCGGCACGTGCGGCCCACGACACATATCAATGTATTCTTCGTGCTGGTACAGGCCCGGGGTCGCCGACTGGGGAATATCCCGATCCAGAATTTCCAGCTTGTAGGTTTCACCGCGCGCCTCAAAGGTATCGCGCGCCTCCTGCCAGCTAACGTTCTTTTTGATGACGTCGTAATTGGTTTTGGCCAGTTCCAGCATGCGCTTTTCCAGCGCTGCCATATCCTCTTCCGTCAGTTTGTGCTCAAGGTCCACATCGTAATAAAAGCCGTGCTCAATGGTTGGCCCGATGGCCATTTTGGCGTCAGGCCACAGCTGCTTAATCGCATGCCCCAACAGGTGCGCGCAAGAGTGACGAATGATCTCCAGACCATCTTCGTCTTTGGCGGTAAAAATGCTCAATTCAGCATCTTCTGAGATTAAATCGTGCGCATCCACACGCTCGCCATTGACTCGACCGGCAATGGTCGCCTTGGCCAAACCAGGACCAATATCGGCAGCAACATCGAGAACAGAAACAGGCTTATCAAACTCGCGCTGCGAGCCATCAGGAAGGGTAATTACAGGCATTATATGTCCTAGCTTCAGTGGTGAGCCCTACGTAAGCCCACATGATCGTATTTTAGAGGTGGAAAGCATTAAGGGGGGCAAAGTATAGAGAAGCTGGTGACCAGAAACCAGTGGCCAGCGGTAGAATCTGGAAAAAGAAAGATATCAGTAGCGAGTGGCCACCCCAGGGTGCCTTCTCTTGCTGCGCCATTCACCTTGGGCGAGTAGCGAGTAGCGAGTAGCGAGTAGCGAGTAGCGAGTAGCGAGTAGCGAGTAGCGAGTAGCGAGTAGCGAGTAGCGAGGATAAACCAAAGGAAGATGGGAGCAAGCGGCTTGGGGCCGCATGCTCCCACATCACAACAGTCACAACAAAAAGGGGCTAATCAGGACTGGACGGCGGTCTCTACCCAGTCGATGACTTCTTCGTAGCGTTCGGGCAGCAACGCTTTCAGCTCATCCAGCCCCTGAATCAGCTTTTTATCGCCGCTGTGGGTAAAGGTGATGTGCCCCACCTTGCGCCCCTCGCGCACCTCTTTGCCGTACCAGTAGGGCTCAGCACCTGAAATAGCCCACCAGCGCTCATCGTGCGGCGTACCCAGCAGATTAATCATCACGTTCAGGCCTTTCACCTGGGGCTTGGCCAGTGGCACACCGGCAACCGCACGAATATGACTTTCAAACTGACTGACACTGGCGCCCGCCTGGGTCCAGTGCGCAGTATTGTGTACCCGAGGCGCCAGCTCATTGACGATCAGTTCGTCGCCAACGCGGAAGCACTCCATGGCCATGACACCCACATAATCCAAGCCATCCAGCAACTTACCCAGCATCGCTTCAGCCTTGGGCTGTAACTTATCCAGGCGAGCCAATGGCGCCACAGATGCTGTCAACACGCCGTTGAGCTGCAAAGTCAGGGTCAGCGGGTAAAAGAATTTTTTGCCTTCACGATCACGAACACCAACAATGGCCATTTCTTCGTCAAAGTTAATGCCCTGCTCAACAATGGCCTCGTTGCGCCAATCATCAGGAATTTGCGTATTTTCTGATTGCTTCAGCCAGAACTGGCCACGGCCATCGTAACCACCGGTGCGACGCTTCATCAACGCCCTTTCGCCCAGCTCAGCGTACACCTGCTCGGCTGCCAGCGTGTCGTCGACCAGTTTCCACGGAGAGGTGGCCAGACCAAGATCGTCCAGTAATTGCTTTTGGGTCAGGCGATCCGCCAAACGGCCAAACACATCCAGGTTGATGAAATTTGGGTGCTTGGCCAGCTTTTCAGTGACCGGTGTTGTGGGCCACTGCTCACGCTCAGCGGTCACTACATCATCCGCTTGCAAGTCAGGCAACTGCTCAGAGTCAATATCCACCGGAATGACTTCCACGCTCAACGGCATCGCCGCGTGCTGCAGCATCGCCCCCAATTGACCGTGTCCCAAGACCCAAACTTTACTCATCATCAACTCTCTGCAAATAAAATTTCACTTTCTGCGGCACGCCAGACCAAGAAGATTAAACGCGCGGATCAGGACCTGCCAAAACCGTGTCCGTCTGCTCCTGACGGAAAGCATCAATACGCTTCGCCAATTCTGCATCCGCTGTCGCCAGGATTTGTGCCGCCATCAGGCCCGCATTAAACGCACCCGCAGCACCAATAGCCAGAGTGCCCACTGCAACACCGCGAGGCATCTGCACAATAGATAGCAGACTGTCCTGCCCGCTCAATGCCTTACTCTGTACAGGCACGCCCAGCACAGGTAAACGGGTTTTAGACGCCACCATGCCCGGCAAGTGAGCAGCGCCACCCGCACCGGCAACGATCACCTGATAGCCATTGTCAGCCGCGGAAGCGGCAAAAGACATCAGCTTATCTGGAGTACGGTGAGCAGATACAACCTCGACATGATAATCCACACCCAATTTATCCAGGATATCGGCCGCCTCTTTCATCGTCGGCCAATCACTCTTTGATCCCATAATAATGGCGATTTTTGGTTGCATTGTGCAGTCTCCAGAAGCCCTTAGCTTCTCATGAAAGGCCCCGCCCTTTATTACAGGCTAATTTACAGGCTCTATCTAAAATTTGGCGATTCGAGGCTTAACCAGGCCATTCAGGGCCCCAAACGAAAAAACCCGCCAATAAGCGGGTATTTTACTCACAACACGTCGAAACGAATTGCCTGAATCAGTTTGGTAGGACTACCCAGATTCGAACTGGGGACCTCTACCATGTCAAGGTAGCGCTCTAACCAACTGAGCTATAGTCCTATTGTTTTCACTTGCTTGCTCTTTCACCTACAGGCCTGTCTTTACAGCATAAAACCGATAAGACCAGTCTTTTCAGGAGCTTAGCAACATCCATCTCCCCGAAAGAGGCGCGTACTTTACCAGCACCTTTTGACAGAGGCAAGCCCCCTGTCAACATAAGTTTACGACCGGGTAAAACCACCCCCCAAGCGAGCGGCCAGACCGCTAGCTGCCACCACTCAATCTACTACGCCCCTTTAAAACAAGGTAGAATTTTGCGCACACAAGCGTAGATGGAATGAATCACCATGCGGATAGCAGTCACAGGCGCCAACGGATATGTCGGGTCCGCACTCTGCCAATACCTCCTGGATCAAGGCCTGAAAGTCACTGCCCTGATCCGGCAGCACCGGCAAAGCACGTCCCCGGAACTCGTCAACAATCACCTCCGGCTAGAGAAGGTGGATTACCAGGCCCCCTCATCCCTGGTCCGCGCATTAACCGGTGCCGACGCCGTCATCCACCTGATCGCCAAAACACACGCCAAAGACGCGCTGTCCGAGATCGATGAATATCGCGCCACGAATTTGGGCATCAGCCAGGTGGTTGCTCAAGCGGCCGCGCAAGCCGGAGTTAAGCGCCTTGTTTTTCTCAGCAGCATCAAAGTCAATGGCGAGCATACCGGGCCAACTCCCTTTCGCAACTCTGACCAGCCCGCACCCACAACCGCCTACGGAATCAGCAAACTGGAAGCCGAACAAGCATTAGCCCAATGCTGCCAAAATCAGCTGGAGCTGGTGATCCTCAGACCCCCGCTTATTTATTCAGCCGACGCCAAAGGAAATATCAGCGCACTTAAAAATGCCATCCTGCGAGGCTGGCCACTCCCTTTGGCCCGCATCGACAATAAAAGAAGCATCATTGACCTCAACTTGCTCTGCGACTACCTCTATAAAAGCTGCATCACCGCAGAGGCCAATGGCAAAACCCTGCTGATCAGCAATCACCACCCCGCGTCTACTCCTGAGCTGGTCCAGCGCATCGGCACAGACATTGCCCGCCAACCGCTGCTGCTGCCTGTTCCGACCCCACTGCTCAAAGTGGCCAGCAAGCTCCTGGGAAAACAAGAGCAATTCACCAAACTGTGTGGCAACCTTGAAATTGACCCAACCGAAACAGAACACTTACTGCAACCGAACACGGACAGCCCGCAACCGCACTCAACGCACAAACCGACCAACTTAAGCCAACTCAAATCAAGCCCAGACCAAGCTCAAACCAAACCCCAAGACACCTCTTTTCAACCGTGACAACAACCCAATTATGACAACAATTTCTGCCTTATATTACCTGCTGGGTTTTGCCGGTGCGGCGTTCAGTGCTTACCTGTTAACGCAGCACTACATCCATTACGCCCTTCACAAGGGGGTGGTAGACACCCCAAACGATCGCAGCTCTCACACCACACCGACACCCAGAGGCGGTGGTGTCTCCATCGTCATCGTATCGCTCGCCCTGTTCGCAGTGGCCTTAATGGCCCCAAACCTGTTGGCGACACAACTGACTCCCCCAAATCTGATTGCCCTTCTCCTGGGTGGCTTTATTGTGGCGGCAATCGGGTTTCTTGATGACCTTAACCCCCTCTCCAGCAAAATCCGCTTCAGCGTTCACTTTATTGCCAGCCTGGCAGCACTCTCGCTCATAGAACCACTTCCCACACTCCCCCTGCCAGGCGCGGACATGACTTTGGATGGCATCTGGTTGATCCCCGTAGCGTTAGGACTTACCTGGCTGATTAATTTGTACAATTTTATGGACGGTATCGATGGTATTGCGGCCACAGAGGCCTTGACGGTTCTGGCGGGCGCCATAACCATTGGCATTTTTTCGGCCTCCGCGTCTGAGATCGAATTTCCCTGGGAAATTCTGGCCCTGCTAACCGCTCCACTGCTGGGCTTCCTGCTCCTGAATTGGTCACCGGCAAAAGTCTTTATGGGAGACGGTTGCAGCGGCTTTCTGGGAATCACCCTGGGCTTACTGGCCGTCATTTATGCCGCCAACACCCCGGTCAATCTATGGTGCTGGATTATATTACTGGGCGTGTTTATCACCGATGCCTGCTGGACCCTGGCCACACGCATTGTCACTAAACAAAAGTGGCATCAACCTCATCGTAGCCACTGCTATCAAATTCTCAGCCGAAAACTGCAGTCACACCGCCAAGTCACGTCAGGCGCCGCCGCGATTAACCTGATGTGGCTGACGCCATTAGCCGTATTTGCAAGCCGGCACCCCGAGTATGGCGCCCTCTTCACCTTGCTCGCCTTCACCCCACTGATGCTGCTTTGCCATCGCCACCAAGCGGGCCTGCACAACTAGCTTCACCAGCTCGGCTTGCAGCCTAAGAATAAAATCAGCGGGCTGACCAATTGTTTCAAACCTGTCAACCTCACCCCGATAAAATGTCGCTTTTTTCACTTACAAATCAAACAGTTATTTTTTAAATAAAATTCCCTCACAGGCCTTGACGAGGTGGGGATCGGGCTATAATATACGCGCCATCTTGAGCCAAGGGCAACAAGCCACCAACTTAAGATAACGATTCCGACATAGCTCAGCGGTAGAGCAGTTGACTGTTAATCAATTGGTCCCTGGTTCGATCCCAGGTGTCGGAGCCAAATTTAAAAAGGTCGCACATTGTGCGGCCTTTTTTCGTTTAAGCGCCAACCCTTTCACACTCTTCAGAATGAAGCGTGTCACAGCAGATCAATCCCTACTGCTCACCATTGATTTATACGTGATTCACGGTAATATCCATATAATCAATAAGCTTAAACGGTACCACGGACGAACCGCTGTAAAGCTCCCAAACCATTTGGCCGATTTCACGCAAATCCACTGACTGGTAATCGCTCGGCAGCCTGGAAAAGTTCTCTGCTAACACGCGGAAAACCTCACGGAACTTGAGACAAAGAGCCCTTTGAATGATACATCAGCTTTTAGAATCCAGCCGCCCGACCAAACGCGTCATTTCCGTCATCTACGACACCCTGGCCCTTTGCCTCTCGCTCTATATTGCCTGGGCACTTCGATTGGGCAAGCTTGCCATCGACCCCACTCAAAAAGACCTGGTATGCCTTGGCATTACCGTTTTTGTCTCCATCTACGCGTTTGTACGGCTGGGATTGTATCGCGCCATCTTGCGCTATATGGCGCAAGATGCCGTGGTGAGCATAGCCAGTGGGCTGCTGATATCCTCACTAACTCTGGCCGCCAGTGACTTTTTCCTATCCGCCTCTATTCCGCGATCCGTGCCCGTTATCTATCTGTTACTGGCCACATTTTTAATTGGCCTGCCGCGCTTGATGGTACGCAATATCGTGCAAATGCTGCTACCTGTTGGTGACACCAAAGTCCTGATCTATGGCGCGGGCAGTGCAGGCCGGATGCTGACCGATTCACTGCGACCGAGCCGGGATTATCAACCTGTTGCCTTTCTCGATGACAACCCCAAGCTCTGGAACAGCAACGTCAAAGGCCTCCCGGTACACCCGGGGAAAGACGCTGAAAAGCTGATCAAAAAATATCGCTGTGAAAAAATATTTTTAGCATTAGGCGCCGTTGACCGCCCCTCCAAACATCTGATCATCCGCCAACTGGAAAAATTGAAGATCCAGATTCAGACCATCCCTCCCCTTGAGGAACTCACCAAAGGTCGCCTTAAAATCGATGAAATTCGTGACATTCAGATCGAAGACCTGCTCGGACGAGACCCAGTTGCACCCGATCTGACATTAATGGAATCCAATATTCGCAACAAGGCGGTCATGGTCACCGGTGCAGGAGGCTCCATTGGCTCTGAGCTCTGTCGTCAGATCATTCAACACCAACCCAAGCACCTGATTCTGTTCGAGCTGAATGAATACAACCTGTACGCCATCACTGAAGAGCTACAGTCAATCATCCAGCAAGACAACCTGAATCTCACCCTGATTCCTTTACTCGGTAATGTGCAGGACAAGCAACGCCTGACCCACATCATGAAACTCTATCAGGTGAATACGCTATACCATGCTGCCGCCTACAAACATGTGCCTCTGGTAGAGCAAAATATCATTGAAGGTATTAAGAACAACGTCTTTGGCACACTCCGTTGCGCTCAGTCAGCCATTGAGGCCAATGTAGGCACCTTTGTTCTGATTTCTACGGATAAAGCCGTTCGCCCGACCAACCTGATGGGTGCTTCCAAGCGCTTGGCCGAACTGATTCTGCAAGCGCTGAATATTGAAAGCAACACGCTATTTTGCATGGTCCGATTTGGTAATGTGCTGGGCTCATCCGGCTCTGTAGTACCAAAATTTCGCCAACAAATTGAAGATGGCGGCCCCATCACCGTCACCCACCCTGAAATCACCCGCTACTTTATGACCACTAAAGAAGCCTCCCAGCTGGTCATTCAGGCCGGTGCCATGGCTCAGGGTGGCGAGGTTTTTGTTCTGGAGATGGGAGAACCGGTAAAAATTGCCGATATGGCCAAAGAGATGATCAGTCTTTCAGGATTGTCCGTAAGGGACACCAGTAACCCTGAGGGCGAGATCGAAGTCCAATACACGGGCTTAAGATCCGGCGAAAAGCTGTTTGAAGAGCTGCTCATTGGCAACAACTGTGAGGGCACTGCTCACCCACGGATCATGCGTTCTGAAGAAGAATTTCTTGACTGGGAGACGGTTGAGGTTCTTCTCAATAAAATCAAACATCAATGTTCAATCTTTGATTTTGAGGCTTTACGGAAGATCATTATGGAAGCTCCAACTGCATACGCACCTAACAATAGCATACAGGATCTGACGCATACGATTCTCGCCGACGCCCAGATCTCTCGGGTGAGCGCTTCGTCTAATGTTGTGGGATTACCTATTAACAAATAATCGGCACAATGAAGCAAATTGCGCTTGGCACATAAGGGTTCAGGATAATGACAGGCTTCGTTATCTTTGATTAAAAGCAACCCTGTCGTAATCAGTTAAGAGAGGATTGCTTAACTTGGACCGGCAATCCATATTAAATTAGAGAACTTAATGCATCAATTTATCCAAATCATTAAACATACTTTGTCTACTAGAAATAAAACGCTCGACCAAACAAAGATTTTTTAACAAATCTTTGTGATCATTTGCTTTGCAGAAATTTCAGACTCCGGCTCAAAGGGTTCATTTGGAACCCATTTTTCAGTTGTTTGGATATTGGTTTCAAGATGTCCACCTAGCGCAGTAGTTAACCCTTCAAAAGATATTGTATGGAGATTTACAATTAAATCATCTCCCTAACAGTGTTTAGAACATCAAGATTATAACGAAGCCAAAGAATTTCAGCCCACTCTTTGTTTAAAGCATCTCTTTTATATAAAGATTTGGCAATTTTAGTTGGGTGGTCTATCAGAATTATTCTTTTACTTTTGATGTCCCTTTTTTGACCTAATCTATCCCACAGTTGACTAAGTCTGCACATTCGAGGATCTTTTACCAGAAAAGTAGGGCAACACCCCCTCGTTCAGCTCGCAGCTGATCAATCCAGCGTCGGATGGCCGTTTCCCCAATATCCAAAGAGCGGCGGCTTCGGCTATCGTGTAGCCTTGATCAAGGACTAAGGCCGCCGCATCACATTTAAATTCAGTCGAGAATGACCGAAGCTGTCTTTTCATTAAACACCTCACTGGTGGTGATTTTACCACCTAAGTTGGTGTCCTGGATCATTAGACCGCTACAACAATACATAATGTCTAGAACAACAAGCACTACTTTACATTGTGTTTATTTTATTTATGAGGTGGAAACAATCATTGAATTTGTTGCGTTGATATAAATTTTCAAGCTTTGAAAGGGCTGCAACATAATATATAGAAGCTAATTGCTCTTCATTTAAATCTAAAACCTTCTGAAATCGAAAAGAAAGACCGGAAATATCTTCCACATCCCAATCATATCCTAAAGGTTCAAAAACCCAAGTCGGCCAATGTGCCAACAAAATGACTCTGTCTTCTGATTCATAAATGGCCTCTGAATGGATTCGTTGATGTAGTCTAAGTGGGACATTAATTACCATTTGAGATAATACATCTAGGGACTTAATAAATTTTCCAAAGGCCTGTCTATGCTCAACCGGACAAACCAATGATAATTTCTGAAAATCATTGTTCCGCAAACGACGACCGAGAGTTTCTCTCGATCGAACATATTTTTCTAAAAGCTCATCAGGAGGTACAGTGAATGCAAGTGATTCCCTTAATGCCGACTTTGATGAATTCAAATCATTACCTCTTTTATGTTTCAAATCTGAAACATCTAGCACATGACAATGGACACCTTTCAAAGTTACCACATATAACAACGTCGGACATGGAAAGACTCCATCCGAGTCGAGCAAAAGGGTTGCCTCATGCTTGGCTTTAACAAGTGCATTTGATTGAAAGAATTTCAACAAATATCTCTTTGCACTATTCGTAAACACTACAGATATAAAGACGACATAATTTTCGCCACTATCAATCCACTCAGCATTAAAGCTTGCCCCAACAAGAAGATCGTCATCTGCCTCCTTCCCTACTAATCTACATGATTCTTCAATCCCAAACTCTTTGAGCAAAATCCATGCACTTTTCATATGTTTGGCTCCGTCTGTTTTATGAGCCAGAACCTTGCCTTCAAAAAATAAAACATCAACTTTTTCATGCTGTTTACATATAAATGAAAAATGTCTAAGAGCAACTCCTAGTTTCGACATAATTTGTCGAGACAAAATTAATACCAATATTGCACTTACAAAATTATCAGTATTAAAATATAGAATATCTATAACTATGAAAATAAAAATAGCAAGAAATACAATCCCTGACACCTTTTCATATAGACCAACTCCATCTGTATTTCCATCTACTCCTCCAGCCCCACTCCTCCTAATAAAGGCAGCCCAATATAATCCAGAAAATACAATAAAACATAACGACAGCCCAAGCTTTGGATATAAAAAAACCAAAACTACATTTGCAATAAAGATAAAACAGAAATTAGAAATTGCCTGAACATAACGTGAAAATATATTCTTGGAGAAATCTATCTGATTTTCAAACAAAATTATTTTATTTGTTTTATCAGCTACTTTTTTTGAACATTTAAAAGATTCAGACATACAAAATCGAGCTGTTACTGCATGACCTACATAACACATAAGAGCCAATATAGTCATACCCAATATAAGATGCTCCTTACTATAAACCTGTAAAAAGTTCGGCATATATGAAGGTATGTTTACTTGTCCCAGTAACATAATAATTTTTATAGGAAGGAAAAATGAAGCTAATTGAAGTATTTGAGCAACGATGGTTAAAAAAATAACTAAAAAAGTACCATATGGCGCAGCTAATATAAGCTGCTTACCAAGCCAAAATAACCATTTAACATCAGCAACATTATTTGTCATACATTATTCGCACTTACAGAGAAACTTGATATTTTTCAAGAACAGGCAGACGGTATATAAATTACTAGGCCCAAATATTGTAATGCCATCAATAATTTTATAGACGTTGACTCAATAGAATTCATTTGAAAAATGATTAAAATCATTGTTATCAGACATGCATGCTATGAATTGCAACTTTAATCACACAAACACCCCTGAGAAATAATTTATTTACGACCAAACTAAGTCCAGCACCAAAACAAACCCCCAAAATTATAAAGTAACTATCCCGAGCTTTAATTGTGAACCGCTCAAAGCGGTCTTAGCGGTGCTAACGCTCCTTCGTCCCAAAGGGGCCCCTGCTCACCTCTTATACCAACTTCTACTGATCTACTCGAATGTCCTCTGCTTCTTGGTGACGAATGTACTCACGTGTGACCTTCTCATCTCGGCCAACTATCGAGAAAAAGTACTCTCTTGCCCCAAAATGCTGACCAACATAATTTCTCTGGCTACCAAAGTACCTCCTAGCAATATGGATGGCGCTTTTACCTTTGATATGACCCACTGCCTGAGAAACAACGTAACTGGGAAGCATCGTAATCATCATGTGCACATGATCTGTCATAATATGCTCTTCTTCGATCAAACTCTTTCTCTCGGGCCAAGCTGTGAAACACCTCTGGCAAATCCCTCCGAATTTTCCCGAATAAGGCCTTTCTCCGGTACTTGGGGATAAATACTATATGTACTTACACTCCCACTTGCTGTGACTTAAATTATTCACTTGTCTCATAGTGACTCCTTTGTGTGTATTACTTGGCGGCTTTGACATCGGATTTACTATGGGAGACTTAAGGATTTGTCAAACACTGGATGCATCCCCCAGCAGAGCTGGAGAACCTCCATTTTGGACTAGCCAGTTAGATTAATATTCTGCTACCTTTTGTGAGTACAGAAATTTTTACTTTAATGATAAAACCAAAGAGTCATAACTCCACACCCATAAAGCCTACTGCTACACCTATTGAAAATCAGCCCCTTTACAAGTTAATAATATTACTAACCTGTAACCACAATAATTACATCTAAAAAGCGGGGGTATGATACTTGTAGTGGTCAACTAATTCCGGAGAGTGATTTAAGTTTTTCTTCCTTCGCTACCGGCGGCAGACCATCATTCCCTGCATGGGCTCTGCGCTGATTGTAGTAAGTCATCAGATACCAACCAATACCCATGGTTACTTCTACCATGGAGCGGTAGCCAGTATTTAGAACCCACTCCGTTTTTAGGCTTCTAAACAGCCGCCCCATCGGCGCGTTATCCCAACAATTACCACGACGACTCATGCTTTGCTTAAATCGATAGCGCCATAACTGTTGCCGGAACCTCAAGCTGCTGTAATGTGATCCTTGATCCGAGTGGAACATGACGCTTTCTGGTTTACCTCGACGGTGGTAGGCGTCTTCCAGCGCCTTGATCGTTAGATTGGCATCCGCTTTGTCTGACAAAGACTAACCCACAACCCGGCGTGCGTACAAGTCTATAACAACCGCCAGATAAACCCAGCGAGATCCAGCCCAAATGTACGTGGTATCGCCACAGCAAACCAGGTTCGGGCGGTCGACATCAAATTCCCGGTTCAAATGGTTTGGGGCATCAGGACGTTCCACCGTAGCCTGCTTGTACTAGTGCGGACCCGGCTCCTTACAGATTAGTCCTAACTCTTCCATCAGGCGACCGATCAGAAAGCGGCCAAGATGGATGCTATCCTCCGCCAGCAGATGCTTGATCGTCCTGGTCCCAGCTGAGCAGCGACTCTCTAAACGCCTGATTTACCTGAATCTTTAAGTATTCCCGTACAGAGTTTACCCTTCCTTTTCTGCTACGATAGTCATAATAACTGGATCGCTTTACATCAAACGCCCGACAGACCTTTTCAACAGACTCCTGCTCACTCAACTGGTCTATCAGTTGGTACGATTCTACTCGTCTGACATCAAGAGAGCGGTAGCCTTTTGTTATGCGTTTTCAGTTTCTAAATCACGAACCCGCTTTTCCAGCTCTTGAATACGCGTTTGCTCTGGTGCCATAGTCTTGCTGGTTGGGGTAACACCCCCTCGTTCAGCCCGCAACTGATCAATCCAGCGTCGGAGGGTTTCCCCAATATCCAAAGAGCGGCAGGCTTCGGCTATCGTGTAACCTTGATCAAGGACCAAGGCCGCCGCATCATGTTTAAATTCAGTCGAGAATGACCGAGGCTGTCTTTTCATTGAACACCTCACTGGTGGTGGTTTTACCACCTAAGTTGGTGTCCGGGATCATTAGACCACTACACATTATACCTATCAAAAAACGCTGTAATTACCCCCCCCCCTTGTATATATCAAGAATATACAAATGCCTAAATCCCCCAGAGTAGCAATTTAGAGAATTTATAAGTAATCCAATATAGTCATGAACCTAGCTATCACGCAACGACCCAACAAGCACGGCAACAGATTTAGATAATTTAAAAAGAACCTTTAATTAAAATCGCCCATTATCTTGATAACAAATCAATCAATGGGGCATAAAGTCAAGTTGGGATTTGATTGTAGCTAATGTATTATTCAATTCCACAGACCCTGCACCTCGAAGAGTTGATAAGGCCGACAATAAAGCCTTTCTATCCTCATCTGTTTTAAGTGAACAAGCTAACTGACGGTACAATTCAATAGCTTGCCAACTCATTGACTGATTAACCATCACTTTTCTTTTACTTTTTAGATCAATACCCATCAATTCCAGAAAAACATTAGGCATGTGTTTTACAAACTTAGGAAAATCAATCACCTCAAAGTCATCTTGAATAGAATTGAACAACTCATTCATCCTAACCACAAAATCAGGCAATAACTTCTCATAAAAACTTAAAAAATCTTCAGGGTGAGAGCTTTTTTTCACCATATCCTTGTAGGATGAGGTAACAAACTCAGATGGCTTCCTTTTACACATCATTACCTTTAAGTCACCTTCGAAAAAAACACTCCTAAGAGACGAAAACACAGCAGGGTAAGCAGAATAAAATGTCCAATCCCGCCCTTGACCTTTTGCAAAAGGATGGCCAGTCATAGGCCCTAATAAATTTTCATCACTCACGATTAACTTATGGTGCTCTGAAGTGTAACTATTTTTGAGCTCTAAAAATAATTTAGAAATGTTATGTATCAGCTCTTCCTTTTCTCTCCGCCCAAGCAAATAGCCTTGTATTTCTCTTGTGTATCTATTTCGCCACTCTTTATACTCCTCCTTATTAGAGGACCTTACTGTAAGCAGAGAAAATCCAATCTCTTTAAGATAGTCTTCGTTAGACTCTAATAAATTCTGAAAGCTAGTCGTTGCTGTTTTATGTGGCCCCAAATGGAACAAATTAGTATGTTTAATTATATTTTGCAGTCCATCATCTGAATTTGATGAAGCGAAAATAGATTCAAACTCTTGGCGCTTCGACCAATGATTGCTCTTTTTATGTGACAAATCATTAACAAATGAAAAATAGTTTTGGCACTCTGATTGTGTGAGTATCTTCAACAATCGATCTTCACACAGCTCTTTAACTTCATTAAAAACTCCTGGCCCAGTAACTCTCCATATATCATTACTCACTTGAGATTGGATATTATTAACAATTCTATCAAAAATTAATGAGAGCACAGGGTTACCAGGAGGAGACGCAACAAACCCATTACAAATACCGCCATGCCACTTTTTTACTACAACCAGTTTATCAGAATCACCTAAAAGACTGTCTATATTTGACCAACAAGCAGTACCGGCATCTATATAAACTCCTCCGTACTCTAATAGATATGCGACGCGAAAAAAATCAGACCGCATTGCTGGTAGTCGGCACTTCAAAAAAGCGTCCAGAACTTCTTGGCTATAATATTCTTTTATGAATTTTTTAGCATCTCTAAAACAAAAACATTTATACCCATAAAATGGATTCATGTCTTGCCAACTTTTTAATAAAGAATTAATGTCTTCGGGAGTTTCATCTTGATCCCAATATTGAATAATAACTCTAGGTATCATTAGTTCACCTAACTGAAGTATAAAATTTGAAACTGGGCATCAAGTTAAAACTAAACGCCTCACTAAATCTCTGTGTTCTTTAAAACTTTAACACCTGCTCTAACGCTGAATGTATAAAACATCTATCCCCCCCTTTTAAATCAACGTATATTGATAATTTCTGAACAATCTTTTTCATAAAGAAGTTTAAGCTTGGTGTTAGAGGTACTAAATTTTTTGTTAAAGGCGGCACACTCTTGACTAGATGTAAGAGCCGGAGTTCCCGAAAAGATGTAGGACACTATACCCCTTATTGTTTTTGCTAATCGAGGATGGACAAAACGCCCACCCAATGAAATCAACCGATTCACAACTCTCATAATACTCACGCCCAAATTACTTAGTGAGGTGTTTTTTTCTTTCAAAAACTTAAAATTTTTATTATTTATTCCGAGACTGCAGATAAAATCTTTAACCACATCCCCTTCTTTTAAAGAGCACCGCTCAAAAAACCTAATTCTTACATTTCCTGGACCAAACTCACCAGCCCAGTTTTTATAAATTTCAAAAAAATCATAATAGTAAGGAAGCCGGCCATTAGGGTTCACAACGGGAAACTGAAAAGGGAGGTGATTACCAGACTTTAAAGAGGTAGAATATAAACTAATCGCCATTTTATCCTGGCGCCTTACATACATAATAACAGTAACATCATCAAATAAATTTTCAAACAAACACTTCAACCTAGAAAACTCTTCCCTAGATCTTATTCTTGAATGAAGCCATTCATTTGAAATCAAAACAGTATCACAGTTACTTTTGAGGACTTCATTTCTGAACTTTTCTTCTATTGGCAATCTGGCAGAATTTAGATCCTGCCCCCGCTTTAAGAAACGAGACAGCCCTTTATCCTCGTCACAAGCATATACTGCCAACTGAATATGATTATCTTTTCCTAATGATGTTGGCAAAAGAATCTTGTTATCGCGCTCCAAACCCCCCCTGTTTACATTCAAAAAATTCTGGATAGATGTGGAGCCAGTTTTTTCACAACCAATATGTAAAATCAACTTCTTCATTTTCAAGATTTCACTAACTCTTTCAAATTGAGAGACTCATTTAACTTCTCGTATATTTGAAAGTACGTTTCTACAATTTCCCGAGAGTTATAATATTTTTTCCTACCTATTTTTATCATATCTTCCGAATCAAATTCGAACTTAACTCCTTTATGCAGATCACCTGCAAGAGTGGGCAGCCCCATAGATGGATTTGCTAACGGAATAAACTGGTCCAACATCTCTACATCCTTAACCCTAAAAGGAAGCCATTTACCTTTAACCTTAATATCTGAATAAGACAATATTCTTTTTGCATACTCACGAAGGAGAAACATATTTGGGTGATTAAAAGTAAAAAAAAGTCTTTCTTTACGAAATTTAGATTCGAGAAAATCTGTAATTTTTACATCAACTTTACTTTCTCTTTCTTTTAATGCCAGTAGGGATTTTTTCAGTTCTGACTTATAAATCTCATTATATTCTTCGCTCAACAATCGTTTTTCCGCTACATCTTGAGATGAGCCCTCTCTCCATGCCTCAAAAATAGTCCGATTATGATAGTCACCCATAGGCCCCCTAAGCGCCCCTCTACCAGGTATACGAATATAAAACCAATCGGGTGTATAACCATTAAAATATAGATTGACTATAGATACTACTTTTTCCTTATATCGTGATTTAAGAAAGCCAGTTTGCACAAAATCACATGGATATGAATCTAGCACCAACTGTGAAACGATCAAATCCGCCTCTTCAAAATATTTTTGATATTCGGAAAATTGCTCAGACTTTAAAAGATGAACAATTGCGGTAACCGTTACTACAATCGATGGGTTCAGACTTTCCAGCAACTTAGCCAAGGGTCTTGCCTGACAATTACCAACTACTACAACTTTAATTTTTTCCATATAGTCTTAAACCTATTAAGTTAAGCCGCTAACGCTGGCATACACCAAGCCAATGGGTTTAAAATTTTAAACCTTCTATTTCTGAACAACCTCATCAAGAAATTGGTCAACCGCATGCCACAACGCCAAATCAAAAGTATTTCCGTTAATAACTTCAGGCAAAACTAAATTCAATTCATTAATTGCTTGACGATACTTATCAGATTCCGTTTTTTTGTTGGTTACATTTTTTCTTTTATAACCAAAAGTAACCTGAGGAAAAAACAAGCTGAGTTTTTTTGCTATATAATCAAAGCTTTCATCAAACCTCTCAACACTGCCTATCAATACATCTTTGTCAGAGAGTCTTTCCAAAGCTCTCTCAAAAGTCGACAAAGTAACTCTCTCGGACGGTTTTGAGTGTTTAATTTTCCCTATATAATCAGTTTGATAATCAAAAATAACCTTCGGTGCCTCAGGAGTCATGCGCCAGCGAACATACTCTTCCAGGGAAAGTTTTGATGCCATCTCAGCTCCTTTTGAACCCCACTTCTGTTTTCTCTCAAAGTTATATACTGAGAGCACCCGATCAATAGGATTACGTACAAAGTAAACCGGGATACACTTGAACTCATCCGATTCTGGTAGTGGGTTACACAAGTGATGGCTTGAAATTGCCTTCAGATTTGGATTATCAAGAATAAACTGCCTCAAATATTCCGCCCCGCCCTGACGCATCTCCTTATCGTCACGATGATCACAAAAATCCTTACCAAAGGCTTTTTCCAAAGCATAATCAAATGTAGTACCGGCATTTTTAAATATATGCCCATGAGTAATTACGTAACGCATAACTTTTGCATCTCAAAAAATTAGTTTACAAAATCCCGATCAATTACCCTTCGAACTTCATGTTGACTGAAATGAGATTCAATGTATCCAGGGTATCGATTCAAATAGTTCATACATACATCGGGCTTTTTATATAGGCTCAGGATTTCATCCGCCATGGATTTAGAATCATCGTCAATTGCCATAACACTGTCAGCGTCGGGCAGACCTTCTGCTCCTATAGATGTGGTAGAAATGGGCAGGCCGGCCTGTAGAGCCTCCAGGATTTTACCCTTAACCCCTGCGCCGTACCTCAAAGGAACCACACACACTCTGACTTGCTGATAGAGGTGTGCTAAATCTTCATCCGATAGAAAACCATGCACTTTCACGTTACGACTTTCTAAACACTGAATATCTTCGGGAACATTGGAACCAACGATATGTAAACAGATATCGGGCTCATCAATTATCAATAACGGCAATACATTTTCAACAAACCAGATTATTGCATCGGCATTGGGCGGATGCCCAAACCCACCCACAAACAGCAATCCACTTCGCTCGCTGTGATCATAGGAATTCACATCGGGTTGATTGAGAAGGTAGAGCGGGATTGCTGACACATCCGTAGAGGGTGCAACCTTACGAACTTCATCAACTTCGATTTCTGAAGGGTAATAGACTTTATCTACCTTCTTGAATATTTCCAGTTCACGCCGTTTCCAGTCTTCGGCATCGGCTAAAACCGCAGTGTCACCCAGTATATTGGCTTCACGCTCCGTTCGAAGATAATGCAGGTCATGTCCAAAATAGATTAACTTGGGTTTAGGCTGCAATTGTACCAAGTGATCCACAAAGCCTTCCGTAATATGTGGACGGTGCAGATAGATAACATCGATATATTGGCTATTATCTGAAAACCATTGCTTCCAATTGCGAGCGCTCACCTCACCGTACAACACCTCGACACCCAGTTGCTGAAGGTCTCTCGTATAGGGTAGATGAGGAAAGAAGTTAGCGGGTATAAACTTTACATTTAAACCGGCTTCGACCATTGATTTGATATACAAAAATGTAGAGCGGGAACCAGCATCCTTATCGTAAAAAGGAACATAGTGATCTACAAAAACAACAGTTCTTTTACTCGATGAACGCTCTCTGGCTTGAAAGACATTCTCTGCGTTAGGAAAGTTTTCACTCGTTAATGTAGTCTGCCATTTTTGGCAAAAAACATGTTGGTTTATTGCCTGGTGTTTTTTAATACCACCGCCAAGATCGGTACCGTTGCTGACCCCCTCAAAATGGACAACTTTAGATTCAGGTTGATATACAACTTTCAAACCTTTGGCGCGCATTTGAAACGCGAGGTCTGTGTCCTCATAGTAGGCAGGGCAAAACCGCTCATCGAACCCACCTAGCTCTTTCCAATTAGCACTGGAAAACATGATGCAGGCACCAGAAATGTAATCGGTCTCTCTCAAGTAATTAAATTCCGGGAGCTCCGGGTTTTGGCTTCGACCATAGTTCCAGCCAGAACCATCTTGCCATACTATTCCCCCGGCCTCTTGAAGAATGCCATCCTCAAACAGTAACATGGGGCCAACCATTCCAACACTTCCCTGCTCCTCCAGAACACTTAGCAATGGTGCAAGCCAGTTGCTTTGTACATTGGTATCGTTATTCAGAAGAACTACGTATTCTCCGCGCGCACGAGACACGGCATAATTACAGTTTTTCAAAAAGCCTACATTTTTATCACCACGGGCAACTTGAATATTTTTAATACGTGATTCAATTGTCGCGGTGTGATCTGTGGAACAATCATCAGCCACAATGACTTCATACGAGATCTCGTCAGTATGAGCCAGAATTGCCTTAAGGCAAGACAGAGTAGTTCGATACTGATTGTAGACCGGTACGACAATAGACACTTTAATGTCATCAAATACGGGAAACTCTAACTCCAAATCTTCAGCAATATCAGACTCCGAGAAAATAACAGGGCGCTGCCTGGCAATCTGTTCCGCAGGAAATCTATTGCCGATCCAGGTTTGGGCCGTGGTCTGATCTGCAAGTAATAAAGTCCGAAACAGCTTTTTTAGTCGATACGCACTGACCAACCTTACACTGGAATACGGGTGGCGAAGCACATATTTAATGATCTGTATAGAAAGCCGAAACCGGCTAGAAGACTGATACATTAGACTTTCAGAATCTAAAGTTGCTTCAGAGAAATAATGCTCACCCTCTTCAACCAGCTGGCGGTAACATGTCGAACCTTTAGGATTCAAGCGAAAGAGTAAGTACATTGACTCTATCAGAGAAAAAAGACGCCCTAACGCAGATCGATTAAATGCATCCAACCGACTGTAAAAGCCAAGCATTACTGCTTGCGATTGTTGCTTTTCCTTTTCAAATTCCGATAGAGCCTTGCTATATTTCTGCTTTTCTTCCTGAAGTTCAGATTGAGTCTTACAATATTTCTCTTGAAGTTTTTTTACTTCTCTTGAACTGGCGCTTAAATCTATTCGGAGCTGTCGTTCAGAGCGCTCCCTTTTCAGTTCAAATTCAGACTGCAGCCTGTCATGCATAGACTGAAGCTTTGTTATTTGTTGAGTGCTTGAATCTAAATCGTCCCTAAGTTTTTTCTCCAACCGCTCCCTTTTGCCTTCAAAATCGGATTCGAGCTCATCATACATGGACTTTAGCTTTTCCATCTGTTTTGTATATAATTTTAATTCGGTTCTAATTTGTTGTCCCGAATCTTCTAATTGATCAATGTAAATCCCCAAAGAGGCATAACCATTAAATTGCGAACAGTACTCATCCCAAAGCCCGCCCGACAAAACCTCAGCCATATCGTGATTGTTTGAATTTGCAAGATTTAAGACAACCTCATATATGCCATAAATAAACAGCGGTATCTCATCATCAAGATTTTCTACTGTGTCATTGACACTGTGCCTCAAGTCAGTCGACAAAAAGTGGTCAATAAAATCTTTATATTCTTGAGATTTTTCATCTGGCTCAACAACGTCCAGATCAGCAGCTATTCGGTATAATTCCGTTCGAGGAGATGCCAAAAACAAATCGTAATCGACCGCTGAATACCGTTTTCTCCCGATATATTCCAGGGAGTTGCAAGTATGCCGCCCCCAAAGACAAAGTGATTTTGCTGTTGAAAAACCATTCCTTTTGGCCAGTGAATCAACCACACTTTTCGGGTTTCGGACAACAATCAAATAGCGATCATCCAGCTTGAGTTCAGAAAATATACTCTGCCAAAAAGGCAATAAATTCACTGTCCTCGGATCTTTAAACGCATATGTGTCGACGTGAGCCAAGCGTTCGGTTAACAAATCAATGGCATCACGTCTTTCATCTTCTAACTTACTGGACAGTAAATCCTCAATAGAAATTTCCGACAAGCCATCCCAACTAGAACCCAATGCTGCAAGGATACGTTCATTAATTCGGTAGACACCCATATCCTCCCAGAAGCCTTTATCGTTCTCGCCTTCTGCTGCAGGCATTAAGTCTGGCCCCAGGTCTGCACCTAAGACTTGTAAACCGCGGGTGATCGCACTGGTGCCACTGCGATGCATACCCAGCACAACAATTATTCTTTTTCCCTCAACAGACTCAGTCATATTCTTAATCAAAGAGATCTCCGGCCTTTTTAAGCTCTTCCAAAGTGGGAGCCACAAGGTCTTTCCCTGACAATTGTACCGCGTCACGGTCTGGCCACTTCACATCGACCAATGGGTCATCCCATCGTAGACTACGCTCATGTTTAGGCGACCAGTAATTATCCACCTTGTACTGAACTTCAGCGGTTTCGCTCAGCACTAGAAAAGCATGCCCAAAACCCGCAGGCACCCATAGCTGACGATGATTTTCCGCACTTAAAACCTCCCCGGTCCACTGACCAAACGTAGGAGAACTAATACGGAGATCTACGGCCACATCTAGAACCTCACCCTGAGTACACCGAACCAATTTACTCTGTGGCGAGGATGCGGTTTGAAAATGAATCCCTCTAAGAACACCTTTTGTGGATTTGGAATGATTATCCTGAACAAACACCACCTCTCGACCCACGGCCTCCGCAAATCGATCGTGATTAAAGCTTTCAGTAAACCAGCCTCTTTCATCACCAAAAACAGCTGGCTCAATCACCAATACACCTTCAAGTGGTGTTTTGTTCACTTTCATGAGAACTTCCTACAGTTATACTATTTAGTCAGTTGTCGCTCTTGCCAATCTTGCAACGTTACTCTCAATGCCGACTCCCAATCCGGGATTGTAAGTCGAAAAGACTCTTCTAGTTTCGATACATCGAGACGGGAATTGGCAGGTCTAGGCGCAGGAACAGGGTAATCTTCGGTTGTGATCGGGAATACGGCTTCACCCGACATAGCGGCTTTACTTCCCAAATCAAGAGCACCGTTGATGATAGACTTGGCAAATCCACACCAGCTGGTTTCCCCCCGACAAGCCAAATGATATATACCTGAATGGCAGTCGAGAGCTTTTTGTTTCGAAAGCACCACTGCTGCGGTCACCTGGGCAATCAGCCAAGCGGGTGTTGGCGCCCCCCACTGATCATCGACCACTCTAAGCTCATTGCGCTCGGCGGCGAGCTTAAGCATAGTCAGCATAAAGTTACTGCCCCTCGCCCCATAGACCCAAGACGTTCTGAGAACTACGGCATTGTTACAGAACTCAAGAACTGCTACATCACCGTCAAGTTTGGTTCTACCATATACTGACAATGGATTAGGCTTCGCCTCCTCTGTCCAAGGCTCTTCGCCACTGCCATCGTAGACATAATCAGTAGAATAATGGACCATGATAGCGTTATTGGCTGAAGCCCATTGTGCCAGCAAGGCCGGTAACTCTGCATTTAGCGCTTTGGCTTTAGGGAAATCTGATTCAGCCTGATCCACTGCGGTATAGGCAGCAGCATTCACAATACAGGTAGGCTTGTAGGTTGATAACAATTGATTCACAACGTCAGGATCCGACAAGTCACCATCTTTCCGGCACAAACCTTTGACCTGCCCTAGCGGAGCCAAAGTTTTCAATAATTCATAACCGACTTGTCCACCACTTCCTGTTATCAGGATCATTTCTGCCATACTCCAGGACTAATCATCTTCTACCCGTCCATCAAATTAAAAACCGACAATTGTCCCATACTCGCTATTGGATGTCACAAAAGGTCATTAGCTAGACTTGCCACCATCGCCAACCATGATGGCCAAAGAATTTAACCGCGGAGCGAATAAACCACCATTGATGTTGCCAGCTTTTTTTGCCAGCTCCACCTCCTGCATGATAAACAACCACTTCCGGGTCATAGACATTGATCATTCCTGCAGCAGTGCCACGCAGGGATAAATCAAAATCTTCAAAATACATGAAATAACATTCATCAAACCCACCCGTCTCTTGCCAAAACCGACCAGAGGCCATCAGAAAGCAACCACTGCACAAGACTACGCCCAGGTATTCGCTCTCAAGATCAATGTCTTGATACTCATACCGACGGTTAAGTGATCGAAAAACGGAAAGCTTCTTCAGAGGCTGGAGCAGTCTGGCCCCAAGAACGGCTACTGACGGGTATCGCTTATGGCCAGGAGAGGCAGTGGCACGGCCATCCCACTCATGAATTTTCGGACAGATCAGGCCATAAGACTGATTTTCCGACAACCGCTGCAATGACCGACATATTGCGCTTTTATCTACTCGAACATCAGGGTTCAAAACCAGTATTGAGCTATTTTCTGGCGTCCACTGTTCGTTCGCCATGACGGCTTTGAGCACTAAATTATTGGTCCCACCATACCCGTTATTTGGCACAGAACTCTGCAAAATAAAGGGCCAGGCAAAAAGGCTGGCAATATTAAACTCGGCCTCCTGAACATTAAGGCTGAGAGGGCCATTGTAGAGAAGGTGTAATTGCCCACTTTTGAGCAAGCCCCCCTGTTGTGCTTCGTCGAGGCTTTCTGACAATGCCTGTAGACAATCTTGCAGCTCTTCGAAATTCCAATGATAAATTACGATAGAAATAACAAGATTCATACAAAGCTCAATGGCCAACGATCAAAAGCAATCAACACGACATTGACTGCAAATTTAAAAATGCACATACCAAAGCAGACTAAACAAGCAGCTTGTCAGGCAGGAACCTTAATTATTCCAGGTAATCAATCAGACTCAGCCAACCTGCGAAGATAAGCTCCATAACTGTTTTTCTTCAGCAGCGAAGCCTGCTGTAGCAGTTTCTCCCGATCAATGTATCCCATACGATAAGCAACCTCTTCCAGGCAAGCCACCTTCAATCCCTGGCGCTTTTCCAGTGTTTCAATAAACCCGGCAGCTTCATGCAATGAATCATAGGTCCCGGTATCCAACCAGGCGAAGCCCCTTCCTAGCAATTCTACGTTCAAGTCTCCACGCTCAAGATAAGCCTGATTGACACAAGTGATTTCCAACTCTCCTCGACTGGAAGGGACAATTGATTTGGCAATATCAACTACATCATTATCGTAGAAGTACAAACCCGTTATTGCATAATTTGATTTGGGGTAAGCCGGCTTTTCCTCAATTGAAATTGCGCAATTATTTTCATCGAATTCTACAACTCCAAATCGCTCTGGGTCAGTTACACGATACCCAAACACCGTTGCGCCACTCGTACGCGCAGCAGCTGACTGCAATAGCTGACTGAAGCCTTGGCCATAATAAATATTGTCCCCAAGGACTAAACACACATTATCATCGCCAATAAAGTCTTCACCAATAATAAACGCCTGGGCCAGACCGTCCGGCGAGGGCTGTACGGCATAACTCAAGCAAACACCAAATTGGCTGCCATCCCCCAACAATCGCGTGAAGCCCTCCTTATCCTCAGGTGTGGTAATGATCAATACGTCCTGGATCCCTGCCAGCATCAATACCGACAATGGATAATAAATCATCGGCTTGTCGTATACCGGCAACAACTGCTTGGATATGCCTCGTGTTATAGGATAAAGTCGAGTCCCAGATCCTCCAGCAAGAATAATACCTTTCATTGCCATTTAGCTTTCTCCCTTACCGAGACGACCTAATTTATACCCACCATTTAGCACATTTTGCCACCAATCCTGATTCGCCAGATACCATTCGACGGTTTTACGAATACCGGATTCGAACGTTTCTTCAGGCACCCAACCAAGGTCACGCTGGATTTTTCCCGCATCAATCGCATACCTGACATCATGCCCAGGTCTATCTGTGACATAGGTAATGAGCCCTTCGAAACCAGATTCATTACCACCTGTACGTGAATATGGGTTCTCCGGCATCAGCTCTTCCAGAATGGAGCAGATGGTTATGACAACCTCAATATTTTGACGTTCATTATGACCGCCAATATTGTAGGTCTCACCAACAGCCCCCTCTTGCAACACCCTCACTAAAGCTCGGGCATGATCCTCCACATACAACCAATCACGAATTTGATCGCCCTTGCCATATATTGGCAAGGGCTTGCCTTGTAACGCATTGATAATCACATGCGGAATGAGCTTTTCAGGAAAATGAAAAGGCCCATAGTTATTTGAACAATTCGTAACCACCACGGGCAAATCATAAGTCCGCTGCCATGCCCTGACCAAGTGGTCCGAGCTCGCCTTACTTGCAGAGTAGGGTGAACTTGGGGCATAAGAGGTGTCCTCTGTAAACAAATCTTCTGGCCCCTCCAGATCCCCGTAGACTTCATCAGTGGAGATATGGTGGAATCGAAATGCTTTTTTTTGCTTTTCGTTCATTCCCTGCCAATAACTTCTGGCGACCTCCAATAAAGTATATGTACCCACAATATTGGTTTGAATAAACTCCCCAGGTCCATCAATGGAACGGTCTACATGGGATTCGGCAGCCAAGTGCATAATGGCATCTGGCTGATATTCAACCATGATTTGCTCAATAGCCATTCGGTCACAGATATCCGCTTGGCAAAAACTGTATCTTGGCGACCGAGAAACCATTTCAATGGAAGTCAGGTTGCCTGCGTAAGTCAGTTTATCAACATTGATGACTGTATGGTCGGTATCATTTATCAAATGACGCACAACGGCACTGCCAATAAAACCAGCCCCACCCGTTACCAGAATTTTCATAGACTTCCCATAAACGAAAACGGCCACCCGTAGGCGGCCTGTTATATCAAACCTGTAAAAGCTTACCAGCTATTGCTGAATACTTTCATTGACCCGATCACGCATTTCTTTACCGGGCTTAAAATGCGGAACGTATTTACCGGTCAATTCAACGGAATCGCCAGTTTTGGGGTTGCGACCTACGCGGGGGGCTCGATAATGGAGGGAGAAGCTTCCAAAGCCTCGGATCTCGATTCGTTCGCCAGCGGCGAGGACTTGTGACATATGCTCAAGCATGAGCTTTACAGCTAATTCGACATCTTTCAGTGATAACTGGTCTTGTTGCTCAGCAATCCGCTCTATCAACTCTGACTTCGTCATACCCATTCCTTCGATTAACAAATCTGGAATTGAATCACTTGTCCTGTCCATCAGGGTTATACCAACCCTTTTACAAGCGCCCCAAGTCTGTAACCTGTTGTTTTCAAAGGAGTATAGTCCCGTAGAACTGTCACGGCAAGTGACAATCCCGAGATAATGAGAACCAAGCCATTCCGAATACACACTGCCAGCCCGCACAAAAAAACAGGCCTGCCCCTTGCGGGGAGGCCTGTCCTGTCCATTTACGATCCAAAATGGCTAACTTTTCAGCCGGCCACTTCGTACGAGCATCCTTGCCCTATCGAAATTAGACGCTTCCTTTGACCGATCCTGGCCAACAATGACTTCCATGTGTACTTCCTTGTGAGTGATTATCATCCTCGATTTTAGCCTTCAGCACCAGAGGACAATCGCCGCAATGTTTGTGCGATATTGCTTACAAAGAGTGGCGAGTGGCCACCCCAGGGCGCCTTCTCTTGCTGCGCAATTCACCTTGGAGTGGCGAAAAGAGTAAACTGCAGGCACAAAAAAGGCGACCCGGTGGTCGCCTTTTTCTCAGTAGTTACCTATTGGTAATTACTTGTCCTGGCTTTGCATCTGGGCCTTGATCAGGTCACCGATGGTCGCAGGAGCAGCCTGTTCTGTTGCTTTACCAGAGTGCTCTTTGATAGCAGCGCGCTCTTCAGCAGCATCTTTAGACTTGATGGACAGGTTGATGGCACGATTCTTACGGTCAACGTTCAGAATCACGGCTTCAACTTCGTCACCTTCTTTCAGCACGTTACGGGCATCTTCTACCTTGTCACGGCTGATTTCAGAGGCTTTCAGTACAGCTTCGATGTCGTCAGCCAGTACTACGATAGCAGCTTTGGCATCAACTTCTTTCACGGTACCGGTAACGATGGCGCCTTTGTCATTGGTAGCAACGTAATCGGAGAACGGATCGCTGTCCAACTGCTTGATACCCAGAGAAATACGCTCACGCTCTGGATCGATGGCCAAAATAACGGTTTCCAGCTCATCGCCCTTCTTGTACTTGCGAACGGCTTCTTCACCGGCTTCGTGCCAAGAGATGTCAGACAGGTGAACCAGACCGTCGATGCCGCCATCCAGACCGATGAAGATACCGAAGTCAGTGATAGACTTGATCTTACCGGAGATGTTGTCACCTTTGGCGAATTGCTTACCGAACGCATCCCATGGGTTTTCTTGACACTGCTTGATACCCAGGGAGATACGACGACGCTCTTCGTCGATGTCCAGAACCATTACCTCAACCTCGTCGCCAACATTGACAACTTTGGATGGGTGGATGTTCTTGTTGGTCCAATCCATTTCGGAAACGTGAACCAGGCCTTCAACGCCTTCTTCGATTTCAGCGAAGCAGCCGTAGTCGGTCAGGTTAGTAACCTTAGCCTTGGTGCGAGCACCTTCTGGGTAACGGTTAGTGATTTCTACCCATGGATCTTCACCCAGTTGCTTCAGACCCAGAGATACGCGGTTGCGCTCACGGTCGAACTTCAGAACTTTAACGTCGATTTCGTCGCCAACGTTAACGATTTCTGATGGGTGCTTGATACGCTTCCAAGCCATATCAGTGATGTGCAGCAGGCCGTCAACACCGCCCAGATCTACGAAAGCACCGTAGTCGGTCAGGTTCTTAACGATACCCTTAATGGACATGCCTTCTTGCAGGCTGGCCAGCAACTCTTCACGCTCTGCAGAGTTGGCTTTTTCCAGAACAGCGCGACGGGAAACAACAACGTTGTTACGCTTCTGATCCAGTTTGATAACTTTAAATTCCAGCTCTTTACCTTCGAGGTGAGCTGTTTCGCGTACTGGGCGTACATCTACCAAAGAACCTGGCAGGAACGCGCGGATGCTGGATACGTCAACGGTGAAACCACCCTTAACCTTTCCATTAATAACACCCTTAACAATTTCGTCTGCTTCGTGAGCAGCTTCCAGTACTTTCCAAGCTTCAGCGCGCTTGGCTTTTTCGCGGGACAGTTTGGTCTCGCCGAAGCCGTCTTCTACGGATTCCAGTGCAACCTGAACTTCGTCGCCGATCGCCAGATTCAGTTCGCCAGCGTCGTTTAAGAACTGAGAGGTAGGAATAACACCTTCAGATTTCAGACCCGCGTGAACAGTAACCCAGTCTTTATCCAGATCGATAACAACACCGGTTACGATAGAACCAGGGACCATATCGACGGATTTCAAGCTTTCTTCAAAGAGTTCTGCGAAAGATTCGCTCATTAGGACAACCTATAAGTAACAGCAGAAGTCTATCGGAGGGGCCCATTGAATGGTTGAGGGCGACAATTACACAAACAGCTGATTTGTGCCGATAAACTTGCTAACCACACAGCCAGATGCGTGGGCCTATTAAATTTGATAAAACCACCGTTCTAGCTGGCTTGCTCGATGATTTTACCGGCTGAAACAGGGAATACCCAGTAACAGTGGCGGCGGAGGATAGCAGATTTTGAAGGGGGGGACAAGGGACCATTAGACACAGGTGACAGGTGACAGGTGACAGGTGACAGGTGACAGGTGACAGGTGACAGGTGACAGGTGACAGGTGACAGGTGACAGGTGACAGGTGACAGGTGACAGGTGACAGGTGACAGGTGACAGGGTCGAGGAAAGCACAAACCTAGAAACGAAGACAACCTTTTCCGGCTTTTGCTTTCCCTGTCTACTCTAGACTCGTCACTCGTCACTCGTTACTCGAAACTGCCTCTGCTCATTCAACCGGCTTTATACTCCCCCAGGTCTTACAGCTCGGACACAGCCAGTGCATTTGCTGCCCTCCGAAGCCGCAGCTGTGGCAGCGATACTGTGGTGCGGTCTTCTGCAGACGCCGGATCACGCTGTTCGCCATCACCATGCCTTCCGGTGGCGAGGAAGACCCTGCCAATTCCAGCGAGAGGATCTGTCCGGCCGCCTTCAAGCTGGGCGACCCAGAGACTCTCTGCCCTAAAAACTGAGCGGCTTCAGAAGGCCCCTCCTCCTTCACCATCAAGTCCGCCAAGACCATCACCACAGGAGTGGAGGCGCCCTGCTCCAGCAATTCATTAAGGTAAGCGCGCAACTCAGGCAGCTTGCCGGTTGCTCGATGACAGGTCATCAGAAGAGGCAAGGCTTCCGGCAGCAAGGCCGGGTCCTGGTGAAACACCTGCTTCAACGCTCTTATGGCGCCCTTATACTGCCCCAGCCGATATTCCAGCTCGGCCAACAACAAGCTGACCCGCGCTGACTGCTTATCGGCCAGGCTGGCCGATCTGAGTTGGCGACGGGCATTGAGGTAGTCAGAGCGCCTGAGCGCCTCCTCCGCCAGTTCACAATAGAAGTGCGACTGGATTAAGCGCCACTCATCCGATAGCCGGGAAAAGCGGCGGCTCGGAAGCTGATTGATCATCTCAATCCCGTTTTGCCACTCCTTTTCATCCCGGTAAATCTCCACCAGGTATTCCAGGCATTGGGTTCGAATCGGATGAACGGAGGTCTCTATCAGCTCTTTCAGCAGCATTTCGGCCCGATCCAGCAGGCCCGACTTGATGAAATCCCTCGCCAGCTCCAGTTGAACCTGGCGGGACTGCTCGCTGCCCAGGCCAGGTCGCGCCAACAGGTTTTGGTGTATCTTGATGGCCCTCCCCACCTCGCCGCGCTTGCGCAACAAATTGCCCAGCGCCAGATGGGTTTCCAACGTCTCCTTGTTGACCTCCAGGGCATCAATAAAGGTATCGATGGCTTCATCTGGCTGCTCATTGAGGAGGTAATTCAGGCCCTGGATATAATGAGGCTCCAACGCCGGGGCGTCAGTGTCTGCAGGCAAGTGCTTAGAGCGCCGCCCCAACGCAAAGCCAATGGCAATGGCCACGAGCACTAACACCAACAGGGCCCAATCGATCATTGCTTAGCTTATCCTTTTGCTGAAGCCTTGGTTTTCTTGTAACGCTCAATCTCTTGATCTCTGCGCTTAAGCTTACGTCGTAAAGACATATTAGTGTTCTTCAACGTCAACACCGGTAGCAAGCTGACCAGATACCCCAGGCCAGTCCCGAGTGCAAACGCGCTGCACACCAGTAACCCCAGGGTCATGGCCGGCAACTCAAACCCGAACAGGGACGCGGTCACCACCTCAGTGTTTTCGGTGCTGAACCAAATACCTACGACCAGCCCAATGACAAGCACCAGCAATAAAGTTATTTTCTTTACGAATCCCACTCCGACTTCCTCTCAGGTCAATCCGTTTAAGAGCCATCCACTGCTCTACATAATGACATAGCCTGCCTAACATAATGACATAGCCTGCCTAAAATGGCTCAGCAAAAGCGTGTTGATTAACGGCCTAACCGCCTTGAAACCCGGACATCCGAATCAACCGGTCATCCTGAGCCCGGCCTTAACCTCAACTTGCCTTCCCCACGGCGACGGCTCACCAACATCCACAGCGCTTCAATAAACGCCGACTATCAACCAACTAACACCTACGATCAACCGCAGCTGGCGCGGTCCCTCAATTCAGGTCAGTGCAATCACCCGATCCAGCACTTGCTGAATGGTCAGACTGGTGGAATCCAGAACGACGGCATCCTCAGCGGGCTTTAAGGGCGATGATTTTCGCTCCCGATCCTGCTTATCCCGCAACTCGATATCCTGCAGAATTTGAGCATAATCAGCGTCGAGCCCGGCCTGCTCCAACTGCATCACCCGGCGCCTGGCGCGCTCATCAGCACTGGCGGTCAGAAAAACTTTCACTTTCGCTTCCGGAAACACCACCGTACCCATGTCGCGACCGTCGGCTATCAACCCCGGCGCTTCTGCGAAACCCCGCTGGCGCTGTAATAAGGCATCCCTCACCGGCTGACAGGCCGCCACCTTGGAGGCATTCATGCCCACATGTTCCTGGCGAATGGCACTGGAGACATCCTCACCCGCCAGGATCACCTGCACCCCCTTCTCAACAGGGCGAAACTCCACGTCCAAACTGGCCGCAACCCGAGCCAGACCTTCCGTATCGTCAAACGGCACATCCTGCTTTTCGGCTGATAGCGCGGTTAAACGGTAAAGGGCACCGCTGTCCAACAGGTGATAGCCCAACTGCTTGGCCAACAACTGGCACAAGGTGCCCTTTCCGGCGCCGCTGGGGCCGTCGATGGTAATAACTTTAACCATTAAATCCTCAATAATGCTGTTTTGTACAAATATTGCGAGCCCACCAAAGCCTGGTCTCACCCCAGGCAACAGCAACCCCTATTGAATCGTTTCCTAGCGAATAGACTCAGCGATGGTACGACAGGCGGCCACCGGGTCCGCCGCCTGTGTGATAGGGCGACCGATGACCAGATAATGGCTGCCGGCGGCAATCGCGTCCGCGGGCGTCACAATCCGGCGCTGATCATCGGCGGCGGAATCTGCCGGGCGAATCCCCGGAGTCACGAGGCAAAACTCCGACCCCAGCTGGCTGCTCAACATGCTGGCTTCCTGTGCGGAACACACCACACCGTCCATTCCGCTACTCTGCGCCAGACTCGCCAGCTTCAGGACCTGCTCCTGAGGCTCCCGGGTGATGCCAATTTGAGCCAGGTCAGAAGCCTCCATACTGGTCAGCACGGTGACTGCAATCAGCAAGGGCACTTGGCCGCTGCGTTTTTCCAGCTCATTGCGGGCGGCAACCATCATCCGCTCGCCACCGCTGGCATGGACATTGACCATCCACACCCCCAGCTCAGCGGCGGCTTTCACAGCTTTAGCCGTGGTGTTGGGAATGTCGTGAAATTTTAAATCCAGGAAGACATCAAACCCCTTGTGCATCAGGGCCTCAACAACCTGTGGACCCGCAGCCGTGAACAGCTCTTTGCCGACCTTTAAACGACACAGCTCGGGGTTCAAGCGATCTGCCATCGCCAGGCAGGCGGATTGATTGTCGAAATCCATTGCGACGAGAATACGGGGAGAGTCTGTCATCGACTGTGATACCTTATCTGAAATATGTTTTCTGTTACTGCCAAGCCTAATTTACGCCAAGCCCAAGTAATGCCAAGCCTAATGCCGCTGCGGTCTGCTCACGCACATCGCCAACCCGGCCACGACGCTAGGGGCAGCGACTTTACCGGCCGTCACTTGAACAATGGAGGGGAATTGTACCTTGCCAGGACTTTTCGGGCGAGCTTAGTCATGCTGCAACCGCAGCTGGTCATTTCTGTATTTGGCCATTCGCCCACCTTAATCACTCACCTGCGCTCGACCACTCCCCTACTGTCGGGCATTTTCATACTTTCTTCCAAGTTTCTTTTGCCTGTCTTTGGGTTAGGCTTAGGATTCACTAAACAAGGAGGTTTACCATGAAAAAATACATCCAGCGAATCCCTGCCATCTGCCTGACAGCCATGCTCTGCATGTTCAGTCTGAGCTCACCAGTAAGCTGGGCCGAAACGGCAAACGCAGCGCCATCGGCCACTCAAGCCATCTACGCCGTCAACATCAACACCGCATCTGCCGAAGAGATCGCCGCCACCCTGAAAGGCATTGGCCTGAAGAAAGCTCAGGCGATTGTCGCTTTTCGTGAAAGTAATGGGCAGTTCGCCAGCAAGGAAGCTCTGATGGCCGTCAAAGGCATTGGGGAATCCACGGTGGCGAAAAACAGCGAACTGATCAGCCTCAAGTAACCGTCCTGAGCAGCATCAAAATAACGACCAAACGGGACTGATTGAAAGTGACATTCGAGAGTCACCGATGGGAAAGACCCACAAAAAAAAGGGCGCTACGCGCCCTTTTTACTCAGCTTTCAATGCCAACCTCTAAAGCCCGGCCGAAAGACCCTTACACCAGGCCCCACGTCAGCGCTAACGGCTGCTATTAAGCCTCACTCACGGCCAGATGAATCCCCGCCTGCTGAGCCAGCTCAATAAAGGTAGGGAAGGACGTGGCCACATTGGCACAGTTTTTAACCACAATATCATCGGTCGCACGCAGCCCCGCCACGGTGAATGACATGGCAATACGATGATCGCCATGACTTTCCACTTCGCCGCCACCGATTGGGCCGCCTTCAATAATGATGCCGTCGGGAGTCGCTTCCGCGCGGACGCCCAAAGTGACCAAACCGTCCGCCATCACCTGAATGCGATCACTTTCTTTGACGCGCAATTCTTCAGCTCCCGTCAGCACCGTTTTGCCTTCGGCACACGCCGCAGCCACAAACAACGCCGGGAATTCATCAATCGCCAGCGGCACCTGATCTTCAGGGACATGAATGCCCTTAAGTGGCGCGTACTTCACTCGAATGTCCGCCACCGGCTCGCCGCCCACTTCACGCTGATTGCTCAGGGTGATATCCGCCCCCATTAAGCGCAGGATATTAATCACCCCGTCGCGGGTTGGGTTGATACCGACATGAGTCAGAGTTACATCGGAGCCAGGAGCAATGGCTGCAGCCACCATAAAGAAGGTGGCCGAAGAAATATCCGCCGGCACTTCAATTTTGGTGGCACTGAGGCTGCCGCCGGACTTCAAACTGGCGGTTGCGCCAGCGCGCTGAACCGGATAACCGAAACCGGTCAACATGCGCTCAGTGTGATCACGGGTGGGAGCAGGCTCCGTGACTCTGGTTTCGCCCTCGGCGTACAAACCCGCCAGCAGCACACAGGATTTCACCTGAGCACTGGCCATCGGCATCTGGTAATCAATGGCCTTCAGCCGGGCGCCACCTTTGATTTTAACCGGTGGCAAACCGCCTTCCGCGGTTTCGATGTAAGCCCCCATTTCACGCAAGGGATTGGCCACGCGATTCATGGGGCGCTTGGACAGGGACTCGTCCCCGGTCAGCTCGGAATCAAACGACTGCCCCGCCAGCAAGCCCGACAATAAACGCATCGACGTACCGGAATTGCCCACATAAAGTGGCCCGGGAGGAGCTTGTAATCCCTTCAAACCAACACCGTGTATGCGCACACGCCCCTGCTCGGGCCCCTCAATCACGACACCCATGTCGCGGAACGCCTGCAGGGTTGCCAGGGCGTCTTCCCCCTCCAGAAACCCTTCGACTTCGGTAATGCCGTCAGCCAGTGAGCCGAGCATGATAGAGCGATGAGAGATGGATTTATCACCGGGAACGCGAAGCTCGCCGGACACGCTGCCACCGGGTTTAACCGTGTATGTAATCTCTTGATCTTGCATGGATGAACTGTATGCCTGCTTAGTTAACATTTTAGTAAAGTGGTCGCGAGCGGCCTTGGCGCGGGTAAACACCCCCAGCAGATGCTCGCTGTCCTCGCTGGCAATGGCCGAGCGCAGACGATGTAGATTTTCACTGAACAGATCCAGCGCGGTCAGCACACTGTCCTTGTTCGCCTTCATGATATCGTGCCACATGACCGGATCACTGGAAGCGATGCGGGTAAAATCCCGGAAACCACCAGCAGCGTAGCGGAAAATGTTTTCATTTTCCGAATCATGCGCCAGAGTATCGACCAGCGAATAGGCAATCACATGGGGCAAGTGACTGGTTGCCGCCAACACCTCGTCATGCTCTTCGACCGGCATGGACAGCACTTCAGCCCCCACCACCTGCCACATGGCGACAACTCGCTTAAGGTGCTCATCTCCCGTTTCAGGGGTCGGGGTAATAATCACACGATGATCTTTATACAGCTCCGGGTTACTGGCTTCGACACCGCTTTGCTCCGAGCCGGCTATCGGATGCCCCCCCACAAACTGAGGCGGCAAACAGCCGTAAGCAGCCGCAACTGCGGACATCACCGAACCTTTCACGCTGGCACCGTCGGTGATGGTCACCTCCGGTGACACACACCGCTTAATGCGTTGCAGTATAGCTTCTACGGTCAGAGTCGGAACGGCGATAAAGATCACATCGCCTGCCGTTAATTCACCGGCAACCTCTTCAATGGACAACACCGCCCGATCCACCACCCCCAGACGCACGGCATCCAGACAGGTTTGTTCGCGCCGGGCCACACCGATGACTTCCCGGCAGGCACCAACCTGCTTTAAGGCTGCGGCCAGGCTTCCGCCAATCAGGCCAATGCCCACAACGACCAGACGATTTACACAGGTTTCCAAAATACGTTTTCTCTGTTGCCGCTCAATCCACAATCATGACCGACGCATTAGTCCATCTACCCCGCAAAGCGGGACACCCCAGGCCTACAAAACACCTTGCGGGTAAGAGCCCAGCATCTTGATATCCGCCGCTTTCTGGCTCACTTCATTCAGAGCCGCCTGGACGCGCTCATCGTCTTTATGGCCATTGAAATCGATGAAAAACACGTAATTCCAGTTGCCACTGCGTGCCGGGCGCGTTTCAACCCGTGTCAGGTCAATTTTGTGCGTTTGGAAGGGGGCCAGCAGATCGTGCAGGGCGCCGGGCTCATTGCGCATGGCAATCACCACCGAGGACTTGTCCACTCCGCTGGGTGCCACCGCTTCAGTGCCGATAATGAGGAAGCGTGTCGAATTATCCGGCTGATCTTCGATGTTTTCAGCGAACTTGGTCAGACCGTATTTTTCCGCCGCCATCTCCCCGGCAATAGCCGCCGCATTCCACTCACCCCTGAGGCGCTTGGCCGCTTCCGCGTTGCTGTTGACCGCCACACGTTCAGCATTGGGGTAATGCGCGTCGAGCCATTTGCGACATTGCGCCAATGACTGGGAGTGCGAATAAATACGGGTAATGCTGTCCGTCTTGGTGACTTCAGAAACCAGCAAATGCTGGTGAATCCGCAGCACCACCTCACCACAGATCTTCAGGTTCGAATCCATGAAGCTGTCCAGGGTGTGGTTTACCACACCCTCGGTAGAATTTTCCACCGGCACCACACCATACTGCACAGCACCGGATTCCACCTCACGGAAGACTTCATCGATGGCTGACATCGGGCGCGTGACTGCGGAGTGACCAAAATGCTTCAGTGCGGCCTGTTCGGTAAACGTGCCTTCCGGCCCCAGGAATGCGACCTTGATCGGATGTTCCAGCGCCAGACAGGCGGACATGATCTCACGAAAAAGGCGCGCCATCTCCTCATCGCCCAACGGCCCCTGATTACGCTCCATGGCCTTGCGCAACACCTGCGCCTCTCGCTCGGGACGATAGTAAACAATTTCACTGCCGTCGCTGTTCGCCTTTTTAACTTCCGCCACTTCCTGGGCACACCTGGCGCGCTCGCTGATCAAATGACCGATTTTCAAATCAATGTCATCAATGCGATCACGCAATGCTGCCAACTGCAGCTTTTCCGTATCTTGTGTCATGTTTCTACCTACTGAATCTGTGCTAGCTGCCAAGTCTTTACGACCAACTAAGTCTGCCCTACCAACCAAGCCTGTACTACCAACTAAGTCTGCCCTACCAACCAAGTCTGTACTATCAACTAAGTCCGTGCTACGTATTAAGTCTGTGCTGCGTACGTTCTGCTCACCGCCAAGCCAGGCCCGCCCATGCAGTTAATGCAACCCTTGACTGCCCTGAAATAACGATTGGCTCTTTGATAAACAACTGCTTGCGGATAACCGGTTCCAAAGCTTCGTCATTTGGCACCAATGAGTGGCCTTAAAAACCAAACTGCCCGATTAAGCTTAGCAGCATCAATCTGACTAAGGCTTAACCGGGCAAGGTTTACACGGGGTTGAAAAACGCTCTATAGAGCGTCATGAAGAAGCAGAGAAGAATTACTCCTCGCCACCTTCTTCGCCACCCTCTGCAACCTCGGCGTCAACTTCAACGCCACTGCCCTCTTCAATGCGCTCAACGCCCACCAAATGTTCATCGGTTTTCAGCTTGATCAAACGCACACCCTGAGTATTGCGGCTCAACACAGAGACCTCACTCACACGGGTACGAACCAAAGTGCCCTGATCTGAAATCAGCATGATTTCATCGCCATCAAACACCTGCACGGCACCGACCACGGCGCCGTTACGATCTGTGGTCTGCATGCCGATGACACCCTGATTGCCGCGTCCCTTGGTCGGAAAGTCTTCAACACCGGTACGCTTGCCGTAGCCGTGCTCACTGACCGTCAGCACATAGCCGCCCTCCTGAGGGATCACCATGGAAATCACACTCTGGTCTTCCTGCATACGGATACCACGGACCCCCCGCGAGGTACGGCCCATGGCGCGAACATCACTTTCTTTAAATCGAGCCGCTTTGCCACTGGAGGCAAACAGCACCACATCGCAGGCACCGTCGGTAACGGCCGTGCTCACCAGGCGATCGCCTTCGTCCAGGTCAATAGCGCGTAAACCGACGCTGCGCGGACGTGAGAACTGGCTCAACACGGTCTTCTTCACCGTACCATTAGCCGTTGCCATAAAGATGAAATGCTCGTCGTCGTACTCTCTGACCGGCAGGATGGAGGTAATACGCTCACCATCTTCCAGCGGTAACAGATTGACCATCGGACGACCGCGAGACTGACGACCCGCCACCGGAATCTGGTACACCTTCAGCCAGTAGACCTTACCGGAATTGGTAAAGCAGAGAATGGTATCGTGGGTACTGGCAATAAGGAGATGCTCAACAAAGTCTTCATCTTTGACTGAGGTCGCCGCCTTGCCCATGCCTCCTCGGCGCTGCGCCTGATAGGCATCCAACGGCTGAGTTTTGGCATAGCCACCGTGGGAAATAGTAACCACACGGTCTTCTTCTGTGATCAGATCCTCGATGGTCAGATCCAGTTGCGAGCTCTGAATGTCGGTACGACGCTCATCGCCGTAGCTGCTCTCAATCTCAACCAGCTCTTCCCGGATCACTTCCATCAAACGGTTGGGGTTACCCAGAATATCCAGGAACTCCGCAATCATTTCCAGCTTCTCTTTATACTCCGCCAGCAGCTTGTCGTGCTCCATGCCCGTCAGGCGGTGCAGACGCAACTCCAAAATGGCCTGAGCCTGAGCGGGTGACAGATAATAGCGGCGCTCACCACTGTCATCCTGTTGCAAGCCAAATTTAGGGTCGAGATCCTCTGGGCGGCAGGCATCATCGCCGGCGCGCTCAAGGAATTCAGTGATGTCCCCGACCGGCCAGCCGCGGGCAATTAACGCGTCTTTGGCGTCTGCGGGGCTGGCAGAGTTTTTGATCATCTCGATCACAGGGTCAATATTGGAAATGGCAACAGCCAAACCTTCCAGGATATGACCGCGCTCGCGAGCCTTGCGCAGCAAGTAAACCGTACGGCGCGTGACCACTTCACGGCGGTGGCGAACAAAGTGAATCAGCAACTCTTTCAGGTTCAGCAGCTTGGGCTGACCATCCACCAGGGCGACGACGTTGATGCCGAAGACACTTTGCAGCTGGGTTTGCGCGTAGAGGTTGTTCAACACCACTTCGCCCACTTCGCCGCGTTTCAGTTCGATGACCACGCGCAAACCGTCTTTATCCGATTCGTCACGCAGCTCGGAAATACCTTCAATCTTCTTGTCCTTTACCAGCTCGGCGATCTTTTCGATCAACCGCGCCTTGTTCAGCTGGTAAGGAATCTCATGGATGATGATGGTTTCTTTGTTGGCCTTGTCGTCGCGTTCAATCTCAGCCTTGGCCCGAATGTAAATCCGACCGCGGCCGGTGCGGTATGCCTGCACAATCCCGGCTCGGCCATTGATGATACCGCCGGTGGGAAAATCCGGTCCGGGGATGATTTCCATCAGTTCATCAATAGTAATGTCTTCATTGTCGATATACGCCAAGCACCCCTGCACCACTTCACGCAAGTTGTGTGGCGGAATGTTGGTGGCCATCCCCACCGCAATACCGGAAGAGCCATTGACCAGCAAATTGGGCACGCGAGTCGGCAATACGCTTGGCATCTGCTCGGTGCCATCGTAGTTGTCAACAAAATCGACGGTTTCTTTTTCCAGATCTGCCAACAGGTCGTGGGCGATCTTTTGCATGCGGATTTCGGTGTAACGCATAGCGGCGGCACCGTCACCGTCGATAGAGCCGAAGTTACCCTGACCATCGACCAGCATGTATCGAAGGGAGAACGGCTGTGCCATACGCACGATGGTATCGTAGACCGCGGAGTCACCGTGTGGGTGATATTTACCAATAACGTCACCGACCACACGGGCCGACTTTTTATAGGCTTTGTTCCAATCGTTGTTCAATTCGCTCATGGCAAACAGAACCCGACGGTGTACTGGCTTTAAACCATCGCGTACATCCGGCAAGGCCCGGCCCACAATGACGCTCATGGCGTAATCTAAGTAGGACTGTTTCAGCTCGTCTTCGATATTAACGGGCAAGAGTTCTTTGGCTAAATCACCCATAGGGTCGGCATTCCTTATTATATCGGTCAGCGCAATTGCGGTTGCGGTCTATTCAATATCCCAAACTTCGATAGTTCAAACACTGTACTGGTGTTTAACGCCACACGATCACCCATCGACCGTATTGCATCAACCACAGCACCTTCAATAACGCGAGGTCCGGGGCCATATCGCACCTTCCCCATCGCCCAATACCACGTTATTCGTCTTCCACAAAAATGTCCCAACACAATGGCTGTTTTCGATGCAAGCCCGAAAACCATTAAAGCGGCCAATAATACCATAAAATCAGTAGCATAGGCACATCGACACAAACTCAATCCCAGCGCCCGGAACTGCCCTCGGCCAGCCCTTCAAGGTATACTTGCCGAACGAGCTGTCATCGCCGTGAAGGATCGCCAAATTCGATCAAAAATCAAACACAAAGACCGTAAAACCCACTACTTGTGCGGTTTGCGTAACCTTCACCTCAATACCACACACAAACCGAGAACGGCTTGCACTACATTATTGACGGGACATGGAAACGGTTATGAACCAGGATTCGCACACAACACCGGTTGATCTGATGATTCACGCACGCTGGATTATCCCGGTTGTGCCCACCAATACGGTCTTGCGTGACTGCTCCCTGGTGATTCACAACGGCAAAATCGTGGCCCTCTCGCCCTCGGCAGACGCCAAGCGTCGATACGCCGCCGAGCGCGAATACCAGCTGGACAATCACATCATTACCCCGGGGCTCGTCAACGCACACAACCATGCGGCCATGTCCCTGTTGCGCGGTTTTGCCGACGACCACCCCCTGCAAACCTGGCTGGGTGACCACATCTGGCCAGCCGAAGCGCAGTGGGTCACCCCCGAATTTGTTCGCGATGGTTCGGAGCTGAGCGCAGCCGAAATGATTCGCAGTGGCACCACCACCTTTTCTGACATGTATTTCTTCCCTGAAGAAGTGGCTAAGGTGGCCTTACACAGCGGCATGCGCTGCCAGTTAAGCTTCCCGGTGTTCGACTTCCCCACGGCCTGGGGTCAGGGGCCTGATGAGTACATCCAGAAAGGCCTAGCCTTACACGACGACTACCGCTCACATCCGACCGTCAACATTGCCTTCGGACCCCATGCGCCCTACACCGTGTCGGATGAGCCGCTGCAACGAATCGCCACTCTGGCAGCAGAAATGCAGTCTCCCATCCAGATTCACCTGCACGAAACCGCAGCCGAAGTCGAAGATGCCGTCGCGGCCAGCGGCGAGCGCCCCATAGAGCGTCTCCACCGCCTGGGCCTGCTAACCCCCCTGACCCAATGCGTGCACATGACGCAGGTCTCGGCGGAAGACACTGAACTGCTTAAGCTGTCCGGGGCACATGTGGTGCACTGCCCGGAATCCAATCTGAAACTGGCCAGTGGCTTCTGCCCGGTTAAATCGCTGCTGGATCATGACATCAATGTGGCGCTGGGGACCGACGGTGCCGCCAGCAATAACGATCAGGACCTGTTTGGGGAAATGCGTACCGCCGCCTTACTCGCCAAAGGCGTCAGTGGTGACGCCAAGGCGGTGGATGCTCACACCGCCTTACGCATGGCCACCCTGAACGGCGCCAAAGCCCTGGGTCTGGAGTCTGAGATCGGCAGTCTGGAAGTTGGCAAGCAGGCCGACATCACCGCCGTCGCCCTCAATCAGCTTGAACAGTTGCCGCTGTATCATCCCGTGTCCGCCCTGAGCTACAGCAATATTTCACAACAGGTGAGTCACGTTTGGGTCAACGGCCATACATTGCTGGAAGATCGTCGCTTGACGACGCTGGATGAAAACCACATTCGTCATAAAATCCATCTCTGGCAAACGCGAATCGGGGCTTAGCCCGGCAACCCTGTAACATGGATCCGGCCGTCTCTGGCGAGACAGCCGCCAGGTAAAGACAATCGTTAGGTAAAGACATTATGAGTAACGTCGATCAGGCAGAAATTGCCAAATTTGAAGCTTTAGCCAGTCGCTGGTGGGATAAACACAGTGAATTTAAACCCCTTCACGAGATCAACCCGCTGCGCTGCAACTACATTGATGAGCGCTCGCCAGTGGCCGGCAAAAAGGTTCTCGACGTCGGCTGTGGCGGCGGTATCCTGAGCGAAGCCCTGGCCCAGCGCGGTGCGGACGTCAGCGGCATTGATATGGGCGCGGCTCCGCTAGAGGTTGCCAAACTGCACAGCCTGGAAAGTGGCGTCAGCGTCAATTACCGGCAAATTACGGCCGAAGAGCTGGCCGAGCAGGAAGCCGGCCAATACGATGTCGTGACCTGCCTGGAAATGCTGGAACACGTACCGGATCCGGCCTCGGTCATTCAAGCCTGCGCCAAGCTCTGCAAACCCGGCGGCCACGTGTATTTTTCGACCATCAACCGCAACCCCAAAGCCTATGCCATGGCGGTGGTTGGGGCAGAATACATCCTCAAAATGCTCCCTAAAGGCACTCACGAGTACAGCAAATTCATCAAACCGTCCGAGCTCAGCAACTGGATTCGCCAGGCAGAGCTGCAGCTACAGGATATGACTGGCCTGCTCTACAACCCGCTGACCAAGTCTTACAAACTAAAGGCCGGGGATGTGGATGTGAACTATATGGTGCATACGAGGAAAGAGGCCGAGTAGCGAGTAGCGAGTAGCCAGCCCAGGCTGCCTTCTCTGGCTGCGCCATTCACCTTGGAGTAGCGAGTAGCCAGCCCAGGCTGCCTTCTCTGGCTGCGCCATTCACCTTGGAGTAGCGAGTAGCGAGTAGCGAGTAGCGAGTAGCGAGTAGCGAGTAGCGAGTAGCGAGCATATTACTAGAGACTAGAGACTAGAAACTAGAAACTAGAAACTAGAAACTAGAAACTAGAAACTAGAAACTAGAAACTAGAAACTAGAAACTAGAAACTAGAAACTAGAAACTAGAAAAGTATAAATATTCCCGGGATGTTGAACAGACCTGATTTATGAAGAAACCCATTAAAGCTGTTGTTTTTGATCTGGACGGTACCTTTCTCGATACCGCACCGGACTTTGTGTATGTGCTGAACAAACTCCGCGAGGAGGAAGGCTTGCCGCCTCTCGACAGTACCGCCATTCGCAACACCGTGTCGCACGGCGCGCGGGCGCTGGTGACGCTGGGGTTTCAACTGGCGGAAGATGACGAGGGTTTTGAACCCCTGCGCCTGCGCCTGCTGGATCTATACGCGGAGCACTTGGCCGTCAGCAGCGCCCCCTTTGACGGGATTGCCGATCTGCTGACGTTTTTACAAGACAACCAGTTGGCCTGGGGCATTGCCACCAACAAGCCCGAGCTCTATACCACGCCACTGCTGGCGGCTCTGAAACTGACGCCGGACTGTGTCATCTGCCCGGATCACGTTGAACAGAGCAAACCCCACCCTGAATCCATGTACCTGGCGGCCGAGCTGCTGAAGTGCCAGGCCAATGAAATCATTTATGTGGGTGATCACGCCCGGGACATCGAATGCGGCCGACAGGCGGGATGCCCAACCATAGCCGCGGCCTACGGCTACATCAGCCATGACGACAACATTGATGACTGGCAAGCGGACCATCGCGTCGAGCACGCCAGGGAAATTATCCCCATCGTTAAAGGGTATTTATAATTAATCTCACGGCCATAAAGCCCTGAACTGGCAGGTATGACACGCCTGCCCTGCCTACTCGGCCCATTCACACTATATACAGACGACAACGCAACTGTTGAGAACATGACTATGAACACATTGCCTAGCGGCTACACCCCTCGCCCGGATCTACTCAAAGATAAGATCATTGTTGTCACTGGTGCCGGAGCTGGCATTGGCCGCAGCGCAGCGCTGAGTTTTGCCGCGCACGGCGCCACCGTCGTGTTGCTGGGCCGTACCATTCAGAAACTGGAAACCGTGTACGACGAGATCGAAGCCGCTGGCGGGCCACAACCCGCCATCTACCCCATCAATTTTGAAGGAGCCTGCGCGAAAGATTTCGATGACCTAGCCCAGGCCATGTTTGACGAATTTGGCAAAGTGGATGGCCTGCTGCACAACGCGGCGGACCTGGGCGAGCGCACACCGCTCAATAACTACGCACCCGACACCTGGATTCGGGTTATGCAGGTGAACGTCAACGCGCCCTTCATGCTGACCCGCGCGCTGCTGCCGGTCATGAACCACGCTCCTGCCGGCTCCATAGTTTTTACCGGTTCCAGTGTGGGTTACGAAGGTCGTGCTTTCTGGGGCGCGTACGCAGCCTCCAAAGCCGCCAATGAAAACATGATGCAAACGCTGGCGCAGGAACTCGAAGGCACCACAAAAATTCGCGCCAACAGCATCAACCCCGGCGCCACGCGCACCCAGATGCGCGCCGCCGCTTACCCGGCGGAAGACCCCAGCGGAGTGAAGCCTGCCGAAGATCTGATGCCCCTGTATTTGTATTTGATGGGCGATGACAGCGTGGCGGTCAGCGGCCAGCAATTTGAGTACTCGACGGTTTAACGACCGCCCCAACAAGGAACAAAACATTTGGGGAGTAAACCACTGCAGCGCGGTCATTTTCCCCAAGACGACCAGCTGTTCAGAGATTGCCGCGCCGCACAGCGGCTCGCAATGACGGAGATTTCATTGCCCTTGCTCACTTTCGCCGGTTTAACGAGATGGGGTTAGCCCAAAGGGCACGTCATTGCGAGCGAAGCGCGGCAATCTCATCCCCCCTCAGGAGGCTACCCTCAATCACAGGGCACAAAGTCACTCTCCCTTAAAGCCCCCCCCTTAAAGCACTACCCCTTATAGACTGACCGTCATAATGGTCACATCCTGGCCTTGATAACGCTCCTTCTTGAGCACGGTCCAGCCCAGCGTTTGGTAAAAATACTCCTGCCCCGGCGTAAACAAATACAACTGGTCCAACCCCGCTTTGGCGCTCTCCTCCATCACGGTTTTTACCAGCTGTTGCCCGAGTCGCTGGCCGCGAAGATCAGAGTGCACATAAACGCTGGCCAGCCAGGGCCCCAGATCCTGGTTGGTGGTCATGTCCTGTTCGATCACAGACGCTGAGCCCCACACGCCGCGCTCATCCAGTAATACCCAAGTGGATGGCACAGCCTGATCCGATAGGGATTGGCGCAGTTCAGCGGCAAAACTTTCACAGCTATCGTCGGGGTAAAGGTCTTGCCATTGCGCGAAGTGCCAGGGCGCCAGAGTCGCAATAACCTCTGGATGGTGAATCACATTCTCAACGTTCATGGTTGCTCATCAATCTACTTACTAAGCCCGCCATGGTACCATCGCGACACGAAAGACTCACTTCTGTAAACGCATTGACTGGCGATGGTAAAATGATGAAAACCGCTCTGGTAATCGGTGCGACGGGTGTCACCGGCCAACACATTGTCACCGCCCTGCTGGAATCTGACGCTTATGACAAGGTGGTGGTATTTTCCAGGCGCCCGTTAACCACCCCTCAAGCCCAGCCACTCAAACACCCAAAGCTCATCAGTCACTGTGTTGATTTTGAGCGGATCCCGCAATGGTCGAGGCTGATTCAGGGCAACGATTTATTTTCAGCCCTGGGCACGACCCGCAAGCAAGCGGGCAGCAAGGCGGGTCAGTATCAGGTCGATTACACCTTTCAAGCCAAGGTCATTGCGGCTGCGTCTGAGCATGGCGTTGATCGCCTGTTCCTGGTGTCTGCACCCGGCGCCAACGCCCGCTCCAAATTGTTTTACAGCCGCATAAAAGGTGAACTGGATGAATTTGCGATCCAGCAGAATTTCAAGGCGATCGCCCTCTTCAAACCCGCGATTATTGAAGGGGTGCGGCCGGATAAGCGCTGGGGAGAGAAACTGGCAGCGAGCGTGACACGAGGGCTCTGCCGTATTCCCGGGCTCAGGCGATTTCGGCCAATCACCGGCCAACAACTGGGCCAGTCGATGGTCAAGTGCGCCGAGCAGCCGCTGAAAAACGGCACCCACACGTTTGAACTGGATAGCATTTTCGAGCATCTCAAGGGCCCGCCCAAATAATTTTTTCAGGATGAGCTTTGACACTGAACAGGCACAAGCTCTTCAGAAAACCGCAAAATGCAGCACTTCAGAAAAACCGAAAAGAACACCTGCAGGGAACCCAAAAAAACGCCTGCAGGGAACCGGTTCTCAAGGATTGCGCTGCGCGTCCTCCAGAATGAAACGCGCGCCCTGCTCGGCAATCATCACCGTCGGTGCATTGGTATTGCCCGAAGTAATGGTCGGCATGATGGACGCATCCACCACCCGCAACCCGGCGATACCGTGCACCGACAAGCGCTCATCCACCACCGCCATCTCGTCGCGCCCCATTTTACAGGTGCCCACCGGGTGGAAGATGGTGGTTCCCAGGTCACCGGCCTTCTGCAGCAGCGCCTCATCCGACTGGGACTCGTCCCCGGGCAACCACTCCACCGGAGAGAAGGGTTGCAAGGCTTTGGCCGACATGATTTGGCGGGTCATTTTCAACCCTGCCAGCGCGACCTGTCGATCTGCCTCGGTGGACAGGTAATTCAGAGTGATCACCGGTGGTGTCCCCAACTGCCCGGTACGCAGGCGAATATGCCCCCGGCTGGTGGGCCGCAGGTTACACACCGCCGGCGTAATGGCATTGAAGGTATGCAGCGGTTCACCGAACTTATCCAGCGACAATGGCTGAACGTGCCACTCCATGTTGGCGCTGGGCTGGGAAGGGTCGCTCTTGGCGAAGGCCCCCAGCTGTGACGGTGGCATGGTCAGCGGCCCGCGCTTAAAGAGCAGGTACTCCAACCCCATCGCCGCCTTGCCCATCAGGGAGTTAACCCGTTGATTCAACGTCACCGTGTTGGAGACCTTATACACACTGCGGATTTGCAGATGATCCTGCAGATTTTCCCCCACCCCGGGCAAATGATGCCGAAGCGCGATGTGGTGCTCGGCCAGGTGCTTGCCATTACCCACCCCCGACAGCTGTAAAATCTGCGGTGAGGCCACGGCACCAGCCGATAGAATCACTTCCCGACGGGCCTTAAAGGACACCACCTCGCCACCTTTCAAGCGCACTTTCACGCCCGTGGCACGCAACCCGCTGTCAGCCGACTCGGCAGAATCAAACTCCAGAGACTTAACCATGACACCGGTTTTGATGGTGAGATTGTCACGAGATTTGGCGGGCTCAAGAAAGGCTTTGGCCGCACTCCAGCGCTTGCCGGATCGCTGATTCATTTGAAAATACGCGTTGCCAAAATTATCGCCGCGGTTAAATTCTTCCACCTTGGGGATACCACACTCCTCCGCCGCGTCGCGCCAGGCATCCAGGATCTCCCAATTGACCCGGCGCTCTTCCACTCTCAGTTCACCATCCGCCCCGTGAAACTGATTGGCGCCATGCTGATAACTTTCGGATTTTTTAAACACCGGCAGTACGTCATCCCAGCCCCACCCGCGATTGCCCAACGACGCCCAGTGATCATAGTCACTGCGCTGGCCGCGCATGTAGATCATGGCATTGATGGATGAACATCCGCCCAACACCTTGCCTCTGGCATAGCCTATAGAACGCCCATTGAGTCCCGCTTCAGGCTCAGTTTGAAAGCACCAGTCGGTGCGGGGATTGTTAATGGTAAACAGATAACCGACCGGAATGTCGATCCAGAAGTAATTGTCTTTGCCACCGGCTTCCAGCAACAAAACCTGAAACTTGCCATTCTCACTCAGGCGATTAGCCAGCACGCAACCGGCGGTACCCGCGCCCACTACAATATAATCATAGGTACTCATAGAATCGTCATCGGTATTCATAGAACGTCTTTCTGTATTATTTTAGTGACTGTCTGATGTTTCAGGAAAAACGGCACATGCCTGCTCACCAGGTGTAAACCTGACTCATCTTACCGTTATAAACGGATGCGCTCTAGGGAGTGATTGCGGAGAGGGTGATTATTTGGGGTATTGGTAGCTGATATCAACGGTCATTGATGCCCCGCTGGCGTCCACCAGATTACTGACACCAGAATATCGGATCAAACGCTGGGAATCCCGTTCATAATACAAATCAATAGGATCAACAAATAACCGCAACAACCCATTGTCAGGCCGGGCCTGGATCCAGACAAGACTGTCCTCAGCTGCAGGCAAGTGGCGGTATTGCAACGCCAGGGACACAAAGCGCTGCCGCGACGGCAGCAGGAAATTCATAATGACGGTCTGACCTGCGAGTAATTGCTCCCAACGCAGGCGGACAAACTCATCAAACCCGGCATCCACCGCCGAATTGTCCAACATCGACAGAGTGGTCGCCTGCAAGGCTTCTTTGGCAGACTCCCTGTAAGTAAGCGCCAGTTCACCGCTGCGGCTGTCAACGGCAAACAAGCGACCGGTGAACTTATTGCTGTGCTCCACGGAAGGACGCGACCGATACAGGCTCTCGCCCACAGAAGAAAAGTCCAGTGTTTTTCTGGCCAGCAAACGGCCATCCGGGAGCCGATAATCCACTTTGGCGGGTAATTTTTGCGCGTTCAGATAATAGAGTTCTCGGTACATCAGCTCACCGGAGACCGGGTTGCGGGCCTCACCGATAATTTCAGCCTTGCGATTGGCATGTTCCACAGAGGCCGACGCCGTACCATGCCATGACGTTACCATCAACCACAGAACGACCATCAACACCTTGACGAAAACTCCAATCCCGGTTGACTCGCGACGCTTGCACCTCATGTTGATACCACCCGTTGGGACCACATCATAAAAATGGGCATCAGCAGTGCCCAGCCAATAGCAATGACCAGCAGCGACAACCCCACCGGCACACCGATGGCCATACCGGAGAGCTGGGCTCCGCTCCAATACGACAGCGGAGCGGCCATCGCCCCCAACAGGGCGGCTAACAGGTAGCGGCGCGATAACCACGACAGTACATGAGTGAGCGTCATCGAAAACATGGCCCAAATGCAGACCAGCCAAAGCGGTATGCGTGTTTGCAACCACTCAGGCTGCAAGGACTGCGATTGCAAGAAACCCAGCTCTACTGAATGATCAAGCACCGGGTCGGGTACGAGAAAACCCAGTAACACCCACACACTGTCCAGGCAGCTGCCAACCACCGTTACCGTCACAACCAGCCACCACTCTCGACGGTCTCTGACCCAGAAAGCGCCATGCACAAACACCATAATCACCAGCGCGACCAGGGCCCAGTAATCTCCGCCCAGCACAGCTAAAAACCAGCCGAGCTGAAACAGCAATCCATTCAACAACTTGCCGTGGAAGTCCGTCAGATGCAGGTTAGCAAGCTTCATAGGCAGTCTCATCAATAGAACACGTCATGGCTACGGCAACCGATGCTTGGACGCCACTCAGCCACAACGCCCCAGCGTCGATCAAAAACGGGCGTCGATCAAAAACGGGCATCAATCGTTCGGGCATTCGGCTTGGCCATTACCACCTGCACGGTACTGATGGCACGCTCTCTGAAGCCCCCTTCACAATACGCCAGATAAAAGTCCCACATGCGATAGAACACCTCGTCAAACCCCTGGGATTTAACCGCTTCGATTCTTGCATGAAAACGGGTGCGCCAATCACACAGCGTTTTGGCGTAATCCAGGCCAATATCATGCAGGTCAACCAGCATCATGTTGGTGTAGTCGGCCACGCAGCTTGCAATCACTGAATTGGAAGGCAGGCTGCCACCGGGGAATATGTATTTCTGAATAAAATCCACGGAACGACTGGCCGACTCAAACCGCTGATCCGCAATGGTAATGGCCTGGATCAACATCAAGCCATCCTCTTTCAACAGCTGTGAGCACTGCCTGAAATAAGTGGGGTAATACTTATGCCCGACGGCCTCGATCATTTCGATGGACACTAACTTGTCGTAGCTGCCGGTTAAGTCGCGATAATCCTTCAACAGAAGGGTAATGCGGTCCTCCAGGCCTTCTGCCCTGACCACCTTTTGCGCGTGGGCGTACTGCTCTTTGGACAAGGTGGTCGTAGTCACTCGACAGCCGTAATGTTTGGCAGCGTGGACCGCCAGCCCCCCCCAACCGGTGCCAATTTCCAACAGGTGATCTTTTTCACTGAGGCACAGCTTTTGGCAGACGGCGTCCAATTTATACACAGACGCCTCTTCCAGGGAACTGTGTTCAGCCGGGTATATGGCCGACGAATACATCAATTTTGGGTCTAAAAACAATTCAAAAAAATCATTTCCCAAATCGTAATGGGCAGCAATATTTTTGCGCGAGCCCGAGCGGCTGTTGGCGTTCAAACGATGGGCCAGGCCGTTCACAACCCCCTTCAACCTCGACCAGCGACCGTCAACCTGATCCAGAATCCGCATGTTGGCACACATCAGTCGCACCACGCTGACCAGGCAGGGGGTGCTCCACTCAGCCATCATGTAAGCTTCCCCCGCACCAATAGAGCCCCCAAATAACAACTGCCGGTAGGCACTGAACGAATGCACCCGTACGTGGGCCTGTAATTGAACTTGAGATTGAGACTCCTGCCGCTCTTCTCCGAACCGATAAACGCCATCCGCGTCTTCAAGCGTGAGATGGCCGACTTGCAACCCAGACAGGATGTTTAGCATGATTTTTCTGGACAACCGGTCCAACCAGCTCACCCGGTCCGTTGCCTCCATGTGTCTGGACGCGGCAGTCTCATCCATTCCGAGGTGCAAAGACCGCCCCAAATCAAAAGATTGTTCCTTGAGAGGCTTATTCGAATCGGTGACCCCACCAAAGTTAAGGTTACTCATAGTGACTGAATCCTGCGGTTCACAAAAAGAAAGTGTTATATTTTTACTGGTTGATTAGCTTTTCAGAATGGGGGTAAAAAGGCACTTTTTTCACCCACAACTTCAAGGCATTCCAATAGATCAACCAGAGAATTTTTAGCGTCATTAAAGGATATTGATACAGTACTCTGTTCAAGGCACCCGCATTAATTTCTTGTCGCTGTAAGTTCAAACTGGCATCCATCTCCATGGTTTCATCTCGCCAATTTTCCAAATGAATCACCAGTTTTTTCTCCGGCAATCGGCTACGCCAGTGGTACATCATCGACATGGGATTAAAGGGCGAAACATGCATGGCCTTTTTAAACTGTATACGCTGAACCTTTTGAGTTGGTTCACAGGTCAGGACATAGGCGTGCCGCTCACCCCAGGGAGTATTCGTGACTTCCGCCACGATATGACTCAGATTTTCCGTGTCATCAAAACAGTAGTAACAAGTGATCGGATTGATGATAAAGGCAAAATAACGAACATTGGTCAGCATCCTAACCGAGCCTGAGGGCCGCACACCGGTTTCAACCTCTACGAGTCTTTTCACCGCCTCTTTGACAGAAAGCCCCGTGGGCCCCAAATAATCTTTTCGCTGAAAGCTTGCCAATGACCAGCGAGATTTAGACCAGAAGGGTGTCAACGATAAGATTTGGTCCACCTCGTCAAGGTCCAGATACATCATGAAGACCGGGTATTGCAAACGATGAGAACGAGGGTGAAACCGGCGATGACGTACCGTCCCCTGATAAATCGCACTTTCAAACATGGCAGGCTTCCTCACTCACAATCATTAGCCTCAATCATTTTCAACGACCTCAATTTCATGAGCGGGTTCCTCATCCAGTTGGGTTGATTGATTATGTTGTGCCGCAATCCCATCCGCAACCTTCAGACCACTGCTGCAGCCATCCTCATGAAAACCGTTGGCCCAATAAGCGCCACAAAACCACGTCCGGTTGACACCATTAATTTCACTCCAGCGCTGGCAGGCTGCCACCGAGTCCAGGGTGAATACAGGGTGACTGTACTCATAGCGACCTAACACCGTTTCTTCACGAATATGGTCGGTATAATTGAGCGTGACACAAAAGGTATGCGGAGCATCAATCCCCTGCAAAATATTCATGTTATAAGTCAGTACGGCCTGTTCGCCCTGCTCGTCTGCAAGACGATAATTCCAACTTGCCCAGGCCAGCTTTCGACTGGGTAACAAACGGGTGTCGGTGTGTAACACTACCTCATTTTTCTGATAGCGCATGGTGGAAAGCAGCGAATGCTCAGTATCACTGACATCATCCAGTATGGCTAATGCCTGATCACTGTGACAAGCAAAAACCACCTCATCAAAGGACTCCACAAAACCATTCGCCAACTTCACCAGCACGGCATCCGGGGTACGCAGGACTCCGTCCACCGGACAATTGGTGCGTATTTTCTCTGCGAAGCCCTCGGTTAAGGGCTTCAGATAGCTGGCAGAGCCGCCTTCTATCACTCGCCACTGGAGGCGATGATTGACACTGAGCAAACCGTGGTTTTTAAAAAAACGAATGAAGAATACCAACGGGAAAGCCTTCATGGTGTCTATCGAGGCAGACCAAATTGCACTGCCCATCGGTACCAGGTATTTCTTAATAAAGGTCTCTCCGTACCCCCGGGTTTGCAGGTACTCCCCCAAACTGGCATCGGCCGAAATCACCCCCCCCTCCAGGTCGGCAATGGCTTCGCGATTAAAACGCACAATATCTCTCAACATTCCCCAGAACTTGGGTTTGACCAAATTTGATCGTTGAGCAAACAATGTATTCAGATTGTTGCCGTTGTATTCCAGGCCGGTGCTTTCACAAGTGACACTAAAACTCATTTCTGTGGGCTTGGACTTGACCTGCAGACTGTCCATTAACCGAATAAAGTTAGGGTAAGTCCAGTCATTAAAAACAATAAAGCCGGTATCGATGGCGTAGCGCTCGCCGTCCATCACAATATCTTTTGTCGCGGTGTGCCCACCAATGGTGGGCGCTGCTTCAAACACTGTCACGTCATGAGACTGGTGCAAACGATGCGCGCAGCTTAACCCCGATATGCCCGAACCAATCACCGCTATTTTCACTGATTATTCTCCTGCAAATACTGTTTTATTTGTCTTGAGATTCCTCAACAAAGATGTTCCCTGTTGCGGTTTCCTGTCTATTCGTCACTGAGTACTGTCTGCTCGCCAATAACTACTGTCGACAACTACTGTCGACGCGCTACTGTGGACTGTGCACTCGCGATTATGATTGTCTACTGTCGTTTAGGTACTGCGGGTCAGTTGAGGGGCTACCCATCGCCGCCACAGCCCCGGCAACAAGCTGCCCACCCCCAACACCCAGTTCATCGCAAGGGGAAAACGGATAAAAGCCGGTTTCGAAGCCAAACGTTTGACAATGTGGTCCACGGCCTCATTCACCGGCACTAGAAATGGCATCGGAAAGTCATTTTTTGACGTTAAAGGGGTTTCAACAAATCCGGGCTGCACCACCGTAACCTTTATATTTTGCGCAGCCAGGTCAACCGCCAGCGCTTCCATGAAATAGGTCAAAGCCGCCTTCGAAGCCCCATAGGCTTCTGCCCGCGGGAAGATCACCCGACTGGCTTGAGAACCCACTGCAACCACATGCCTTGCTGCGTCCGCATTGCTCTCCAACAGAGGCAACGCGGCCGCCAGGCTGCGCACTGCCCCATAAAAGTTGACCTCCATAACCCGCTCCATCATCAGCCAATCCGGTGCGTTGATGTCGAGATATTCGCAGGTGCCGGCATTCAATATAATGCGATCCAAATAGCTGACGTGTTGACGTAACTGGTGCTGGAGACTGTCAATACAATCCGGCTGAGCCAGATCCGCGGGTACAGCAATAATCTGGTCAGACTCTGCTGCCAGAGCTTCGAGGACCTGGGCATTTCTGGCCGTAACCAACACCTGATTGCCCAGTGCCGCCAGTTTTTTAGCCAGCTCGAGTCCGATACCGCTGCTGGCCCCCGTTATCCAGATGATCTCACCGTGTGGCAGAGCCATAATCTTCTCCCTAGGCCGCCAATCGACGTTTAAGAAACCGTGTTGCTGAGCCCAGCACGGGAATATGCTCATAGAGCATTTCACCGAGGTCATAAACGTCTTCGTGATAGTGAATTCGGTCCGTAAACTCAATGTGACTCATGCCGCGCACGCTGTGAACTTCTTTCCCCAGGCTCGGGTGACGAAAATTCATATTCCATTTGATGTAAGCTTTATCATCGCCGATAAGCTCATCAAGATATTCAAATTGGCAGAATTCGACCCGCTCACAGAGGGTTTCGAGGTACCCCAACACATCCGCAGCCCCCCTAAGCTCATGTACCGGGTCGCGAAAAATAATGTTGTCGGCATACACCAGAGCAAACCGGTCAACCGGCAGGTGACTCAAGTTCCGATACAACTCTTTAAATTGAACAATGACGTTTGGCACAGTTTTCTCCAATATTCCCGTTTGCTCCAACCCTTCTGCTCGCTCCATTACCTTTCGTGCTCCTCCAGCGTGAGTTTGTTCCAGCTTACCGGTTGCCACCCGGTCCTCAATGCGGCGAATGTTGCCCAACTGAACAATGTGTTAGCTTATTACGGTATGATTTGGTGGCTGGATCATAAAAAGATCGCTGACACCACGAATGTGATCCAATCAGGCTTGGCGCTCGTAAACAGACCTGTAGCCCTTATCATGGCCATAAGCGGAGTAATGACCTGACGCTGCCTCCCTAGCAACGTCAGGCACAACTTAGGACCCTACCTTTAATGGTGAAAAAACAAACAAATATCACAGAGCTGGGCCATTTGCAGGAACTGATTGAACAAGTGGCCAAATTGCGCGACAGGCAGGCTTTTTCCAGCCTGTTTGAACATTACGCCCCGCTGCTCAAATCCTACAGCCTGGCCAGGGATCCCGGCGCCTATCTGGTGGCTGATGAGCTGGTTCAGGAGGTTCTGATCAAAGTATGGAACAAAGCCCATCTTTACGATGCCGGCAAGGCCAACCCCAACACCTGGATATTCACCCTGGCCCGAAACTGTCGGATTGATTATCTGCGACGCAATGGACGCTTTGGCAACGAAGTGACTTCGGAGGACATCTTTGATCACATCGAAGATGAGCAAAGCGGTCCTTTTGAACAGACGTTACAAAAGAAAACATCCCAGCAAGTGCAGAACGGTCTGGGCAAGCTCCCTGCCGAACAGGCCCAGGTGCTGAGAAAAATTTATATGGAGGGCAAGACTCAGCAGGAAGCAGCGCTTGAACTCAGCTTACCTTTGGGAACCGTGAAATCACGTATTCGCTTAGCATTACAAAAACTCGAGATAATTATTCGAGGTTCCGAGAAATGATGCCTACACAAACCATTAAATATCACCCAGGTGCCGACCGCCTGACTGCATTTTCAGCCGGTGCCCTGCCCTTGAGCCAGGCACTCTGTATCAGTGCTCACCTGCAGTATTGCCAACAGTGCCGCCGTCACCTGACAACCCTGAATCAGGTCGGTTCACAACTGTTTTCCGATTTACCGCCGATGGAGGTTTCGGATAAGCTCAAAAACCGTATCCTGGCACAACTCGATGAGCCGTCACAGACCAAAGGATTGGAACAATCAGGTGATTCTGTAAGCCCCGACAGCTCTCAGCAACCAGCCGACCCGCACAAAAAAGCGGCCGGCAATTTACCCCGCTGTTTGAACACATTGATACCGGATGGCCTTAAGGCCCTGCCCTGGAAGCACCTGAGCCCGTCCATCTCAGCCGCCAAACTCTGCAATGACGTCAACGGCAGCAAGGTCGAAGTCATTAAAATCAAGCCTGGAGGCCAGGTAGCCGCCCACAACCACACCGGTGAAGAGATCACCCTGGTGCTGGAAGGCAGCTTTTCCGACAGTGCTGGTGTGTACAACCGGGGCGACATTATTTTCCGCAATAAAGACGATAAGCATCATCGACCCATTGCCAGTCAGGACGCTGAATGCGTGTGTTTGACGTCCGTGGAAGCGCCCATACAATTTACCGGTTTCTTTGCCCGACTGTTTAACCCGTTTATCCGCCGCAGTCATTATTCCAGCTGAAGAGATCATTCATCACAACTGGAACAACAGGCCTCCGTCAGCGTAAACTGACAGACTGAAAGCTCAGGGCTACCCTCCGTGGTGGCCCTTGAGTCCCGCCCTCCTTCAGCAAGAGTGTTCAGAGGTCTATGTACAAGCGGTTTACATTCCCCGGTTTGATCCTGTCAGTGGCGGTTATGCCGATCGTCTCAGGCTGCACACAGACTCCTGCCCCCCCAGACTGTCCCGATACATTGGTGACGTCGCCGGCGAAAAGCGCTGGCTGCCTGGCCGTTCATCAACACCGTTTGCTGGTCGTACAGGGGATCAATCAAAAAATCAGTATTCCCGGCGGCAGCGGCAATCCGCAAGAGCCCGCACACTGCACAGCACACCGTGAGACCTGGGAAGAAACCGGTCTGAACGTGAGGCCAACCAAACTGGTAAGGGTGTTCGACAATGGCTTTCACTTGTTTGAATGCCAGTGGGGGGCGGAAGTGCAGGCGCAACAGCCGCCAAAGCAGAGCGAGGTGCTGGACACACCACCGTTTTTTCTCGAAATCAGACAGGCAATGTGGTTAAACAGTAAAGACTTTGCTCAGTACGAATGGCGTTTTCCCGAGCAGAGGGAATGGCTGCAGCAACTGACGAATGATACTTCTCACTAGAATAATACCCCCTCCTTAAATGGCGCCGCTAACAGGCTACCCGCTACCAACTTTTGCCGATTAATACTCCGCCAGGTATTGCGGATCAGCTAGATCTCGCCCTGTTCCAGCTGAAAAATTTCCTTGAGGATATTTTGCCACTGTGAGTACTGATCCTGGAGGTTACCATCCAACTGAATCACGTTGTCGTCCAGGTTAAGAACCGTTGGCAAGACTTCGTTGTTAAAGCCCGCCGCCAGTTCATTGAGATTCATTTGCTGAGTGCGGTACCACTCATAATCACCGTACACCTCATTCATGGACGCCAGGCTGCCGCGTCGAAAACCACTGCTTTTCCCCACCTGACGGGCTTTATAGTCTCTCATGTAGACCATTAGCTCACGACTGTACTGGCGCCAGCGTTGATAGGTCGGCTTCATTTCGACAAACAGGGCTGAATACTGCTCATCGACGGTGTCAATGAAAAAGTATTCGTAATCACGCAACCGCGTCACCCGTTTCAGCATCGGATCGTTCCGTGCTGGCAGACGCTTAAGCACATACTGACCCTGGTCATTTGTTTGCAAATAGGTATTGAAGGCATTGGGCGCCAATTGCTGACCATAGCGTAACACCGCCAATTGATGAATGGCCTGCAACTCAGACGCCGTCAATTGAGAGTGGACAGCCTTAAGGTCCAACGCCAGTCGGTCAAAAAGGGGCTGAAAAGGATCAACCCGGGAATCTTCGTAGGCAGCGGCATTCACGTTCTGGCGATACACCTTGTTCAGCCACAGGCGCTGGCTGCTGTCTTTTGCCAGGATCTTAATCTGCAATTGCTCACCATTGGACACCTGAATTTCGCCACTGATCACTAACTCGGTGGAGGCATGAGCATCCGGCATCACTCGCACAGCGCCCCACTGAGAGGTCGCCTCCAGGGTCTGACGCAATAAAAAGGGCAGATATCGGGTTTCTGCTTTTCTGACCAGCGGATAAACCCCCTGTTCTTTCAAACCGGCTGGATCTGAACCGTCTTGAGACCCAAAAATCAGGATGCCCACATCCAGCTGTGCATCAGAGCGAACAGCGCTTGCGGATGCGGATGTGGGCAACGGGGGCAAAGCCTTGAGTTGCTGAGCGGTCTGACGCTGGCTTTGGGGAGCCCCCGATTGGGAACCGGTAGCCACCACGACCGTCTCCACAGCGCCGGTGGTCGAAGCCGGGCCGCTGGTTGTGCAGGCGGTGACGCCCCCCAACAATAACGCGGCAAACCCCATAATCCACAGAACTGTGTTTGACATACTGATTCCTGATTCCATCAATCCGCATTCATAATGACTGGCTTAGGCGCTTGTGGAACCATTCTCTCATCTTCGGCTTCTGACGTCAGCGTACACACCTTGCCCTTCTCTACCGTCTGCTCACAAGAGTAACCCTGACGCCGTTTCTCAAATTTGGAGTAGGAGCGATTTAACGTAAACGGTTCCGGTGCCTGATCGGAGTACATCGTCGTAGCCACATTGATTTGTTGGCCGTTGGCAGACAACGTTAAACGCTGCTGAACCACCAGGCCCTCCGGCAAACGCAGTTGAAACACCAGCTGATGCCCATCCCAGCCACACACTTCCGTGGCAAACGGATTATCCGATTGCTGCAGTCCCCGAGAGGGAAAGTGACATTTCAAGGCAAAAGTCCCCTCACGGGTGACGTCAATGTCTGTGACCGTTTGCGCGATGTCCATGACCTGAACCCTGGATATTTTCTCGACAAACTGCGCCATCGCCACCACCGTTTGGGCCGTGCGCTGATTGATGGGCGACATACGGTTACTTTCCATCTGTCGACCATTGGCCTGACGCGCCATGCTACGTCGCAACCGATAAAAGTAGGCATCCAGCTTGGCGTCGACACTGTCGTTCAGGCTGAAGTCCATCTCCCAACTCCCGGAGAAATCATGGCGCTTTGCGTCCCGGGCTTTAACTTCCCCTCTGGGGCTGTTTTGACAGCCCGCAAGGAACATCAGCCCCATCAGCAAAAACACAGACGTTCGCAGGTGAAAAGGATATTTGGACAAGCTCTTTTCCTAAACGGTTAACGGTGGGTTTGCATAGCATGGCAACTGGAAAAGCCTACCACAGCATGTTTCAATGAACTGGAACCTGACGGCTGGTTGATTTTAGAGCTGGGTACCACTGCGGTGTTAAAAACAGGCTCAATTCGGTCATTTATCATACACAAGTTCTTTGTTTCACCTGTTTTGTCTGGTATTGGCTGCCTCGCATTCAAAAATCAACAGTTTGTTCAGACTGTAAATTTATCTTTCCGTTCATGCGGACAGGGAGTTTCATTTCCCGATACAGTTCAACCAGCTTTACAGCACTGCACCGGTCAATGTAAAAACCGGGGTTACCGGACAATACCGGAGCAGTTCCAGGCAGCTTTCATGACACTTTAGTGTTAATGACTGAGCCACTTCCAGAGTAAAGGATTTTCACCATGCCCGATTCCACCACCTACCCCCTTGACGGCGCCTGCCAATGCGGTCAGGTTCGCTACCGCTTGTTGGAGGCCCCGTTATTTGTCGCTTGCTGTCATTGCAAGGAGTGCCAGAAACTGTCCACCAGTGCGTTCAGCATTACCGCGATGATCAAGCGAGAGAGTCTGGAAGTTGAAGGTGATCTCCAACATTGGCAGCGGCCATCAGCCAGCGGCAACATCAACGCGGCGGCCTTTTGCCCCACCTGTGTCAATCGCCTGTACCACTACGACCCGGACAAACCGCAATTTCTCAAACTCAAACCCAGCTCTCTGGAGAATACAGAGATCATAAAACCCAGTAAACACATCTGGGTCAGCCAAAAGCAAGCCTGGTTCGACATTCCTGAGGGAGTGGAGCAGCACATGACCCAACCGGATCTCACGGAGACGCTATGAAATCGTTGAGTACAACTCTTATCGGCATCGCACTGACCCTCACTGTGGTGAGCCCTTTCACCGCGATCGCTGATGACGACGCAGAGAATACTCCAGCAGTAAATGCCAGCCAACAGGCCATCGACATCGCCCACAAATACCCAATCGTCGATGGCCATATTGATGTCCCCTATCGCCTGCAGAGGCACTGGGAAGACGTGACTCAGGCCACCGAGAAAGGCGATTTTGATTATCCCCGCGCCCGCCTGGGCGGATTGGATGCCCCTTTCATGTCCATCTATATCCCCGCTGACCGGGAAAATAACGGCGCCAAAGCGCTGGCTGATGTGTTGATCGATCAGGTTCAGGCCATCGTGTTTCGCGCCCCGGATAAGTTTGCTCTGGCTAACACAGCAGATGACATCCGCAGCAATTTTAGCGCCGGTAAAATTTCTCTGCCAATGGGCATGGAAAATGGCGCCGCCATAGCGGGTGACCTCAAGAACCTGGAACATTTCTATCGGCGTGGCATCCGCTACATCACTCTTGCACACGCCAAAGCCAACCACATTTCTGACTCCTCCTATGACAGTTCCAAAATCTGGAACGGTTTAAGTCCGTTTGGAAAAACCCTGGTGCAGGAAATGAACCGCCTGGGCATCATGATAGACATCTCTCATGTGTCAGACGACGCTTTTTATGACGCCCTGGACGTCAGCCAGGTACCGGTGATTGCTTCTCACTCCTCCATGCGCCACTTTACTCCCGGACTTGAGCGCAATATGGACGATAAAATGCTGACAGCTCTGGCCAAAAACGGGGGTGTGTTAATGATCAATTTTGGCAGCTTCTTTCTCACTGAAGAAGCGATGCAGTGGGGCAAACACTACAAAGAAGCCAAGGCCACGTTTGAAAAGCTGCAAGGTAACCGACTCACACCGCAAATCAGTGAGTCCTTTAACCGGGCCTACCGCAAGCGCTTTCCCTACCCCTACGCAAGTGTAAAAGATGTGGTTGCCAATATTGATCGAGCACGTAAAATCGCAGGGATTGATCATATCGGCTTAGGCTCAGACTTCGACGGCGTCGGCGATACCCTGCCCGAGGGACTGAAAGACGTATCGACGTATCCGGTGCTCATTGATGCCCTACTGGAACGCGGCTATCAGGAGAGCGATATCGCCAAAATTCTGGGAGGCAATGTGCTCAGGGTGATGGAACAGGTCGAAGCCTTTGCCGCCCAGTATTCGAAAAGTTCTGCAGAGGAATAGGGATTACATGAATTCAAGCACCACCACCTTCGTATGGGATCGCCACACCCGTCTCTTTCACTGGAGCCTGGTGCTACTTTTTTGCCTGTCGTTAGGGACCGGACTTAATGGCGATATGGACTGGATGGAGTGGCATATCAAATTTGGTTATGGCTTATTAGGGCTGATGGTATTCCGCATACTGACCGGCATCTTCGGGCGGGATTATGGACACTTTTCCCGCTTTCCCCTGTCCATAGGCTCCGTCAAAAGCTACCTGGCAGGGCAACAGACTTTTCACGGCCACAACCCAATGGGCTCCTGGATGGTGGTTGTGATGCTGATGGCCATAACCACCCAAATCATCTCTGGCTTTCTGACCACGGATGATTTTTTCTTTGAAGGCCCCTGGGTAAAGTGGGGCAATGACAGCTGGGTCAAGCTCGCCGGCAAAATCCACGATCTTAACTGGATCATTCTGGCGGTATTGGCTGGTCTGCATTTACTGGCCATCGTCTTTTACCAGTTCTGGAAAAAAGAGAAATTGGTTAACGCGATGGTCACCGGCCGAAAGCAGGAGAAGGTGTCTGAAAATACCACCGCAGCGCCAATTCCCTTGTGGGGCGCCGGGCTGCTGGCGGTAGTTGCCGGCGGATTAACCTGGGGGATCATTCTTCTGCCAGGCTGGCTATGAAAGAATGACCCCTGTCGAATCGTCAGCTCGTTCAGAATGGCACGGCTTGTGTTTGATCGTAAACGTATCCAGCACAAGCCGAAAAAGGCCTAAGCATAAAACCTCGGCTGTTAACACGACGCTGTTAAAAGCCCCTCTGTACACCTTGTCTTTAAAACTTTTTTTTTAAAACTTGCCTTAAAAACGTAGATTTTAAAGTTTAGTCTTTAAAGTCGTCATGACAGCCCTTACAGGTACCGCCCAACTCTTTAGCGGCTCCGGCAAAACTCTTCAGATCGCCGGACTTTGACGCTACCGCAAACGCATCCGCCTTGGTCACAAACGCATCCATCGCTTTCTTGAATTCTTCAGGTTTTTCCCAGATAGCGGGTAAAGCATCCGTTTCCCCGTCCCCTGAGCCTTCCGGGAAGCGCTCAACCGCAATACGAGCCAGGCGGGCAATGCTTTCCGCGTGAAACTGGTTTTCGTCCCCTAGAGCCTCCGGGCTTTTCAGCGTAGCAAACACAGAAGAAAAATGGCCGCCAATGGCTTCCATGGTGGCTTCCCGATGTTTGATCTGTGATTCAACATCCGCTGATACGCTGACGCTCATGGCTGAGCTCAAAAGAGCAGCTGACACCAACGCGGTCGATAAATAATGCTTTTTCATAATGAATTCCCTAATCACAATGTATTCAGCAGAGACTGCCAAAAGTTATCGGCCAGCGCAATCACAAAACTCGCTTTGTCGCCCCAAATTCAGACACAGGCATCACGAAATCTCCCCAAAAAAAGAAAGCTCATACCTTATTCTGGTTTTCTCATGCCCCAGGTGTTTCTCACCGGCGGGGCATTTAGACGGGGTATTGAGATCAACCTAACTCGGCTTCCAGCTGCTCTGCTTTCTGGCAGTTCGGGTGAGTGCGAAGTTGCTTCAGGTAGGATTCCAAAACCGGGAAAAAGGCCAGAGCACCGGATTGCTCCACCGCATCCACCACAAAGTAGACCATGATGTCGGCGCCGCTGAGCGTGTCGCCGACCAGATAGCGCCTGCCGTCCAGCTGCTGACTCAGGTAGGTCAGGACTTTTAATGCCTCGCCATCGGCATAGTCCTGCAGAAAATTGGTTTTAGCCCCGTCTTTTTGCAGGAACATCTTGAGGAGCAATGGCACCATGGCAGAGCTTTCCGCAAAATGAATCCACTGCAGATACTGTACATAGTCGGCGGAGCCCCGCGCTGGCGCCAAACGGTCAGCCGCATATTTCTCGATCAGGTATTCGGTAATGGCCCCGGACTCCGCCACCACCAAATCCCCGTCTTTAATCACCGGAGACTTCCCCAGCGGGTGAATAGCTTTCAGGGCATCCGGCGCAAGTGAGGTGTCCTTGTCCCGCTGAAAAGCTTCGATTTGATAATCCACCCCCAGTTCTTCCAGTAACCAGATAATACGCTTCGAGCGAGATTTATTGAGATGGTACAAGGTGATCATGGTAACTACTCCGAATAATGAGTCGTGTCTACCCAGCCGGGCATAGCAGCTGGGCATAAAATTAGACAGGATGATGGGTTGTATGGATTAACCGTGAATAAGGCCAGAGCGCTGCCGCCCTCTCCCCAACCCTCTTTATACGCAGAAACTGAGAGTCTGGCTCACTCACCCTCAAAACAAATCCGTGCCACCTGCCAAGCTCTGCATCCATCCAGCCAATGTTCAATAAAGTTATGCACCGAAAAGAGTCACGTGCCAGCCACCGGACATCCCGCTTTCGCGAAACATCGTCTAACTGCTTGATATTCAATCATCTTAGCGGTTTGAAGCACAAAACCGCCGTCGTCAAAAACAACTCACAGATGCTGGGGATAACTCTGTGGACAAGCCGCCGACAAACGCCCCAATCCCAGCAAAATGCCCGCTTTCAGCAAATTGGTTACTCTGCGAACAGCTGTTAAGCGACCGCACATTCCCTGTGCAAGTTCACTCTTTCGTTAACCAGTTTGATGCATTCTCACCCAGATCACCGTCGACAAGACCTCGCGGTCAATGGCCAGGCGGCCACCCCCGCTGAGGCTGGCACGAAATATGACCGACCGCTTTAGAAACCGTTCAAAATTGACGCCACCACCACCACCTGGGGCACAGTCACCAAGGGTAAGAACAACGCAACTTTCCAGGATCGGGTGGTGTCTTTCAGCACCATGACCTCGGTGTAGTCGGTGGAAACACCCGTCATTAAAAACGCAAAGCTGTTACCCGGTGCTCCTGCCCGGGTCAACAGGTCAGCCGCAATCGGCGTGGAGCCCTCCGAGCACACCTCAATGATGGTCGCCGCCACAAGAGTAACAATCAGACCCAGTGCCGTCGGGCCAAACCAGGTTTGAAAATCCTCCAGCGCCACAAAACTGCGCAATGTGGTGGCAAGCAGGACCCCAAACAACAGCCACCGGATCACCATGCGCGACCCTCTGATGCCGTCCCATAAAATGTCAGTCAGCAAAGACAGCTTCCACTCCACTTTTGCCAGCGCCGCCTTGCATTCAGGCCAAAGCTTGTAACCGTCTGGCAAATCCGTGCTGGCAGGGTTGCCCGGCAAGGTGCCTCTCTTCACCAGGAGGTCGAAGATGCAGCCACTGATCACCGCGATTACCATCGACAGCGCGATAAAAGCCAGCGTCCAGGGCAACCCGATTAAAGCCACCAAAATGATCGTCAGAGACAGAGAATTCCACGGACTGGCAATCAGAAAAGCCATGACCTGCCCCAAGCTGGCACCACGCTGGTAGAGCTGCATGCCCACCATCAAAATACCGTGACTGCACAAGTCCATCAGCAATCCCGCCATAGTCGCCCGCCAGACCCCTCGCAAATTACCACCCTGCCCCAGTACCGCAGTGACCATCGCCTGAGGAATGCGGCTTAACAGCCCCACGAACACTGCAGCCGCCACAACCCCCCACCACATGGTGTTCATCAAGTCGTACACACCGTGACTCATGGTGTGTAACCAGGCCGGCATGTCCGCGTCAATGCCAGTGGCGTGCAGCAGGTACATCACAAGCACACCGCTCAGGCTACCCCACAGCAGCCAGTCAAAAGACGATTTACCCTGGCTGTCCTCGCTGTCACAACAGGACGTGGTGGCTTTGACAGGCTCGCTGGGCGAGCTCCCGCAGCAGGCCGCGGCGCTGACCGAGGCAGCGCTTTCAGCACCAGCCCCTGCCGTCACCGGCCGATAACCCGCCTCATGTTCGGCTGATGGCTCTTGTCTGGCTGATGGCTCATATTCCGCTGATGGCTCTTGCCTGGCGGACGCACAGCAGTCCGGTGCGGACGGTTCCGTCCCGGTGGTTTTGTCGTCTTTGACATCATGACAATCCATTAACACGTCTCCTGATCAGCCAAATTATCAATAATCGCGCATTGCGCCACTTCATTGCCGGGGCAGCGCTGCACCAGATCCTGTAAGGTATCGCGCATGTGATTCAACTCCACAATTTGAGCCTCTACCCGCTTCAGTTTCCCCTGCACCAGAGACTTCACCTCTGAACTGTGTCTTTCCGGATTCTGGTACAGCGACAGCAATTGCCGGCACTCTTCCACGCTGAACCCGGTCGCCCGTGCCCGCTGCACAAAGCGCAGCACATCGAGATCTTTGGTGTTGTAATCCCGATACCCGTTTTCCCCGCGGCTGGCGGGGCCAATAAGTTCAATGCGTTCGTAATACCGAATGGTTTTGGGGGACAGGCCGCTGGCCTTGGCTGCTTGGCTAATATTCATAACCCTCTCCTGGATCTCTGTCCGGTGCGATGTCAGACCGGTTACCGTTAACGATAGACCTTACACCTACTGGAAGGTCAACCCAAGAGATCCCCGTGGTTAATTCGCGAGTTTTGGCGCCTTTGCCCCAAGGCAGACAGGATCCAATAGGCCGTATAATCATCAATGGGTATAATACTGATATGCCATTATTCTTAAAAAAACGCCAAAACCTCACGCCCCCGCAGCCTAAAGCCCGCATGATTGCCGTTGATGATCCCGGTCATCTGGGGTTCGATTACACCATCCGGCTGTCTCGGCGCCAAAGTGCGGCTATTGAAATACGCCACGGCAAAGTGCTTGTGGCCGCCCCGCACCGGACGGCACAACGGGATCTGAAACTGTGGGTAGAGCAGAAAGCCCATTGGATCCGCAGCAAGCTGAAGCAACAGGCGCAACGGCAGGCTCAAATTCCGACCCCGCAGTTTTCCGAGGGCGAAACCTGGCCCTGGCTGGGACACCCCATGACACTGTCGATTCGGCAGGGCAAGCAGCTTGGGGCACAACATCACGGTCAGAGTCTGTTCATCAGCCTGTCCCCCCGCAGCCGCAAGCCGGCAGCCGATCAGATTAAAACCGCACTGCAAAGCTGGTATCAGCAGCAGGCACTGACACTGCTGGAAACCAAGACCCAATCAACCTGTGCCCGCCTGCAACAGCTTGGCTACTCCGTTCAGCACACCCGAACTCAGTTGCGACGGACCAAAAGCAAATGGGGACACTGTACTCGTCAAGGCGTGATCCAGTACAACTGGCTCATTGCCCAGGCCCCGGAATGGGTGGTGGACTATCTGGTGGTGCACGAGTGTTGCCACCTGGTCCATCACAATCACAGTCGTACCTACTGGAACCTGGTGGCCACACTCTACCCGGACTATGCATTGGCCCGGCAGTGGCTTAATCAACACGGTCACACGCTGACCCTTTAGGAGATGTCCCTGTGTCCCCGGCCATCTGTTAAAGCCAACGCCCCGGCAATGACGGCACTTGCCCGACCGTTAGCACACCTGGTGTGATTGAAACCACACAACGGAAAAGAATAAACTTGATGGAATTCATAGAGTTAAGCTACAGTTATTAGAAGTTGTTTTCGATCCCAACCAATCTCTTACATAATTAGAAAAATCAGGGGGAAGCAGCCAATGGAATACCTAGACTCGACCCATCCCGAGTGGAACAGCATGTGGCAACAGCTCGCGGCCTACGCCATCAACAACGGCGATCATCGCTGCTTACATCAGGGCTTGAGCTGGGAATATATGGGATCGACTCTCGACCACCATAATTTTCGCCACTCCAGGCATCCGGCAACGGGGCGCATCGAACACATCTACCTTGAACGCCTCCACGTTGCAGCCAATTGGGCGTCTTGATCAATTTCCAATTACCCCCTGACTTACCGCACCACGTTGACACATCTGGTCCCGGCGGCGCCCTACAACCGTGCTGTTATTTGTACACTTTTCCTGCAGCTAAAATTATTTAATGGTTTTCGCACCTTCACACAAATGTCATGTTGCCAGCCTAGTTTGTTTTCTGGTACAAATTGTTTAAGAGTGTTTCACAAGGTTGTCATCCTCTAAATTGTTTCAGCGATTTTTGCATGTGTTTTCATCGCTTTGACACTCAACGATGTCAGTCTTAAGACGACCCGCAACACCGTCAGACACTCTCCAAGCACTGGGTAAGACGGTGCAATGCCGAACTGCTCAATGCGATGTTATCAGCCAGAAGGAAGGATGCTCGCTTATGGTAGATATGCAATTAGCTGACCCTCTCAGCAGTGAAAAACCCATTCTCTACGTTCTCGACACTAACGTACTCATCCACGACCCTACTGCCATACTGAATTTCGAAGAACACCACGTCATGATTCCCATGACGGTTTTGGAAGAACTGGACAAGCTCAAAGGAGGTAACAAAACGCTGGCCGCCGATTGCCGGCAAGCCATTCGGGAGATTGATAAAATCCTCGGACGGGCATCGCCCGAGGACGTTGAAGGCGGCGTACCGATCCCACGGGAGCACCTAAACGACGTTAACGGCAAACTTTCGGTCTTGATGATCAACCCACCTGAAAACATTTCCATCCTACCCACCAACATCAACGACAATAAAATCATCAACGACATTTGTCTGCTGCGTCATCAACACCCCAATCACCGCGTTATTCTCGTCACCAAAGACATTAACATGCGCCTGAAAGCCCGGGGCTGCGGCATTGAATCAGACGATTACCACAGCGACCAACTGGTTACCGACATTGAGCAACTCAACAAAGGCTATCTGGAGATTGAAGGCAATTTCTGGGATCAGGTTGAAAAAGTCGAGACCCAACAACAGATGGGCCGTACCGTTCATCGCATACCCAAGGAGGACATTCAGTGTGAAGTGTTTCCCAACCAATTCATTATTGATGACTTAGGTTTTATCGGGCGAGTCATTGAAGTGGATAATGACGAAGTGCAGCTGCTGCACATCGACGCCAACAGCTTTATGGAGCAGGAAGCCTGGGGACTCAAACCCAGGGATGCTTATCAGGCAATGGCTTTGAATCTGTTGATGGATCCCGATGTACACCTGGTCAATCTGACCGGTGCTGCAGGCTCGGGTAAAACCATTCTGGCTTTGGCAGCCGCCATTGAAATGACTGTCGCCACCAAGCAGTATCGCCGCATCATTGCCACACGCAGCACTCAGGGACTGGATGAAGATATTGGTTTTCTGCCCGGTACCGAAGCGGAGAAAATGGAACCCTGGCTGGGTGCGATTACCGACAACCTGGAAGCCCTTCATTGTGATGATGAAGACTGTTCCGGCAGCATCGATTACGTTCTCAACAAAGTGCCTCTGCACTTTAAATCACTCAACTATATACGTGGCCGAAGCTTTCAGCACAGCTTGATTCTGATCGATGAATCGCAAAACCTCACCCCCCACCAAATCAAAACCATCATCACCCGCGCTGGCAGCGGCTCCAAAGTCATTTGCCTGGGCAACCTCGCGCAAATCGACACGCCGTTTATGAACGGCACCAGCTCAGGCCTGACCTATCTGACCGAACGCTTCAAAGGGTTCCAATACGGAGGCAACATCAAACTGCAAGGCGTACCACGCTCCATTCTGGCGGAATACGCAGAGGCCAACCTCTAATCGCAACAGCTGTTAGCAACAACCGTTAATCGTACCAGCATACTTCCTTCCACAGGCACCATAGACATCCCTATGGTGCCTTTCCTTTTTCGGCTGTTTTTTCTGGCCAGCCTGGCAACCAGTTTTATAGCCCCATACCAGGACGCGGCTGTCGCAAACCAGCTTTACGCAATCTCACGCAACATTCTTCCCGGGGGAGTATGTATCACTTTTCGGCAAGAGATCACGCCTAACAAGCCGATCAATAAGGCAGACCCTGCAATGCCCAACAGCCAAACCTGCCAGTGAAACCGCAGTGGGATATCCAGTACCCAGTATTGAATCGACAACAGCAAAATCTCTGCCCCCACCGCCGCCATGACACCGGAGAAGAAACCCAGCAGCGAAAACTCAATCCACAAACTGCCCAACAGGCGCTGGCGGCTGCTACCCAGAGCCCTCAGCAAAGCAGCCTCCTGCATACGACTTTCCATGCTGGCACTCACGGCGGCCCACATCACGAAGAAACCGCCCAACACCACCAGCCATAACATCAATTCTACCCCGGCACTGACCTGGGCAACGATGGCCTGAATCTGGGCGATTACCCGATCCATTTCAATCACCACCACGGTAGGGAAAGCCCCCAATAATTGGTTGATGAATAACTTCTGCTCCGGGGGTAAATACACACTGGTCAAATAGGTTGGAGAGAAATCATCGAGTGCGCCAGGCGACAGTAAAAAGAAAAAGTTAGGATTCATCGAATCCCACTTCAGGGAACGGATGCTGGCAACCCGAGCTTCTAACCGCAGGCCGCCAAGACTGAACTGTAAATCATCCCCCAACTCCAGCCCCAAATCCTGGGCCGTCTGTTCTTCTACAGAAACGCCGTACACACCCCGCTCATGCCACCCATCCCACCAGTCACCCGCGACAATTTTGTTGTCACTGCTCATGGTGTCGGTCCAGCTCAGGTTAACTTCGCGGCGCAACATTTCGGCCCGCTGACGAATTTCATCGGTCGGCTCCTGGCCATTGATGTGGGTCAAGCGACCACGCACCATGGGAAACATGTGTTGAGGTTCCAAATCACGCTGAGCCATCATCGCCGTGATTTGCGGCACTTCATCAGTGGCTATGTTCATTAAAAAGTGATTGGGGGTTCCGGAAGGGAGTTGCAATTGCCAGTCTTCCAGTAACGTCGTGCGCAAACTGGTCAAACTGAGCAACAACATAATGGCCAGTCCAAAGACCATCATCTGCACCACACTCTGCTGGGCATTGCGCTGTAACCCCGACAAAGCCAGCCGCCAGACACTCCCGGCCCGACGCCCCAGCTGCCGCCCCAAGCCCAGCAACAAGGTGGCAAAGGCCGCCACCAGCACCAGCAACGCGATGATGGCCAAAACAATGCTGCCACTGAGCCACCAATCCCGGCTAAACAACACCACCAGAAAGATCATGGCCAACAGGCCCAGAAAAGCCTGCCAGTAATAATGCACGCTGCTGACGGCCAACTCCCGACGCAGGATTTTAATCGGCGGGACGGTGGGCAGATGCCACAGGGGGGGGGCCACAAAAAACACCAGGCACACTATCCCTGTCAGCAAACCGGGCAGCAATGACGTCCACCCGGGCGCAGCCAGCTGCACAGGGAACAACGATGAGACGCTGGCTGCAACCAGCGCTTGCAGCCCTGAGCCCAGCAACAGCCCAATCAGCGAAGCCGCCAGGCTCAGGACCAACAGCTGTACCGCATACAAACGACGAATTTTGTTACAGCCCGCGCCCAGGCTTTTCATGAGCGCCACCTGATCTACGTGCCGCTGGGCAAAACGCCTCGCGGCGATGGCGATGGCAACACCCGCCAACAACACACTGATCATGGCCGATAACATGAGAAACTTGCGACCGGTATCCAATGTCTTCGCCAGCCCCTGCTGAGCCGACTCCACATCCACAATGCGCTCGTGAGGAGACAACAGCGGCTTGAGCTCCGCCAGCATGCTGCGCAACGTGTTTTCCGGCCCTGACAACAGCCAACTATAGCGAACCCGACTACCAGGCTGAATCACCCGGGTTGCCGCCAGATCCGACTCATTCATCATCAAACGTGCCCCAAAGGCGCTGAAGTTACTGCCCCGGTCAGGTTCGTCAATGATCACACGGGTAATCGTCAGCGGCTTCTCACCCACCACCACCTCTTCCCCCAATGAGACATCCAAGAGCGGCAATAAGCGGGAGTCTACCCAGGCCTGACCTGCCGGTGGGCCACCGGCAGCAACTGAGATTTTTTCCGGGTCTGTGGCAAAGGGCTGCTCACTGATCGTCAACTCCCCGAGCAGCGGGTAGGCTGCACTCACTGCCTTCACGGAAGCGAGGTGCATGTTGTCACCGGAATACACCATGGAATTGAAGCGTATGGTTGTCGCGGTACCAAGTTGGTATTTATCCGCCAGTGGCTGCCATTCCGGTGGACGCGGCTGGCTGCTTCGTACCACGCGGTCGGCGCCCAGAAAGGTATGGCTTTGAGCGGTTAACGCCGTATCCAGGCGATCAGTGAACATTGAAATACAGGAAACAACCGCCACGGCAAGAATCAGAGCACCCGCTAAAATTCGTACCTCACCACTGCGCCAGTTGCGCCACAACAACCTCAACGGCAGCATCAAGCGGCCTCACACGGTCGACGTTCAACCACCTTACCGCCTTCCAGGCTCACACGCTGACGGCAACGCTCTGCCAATCGCTGCTCATGGGTCACCAGAACCAGTGTTGTGTTGTGCTCCCGGTTTAACTCGAACAGGAGATCAATGACATGCGCTCCCGTGGTCGAATCCAGGTTACCGGTAGGCTCATCCGCAAACAAAATGTCGGGTTCACTGGCAAACGCCCGGGCTATGGCGACCCGCTGCTGCTCGCCACCCGACAATTGCTGTGGATAGTGCTGCAACCGGTCATTCAGTCCCACTCGGGTCAAAAAGAATTCGGCCTTACCACGGGCATTATCCACCCCGTGCAACTCCAGCGGCATCATGACGTTTTCCAACGCGGTTAAGCCCGGTAATAACTGAAAAGACTGGAACACAAAGCCGACATGTTCGGCACGCACTCGGGCACGTTTTTCCTCGCTTAATGCGGTTAAATCATGCTGATGCAGAATCACCGAGCCACTGCTGGGCTGATCCAGGCCCGCCAGAATACCCAACAACGTCGATTTTCCTGAACCCGAAGCACCGGTAATCGCCAGACTATCGCCCGCAGAGACCTGCAGAGAGACCTCGCTCAGGATAGTCAAGGTACCGGCGGCAGTGGTCACTCGCTTGGTCAAGGCCTGTGCTTGTAACATAAAAAAGTCCAGTTAATAACGCGTGTGTATTGCAGTTTTGGTGGTGGCTCAAAACCCGGCAAGGCTCTTGGGTCAACTTCCGGTGAGTCTCTTAAATTAACTTCCGGTGAGCCTCTTAAATCCACTTCCGGTGAGCCTCTTAAATTAACTTCCGGTGAGCCTCTTAAATCCATTTCCGGTGAGCCTCTTAAGGGTACATGCCCGCGAGCCTCTTTGCCTCACCCACGGTGAGCCCCTCAAACCCCATCGGGCTGTAATTCACTAAATGATCACTGTAAATGACCGGTGTGGGATGGCGGGTCGCAAACTTACCCCTATTGTTGATGGGCCACATAGCAGAGTCCAAGATTTTCACAGAACTTTACTCAGGCGGGCCATTCCACTCGTATCCCGTTAAAATGCCTACATTTTTTCCTCGCAACCCCCTTAATTCGCCCTTTCTCACCGTTTCCTCACGGGCACCACACAAGTTACCCCAGAGCTAACTCAGAGCCACCCTCTGGACATCTACAGCGCTAACAGTGACACTAAGGCGCAAAGCCACTGTTACCGGAATTGAAGATTGCGTTCGACAGGTCATCGCAACCCTCGGGAAAATCTTCGCAACCATTAGCTATGATCAACCCTCACCAGCCAAAGGATTCTTGCTTGATGTCTCGCGTGCTTAGCGGCGTATGCTTCATACTGTTACTGATTACTGAAAACGGATTAGCCAGCCCTGCCTCTGCCGCGCAAAGCCAAACGGAATGTTCAGCCGGAACCATCCTGATCCTGGGGGATAGCCTGAGTGCCGGTTACGGTATTGATGAAAGTGCGGGCTGGGTTTCTCTGTTGCGTCAGCGCTTAGAGGAACAGCAAATACCACTGGAAGTGATCAATGCCAGCGTCAGCGGTGAAACCACCAGCGGTGGAGTCAATCGCTTACCGCGCTTATTGGAGGAAATTCAACCCCGTATTGTGATCATAGAGCTGGGAGGAAACGATGGCTTGCGTGGCTACCCGATACCGTCCATGCGCAATAACCTGCAAAAAACCATTGATTTGAGCCGTTCGCAAAATGCAGACATTTTATTGGTCGGCATGCTGATCCCTCCCAATTACGGCCCGCGCTACAGTCACCTGTTCAGTGAGAGCTACCCGCTGCTGGCAGATAAGAATCAGGTTGCCGTGGTGCCCTTTATCCTGGAGGGTATCGCAACCCAGCCCCACCTCATGCAGCAGGATGGCATCCACCCCACCGCGGAAGGACAACCGCGGATGCTGGACAATGTTTGGGAGGAATTACGGCCTATCCTGCCTCAACACACGAACTGCCCCTGACAGCCCTGCCCCCGGAGGTGCTTTAATCCAGGCCCTTTTTAATCCAGGCCCTTTTTAATCTAGGCCCTTTTTAATCCAGGCCCTTTTAGCCCAGGGCCTAAGTCCTGACGGTCGCCAGAAGCCATTTCCCCCAGCCATCACGGCCAGTCATCCGCTCTTGCTGAACGGACACACTAACCAATCGCCTCAACGTGAACGGCCATCAGCTGTACGGTCTCACGACCCCGAAACTCATTCACATCCAGGCGATACGCCAATTTAATCTTTTCAGCAGACGGGTTAGGCCACACGTCCACGTCGACATTAAAAGCAATGGCATCCACCAGTTGCTGCCCGGCCGGATCCATCGCCAACACCAGTTTGAGGTGCTTTTCACCCACAATGCGCTGTTGGACAAGATAAAACTCGCCATCAAACACGGGCTCCGGAAAATGCTGCCCCCAAGGCCCCGCCTCGCGGAGGGTATGCGCCAGCGGTAAGTTAAATTCATCCGCTGACAGTGCGCCATCGGATAAGATTTCAGCCTGCAAATCTGCCTGGCTTAGGGATTGTCGCACCACCTCATCAAACGCTTGCTGAAAGCGTGGGAAATCGCTTTTCTTCAAACTCATGCCTGCCGCCATCGCGTGACCACCAAACTTCGTCAGCAGACCTGGGTGCGCACTGGCGACGGCGTCCAGCGCATCGCGGATGTGCAAACCCGGGATTGATCTTGCCGAACCTTTAATCTCTTCCTCACTGGCATCCGCAAAGGCGATGACCGGGCGGTGAAAGCGCTCTTTAATGCGCGACGCCAAAATACCAATCACTCCCTGATGCCACTGCCCATCGTACAAACACAGCCCCCAGGGCATGTCGGCGCTGTCATTGAGCACCAGGGACTGCAAAGACTTTAACGCCTCCTGTTGCATGCCCGCCTCAATTGAGCGGCGATCTTTGTTCAGGTCATCCAGTTCGATGGCCATTTCCCGGGCGAGGTCCGGACTCTCACACAACAGGCATTCGATGCCCAACGACATATCGTCCAGGCGGCCGGCAGCGTTCAAACGGGGGCCCACGGTGAACCCCAGATCCGAAGCAACCAGTCGGTGACGTTGGCGCCCGGCAATCTCCAGCAGCGCCAAAATACCCGGTCGTGCCCGACCGCTGCGAATGCGCTGCAACCCCTGATGCACCAGAATCCGGTTGTTGCTGTCCAGGGGCACCACGTCCGCCACGGTTCCGAGCGCCACCAAATCCAGATAATTGCCCATGTTGGGTTCGGGGATACCCCGGCTGGCAAACCAGCCTTGTTCGCGCAAGGCCGAGCGCAGCGCACTCATCAGATAAAAAATCACACCGACACCGGCGAGGTTTTTGCTGGGAAATTCACACCCCGGTTGATTGGGGTTCACGATCGCTTCCGCATCCGGCAGTTCGTGGCCCGGCAAATGGTGATCTGTCACCAGCACACCAATGCCGGCCGCCTTTGACGCTGCCACCCCCTCGATGGAGGAAATACCGTTATCCACGGTGATGATCAGATCCGGCTTATAGCCTTTGGCGACCGCCACGATCTCCGGAGTCAGGCCATAGCCAAATTCAAACCGGTTTGGCACTAAATACTGAACACTGGCGGCCCCCATGTCCCGCAGTGCCAACATGCCGACAGCACAGCTGGTGGCGCCATCGGCATCAAAATCACCCACGATCAGCAGGGATTCCTGCCCGATGATGGCCCTCACCAAACGCTCCACCGCGCCCTGCAGGCCTTTTAACTGCTGTGGGCGCAACATCGCTTGCAGCGACCGCTCCATGTCACCCAGGGAGTTTACCCCCCGAGCGGCGTAAATGGACTGCAACCGCGGGTGTAAATTCTCTGGCCAGGATGATGTCCATTCAGGTGCAGAGCGGCGGGTAATTTTCGTGTTCATAGTTCTCCGGCGATGGTACCTAAGAGAGGTACGTGAGAGCGGCGCGAGGGGAAATGCCCAGCCTAAATGAAAAAGCCCACCAGGGGTGGGCTTTTTTTGAATCCGTGGCGCGTCATTGCGGGAGCCCGGCGACGACGCTATCTCACGCAAACGGGCACGAGGCCCTGGAGATTGTCGCGCTGCGCTCGCAATGACGCGCAACTTCTATCTACTCATTGCTGAGTTTAAGCCCGAACATTTGCGGCAATGTGTTTCTGCACGGCAGCCATGTCGTTATCCAACACGTCAAAACGCTCTTCACGATCAAACAGGTCAGTCATGTGATGTGGCAGGGTCGGGTCCGTATCCTGTCCCGCTTTGCGCACCGCTTCCGGGAATTTAGCCGGATGCGCGGTGGCCAGGCAGACCATCGGAATGTCCTGACGGCGACGGGTCTTGCGCGCGGCCTGCACACCAATGGCCGTGTGGGGATCCAGCAAGTATTCCGTGTGATCGAACACTTCGCGAATCACGTCCATCATTTCTTCATCGTCGAGTCGGTAAGACGTGAACAACTCACGCACTGAACTCAGCGCGTCTTCATCCAGAGACATAGAGCCGGACTTAAAGTCTTCCATCAACTGCTTGATGGCGCTGCCATCACGGCCATACATGTCAAACAACAACCGTTCGAAGTTACTGGAGACCATGATGTCCATACTCGGCGACAATGAATGAATCAACTCTTTCTTGGAGTGATCATTGGCACTGATGCAGCGATGCAGAATGTCATTGGCATTGGTGGCAATCACCAGCTGATCGATGGGAAGACCCATTTGCTTGGCCAGGTAGCCCGCAAAGATATCACCAAAGTTGCCGGTCGGAACGGAGAAAGACACCGGCCTGGCCGGAGCGCCCAAAGCCAGACCCGCATAAAAATAGTAGACAATCTGAGCCATGATGCGCGCCCAGTTGATGGAGTTTACCGCCACCAGCTGACGCCCTTCCGGCAGGAAGGACTGATCACCAAAGCTGGCTTTCACCATGTTCTGGCAATCGTCGAAATTACCTTCGAGGGCAATATTGTGAACGTTCTTTTCCAGTACGGTGGTCATCTGACGACGTTGCACGTCAGAGACCCGCTTGTTGGGGTGCAGGATAAAAATGTCAATATTGTCGCAGTGGCGACAGCCCTCAATCGCCGCTGAACCGGTATCACCCGAGGTTGCCCCCATCACAACCACTTTCTGGTTGCGCTTCTTGAGAATGTAATCCAGCAGGTTGCCCAAAAACTGCAACGCGAAATCTTTAAACGCCAGAGTCGGTCCCTGGAACAACTCCAGAATCCATTCGTTATGTGCCGTTTGGACTAATGGCGCAATGGCGTCATGACGGAAGGTGGAATAGGACGCATCGATGATGCTTTTCAGTTCAGCGTCAGGTACCTCACCGGCCACAAAAGGTGAAATTACTTTAAACGCCAGCTCCTGATAACTTAAGCCAGCCCAGGAGGCGATTTCTTCCTGAGAAAACTTAGGCAGGTTTTCCGGCACATACAAACCGCCGTCCGGGGCCAGACCGGTCAACACGACATCTTCAAAGGACAGCGGGGGTGCTTCACCACGAGTACTGATATATTTCACGATAACCTCAAATATTGGTTACTACTGCAATTGTTCACAACTGCAAAAATTATGATGGGGCTGCACAATCACCGACCGCAACCCTCTCTGAATTCCATCTCTGGCTTCTAGTTTCTAGTTTCTAGTTTCTAGTTTCTAGTTTCTAGTTTCTAGTTTCTAGTTTCTAGTTTCTAGAAGCTTACCCCAGGGACTCCACCCGAATGTGGGTGATTTCACCCAAAATCGCTTCCAGGCGTTCAATACCATCAATGGCTTCCATCAACTGCTTTTCCACCGCACGGTTGGTCAACAGAATCAACGGCACCTCAGTTCCACCCTCTTCCGGCTCTTTCTGAATGACCGCTTCGATACTGATCCCCGAATCACTCAGGATCTGGGTCACCTTATTCAGAACACCCGGGCGATCTTCCGCCGTCATTCTCAGGTAATAAGCGGTCGTCACTTCAGAGATAGGCAATACCGGCAGATCCTGCAGCGCATCCGCCGCAAACCCAAGGTGAGCCACTTTGTTTTCCTGGGCGGCAGAGAATCCGCGAGCCACATCCACCAGATCCGCAACGACCGCAGAAGCCGTAGGCTCAGCCCCGGCACCGGCACCGTAATACAGTGTTGGCCCAACCGCATCGCCCTTCACCAGGACCGCGTTCATGACACCGTTAACATTGGCAATCAGACGCTTGGCCGGAATCAGGGTGGGGTGAACCCGCAGCTCAACCCCTTTGTCGCTTTGACGGGCAATCCCCAAATGCTTGATGCGATAGCCCAGAGATTCCGCATAAGTCAGATCCTGAGGCTCGATCGCACTGATCCCTTCAGTGAAAATCTTGTCGAATTGCAGCGGCATACCAAACGCAATCGAGGCCAAAATCACCAGCTTATGGGCCGCATCAATGCCTTCAACGTCAAACGTAGGATCCGCTTCAGCGTAACCCAGCTTTTGAGCCTCTTTGAGGACATCCTCAAAGGCACGGCCCTTGTCTTTCATTTCGGTCAGGATGAAGTTACCGGTGCCGTTAATGATACCCGCCAACCATTCAACTCTGTTGCCGCTCAGGCCTTCTCGCAACGCTTTAATGATGGGGATCCCACCCGCGACCGCCGCCTCAAAAGAGATGGTAACGCCTTTGGCTTCAGCCTTGGCAAACAGCTCATTGCCAAACTCGGCAATGAGCGCCTTGTTCGCAGTGACCACGTGCTTGCCGCTGGCAATGGCTTCTTCCACCAGCTCTTTGGCAACGGTGGTACCGCCAATCAGCTCAACCACCACATCCACATCCGGGTTGCGAGCCACCTCAAACACATCGCGGGTCACATTGCTGCTTGACGTGTCGCAGGCGGGGTTGTCACGACGCGCCCCTACCTGCTCAATAATAATGTCGGTACCGGCACGGGCGCTAATTTCACGCGCATTGCGCGTCAAAACATTAAAGGTACCGCTACCCACGGTGCCCAACCCACATATTCCTATTCTTACCGGTTTCAACGTATCTACCTCTTTTTGTAGCACTCTGTTCACGAAGCGCTGGGTGTCGCTCTCAGAGCTCCGAACCCGCAGGGCGGAGCCTGAAAACAAAAGGGGGAACATTACTGCCCGACCCCTGCCCTGTCAATCGATTCAGCCCCCTATTATATAGAGAAGCCGCAGGTGCGTTATAGTGAGAAGCCGCAGGTGGGTATATGAGAAGCCGCAGGCGGGCATACGAGAGGCCACAAACGAGTTTCAGGGAACCGACCAGGGCATCAAGAAGCCATGGACAAGCGGCAGAGAACCGGCCGGCCAGCACCAACCAACTGATCGGGACCGGGGGCGCTCGGGGGTAGCGGCAAAGCCGCCAGACAGCCCCCCACGGCTTCCAGCACCGAAACAGAAGGGCTTTGCACAGAGAACGCTTCGGGGAGGGGTCGTGGGTGGTATCACAATGAGCGGAACACGGGCCAGCTCAAGAGAGAGTGACCCGCTGGATCTTGACCGGTCGGGAAAACCGCCTACAGGCCCAGAATCTGCGCCAACTTACTCGCTTCAACGTAACCCGGCAGCATGGTGCCATCCGCCAGGACAATGGCTGGTGTACCCCGCACCCCCAGCTCACCGCCCAGATTAAACTGCTCCGCGACCGGATTGTCTTCACAGTATTTGGCGTCCACTGACTGACCATTTTTCAGCCGCGTCAAGGCCGTCTGCGGATCTTTCGCGCACCAGGCTTCTGCGATTTTGGTGTAGGAGGGAGAACCTATTCCCGCTCGCGGGTAAGCCAGATAGCGCACTTCGATACCCATCTCATTCATCGCCGGCACTTCTTTATGCAGCTTCCGACAGTAGCCGCAATCCACATCGGTAAAGACATAGATGTAAGCCTTACGCTCACCTTTGGCCGGGAAAATAATCTCATCACTGGCGGCAATGGCATCCAGTTTGGACTTGCGCACGGGCAACATGGCCAGCTCTTGCAAGTCAACAAAACCTGTTGAGCTGACCCCGTAGAGCGTTCCCGCCAGCATGAAATCACCCGTGGCACTCACGTACAAAACCGGACCGTTCTGCACCTTCACCTGGTACAACCCCTCCATCGGAGTCTCTTGCACCTCACCATAGGCCAGATCCGGGCGTGCAACCTGCAGCTTACCCAAAATAACGTTGGAAACGGCCGAATCAACAGGCTCGGCGCTAACCCCCATCCCCAGGGCAAACACCCATACACTGACTACCAAACTACAAAACTGCCGCATTCCTTGACCTCATAAAAACAATTAACTGATGAACACTTTACCATATTCCAGAGCTATGCAATGAACTCGAGCCACACCGCCTTAGCTAAGAGGTTGCCGCCCAGCCTAAGTTCCCTGCTGTGGGCAAAACACTTATGCCCGTGGGTGGTGCTCGCCATGCAAGCTCTTCATCCGCTCAATGGCCACATGAGTATAGATTTGAGTGGTCGATAAGTCACTGTGACCCAACAGCAGCTGGACAACCCGTAAATCGGCACCATGGTTGATCAGGTGCGTGGCAAAGGCATGGCGTAAAGTGTGCGGGGAAAGATCTTTATTAATTCCCGCAACCTGCGACCAGTGCTTAATACGATGCCAAAATGTCTGGCGGGTCATCTGCTTGCCTCGCAAACTGGGGAACACCACATCCGAGGCACTCTTTAACAGTTGCGGGCGTGATTGTTTGACGTAGCGCAACAACCACTGAGCCGCCTCATCCCCCAAGGGTATCAAACGTTCCTTGCCACCCTTGCCGGTTACCCGAACCACCCCCTGACGGAGGTTCACATCCCCCAGATGCAACCCAACCAGCTCACTGACCCGCAACCCACACGCATACAGCACTTCCAGCATGGTTCGATCCCGCAAGCCAATGGCATCTTCAACATCCGGTGCCGACAATAAAGCCTCAACATCCGCCTCGGTTAAGGACTTGGGCAAGGGGCGCCCCTGTTTCGGGTTTTCAATCAGCGCCACCGGGTCATGATTCACCGCGCCCTCGCGCAGCCAATAGGCATAAAAGCCCCGACAGCAGGACAAAAAGCGAGCCGTGGAACGGGCCGAAGACTTTTGCCTCTCCAGCCGAAAGGCGAGATAGTCACGCAATTGAATTTCATCGACCGCTTTTAATGTCACCGGCTGCAGAGCGCACCAGCGGGCAAATAAATTTAAATCCCGCCCGTAAGACGACAAGGTACTGTCACTGAGCCCTTTCTCAACCCAGATGGCATCCAGAAAAAGCTCAATCATGCGCTGATCTTCCGGCCTCACCAGGTCGGCGGACAATCCTGCCACAACATCTGAAGATGAATAAATAAGAGAGTTTGTCATCAGCCTACACTAATGGATTTCACAAGCGCGAAACAAGCTGATTTTGATGGCTCACAGACTGAGACCTGAAGAAACATGAAGTGGAAGAGGTTTTCACACACCTAAGGTTCACCCACAAAAAAACGGCGCCCTTGCGGTACGCCGTTTTTTAAACCGCCAACCTTTCAGCTGGTCAGTTTGCTGTCTGCCTTAAGGTTACAAAAACCTTAAGATTTCGCAGTCAGTTTTTCTTTAATACGTGCAGCCTTACCAGTCAGGTTGCGCAAGTAGTACAACTTGGCCTGACGAACATCACCGCGACGCTTAACAGAAACACTGTCAATCAGCGGGCTGTGTGTTTGGAAAGTACGCTCAACACCAATACCGTGTGAGATTTTACGTACAGTAAAAGCGGAGTTCAGACCACGGCTGCGAATGCCGATCACTACACCTTCAAACGCCTGCAGACGCTCACGGGTACCTTCTTTTACTTTAACCTGGACAACGACTGTGTCACCTGGTGAAAATTCAGGCAGGTCTTTTTTCAGTTGCTCGTTTTCCAGTTCCTGGATAATTTTGTTGCTCATGGTCTGCTCCTTTAGAGTCAGTAGTGTAGCTTCACAGCTATATGAGGAACGATAATTGGTTCCTTCTGCGGATTATTCCGCTTCAGGTTTAGCCAACCGTAAGTTCCCCGGTTAATCGTCCCGACCAGTATCCAACTCTTGCTGATAGCGATCTAACAGCATTTGCTGCTCACTGGTCAGTTCTAATTTTTCCAGCAGGTCCGGGCGCCGTTGCCAGGTTCTGCCCAACGCCTGCTGCAAACGCCAGCGGCGTATCTTTTCGTGGTTACCGGATAACAACACCTCCGGCACCTGACGACCTTCAAAAACTTCCGGTCGCGTATAGTGCGGGCAATCCAGCAAGCCATCCGTAAAGGAATCCTGCTCAGCGGATTGTGCGTGCCCCAATGCGCCCGGCAATAGTCGGGTCACACTGTCAATCAAAACCATCGCAGCCAGTTCTCCGCCGCTCAGTACGTAATCACCGATGGACCACTCCTCGTCCACCTCCAGCTCAATCAGGCGTTCATCAATGCCTTCATAACGGCCAGCGATCAGCACTAAATTTTGCCCTTCTGCCAGAGCAGTGGCACCCTGTTGATCTAACTGTCGCCCCTGGGGAGACAGATAAACCACTTTGCAACCTGCACCGCCAGCTTCACGGCAATCGGCCCAGGCCCGGGCTTCGGCTATGGCCTCTCTGAGCGGCTGAATCATCATCAGCATGCCAGGACCACCACCGTAAGGTCGATCATCCACCGTCTGGTGGCGATCTTGTGTAAATTGCCGGGGATTCCACATCTCCAGCTCAACCAGTCCCTGCTTAATCGCACGACTGGTAATGCCGTAATCACTGATGGCGGCAAACATTTCCGGAAACAGTGTCACAACAGCAATTCGCTTCGAGCTACTCGTCACGCCTGCCGCTCTCCTACTGGCTTCTTTCGATAATGTTGCTGTCATGCTCAATTGAGGGGCTCAACATATGAGAGGCACAACATTGGGAGAAACTACCCCCAGACTCAAAAGTCCGGATCCCAATCCACTCGTATTTCACCCGCCTCCAGATCAATCGAAGTCACAAACTGACCCGGAATATAGGGAATCAAACGCTCTTTATCATCAAGACTGTCCGCGTCCCCCTTGACCACCAGTACATCGTTCGCACCGGTTTCCAACAAGCGACTGACAACCCCCAAGCGGCTGACCTGGCCCTCAAATTCAGTTATTACAGCCAACCCTTCCAGCTGGTACCAGTAATACTCACCTGCCTCCAGCTCCGCCATCTGCCCGCGCTCTACCGAAATAGTCACCTGACAGAGTTCCTGCGCCTTATCCCGGTCATCGACTCCTTTAATCAGAGCCACCAGACCTTTGCCGTGGGGTCGATACTCTTCCACCTCGACAGGTTTGACGCCATGGCGGGTTTTTAACCACCAAGGGCTGTAGGAGAAAATATTCTCCATCGGCTCGGTTTCTGAATGGATTTTCACCCATCCCTTAACACCGAAAACCGTCGTAATGCGCCCAACATCGACCAAATTAGAGCCTTGCTTGGTGTTGCCAGTCTTCTGATCAGTCATGAGGCCCGCACTACAAGATAATCAAACTACAGGATAATTAAGCAGCAGCTTGTTCTTTCAGCAGCTTGGCAACACGATCGGAGCACTGAGCACCTTGCGCTACCCAATAGGCGATACGCTCATTGTCGATGCGCAGACGCTCTTCTTGACCCTGGGCCACTGGGTTAAAGAAGCCAACGCGCTCAATGTAGCGACCGTTACGTGAGCTACGGCTGTCGGTTACGTTCAGGTGGTAAAACGGACGCTTCTTAGAGCCGCCACGAGATAGACGAATGCTTACCATGTAAGTCTACTTCCTATTAATCAAATTTAGCGCACCACCTTCTGGTAACACGCAGTCAAATAAAACCGCCAAATACTTCAGCAATACGCAGACACAGCCTACGAAAGGCGCGATATTCTAAGGGAAAGCTTTGAGGATGTATAGAGGTTTAATGAGGGATTACTGAGGATTCATGAACCGCACACCCCGAATGGGTCGCACAACTCACAAAACCCCAGCTAATAAAGGCCACTTCAGCGCAAATGCTTACTTAAAGCCAGGCGGCAGACCTCCGCCGCCGCCGGGGAAGCCACCCGGAGGCATACCACCGGGGGGCATCCCTCCGCCGCCACCGCCGAGCATGCCGCCCATGCCCCGCATCATTTTGGCCATACCATCGCCTTTCATCTTCTTCATCATCTTGGCCATCTGCTTATGCTGCTTGAGCAAACGGTTCAGATCCTGAATCTGGGTGCCCGAACCCATGGTAATGCGACGCTTGCGCGAACCATTCAACACGTCGGGATTGGCACGCTCCGCCGGCGTCATGGAATCAATAATGACCTCCATCACCTTAAACTGCTTGGTCATGTCACTTTTTTCAGCCAATTGGGCCATGTTGCCCATCCCCGGCAGCTTTTCCAGCATGGAGGCCATGCCGCCCATGTTCTGCATTTGCTGCAACTGATCCCGCAGATCCTCAAGATCAAACTTTTGACCCTTGGCGACCTTTTTGACCAGCCTTTCCGCCTTATCCTTGTCGATATTGCGTTCAGCGTCTTCAATCAGGGACAGCAGGTCACCCATGCCCAGAATACGGGAGGCAATACGATCCGGGTGAAACGGTTCCAGGGCGTCAATCTTTTCGCCCATGCCCAGAAACTTGATCGGCTTGCCGGTAACGTGACGCACAGACAGGGCCGCACCCCCGCGGGCATCGCCATCCGCCTTGGTGAGAATGATGCCCGTCAATGCCAGCGCATCATTAAAGGCCTTGGCGGTATTCACCGCATCCTGACCAATCATGGCATCGATCACAAACAAGGTTTCCGCAGGCTCGATTGCAGCGTGCAACTCCTTGATTTCATCCATCAGGTCGTCATCAACGTGGAGACGGCCTGCCGTATCCACGATCACAACATCCGCGTAGTGCTTGCGCGCGTGCATGATGGCGCCGTTTGCTATGTCGACCGGCCTCTGATCTGGAGACGACGGGAAGAAATCGACGCCCACCTCTGTTGCCAGAGTCTCCAACTGCTTGATGGCCGCAGGGCGGTAAATATCCGCCGACACCACCACAACCTTTTTCTTTTCCCGCTCTTTCAGGAATTTGGCCAGTTTGGCCACAGACGTCGTTTTACCCGCCCCCTGCAAGCCGGCCATCAAAACCACGGCTGGCGGCTTGACCGCCAGATCCAGAGTCTCGTTGGCGTCACCCATCATTGCGACCATTTCGGCCTCAACGATTTTGATGAACTGCTGGCCCGGGTTCAGGGCCCGCGACACTTCCTGCCCCACGGCGCGCTTTCGGACACTTTCTATAAATGCCTTAACCACCGGCAGGGCGACGTCGGCCTCAAGCAACGCTTTGCGCACTTCGCGCAAGGTGTCTTTGATGTTGGCGTCGGTGAGTTTGGCTTTGCCAGTAACCTTTTTCAGGGTACGGGACAAACGATCCTGTAAGTTCTCAAACATGGTGAATCACAACCGTCCAGCTGACTGAATCCGTAAAAGTGGCCAAGTATAACGAATTTTTTCAGCCGTTGCTCCCCGTAGCGCCCTGTTGCGGCAACTCTTTCTGCTTAACCCGCATTCCACCCCGCCCGTCCTCCACCCAACCTTCTGAGAAATGTTGAAGTCCCCAATGTCCCGCCCCTCTCTGCCCACTTTATCGCCTCTGATCAGCTTTTCACCACCCACGAACCAGCCTGACACCATCCATCAACCCGGTTAAAACTTTTCATTCGCTTTAGGTAACTTCTATTTAGCGTCATGTGGCTTCTATTATTAGCGTCATGCGGCTTCTAATTGGAAAGTCCCTGTGACACACTGCGGGTCGTAAAAACGAATCCAGAATGATCATCCTAAATTTATGAGCATCACTATCCATTTGGCACTCTGTCTGGCCGCCATCTCACTGTATTTGTGTGGCGCCGCCTATTTGATCACCTCCATTGCTCAAAAGCGCCCTATCGCCTCGCAATGGCTAATGTCGTTTGCCGTCTCTGCCATGGCCATGCACGCTGCCGGCAGTTACCCCATGCTGTTCCACCCCTCAGGCATTAACCTGGGGTTTTTCAATATCGTCTCACTCACCTTTTGGGTGGTGAATCTGATCGTGCTCCTCAGCAGCCTGAAAAAGCCCCTGCAAACCCTGTTTATCTTTTTGTTTCCCCTGTCTGCCCTCTGCTTGTTGATGGCGATTGTCAGTCACGATGAGACCATGATCACTCAGGTCAGCGGAGAAATGATTGCCCACATCCTGTTGTCCATACTGGCCTATAGCCTGCTGATCATTGCCACTTTGCAGGCACTGACACTGGCCTTCCAGAACTACCAGCTCAAACACAAGCATCCGGCAGGAATGATCCGCCTGCTGCCTCCCCTGCAAACCATGGAGGCACTTTTCTTCGAGATTTTGTGGGCCGGCGAGATTTTGCTGACCCTTTCCATCATCACCGGTTTTCTGTTCATCGAAGATCTGTTTGCCCAGCACCTGGTCCACAAAACCGTTCTGACGATACTTGCCTGGTGCATTTACGCCACCCTGTTATGGGGACATGTGCGACTGGGATGGAGAGGCAATACGGCCATCCGCTGGGCACTGGGCGGCTTCGTCACCTTGATGCTGGCCTATTTTGGCAGTAAATTTGTGCTGGAAATCATTCTCCGCTGATACCGCGACAAGCCGCCGGCACTCCGCCTTTCAGGCCCGAGAAGGCCACCCCTTCCCGGGCCTGCGATAGCACCCCGCTCACCCAGCAGCTGCCCGATTCTTCCAGCTCCGCAAGCGTCGCACCGAAAGCCGCCACAAACCCCGCGACCAACAGCCCCGAGAGGCATTAATCCCCCCGCCCAAGAAACGGTTGCGCCTACCCAAATTCTGAGGGAAGATACGCGAACTTATTCGGCTATACAGGCTCCACCTTCTTTGAACGACGCTCCCCTTGGCCTCTTATTTGGGATACTGGCCATTTTAATTTTGCTCTCCGGATTTTTCTCCAGCTCCGAGACGGGCATGATGTCTTTAAACCGCTACCGGTTAAAACACCTCGCCAAAAAACAACACAAAGGTGCCATGCGTGCCGCAGAGCTGCTCGCCCGTCCAGATCGCCTGATTGGCGTGATCCTGATCGGCAACAACCTGGTCAACATTTTTGCCACCGTCATCGCCACAATTTTGGCCTCGCGACTGTACGGCGAAATTGGCCTCGCCATCATGCCGATCATCCTCACTATCGTGATTCTTATTTTCGCCGAGGTGACCCCGAAGACCATTGCCGCCCTGCACCCGGAAAGCATCGCCTTTCCCGCCAGCCTGATACTCAAACCACTGCTGATTTTGCTGTACCCGCTGGTCTGGCTGGTTAACAGCTTTTCCAACGGGCTGGCCAAAATCATCGGGGTAGACCCCAGCAAAGCCAGTATCAGTGACCAGCTGCACCCCGATGAGCTTCGCACCGCCGTGGACGAACACGGCGATCTCATTCCCGATCAGCACCAGGGTATTCTGCTGAACGTACTGGACCTGGAAAAGGCCACCGTCGAAGACATCATGATTCCGCGCAATGAAGTATTCGGGCTGGATCTGGAAGACGATATCCCCACCCTGCTGAAACGCATTCGCACCTCCGAATACACCCGCCTGCCGGTCTACGAAGGCGACATCAACAACATTGTCGGCATTCTGCACCTGCGCAATGCGGCGCGCTTTATTCACGGTGACAACAAGTCCGTTACCCATGAAGCCATTCGTCGGTTTACCCGTGACCCTTACTTCATTCCCGAAGGCACGCCACTGCACACCCAGCTGATGCACTTTCAGCGACAAAAACGACGCATGGCCATCGTTGTGGATGAGTACGGTGATGTACAGGGTATCGTGACCATGGAAGACCTGCTGGAAGAAATCGTCGGTGATTTCACCACCAATCTGGCAGAGGAAGAGAATCCGGAAATTTCCCAGCTGGAGGACAGCTGGTATCTGATAGAAGGCGGCACGTCGATTCGGGATATCAACCGTCACCTGAGCTGGGAGCTCCCCACTGACGGCCCCAAAACCCTGAACGGGTTGATTGTGGAAGAACTGCAAAACATCCCCGCAGGCCACACCGGGATCAAAATTGGCGACTATAAAATTGAGACCGTCGCCCTGTCGGACAAGATGATCGAGAGTGCCAGAGTCAAAGCGGTCTAGCTACAAAATCAAAGCGGCCTAGTGCCAACACCCAAAGCACCCGCTGCTGGACTCAAAGCTGGCAAAGGGCAGCCACCTTGCGGCTGCCCGGGCGGCCTCAGGATTCAACAGCTCTAGAGCTTCACCTGAACTTTAGACGCGACATTCAGCGCCTTGTCTACCGCCCCGTCAACCGAAGTTCCACGCGCCAGAGCCACCCCCATCCTGCGTTTGCCGGCCACCTCTGGCTTGCCAAACAACCTAAGACTGGTATCTGGCATGGCCAGCGCCTCTGCCAGATTGCCGAAAGACGGCTTATCAGATTCCCCCTCCACCAAAATCACTGCTGAGGCGGATGGGCCATGCTGCACAATGTTGGGGATTGGCAGCCCGAGGATTGCCCGGGCGTGCAGAGCAAACTCGGACAAGTCCTGAGAAATCAGCGTCACCAAACCGGTGTCATGGGGTCGCGGCGAGACTTCACTGAAATACACCTGATCCCCTTTGACAAACAGCTCAACGCCAAACAACCCCCAGCCGCCCAACGCTTCGGTCACCTTGCGAGCCACCTCCTGAGAGGCCTCCAGGGCAGCGGGTGTCATCGCCTGCGGCTGCCAGGACTCCTGATAATCACCGTCTTCCTGACGGTGACCAATGGGCTCACAGTAACTGGTGCCGTCTTTATGGCGTACGGTCAGCAGCGTGATTTCATAATCAAAATCCACGAAGCCTTCTACAATGACTTTCCCCGCCCCCGCACGCCCCCCTTCCTGCGCGTATTGCCAGGCCGCTTCCACGTCAGCCATGGACTTGACCACACTCTGCCCTTTACCGGATGAGCTCATGATCGGCTTCACTACACAGGGGCAGCCAATGCGCTCAATGGAGGCGGAAAAGTCTTCGAAGTTATCGGAAAACTCATAGGCCGAAGTCGGGAGCTTCAACTCTTCCGCCGCCAACCGGCGGATACCTTCACGGTTCATGGTCAACTGGGTTGCACGTGCCGTGGGCACGATATTGAACCCTTCTTTTTCCAGAGCAACCAGGGTATCGGTCGCAATCGCTTCGATTTCCGGCACAATGTAGTCCGGCTTTTCCATTTCAATGACCTGACGCAAGGCCGTGCCGTCCAGCATGGACAAGGAATAGCTGCGGTCAGCCACCTGCATCGCCGGCGCATTGTCGTAACGATCACAGGCAATGACCTCGACCCCCAATCGCTGCAATTCAATGGCGACCTCTTTGCCCAGCTCGCCAGAGCCGCAGAGCATGACCTTAGTCGCAGAAGGTGAAAATGGAGTACCGATCGTGGGCATGGGTATAGTCTCTTGTGGTGAGGTGAGCTGCAAAACCAGCGGCTCTGCAGATCAACAGTCTAAGGTGACGAACTCCCCTGGCATCATCTGTCAGCAGTGCCGTCAGCCAATAAAGTACTGCCAGCCATGATGAAAAGATAGGCAATAAATCCCTGGGGTGCCGTCGATTGAAAGCTTTTGAGTGAATGTTGTTGATTTGAGTGAAAGATGTTGAGATGCAGGGGCTTCAGTGCCGAGGGATTTCCCTGCAACCGGAGGCTGGAAGCCGCCCCACAGAGATCCACTGGCATCGCATCACGACATAAACGGGTTAGACTTGCGCGCACGCTCAAAGGATAGCTTCAGCACCTCGCGCCGCTCATCATTGCTATAACGACCCCAGCGACTGATCTCATTTCCGGTGCGATAACAGCCTTGGCACACATCCTCTTCGTTCAGTGCACAAATATGTACGCAGGGGGATTTTACGGGCTTGGCCTGATCAGTCATAACGTCTATTCAATGATTTTAGAAGGCTGAATTATACCCTACCCATCCCCTAAGAATCATCCCGGTGACAAGCCAAAAACACAGCTTTAGCCCTGCGACCAATCCTTAATCGGCGCCGGGCTCTCCCTCAGGATTTCAACCTCTTCAAAGGCATCATTGAGAAAGTTAATCAATAACCGGGCCGTAAACCCCCAGATTTCAAACCCGTCAAACTCATAGGCCGGCGACCAGACATGGCCTACCTCCCGCTCAAACACATCGGTTCGAATGCGCTGATCTTCGACAAAAAAGCTGAGGGGAACCAAAAAGATTTCATCCAATTCATCATAATTGGGGACAAACTCCAGATGAGGGGGGATCACCCCCACGAAAGGAGCCACATTGACCCCCTTCCAGGTTTGAAACACCGGCAGAGCCCCCAGCACCTCAACGACACCAGGATCCAGACCAATCTCTTCCTCTGCCTCACGCAGCGCCGTTTCTTGCAATGTCCGGTCCTGGGGCTCCCACTTCCCTCCGGGCAGCGACACTTCACCGCTGTGGTTCTTAAGCTTCAGTGACCGCCGGGTCAACACCACAGCCGGAGCCTCTTCATGCTCCGTTATCGCAATCAAGACGGCGGCCGGGCTTTCCAGCGCCCCCACCGGCGGGGCCTCATAATCAGATTGACTCAGGTATAAGCGCAGACGTTCTAACATCATTTACAACCAGTTAACTGCATAACCCCTACAAAATTACCGGAAATCGCCGACAAGATCCACCTGCGTCCGGCTCACCTAACAAACCTTATCACTGTCAGAGCAGATATTGGCATGAAACGCGGATGCCCCGGCAAAACCACACACAAAATAATCGTTGGGCGCCTCAGAAAACCCCAACAAATCCCAGCACAGACAAGTGTAACTCACTTATAATGACGGCATAGTTTACCTCAGGGAGTTCCAATGAAGTTCTGCAGCAGTTGTGGTGCCAACGTCACCTTACAAGTACCGGACGGCGACGACCGTGAGCGTCACGTCTGCATCCAATGTGAAACCATTCACTACCGCAACCCCAACATCATTGCCGGCAGCCTGCCGATCTACGAAAACAAGGTTCTGCTGTGTAAACGAGCCATCGAACCCCGCTATGGACTCTGGACCCTGCCCGCCGGGTTTATGGAAAATGGCGAAAGCGTTGAAGAAGGCGCCCTCCGGGAAACCTGGGAAGAGGCGCGGGCAAAAATGACCCTGAATGGTCTCTACACCATTTTCAGCCTGCCCGAAATCAATCAGGTGTATATGATTTTCAAAGGCGAGCTGATCGATCTGGATTTTGGCCCCGGACCGGAATCGCTGGAGGTGGCGCTGTTTAGCGAAGAAGATATCCCCTGGGAAGAGCTGGCGTTTCCGGTGATGAAAAAAACGCTGCAGTATTTCTTCACCGACCGCAAGTCGGGAACCTTTCCCATGCGCAGCGAAGCCCTGTACAGGCCGAAAAAGTAGCGCAAAAAGACAACAGGCAGCAGACCGATAAAAGCGACCGGGGTGATAAAACGGGAAGCGCGATAAAGCGCCTAGAATTCTTCGACTTTCATCACGTCATAAGCGGGTTCTTCGTAGGGATGCGCCAGCTTTAAGGCCTTAACCGCCGCCCTGATACACTCATCAGAGCAAACCATTTCGACCCGATATTCCGCCACAGCCTCAAGCCGGCCCTGCTGACCCAGGTAGGGCTGGCTGCCCGCCAATGGACGGAACTGCCCCTGCCCCAACACTTGCCAGCAGCAACTGTCGTAGTCACCCACCTTGCCGGCACCGGCCTCAAACAAAGCTGACTTGACCGCATCCAGGTGTGAGGCAGGAACATGAAAACACAACTTGTACACTCAACCCTCCTCGCAGCGATGCCCCGGTTAACCCGGCAAGATAGCAGGCCAACAATCAGTTCAGCACACGAATCGCAATCACATGCTCCACATCGCCAATCGCCTTGATCACCTCGGCAGAAGGCACCTGCTCGACGTCAAGAATGTTATAGGCGATGTCATCCCGGCTTTTGTTCATCATGTCCAGAACGTTGATGTTGTTCTGGGTGAACACCGACAGCACATTGCCCAGGACCCCGGAGACATTGTCATTCACAAAGGTGATGCGGTAGCCACCGCTTCGCGGCAGGTTAATTTGCGGAAAGTTGACGGAGTTTTTGATGTTGCCGCTTTCGAGAAAATCTTTCAGCTGATCCACCGCCATCACCGCGCAGTTTTCTTCCGCTTCCGCCGTACTGGCGCCAATGTGCGGCATAGCCAGAACATCAGGTCGCTGCAATAAATTCGGTTCGGGAAAATCGCACACGTACATGCCCAAACGGCCTTCATCCAATGAGGCCACCACCGCATCCGCGTCGACAATCGACTCACGGGCAAAATTCAACAGCACTGCACCCGCTTTAACGGCCTGCAGGACTTCGGCATTGATCATATGGCGGGTGGGCGCAATCGCCGGCACATGCAGGGTGATGTAATCAGAACGCGCCATCAATGCCTGCAGGTTGTCCATTTTCTCGACTTGGCTCGGCAGCTTCCAGGCCGCTTCCACCGACAGCGCCGGATCAAAGCCCACGACGTCCATCCCCAGCGCCAAAGCCATTTCGGCCACCATGGAGCCAATAGCTCCCAGGCCCACCACCCCTAAGGTGCGGCCATAAAGCTCGTTGCCGGCAAAACGCTTTTTCTCTTTTTCCAGCAGCTTGCCCATCGCATCCGCGTCCGTCATTTCCGTCAGCGACTGCACATAGCGCATCCCCCCGGTAATATCACGCGAACTCAACAACAGACCAGCCAGCACCAATTCTTTCACCGCATTGGCGTTAGCGCCAGGCGTGTTGAAAACCACCACACCGGCTTTGGTGCAGGCTTCCACCGGCACGTTATTCACCCCGGCACCCGCGCGAGCGATGGCTTTCACCGTGGACGGTAAATCCTGATCGTGGAGTGATTGACTGCGCAGGACAACCGCGTCGGGCTGTTCACAGTCGGCAGACACCTGATAGAGCTCACGGTTGAAGCGATCCAGGCCTTTATTGGAAATGGCATTGTAGGTTTTGATATGAAACATATTCCCTCCTCACAGATGGAAAGACGTCGGCGAACTTTTGATCGTCTGGCCTGCGTCTATTCCACTGCATCATTATTGTTATCGTAACGCCGGAATGTCTTTGTCTTTCTACTGGCGCTTAAAACCAGGGCGGTACCCACTGTTTGAAAAATGAATGCCGGCCCCAGTGGCTGAGCGGCCAGGATCAGGCCTGGGTCGTCACCTGCTCATAAGCCCACTGCAACCAGGGCATCAGCGCTTGCATGTCGGCTTTTTCAACCGTGGCACCACCCCACAGGCGCAACCCATCGGGAGCATCGCGGTAAGCACCGATGTCGTAGGCAACACCTTCCTGATCGAGTAACTTGACCATTTTCTTCACTTGCTCAGCGGTGGCATCCACCGTCAAACAAATGCTGGTGCTCGACAGGGTTTCCGGGGCTTGTGCCAAAAAGTGAATCCAGTCATTGGCGGCAACAAATTCAGCCACCACGGCCAAGTTTTCCTCCGAGCGGACAATCGCTTCTTTGACGCCCCCGATCGCTTCAACCCAACCCAGAGCATCCAGGTAATCGGCCACCGCCAGCATAGACGGCGTATTAATGGTTTCTCCGCGGAAAATACCTTCAATCAGCTTGCCACCTTTGGTCATGCGGAAAATTTTAGGCATTGGCCAGGCTGGCGTGTAACTTTCCAGACGCTCTACCGCACGCGGGCTCAGGATCAACATCCCATGAGCGCCTTCGCCGCCGAGCACTTTTTGCCAGGAGAAGGTCACCACGTCCAGCTTTTCCCACGGCATGTCCATGGCGAAGACTGCGGACGTGGCATCACAGATCATCAGACCTTCACGGTCGTCGGCAATCCAGTCAGCGTTAGGCACCTTAACGCCCGAGGTGGTGCCATTCCAGGTGAACACCACATCGTGGGCGGAATTCACTTCGGACAAGTCCGGCAGCACACCGTAGTCGGCGGTCAGTGAGCGCACATTGTCCAGTTTCAGCTGTTTGATGATGTCCGTGTGCCAGCCGGAACCAAACGACTCCCAGTGCACCACATCCACTGGACGCGGTCCCAGCAGTGACCACAGCGCCATCTCCACCGCACCGGTATCCGAGGCCGGAACCACACCCACGCGATAGCCTTCAGGCAACCCGAGCAATTCAGCGGTTTTTGAGCACGCCTGACCCAGCGCCTCTTTACCCAGGCTGGAGCGGTGGGAGCGGCCCAATGTCCGCATATCCAATCCGGCCACGTCGTAACCTGGACGCTTGCTGCAAGGGCCAGAAGAAAAGTTGGGGTTTCTCGGTTTTACCTGAGGCTGCATGGCTTCTACTCTTGTCTCGTTCAAAAGGCTTGGTTTTAAAAGGCTCAATTTAATGTCAAAAGGCTCAGTTAAGCACTGATCATAAGCGCAGCTTGTGGATCAAGCCGGGGCTATCCAGCCATGGTCAAACTAGCCAGGGAGCCGAACCTATGATTCGGGGTGACGGATTATGCCAGCTTTATAGAGGTGTGTGCAGTGGGCGCGCGTACAAATGCCGCCGAAGGGATAAAATTTAAAGATCACCATTTGCGAATCTGCTGTTTCAGCTGCCGCAGTGCGTTTTCAGCCCGCTCTGGGGCTCCCAAACCATGCAGGGCAATCAAGCCCTGGACCTGCATCAACAGGTAATCCGCCAGCTCTTGCGTCGACTCGGACTCATCAATCTCGCCCTGGGCCTTTGCCCCGTCCACAACCTCGGCCAGGGCCGCCTGCAGACGCTGGAAGACATCGCGAATATGATTGAGCACCTGAGTGTCTCTCACCTCACCGGCCAACACCGTATTTTGCAGAAAACACCCGTTCACCGCGGGCTGTTGCCGCAACCCTTTTGCCAGGGTATCCAGATAGGTTTCCAGCCTGGTCAGGCCCTCACCAGGCGGCTCCAACGTCTTGAGCAATGGGCCAAACACCCGCTGCTCATAGACGTCAACCACCCGGGCAAAAAGGGTCTGCTTGTCGCCAAAGGTATTGTACAAACTGAAGCGGTTGATACCCAGTTCGTCCACCAGGTCCTGCAGAGAGGTCGCCTCATAGCCACGCCGCCAGAACAGCATCATCGCCTGGTGCAATTTTTCGTTGGGGTCAAATGCGAGGGGACGAGCCACAAATTCAATCTCTTTCAGAGCGGTCAGACGGCAAAAGGAGATTTAGTTTACCCCATTATTGACTGATTGTTTAGAAACCGCGTATATTTCTGACCGATCATTTAGAAACTGTTCACTTTGACATCAAGCGCTGCGATGCAGCTGCGCCCCGACCAGCCACATTAGAATCCACCCCGTTAACGGACAGAGAGACCCCATGAAAATTTACGAAACCCGCACTGCCCCCAACCCGCGTCGCGTGCGCGTGTTCCTCGCCGAAAAAGGCATTGATATGGAGTACGTGCAACTGGATATCGCCGCAGGTGACAACCTGAGCCCGGAAATGCGTGCCAAGAACCCCACCACCAAGATCCCGTTTCTGGAGCTGGACGACGGCACCTGCATTGGCGAAACCATGGCCATCTGTCGCTACTTTGAAGAAATACACCCCGAGCCTGCCCTCATGGGCCGCACCCCGCTGGAAAAAGCCCAGGTCGAAATGTGGCAGCGGCAAGTGGAGTTTTATTTCATGCTGCAAGTGGGCATGTGCTTCCAGCACACCACCGGTTACTTCAAAGACCGCATGAACCCCATCATGGACTGGGGCGTGGAGGCCGGTAAAAATGCCGCCGCCTACATGAAACAGCTCAATCAACATCTGGCGGACTCTCAATTTCTGGTGGGTGATTACTTCAGCATTGCGGACATCAACCTCCTCTGTGCCCTGGATTTTGCCCGGGTCGTCAAGATCAAACCCAGCGACGAGTACACTCACCTGCTGCGCTGGTATGGCGAGGTCTCCAGTCGTCCCAGCGCCAAGGCCTGAACCAAACCTGCACATCGCCTTTAACCTGCACATGAACTGCAAGGAGAGCCTGACATGATCGAACTTTACACCGCCTCCACCCCGAACGGCTGGAAGGCCTCAGTCGCCCTGGAAGAAATGGCGATCCCCTATGAGGTGCATGCCCTCAATCTGGCAGAGGGAGAGCAAAAGCAGCCGGACTACCTCAGCATCTGCCCCAATGGTCGCATCCCCGCCATTGTTGACACCGACAATGACCGGTTTGCGGTCTTTGAAACCGGGGCCATCATGATCTACCTGGCGGAAAAGTCAGGACAATTTCTGCCCACCGACAGCAAAGGACGCTCCCAGGTGATTCAGTGGCTGATGTTTCAGATGGGGGGTATCGGGCCGATGATGGGGCAAGCCAACGTGTTTTATCGCTATTTCCCGGAAACTATTCAACCGGCCATCGACCGCTACCAAAATGAAGTTAAGCGCCTGTTCGGTGTGCTGGATACGCACCTTCAGGATCGCGAATTCCTGGCAGGTAACTACTCCATCGCCGATATGGCCAACTGGTGTTGGGCCCATACCTACAAGTGGTCGGGAGTGGCCATTGATGATTTTCCGCACTTAACCCGCTGGCTGGATGCCATTGCCGCTCGCCCGGCGGTAGAGCGCGGCATCGCGGTTCCCGGCCGGATTGAGGTCGATAAAAAAGAGTTTGTGGAAGGCGCCCGCAAATTGTTGGTTTAATCGCCTGGCCAATCGCCCCTGCCCGCCCAGGGCCAGGGGCAACAATCCAGAGCAACAATCTAGAGCAACAATTCAAAGCAGCCACCCAGACTAACAACAAAGCCAGACTGTATAAACTTTATACATACGCACTCGACGCAGAGCCTGTAAATCCCTATAGTACGCACCTCTTAAGTACGCACCTCTAAAATTTCAGCAGTACGTACCTCAGAATTTAAGGTGTACTCAGCTCAACATTTACGCAGTACACACCTCAAATATTCAAGCACCCACAGTTCGCAGGATTTTCTTTTGATTTCTACCGCAAATATCACCATGCAATTTGGCGCCAAGCCACTGTTTGAGAACATTTCCGTTAAATTCGGCGACGGCAACCGCTACGGTCTGATTGGGGCCAACGGTTGCGGTAAATCGACCTTCATGAAAATTCTCGACGGCAGCCTTTCACCCAGTGCCGGCAGCGTGTCCATCACCCCCAACGAGCGCATTGGCAAGTTGAGTCAGGACCAGTTTGCCTTTGAAGAACACAATGTGATCGACACGGTCATCATGGGCCACGCCGAACTGTGGGAAGTGAAACAAGAGCGCGACCGCATCTACTCACTGCCGGAAATGTCCGAAGAAGACGGCATGAAGGTCGCAGATCTCGAAGTGCAGTTTGCCGAAATGGATGGCTACAGTGCCGAGAGCCGCGCCGGGGAAATTCTGCTCGGTGCCGGTATCGACGAAGCCCTGCACTTTGGCCCCATGAGTGAAGTCGCTCCCGGCTGGAAGTTGCGGGTACTGCTGGCACAGGCCCTGTTCTCCGACCCGGACATCCTGCTGCTCGACGAACCGACCAACAACCTGGACATCGACACCATCCGCTGGTTGGAAGGCGTGCTGAATGATCGCAAAAGCACCATGATCATCATCTCGCACGATCGTCACTTCCTGAATTCTGTGTGCACTCACATGGCCGACATCGATTACGGCGAGCTGCGCGTCTACCCCGGGAACTACGACGACTTCATGCGCGCCTCGACCCAGGCCCGCGAGCGCCTGCAATCTGAAAACGCCAAGAAAAAGGCCCAGATCGCCGAGCTACAACAGTTTGTCAGCCGCTTTTCCGCCAACGCATCTAAAGCCAAGCAGGCCACCTCGCGCGCCAAACAGATCGACAAAATTAAGCTCGACGACATCAAACCGTCCAGTCGCGTGAACCCGTACATTCGCTTCAATCAGGAAAAGAAGCTGCACCGCCAGGCGGTCATCCTGGAAAAGCTGGAAAAAGGGTTTGATGAAGGCCCACTGTTCAGCAACGGCAACCTGATCCTGGAAGCGGGCACCCGACTCGCGGTCATCGGTGAAAACGGGGTGGGTAAAACCACCTTCCTGCGCTGCCTGATGAATGAGCTGTCCCCGACCAGCGGCACCATTCAATGGGCCGAGAATGCCACCCTCGGCTACTGCCCGCAGGACAGCACCGAAGATTTCAATTGTGAGCTGAACCTGTTCGACTGGATGAGCCAGTGGCAAAAGCCCAATCATGACGACCAGATCGTTCGAGCCACTCTGGGACGGCTGCTGTTTTCTTCCAACGACTTTGAAAAGAAGGTGAAAGTCTGCTCCGGGGGCGAAAAGAACCGCCTGCTGTTTGGCAAGCTGATGATGCAGGACACCAACGTCCTGATCATGGACGAACCCACCAACCACCTGGATATGGAATCCATTGAATCGCTCAACCTGGCGCTGGAAAACTACGACGGCACGCTGATCTTTGTCAGTCACGACCGGGAGTTTGTCTCGTCACTGGCCAATCGCATCATCGAGATCAAGGATCACACCCTGAATGATTTCCAGGGTAGCTATGATGAATACCTGGCCAGTCAGGAAGTCGTGTAATACGGTTTCATGAACAGCTGATTGGTTGCAATAAAAAAACCGGCTATGCGCCGGTTTTTTTTGTCTTTAGCCCGACAACCCAGGCCGCAGACACAAAACTTAAAGCGACCGCTTAGCCAAAAACAAAAAACGCCAGTTTATTGCCATCCGGATCGCGGAAATAAGCCCCATAGAACATGTCCGGGATACGTTGGCCCGGCTCCCCATCACAGGTAGCGCCTAGTTTAATCGCCTTATGATACAACTCATCCACCTGCGCTTTCGAGCTGGCAGGAAGCGCCACCATAGAGCCATTACCGGGAGTTGGGGGCTCTTCGTTATAAGGGATGCACACCGACAACATCGGCTCAGCCATGGATTTACCAATCATGGCAATACGACCACCATCAAACTGAACAGTGGCACCAAAGTCTGACAGCAGCTCCGTGTAAAAAGCTTTTGCCCGCTCCATGTCACTGACACCCAGGGTTACATATCCGATCATCGTGCTTCTCCGTTAAATAAATGCTTGTATTACAGCCTTTTTCAGCCACAGAGACTTTGCACCAAGATGCCCCACCCCGCAAGTTGGTATGAACAGACGCATGCTATTTATTTCTCCAGGGGCATTGATCAGACCGCCGTAACTGAAAGCAGCGTCCCACTTTGGCCAGATATGACTTCACTCTCTGTGACTGGGTCAAGGTGACCGGTGTCATTTTGGTGCCAGGCCGCCCTCATTTAACGCGCTCCCCGGCCATGCACATCAATGACAACGACTTATCCGCATTTGACGCTTTAATGACTTGAGCTTACCGCTCATTTCTAGAATAATTATTCAGTTTTTAAACTGTAGGGTGGCGCGGTGCCTGACGCGGCCTGATTTTGGAGAATGTAGCTATGTGGTTGAAACGATTAAGCTGGGTGGTTTTGTTAAGCCTTGGAACCGTATGGGTACAGGCCGATGAGCCTCCAATCTTAAACGTCTACAACTGGACCGATTACATTACCGACGATGTCCTGGATCAGTTTGAACGTGAAACGGGAATCAAGGTCAACTACCACACCTATGAAAGCAACGATGAACTCAATCGGGCGATCGCCTCCAACAGTACCGAGATGGATGTGATTGGCCCCAGCGGTGAGTTTTTACCGTTCCATGAAGAAAAAGGCTCGTTATTGCGCCTGGATAAATCCCTGCTGCCCAACCTGGCGAACCTGGAACCCACCTTACAAGACAAAATGTCGACCTATGACCCAGGTAACCAATACGCCATCCCGTATTTGTGGGGCAGTGTCGGCATTGGTTATAACGTCAAAAAAATTCGGGCCAAGTTGGGAGATGAAACCGCGCTAGCCACCTGGGGCAGTTTTTTTGATCCGGAGTTCATGGCGCAATTTGCCAATTGTGGCATAAACTTGCTGGGCTCTCAGGAAGACATCTTCGACATCAGTTTAAAGTACCTGGGTTATGACCCCCAACAGCACAAGCGGGCTTACCATTACCAGGTGGCCAACCTTCTGGCGAAAATACGTCCTTATATCTCGTCCTTTGATTCCAGCGATTACATTGACGATCTGGCGTCTGGAAAAATTTGTGTCACCCTGGCCTGGAGCGGGGATGTGGATTTGGCGCGGGAACGGGCCAGGGAATTGAATTCCAAAGTCGAACTCAAATATGTCACGCCAAACGAAGGCACGGCGCTTTGGATTGATACCATGGCCATTTCGGCAAAGGCCAAACACCCCGGCAATGCGCATCAGTTCCTGAATTTTCTCATGCGCCCGGACGTGATCGCCGACATTTCGAACTATGCGCGCTACGCCAATGCCAACCAAAAAGCCACCGCGCTGGTCGATGCCAGCATGCGCAATGACCCGAACATCTATATGTCGGATGCGAACATGGAAAACACCTGGTTGAGCTACACCCCCGACAAGGAAACCCTGGAGCTGCGCGAAAAAATCTGGTCAAGATTGGTGGTCGACCGTTTTTCCGACTGAAGGCAATGATGCTTATGACAACCGCAGTCAGAAGGAAATGCTGAAAGGTATGCAGAGCTGACACTGACTGCAGGCTGGCTCAACAAAGAAGCAAGCTGCAGTCCTGAGCTCGAACTATGGAGTTCAGCGCGGCCCCCACCCTGTAGGCGCTGACAACAACGCTATGGGGTCTCAGTGATGCGCTGAAACCAGATGGCTGACCTGCGCCAACAAACGTTATTTAATCCCCAGCAACTCCACCTCAAAAATCAAGGTTGAACCGGGGGTGATAAGACGACCTGCAGCGCGATTGCCATAGGCCAGTTCACTGGGAATAAACATGCGGATTTTTTCACCCACGGTCATCAGCTGAAGACCTTCCTGCCAGCCTTTGATCACCTGGTTGACGCCAAATTCAATCGGCCGCCCACGCTCCACCGAACTGTCGAACACGGTACCATCCAGTAACGTGCCATGATAGCTGACTTTAACCTTGTCGCGGGGCCCCGGCTTTTCTGTACCCGTGCCCTCTTGCAGGACCAGGTATTGCAGTCCCGAAGCCGTGGTTATGACCCCGTCTTTGGTTTTATTTTGCTCCAGAAAGGCCGCCCCCTGCGCCAGGTTTTCCTGCCACACATCTTTACCGGCGAACGCCCTCTGAACCATAAACACCAACACCACCACTGCCAGAATAGCCGCTACAACCTTCACCATGACTCACTCCCGATACTCATATTGAAACAGGAAGGCATGTTACCCCAGATACGCTCAGGCAACTAGCTGACCGCCCTCACCACTGGCATGCGGACGCCGCGGCAGCCTAACCCGTGTGTGGTACTATAACCCGGCCTCGACTCTTTTTGATGACACTGTAATCACATGCTTCAAGCCCTGCCTGTCCTCTACTCTTTTCGCCGCTGCCCTTATGCCATGCGCGCCAGAATGGCCCTGCATTACAGCAAAGTAGACGTAGAGCACCGGGAAATCCTGCTCAAAAACAAGCCCGCGGCCATGCTGGCCGCCTCCCCCAAAGGCACGGTGCCAGTGGTCGTACTGGCCAATGGCACCGTGATTGAGGAAAGCCGCGATGTGATGTTGTGGGCCCTGCAGCAACACGACCCCCAGCACTGGTACTACGGCTTGCCAGCGACCCGACAAGCCAGCATCGATCACTGGATTGATGCCAATGACACCGACTTCAAACCCTGGCTCGACAAATACAAGTACTCGGTTGGGTATCCGCAACACCCTGAGACCTACTACCGGCAACAGTGCGAAACGTTTCTCGGCAAACTCGACCGACAGTTGCAACAATCCGCGTACTTACTGGGCGATGACGAAAGCCTGGCCGACAACGCCATCTTCCCGTTCGTGCGCCAATGTGCCTTTGTCAACAAAGCCTGGTTCGACGCAACCCCCTACCCGCATTTACAACGCTGGCTTGACGGTTTTTTAAATTCCGAGCGCTTCCAAACCATCATGGTCAAGCACCCGCTTTGGCAGCAAAACCCGTGACCTGATCACGGTTAGAGGCTAATCTTAGTGTGGTGATCAGAACCAGCGGAATCATCTGAAACACCTTGCCGCCGAGCCACCTTCAGGCTGTTGTTTAAGAGCGGTGAGCCTTCACATGACTGCCTGACCAAACCAATACCCTAAGGAAGGATAATGGCAATAACGTTGAAACACTCCCTAATACCCTGTTTAAGAGCTCGACCTTCAGCCCTGCTGGCCAGCCTGGCCCTGGCTTTTGGCTTGAGTACTAATGCCCAGTCTGGCGAATGGGCCGAGGCCGCCAAGGCCGTGGATAAAAAAGTCATCAGCTGGCGTCGGGATTTTCACCAACACCCGGAACTGAGTAACCGGGAATTTCGCACCGCCAAAATCGTCGCCGAGCACTTAACCGCTTTGGGGTTTGACCGGGTGGAAACCAACGTCGCCCATACTGGCGTGGTAGGTGTTCTCAAAGGCGCGAAACCCGGCCGTTCCGTGGCTCTGCGCGCCGATATGGACGCACTGCCCGTCACCGAAAAAGTGGATCTGCCGTTCGCCTCCAAGGCCAAGACCGAATACGACGGTCAAGAGGTTGGCGTGATGCACGCCTGTGGCCATGATGCTCATGTCTCGATTTTGATGGGCGTGGCTGAAGTTCTGGCTCAACATCGCGACCAACTGGCAGGCTCTGTTACTTTAATTTTCCAGCCGGCCGAAGAAGGCGCTCCGGAGGGCGAAGAAGGCGGCGCAGAATTGATGATAAAACAGGGTGTATTGGACGGAAAACCCAAACCAGAAGCGATTTTCGGTTTGCACGTCATACCCATACCCACCGGTATGGTGGGCTATCGGGTCAAGGGGACTATGGCCGCCTCCGACCAGTTCAAAATTGTTGTCAAAGGCAAACAGACCCACGGCTCTTCCCCCTGGACGGGTATCGATCCGATCGTCGTTGCCGGTCAGATCGCCAATGCCATTCAGCTGATACCTGCCCGCCAACTGGATATCACCAAGGCCCCGGCGGTGATCTCCACCGGTTCGATCCACGGCGGAGTGCGCAGCAACATCATTCCTGAAGAAGTCACTCTGGTGGGCACCATTCGTACGTTTGACGGCGACATGCAAGATGACCTGCACCGCCGCCTGGAAGTCACTGCCACCAACATCGCCAAGGCCGCTGGTGCCACTGCTGACGTTACGGTCATCCGCGGTTATCCCGTGACCTACAACGACCCCGCACTGACAGAGTTTGCCGTGCCATCATTGCAAAAAGTAACGGGCCAACAAGGGCTGGTGGAAATTCCTCCGTTTATGGGAGCTGAGGATTTCTCGTATTATCAGAAAGAAATTCCCGGTGTATTTTTTATGCTGGGCGTGAACAAACCGGGTGTCGGCCCCGGTCAGGCGGATATGAACCACTCGCCTTACTTTTACGTTAACGAAGACGCTCTCAAAATCGGGGTAGAAGCCCTCACCACCCTGGCGGTTGATTACCTGAACCAGGCGCAGTGAGCCTTCGGACGGCATTGACCGGATCAGAAGCCGTCCAACACCAAAGTTCCTGTTCAGGTCACCATCCGCAATGCCTGAACAGGAACCGCTCAGCCCTTCCACACCTCCCCTGACTTCCCCGGTCATTCTCTGTCCCTTCATCAGGGTGAGGCCAGCACTCTCTAATAGTAGCCCCATCTAGTAGTAGCCCCATCTGACGTTGAAATGCTTTTTTTTACCCATTTCCCTACAAATGTTGTGTTTCACTATCTACACTTCCCTGTAAACACGCATTGAGCGTGGTGCCATTTTCCCTTTGCAACCGCCGAACCCACTTATGCCAATCTCACTTTGCCGTGTCTGTCTTATTGCCTTTGTCGTTGTCGTGACGGGCTGTACCCGCATGATGTTCTCCCCCAGCGACGAATGGGTAGAAACACCCGATCAGCTGGGCTACGACTATGAAGAAAAACTCATCCGCAGCGAAAATGGTCAGCTGATCAGCGCCTGGTTGCTGCCTCAGCGTCAATCACAACGCAACAAGCCCAAAGGGGCGGTGCTGTTTTTTCATGGCAAGGCCGACAATATCAGTACCCATTTGAGTAATGTGAACTGGCTGGCCGATGAAGGTTACGACGTCCTCATGGTGGATTATCGCGGCTTCGGTCGTTCACATGGTCAAGCCGGACTCTCCAGCAGTCTGGTCGACATACGCTACAGTACCCTCTGGTTTCTGGACAAGTACTCCGGTGCGACCCCCAAGTACCTGTTGGGTCAGGATTATGGCGCCTCAATGGCCGGCTATGTGATGGCCACCAACGAGCGGCTGTTAAAACCCTTCAGTGCGGTTATCCTGGACTCGGGGTTTGGCAGTTACCGCAATCTTTCCGCAGAAAAACTGGATGATCACTGGCTGACCGACCTCGTCAAAACCCCGGTTCTGCAAACCATTCCCTCCGAATACGACCTCATCGACTACATCGAAAATATTTCCCCCACCCCGCTGCTGATTGTGCACGGCACCGAAGACACGGTGGTTCCCTACCGCTACGGTGAAGCCCTGTTTGAACAAGCCAAAGAGCCCAAACAATTCCTGAGCTATAAAGGGGAACATATCGCAGCCTATGACGACGTTAAAAACCGTCAGGTCTTGTTGCAGTTTTTAAACCAGCATCAGCACACACAGATCAGCCAGCAGTAATATCCTGGAGGGGGGACCTCCCCTCCTCACACCGTCTTGCCTTTCGCGATCCACAAACCCATGCAGGCTTGTTCACTGTCTGGTGTCGTTTTAACATCAGCTGCTGTTGCCTTCTGCCGGTTAACCACCGTCCCCCCGAAACACGTCCACCTTCAGCGGCCTGAATCACTTTCCCGGTTTCTATCTGCCGCTCCTTCAACGGCTTCAATATGGCCTGTCACACCCCGGAGTTGCCGACTGCACTTCCACGGACCCTTCCAAAAAAACCTCCACGTATCCTTCCAAAAACAATGTCACAAACCCGGCCATAAACAATTTCAGCAGCCTCACAACCAATTCCGCGAGTGATTCCACAATAGCGTGAAGCCATGATTGAGCTCATGCTAAAGTACCAATATGATTGGCGCATTAATCTTCATTAAGAATGGATTGCCATGCGTCTTTTACACCTGCCCCTGTTGCTACTGTTTACGTTCAGCACGTTACCACCGCTGTCTTTTGCCAACGGCCCTGTTGCTCTCGCGATCAGCCCCGCCTTTTTCGACACCACCACCACCACCGCCACGGGCAACACCCACAACCCTTCGTTCAGCAAAGCCAAAAGACTGCTGCAGGCCGAAGTCTATAAAGACCACCCCAAAACCCTCTATTGCGAGGCCGGCTTCGACAGCAGCAAGCGGGTCATTGCCCCACCGGGTTTCGCCACCAGCAAACATACAAAACGCGCCCAACGGATTGAATGGGAACATGTGGTGCCGGCGGAAAATTTTGGTCGAAACCTGAGCGAGTGGCGCAACGGCCATCCACAGTGCGTCAACAGCAAGGGTAAGCCTTTCAAGGGTCGCAAGTGTGCTGAAAAGATGGTGGAAGAGTACCGTTACATGCAGGCGGACATGTACAACCTGTTTCCGGCCATCGGCGCGGTGAATGCCTTGCGCAGCAATTACACCTTCACACTCTTGCCCAATACTCCAGCCAGTTTTGGTTCGTGCCCTATGAAGATCGATCAACGCAAAGCCGAACCGCCGGAATCGGCCCGAGGTCGCATTGCCCGCACCTATTTGTACATGGACGCCACTTACACGCACTTCGCCATGTCGCGCAAAACCCGCCAGCTCATGGAAGCCTGGGACAGAATGTATCCGGTCAACCAATGGGAGTGCGCCCGGGCGGATCGCATTCGGGCCATTCAGGGCAACCGCAATCCCGTCATGGAACAGGCCTGCGGACACTGGGTGGCGAATAATTAGGCCAGCAGCTGGTAATTAGCCCCATGTCTGTTACTGTGGGTGGTAATCAGCGCGGGGCAGAACGGCTCTCGCCACCAAAGCCAACAACCGCTCAAACGACCAAAGCCTACAGCGTCCAAACAACCCAGACCTGCTTGTCCGCCAATATTCAGTCGGTGATGAGTACGAGAGAGAAAGAAACGACACTGACGCAATGCGTGTCTACTCTGTGTATGTGTGCACTCTTCATGCGTGCTGGCTCTAACAGCGGCCAAGCCGAACAGCACTGTCAGCAAGTGACTCAACCAGAAAGATCGACGTTGGGGCGAGACCCGATGCGCAAGTGACCTCACCGAAAGTATGCCTCGCCCTGGAGTTTTACGGTTAATGCGGGTATGGCTGTTGTCATTACCCGCCAATGAGCCACCGACGACATCGTTGTGAATTTGACCAAGTGACTGCGGGCCACGTTGTCACTGACTACTAACTAGTTGTCACTGGCTACAACTGGCTACTAAGTTGTCACTGACTACTGCGTGGTTGCGGGCGAAATTGTTACGGTCTAAATTGATAGGGACTATGTTGATTCGACTAGGTTGATTCGACCATGTTGATTCGACTAGCTTGATTCGGATTACGTGAGTTCGGACCAGGTAGTAACTGACAAGGCAGTAACCGAAAAAGCATTCGCTCGTATTTCTACCCCGTTTGACTTGGCCACTGCCGGGCCTATTCCAGCCAACACTCTGTATCGAGACATCAGGAAAACTTATGTGGTTACACACCAGTTGCGAACTTAAATTCAACATCACCTGCCCGACCCCCTTTGTGCTGATGCTGCGTCCCCGAAGCGGTGCCCAGCAGTGGGTCGCCAGCGAAGAGTACCTGTTGTACCCCAGCGTCCCGGCCTTTGAATTTACCGACGATTTTGGCAACCTGTGCCAGCGCCTGGTGGCCATGCCGGGGGATTTCACCATTTCTACATCCGCTAACATCGAAACGGCGGATGTCATTGATCAGGCACCTGGCGGTGGCTTTGTGGACGTCCAGAACCTGCCGGACACCGTGTTGAAATATTTGCTGCCCAGTCGCTATTGTGAATCCGACCGTTTCGGCGACATGGCCACGGAGATTACCGCCAATCAACTGCTCGGTTACGATCAGGTGGCGGCCATCGAGCGCTGGCTCTACAACAATGTTAGCTTCGAGCCTGGCAGCAGCCCGCTGCCACTATCTGCCATAGAGGTCAATCAACAGAAAATCGGCGTCTGCCGGGACTTTGCGCATTTGGGGATTGCCCTGTGCCGCAGCCTCAGCATTCCCGCGCGCATGGTGGTGGGGTATCTTTATGGTCTGCAACCGATGGAATTACACGCCTGGTTTGAAGCCTACGTGGCGGACCGCTGGTACACCTTTGACGCCACCCAGCCCGTGAAAAACGGCGGCTCTGTCGCCATCGGTTATGGTCGGGATGCCGCCGATGTGGCGATATACAATCAATTTGGCCCTCCCGTTTTTCCCATAGAACAGAATGTGACCGTCAGCATAATCAACCCTTAACGACAAAAGGGCCCAGCTGCGGCCCTTCGTTTTCGGCTTACGGGTGCATTTTTAAACACCCCAAGCGCTCAGTTAAGCATCTGACCGGCTAATAACCTGCCTCAAACCGAGCCCAGTCAGGACAGCCCTTATCCATATCTACGGCGTGTACCAAACCGGTGAACTCCAGGCGCGCTCCTTGACGGTTTTGGGCAATTCCTGTGGATGCTCAACGCCGATCTTTTTGGCGTCGTACATGCTCCAGCGGCACACCGGATTTTCCAGTACCCGCACATAGTAAAACGCCCGCTCGCGGGGGTTGAAGCCCGGGTCGGTCCAGGTGGTGGACAACTCAGTAGCCCCCTTGTCGGAGCTGATCGAGCAGTCCTCCAGATTCACTGTGGCGCCGTTGTCGGGGCAGCGGTGCGAAGCCGGATCCGGTTGCAGGCCGTCGGAACAGGCCACGTCAAATACCGCTTCTTTAAGTTCATCTTCTTCTGTACGCCAACCCTTGATGACCTGCACCTTTTGCAACGGTGCACTCATGGGGTCTCGCATTGCCCAAATTACCAGCTTGGGGACTTTACCGTTCGCAGCCGTCAGCAGAGTGCCGCCCTGCGGGACACCGTCGGCGTAGGCGGTTTTCACCCAATCGGCATCTTGATGCAGCTGATCCGCAAAGTTATAGCCAGCGAACATCCGCACTTTGGTGCGGGTGCCACTGGTGGCAAAGGTCTCACGGCGATGCAGGGCATCCCAGATATCTTCGCGGGTGTTACTTTCGGCCCACACACCGGTGATCGCCCCCGGGTTGTAGAGTTTCGTCGGGTCATCATCGCCACTCATGCCCATCGCCTCGGCGGTGGGATTGGCTTTTAAGCCCAGGCGCACTTCGGGGCTGCCATCGTTGTTGGCGTAATGGCCTTCAAAATCATCTTCGGCGGTATCGCTGGGCGTGCCGTTGTGGTTGTCGGTGCCCCCGGCAAAGCCCTGTTTAAAGGGATTCACACCCCATTCTTCCTGCTCCCGCAAGCCAAACTTGAGACCATTGCGCACCATCGCATAGTCGTTGCTGCAGGCCGCATTCTCGCCTTCGGCGCAGGTTTCAAACACCGTTTCAAAATTACACTCTTCATCAGTGGTCATGATGCCGGTCTGACACTCGGAATTGCCTTTGATTTGCATGACTTCCACCAGGCGATCCATGCGGGCCCGGCGCTCGACAATCGCCTGCGTGAAGTCAGAGCCATCACTGTTCTTACCCCAATACAACCGGCCCCAATAGAAATTCGGGTTGTGGGGAATGGTCAACACTTTACAGTCCCGGATGCAGTTACCTTCCAGCCATTTGTGCAGGTCTTCACCGGTGCCTTCAAACGCCGAGAACACCGTCTCGGGCACCTGATCGTTTTTGAAAATGACATTGCGGTGCATCATACCGCCAGCACCCTCTGGCGCGTTGGCGGAAAACTCATAGGCGACAAAAGAAGTGAATTTACCCGGCTCGTAGCTCTGCGCAGCGGCTTGCTGAATTCGCTGCCAGGGCCCCTCAATGGCATTGATACAGCCACTGCCGTCCTCGCCGCAAATGTCTGCCAGGCGCGCGGCGGGGGTTTTGGCCATGCCGGAAAACAGCTGCTGAAACGTTTGCATATTAAAATTGCGGATACCCTCGCAGGTTTCCGAAGCGTAGTTTGCCTGTTGCGGGTTGGTACACACCTCGTACTCCCCCAGGGCTTCGGAGTGATCGGTGATCGCGGCAAAATCCAGCGGTTTGCTGATCTGCTTCTCGACCCCGTTCGCCAACTTGACCACGCCACCTTTGGCAAACCGGTAGGCGGTAAACGGGTCGTTCATGGTGTTGCCAAAGATGTAGGCATCCAGGGAGTAAGCCGTGTGCAAATGCAGTTCGCCGAAATAGGCATCCTTGAGGAGATTTTTTGTCACAGCTTCAGAAGTCGTCACCGACGTAGCTGACTCGGCAGCGGACGTTTCCGGCGTGGGTGAAGCGTTCGGTGCGGGCTCTGAGGCTTTCTCACTGCACCCTGTCAAGGCGACAACAAGTAGAGCGCCCACTACCAGCGCGCTGCTGGCCAGGGAGGGAAACACCCTCGATATCGCGCGTGTTTTGGGCTTAATGCCTTGCATACCAACACCCCAATCGTACTCATTTTAAGAAGATTCCGCCGCCAACCGTCAGGCGGCACGGATGAACAACAGCACCCGACCGGTGATCGGACACACATCAACAGTGCACAAGATCTGGACGCTGGTGGAGTTCTTCATCCCACAAGCATCCATGTTAGGTTTACTGTAGACCAATATTCATGAAAAAAAACGACGTGCAGGAGGCGCAGGGGCGTCTTAAGAAGGATAAGACACCCCGATTGATCGTGTAAAAAGGCTAAAGAGGTTTATGTCACTTTGGATTTTATGTCATTTCCCTGGCGCAGTGAGACACTTTAACCGCTAGCACAGCAAATAGCTTCAAGACTGTTGTCAGGTTCAGCTATCGTGACTCCCCCATCAGAACTTGCCGATCGCATTCACGAACACACCTTTGCTGTCGTAACTGAGATCGGTCAGATCGTCAGAAAAGTCGGTGGCGTTGTAACCCACACCCACTTTCATGTTGTCGCCAAAGTGACGATAGAGAGCCGCCAGCATCCCGCTGCGCTGATCCTGGGCATCCGGCAGATCCAGCAGGCGGGCCTCCAGCAGGAAATCCCAGCGGTGCAGGAAATGCCAGTCAGCCCGCATCACGTAGAGAGACGCATCACTGCGGAAGAACTCCGGATCTTCCCGGTCGAGACTCAATTCGCCGCGACGGAACGCGTATTTCGCCCCCAGGCTCCAGCGCTGGGTCAGATCAAAGGTGCCATCCACGGAAATCACATGGCTCTTTTGCACATACTCCGCCGAGGTATTGGCGACCGTGACCTGATCCGTGGCCGGCAGGTTGTAAAAGTAGGTGTACTTCACCAGGGCGTTTAAGCGGTCGCTGGCCACCGGACGGTAGGCGTAGCCCAACACCGCCTCGGTAAAGTTACCGTCGTAGAACTCCCCGAGGGAACTTTCACTCTCGGACATATTCAACTTGCCGATTAAACGCCAGTTGTCGCTGAGCTGCAGTTTGACGCTGTTTTTGCTCAACCAGGTGGTGCGCTCAGACACCAGCCCGGTGGTCGCGTTTTCGGAATCGTCGATGCGGTATTCCAGCGCACTGGCGTAGGAAGTCTTGTCGAGACTGTACCCCACACTCAACCCAAACGCCGTGCGCTCGGTTTCGGCCGCCGTCTGGGAATCTTTTAAGGTGGCGATGTCCAGGTTGGCGCCGTAGTTCCAGCGATCGTTGGGCGCCAGATCGATACCGGCCGAGTGGGTCAAGCCGGTGGGCACATCCCCGTGGGCGTAACGCTCTTCCAGATAGACACTGGCGGAATCCGAATACCTGGTGCGAAAGCCCGACACCAGATTGCCCTGGCGTGAACGCACGCCATTATCGCTGCGCTCGTTCTCAATGGCGTAGGTGGTGTAAAGGCTGGTGCGATCGGACATCAGATACTCGGCACCGACACTGCTTAAAGTCCCGAGATCGCCGCCGGAGAGTTCACCGTTGAGCGCAAAGCGCTCACTGACCCGGTAGCTGCCGCCAGCCCCGGCGCGGCCGTTTTCATCGCGGTTTCCCGTCGACGCCAGCGTCGATTGCGCAAAGCCATAGGCGCTCCAGTGGGTTTTCGAATCGTACGCCAGCTGCGCCCGCACATCCGTGCGTTCACCCTGTTCCTGGGTCACCGGCACCACCGGGGAAGTATCCGTGCGCTCGTCGTAACGCACCCCACTGCTGAGCGTCCACTGATCGTTGAGCAGATAGTCCACATCGACTTCCGTGGCCGAGGTTTCCAGCCCCTGATCCTGCTCCTTGATATCCAGCTTGCCGCGCAGGTTGATGCGCTCGGTCACGGGCAGCGCCACACTGCCGCCAAATTGCTGGGTGTCCCGGGTGGTCTGCAGTCCCGGCGACGAAAAGCCCGCTTCCAGATCTTGCACATAGAACGTCAGTTGTCCGTCCAGCGCCTCGTGCACATCACTTAAGGCCAGACTGCTGTCAATCCGAAAACCGCTGGCACTGGCGTCCGGATCCGTCACCGACGACGCATCAAAGGTATAACCGCCGTCCGCCGAATTCAGGGTATCCACGCCGCTGCCTTCGGTTTGTGAAACGTCGAACTTCACCCAGGTGCGGGTGCTTTTGCGCCAGGTCAGGTCGACGCCACTGAGGCTGCCTTCGGTTTCATCTTCTTCGTTGCTGTACAGGGTTGCGCCTACGCGCACACTGTCGCCAAACCAGTAGTGTGCCTGGCCACCCAGCGCCATGGTATCGAGTTCATCAAAGCCCGGGGTGTACTCATAGCGGGAGACCAGATAGATCTGATTGCCGTTGGTACCGTCGCTGTTGATCAGCATCTCATCGGCGTAGGACATCGACAGCGGCTCACTCAACAGAATGCGGCCCTGAATGTAATCGATGTCGTAGTCGAGCCCGGCCACCAGGGTTTTGACACCGAGTACCAGGCCCGAGTCGCGATCCCGAACTTCCACCCGCACCTGCTCCGATCCCTGGGACACATCCTGATGCCGCAGATAATAGAGTGAGCCACCGGTACCGCGAAATTCGTCGCGACTGGCAATGGTGCCGGGATCGGCGAAGAAGCCATCCACCGCGTAACGCTCCTCACCAAACTCGGTCAGAGCGTCCGCTTGCAGGTGACCATTGACCCCATACAGGGTGCGATCGACTCGCGCCAGGCTATTGTCGGAGTAATCCACCTCAAAATTGCCCCACAAGCCGTAGTCGTCCTGCTGCTGCAACTTCAGATAAAACTTGCCCAGGGTCGGCGCGCCCTCTTCCACCGTGCTGTCATCGCCAAAGGTCGGGTAGTAGTAATCCGGGTCCAGACGCCGAAACAGCGCGTCCGGCGTTTTGTCCATAAAGTTACTGAAAATTTCATCAATGGGACCTTCGCGGGTGTCCGCACTGGCGGTCAGCTCCCAGTCTTCACCAAACTTGCCGTTGGTGAAAAACGCCAGTCGACCATCAATGCTGAGATCGTTATCAAAGTAGGTGTCGTCCTGCGTCACCAGTTGGGCAGGACCATTGGTATCGTCCTGGGCCAGGGTGAGGTCGGCGATCCCCACATAAAACCAGTCGTTTTTCTTGAGCTGCAGATCGCGCTGAAACAATTCGCCATTGCCCTGCTCATCCAGCACCGCCACTTCTACCGTGTGCAAGCCGGTGGGCAGTAACTCTTCGGCGACAAATTCACGGTCTTCGCTCAGCGGTACCGGGCGGCCGGCAAACCAGATGGAATGTCCCTCGGGGATGCCCCTTCCGGCCACCTGAATCGAGCCACCTTGGAGGGGAATGTGGTGTTCATCCAAACGGTTTTCCCCATAGCCCACCAACAGTTCGCGCTCTTTTTCGGCCATGGCCAACGCGTCGGTATCCACTTCATCCACCACCCACAGTGACTGCGCTTTGGTCTGATCGTAAAGCCCTGCCGCGTTGGTGACGCGCAACACATAATGCAGGTGCAGGCGCGGCGCCTGATACTGTTCGAATTCGGCACTCCAGACACCGTTACCATCAGCATCGAGCGGGATCACCGCCAGCGGCTCCGAACGGGTGGACTGGCCGGCCTCAAACAAACGCACTTCGGCCTGTTGAAAACGGTTGCGATAGTTACTGTAGAGTTTGAAAAAAACCTGGTTCTCCATCACCCGGGTATTAAAGTCGTCGTTATAGCGCACCGTGGTCGGCCAGGCGGTGACGTTCAAGCGCGGCTTAAACGCCAGGTTGTCGTGCTTGAATTGAATGTTGGCGCGCTCCAGAGCCACGTCGGTACAGCGCTGCACATCGGCCACACTCTTGTCCGGGTCGTGCAGGGGTTTGCCGTCCACGGTAATGCGCATCAGGTTCAGCGAGTATGGGTTCTGGGTTTCCACTTCCCGGGTGATGCGGGTGATGTCCATGCCGTCCAGATCGTCCAGCAGAGCCAGCTCATCGTAAATCACTTCCACCTTGACTCGCGAGCGATCCGCCTCAATAAAGCCGGCATTCACCACATCGTCGGTCTGCACATAGCCGTGGCCCTCAAACTCCGCCTGCTGTTCACTCAAACCGATGTCCTGACTCACCTGCTCCATGACCCGGCGGGCACGGGCCGTGGACAAGCCAATGTCATCGCCATAAACCGCCGCAGTACGACGATCGAGACGTTCATTGGCGATGTAACCGGTAAAGCGCAGACGCACCTTGGCTTTGTCAGAGATTTCGCCCATCAAACGCTGTAAACGCTGACTGAACCCCGGTGGGATCTGCGGCTTGCCATCCTGAAAATACACTGGCACCACATCGCCCGAAGGCGGATGGTAAACCCGCGTCACGGTTTCCGAACCCGCCTGTTCCGGACAGATCTGTGGTTCATCCGGCAGCGCCTGCAATGGATCGTCGTACCAGAATTCCACGGCCACACGTCGGTTCAGCGTACGGCCTTTTTCGGTATCGTTGGTGGCGATGGGTTTGGCAGCCCCCTCACCGTCACTGTCGATGGCGGCGCTGGGCAGTTTGAGAAGATCCTGTACCGCCAATGCCACCCGACGGGCACGGGCGCGGGACAGGCTTAAATGATTGCCATAGATACGCGCATCCCGGCCGCTGAGCGGCAGGTTATCGGTGTGACCGATAAACCGTACGACGACATTTTGTTTGCTGCCCAGGTTGGCTAACGCCTGCTGCAATTGTTCCAAAAACTTCGGTGTGATGGCGGTGGTGTTTTCATCGTAGTGCAGCGGCACCACCAGGTTTTTCACCTTGGCACGCTTGTCGTGACCGGCCTTGTACGTGAGCTTACACACCGTTTCTACCCGACACACCTTGATGCGGTTCATCTGCTCCGCCACCAGCACTTCTTTTTCGACCTGCTTTTCACTCAGCTCGTCGTACCAGACTTCCACTTCCACACGGCGGTTTTCTGCGCGGCCGTCTGCCGTGCGGTTGCTGGCAATCGGTCGACCTTCGCCCAGGCCTTCATAGGAAATGGATTCTGCAGGCAAATCCATGGCGCGCTGAAAATATTCCGCCGTGGTACCTGCGCGCTCGCGGGACAAGCCCACGTTATCGCCATAAATACTTTTCAACTCCGGGCTCAAACTGGCGCTGTCGGTGTGCCCGACAAAATGCAGGCGCACATTGTTGCGATCCTGCATGGAGGCCAGTACATCGCGCAGCAGGGCCACATACTCCGGCGGAATATCCGCTTTGCCGGAATCGAAGTGAATCGCGGGCACCACATTTTGCAACTTGACGGTGTTGACGTCCTGCTCCGTGACTTGCTGCGTTTCCAGGCGATCCCCCTGGTTGTCGTCGTCTTCCAGCAACCACTGCTGAGCGCCATTCATGTTCAGCTGCTGGCGTTCGGCGTTATCCCCATAGTCACTGTCGCGATGATTGGCCGGTGTGCCTAAAGGCTGTGTGACTGACTGGTAGGCACTGCTGCCCCAGCTCAAAGGCGCCATGAACCAGCTGCCTTGTGACTCCGAACTCGTCTCTTCGGCAAACGCCGAGGCACTCGGCAGCAGCGCACTGACCAGCACCGCACTGACCAGTTTCGAACTGACCAACTTCGATCTCACTAGCATCGAACTACAGAACAAACCACCCTGCAACAAGCTCCAACTTGAGGGGAAAAGGTTCTTCACACGGCGCACCATCAACAGATTTTCCAGATTCATTGTTTTTATCATTCGAAGACTCCCGACCGCTCCGGTGGGGCACCACGACGCCAGTAAATTTCTGTTTCCACATTGAGCTTGTAACAGCAATCCATCTCTTGCCATTCATCCGTAATGGCTTGCTTCAAGGCGGCAACGCGTTTTTTCACCAGGCTTTCACTTTCCACATCCGCCAAATAGGACACGCGCACGATGGACGGGGCTTTTTGCAATTCATTCAGCAACAGCGGCAGGCGCGGCAGCCATTGCGGACGGATGACGGTGGAATCCGGCTCGAACACCCCTGCCGCCACATCCAGTCGCACCACCCGATGCAAGGTAGCACCAAAGTTAAACTTGCCGGCCTTACCGCGGGTTAAACGCACGACGCGCGGGTTTTCGGTGGTGGTACGGTAACCGCTGGGTAAACTGCGCTCGTCCAGTTTGAGAATAAAGTTGGAACCGCGCATCTCGTTGGGAATGGCCGCACAGGTCAAGTGGAAGCGACCGTGTTCATCGGCGGTCACCAGCAAGCCCCGGGCACTCACCACCCGGGCACCGGCAATGCCGCGCTCGCCACTGTCGGGGTAGCCATTGAGATTGGTATCCTCAAACACCTTGCCGATAATGTCGGAACAATCCAGCGTCGGATCCGGCACCACGCGCACCGTGGCACTGGCGGTATTGGACACCGCCTCGTTGGTCAGCGTACTCATCACATGCGCGCGGTTAATGTATTCCCCTTCGGACACACCGGCGCCAGGAATAAACAGCAGTTCCAGCTTGCTTTCGCTGTTTAAGCCCAGGTCCAGGTCGGCCCAGCGCAGCTGCCCTCCCAACAGTTCCGGCTCCAGCGCCTGACCGTTAAATCGGGCCGAGCCTTGCACATACTTGAAACCCGCTGGAAAGGTGTCGACCAGGGTCAGGTCCTGCAACGCCGCCAGGTAATTGTTATTGATGGTGATGGTATAGGGCACCAGATCGCCGCGTGAGACATTCAGCTTGCCAGCGACTTTACGCACCGCCACGGCCTCATCCAGAATCGGATCCAGCGGGATGTGGTTGTTGAACAATTGATTCTCACCGGGTACCAGAGAATTGTTCAGCGCCAGGTGCAGGTAGTAATTCGTGCCTGACGTGCGTGCCTCCACCGACAGGGGCGGTGCGGTATTCAGCCCGACCACTTCACACAGTTCGGCTGTGGCCGGCACGGCGTCGTCGGTCCCGCCGAGACAGCCGGGAACATCAAACGCCGCCATGGTTTCATCACTTTGCGGCGGAATCAGACGCGATACGCCCGCTTCATAATCAGACGTCGGCGCGGTCACCTGCAGCAAGTAACTGTTGGCCGTGGTACAGGCCGACTGACTGAAATTGACATCAAAACGGTAATAACCTTGCGCCGCGACCACCTGACCCTGTTGAGCGGCATCGTCAAAACAGCTATCGGGCAACGGCTGCAACGTAGAGGCGTTGAGCATCCGCAGTGACGCCCCCGCTACCGGTATCCGGCTGACCGAATCGTACACCACCCCGTTGGGCAGCACCGGCAGATTGAGATTATCAAACAGCGCATTATCGCCGACTTGAATGCCGCTGATGAATTGCAACGCATCCACAAACGGCGAATCGGTGACGCCGAGCAACGCCGTGTTCACCCCGGCACCCGGTGCGATAAACCGAATGCTGTACTGCACCGATGACGACAGGTTCGAGGCCAGGCCCACAAACTGGTAGACACCGTTGGCATCCGTTTGCGTGGTGGCCAGCAACACCGCATTGCGATAAAGCTCCACCGCCCAACTGTCCAGTAACGACTCGTTACTGTCGGCGGCGAGGTTATAATTCACATCGTGCCAAACACGTCCACCCACCGTCGCCGCTTCGCCCGGAGGCGCGCCAATGACCACCGACGCCGAGGCCGATTCCGTCTGGCTGGCCGAGTCCCAGACCACCTGTGAGGTGTTGGTGAGGGTGGTGCCTGAACTCAGCGCGGCATCCGCCGTGGCCCGGAAACGCAGAACGGTGGTTGCCCCCGCAGCCAGGTCACCGAAACGGGTGGCGTAGTCCGCACTCAGCGTGGGATCGGTAAAGGTGACCCCGTTGCCACTGCCATTGAGGGTCGAGAAGCCGCTGACAAAATTCAGTTGATTGGCGACCGGGACACTCAGGTCACTGCTGATCATCACATCGGTGGCGGGCAAGGTGCCGATGTTGCTCACCGTGACGACGAATTCCAGCTCGTCACCGGCCAGCACCACACCGCCATTTACGTCAAACACTTCTTCAACAATGGTCAGTAACTGGACATCACCGACCACGATCAACGTGGGCTGGTCACCGTTGCTGTCAATGCCGTCAGCGTCGGTAGGTTCATCGTCCTGTTCGGTACTGCTGACCACACCCTGGTTACTGATCACGGTACCGGGGGTCACCGAACCCGCCACGGTCACCTCAAAGACGACGGTTGCGCTCGACCCGGCGGACACTACCCCGCTGGCCGCACCGTCGGCAGAGGCGATATCAATTCCGGCAATCAACGGCGAGACCCCGCCGTCGGGTTGACCGATAGGCTGGTTATTTAAGCGCACACTGTTGCTGACGTAGGTGGTATTGACCGGCACCGTATCGACCAGACTCACACCGGAGGCGTCCACCGAGCCCTGGTTGGAGATCACAATGGTGTAACGCAATTGATCGCCCGGATCGACCAGGCCATCCAGATCATTGTCCACACTCAACGCCACCGTTTTATGGGCGTCCAGTAAGGGCGCATTGCCGACCACGTCGACGGTGGGATCGTTGATCGTCGGCGTTGAGGGATCGTCCGAAGGCGTTTCATCAAACGAGCCACTGCCCACACCATTGCCGTTGACAAAACCCTGGTTCGAAATGGCGGTGCCACCCACCACGCCGTCATTGATGCTGACGTCAAACGTGACCGTCGCGGTGGTGCCATCGGCCTTCATGACGCCAACCGTTGCCGTACCGGCTGCCTGGATAGACAGGCCATCCTGCAGCGGCGATTGCCCCGCCGCCACATCACTCACGGCCATACCGTTCAAGGTCGTCGAGCCGGGAACATAGGTGGTAAACACCGGCACCAGATCTTTCAGCGTCACATCGGTGGCGTTTTCGTTACCGCTGTTGGTCACCGTGATCGTATAGCGCAGCCTATCGCCGGGCTGCAAGATTGCCGTATCGCCGGTCAGGTCGGCGGAGGTTTTCTCCACCGTCATCTGCGGCGCCGAGATCACCGTGGTGGTGGTGGTATTACTGGGAGTTTCCGCCAGGTTGTCGCCACTGAGATAGCCGGTATTGAGAACCGCCGTGCCGCTGTCCAGAACCGACGCCAGGCGCGCACGGTATTCGAGCGTGACGCTATCACCACCGGCAGCATCGCCCTGCGCCGCCAGAATAAAACCACGGATATCGACCACGCCGGTGCCCTGCGCACCGCCCGCTGCATCCGTGCCACTGACATCGGCCGCGGCCGGTGGATTAATCAGCTGCAAGCTACCCGGTTCAAATTCCGCCGCCAGCTCATCCACAAACACCGCGTTGGAGACCGCAACCACACTGTTGTTGGTGAGCGTCAGGCTATAGCGCAGCACATCGCCCGGTTCCGCCTCGGTCGCCGGAGACTGACCACTGGTTTCGTTAACCACGGTTTTGACCAGACTCACATCCAGCCGAGTGAACAGAGAGGCAATGGCCGGCCCGGCCAGGTAATCGTTATACGCCGGCGCCGTAGAACCATCGCGTTCAACACTGACGTCACCGTCAATACCGGTCCACTGCACCGTGGCACTGTTACTCAGGGTCTGACCGGCCTGTACGCCAGCCAACACCTGCACGTCATAGGTGAGCGTGACCGTGCCACCCTCCACCACATCAATATCCGCACTGCCATCGGCCAGACTCCAGACCAGGGTCTGCGGTGTGGTCACCCCGTCGCCGCTACTGACCGGATCCGCGACGCTGCCACTGTCGACGGCTGCGCTGCCCGGTTGATACAACAGCCCCAACGTCAGCGCGTCGTCAATGGTGAGGTCAAACGCCGAGCTGTATTCGTCGTTGGCCGCTCCGCCCGCCGCAGTAAAGGTAATGCTGTAGCGCAACAGGTCACCGGCCACCGGCGCCGCGCCCGGATTGCTCAGATTACTCACCTGTTTGGCAATGCCCAGTGAAGGTTCGACAATGGTCAGGGTCGGCGCAGGCTCACTGGTCAACGGTGTCCCCGTATAACCGCCGTAGGTGTAGGACGCCGTGTTATCAATGCTGTCACCGGCGTTGGTGAGCGCAGAGTTGGCGACATAGGTGTTCAGGGTCACCACCACGTCCTCGCCAGCCGGCACCTGGGCGATGGTCAGATCGACGTCCTGACCCGCGCTGTTGTCGGTCAAGGCCGTGACCACGCCACCGACTTGGGCGCTGGCATCCACATACACCAGCGACGCCGGCAGGCTATCAGTGATCTGCAGGTTGGTGCGTCCGGCATTGATGGCCGCAATGGTGATTTCATAGTTGACCGCTTCACCGATGGTCACATCTGCGTCAGGTGCCACGGGTGCCACCACCGTTTTCACCGGCAGCGGATCCACCACCTGGTTGGTCATCCAGAAATCCATCTGACCGGCGGCGCCATACTGCTCGGCATCACTCGCCGGCGCGGGCAGAGACCGGTATTGCGTCGCCGCCACATTGTTGCTCCACACCTGATTGGGCGCCAGGTTGGCGTAAAAACCGACTTCGTAACGGATCGTCGCACACTGCCCCGCCGCGACCGGCGCCAACAGATTGAAAGTCATGGTGCTGGCGCTCACGCCCCCGCCCGACACCAGCGCGGTGTTGTAATCGACTCCGGCCGTGGCGGCCGCTCCGTTGATCGTCACCTGCACATTACTGATGGTGCCCGGATCCAATTCCTGTTCCAGGGTGTCGACCAATTGCAGATTGTAGGCCGGCGCTGCCGGTGTGGGGGCGTTACAGGCCCGCAACTCATACGACATCACGTCATTGGCGATGTCGACCGCCAGTGGCGCTGCCGCACTCGGATAGCTGTTGCCCAGGCTGTCCAGCTTGGTTACGGTCGCGATTTGCGGTTGGCGAACCTCAATCTCCGCCGAGTCATTGAGAACGGTACCGCCATCGTAGTTCAGCGCCGCCGCATTGTTCAGCGCAGTGCTGTTGGTGTGGGCAAGTGTGCTGTTCGCCACCCGTGCGCGGTAGCGAATCACGAACGAATCGTCCGTTGCATTATTGTTGATGGCGTTGGTGATGTCGCCGATCGACCAGGTAATCAAATTCCCCACCACCGCAGGCGCGGCGATATCGGTATGGGTGAAAGGTGCCACGCTGCTATAAGGCGCACTTGTTTCGCCATTGATCGCGACCACACTGTCAAACACCAGGCCCGCCGGTAGCGTGTCCGTGACTTCGACGGCCGTGGTCAGCCCTTCCCGCAAAGTCAGCGTCAGCGCAAATTCCACATAATCGCCAACCCGCAGGATGCCGTCATTGGCACTGCTGAAGGCGTCATCCCAGGTGTCGGCCAGCACCGTTTTGGCCAGCGCGGTGGTATCCAGCGCAGCAATGGTCGCCACCACCGGGCCGTTACAGTAATCGTTGTGGTCTGTCGGTGCCGGGCAGTTATCACCCACACGCTCCAGCCCATTGCTGCCCTCCATGGAAGTCCAGTCGGAGCGGACACTGTTATCAAATTGACCCACCGAGGCGTCGGTGACATTGACCTGATAGGTCAACGCCAGCGACTGACCCGCCGGGACGTCCAGGCTGTCATCACCGTTGTCCGCCCCCCAGACCATGTCGGCACCGTTGACGGTGGGGTTTGAATTAAAACCGCCAACCGCGACAGAATTGATGGCCGCCGTAGCCGAACCGGCCACCAACGCCAAACCATTGGGCAAGGTATCGGTCACCGTCGTGTCAAAAGCCGTTGCCGTGCTGCTGTTGGCCAGGGTCACGACGTACTCCAGCAGGTCGCCGCCCGCCGCCGGGTTACCCGGGTTGGTCAGGTTATTGACCACCTTGGTAATAGCCAGTGACGGCTCGACAATGGTGAGCTGGGCCGACGGTGCACTGGTCAGTGGCGTACCGCCGCTGTAGGTGTAGGTCGCCTCGTTGCGGAAGGTGTCGCCGGCGTTGGTGTTGCTGTCATTGACGACGTGGGTGATCAGGGTGATCACGGCCACCTCACCGGCCGGAATCTGGGCCAGGGTCAAATTCACATCCTGACCCGAGGTGTTGTCAGTCAGCGCTGCCGGCGCTCCGGCCACGGTGGCAGAGGCGCTGTCGTAGCTCAGGGCCGAAGGCAATGTGTCGGTGATCACCACCGCATTGCGCAAAGCGCTGACGGCCGGGATTTCAATCTCGTAGGTCACGGTCTCACCGACGGCGACCTCCGCCAGGGGCGACACCAGCGTCTTGACCGGCAGGGGGTCACTGCCGGCATTACTCATCCAGAACTCTGCCGGTGCCGCTAGCGCGTACTGTTCACCCACACTGGTGGGCGTCGGCAGTGACCAGTAGTCAGTGGCGGCCACGCTGTTGACCCAGTACTGGTTCGAAAGCACATCGGCATAGAAACCAATGTCATAATTCACGGTGACACACTGACCCGGTGCCAGCGGTTCCAGCAGATCAAACGTCATGCTGCCGCCACGGCCGGCAGGCGCGGTGTAGTTGTACTCCACGTTGTTGCTGGCAGCGGCCCCGTTAATGGTCACCTGCAAGTTGGCAATGCTGCCTTCATCCAGCTCGGACGCGAGGGTATCCACCAACTGTAAATTGTAAGCCGGTGCGGCCGGTAACGCGGCATTACAGGATTGCAGTTCAAACGACACGGTATCGTTGATGATATCCACAATCAGCGGCGCGGCCGGGTTCGGGTAGCTGTCACCCAGGCCATCGATTTTGGTGACGGCAGAGATCACCGGCTGACGCACTTCAATATTGGCGCTGGCGTTCCGTACGCTGCCTGCGTCGTAGTTCAGCGTCGCCGCATTGGTTAAAGGCAAACTGTCGGTCTGCGACAGAATATCTTTGGCCACGCGGGCACGGTACTGAATTACAAAGGTATCGTTCGCGGTGTTGTTGTCGATGGCGTTGCTGATATCGCCCAGGGACCAGGTGATGACATTGCCGGCCACCGACGGTGCGGCGATATCCGTGTGGCTGAACGGTACGGCATTGCTGTAGGGTGCCGAGGTGTCGCTGTTGATGGCGAGCACGCTGTCAAACTCCAGGCCCGCTGGCAGGGTATCGCTGAGCGTCAGCGCAGTCGTCAGACCTTCGCGCAGGGTCAGGGTCAACTGGAAATCCACCGTATCCCCCACGCGCAGCACGCCATCATTGGCGGCACTGAAACTGTCATCCCAGCTGTCGGCAATGACCGTTTTCGCCAGTGCCGTGGTGTCGAGGGTGGTCACCGAAGCCACGGCCGGACCTGCGCAGTAATCGTTCTGATCCACGGGCGTGGGGCAGTTGTCGCCGAAACGCTCACGGGCGTTAACCCCATCCAGCGACGAGGCATCCGCCATCGCACTGTTATCCAGAGTGCCGGCAGACGCATCGGTGACGTTGACCTGATAAGTCAGCACCAGCGACTGGCCCGCCGGAATATCCAGCGTGGCATCGCTGTTGGCGTTACCCCACAACAGATCATTGCCGGCTACAGTAGGGCTCGCCACAAAGCCACTCACCGCAGTGCCATTGATGGTCGCCGTGGCCGATCCGGCCACCAGTGCAAGACCAGCCGGCAGGGTGTCAGTAACCGAGCTATCAAAGGCGGTGGCATTGCCACTGTTGCTGACGGTGACCGTGTACTCGAGCAGATCACCGCCGGCCGCCGGATCCGTCGCCGTCTTGCCACTGGTGATGTTGGCGACGTCCTTGCTAATGCCAAGCGTGGGCTCCACGATCGTCAGGGTCGGCGCCGCAGCGCTGGTGAGCACCGCACCGGTGTAACCGCTGTAGCTATAACTGGCGGTATTATCAATCACATCTCCCGCATTGGTGGCCGCGCTATTGGCCACATAGCTATTGAGCGTGATGACCACTTCTTCACCGGCGGGGACCTGGGCAAGGATCAGATCCACGTTCTGACCCGAAGTATTGTCCGTCAGCGCCGTCGCAGTACCGCCCACGGTGGCTGTCGCATTCACATACACCAGGGCGGCCGGCAGGGAATCCGTCACCTGCAAGTCATTGCGAACCGCGTTAATGGCGGGAATGGTGATGGCGTAAGTCACCGTCTCGCCAATGGTGACATCGGTATCTGGCGCGATCGGGGCCACGACAGTTTTCACCGGCAGAGGGTCTGCCGTGGTGTTGGTCATCCAGAATTCCGCAGGCCCTACCACGGCATACTGCTCACCGTCTGTGGTCGGCGTGGGCAGCGACCAGTATTCGGAAGCGGCCACGCTGTTGGCCCAGAGCTGGTTCGGGGCGACGTCGGTATGAAAACCGACATCGTAATTGATCGTGGCACACTCATCCGCCGCCAGCGGCACCAGCAGATCAAAAGTCATGTCACCGCCACGCGCCGCCGGTGGTGTGTAGGTGTAATCTGCGCCGTCGGTGGCGGTGGCTCCGTTGATGGTGACCTGCTGGATGGCAACGCTGGTTTCATCCAGTTCGGCGGCCAGCGTATCCACCAGCTGCACATTGTAGGCCGGTGCGGCCGGTGCAGGGGCGTTACAGGTGTGCAGTTCAAACGACATCACCCCAGTGGCGATGTCCACGCTCAGCGGCGCGGTGCTGTCCGGGTAGCTGTTACCCAGGCCGTCCACCTTGCTGACCGCGGCAACCACCGGTTGACGCACGTCGATATCGACGCTGCTATCCAGCACCATACCGCTGTCGTAACTGAGGCTGGCGGCATTGGTCAAAACGGTACTGTCTGCTTGTGTCAGGGTGCTGTTAACCACCCGTGCCCGATAGTGAATCTCAAACGTATCGTTGGCACTGTTGTTGTCGACGGCGTTAGTGATAGCGCCGATGTTCCAGGTAATGACATTACCGGCCACAGCGGGCGCGCCGATGTTGGCATGGGTGAAAGGAGCCACACTGCTGTAGGGCGCACTGGCATTGCCATTGATGGCAATCACGCTGTCGAATTCCAGGCCGGCGGGTAACGTATCCGTGACTACGACCGAGGCGGTGGGCCCTTCACGCAGCGTTGCTGTCAGCGCAAAATCCACCTTGTCCCCCACCCGCAGAATACCGTCGGTAGCGGTGGTAATCACCCCACCGTCGTCCCAGCTGTCGGCCACAATGGTCTTGCTGAAGGCCGTGCCATCGGTAAAGTCGAGCGACGACGTGCTCTCCTCGGAGCAGTAATCATCCGGCGCCAGAAAACTCGGGCAGCCGGCCCCGGTACGTTCATCGGTGGCGGTGTTGTTCAGCGAGGTCCAGTCCGCCCAGACACTGTTGATCAGGGCGGTGGTGGATGGTGAGCTGACGATGACACGATAGGTTATCGTCAATGTCTGACCGACCGGCACGTCCAGCGTATTGTCGCCGTTGATGCGCCCCCAGATCAGGGAACCGTCGCCGGGTTCCAGCGGGGTGGCCACAAAGCCATCGTCCGCCCGGTCATCCCCCCCGATGGTGGCCAGCGGCGTGAACGAGGTATCCAGAGTCAGTGTCGCGGGCAAAAAGTCGGTCACGTTGACGTCGTAAGCGGTGACACTGCCACTGTTTTCCCAGGACACCACGTATTCCAGCGTATGCCCTGTGGCTGCGGGTGAATTACCCCCCAGAGTGATGTTGGTTACCGTCTTGGGGAGCGCCTCCAGCTGCGGCTCGCGCACGGTCATCAGCTCGGTCGTATCCGAGCCGCCATTCAACTGCGCACCGCCATTGCTACGGGCGTAGGTGTAGCTGGCGGTATTGAAAAACGTTTCCCCTTCCTGATTTTGCGTGCCGTCATTGCGCACCCGCACGGTGATAGTGACCGTAGCCGTCTCGCCGGCGGGAATGTCGAAGGCGTTGCTGGTCTCAATCAGTACCAGGTCGTTGTTTGCACCGTTGTCGGTATCGCGCAGGGTCAGGCTGGTAGCGCCGACCAGAGCCGAGGCACTGATGAACTCCAGATTGTCGGGCAGGCTATCAACAATACTGACGTCATACAGGGGCGCCGCCACCGGCGTCGCCGGCACTGTCAAGGTGTAGTCAAACGTCTCGCCGATCACCACGTCGGTGGTGGCCGGGTTTTGCTTGTCGAGTGCATCGGGCACAATGATGGTGACGACCGTCGGGTCTTCGTCACCGGCAACGGTAGGATCCGCCACCCCGTTCACAAACGGATCGTCACTGGGGTAACTGGCAGGCACGGGAGTTACGGAGGTTATACCGGTGGCTTCAAGAATCGCCTGATTGGACACCGTGTCGCCGTTGGCAAGACCAATGGTCGCCAGGGTCGCGTCAAACTCGATCACCAGATCGTGGAAGACCGGAAGATCCAGTGAAGCGCCGCCCTGCCCCACCACTTGCAACTGACCGCCGGAAAAACTACAGGCGGGCTGGGTGATACCAGCGTTGGCCGGACGAATTTCACAGGTCACAATATCGGCGCTTGTCGGCAGTGCCGAAAATTGGCTTGCTACGGTCGTCAGCGGATCCGAAATCCGGATGTCGGTAATGTTTTCATCCACGTTAAACAGACGAATGCTGTAACGCAGCTGCTCACCGGGCACCGCCGTCACCGCCGGGTAACTGCCAGTCGCGAGATTCTCGACGGTTTTTTCAAAATAGAAACCCGACAGCGCCACCGTCACCACTTCATTGTCTTCGTGGTCCGTGGTGGTGGGTGTGCCGTTGGTGAGAGTGCGGGAAATTTCCAGCCGACCTGAAACACTGCTGTCGGCGTTATACCAGCTGGTGGCTGCCGCAATATTGGTCAGGTCGCCGCTGGGAGGACTGGTCAGGGGAAAGCTGTCCAACTGGGTGACGAAATCGATCACCAGGTGCTCACCCGTCAACAGCGCTCCGCCGGCGTCGGTCATTTCAAAACTCAGGGTACAGCGATCGGGTCCGGTGGTGCCGCCCCAGTCGACGACATAGTCTGTGCCCGCGCTCAGGGTCCGCAGCACGCTGATACCGTCAGCAGCTCGCACCTCGGCCTGCAGGTCGGCACCGGTACCGGCAACAGGGTCAAACTCACAAAAGCCCACCCCGGAATTATCGGATGTATCGTTCGGTAGCAGATCTTCGACCGTAATATTCCAGGCCTCGCCAAGACCCTCGTTCTGTATATCCAGCGTAAAGGGCACCTGCCCCAGCCCCACCGAAGGCGTCGAGGTTGTTTTCTCCATCACCAGGTCCGGGGCGACAATGATCATCTGCCCGGAGATACCCGACTCACCCGGTAGGGGATCAAAGAAGGTATCCGCCGTGCCGTCACCGTCGGTGTCAATATTACGGGCAAACTCCCACTCGGCCTTGTTGGTGAACACAGTACCGGCCGTATTACCCGGCACATCATCCAGCACCACCGTCACACTGACGAGAATCTGTTCGTTAGCCACCGTGTCCGGCAAGGTAAAGTCCAGCAGTTTGTCACTGCCATTATTGCTGACCGCAATGGAGGCGCCTGCACTGGGACCACTGCCGTAGACTGCCGACACGCTCACCAGACTCATCTCGGCACCGGTGGCCGCGGCACTCAGGTCATCCCAGACATGGATGTTGCCCAGCGGGTTGGGTGAGCCCTGATTCGGGTCACCCACCGCCTGACACGCCGCAGACGTGGGATTCTCAACACAGTAATCACTGAATTCCTGCACAAACATGATGGGAATTCTGAGCGTGTAGGTAAACGGCACGCCCACCGTGGCATAGGGTCCCGGTACCTGCTTGTCAATTTTTTCAACCGGGATGAAGAAATCCTGGCAGCTGTCGCTGACGTTGGTGAACTCAGTGCCGTTGACGGCCCACAACGCCACAAAGTCAAGGTTGTTACCACAGGACATGTTGCCGGTTGCATAGACGTTATCAAAAATAATCAGCGAGCCCTGAATCGTATCCGGGTAACTGATGTTCCATTCAAAGGGATTGGACGCGGTAAAGTTACGGATGGTACAAGGTGCATCGAGTGCCAGCTGGCCAAAGTTGGAAAGGTCTGCGGGAAGGCTGCTGCCATCAATCAGGCGTGCGCCATCCGCCCGATCAGGATCCAGAGGCCAGTCTGCACTGCAGCTATCGTATTTTGCCGCCTGGGCTGCACCCGCCATCCCCAACAACAAAGTGACAAGGAAAAGACGCAACCAGACAGAAATATGTCCGGGCACTGACGTCACAGCGCGTTCAACAATAACCAGTTTGGAATTCACAGACACTCTCTATGCAAAACACATCTATGCAAAAACACAATGCACTGTGCGAAATCACAGCGCAAAATCAGATTCGGAAACATTGAGAGTCGAGATTTGAACAAAATCTTGCTGCCATAGCCGTCTAACCCCCAATTCATTCAATCTACAGCCCTGCCAGATACAGGGTAAACAAACTTCCTTGCCTGCCTAAATCAATCACGTTCCGCAGCCTGAAGCCGTTGCCAGAAGTTTCTCCGGCCTGTTATCAACTTTCTCGAAACTTCAGGCTGGTGCTTGTTGTACTCAGGAGCTTTTATAAACAGCTGCTTCTTATCCACCGGCTGTTGTTAACAACTTGTGTTAAAACTTGAGTTAACAAATTGCAACGATCAAAAAACATTCAACTGAGTACGTCGCAACTGCTTGACCAAACCGATACCAAAACGTGATCAATACGTGATTAAGGACAAACGATACTATTCTATTTTTTCAAAAAAAAATCAGGCGCCAAGTGTAAAATTTTTGAAGTGTTAAATCGTTACTTTCAGGATGTGACGTGGACCGACTTTTTGGTAATAAAGAAGGCTTGGCTCACGTCCACTATCGATACCACAGGGTTCAGAACGAAACGTCAAAACCCTGTGGCAATATCACTTATGCCTTCACCTGTGTCGCTTCCAGGACCATCAGGCCGCTGGCAGGAAATCGATTGGATAAAGAATGGTGACCGTCGGCACACCTTCTTTGGGTCCAAAGTTGAAACGCTTGACCCGATTCAAGACCCCGGAGACCAACTGCTGTGAATTCATGTTGGTTGATTCAACCGCGGCAAAGGACACGGCCCCATTCGGCTCAATGGTAATTCTCAGGACCATCTTGCCTTTCAGCATTGGGTCTTTACGCAATTCCAGGTTGTAAATCCGATAGAGTGTTGCCTTATAGCGGTCAAACACAATCTGGATTTCTTCATCGGTCCGTGAAGGGCCAACGCCGTCACTCAGTGGGCGATCATCCGCCACCATATCGGTACCAATCGCACTGGTAACTCGTGAGAAAGACTTGCCGGTACCCATCCGGCTACCAGCTGTGCCACCGATACCACGACTGAGCGCGGCACTGTTAATCCCGCCACTGGTCGCTTTCGCCTGCGACATCACCAGGCTGCGACTGGATTCACCCTTCGCCGAAGCCGCTTTATTGGTCAAGCTGGCCGATGCCCCCAGCCTCTGATCAACGTCATCGGACAACAAATCACTGAAACTGTCTTTAAAGGCCAGCACACCGGAAGCCTCCGCTTTCTTACGGGCCACCTCTTTCTGTTGTGGTGCCGGTTTGGGCTTGGGCTTGTCTTTTGCCACCTTTTGCTCGTTCTTCTTCGGCTCTTCCTTGGGCTCTGGTTTCTTCACCGGCGGCTTGGGCTTGGGTTTATCTTTTTTCACCATCTGCACAAGATGTTCAGGCACCTCGATTTCTTCCTTGGGAATTTCCGGTATTTCCCAAAAGACGATCAACATATTCAGCAGCACCAGAAAGGCCAGCATGCCGCCCATCGCCTTGCGATAACGGATCTGATCTTCCTTTTGCTTAAGCCAGGGCATAAGCATTGGCCGGAAAGGCAATTCCCGCTCTTCTCTCTCGACGATATACTCAGATTGCTGCTGCTCTTCCTGAAGCAGTACATCATCAAGCAGATAACTCAGGTCACCTATCGCACCGTGCTCTGCATCAACTTGCTGTTGCAGCACTTCCTGTTCGTTGCGGATTGCATCAAGCTGCTGCTGAAAGCCCGCAATCTGATGCTGAACACGGGACAAATGCTTTTTCTGATATTCCGGCGGGATTTTCGCCCCCCAAAAAAGCGACGCCTGACCCATTTCGTCCAGCTGATGCAACGACGAACAGATGTCCCCCAACAATTGAAATTGCTGGCCAGAGTCAAGTTTAGCCTGCAGCTCCTGTGCCTTTTCATCCAACTGCTGATGCAAATCCTGCAGCCGGCCTTCAGCACCCTGAAGCCTTGCTTCAAGTTCCAGTCTTTCTTTATCCAGAGAAATCGTCACGGAATCACACTAACTTTGCGTAGCTTTTTGGTTAACGGCGAGAGATATTTTGGTATACCCCACATTCGTACAGGCTGACATCAAGGCTTTCAACACATTAAACGGGACCTTCTGATGTGCCATTATGGTCACTTCGTTATTTTTCGCCTCAGACTCAGCATTTAAACCCAGCGCACTTTCTTTGATACTGGTTAGCTTGTCTGTTAATGGTGCTGTTAAATTGGCGTCTTTATCCAACGCATCCATGGTGTTCATCAGCGGCTCACCATCGATTGAAACGATCTCGGGACTCACCATCACAACAACTGTCTGTCTGGGTTTTGCTTCGGCGACAGAATCCGGAAGGATCACATCCTTGGGCGGTTCTACCACCTGCACTGACGATTGATTCACCAACAGATACAACACAAGAATGGTAAATACATCCATCAAAGAGGTCAGGTTCAGTCCCGGGGCTTTATTCCGGCGAGCCCGGTCCATTCGTTTAATTCGACGGGTATTTTTCATGGTGCATCACCCAGAGAAATTTTTGGAAACAACGAAATGCGCTCAATATCTTCCTGCTCCGGGAGTTTCACTTCGGCAATTTTCACCGCATCCATAACCCGTATGACATCTTCGTATTCAATATCAGGCTCGATCAGAATAATCGCGTCTTCTTTCTCTTTGTATTGATCTTTTAACGCCAGTAACTTTTCGGAAAGCGATTGAAAGTCATGTTTGTCTTCTACTTTATTGATGGTGTCGGTAATCCTGTCACCGTCGGTGATCTGCAGCTTATCCTGCCTCAGAATCACTTCAATCGTTACCAGAGGTTTGTCTGGCGCCGCACCACCGGCAGCCTGCTGGGGAAGATTCAGCTCCTGGATAGTGATGCGAGAGAACACAGCGGTAATCAGCAAAAAAGGAATCAACACCACCATCAAATTAAGGAACGTGGTGACGTCAATCTCTGCCTGATCCTTGTTGCGTTTGTAATGATGTCTTCTGGCTCTCATATCTCGGCTTCTATTCTCTTAGCGCTTCTGCTTTGTCAGCAGCACAATATCGGCTGCGTTCAATCCATAACCTGCTTAGACACAGTCTTGTTTACGCGGCTTTCACCAGCTCCGGACGCTTGGCTTTGCGGGAAATAACGTTCAGGGTGCGCACAGAAACCATTTCCAGACTGTCAACAATGGCCCCACACTTGGAATTCATATACGAGTGAATAAACAACAGCGGGATGGCGGTAATCAGACCGAAAGCCGTGGTGTTCATGGCGATGGAGATACTGGCGGACAGCAAGTCAGCTTTCTCGGCCGGGTTGGCGCTGGCCACAGCGTTAAATGCCGCGATCAAACCCAAAATTGTACCCAACAGGCCCAACAAAGTGGAAATATTGGCGTACAAGGCAATGGAAGCGATACGTTTTTCGAGCATCGGGATAATGCCCATCATCTCTTCTTCCATGGCAATCTCAATGTCTTCACGACGGCGGACACTGCCCTGAAGAGCCAGCCCGGATTCGAGCAATTTACTCACCGTCGAACTGTCGTCTGCGGTAATTTTCATCGCTGCATCAAAATCACCTTTTGCCAGTACAGGCTGAATCCGCTCCCAAACCTGCTTGTTGGCCAGTTCGATTTTGGTTAACTTGACGAAACGTTCTATACCGGTAGCCAAACCTATTGCACCGACAATCATAATCGGATACATCCAGAAACCACCTTCCAGGAAGAAGGCCACAATCGTATCAATAAAGCCCATTTAACTTTTCCCCTTGCGTACTCGCGTTAGACGTTTATGTCGTAAAAAAATGATGTTATTCACTGCTTCTGATTTCAAAATAATCCAGCTCACGGTTCAGAACCTCTTTATCAATGGGCCTTAACGACCCGTCGAGAAGCCCTTGAGCCGTCAGGCCCGACTCAAAACCAATTTCTGAACTTTTCCAGGGCACAATAAAGAGCGATTTTGGCGCCTCATCATTACCAACAATGGACATCCCGGAGATCGTCTTGGGCTCTTGTTTTTCCGACTCGTCAGCGGCCATTAATTCCGCTGAAACCAGTCCAAGAACCACCATACAACTAACCGCTAGCCATTTTCTCATCACCCTACCCCTGTATTTTTTGACGCAATGTGGCAATCCACACCTTAACCGCATCATCGTCAGGATTGGCTTGATAGTAGATTTCATAGTGCTCGATCGCACACGCCGGATCATTCAGGTAGAGATCACAGAGAATGCCGTAGTTGCGGTGAGCCGGCATAAATTCCGGATATTGAGTCACGACTCGTTCAAACAGTTCGCGCGCCTCCTGAAATCGCCCCACACTGCGGTAAAACAGCGCAAATTCATTCAGAGTGACCGGGTGATTGGGATTGATCTCAAGCGCCTTAAGAAAACTGGCCTCCGCCTTGTCGTGGTTTTCCATGCGGTAATACGCCACACCCATATTGATGTAGGGGGCAGAGTTGTTGTCCGTATTTTGGGCAACGGATTCCAGCAGCTGAATGGCCAATTCATACTGCCCTTCCTGCAACAATTTGACCGCCTTATCGAAGTCTCTGCGAACGGACAGGTCGACACTTCTGTTTTCAACCAGATAAATACTGTCTTCCGATTGCTGAGGAGACGCCTGCTGCACCACCGAGGTACAACCGGAAAAGAAGATGAAGGAAATAACCAGTGCGGCAACCTGACCCTTGGCCCGATAGAATCGAACGAGCCGGAAGGATCGACACAAAAACTGTTCGGCTTGAGTAAAGACCAATTTATTCCCCAATGTGTAAGCCCTAAATCCCTGTATTAAATTTTTATGGCTGTTTGAATGCTCTTTAAGATCGCCTGTAAAAACCCCAAATAAAAAAGCACTCTTTTTAGTTGTAAAACATTATCGTGGTTTTGTTCAGACCAGTCTGTTAACACGCTAGCAATTTAACCAACGCATCAGACTTTTAACTTTATAAAGAAACACCATTGCGAGAATTTTGGAATATCAACTGAACGGCAAATATCCATCAACCGCGCCCGCTATCACTGTGTGAAAAATACCCTCACACATCCTGAGCCACGGGCTCCGCTGCTACAGTCTCCTCACCGCCATCCGACTTAACAGAACCTTCGGCAGCGTCTGCTTCCAAGCTTTCATTACCATCAGTGACCCCTACCTCAGCATCCTCTTGCGCACTGCGGCTTAAACCATCATCCATCAAATTGTCTTGCACCGAATCGGTTTGCACCTGATCAGCGGACTTAACCTCCGCCACAACCGGCTTTTCAATGATGTAACGGAACGAATCGATGGACTCGACGAAGCCAACATGCTCCTCATCCCTCGCATACAGCGCCGGAAACAATACCGCCAGCTTTGCAATGCTCTTGTCTATCCAGGTACTGTAAACACCGATATAGAGCAACTCGATATTTTTTCGATGCACCGCAATGGCTTTTTCTTCAAAGGGGAAAATCTGATCTTCCAGTGCCAGCTCATACTCTTCCAGCTCCAGGTCACTGAGATTTTTGGGGCGCTCAGAGTCCTTCAGGCTGCGACTGAAATTCAGATAAATCTCGGCCATGTAATAGGTGGAGGCCGCCGTGATATCAGCCACCTCATAATCCAGCAGCGTGGTGTAGGCCTTAACCGCTTTTTTCATCAACGCTTTTTTCCGATCCAGGTTCTTTTTGATCGGCAGAACAATTTTCGCCTCAGCAAACTGGTCAAACAGCGGCTGGGTCAGGGTCAGCGAGGCCTCTGCGGCCAGATATTTGGTGCGGTCTGTTCGCTCTTTACCGGCAGAGCGGTCTATGGATACGATCGCCCTGAGTGTGGCCATGTGATTTTTACCATCACCGCTCGACAGATAAACTGCGGCCATCTTGCTGTAAATTTCCAGAGCGCTTTCGATGGGCGAGGGAAACGCCGTGACGAATCGCTTATACACCGCCAACTGCTTATCCGGCACCCCAGCCTCTTCATACAGCTCTGCAGCCAACAGCATCGCGCCACGACGCACTTCATTATCTTGAGATTCGGAAGCAATCCGCTCGTATTCCGCCCCCGCCAGCTCAGCCTTACCATCTGACTTATAGACGAAAGCCATTTTTTTGGTGATTTCAGGCTGGAACTCATGCTCCGGGAAATTCTGCCGGAAATTCAGCAACACCGCTGTCGCCCTTCCCCAGTCCTGCAACTCAATCAGTGCTGAAGCCGCGTCAAATTCGGCATTGGGCCGGATTTTAGATGCTGGCGCCAGGACGGCAATGCGCAGAAAGTGATCCGCCGCGGCTTGATATTCACCCGCCAGATTTGCCTGCTCCCCCTGCTTGTAAATAGAACCGGCCAGGTTATCGAATAGATCCTTACGCGATTTATCCTCAACCGGCGTAAGCTCAAGCACCTGTGAATAGCCATGCTCCGCCTGAGCATACTCTTGCAAGTCAAAGGAGCCGTGCCCCACCACCAACCAGGCAGAACGGGTAATTTGCACATCGGAGGCCGGATAGCGTTCGAGCAGTTTTTGAGCGGTCGACACGGCCAGTGAATAATTTTTCATCTCGTACAAATCATCAGCCGCCGCCCCCAGTACCAGCGCCACCTTTTCGTGATCGGGATAGGTATCGGCAAAACGTAAAGACGTCTCGACAATTTTTTGTTTCAACGCCTCTGGCGAAACCGCTTTCAACGCCTTCAAGTGTTCACGGTAGGCGTACACTGCGGCATAGCCCGCCTCCGCAGACTGTTCATGCAGAGGATAGTTGTAGGAGGTAATCTCATAGGCCTTGGCCGCATCGCCAAAGTCCTTGTTCTCCATCATCAAATCAGCCATCTGATAATTGATGCCGGGGGTTTCATCACCCTGCGGGAAAGACGCCAGGTACTTGCGATACCAAATCAACGCTTCGGTGTAGCTCACCGGCTTTTCTTTGACGAAGCGCTTGTCTTGATAGAGTGCGTGATAATGATTTGCCAGGTCTTTCAGGTTGGACTTCAGGAACCCCACCACTTCCGGTCGACTGTCCAACTCAAAGTGCTGCCAGTACTCCGCCTCCAGAGCATAGGTATGGGCAAATTCTTTTTTGCTCTCAATCACCAATTGTGCAAACCGCCCCTGGTGATAAATCTCAATCACGCGCATGGCAAAATGCGGGGAGATTTCATCAAACGGGTGACCGGCAATAAAGGTTTTATAAGAACCCGCCGCATCGGCATAGCGACGCTTGTCCAGATAAAATTCACCCAGATTGCTGTAAACCTTGTCTTCATAGCTGCGCGGCCCGTTGCGGGTAAAGAAGTCTGCCACTTCCTCTGGACCACCCAGATTTGAGAAACTGAGGCTGATCACCCGGTAGGTGTCATCCACCAGCTTACTGTCGATAGGGTCATGCTCCTGGTCGAAGTCATAACCAATAGACACCTTGTAATCCAGCAGGGCAATGTAACGCGATATGGCTTCCCCGTAGAGGTGCTGCTTATAGAAGCTCCACCCCAGTTTATACAGTGCCAATTCGTAATAATGGGAATTCGGCCCCATATCCACGATGGTTTGATAGGCCTGCTCTGCGTTCAGATATTGCTTGCGGGTAAAATAGAACTCGGCACGGCGAAACTGAATCTCGTCCATGTAACGTGAAACCGGATAGGTCTGGATGAACTGGTTCATCACCGTCATGGCCTCTTCGACCTGCCCCAGCTCCTCGTAGGCTCTGGACATCTGGTACAACACCTGATCGTTACGATCGTACAGCGGGTATTCTTTCAGCAGTTTTTTATACAGGGCAATGGCCTGTCGGGCATTGGCGTTTTCAAGATCACTGGCCGCGCCGGGATGATCCTGCAGCGAGGGGCTCTCACTGTCAGCCAGGCCTTTCAGCCCACTGACCCGCGCCTCAAATTCTTGTTCAGATTCTTCAAATTGACTGGCATCTGCCAATTGACGGCCTGACGCCGGCTCCATTACGCCAGAAGCGTTTGCAGCATCCAGCTTGGCCACTTGCTGCTTACTCTGTTCTGACATGCCCTGTTGTGACATGCCCTGTAGCGGCTTGCTCTGATGTGGCTTGCTCAACTGCGCCTTACTCAGTTGAGCTTTTGAGGCCGCATCCGCTGCATCCACGCCTGTGTTGTCAGCCCCCACGTAACCGTATTCTTTTTCGATCGACAGGTCGGCAATTCGACGAATGGCGTCCGGTGTCATAGCGGATTCCGGCGTCTCCTCCAGAAACACCCGATAACTGTTCATCGCCTTGTCGAGCCCATCCTCTACCGTTGCGTCTTCAATCACCATGTCGACATTGCGCAGCTCGGCGAGGGTACCGCGTTCCTGCACCACACTACAGGAGGCTGTCATCAGCGAGGCGCCTAACAGCAGCGAAATACGATAGCGACTCACAACACACCTCGCTCAGCAGCAGCAGCTTGAGTTGGCTCGACCAATGGGGGCTCTGTGATTGGCGACTCAACCTCGGCGGCAGCCGGCTTGGCACTGTCAGGCTGCGGCTTGTTCAACTTATCGGCATCTGATTGAGCCGCATCCGGCTGCACGGCATCTTCCTGTTGTAAACCCGGTGATCGTTGATCCGGTGTTCGCTGATCCGGGGTTGGCGGTTCTGACGACGGCTTATCTTGCTGCGCCATGCCCTCGCTGGAGATGCCCGACTTTTTCATCGTCGCGCGATCATAGCTTTCCGCCAGGGCAAAGCGGGCTTTCACCTGTGCCACTTCCAGCTGTTGACTGCGCTTTTGTAATTCATCAATCGCCATCATTTCCAGCATCCGTCCCTGACGCAACATCAACGTCTTCACCGTTGCCTGAGCTCGCTCTGTTTTCTGGCGCATATGAGTGATTTGCTGGTCATAGCCCTGATAACTTTGCGTCGCGGCCTGGCGAGTACGGACAAACGAATTGTAGATTTCGTTGAGACGAGCAATGTCCTTATCCAGTTCAATCAGGTGCTCAAAGGTCGTGGTCAGGCGCTCATGATATTCGGTTTCCCACTGCCAGGTGAGAACCCCTTTCAATCGATTTATTCGCCTCTGCCCATCTTCACTGCGAGCTACATCGGTACTTTCAGCGGCTTCGATCGCGCGCATCATCAGGCGTTCTTGGGAGGTAGCGAGAAAATCCGGGCGCGGGGCCACCAGCATGGCCTGCAACCGACGGTCGATGCGGTCACGCTGTTCGAGACGCAGATTAATCAGGGAGTCGAGCTTGCGGAACTGCTCATCAATCGCCGGCAGCAAGGGCTCATAATAACGCCGGCGCAGGTCAATCACGTCTTCGAACGCTGCATAATCATCCACCCAGCGTTCCAGCTTCTTGCGCAGCTGCTCAAGGTCAAAATAGTTCTGCAACGACGACTGAAAGTCGTGGGAGGCCATCAAATCCATTAAATAATAGGTTTCAGGGGTTTCTGGCAGCTCGCGCAGCTTGATCACCCAGTTGCGGTCGAGCTTGATTTCTTCGCGAACCAGCGCCTCCAGAAAGTTCCCTTCACGAATGCTGGCAATAGACGCATCCAGACGGTCCAGCTCGGCATTCATCATCGACAGCGCATGCCCATAGCCCAGAGCCGCCTTGCCAAATAAGCCCAACTTGCCATAGGCATAAGGCACACCCAGCAAGGCATTTTGCACCGCCGGATCGGTGACATGGCGCTGACTTAAAATCGTCCAGGGGACCAGGGCTTTTTCATAGTCGTCAAAGCTGGCACTCGCCCAACCCAAGCCCAACAAAGCCCTGTTCGAATAGGGTCCATCAAGACGAACCCGCTCCAGAAATTGAGTCGCCGCCTGGGGCTCACCCGCGTCCATCAAGCGACTGCCCAGAGTGAGGTTAGCCCTGTCCTTCATCGCCAAAACAGCGCGGTCATCCGAATTTAATCGACCCACACTGTCAAGCGTTAAGCCAGCCGCCTTAACACTGCCCTGCGCAATCTGTGACAAGCCCTGATTGAATCCGGCATAGCCTTCATACTCATCGGAACCAGACAGTGACTTAAAGATTTTTTCAGCCGCTTCAAAGCGGCCGTTAACCATATAGATCTGCCCCTTCAGGTAGTCCAGATCATCTTCCAAACCCTCGGGAAGATCACCCTCTACTCGCTCAATGGCATGGAAGGCGTTTAGGTTTTGCTCTTTTTGGAAATAGATTTTTGCCAGGCGATAGATCGCCTCATTGCGCACTTCGGGCTCAACGTTGCCCTCAATCACGGCCTTGATAGCCCGCCCGGCCTGACGGTGCACACGATAGGACAACTCAAAATCGCCCACCGAGAACTCGGCATCATTGACATAGTAATGCAGCTGGTCGAGCTGTGGCTCATCGACGCCATGGTGCAGCTTTAATTCGGTGTCCAGACGGGAGATCGCGTCAAACCACTCATCCTGAGACGCGTAGAACAGCGCCTCGCCAAAGAAGGCGTCGCGAGGAGAATCAATTTTTTCAGACCCAGCCTGAACCAACAGACTGAATGGCAGAAACAGCAGGCTGAGAGCACGTGTGCGCATCATTTATCGATCGGAGAATTCGATGCCGTTGGAACCGATCGCAGATTCGATCAACTTGATCTCCACAAAACCGGGCCCGACACCTTTGCTGAACGTATAATCAGCGACTTCGGTAAACTTGTTACCCAGCGCCGACTTACCCTTGAATCCTACTTTGATGAGATGTTCGCCGTTGCGGACATTGCCCGTATAGATCCGCTGCAAGCCCCCATCGCGCAGGGCTTCCTGCTCTTTAAAAGAATAGATGTGGTGAGCAACCAACTTGCCATCCACTTCAATTTCAGCCGCATCAAGCTGAAAATCATCGTCGGCGGCCAAAGAAATGAACAGGGAAACCTGGGTATTGGAAGGAAACAGCAACTTCTCTTCGAGCAGATTTAACTCGGTAGAAATTGCCAAAACGTCGGATTTGATGTCCTGAACCTGTTCATCCAGGCCCTTGATCTGCTCTTTGGACACCTCTGCCGCCAGACCTGGCAAGGCCACGGAAGCCGCACACAGCAACAACAACACTTTCACAACATTCAACATAAGCTGACTTGGCGCCCCCAATAAACCCCAACGTTATAGCCTTTAAAATCGACAGCTTGACTGAATTTTTTCAGTGCCTGCCATCCAATAGCAGAGTCTTTTCCATCAATGAAAGAGTCTGATGTTTATGAAATTCTTTTTTTTCTTTCTAAACTGCAAAACCTGCACACGACAAAACAAGTGCAAAGAAAAAACAGTAACAAGCAGAGTGGCGCCGATTATAACAACGGTCCAAGCCGTTACCAGACGTTCACCAGGTGTTTTCAGGCTGCTGGCGAGGTCTTTTCTGTAAACACCAACTCGATCACAACTCGCATAAAAACTACATCGCCTTATGCTCGGAACTTATACCGCAATGACAGGCACACTTTATAATTTATTGCGATGAAGACAGATATTGGAACTGACGCAGAAGCAGAAACAACGGCCCACAACCAACCAACACCGGACTAAAATCCAGCCCAATGGATCAATTAACAGGCAAAGAAATCGCGAACGCTTTCAATAAAAACACAATCGGGTTGAATAAAAAACCTCAACCCCGACTGACTGTGATCAGGAACAAAACTCCCCTCGAGCCACTTTTAACTCGATAAAAGCGTGTCGCCCCTCTTCGTAGGATTTAATCAAAACCTTGAGATGTTGATTGCTGTGCAGTCGACTTTCACGGTCATTCAGATCAAAACTCTGACCTTCACCAAACAAATCAACCGCGGTTTCCTTAATGCTTTTCCAATCTTTTTTGTGCTGGGAAAACCAACGCTTTTTCGGGTAGCGCAAATTTAAGACAACCTGCACCACCTGGTCCTCGCTGCGTAAAATGTCCACCCAACTTTTGTACGAACCCTGCCAATTAAAAACATGGGATTCTTGTGAAGGCTGCCAAGGCAGCTGCGAGTAGGGCTGCATCGTTTTTTCAGACACATTGGCTTCGCAATGAGTCAGCCACTCCAGTATTTTGAAATACAGGTTATCCCGAACCGATTCGGTGGTGATGGAAAACAGTGAAATCGCGTCTGACATACGTTCCTTGAAGTAGCGCACTAGGAGAGAACATCCTACAGCGACTCTCAACCAGAAAAGCACGAATCATCGAGCAACACGGTGTGACAGACCGCTCAAATGCGGCGTTGAATTCAACTACGCCAGCCAAGCCGATTAAATTACAACCAGCCTGGACAGCAAAACAACGGCCCCGGAAGCACCACCCGCTTCACCTTTCGCAGAGTCCTTTAGGGCACATCCCTTATGAACAATCCCTTATGAAGAACCCAGCGCAGGGTGGCTCATAAAGCGGCTTTATTGAAGCCTTTATGGTTAACCGAAGCTATGCCTTTACCCAGTCTATGGCCTGCCGGTGCCCCGGAGATCGTCGAAGAAGGCCTGCATGTTTTCCGCCAATGCCTCACTCAATTCACGCCACTCCTGTAGATACTCACCCACGACCCGCTCATCCAGCAAGGCCAGTTGTGACTGCGCCATACCGGCGGCCATTCCGCCTTCGGCGATGGCATCCAGGCTGGGCTCATCCAGGCGCTCGCCGCTGTCTCTCAGGCCGGTCACCACCTGCTCCAGCTGCTGCTTTTCCCGGCGAGACAACTGCGCCTCCTTATCGTCCAGCACCTGCTCCACCGAATCCGCAAACGCCTCCAAATACTCGCTGAGCTGCTCACTGTAATCCTCAATCGCCTCGGTCGCCTGCTGCTCGAACGATTCCGACATAACCTGTAACTGCTGGCTCAAACGCTCGACTTCCGGCTCGGCCTCTTGCCGCGAAGCTTCAAACCGCTCCGAAATGGCCTCGCCAATACGCCCGAACAGTGCGCCCAGCTCGCCACCGGTAAGCTGCCGACCAGTACGAACATAATCTACCCGCCAGGCATCCTCCCGACGCACCAGATAGGTCACCAGCTCACGCCGCTCTTCTCGCACCTGAGTCACGCGCGACAAGGTCGACACCACACTGGCCCGATCGTCCTCTATCACCACCCTGCCCCAACTGGCTTCAAAACCCTGCCAATCCCGGCCAAAACCATCAAAGCCCTCCACATCCGTGAGCGTGGACAACGCCACCACGGTATCGGCATCGCTACTGACTACCGCCTGCCAAAAAGCCTCCGTCACCGCTTGCGGCGTTTTGGGAGCCCCACAGGCCGACAGTAAAAGGATGGAAAGGATTAAACCCGGAATAGATAGCTGATTCGTTTTCATTGGCTTTATGTCTTGCAAGAGAGTGTGTAAATGGGTGTGAACTGAAAATTTGAGGGAAAGAATTTAACCAGCTTTCGCATCACGAAGGGGGGTGAATTTTGTCTAGTGAGTCACAGAAGTTGAGTTAAATCGAGGTAGTGATGGCAGCGGGCCGAGGTTCTTGCTGACCCTTTTCGACAGAGTTACACAAAAAAGTCCGGCACAGGGCCGTCATTTGCATATGGGATTCGTGTTAGCCACGCGAGAATGGACTGCTTTGCAATCAATCGACCAATTTGACGGGATCAAATTTGGACTTCGACGAAGCCCGAAGGGTGAGGTGCAGGACGCACCGAATCAACCTGGGGAGGTTCTTGCCGACCACATTCGACAGAGTTAAACAAAAAAGCCCGGCACAAGGCCGACTGGATGCGCTCGGATATAGATTCGGGGTAGTTAAGTAGCTGGATTGTGCCACCGATCCGGGAGGATGGACTGTTAAAAGCCTAGGGGCTTTTAACACCCTGCGGGCGCCCTTGGCGGTCTTGATTGCCTTGCAATCAATCGACCAATTTGACGGGATCAAATTTGGACTTCGACGAAGCCCGAAGGGTGAGGTGCAGGACGCACCGAATCAACCTGAGGAGGTTCTTGCCGACCAAATACGACAGAGTTAAACAAAAAAGCCCGGCACAGGGCCGACTGGATGCGCTCGGATATAGATTCGGGGTAGTTCAGTAGCTGGATTGTGCCACCGATCCGGGAGGATGGACTGTTAAAAGCCTAGGGGCTTTTAACACCCTGCGGGCGCCCTTGGCGGTCTTGATTGCTTTGCAATCAATCGACCAATTTGACTGGATCAAATTTGGACTTCGAAGAAGCCCGAAGGGTGAGGTGCAGGACGCACCGAATCAACCTGGGGAGGTTCTTGCCGACCACATTCGACAGAGTTAAACAAAAAAGCCCGGCGCAAGGCCGACTGGATGCGCTCGGATATAGATTCGGGGTAGTTCAGTAACTGGATTGTGCCACCGAGCCGGGAGGATGGACTGTTAAAAGCCTAGGGGCTTTTAACACCCTGCGGGTTCGCTGCGCGAAGTCCCGATTGCTGTGCAATCGGTCGAACCTGGGGAGTTCCTCACCCGACCGGAGTGAACCGGTTAAACAAAAAAGCCCGGCGCAAGGCCGGGCTTTTTTGTTTAATATGGCGCATCCGGGAGGATTCGAACCTCCGACCGCTCGGTTCGTAGCCGAGTACTCTATCCAGCTGAGCTACGGATGCGTTGTCAGGGCGCGCATATTAAGGAAGCCAGGCTCTGGAGTCAAGTACAGATAGAGTGGTTCTTAACATAAGGAAAATTCACCAGGCAAGCCCCTCAAAATCCGAGCGCTGTATGCAATAGCCTCGCATCTCTGCTCAAATTATGAACAACCCGCACAATCTGTGCCTGCCATTTAACCCCTCGCTTAATAGCTTCAGAACTTACTTTATTGATGCCGATATTATCGTGCTGATTGTCATGCACAGACCTCACGAGCAACCAAACTCTCCGTCTGAAACATTCTATTATCAGTGTGTATCGCGCAATGTCAGATGGGCCATGGTGTGTGGAGCGCGCCGCGCATTGAACCTCAATTCAACCTCTATTATTGCCCTTTCAAGATACCTTCAACCCCACAGAACAACACGGCCGGCCTTACTCGATGAGTGATTACTTGCAACTGGTCGACTGTACCGGACGAGCTATTAATAGCGGGACATCCGCCATAACTGTCAAAAAAATTTACAATCTCACGCGCAGCGAGTCCCATTGATACTGCAACCCACTGATATCTCTGGCCTTTAAATTATTGGTACAAAACCTGCTTATAAGGTTTCTTTGGCTTTAAACAAACGCGACAACTCCATGGAAGAGCTGCTGGACACCACGCCAGGACTTAACCACCCATAACATCATCGTTAATTCCCGACACTTATTGGACCCAGCCACAATGAATAAATACCTGTTTGCCCTGTTAATACTATTGCCACTGCAATCCCAGGCTCTGCTGATTAATACCAGCGTTGGTGACTATAACGTGAGTACTGTCACGGGTACCTATTCCGACCTCAGCGGCACCCTCAACAGCAACATCTGGATGAACAATGGCAATCTGGCTCTGGAGTTTTCCACTGCAGCAGGCACCTCGCTGGGTGATCCTGGCCCGCTCTTTCTGTTCAGCTGGGGCCAAGCCATCACAACTTTTCCCAATGGTCAGGTCGACATATTCCAAAGCCTCGCCTGGGCGCAGGAGGGCTTCACCAATGGCTGCTCCGACTCCGACTGCTTTTCCCGCGAATACATCTATGCCGTGGCTTCAGCAGTGACAGACAACAACGGTACAGTGCCCGTACCCAGCAGCTTGCTGTTGCTGCTCGCGGGCCTACTCGGTATGACGATTTTACGCCGCACATAGCGGTGTTTTTGGGGGCGGTGCTTGAGGTCAAAGTAAGAACCCGAAATGTTCAACTTTGATCCCGATTGCCCGGTCAGGGCGATGCATAAACCTCATAACCGGCAGCTTTTCCTGTATATTTTTTTGATACTCAAATCTAAAATAACCAGGAAAAATTAACCCCCTACTTATCGATAATCAGCATCTATTCATACCCTGCCTGATAGTTGCCAGTTTTTCAGCGGGTGGCTATGAGGTTAAGATCCATTCAATAGCGTTTCCTTGCAGACCGCCTTTGCCTATTCCATCATGACTCTGGAACATCTGCCACAACACTGATTCCCCTGATGGGCAAGCTGGTAAAGAAGTGACAATAACGTTATAAAGAAATGGCCAAGAACATATCTTGAGGCGGGTAACATTTTACCCACCTCCAGAAGCAGCTTGTCAGCAACTGAGATTAAATCCCTTCAACACTCACAAGACGTGCCGAACTGCACTCATCCCGAATTGGCTTCAGCTCGCGGTAAACATCACCATAGTAGAATTCTTCAAAGGCCTCGACTGAAGGAAACTCAGCGATAACGATTCGGCGTGGCTCCCAATCTCCTTCGTAGACTTTGTGTGGGCCACCCCGGGTCAAGTACTTACCCCCTACGGATTCAACGACCGGCTTGGCTTTGGCCATAAATTCCTGATAGCGCTCCATATTGTAAATTTCAACATCAAAAATCGCATACGCGGCCATGTGTAAAGTACTCCTAAACTATGATTATCTGAGACTGTGGCGCAGTGTCACAGCCATAATTTTTGGTCATCTCATGCAATACAACCAAGGTCAACAATCTACAAGATAGACCGAAAAGTCTGTCAGCTAGGGGACATTTCAGGACTTGGCCATTGAATCCTACCCGAGGTACTGGTTTGTTGGCTCACCGCCTGAATGCGTGCATTGATCTCAATCTTGCCGCCCCACCGCACGAAACCTGCATTGAATGCTGGCACTGAACCCGCAAAACCCAAATAATAGCCCCCGCCGCGACCGACAGATCCATGGGCTATTGCTGATATCGAGCTGTTGATGCTGCCTGTACCACTTAAAAACTTTGTAAGACCACTTTGGGGAAACCATGAAAAAACTGATTTTTAGCGTACTGCTGCTGACGGGCTGTCAGACTGCGGGCCAGCTGGGCCACATGTCCATGTCCGGCATGAACGGACTGTCTTGTGACCAAATTTACGCCGCCTTTAACGCCTACAAACAGGATCGCAATTCGGTCGACGCCTGGGTACAGATGGTCGAAATGATCAATCCAGAACTGGATGTCAGTGCGGTGGCCAACAACACCAGTGCCGCAGAGCGCTACGAGCAAGCCCTGACTTACGTCAATATTGGTTTGGCCGTGCAGGGCTGTCAGCCGCTGTAAGTGATTGGGGCGGTATCCATGCTGCCCCTTTTGTTCATGCCTTCCAGTCCTTTTTTTTCTTCACAGCAGCCTGTACCTCGCCCCTTCGGCGGTGCCTGCCAGTAATCCAGTCAGCAATCCAGGCTGGCGAACGCGTCACGAGTCAGATTGATCACCCGGTCGGGTTTGACCACCACATTGTCCTCAATGCGGATTCCACCAAACGGTCTGAGAGCCTCTACCTGCGTCCAGTTTACCGCACGGCTGTGGTCACTCCTGCGCAAGGCGTCCAGCAGGATATCGATAAAATAGAGGCCGGGTTCAATAGTGAACACCTGATCGACTTCGATACGCCGGGTGGTGCGCAGCGCTTCGTGGCCTTCGGGTGGCGGTACCTTTCCGCCTCGGTCGTTAAGTTGCTGCCCGCCCACATCGTGCACCTGAATGCCCAGGAAGTGACCGAGGCCGTGGGGGAAGAAGCTGCGGGTAATGCCCAGCTCGAAGGCCGCCTCCGCACTCACGGTAATCAGTTTGAACTGTGCCAAAATCTCCGCCAGATACCGATGAGCCTTGAGATGCAGGTCGACGTAGGAAACGCCAACCTCAATCTGCGACACCAGCTTAAGCTGCATGGAGTCCATCGCCTCAATCAAGTGGGCAAATTGCTCCGCCGCCTTGGCGCGTGAACCGGTCATCGCACCGGGCGACAGGTGGGTGCGGGAGACATCCGCTGCGTAGCCCTGACAACTAGCGCCGGCATCAATCAGGAAACTGTTGGCTTGGGTCTGTGACGGACGCTCCGTATTGAGAGTGGTGTAATGCAGAATCGCCGCGCTGCGGTTAAAGGCAATGATATTGCCATAGGGCAGCTGCTGCTCGCCCTGCCCTGCCGCCTTCAAGTAGGCCAGATGGGTGTCGAATTCGCTGCTGCCGGACAAGAACGCCTGCTGCGCGGCAACGTGCGCACCGGCCGCAATGCGGTTAGCCTCGGCCATACAGGCCTGCTCGTAGTCGGTTTTTGCCGCCCGCTGCCAATCCAGGCGTGCCATCAACTCGAGCGGATTGCGCACGCCCAACTCCCAGTCCCCCATCCAGGACGCAGCCTCACCCACAAACGCCGTTTTGCAGGCCGGGTCAACATACGCCTTGGCCTGCTCCGGTGTCTGCAGGGTTTCGATGTCGAAATGTTCAGTCCAATACTCACTCGGCATCGGGGTGACACTGTGCCAGTAGTCAACGGGACGGTAGAGCAACAACAGCGGCTTGGCGTGCAACCGCCAAATCACCCAGGAATTGGGCACATTGCCGACGGGACAGGCAAATTTAAATTGCGGACTGGCGCGAAAGGGATAATCAATGTCGTCGAGAAAATAATACGACACGGCGCCACTGAAGATCAGCAATTGCTCGACCTCAAAACGCTCCAGCACGTGCGTATAGCGCTGTTTGATAGCACTGAAATGCGCGTCGTAATACAATTCTTTGTTGCTGCCCAACATGAAGTATTTTCTCCATCCGTCATCAATGGTTGTGTGTATGTACGTTGAATTTTCCCTGCCCCAAGGCACCATACAGCTTCAGCTGTTCCCCGAACAGGCACCCGCTTCGTGCCAATACTTTATTGAGGATATCGAGTCCGGGCGTTTCGTCAATGGCAACGTGTTTGGCATCGTTAACCAACATGATGACACCCTGGACGCACCCCGTCATTGCGCCCGCAACCACGGAACAAATCGGCTTACGGCGCAGACCAGATAATGATTGGATAGCTGGTTGGTAACAGCGAGATCGGTGGATGGGCTGTTAAATAGACTTGAGAATAGAGCAGCAGGGTTATGCGACCGAGCCAACTGAAGTTCTTGCCGACCAAACACGACAGAGTTAAACAAAAAAGCCCGGCACAAGTCCAGCTAGATGCTCTCTGATATAGATTCGGGATAGTTCAGTAACTGGATTGTGCCACCGAGCCGGGAGGATGGACTGTTAAAAGCCTTGAGGGCTTTTAACACCCTGCGGGCGCCTTTGGCGGTCTTGATTGCTTTGCAATCAATCGACCAATTTGACGGGATCAAATTTGGACTTCGAAGAAGCCCGAAGGGTGATGTGCAGGACGCACCGAATCAACCTGGGGAGGTTCTCACCCGACCGGCATGAGCCGGTTAAACAAAAAAGCCCGGCACAAGGCCGGCCGGATGCACGCTGAAATAAATTCGGGGATAGAGAGTGAGATTGTGCCACCGAGCCGGGAGGATGGACTGTTAAAAGCCTTGGGGCTTTTAACACCCTGCGGGTTCGCTACGCGAAGTCCCGATTGCTGGGCAATCGGTCGAACCTGAGGAGGTTCTCACCCGACCGGCATGAGCCGGTTAAACAAAAAAGCCCGGCACAAGGCCGGGCTTTTTTGTTTAACATGGCGCATCCGGGAGGATTCGAACCTCCGACCGCTCGGTTCGTAGCCGAGTACTCTATCCAGCTGAGCTACGGATGCGTTGCTGTTGAGGCGCGTATAATAGGGATGGGTCTTAGATGAGTCAAGCCATTTTTTGAGAAAAGCGTACTTTTATCAGTCACTTATTTGGCGCTTGCCTTTGCCTGACAACAATCGGCGCTGTGTTAACCCCTGACACTGGACTGATTCTCTGCCCTCACCTGGCCGGAGTGTTCGCGCAAGAGTATCCCTTACAATAGCCTGCTATGCTTTCGCGCTTTCACTTTCTTTCAGGGGCTGAACTTTGGAACTCACTTACAGCACACTGGCGTTGACCTTCGCCATCTTTGCTCTGGCCTGTTACATCCAAACCAATACCGGTTTTGCCTTTGCCTTGATCGTGATGAGCCTGGGCGGCGCTTTTAATGTGCTGCCACTGAGTGTACTGGCCTACTCCGTCAGTTTTCTGAGCCTGGTGAATTCCACCACCGCCCTGCGAGGTGCTTTACAGCATGTCGACCGGCAGTTGCTGGGCTGGATGCTGGTGAGCTGTATTCCCGGTGCCATCTTCGGTGTGTGGCTACTGGACAGTCTCAGCACCCACTCCCAGGACGGTTTAAGAATTGCCTTTGGCATCACGATTATTCTGTGCGGCCTGTTGATGCTGCAAAAACCCCAGCCGCTGGAACAGCGTTCTTCCAACGGTGTGGTAGTGGGTACCGGTACCATCGCCGGCATCACCGGCGGGCTGTTCGCCGCTTTTGGGCCACCCATCGCGTATCTGGCCTACCGCCAACCGCTGCCCATCAAAACCATTTTGACCACCCTGCTGGCCGTGTTCTGGGCGACGGCCGTGTTGCGCATCGCCATCGTCTCCAGTATGTCAGACGTGCCTGCCGACGTGTTTTGGCTGATTGCCGCCGGCGTCCCCTGGATTGTTGTCTGCACCTGGCTCAGCAAGCGCTTTACGCCCCCCATCCGTGAATTAACCCTGCGTCGCGGGGCGATGGGATTGCTGATGCTGTCAGGCCTGAGTGTCCTGCTGGCTGGACTCAAAGGTCTGCTGCAGCTCTAACCACCCCGTCACATCGTCCGCGTTACGGGGCTTCTTGATCAGCTGCCTGGCTTACTTGCGTTAAGTGACCCGTAGAGCCCGCACTTCAGCCAGGCACTTTTTCGCTGCCCCGCCCCCTGGGGCGAGGATGACCTTGAGCCATCATTCCGCTCACCCGCAACCCCCTGTTCCCTGTTTACTGTTCCCTGTTCCCTGCTCCCTGTTCCCTGTTCCCTGTTCCCTGTTCCCTGTTCCCTATCTTCAGCTGATCATTCACGGTTGACAAATTCCGGTTCGCGCCAGACAATTAACGATAATGATTATCATTTATAAAAGGATGTTTTGTATGCCCACGCTGTGCCCCGAACATCGTCAGCAGATAGCCCGCTCGCCAGAAAAGGCCCTGTCACTCATTCAGCAATGCATGCACACCGGCAAGCTGTACCACAACAACCGGGATTTTACTCAGGCGTGCCACCATTTCTCTCAAGCACTGGGCATCTCACAACTGCTGATTGATTTGAGGCCACTGCAAGGTAATCACAACTACTTGCCACTCAAGATTGCGGCGTCCCACAACTTGTCAGCGTCCTTCTCGGCGCTGGGCAAACTGACTCAGGCCCGCCATGTGTTGGAAGAGCTGCACGCCTCTCTGATTCAATTATGTTTGGCACCGTCCATTTCACGCGGCATCCGGGTGACGGCATTGGGGGCGTTGGACAACTCCCTCTTTTCCATCACCAGCCTGCTTGGCCTGGAGGGCAAGGTGGACCAGTTGTACAAGGTGATCAGCGAAACCGATCAGGCGGCGGAGTTGGCGGCTGCCCAGTTGTTGCACTAGCTCCGCGGGTGGCACCAACTTACCGCACCAACGGGTTTGCAATGATAGATCCACAAGCGGACAACATCAGGTTTTCGCTGTTGTCTTGCTGCCTGACTTGCCGGAGCGACGCCGCCCCGGCTTCTTCCATTGCGACTTGTTGCTCTGCGACTTTTTCCACTGCGATTTGCCATCCCCCAAGCCTTTGAGGGAATGGAATGATGAGGTCTTCGCCTGCTCAAGCAGACCATACAAGCTATCCACCATCGGGGTCATAAATTGGCTGTATTTTGTCTCCCGCTGGCTGATCGACTCCAGCTCAGATTCCCAGCGGGCTGTCATGTCCGGCCAGGTAGCACTGTCAGGCAAGGCGGCGATCAATCCCTGCCCCGCAGGCGTGGAGTGAATGGCCTTGCCCTTACGCACTAAAAAGCCCCGCTTGAACAACAGCTCTATGATCCCGGCCCGCGTGGCTTCGGTGCCCAGGCCGTCGGTGTCTTTAAGGATCTTGCGCAATTGCGGGTCGGACACGAAACGCCCAATGCCGGTCATGGCCGACAACAGTGTCGCATCGGTAAACGGTTTCGGCGGCGTGGTTTGCTTGGTCACGACCTCGCCCCGCTCGCAATGTAAGCGATCGCCAACGGCCAACACCGGCAAGCTGGCGACTGTCACCTCATCTTCTGCCTCTGGCGACACCGGCTGATTCTTTTTGGGGAACAGACAGGTCCAGCCGGGCTCGGTAATCTGCTTGGCCCTGGCGACAAATAAGCCGGTGAGGATGCGAATTTCCGTGCGGACTTCGGCGTAGCTTTCCGGCAACAAAAATTGCGCTAAATAGTTTCGGCACACCAGCTGGTAGACCTTTGCCTCGGCCTCGCTGAGTCGGGTCAGTTGCTTTTGCGTCGGGATGATGGCGTGGTGGGCATCGACTTTTTTATCGTTCCAGGCCCGGCTTTTGCGGGTAAACACCGCCTGCGTCATGGCCTCCCGGAACTGGGGCTGCTGCAGAGTCTCCATGTTGCTCACCGCCGTTTGGGCCACAGCTTGCCCCTGGGCGAAGTGCGCCTGCGGCAAGTACCGGCTGTCCGATCGGGGGTAGGTAATTAATTTGTGCTTTTCATACAACGCCTGGCAGCAATCCAACACCTGCTGCGCGCTCAAGCCAAACGCCTTGTTGGCGTCTATTTGCAAGCTCGACAAGCTGTGCGGCAAAGGCGCCGGGCGCTGCTTTTGCTGGCGTTTGTAACTGACCACTTCGGCCGGTTGACCCGTGATCCGGGTCGCCACATTATCTGCCAGCGGTTTAGAGCGGTTGCGGCCCTGTTCGTCGAGAAAATCCGCACAGCTGTCGCTGGGCACCCATTTCGCTTTAAAGCCTTCCTTATCGCTGCCCTTTGCTCCCGCTGACGTCCACAAGTGCGCCCAGACATCGTAATAATCGTGCGGGACAAACTGAGCAATCTCGTGATCGCGCCTGACCACCAGACCCAATACCGGGGTTTGTACCCGCCCCACCGACAACACGCCCTGATACCCGGCCTGCTTGCCCTGCAGGGTATAGGCACGAGTCATGTTGAGGCCATAGAGCCAGTCGGCCCGGGATCTTGCCAGGGCCGAGGTGGATAAAGGTACAAAATCCTGATTGCTGCGCAATTGTGACAGCGCCTGCTGTACCGCCGGCCGGTTGAGGTCGTTAATCAGGCAGCGCTGGGCCTGCTGTTTTTTGGCCGCGCTGGCGCCAAGATAATCGATCACCTGATCCACCAGCAATTGCCCCTCGCGGTCGGGGTCCCCGGCGTGCACCAGCTGGTCGGCCTGCTTGATCAACTGGCGCAACACCGTCAGCTGTTTGCGGGTTTTGGGCTTGGGAATCAGCTTCCACTCCTGCGGCACAATCGGCAGGGTATCGTGAGACCACTTTTTGTATTTCGGGTCGTAAGCGTCCGGCTCAGCTTGTTCCAGCAGATGACCAATGCACCAGCTCACCACATCACCAGTGGCCAACTGAATGTGACCTTCGGCGTTTTTGTGAGAGCCCGGTATGGCGCTGGCGATAGCGCGCCCGAGACTGGGCTTTTCGGCGATGTATAAAATCATAGGCGTGCAAATTTAATGAAGTGGCAAGCAAATCTGAAAATACTGTACATTTAATCAGTATACGTATTTTGCCCGGATCGACAAGCCACGGACGCAAAGGTAAGCTGTGCGGCCAGCAAAAAAATTACCCCACACCGACGAAAGCATGAGATGCCCGCCCTATGAGTTACCTACCCTGTATTGAAATTGAACCGACTGCGCCCGCCACCGCGGCGGTCATCTGGTTACACGGCCTGGGCGCCAGCGGCAACGATTTCGCCCCCATCGTGCCCGAACTAAAACTGCCGGAATCTCTCGGTGTGCGGTTTATCTTTCCGCACGCCCCCAGTATTCCGGTGACGGTCAATGGCGGCATGGTGATGCCGGCCTGGTATGACATTTTGAGCATGGACATCGATCGCAAGATCGACGAAGCACAGATTTTACAATCGGCAGAAGCCATCAAAGCGCTGATCGATCGCGAAATTGAACGCGGCATTGATAGCCGCAACATTGTGATCGCCGGTTTTTCTCAAGGCGGTGCGGTGGCGTATCAGACGGCGCTCAGCTATCCCAAAGCCCTCGCCGGTTTGATGGCCATGTCCACCTATTTTGCTACCCACGCCACCGTCGAACCCAGCACCGCCAATGAGGATCTGTCCATCTTTGTCTCTCACGGCACTCAGGATCCGGTGGTACCCGAGCTGCTGGGGCAGCGCGCGGTCGAACAGCTGCAAACCAAGGGCTACCAGCCACTCTATTCCACCTACCCCATGCAACACGAAGTGTGCATGCCGCAGATTCAGGAAATTTCTCGCTGGCTGAAGGAGCGCCTGGGTTAGCGGGCACCCCGGATTAGGCCTTCCTCACAGACCCCGGACTGTTCGCAGACCCCGGACTGTACGGAAGGCTGGCAACAACTCTCTGCAAGCCGCTTAGACAACGCCCTGCTGAGCCAGCCATTGCTTTAACTGCCCCAGCGGCATAGCCCCGGACATACGCGCCACCTCTTTACCGGCTTTGAACAAAATCAGCGTTGGGATGGAACGAATCTGCCAACGTCCGGCAATGCCCTGCTGAGCCTCCGTATTCAATTTGGCCAAACGCAAACGCGGTTCCAGCTCGCGAGCCGCCTGCTCAAACACCGGCGCGAAACTTTTGCAGGGGCCACACCAGGGCGCCCAACAATCCACCAACACCGGCAGATCGTTGTGGTTCAGTACCGCGGCCACATTGGCTGACGACAACTCCACCGGTTTGCCGGCAAAGATAGGCTGCTTACATTTACCGCACTTGGGCCCATCGCCCAGGCGATCACTGGGCAGACGGTTTTTGGCGTTGCATTTTGGGCAGGTCACATTCGTGGTTGTCATATGAATCTCTTCAATCAGGTTTGCTTGCGACTTTCGATTTTTTCATCACGTCTTCAGTTGTTCTGAAACACTCGCCGTTCTTGAGCACTAGCTGTTCTTCGGCACTGGATCACCGACCGCCTTGGCTGTTTATTAAACAGACCACTACTCGTTATTAAACAGACCACTACTCGCTATTAAACAGACGACTCCTCGTCATTCAACAGGCTACTCATTGGGCCGTGTACCATGCGTGACTCGCTTGGCAAGGCCTTGTTAAGGGTGGCTGTTTACCGACGGTTGCTGCAGCGTTGGTGACAGCTTACATTGGGCCGCAAGTGTATCAAGTGATGAGTGTGCGTCACATCCCAAAACACAACTGTTTCGGTTGCATTTTATTCGAATCGATCGAAAGATAATCATTAAGCGCACCGCATTATCCCCACTCAAAAAATAGAGTAGCTGGAACCTTGCTTAGCGCAAACCGACGCGGTATAAACCCTGAGTCTTCGTTCGGTAAAGCTAACCGACGACTAATAGGTAATGTGTTTTTCATGAGTGTAGATTCCTGTGTAGCGATGGATCAGCCGTCGTCAGCTCCCAGCTTTCGCCTTAAAGGGGGGCTATTCCCTTTAACATTGATAGAACTCGCCAACGGTGATTTACAACGCTTGCGTACCGACCTCACACTCAAGGTCGCTGAAGCACCCAGCTTTTTTCAGCAAGCACCGGCAGTACTCAGTTTAGAACTTTTTGAAGACGACGCTCAGGCTCTCGATTTGCAGGCGATCCAACAACTGTGTCTCGAATTCGGTTTGATCATTGTCGCCTTACGAGGTGCCGATGAAGCCCTGCAAGCGACCGCCAAAGAGCTGAATTTAGCCATATTGGCCAACAGCCGTACAAAGCCGGTGGTGGCTCTGGAGCCCTCAGCGGAAAAGGAGCCCTCAGCTCAAGAAGAGCCATCAGCGGCAAAGGAGCCCTCGACCCAAGAACAGTCTTCAGCAGCGCAAGGTTCCTCTGACGATAGCGAAGAGTCTGTCACTGACGACTTGTTTTCACCCGTTGGCGCTCCAGCTCTTGAAACGGGTCAACCAGCGACTGACTCGACCGGGGCCGCCCGCTCTGCGCCTGTGCCAACCAAGGTCATCACCACCCCAGTGCGCTCCGGTCAACAAATTTACGCCGCCGGTGGCGACCTGATTGTGCTGGCTCCCGTATCCGCCGGCGCTGAGTTATTAGCCGACGGCAACATTCACGTCTATGGCCCTCTGCGGGGCCGGGCATTAGCTGGCGTAAACGGGAATACAGAGGCTCGGGTGTTTTGCCAGAGCCTGGAAGCGGAACTGATTTCGATTGCCGGTTACTTTCGAGTTAATGAAGACTTGCGTGACAAGCATTGGAAGAAATCCGTTCAGGCATCGTTGACCGATGAAACCCTGAACATTGAACCACTGCGTTGAATTTTGAACGACTGAATTGTGAACAATCCAAAAAACGCTTAAACCGGAATTAAGTGAACGAACAATAATCATCAACGCTTAATTCTCCTCAACTTAATTTATCCACAACTACAGGTGAAGACTCTTGGCCAAGATAATTGTAGTAACCTCCGGAAAGGGTGGCGTGGGCAAAACCACCACCAGCGCAGCGATCAGCAGCGGTCTTGCCATGCGCGGACATAAAACTGCGGTCATTGATTTTGATATTGGCCTGCGTAATCTCGATTTAATCATGAATTGTGAGCGTCGCGTCGTGTATGACTTTGTCAATGTCATCAACGGTGAGGCGACCCTCAAGCAAGCGCTGATCAAAGACAAGCGCTGCGAACAGTTGTACATTCTGCCGGCCTCCCAGACCCGCGACAAAGACGCCCTCACCAAAGAGGGTGTTGAGCGAGTCCTGAATGAACTGATTGAGCACGGCTTTGAGTACATTATCTGTGACTCGCCGGCCGGTATTGAGCACGGCGCCTTTATGGCGCTCTACTTTGCCGACACGGCGATTGTGGTGTCCAATCCGGAAGTGTCTTCCGTGCGCGACTCGGATCGTATTCTGGGCATCCTGCAAAGCAAATCCCGTCGAGCAGAACAAGGCCTGACCGTTAAAGAATACCTGCTGGTGACACGCTACAATCCCGGTCGTGTAGAAAGTGGCGACATGCTGGGCGTCGATGACGTTCAGGAAATCCTGTCGACCACCCTGCTCGGCGTGATTCCGGATTCTGAATCCGTGCTCAAAGCCTCCAACCAGGGGCTGCCCATCATTCACGACAAAGAAAGCGATGCCGGACAAGCTTACGCAGATGCGGTGGCTCGACTGCTGGGCGAAGAAGTTGATCACCGCTTCCTGTCGGTAGAGAGCAAGGGCTTCTTCCAGCGCCTGTTCAGGAGGTCTGCGTGAGTATTTTTGACTACTTTAAAAACACCAAAAAGAATACGGCTTCCATTGCCAAAGAGCGCTTGCAAGTCATCGTGGCCCACGAGCGCAACAAGCGCAATCAGCCGGACTACCTGCCCGCCCTGCAGCAGGAAATTTTGGAAGTGATCCGCAAGTACGTGAATATTGATCAGGAACACATTGATGTCCAGCTCGAGAACAACGGCGATTGCTCGATTCTTGAGCTCAATGTGACCCTGCCGGATTGAGTTCCCAAGCGGCTCTGACCTTGGGTCAAAGCCGCGGGCTGCCGCATATGCAGCGGCGGCTTCAGGACTTTTTCAGGGTATTGATCAGATCGATCGGAACCGGAAACACAATGGTAGAGCTTTTATCCCCCGCCAGTTCCACCAGCGTTTGCAAATACCGGAGCTGCAACGCCTGCTCTTGCTGAGACAGGACATTCGCGGCATCCAACAATTTTTGCGACGCCTCATATTCCCCCTGAGCGTGGATGACTTTGGCACGACGCTCCCGTTCCGCTTCCGCCTGCTTGGCAATCGCACGAATCATGCTTTCATCCAGATCAACGTGTTTGATTTCCACGTTGGCCACTTTGATCCCCCAGGCGTCGGTCTGTTTATCCAGGATGGCCTGCACGTCCGCATTCAAACGGTCTCGCTCCGCCAGCATGTCGTCCAGTTCATGCTGACCTAACACCGAGCGCAGGGTCGTTTGCGACAGTTGACTGGTCGCCTCGAAGAAGTTTTCCACCTGGATGATCGCCTTCTGCGGGTCCACCACGCGGAAGTAAATGACGGCATTGACCTTCACCGACACATTGTCCCGGGAGATCACGTCCTGGGTTGGAACGTCCATCACCACCGTGCGCAAATCCACCCTCACCATTTGCTGCAAGATGGGTATCAAGATGATCAGCCCGGGGCCTTTGACTCTATAAAAGCGCCCCAGCATGAAAACCACACCCCGTTCATACTCCCGTAAGATCCGAAACATCGAGATCAGAAACAACAGTGTGAGCATGATTAAAACCAAGCTGACAACTTGCAGGTCAATGAGGAACATACCGACTCTCCTTAAGCGTACCCTTGAGGGCATTGGGTTTACCGGTCAAAGCGATTTGATGTACCCGCCAGGCTAGCCAGCGCTAACCGGTCGTCCACAGTGCTGGCCTGGTCATTGCGACGGTCCATCCATGTGCTTAGGAATGGGCCTGATGCTCCAGGGTTTTCTGTACCTGTAAAAACACTCCATCCACATCTTTTACTGTGACCTTGTCATTCACCTGCAAGGGTTCGTCACTGCGCACCTGCCACAGCTCGCCGTCCAGCCTCACCATGGCGGTGTCACCATGAAGAGCCTCTACTTCTGCCTGCGCCCCCAGCATATGGCTCAACCCTGTCACCACTTTCTGTCTACGCGCCCTGAGCACCAACCCCAGAGCGAAGATCAGCACGCAGGCACTGAAAGCGGCAAAACCCACGATGAGCGGCATGGCAATTTGATAACCCGGCAGACGGGTATCCATAAGGATGATCGAGCCCATCACAAAGGCGATGATGCCGCCCACCCCCAAAATGCCAAAGCTCGGTGCGAACGCCTCGGCGGTCATCAGCCCGATCCCCAGAAAAATGAGACCCAGCCCCGCGTAGCTAACGGGCAACACCTGAAACGCATACATGGCAAGCAACAGACACACCGCGCCCAGTACGCCCGGCAAGCCAACGCCGGGGTTGGAAAATTCAAAAATTAACCCGTATACCCCAATCAACATCAGCATATAAGCCACATTGGGGTTGGTAATGACAGAGAGGAACGCACTGCGCCAATCCACCGGATGATAATGTATGGCGATTTCCTGAGTCGCAAAGGTATAGTCTGCCCCCTGCAGGCTGATCTGACGGCCATCCAGCTGTTCGAGCAAATCCTCGACACTGGTCGCCACAAGATCCACCACACCCATCTCCAGCGCTTGTTCTGCGGGCAAACTCACACCCTCGCGTACCGCTCGCTCGGCCCACTCCGCATTGCGACCACGCAGAGTGGCTAACCCCTGAATGTACGCCACGGCGTCATTGATTATTTTGCGCTCCATGGCCGAGCCAGGCTGAGGCACTGGCGTCCTGGCTTTTGCGGGGGAGGCCTGGGTGTCAGCGCCCTCATCAGTACCTTCGGAGGTGTCGCTCCCCTCCGATGACGGCTTCGGCGACGGTTTTTGCGATGGATTCGGGGAGGGGTTCGAGGTTTGATCGGGGTCTTTATCCGCTTGGCCGGGCAAAGACGGCGCCCCCATCTGGACTGGCGTGGCGGCCCCGAGATTGGTGGCTGGCGACATCGCCGCCACATGACTGGCGTAAAGAATGTAGGTGCCGGCGCTGGCCGCCCGGGCTCCCTGAGGGGTCACATAGCCCACGACCGGGATCTCGGCCGCGAGAATCGCCTTGATCATGCCGCGCATGGCCACGTCCAGCCCGCCGGGGGTGTCTATCAGCAAGATCACCATGGCCGCGTTCGCTTGCTGTGCCTGCTCCAGGCCCCGAACCATATGGTCTGCGGTGGCAGGGCCGATCGCATCTTGGATATCCACCAGCCACACATCGCCTTCGGCGTTGGCGGCAGGAATCCAACACCAGAGCAGCAAAACGATCAATCCAGGTTGCAATAAACCCGTCAAACTCTTCATGGCTGATGCCTTGTGCAGGCGCACAAACACATTAATGAATCTTGTCTATCACTATGGAAGGGAATAACCGGGGTTGCAAGTTGTGCGGGGTCAGAGGCTAAATCTGATGGATAAAACACGCCATTGTGAAATGAACGCAAGCCAGCGCAAAGCCTGCCACACCAGGGATGAAGGCTTCTGGAAAGAACCGGTAAGACTATAAAAAGAGTTGGTTAATTCTTAAGTGAATCACCACTCCGGTATCGGGGACGATTTGTATCATCCCCGTGCCATTGCGCTTGTGCCAATTGAATGCGGTCGTGCCTATTAATTGCGGTCGAGCCTATTGAGAGTCTGCGGGTTTTGCGGCTGTTGTTTTCGGAATGGGGGTTTTCGGTGCAGTGGTTTTCGGTGCAGTGGTTTTCGGTGCAGTGGCTTCCGAAGTCATGGCCTTTGTAGCTGCAGGGTCAGGATTGCCCTCACCGCGCAGCTTGATGCGCAAGCCATCGATAAAATTACGCAAAATCTGGTCCTTACACTCGCGGTAATGCTTGTTGCCCGGCTTGCGAAAAAAGGAACTGAGCTCGTGGTCACTGATGGTCATTCCCGCCAGCGCCAGGGTCGCCAGAACATCATCGCTTTTAAAGTCCATCGCTATCTTGAGCTTGCGCAGCACGAGGTTGTTGGTGATTTTGCGCTCATGCTCGACCATCACGCCTTCGCGCCGGCCGCGGCGAAGAATAATCAGGGCATTCAGGAAAATCGCCAGCTGCTGGTCCTTGCAGCGTTTAAAGTAGGGGTCATCGTCTTTCTTCAGCCAGCGGTTCACCTGCTCCAGCGCCACCTCTTCGCCCACGGAGGTAAACATGTTGACGATTTTAGTATCGTGCAAATCGAACACGTAACGCAAGCGGCGCAGGATATCGTTGTTAGTCATTACGCGACCGCCCTTGACAGTTCCTGACTGGCCAAATATTCATCGTAGGTTCCCTGAAAATCGATCATCTCCTGATCTTTGATTTCAATGACCCGGGTGGCCAGTGACGTGACGAATTCACGGTCGTGGCTGACGAAAATAATGGTCCCTTCGTATTTCTTCAGCGCCTGATTCAGCGCCTCAATGGACTCCATATCCATGTGGTTCGTCGGTTCATCCAGGATCAATACATTGTTGTCCATCATCATCAATTTGCCAAACAACAGGCGGTTCTTTTCACCACCGGAACACACCTTGGCTTTTTTGTTGGCGTCGTCGGCCGTAAACAGCAAACGTCCCAGCATACCGCGCACCATCAAATCGTCGTGTTTGGCGGTGCGCCATTGAGACATCCACTCAAACAAACTCAGGTCGCTGTCAAAGTCGGCCGTACTGTCCTGCGGGCAGTAACCGATTTCGGCATTTTCTGCCCATTTGATCTCCCCCGCATTGGCCTGCAGCTGCTTCATCAGGCAGCGCAGCAAGGTGGTTTTGCCGGCGCCGTTTTCACCGATCACCGCCAGCCGGGCGCCCGCCTCCAGAATCAAATCACCACCGGCAAATAGGGTTTCTCCCTCAAAGCCGTGCCCCAAATCTTCCAGCACCAACGCCTGACGGTGCAGCTTTTTCGACTGTTTAAAGCTGATGGACGGTGTCATGCGGCTGGATGACTTCACTTCGTCGAGCTTGATCTTGTCCATTTTCTTGGCGCGGGAACTGGCCTGCTTGGCCTTGGACGCATTGGCCGAAAAACGGTTCACAAACGCCTGCAACTCATCGATCTCGGCGCTTTTCTTGGCGTTTTCCGTCAGCAACTGCTCGCGGATCAGAGACGACGCGGCCATAAAGGCTTCGTAGTTACCGGGGTAGATGCGCAGCTCACCGTAATCAATGTCGGCCATATGAGTACAGACAGAATTTAAGAAATGACGATCGTGGGAAATAATGATCATGGTGCACTTGCGCTCATTGAGCACGGTCGCCAGCCAGTTGATGGTGTGAATGTCGAGGTTGTTGGTCGGTTCATCCAACAGCAAAATGTCCGGATTGGCGAACAGGGCTTGTGCCAACAACACCCGCAGTTTCCAACCTGGCGCGACCTGCGACATGGGACCAAAGTGCAACTCTTCGTCGATACCGGCAGACAACAAGATCTCGCCGGCACGGCTTTCGGCACTGTAGCCATCCATTTCTGCGAATTCAACTTCCAGATCCGCGACCTTCATGCCATCTTCATCCGACATTTCAGGCAGGCTGTAAATACGATCGCGCTCCTGCTTCACCTTCCACAAGTTCACATCGCCCATGATCACCGCATCCACCACGCTGTAGTCTTCAAACGCGAACTGGTCCTGGCTCAGCGTCCCGACGGTGTAACCCGGAGTGATGGAGACATTACCCGCAGTCGGCGTGAGAGCCCCGCTGAGAATTTTCATGAACGTGGACTTGCCACAGCCATTGGCGCCAATCAAACCGTAGCGATTGCCGTTACCAAATTTGGCGGAGATATTTTCAAACAATGGCTCTGCGCCAAACTGCATGGTGATGTTCGCGGTGGAGATCAAGGGATACTTCCTAAAGGGTAAAGGCTAATGTGGTTGCTAATGTAACGGCGAATAACGGTGTGCTAAGACACAGATGCTGACCTTTCCCGGAAGAAAGCGTCACAAAAATACAGGCGTAGGGCGCGAGCCCAAAAGCTGCGCACTATAGAGAGTTAGAGGGGTAAAGTCGAGACAAACTGGTTACTAAGCGCTCAACCAGGCCTTATTGCCCGTGCAATTGCCAAATCAGCTCCGGGATCTCATCGGGGTGCATAACCGTGTGACTGGGCTCGATGCCCAGCTCGGCATCCAGTGGTTGCTGGTGCTGAATCCAGACCGAAGTGATGTGGCTGTTGTGGGCACCGGCGATGTCAGCCGCCAGACTGTCGCCCACATGAATGGCTTCATGAGCCTCACAATTGGCCAGTTTCAAGGCCTTTTCGAAAATCGAGCGCGCCGGCTTCTGCTCCGGCTCCTGTCCACCAATAATGATGTGATCAACGTGTTCGGCCAACTTAATGGCTTCCACCTTGGGGATTTGGGAATACTCCGGGCCATTGGTGATCACGACCAACGTTAACAACTGACGCGCTTCTGTCAGAAACTCCATAATGCCGGGGTAGAAGTTAAAGGCGGTGATGCGATCGTGATCAAACTTATCCTGCAGGGCCTGGGCGTCCTCCTCCGGCACGTCGCTAATGCCCTGTTCGGCCAGTAAATCCCGAATCAGCTGGACCCGATAAGCCCCTTCGCTGCGCTGCTCAATGATCGGCATATAGCGGGCACGTTGAGCCTCACTCCACTCACGATAGATCCCTTTGACATAGGCCGCACTGAAGATCTGGCCATCAAAGCCGTCATGCTCTGCACCATAGGCCTGCTGGGCGGCTTCACCCAGCAATTGCTGAGCTTCAGCGTTTGCCTTTTTCGTGTCACACAGGGTTTCATCCATATCGAGGAACAGGGCTTTTAACATGGTCGCTTCCGGTAATAAATCATATGACAGCTATTGTACGAAAAGTTGGCGCAAAGGGCTAAGTTGGCGTAAAGGGCTAAGTTGGCAGTCACCACCTGGACGCTCAAGCGTTACCGCCAAGCTTCCATGCAAGCTTATTTTTTCTCAATCGAGACCGCCAGGGTTTTGGCGTCACCGGCAAACCACTTTTGGACATAGAGCGTGCCGACGATCGGGGCCTTGCCCTCTTCCGGCACTTCTTTGTAGCGCACGCTGTTCTTGGTTTCTTTTTCGTATTCAAAGGTGACAACGGTGGTAGACATAACGCGTCCTAAATAATGTGATGGTTGAGAATAATGTGATGGTTGAGCGCCCGGCGCCGATACCTGATCTGAGCGCCGGATAAGGTTTCCATTTTCGTGCCTTATTCCACACACCACTGGCGGCGATTGAAAAACAACACCCAGAACAGGACGGCCAGGGCTGTATGAATCAGTAATACCGCCAGGGAGCCTCCCGCGGCCAGCATCTGCACCGACGCCATCGCCAGCGCGGTGTGGAAGGTCGCCAGTACGCCCAGTGACACCCCCATGGTGCGAAAGTTATCCCGCTGTGACCAGGTCCAGAAGACCACGCTGGCCATGGTCACAGCGGCAAAACCGTAGTTCACCGCAAACATCAACAAAGCCGGGTCTTGCGTGGGGACCACTTTTGCCGGCGCCACAATAAGCAACAGCCCGACCAGCCCTTCGACCAGAACATGCAGGATAAACACCGCGATCAGTAGCTTTTTCATTATTGTCTCTTTCCTTAGTCATTATTCGCTTTTTATGAACCACCCACAGCCTTGGCCATAATAGATGCCATTGTGACATGGCGTGGGCACCGGGCAAAGTTGCCCCCTCTTTCTGGCAACCGGCCACAGTTCACTATACTGTTGGGCAAGATCACGGTCTGAACACCATACTCCCGCGGCACCTGACCCCGGGTATGACATCTGAGACCACTTCACTCATCCCGACCATAAAGGCCTGAATACCATGCTGACGCTCCACGGTTTCCCCTCCTCCAACTACCACAACATTGTTAAGCATGCTCTGCTGCAGAAAGGCATTCCCTTTGAAGAGCACATTGTGTACCCCCAAACCCCGGAAATGCTGGCGGTGAACCCGATGGGCAAAGCCCCATCCATGACCACCGAATCCGGCACACACCTCTCGGAAAGCACCGTACTGGTGGATTATCTGGAAGATGCGTACCCTGACAACCCCCTCTACCCGGCCGATGCGGACGCACGCGCCCAGGTTCGCCAGCTGATGAAAATTTCGGAATTGTATATCGAGTTGCCCGCCCGACGCCTGTTGCCCTCGCTGCTGGTCAATGCCCCCGCGGATGAAGACACCCTGAAGGAAGTTCGCGCCATGCTGACCCGTGGCATCAACAGCCTCAATACGCTGGCCAAATTCTCGCCTTACGTGCTGGGCGACGAGCTGAGCGCGGCTGACATTTATCTACGCTACGTCCTGAACGTCGCCAAACAAGTCGCCACCACCCTGTTGCACTGGGATCTGGCGACGGACATTCCGGGGTTGTCGGAGTGGAGCGAGTTGATGGCCAGCACCCCCATCGCGCAAAAGATTGACGCTGACCGGGAAGCCAACCACAAAGAATTTATGGCTTATATAGCCGCGGCGAAAGCCAAAGAATAACCGCCGTGAACGCTAGACCACCCGTGAAGGGCTATTTGGAATGCTTGCTTTTCCATTTGGCCCAGGGGTCGTCCGACTTGCCGCTCGACGCTGAGGACTTGTTTGCCGCGGGCTTCGCGTCAGAGTGTCCGGGGCTGGATCGAAATGACGCATCCCCCGTCGCCTTGGGCTGTGGCTTGGAACGTTTGGGACGCTCCGACTTATCCACCTCAATCACGACCGGATCCCGGGGCTTCTGGTGCAAGGGAATTGTTCGATCCCTGGGTGGCAATTCGTATTGCTCGTCATCAGGCTTGGGCAGACGTTTGAATTTATACAGGTAAAAGCCTTCGACTTTTTCTCTCGCCCACGGCGTTTTTCGCAGAAACTTCAGGCTCGACTTGATGCTGGGATTGCTCTTGAAACAATTGATGTTGATCGCACTGGCCAGTGCGTCCCAACCATAGTGATCCACCAGATCTGTCAGTAAAGCTTCCAGCTTCACACCGTGTAGTGGGTTGTTTTTCTGTTCTTCAATCATAATGTGTCGTCAACCAAAGGCCGTCTGAAGTAAGTTCTTAAACCTGATGTAAGCTCTAAAAGCAGGATACGCAGGACGGTCTGGAAAGGCCATCCCGCGAGCCCTGTGTGTATGAGGACAGTATAGCGGAGCCCTCATGCACATGACATCTGTGTTTACCTGCCAGCCTCGGGCTTTAACCCGATTTAGAACTTTACCCCTACTTCCGAGCTTTGCCCCAAAATCAGAACTTTGCCCAAGGTCCGAGCTTTGCCCCAAAATCAGAGCGTTAGCCTGTGATCAGAGCCCCTTTTGTGGACAGAGCAAATACTTCTCACCCGTGGTTTTCTGGTTGTACTGGCGGGCAATGTCCGCATCCAGCATTTCGACCAGTGACACCTCCTGGGTGTATTGGCTGGCAAAGGTGGTTTTCAATTCACGGGCCACCCGGCCGCACATTTCATTCCACTTGTCAGGCCCAATTTTCGCCAGAAAGTACGTCAACAGCCAGCCAGTGAGACTCCAGGCACGTCCATAAGCGCGGGTCAGGATGGTCGGCGTGAGATCGAGGTTGCCGTAGAGATACACCTGCTTAAAGACATCCGTGCCGTACATACTGTATGGCGCTGGTGTGCGCGCCGCTGCGGCTTCCATGGCGGTTAAAATCTGATCCGCCAACTGCCCGCCACCGGTCGCATCAAAGGCAATAGTGGCGCCTGTTTCATGCAGAGCATCGGTCAAATCCGCCATAAAGGTGTCAGAGCTGCTGTTGCAGATGTACTTGGCCCCCAGCGCCTTGAGGATATCCACCTGCTCCTGTTTGCGGACGATATTCACCAGCTCGATGCCATCGGCCAGACAAATCTTGTTCAACATCTGACCGAGGTTCGACGCCGCCGCCGTGTGCACCAGGGCCTTGTGGCCTTCCATTTTCATGGTTTCCACCATGGCCAAAGACGTCAGCGGGTTCACAAAGGAGGAAGCGCCCTCTTTGGCGGAAGTTCCCTCAGACAGCGGCAAACACATGGCCACCGGCACCGCCCGGTACTGGGCAAAAATGCTGCCACCAAACAGGGCGACGGTTTTACCCAACAGGGCCTGGGCTTCATCACTGCTGCCCGCGGCAACCACAACCCCGGCGCCTTCGTTGCCTATCGTTAATGCCTGTCCAACCCGTCCCTCGAAGCGCTCCATCAATTCGGCGGGAAAGGGCGCCGACAACACGGTCGCGGCCCCCTCACCCCGGGATTCTGCCTGACTGATGTCCGCCGGGCCAAACAAAGTCCCCAAGTCTGAAGGGTTAATGGGCACAGCCTCAATTTTCACCACCACCTCATTAGCCTCTGGCGTGGGTATTCCCACATCGGCCAGGGCCACCTGCAGTGTGCCGTTTTCCAATAACGTCGATTGAATCTGAAGTGCTGAAGGCATGAAATTTCTCCGATGCTGATGAGTTTTAATTGTTTTTGTGGTGTCTTTATTCTTTCGTTGAAGACTTTATTCTTTCCTTAAAGACTTTATTTTTGCGTACCGCGGCTGTGTAAAAAGGATCAAAGGCTGGGTGCCGCCATATTTTGTACAAATGTACTATTATCTTCCGTGACAGACTAGCCGGTTTTTGCACAGGATGCCATAGGGCATTTGTGACGACCTGCCGTGACGAACTGCACCGTAAAAAATCAACAGACCACCCAACCGGCGCGCCTCAAAAACGCCTCATACCGACCTCACACAAATAACCTGCTCTTAGAATAGCCCTTCTTAACTGAGAGCAGTCCCTCTTAACTGTGAGCAGCCCCTCTTAATTGTGAATAGTCCCACTTAGCCGTTTGGCTCCTAAGTGTATGTCCTTAACTATAATCACCCCCAATGGCAGGGTTTTTCTCCCATGAAAAACCTGAAAATTTGCGTTTTCTGCCGCCAATGTCGCTCAATTCAACGGAATAGAACAAAAAACCTCGATTACTTTTTCCTTTGATCACTCCCCACTGGCAGGCTTGCGAAAAGGTTTGTAGGCTACGCCCACCTTGACGCACAGCGTGTTGACACAGGACAGACACTCATGAGATTTCCCCACCGCCGCCTTGTTACTGTTAAAGCCGCTCAGCCACTGAGCCGCTTTACCTTAATGCTGATCGCGTTGCTGTCGCTGTCCGCCACGGCCAGCGTTGCCGCAAAGGACAGCCCATCCGGCGATGAGAAGAACCTGAACGACAGTAGCGCCAAAGCCAAAGCGCTGGCCCAGGCGGTCTACGATCGTCCCTCCGGCGACAATATCAGCTCCCGGGTGATTATGGCTCTCGAAAGCAAAGGCAAAGTTCAGAAAAAACGCCTGCTTTACAGTTACGGCGCCGACAAGGGCAAAGGCGAGCGCTGGGGCCTGATGCGCTTTATCACCCCCAAAGACATCGCCGGCACCGGCCTGCTCTCCATTGATCACCCCGGCGACGAATCGGACCAGTGGCTTTATCTGCCCTCACTGGATCGCGTGCGCCGCATTGCCTCCAGCCGCAAAGGCGGCCGGTTTGTGGGCTCGGACTTTTTTTACGAAGACCTCAGTGACCGCGAGGTCAGCATGGATAACCACCGCCTGCTGGGAAGCGATGAAGTCGGTGGCGTCAGCTGCACCTTGCTCGAGAGCACCCCGGTGGAGAAATCCAACTCGGTGTATTCCAAACGCGTCAGCTGCATTCACGATCGCCTGCTGATTCCCCTCCGGGTTGATTTTTACACCCGTGGTGACAAGCCGGTGAAACGCTTGCAGGCCAGTAAAATTCGCAAGGTGCAGGGGTACTGGACGGTGTATCAAAGCACCATGACCGACCTGAAAAAGAATCACAAAACCCACCTGATCACCACCGATGTCATCTACGATCAGCAGCTGCCAGACAACTTGTTTACCCAGCGCGGCCTGGCGGATGAGAATCTGGAAAAACCTTTCCGTCCCCGGAAATCCGCCCCGCAAGCGACCGGCGACAAAGACAAAGACAAAGACTAATTTTGGCAGCCGATCAACTGCACACCAACGCATAGTGACAGCCCCAAACCATAAGGAACACACCATGAACCACACACCCCAGCCCTTGCTGGCGGCATTATTGCTGAGCCTGAGCGCTTCGCTCTCCAGCAGTTACGCAAACGCTGACTCCGACCGGCTGTTTATTGAAGACTCGGACGATGAGCAATTGATCATTGAGAGTGGGGATGGCGAGAGCCTGAGCATTGATGACGGTCTGGATGGGGACGATTTGATCATTGATGACGAACTGAGCATTGACGATGGACTCAGTACCGATGATGAACTGAGCATTGACGAAGACCTGAACATTGATGACGACCTGAACATTGGTGACGAAGCGGGCACTGATGACGAGCTGAATCTTGGTGACGAACTGGGCATTGCGGATCAGCCGCCCAGCCAGGCAGACCAGGGGGTAAGCGTCTCCCTGGATCGGGCCTGGTTTGAAACCGGCTTTCTTGAAAGCGACAACCCAGCCGACTACCAACTCTACGGACACGCCAGGGCCAAAATTCACTGGCAACAGGGGCCATGGGAAGCTCAGGCGGCCGCCAGAGTGGATCTCTACGATGAACACCCCGGCGGCTGGGACGACACCGACCTGGACTACGATGAAACGTTCATACGCTACCGAAGCAAGAGCGGCATACTCACGCTTGGTGCCCAAAGAGTCATTTGGGGGCGCATCGACGAATTGCCGCCCAGCGATCGCCTCAGCACTCCCGATCTGCGCCGTGGCCTGCTGGACGACCTGGAAGACCGACGCCTGGCCTCTGCCGCCGTGCGTTATGAACATTTTATGGACGGCGGCCGTCAAAAGCTGGACTTCCTGTATGTCCCTCGGCTGCGCGAAGCCGAACTGCCCGACAACCGCGGCATCTGGTACCCGATAAATCAAGACAAGGGCACCATCATCGGACTCGACACCACCGCAGCCATTGAAGCCGTCGTGCGCACCGCCGCCATCGACGACAGCGCCCCCGACACTGACGGTGGCTTGGGTGTACGCTTTAACCAACAGGGCAGCGGCTATGACTATGCGCTGAGCATCCAGCGTGGTGTCGCGACCCTGCCCTACTTCACCTACAACCCGGCACGCAATCTGGTGGAAGCGAAACACCTGCGCTCCACGACGGTCTCTGGTGACCTCGGCTTTGAAGCCCTCGGCGGCACCCTCAAGCTCGAAGCCGCCTGGAACAGCGACACCCCGATCACCCGCACGAACGGTCGCTTCGACAGTACCGAAAGCCTCGCCTGGGGTGTGGCCCTGGAAATGTTCCCCGGCGACGGCGATACCCGCCTCAACCTGCAACTGGTCGGCAATTACCTGATTGATGCGCCCAGTGTTCTCGATCGGGACAAGGCCGTCTCTTTCAACGGCTCGCTGGAATGGCCTTTTGCCGACAACAACTGGCGTGCCCGTATGCGTTTCAATGTCGGACTGGACATGAACGACCTATACTTCAACCCAGAACTGACCTATACCGGGTTCAGCAGTCAGGAGCTCTATCTGGAATTACACAGTTACGACGGAGACAAGGGCAGCGTGGGCGGATTCTATGAAGATAACTCCCTGATCAGCCTGGGTTGGCGCATCGACCTCTGACAGGGTAGCCCCGCGCTGACAGGACTGGTGCAGACAAAGCAACGCCCACAGGAACATCCCGTCGTAGTTCTGCTTGCTGGCACGCTGTCGAATGGAAAACGCGAAGTGGGAGTACGACCATCACGGACAAAAAGGAATACCAACAGCGTCTTGCCAGCCAACGCCATGCCATTGCCGTCATGGACTACGGCATTTTTGTGCTGGCCAATCACCGCTTTGTCGAAAAGCTGGGGTACGACCACTTCGAGCAGCTGGAGTCTTCCAACCTGCTCGACCATACCGTGGAGCTGGACAAAGCCGCCCTGCGTGAATTTTTAACCCAGGCTTCCCATTCCGACGCGATCCAAAAGCACTTGCCTCAACTCAGCGTGAACTTTCGCTCCGCCGACGGGCACATCTTTGCTGCAGAACTGTCCGGTTACTGCACCCATCTCGAGGGCAAGGATGTCATTGAAATACAAATGGTGACCGAGGAGGACCGCAAGCTCGCTAACCGTGTGCGCAACCTGCCCTGGCGGTTGTACCTGTGCCTGATCTGTTTGCTGGCGATTACCGTTCTCCCCAACGCCATCTTACCCAAGCTGAACATCAACAACGCGCCCACCACGTTTTTACCACCCGACGCACTGAGCCGCCAATTTTACGATCACGTGCGAACGATTTTTCCCGACGATGAAGTCATCATTTTGCTGTTTGAAGGGGTTGCCCTCTTCTCCGATGGATTCTTGCAGGCTTACGATCAGCTGGGGTTTGAGATCGGTAACCTGGAGGATGTGGACGATGTCATTGCCATCACCAGTCAGGACCACATTGAAGGGACTGACGAAGGCTTCCTGATCAGCCCGTTAGTGGATATCGAGCAGCTCGACGAGACCCGCCCTCAGGAGCGTCTGCAGCGAGCCATCGGCGACCGCTTTGCCCGCAACTCTCTGGTGGCCGCCGATGGCTCGGCCATTGCCATGGTGGTGATTCCCGTCAATCTGGATAACAGCATACTCAACCTCAAGCTGGAAGAGTCGATCCTCCAGCGGGTTAAAGAGCAGCAACTGGACGGTTATCTACGTGCTGTCAGCGGAGAAATTACCACCGACGTTGCCCAAATGCGGATGATTCTGCAGGACAACATGACGTTCATTCCCCTCACGGTAGCGACCGGCCTGCTACTCACCTGGCTGCTGTTTCACCGCATGCTGGCCGTGGTCATTACCGGCGTGGTGACCGGTGCGGTGGTGAATAGCACCACCTCCCTGTTCGTGCTGTTTGATCAACCCTTCAATTCCATTTCCAGTATCCTGCCGCCGCTGCTGTCGGCACTCACCATGGCGGCACTGGTGCATGTTTACAACGCGCTGCAATACACCTCGCTGCGGGGTCTAAACGGCCGCGAACGGGTCAATGCGGCCATGCAGGAAGTCAAACGCCCGGCACTGTTCAGCGCCCTCACGACCGCCATCGGGCTGGCATCCCTCGGGTTCAGCTCGATTCCGCCCATCCGCATGTTTGGACTCTCCGCCGCGCTCGGGGTCTGTCTGGTTTACCTGATTGTCATACACCTGCTGCCCCCCATTCTGGTTCAGTTTGACCGCAAACCCTGGCCCAGGCGTCAGCACGGACTGCAATTTCTGGATCAACTGGTGAATGTGCTGGTACGCACCGGTATTCGCCATCCGGTGACCGTCATCGCGGTGGTTGTCCTGTCGCTGGCGGCCTCGGCGCCACTGATCGCCCGCATCAAGGTAGAAACCAATCTGCTGGAGTTTTTCCACGCCGATCACCCGCTGAGAGTGGACACTGCCCACATCGAAAACAAACTCGCCGGGACCCTGCCGCTGGAGATTGTCTTTACCGCGACCGACCCTGACTGGCTGCTGAAACCCGCGATATTGCAACAAATCAGGCAGCTCCAGACCGGACTGGAAAGCCTCACATCCGTCGATAAAACCCTCTCGGTGGCCGACTTTATCGAAGAAATGAACTGGGGCTTTCACGCTGAAGACCCTAAATACCGCACCATTCCCGACGACGCCCAGCTGATCAGCCAATACCTGTTTGTCTACGACGGCGAAGACCTGTTTGATTTTATCGACAGCGATTACCTCAACGCTCGCGTGGCCATCAGTGCCAACGTGCACGGCGCCGAAGAAATTCGGCAACTGATTCAGGATGTGCGCGAACAGCTGCGCAAGCGCCCCGGCTTACTGGGCGCAGACATTAAATGGGAAATTTCCGGAGCGGGTCGGCTGTTTGCCGATCAGGAAGCGTTGCTGATCGAAGGCCAGGGCAAAAGTCTGGGCGGTGCCCTGGTATTGATTTTTCTGCTTCTGTTGGCATCCTGGCGCTCACTGCGCGACGCCGCCCTGTGTATGATTCCAAACCTGTCGCCCATCCTGTTGATTTTTATTGTCATGGGCCTGCTGCGCATCAACCTCGACATGGCCACCGCCATGATCGCCAGCGTTGCCGTCGGCATCGCCATTGACGACACCATTCACGTGTATCACGGCTTTATCCACCGTATCAAAGCTGGCAGGTCGCCGGTCACCGCCCTGGTGCGCGCCTATCAAACCGCCGGCCGCGCCGTGATGGTCACCACGTTTATCCTCTGCAGCCAGTTTTTATTGCTGCTCGCCAGCGCCTTCGTCCCCATGGGCTATTTTGGCTTGCTCTCCAGCATTGGCTTGATCGCCGCGCTGGTCTTCGATTTGCTGCTGTTACCCGCCATTCTGATACTGGTTTTCAGCTACTTCCCCTATAAGAAAAAACGATCCCGCCATCACAAGAAGCATGTAGAACAGTTCGACGATACGCTTTAAAGGAAAGAATATGTCGACATTGAGCCACAGACCCACTGGGGCGGTGACGCTGACCAGCTTTGGCGGGTAAACTGGTCAGCCAATAACATCATTAATCCCACTTGAAGCAATTGCCTGACTATGAAGCTCCCCGTCACCCGAACCACAGTACAAACCCGCTATTCCGACACCGATGCCATGGGGCATATTTCTTCCGGCTCCTACGTCACCTTTATGGAAGTGGGCCGGCTCGACTTCTTTGACGAGCTCGAAAAGCTGACGCCCATGGCGGTTGGCATGGTGGTGGCCAACATCAATCTGGATTACATCCAGGAATGTGTTTACGGCGATCACATTGAGGTGGTGACCTGGTGTTCACGGGTGGGCACCAAAAGCATGACACTGCGCAATGAGATCTACGCTAATGGCACGCTGCGGGCAAAGGGCTCTGTCACCAGTGTCGGCTTTGACATGACCACCCGCAAAGCTGCGGCCCTGCCCGAGCAGTGGGAAGCGTCTGAGGCCGTCTAATTTGAGGCCGCCTAATCTAAGGCCATCTAAAAGAGTACACCGGAGCCCTGGCGGCAAAGAGTCTGTAAACTCGAATGGCTAATGTTGCATAACGGACGAGAAAACGAATATAGCCTTTACATCTTGCCGCGCGTTATCGTCATTAACCGTTGGGCCAACGCATAAGCACCTGCCGCGCCCAACTCTGCCAATAGCTCTTCTGACAACTGTCGGATTTTTCCCGGCAGAGCCCCCATGCTGCCGTGTTGAGCCGCCACCTCCAAATACAAGGTCGCCAGGGTTTCCTCCAGCGCCCGATACTTGTCATCCCCGAGCGCCTTGTGAATGGATGCCTCCAACTCCCGCACACTGGCCAAAATCTCCACCAGCAGTTCCGAACCCAGCGGTGACAATCGTAAAATCACTTGTCGCTTATCGGTCGGATCCGGCTCGCGAACAATGTACCCCTGTTGCTCAAGCTCTGCTGCCGTCACGGCAACGGCTTGTTTGCTGACACCCGTCACCGACGCGATGTACTGAATTTTTTGGCCTTCCTGGCTGATCAAACCGAGCACCTGGCCAAGGTTGGCGCGCAACCCCTGAAACCCTTTATCACTCAAGGACGTGAACAGTGCCCGGCGAAACTCCCGGTTCAGCACGGACGACAACTGATTCAAACGGGTAGACCCGCTCTTGAAGGCGTCACTGCCAGCGTGTTCGCCATCCATCGTGGACTCCAGCACCCGCAACTCCGGCAGTTCAATCTTGCGAATGCGACACAGCGCCTCCAGCAGACCGATTAACTCTTGCAGACGCTCTTCACCCACTTTGCTGGCAAATTCGTGCTGCAGTTCAACCATGTGCTGAACCCCGTCCTGCAACAGCTGCCGCCCCTTGGCCGACAGTGACAACAAACTGGAACGGCTGTCTTGCGGGTGTTTTCGACGCTCGATGTAGTCCAGCGTCTCCAGCTCGCGAATGACCTTACTGCACGCCTGCTTGCTGATCCCCAGCTTGGCCGCCAGTTCACCGGGGGAGTGATCCTGTTCCGCCAACAAGGAGATATACCCCTCATAGGACAAACTCAGCTTTTCGTAGCGCTGGCTGGCCATCAGCCTGTCCTGGGTGCTCTTCTGGACAAAGTGCGTCACCGCGATCAAATGCGCCACCAGCCCCTGACTGGTGAGCCCCAGGTCCTTATCGAGGTGGGTATCCGCACGGCTGATGTTGGCTTGAGTCTTGATAGGGGTTTGAGTCTTGGTTTTGGCTGAAGTGTTCATGCAAATATAGTAAACCAGAATTGTCGTAATACACACCACAACGCTTTCCCTTGGCAAACTGTAAGCCCGGAATATATACTGTACACATATACAGTATTTTGAGTTAAATGCATGAAATTGATCTTGTACAGCCACGCCGTGCAGGCCGGCTTCCCCTCCCCGGCGGACGATTACAAAGAGGGCTCGTTGAGTCTGGATGAGCATTTAATTACCCATCCGGCGGCCACCTATCTGGCCAGGGCCAGCGGCGATTCCATGCAGGGGGTGGGGATTTTTGATCGGGACCTGCTGATTGTCGACCGCTCCCTGGAGCCGCTACAGAACGATGTGGTGGTCGTGGCCATCGATGGCGAGCTCTGTTGCAAGCAGCTCGACAAGAACCACCACTGCCTGCGATCCGCCAATCGTCACTACCCTCCAATTGCCATTCGCGAAGACCAGGACATCCTCATTGAGGGAGTGGTCATGGCCTCCATCCGCTACCACAGGCCCCGCTGATGCTGGCGCTGGTGGATTGCAACAGCTGCTACGCCAGCTGTGAACAGGTCTTCAGGCCCGACCTGCGGGGCAAACCGGTGGTGGTCCTGTCGAACAACGACGGCTTTGTGGTGGCCCGTTCCAAAGAAGCCAAGGCCCTGGGCATTGGCGACCTGCAGGCTTTTTTCAAGGTCGAGCACCTGTTACGCCAGCACGGCGTGGCGATATTCAGCAGCAATTACCCCCTGTATGGCGACATCAGTAATCGAGTAATGATGACACTGCGCCACTTCGCGCCTCAGGTCGAAGTCTATTCCATCGATGAAATGTTCCTTCAGTTTGATGGCATGAACGAAGACTGGAAACGCTATGGGCAGACCATCCGCGAAACCCTGTGGCGCGATGTGCGCATGCCCGTCGGGGTCGGCATCGCCCCCAGCAAAACCCTCACCAAGCTGGCCAACCGTGCCGCCAAGAACATCCCCCAGTGCGCGGGGGTCTGCGTGCTCGACGAGCCCCACAAATGGCAGTGGCTGCAACAGCGAACCCCGGTCACCAAAATCTGGGGGATTGCCAAACGCCTCGCCCGCAGGCTGGCCGAATGCGACATTCACACCGCTTACGACCTGGCCCGCGCCAACCCCAAAATCCTCCGCCGCCGGCTCAGCATCAACATCGAAAGAACCATTGAAGAACTCAACGGCACTCCCTGTATTCCTATGGACAGTCAGCCACCGGCGAAACGGCAAATCTATTGCACACGCTCTTTTGGCGAAAAGCTCGGTGAACTCGAACCCATACTGCAAGCCATCACCGTATACGCCTGCCGGGCGACCGAGAAACTGCGCCAACAGCAATCCCTGGCGCAATCGATGCACGTGTTCCTGCACACCTCTCCGTTCGAACCCGGGTACTTCAGCAACAGCACCGTCGTCCAGCTCCCCTACGCCACCGATGACAGTCGCCTGATTGCCCACTGCGCCAAAGAAACTCTCCGGGGTTTGTACAAACCCCACCACCGCTTTCTCAAGGCCGGCGTGGGGCTACTGGAATTGATCAGTAAAGAGCACTACCAGCAACAGGACTTCTTTCACCCCGGCCAGTCGCCCAAAACGGATCAGCTCATGCAGGTGATCGACACGATCAATCGCAACTACGGCCGGGGAACGCTGTTTCTGGGGGCGGAAGGTGTCACAAAAAAATGGAAGATGCGGCAACATTACACCTCACCCGCCTACACCACGCGCTGGCAGGAATTGCCCGTCATCAAGTCATGAGCCCGCGAGTAGCGCACAAAAAAAGCGGCGTATCGCTACGCCGCTGTGGGATATGAATCCGTTGTTAACCTGAGTCCAATGGTTAACGCCGGTCTCATGGTTAACGCCTGTTTCATGGTTAACGCCGACCTCATGATTAACGCTGATCCTGGGGGCCGGCAATTAAACCCAAACCTTACAAATCGAAGCGATCCAGTTGCATCACCTTGCTCCAGGCGTCGACAAAGTCATTCACAAACATTTCTTTGGCGTCGTCGGTGGCATAGGCTTCCGCCACGGCACGCAGTTCGGAGTTTGAACCAAACACCAGATCAACCGGAGTGGCCGTCCACTTCAATTTACCCGAGCTGCGATCACGACCTTCGTAAATGCCATCCGTTTTGGACTTGGACCACTGGGTGGACATGTCCAGCAGATTCACAAAGAAATCATTGGTGAGGGTGCCGGGTTTATCGGTGAACACACCGTGCCTGGTGCCGCCGACATTGGCGCTAAGCGCACGCATGCCGCCAACCAACACGGTCATTTCAGGCACCGTGAGGGTCAACATATCCGCGCGATCAACCAACATCTCTGCCGGTGACAGGCTGTTGCCCTTGCCATAGCTTTTGCCTTGACTGTAATAATTGCGGAAACCATCGGCCTTTGGCTCCAGTGCTGCGACAGACTGCACATCGGTTTGCTCCTGAGAGGCATCCGTGCGACCCGGTGCGAAAGGAATGCTCACGTCGTAGCCGGCTTTTTTCGCAGCCCGCTCAACCGCAGCATTGCCACCCAGCACAATCAAATCCGCGAGGGAGACATACTTGCCTTGGGATTTATTGAATTTGCTCTGCACTTTTTCATAGCGCTTGAGCGATTTTTTCAGTTCCTTCGGATCATTCACCGCCCAATCTTTTTGTGGCGCCAAACGAATGCGCGCGCCATTGGCCCCGCCCCGCATATCAGTGCCGCGGAAGGTTGCCGCTGAAGCCCAGGCGGTTCGGATCAATTGCTGGTCACTCAGACCGGAATCCAGCAGCGCCGACTTCAGTTTGGCAATGTCGCCATCGCCAATCAGATCGTAATCCACCGCGGGAACCGGGTCTTGCCACATCAATTCTTCGGCAGGCACTTCGGCGCCCAAGTAGCGGCTGCGCGGTCCCAGATCGCGGTGAGTGAGCTTGAACCACGCTTTGGCAAACGCCAGCTGGAACTCGTCAGGATTTTCCTGGAAACGTTTGGCGATTTTGCGATAACTGGGATCGACCTTCAGAGAAAGATCCGTCGTGAACATGATAGGCGCGTGGCGTTTACTGGGGTCGTGCGCATCCGGCACCACCTTCACATCGTCCGCGTTTTTGGGAACCCACTGGGTCGCACCCGCTGGGCTTTTGGTTTGCACCCACTCAAAGTTAAACAGATTGTCCAGATACTGCGAAGACCACGCGGTGGGTGTTGCCGACCAGGCACCCTCCAGCCCACTGGTAAAGGTGTCGGCGCCCTTGCCGGTGCCACATTTATTTTTCCAGCCGAAACCCTGCTCTTCAAGGCCTGCGGCAGCGGGCTCAGGACCAATACAATCGTTCGATACGGCACCATGAGCTTTACCAAAAGTATGACCACCGGCAATCAGCGCCACCGTTTCTTCATCGTTCATGGCCATATTGCCAAACGTCGTGCGAATGTCTTTGGCCGCGGCCATAGGATCGGGAACACCATCCGGCCCTTCCGGGTTCACATAGATCAAGCCCATCTGCACCGCCGCCAGCGGATTTTCGAGCACGCGATCGCCGGAGTAACGACTGTTGGGTTTGTCACTGGTGGCCAGCCAGGTTTTTTCCGGGCCCCAGTACACCAGGTCGGGCTCCCAGTCATCCACGCGGCCACCAGCGAAGCCAAAGGTCTTAAAGCCCATGGACTCCAGTGCCACGTTACCCGTCAGCACCATCAAATCAGCCCAGGACAGTTTCTTGCCGTACTTCTGTTTCACCGGCCACAGCAACCGCCGCGCCTTATCAAGGCTGACGTTATCGGGCCAGCTGTTCAAAGGGTCAAATCGCTGCTGACCACCACCCGCGCCACCGCGGCCATCCTGTACCCGGTAGGTGCCCGCGCTGTGCCAGGCCATGCGAATAAAGAACGGGCCATAATGCCCATAATCTGAAGGCCACCAATCCTGTGACGTCATCATCACGGATTTAATGTCGGCTTTCACCGCATTGAGATCCAGCGTCTTAAAAGCCTCCGCGTAATCAAAGGACTCGTCATAAGGATTGGATTGCGGAGAGTGCTGGCGCAGAGGACTCAGATTTAATTGATCTGGCCACCAAAATTGATTGGGCTTGGGTTCGCCTGCGGCAAACGCAGGACCTGAAGACAGGGCAGAAGACACTGCCAATGCCAGTGCGGCAACGATAGGTACGGACTGTTTAAACATGTTTATGAGCTCCCTGAGGTAAACATTCAATACAGCGACTAGAGTGACTTTCGAAACGGAGACTAGAGCTACTTCGAAACGGCGACTAAAGCTACTTTCGAAACAACGACACGGTTACTTTACGTTTTTATAATCAAATAGTTATATAGGTGACGGCTGGCGTTTAAGGTAATTAAATTCCTCTATCGGCGAGATTTTTATTGGCTATATGAGTCTTTTAATGGGCAAAGCAGGCTGTTTCCCGAGCAGCCCTCTCGACGAAGGGTTGCTTTTGAAGATAGCACAAGGATTGCTAAAGGAGGGGTAGCGATACAGAGAGTGGACTGAATATGATTGAATACGCGCCAGTATTTGTTTCGAGTAAGATCTTAATTGGGTACTGGCTATAGCGATAAGAAATAATTCTTCGCCAGACTCAAATTCGAAGTCGATCAGGGACAAGACCTGAGGCAACGCCGGCAATACCCGCCGAACGCTCAAAGGCCAGAACGATCTTCCAACGCTTCACGCTTTTTGTGTTCTTCTAACGCCATCTGATACGCCTCTTCCCCAAACAGGGGCTTCACAAGCCTCTGCCAGTTGCGGCGGACCACCTCATCGGTGGTTTCGGTTACCCACTCGCCTTCTACCGCGGATTTTATGGGGCTGTCGCCCGGGTATTGGAGATACAGGCTGTTGATGATCGGGTCGGTAATTTGTTCTTCTGACACCCGTAAGAAGTCACGTTTCCCCCCTTTTAGCGCGATGTCATGATTCACGCTGTAAGTGAAAGCCAATTCGATCATAAAATTTCTATTAACCGGAAGAGCATAGCTTGTCACTATTGCATCGAATGGTGCTGAAATGCTGTAGCGAAGCCAGTTTTGGCTTTCAGATATATGATTCCAATAACGTGCATCCACCCTACCCCCCAACATAGTAGCTATTCCCGCCACGTTGTATGCCAACTCAAAATTCCAACTACCATCCCGATGCCGAACCTCTTCGTTATGCGCTTTATAACGACGCAATAAAAGCTCTTCAATGGCAAACATAAAATCCAGACGATCTGTCACATCATAAGGCTGGGAATGAATTCGTTTCAGAGAGTTGGGATGGATTCTTTGCACGCTCATTTCCAGCATGACAGTACCGAGCTCAGCACCGAACCAACCGGGTTCCTTAATATCCCACCAGCGGCGCAGCAAATGGCCCGCGGTTAAATCATCAAACAGATCCACTTGATTGATCTCCAGCTGCTCCACCAAATTCTCGGCCGGCAAATCCTTACTAAAACCCTCTGGCAGATCAAAGCTGAACGGATAACCGCCGATATTCACCCGACGCTGGGATACGACAGACTCTTTCGCCGAAGCGGAAAACGGCAGCAGGCTGCTCAGGATGGATAACATAGAAATAATTCCCAGAAATAATCGTGGATGATTGCGCTTCATGGCAGGTAGTTTTTAATCACTTTAACCGTCTGAGTGACGACTTTCCCGGAACGGTGAAACCCTTGCTGCATAAGATTGCGCCCCTTCCCTGGCCCAGTGATCATATTCTGCTCCCATTGTTGCTGGCTTTGTACCAGCGTATGGGGGCTCTGGACGATGGAGCCCCGAGTGACGTGATTCGTGTAGAGTACAGACCCCAACAATTTGCGTGGATTTGCGGTATTTGCCCCTAAGATATTGGTGACAAAATCGTAATCGTGGGCCCGGATCGCAATCAGCTCGACCCCGGCTCGATCCAGCAATCGCCTGGAACGCCAATTATTATTGGCATTGCCATGAAAAGCCACTCTTTGCTTATCCAGCAGCCCCTTCTGTTCGTTTTTTATGCCATTAAAAGTACGATGACGTAACGCCGAGCGGCTGTGGTTGTTGAGTAAATACCGCACCCCCTCCACAAAAATCAAACCGCCCTGGCTGTGCACAACCCAGTAGGTTTCTTTGCCCCCATCTTGGGTGCTCTTCAGCACCGCCGCAAATTGCCGTGTTACCAGCGTGGTAAAACCCAGTTTATCCTGCACCGATTCCCAGGTATCGCCATAGCCCCCCACAGTAGGATTATGAAACAGCGAGAACTCCTGTACGCCATCGCCAAACTCAACCGACAGATGACTGCCCATCAGCCATTGCGCTTTGGTCAGGTTATTGGCTTGGCCATTGACCGCTGCATGGGTGGTCATCACTGTATCGGTTTTACCCATTACCCGCCAACTGCCATAAGAGTTGCGTGCCACAAGATACAGCCCCGGCTGCTCTGCGGCATCACGCAATCGCTGTAAGTGCGGTACGGGCTGAATATTGAAGACCACGACTTGTCCACTATGAACCTGATAATCAATCCGAAAGGTATTCTTAACTAACACACTATAGGTAGAAACACTTCCTTTAAGCTTCTTTCCGTTGATAGCATACGGAGTGGCCCGCAACATCAATAATGCATCATTCAAGTCTCCAGATTCCCGCCGCCCTCTCTCGTTATCCGAAACATGTTGAGCATAGCCGCTCAAAAGTACCTTATAACCACTGACTTCTGATGAAGGATCCAAGTTATGACTAAAAACAATCATCGGCCTTTGATTCAGAAACAGAACCTCCTGTGGCGAAACCTGTGGATCACCATGCGCAAGTACTAAATGGGTAATTGTTTGAAGGTGGGCATCCATCACTGATCATCCTTGATCTCGCGGGAAAGAAAGTTGAAATTGTACGAGGTAACGCAAGCGCAACCAATTGCACTTTAGACTGAATTTTCAATAGGTAAGGTCAGAGTGACGGTTTGTAATGAGATGCGAGATGCGAGATGCGAGATGCGAGATGCGAGATGCGAGATGCGAGATGCGAGATGCGAGATGCGAGATGCGAGATGCGAGATGCGAGATGCGAGATGCGAGATGCGAGATGCGAGATAATTATAAAAGGATAAGGCCCGTCAAAAGAAAAACCTTAAAGAAAAGATAGCCGCGCTGCAATCCACCCTACCTTTATGGATGGACTGCAGCGTGGCAGGCGTTTAAAGAATTAAACGTTGACGGTGGTTTTGAAGGCGTAACGACCCAGGGTTTCCCGAACCGTTTCCGCGTTTTGCTCGGATGGCAGGTTTACCGTGACCCATTGTCCGAATTTCTTATCAATCTGGACATTCAGTTCAAACGCCTCCACACCAATAGCCGTCAGCTCTTCGCGCACCAGCTGATCCACCACCGCATTGCGCAAGTCAGGCTTGAAGATTTTGCCCACCGCGGTGCACGGCAGCGCCTCTACAATAAAAATTTCTTTGGGCACTGCCGCTCGTTCGTGGATATGCTCCTGACCAAACGCCAACAGTTCTGCCTCGGAAGCCGTACACCCTTTCTTCAGTTGAATGAAGGCAACGGGCAGTTCACCCACGCGGGCATCGGGTTTGCCGATGGCGGCCACGTCGGCCACAGCTTCGTGTTTAAAATAGACCTCCTCGATCATTTGCGGATCGATGTTATGCCCACCGCGAATGATCACATCCTTGCTGCGACCGGTCAGCCATAGAAAGCCGTCTTCATCCAGGCGCCCAAGGTCACCGGTGTTAAACCAACCCGCTTCCACCCACTGACCCACATTGTGCTCGGGCTGCTTGTAGCCAGCGAACACATTGGGACCGCTGATCGCCACCACACCGGCCTCACCCACATCACAATCGCGAACCCACTGGCCGGTCTTTTCATCGATCTCCACAATGCGCAGCCCCATATACGGCATACGACACCCTACCGAGCCGATGCGGTGATCGCCGTAACGCGGGCTGATGGTCGTAGCGCAAGTGCCCTCGGTCTGCCCGTAGCCTTCAAGCAGCGTTAAGCCGGTTTTCTTTTCAAATTGATTGGCAAGCTCAGAAGCCAGCGGGGCCGCTCCGCACAGGGCGTATTTCAGCGACGACAAGTCATGCCCTTCGGTTGGAAAGTTGAGCAAACCGGACAGAATGGTCGGCACCGCACTGAACGCCGTCACCTGATATTTTTCCACCAGCGGCCAAAAGTTTTCCATCAGCAAGGGGCTGCGATACCCCTGTGGGGTTCCCAACAAAATACCGGCACCACTAAGCCAGGCCGACAAGGTGGTAAACACCGCGTTGACGTGAAACAGCGGCAACCCCACCAAAGTAACATTACCCGCTTCGGTATCCAGTGCGGTATTGATCTGAAAGGCACAGGCCACTTCATTGGCGTGGGTATGTGGTGCCAGCTTGGGGGTACCGGTGGTGCCACCGGTATGAAAATAAGAAGCAATGTCATCGCTGCCAATCTGACGGCCACTCACAAGTTCACTGTCAACCTGAGACGCTATCAGCGCATCAAAGTCCAGAACCTTGACTGCCGAGCCGTCGGCCCGGTGCAACGGCTGCAAGTAATCGGGGCGCTGTGAACGGACCGCCTGCTGGGCCTCAGCCGGCAGCAGAGGCGCCATATCCACCGTAATCAGTGTGTGCAGACTGGGTACCGACTCGATCAGGGCCTGGGCCTTTTGCCAAATATCGTTGCCCGGCAGCGGCGCCAGCGTGATCAGCACTGGGCAATGGACTTCGTTGAGCAGAGCGGCAACGTGCTCTGTTTCGAGCAGGGGATTGATGGGGTTAAAGATGCCCGCAGCTTCACTGCCCCAAATGGCGAACACGGTCTGCGGCAAATTGGGCAACAGCATGGACACACAATCGGTAGCGCCAACCCCCAAGCCGTGCAACGCGTTGGCCGTCTGGGTCACGCAACTCAGCAATTCTTTAAAAGTGTAGGCCTGGCAATCTTCCTCTGGCGTTCCCTGCGCCAAAAAGCGCAACGCGATGCCATCGCCAAAGGACTCAGCGGCCCCCTGTAGCATGGCATAAGTGCTGGCGGGCAATGGATAATCCCCCCAAGGTGTCGCTTCCAGTTGCTGGAGGGCGTCAATGCCCGTCATTTTAAAATCGGTTGGGCCGTAAGAATTGCTCATATTACCTCTCTGCTGCGCTGCTTATTTGTCTTGTCATCCATGCGGTACAAGGCTTTCAATCGTGCTCGGGAGGCCTCACCTTTTTTAGAGAGACCTCAATCCTAATGCCCCACCCACACACAATCCATTAAAAACCTAATACCAAACAGACTACAGTAACACCCGCAACCCAACCAGACAGTCAACTACCTGACAATCTCAGACACTAATTTCACCTGTCCCCTCTCACCCGTCCCTCTCACCCGTCCCTCTCACCCGTCCCTCTCACCCGTCCCTCTCACCCGTCCCTCTCACCCGTCCCTCTCACCCGTCCCCTGTTATCTCGCATCTGTCTCCTATTATCTCGCATCTCGCATCTCTAATCTCGCATCTCGCATCTGTCTCCTGTTATCTCACATCTCGCATCTGTCTCCTGTTATCTCGCATCTGTCCCCTACCCCCTGCCTTACCAACAAACAGCGCAGTAATGGCTATAGTTGTAGTAAGAAACCATTGCAGTAAGAGACCATTAAAGCAAAAGGCAGTTGAAGTGAAAGGCGACGTGGGGGTTAACAAACTCGACCCCAGCGGCAAACACTAGAGTTATCGCAGCGGAGGCAACCTGCCTGTCGCTTAGGAGAAGCGCTGATGAGTGAAATTGAAATCATCTCGGGGGACATTACCCAACTGACAGTGGATGCACTGGTCTGCCCGGCCCACAAATACCTGAGCCGGGGACAGGGCCTGTCCGCCCAGATACACGACCAGGCCGGTGCCCAACTGGAGCAAGAGTGCCACCGGCTGGAAGATTGCCGCATCGGCGAAGCTCGCCTGACCCACGCCGATCACCTGCCCGCCCGCCACATCATTCATACGGTCACCCCGCAGTGGAGCAGCGGCGACCAATGGGGGGCGACCGCCATTCAGCAATTGCGCCAGTGTTACCACAGCTGCATTCAACTGGCACTCGACCACCAGCTCAAACGTATCGCCTTTCCCGCCCTGGGGGCCGGCAGCAACCGCTTCCCACACAGTATCGCCGCCAGTGTTGGCCTGGATGTGCTCAACAGCCGCTGCGACCTGTTCGAGCGCGTCGTGGTCTGCCTGCACACCGAAGGCGCCCGCCGGGTTTGGCTCGACAGTCTGCAAAAGATCCAGGCGCGCTCCTCGCCAGTCGCGCCCCCCACACAGGCGGGTACAGCCAATGAAGCCAGAACTTAAAGAGCTGTTGCGCGAAATTCGTGAAGAAGTCGCTGAGACCGCCAGCTACACGGGCCGGGCACAGCTGAACGAACGGGTCCTCAGCAAATTCAGTCAGGTGCCACGGGATCAGTTCGTCCCCGAGCGCCGCAGGGCATCGGCCTATGTCAACCACGCACTCTCCATTGGCTACGGCCAGACCATCTCGCAACCCTACATGGTCGCCCTGATGACCGATCTGCTGGACCCGGAACCGCACCATATCTGCCTCGAAGTGGGCACCGGTTGTGGCTATCAGGCGGCGGTCTTATCGCGGCTGGTCAAACAGGTCTACAGCCTGGAAATCATTCCCGAGCTGGCGGCAGAAGCCAAACAGCGGTTGCAGGCCCTGGGTTACGATAACATTACGGTGCGCTGCGGGGACGGTTACCAGGGCTGGCCCGAAATGGGCCCGTTCGACTCGATCATTGTCACCGCCGGTGCCGAACACATCCCCCCTCCCCTGATTGAGCAATTGCGCCCCGGTGGTCGTATGGCCATCCCGGTGGGTGACCGACTTTTCGGACAAAAGTTGCTGTTAATCACTAAAGAAGAGGATGGCGAGGTGAACAGTCGCACCATACTGCCGGTGGCGTTTGTCCCCCTGACCGGTCCGGACGCCTGATCGACGCTGACAAACAGGCGACTAACTTTCTTGCCAATCTCTAAATCCTCTAGCGCACATAGTAAAGCAGAGCATTGGGGCTGAACTCCCGCGGATCGGCGCTCTCCAGAAACCGGTAAGGCGTCATTTGATTGTCCAGCCCATCCACCAAATAGCGACGCTGTTTCAGGTCGTGGTAGACATACAGTGTCGCCAGTGGCACCGGCACCGTGTAGAAATTAACAATGTGGGCCTCGGCGACGCGCCACAGCTGGCCCTCCAGATCGTAACTCTCACTGACCACCACCTGCCAGCTGTCCTCGTCCAGATAAAACACTCGTCGAGAGTACACATGCTGCTTATCGGCTTTAAGCCTGCCCTCGACGACCCACACCCGGTGTCGCTCGTAGCGCGTGTGGGCCGGATTGATGTGGCCACGGCGAATGATGTCTTCGGGTGCCAGCTGGTCCGAATGCAGACGGTACGCATTGTAGGGGATCAGCATTTCCCGCTTGCCCAACAACTGCCACTCAAAACGGTCGGTGCCACCGTTAAACAACTCATAATCGTCGACGGTCCTCAACGCGTCTGAGTTTAACGCCGGCTGGTGATAGGCCAGAAACGGCTGACGAACCACCCTGCGCAACGATTCCAGGTAAGACCAGGCTTTCCTTTTGCTGACGCGATGGTCGATGGGCTCCAGCACCAGCGAGGCATCATTCGCCAACAGGGACGGTCCCGTAAATTTGCTTTTAATCGCCAACAGGACATTGGGATACTCTTTGGAAAACCGACTCTGCTGCGGCGCAGCATAGGGAATACCGATGTCTTCATCACCGACGATCAACGTGAAGCGGCCCAGCGGAGTCACGGCCGCGCGCGCCAAAGGGCGCTGAATGCGCAACCCGCGCCAGCGTAAATTGTGGTTCCACATCACTTCCTCCCCGCGACGAGGGATGGGAAACGGCGAGCTGATGCGGGCCTGCTCATAGGTTGCCTCCGCCCCCGCCTCGGCGAAGCGGCGGGCATTGGCCAAAACGCCTTGATAGACCCATTCCGGAAAAGCCGCCGAGCGCCGACTGCGATAAACAGGCACACGCCAAGTAGCGGGGTAAGCCTTCAACAGGGCCCGCTGCCCCGGGCTCAGCAGGTCGACATATTGCCCGACATTGTCGGCGGTGACGGTGTGCAGGATAGGGTCCTGTGGCCAGGGATCGCGTTCCTGACGACCGCTCTGGTAATTGGCCGGTGGCCGGGTGAGGCCGCCCTCCCAGGCGGGAATACTGCCGTCGGCATTGCCGGCACGCTCGGCCCCCAATGGCGTAAAGTCAGGCCCGCCGAGCTCATCAAGGGTTGCCCTGGGCCAGTCACGAACCAGAACCTCCGCGCATGCCGCGGCTGTCCACCCGACAAGTCCTGCCAACAACACCAGTACAGCGAAATTCGGGTTACGCATAGGATCAGAACCAGAAACTGAGGTTAAAACGAATGAAATCGCGATCCTTCAGCGGATCAACCTTGCCGCCACCGAAGAAAGCGGTGTAGCTGAGGTCCGCCGTCCAGCGATTGAGGTAATCGCCCCCAACGCCAACCGACAACGCCTTGCGGCCCTCCCAGAAAGACGCAAAAGGCGCTGGGGTATAGCCCTCGACATCGTGAATAAAGACAACCCGGGGCGCGAGGTTCGCAGCCCCGAAGACATTGCTGTATTGCAGCTGTGCCAACAACCGATAACCCCAGGAATTGGCGTCACCCCCACCCTGACCTTGCAGTTGCGGTTCGCCCGCCGCAGGGAAATGGTGAATATGAACCCACGCCGTATCCAGGCCAACCAGCGATTGCGCCGCGCCCAAGCGGCGCCCCAAAAGCTGGGTCAGGGTCAGCGCAAACTGACTGCGATCCAGCCGCACATACCCCGGAATGCGCGTGTTAACGTCATAGCGCCCCAGTGATCCGTTGGCGAAATCGGGGGTGTACTGCACCGGCGACAGCGCGGCGGATATCACATCATCAAGGTTCAGCTGCAAAGGGACATCGCGGTGATGAGACAATTCCGCCGCCACCAGCGTCCCCGTGCGCAGCGTCGCCGTATTAAAGGTGACGGCGAACATACTGATGTCTTCGGGGTACTCCAGAAAATACCCGGCCTGACGGGCGTAAGCGTTCAAGGACAGCAACTCAGATGTGGACACACTCGCCACCTCTGCGTCCGGTGCCGACAAGCCCTGCTGACGGTAGAGCGGGAACAATTCAGCCTGCGCCTGTGCCAGCGCGGCAGATGAGGTGAGATCGGCCGCCTCCTGACTGCCGCTGACCCCGCTGAGCAACGGCAACCGGCTGTGATAGCGCAAATAGTGAACCCCCCACTTCACCGCCGTGGCCTGCTGGGATATCCGCGTTAAAGAAAGTCCATACTGGCCGCCATCGCTGGGCCGCTCATCGGCAAGCTGCGGCAACTGCAGGAACACAGGATCAAAGCCCAAGGTGCCCTCCGGCAACCCGAAAGCGCCGTCCAGGTCGGTGCCGAGATCCGAGAAGTTGCCGCCACCCAATTGCGCAAACTTGCGTCGGCCTTCTCCCGTGACATCACTGGTGGAGAGATAATAGCCCGCCGGAGGAATCGCCACCGGCTGCCAGTCGTACTGATAAAACGCTTCAATCGCAAAGCTTTCGGTGATGTTAATACCCGTCCACACCATGCCCTGAGGGATACGCACATCCCGAGGCGATCGCGCCGGCAGCATGCTGCCCACAATATCCAGCGGGTTGATCGTATCCACCCCGTCGCGGACAAAATTGCTTTCCCCCCAGTTGATGACCTGGTCACCAATGCGCACCGCGATGGGCATGCCACCCGGGCTGAAGCGGGCACCCAGATAGAAGTCGCGCAAGGTGACGTCGGAGCCAATCACCTCAAGGTCTCGCCGCTCAAAGGGGCGATGCTCTCGCGGCTCGTCTTCCTGCTCAAAATCGTAAAAAGCGATGCCCCGCATCACCAGATTGAACGGCCCCCAACGCAGATCCACCTCCGCCGAGCCGGAGAACATGTTGGAGACCAAACCGGTGTCATAGTTGAGCGTACCGTCATCGGTATTGATGGCGGAGCTGTTGCCGCCATTGGCATAAGCCACGCTATCGGGGTTGCGTTCGCGGGTCCGGTAAAGGGCGCCGTAGGTGAGATTCAAATCCAGTTGACCGTCCACCGGCCCCAGCCGGAAAATTTCTGCCTGTGCCAGCGGGGGTAGCCACCCGAAAGCCACCAACAGCCACAATAAGGGCAAGCCCGCCGCTCGCCAGCGCCGCCGCCCTTCGCGCCACCTCAAGGTTCTGTTGGATTGGCGCCAAAATACTCGCTGGCCCGGCATTGTGAGGTCCCTGCACCCGATTCCTGGCAATATACTGAATACCTTTTGTTGATGTCCTACTGATTAACCACAGTCTAGACCAAGTTAGATGCGCTGAACCTGCGCGGCCATACTGCGGTCAACCGCCCCATAAACCCCTCATAAACCCAACCTCAGCCCATGGTCTGCCACGCCAGTAGAGGGACGAATCTTCAACTGCTGGTTAAACATTGAGGACAATCGACCGCCGCACTTTGGCCAGAGTCGCAAATGACTTCTATAGTGAACAGACGGTAAAACGATTAGTGAATAGACCTCAAACTATCGTGAAAAAACAGTAAAACGAGTGAACGTACAACAAAATGGAATGATTTCGTGGCCAAAAATACGACCCATCAACGCATTGAACGGCTTAAAAACCACCTCAAGCAGGAAAACCCGACGCTTGCCAGCTGTGTGCAGAGCTTTCAGAAGCTGGACAAAATCGCCCGCCATGTAGGACTGATGGGCAAGGGCGACACCTACACCTCCCACGTTTCCTGGTGGCCGGTGATCTCGGTGCTGGGCACCTACTCTGCGGGCAAATCCACCTTCATTAACCAGTATGTGGGGCAGGATCTGCAACGCACCGGCAATCAGGCGGTGGACGATAAGTTCACCATCCTCTGTTACGGCTCCGACACCGCCAGCACCTCTTTGCCCGGGCTGGCGCTCGACAGCGACCCGCGCTTCCCGTTCTACCAGATCAGCGATGCCATCGAGGGCGTGGCAGAAGGAGAAGGCCGGCGGGTGGATTCTTATTTACAGCTCAAGACCGTGCAGGCGGAATCGCTGCTGGGCAAGATTTTTATCGACTCCCCCGGCTTCGATGCCGACCAGCAGCGCACCTCCACGCTGCTGATCACCGACCACATCATCAACCTGTCCGATCTGGTGCTGGTGTTTTTCGACGCGCGTCACCCCGAACCCCGGGCCATGGCCGATTCCCTCAAACACCTGGTGGCCGATACCGTTCACCGCTCGGACGCCAACAAGTTTTTGTACATCCTCAACCAGATCGACAACACCGCCAAAGAGGACAATCCCGAGGAAGTGTTTGCCGCCTGGCAGCGCGCCTTGGCACAGAGCGGCCTGACCGCCGGACGCTTCTATCGCATCTACGCCCGACAGGCCTCGCTGGGCATTGTCGACGATCCGGTACGGGCCCGACTGGAACGCAAACGCGACGAGGACCTGGCCGAAATTGAAGCGCGCATTCTGCAGGTCGAAGTCGAACGCTCCTACCGGGTGGTGGGCCTGCTGGAAAAAACCGCCCATCACATCCGCGACGTACAGATCCCGCGACTGGCCCAGGCGCGTCGTGACTGGCGCAAACGCACTCTGTGGTTCAGCCTGCCGGTGTTCGCACTGCTGATCGGACTGTTCTTCTGGTGGACACTCAGCCGGGGGCTCTGGAACGGCTTCAACTTGACCCCGTTTGTACGACTCGACATTCCCACCCAGATTGCTGTGGCAGTCATCACCGCCATAGTGGCGCTGTTCATTCACCACAAACTCCGCAACCTCGCCGGTCGCACCGTGCTGCGCAAACTGGAACGCGACAAAACCCTGGGGCGCGATCGCGAACCCATCCTGCGGGCGTTTAAATGGAACCTGCGCGCCTGGTGGAGCTCACTGGCGTCCAGCACCCCGCGCGGTTGGGGACGCTGGCGCAAGCACAAACTGGAACAGGTATTGGCAGAAGCGGACGGGTTTGTGCAGGCCTTGAATGACAGCTATGCGCGGCCATCGGGGAAGGAGGAGTAGCGCAGCCCCTGCCGGCAAGTTGAGACCGTATGAGGCATATCTGCCTCATACCTAATATGCCTCGGACATAACCTCAGACATAACATCACCTCAGACATGAATAGCCCCGCTACCCAATGACGAACTGCTTGGCAGTTTCCAGCGTCAGGTACTCGGGGGCGACATACCCGGGCGGGCACCATACCAGTTCTACGCTAATGCCTTCACGGGTCACATCCAATACAGTGAAACCGTTGCGCTCTGCCGGCGGCATGAGTTCTTCCACCGCTAACCCCGACGGTGTTGTTGCTGCCAGACCGCGAGCTTTCGACAACCACCCCAGGCCACCAACCCCCACAGGGCCACTGAGCACCGTATACACAGGGTTCGTTTCGAGGTTTAACTCGCCACTTTGCGTGATGGCGCCGGCCCCCAGCAAATGCAGGTCTCCGGACACCACCAACGGTTTGCGCGTGCGCTGTGAAGTCATAGCGCCCAGCAAGCGCTGATGTTGCTGAAACCAACCTTGCTGCCACAGATATTTGTTGCCCACCTCATCACGCTCGATACTGGCCACCAGTGACCCCTGGCTCTCTAACAGATCCGGATACCACTCGCGCCACTTGCCGGCCGTCCAGCCCATCGGATGCGACGGAAAATGCGCAAACTGATGCGTCGACTCGTCGCGGGTTTTATCGATCAGCCAGGACTCCACCGACGCTGGGATCAAGCCCGCCGATTCGCCCGCCAGACTTAACATACCACCGCAATCGTAGAAGACGCCGGAGAACAAATCACCGTAGCGAACTTCACCAAAGTGCGTAGACAACTCCACCGCCTCGCGCTTAACCAAACCGGGAAAGCCCGCCGGCATATCTGCATCCACAATGTATTCCGGAAAATACAGCGACTGCAGCAGCTGACGCAAATCCTGATGAAAGTGATCCGGCGGGAAAGTCACCAGCTCCGGCGTGGCGTCGTCGTTGTCAAAATAGTCATGGTCGTCGGTGACAAAATACACCGGCGTCGAGCGAAACTGCACCCCATAGGTTCGGCCGATTTGTTCATCGGCGATCTTCTTCAGCGTCTCTTCGTTGGAGGTGCCTTTTACCGGCAGGGTTTTGTCAAAGGTACCGTAACTGCCCAGATACCACTCCATCGCCATCCGGCTGAGCGTGCCGTCACGATTGGCGGCCCAGGAGCGATAATCCCAGTAGATGTGGTCGCCGTTGGCCACCACCAAATCCGGTTGTTGGGCCAACAACCGTTCGTACAATTTTTGCCGATACGCGACCGGTTTAAAGGCGTCACGGTTACCCGGCAATACCGGCAGATCCGGACCGCCGGCACAGGTGTAGCCGATGATGCGCAGCTTTTCTGGCTTGTCGGTCGGTGCGGGATAGGTTTTTAACGGCCAGGGGTCACACAGCGCCTGACCCGACGAATCCACTAGCTGCAATTGAAACTCCGTGTCCGGCGACAAATCTGCCACGCGAAACGCCCAGAAGCGGCCGTTGGAATCCTGTTGGCTGCCGGTTTGTTCACGGCTGTTTAGCAGTTCACGACCGCCTGTCAGCTCACGGTTGCCCACCTTAAGCACGGGCGGCTCGCTGCGCGGGTGCAAAAAAGACACCTTAATATTAAAAGCCTGATGAGACACCAGTGGCAAAATGTGCTGCAAATCGCCGCGCTGCCAAGTATCACGCGACTCATAATCACTGGCGCAGCCGGTGATACTCAGCGCCGACACCCCCATACCCAGAGCCAAAAAATTTCTTCTGCTGATATTATTTTTCATCAATAAAACCTCAATTCCGATTAACGCACACCAACCTCCGATAAGAACGCAGCGGTCGTGTTTGTCATGGTTGCACCGGCAAAAACCGATTACCGGGGACGACTTATCTGGACAGGAACAAGCCGCTAAAAATAGTAACTGCCGCGTACACCCACAGTGCGGGGATCGCCCTGCAGACAACGGATCAAGGTGCCACTGTTGGAGACAGTGCCAAAAGCACGGCCGTTGGGCTGCTCGTACATGCCCGTGCAGTAGTCCTCATCGGCGAGGTTTTCCACATAGGCACTCACCGACCAGCTGTCGTCCTCGGAGGTGAGCCCCACCCGCAGATTCACCAAAGAGTAAGCCTCTTGTATGGTTTGCGGATTGTTATTGGTGGTGGTGCCAAGGTTGGCGTCATCGGTCCACATGACTTCGCCGCGCACAAACCAATCCATACCGGTGTCGGCCAGGGCTTGAGTCCACTGTGAGGCCAGGTTGACTTGATGCTCGGGCGAGTAGCGATAGCCAGTACCAGACAGATCCTGAGTCCCAGTCCCCCCGGGCAAAACACTGCCGTTGTCAAACGACAAAAACTCTGAATCCAGATAGGCATAACCGACGGAGATGAACAGCTGCTCCAGCGGATAATATTGCAGATCGACTTCCAGCCCCTGTTGACGCAGCTCGCCGGCGTTGGCAATCACAAAGGTCAAATCCTGGAAGGACCGATCCTGAAAGTTATCGATGTCGGTGCGATACGCCGTGGCATTCAGCATCAAGCGGTTATCCAGCAGCGTACTCTTGAGACCCAGCTCGTAACTCATCACTTCTTCGGAATCAAACAAGCGCTGTTCAGCCGTTAGGCCGCCGCGGGTCATCACTGAATTCAAGCCGCCGGATTTATAACCGGTGGACACCGTCGCAAAGGTCATGATGTCATCGGTGATAAAGTACTTGGCATTCGCCAGCCAGGTGACCTGCTCGTCAGCAAAGGCCAGCTCATGATCCTCGACGCCGCCCAGCAGTCCCGAGGCAATGGCGTTGTTGGACTCCACCACAAAGGTGCCTTCTTTATCGTCGTCGGAGTAACGCACGCCGGCGGTTAAATCAAAACGCTCCGTCACGTGGTAAGTGCCCTGCAAGAACACCGCCACAGACTCCGCCTGCTGGCTGAACGCCGCAGGTGTGGCATTGGTTTGCGCGCCGGCGGCACAGATGACGCCATACACCGGATTGACCATCGCCGTGAGCGGACAAAAGTCCTCGCCCAGGTTCATGGTCGTGTTGATGTCGTAATCCTCCTTGAAATAGTAAAGCCCCGCCACATAGTCAAAGCGCTCGCCGGTGGGCGAAATCAACTGCAACTCCTGGGAATAGGATTCACTGTTAAAGTGGCTCTCGCGCTGTAAATCATCCAGCGGCAAGCGAAACACGGAATATTCCAGCGTGTCATTCTGCCAATCGCGATAGGACGTGATCGAACGCAAGGTGTGGCCGGCAAAAGCATCGTCCCAGGTCACATCCAGCACCGTGCCCCACTGGCGATCCGTCATGTCATCCTCGTGAACCTGATTGATTTCATGGTCCAGCCCGGAGACATCCGGCAGTGCCCCTAATGCCTCCAGCACCTGCAAGCGCTCCGGCGTAACGGATTCGGGCAGAACCTCGATCACGCCACCTTCGCCCGTCAGCTCCTGATAATCCACTCGCCACAGCGCCCGCACCTCCTCGGTGGGCTCAAACAACAAAGACACCTTCACGCTTTCGGACTGATGGGCCCCAACCTCATCGCTGCCGTCGTAGCGGTTCTCGCCAAAACCGTCTTTGGTCGAGAAATTGGCCACCACGCGCGCGGCGCTGTTAGCGGTAAGGCTCTTGTTACCGATCAACGTGGAGTCATAGGCGCCGTAACTGCCCACGCCCGCATCCACTTTTAACGTGTCTTCGGCAATGACCGGATCGCGGGTACGCAGGTTTAACGCACCCATGGCCGCGTTGCGCCCGAATAAGGTACCTTGCGGGCCGCGCAACACTTCGGCCATTTCAATGTCCTTCAGGTTACCCATAACCGCGCCGGGACGCGGCATGTAAACGCCATCAATATAAACCGCTACGCTGGGGTCCATCGCGTTGTTGCCGACGGTGCCGACCCCGCGGATAGAAATGCGCTGGTTCACCGCCTGACTGCTCTTGTTGATGTACAGATTCGGAGCGATATTGCTCATGTCTTGCAGATCTTCCAGACCCGAGCGCTCGAGAAAATCGCCACTGAAGGCGGACACGGAAATGGGGACATCCTGAATGCTTTCGGCGCGTTTGGTGGCGGTGACGATGACCTCCTCAATGCCGAAATTCGCGGCACTTAACGGGTTGGCCGCAAGACCGATAACCAGCGACACTGCGGCCGCCAAAGGGCTGACGTGATGGGTTTTCATGCTGTCTCTCCAGATAATTATTATTAGGGCTTTTGGAAAGACTCATACTGCCAGCTTGAATGTATGATTAATAATGCATAATATTCGACCCACATTGCATTTTACTCATACATGCATATTCACGACACCATGGGATCGCCATGATTACCCTCAAGCACCTGCATCACCTGCGCGCCATCATCCAGCACCGCACCATACTCGGGGCCGCCGAAGCCCTGCATCTGACGCAATCCGCAATGACCCGCAGCCTACTGGCGCTGGAGGACTCCCTCGGGGTCAAGCTGTTTGACCGCGCCAAGTCCGGCATGACACCCACGGCCTTCTGCCTGCAAATTGCCGAGAGCTGCGAAGATGTTCTGCTAAAGATGGACGACATACAGCGCGAAGCGGACATCTACCGCAACCTCGACGGCGGTAAACTGCACATTGCCGTGGGCCGCGCCATCGGTGGACTGATCGCCCGCAATACCCTGCCGGAATTTGTCGCCCGCTACCCCAAGGTATCCGTCACCGTCAGCGAAGGCACACCCGACGACCTGGTCTTCCGCATCAAAAATCGCGAGGTGGATCTGTTACTGGCCGGCAGCGGCAGCTACATGGACATCGAGGGCATCAACCACCAACACCTGAAAGACATCCCCCTGGCCGTGATGACCAGCGCTGATCACCCGCTCAGCCAGCAGAAAAACATCCAACTCGAACAACTGGCGGACTACCCGCTCATTGCCCCCACGACCCTGAGCCAAAGCCACCCGCTGCTAACCGTTATCGCCCAGGCCAGAAACAAACACGAGCCTATACCCGCGGTGATCTGCAGTGACTTCCCGACACTCAAAGCCATCGTCCTGCAAAACCACTCCTGGCTGCTGGCCCCGGAACTCTACTTTACCCAAGAGATTGCCCAAGGGCAGCTGTGTAAGCTGGATGTGAATAATGCAGGACTGGTGAGCACACTGAGCGTGATTGAACTACAGGGTCGATCGAGATCACCGGCAGCACAGGCGTTTATTGAGATTTTTGAAGAGTATGTGGCGTCGATTGGGGGCGGTTGAACCAGCGGGTTGATGTTGCCATAACACCAACACTCAGAGCTATCTATCAACGCAAACAGCGGACGAAGGCTAGTGAGATCCCACAAAAGCGCTTTTTGCTTGTGCTCCGCAGCTTTGCCTTGTTAAGCATTTTAGAAAATTGACACATTGGAGCCAGTACCTGTGTTATTAACAGTTATTTGCTCTGCAACATGCCGCGATATTTCTAAATCAACTCCCGTTCCTGTTAAATTCACGACCAACTGCTGCCCAACTGGAACAAAAACTGTTTGCTTAACACCCGTTGATGAGATGACGCCGCCCGCATAAGGGATGCCATTAGTGCTTTCTTTGATTGTCACATTAGCCCCCACAGAAGATATTGCTAGAGTGGCTGTACCACCCGATATTTTTATACTTGGAGTAAGAAAGCTTCTAACAGGATTGGGAGCTGGGATAGGCCTTTCTGTAACAGAAAGGCTATGAGGGTGAGTGGCTATAGCAGGTGAGTTACTAACTACAACAGCACTAGAGACCGTTTTATTAGGTATCAAATATCCATAAACAGTCGTAGCAATACCAACTATACCGACAAAAATACCCAAGATTGTTATTTTTCTTTCCATTTTACCCTTAACTCTCAAGGATGCTTAACAGTGCGGTCAGCTCATTTAAGCAAGCGAATAAACTATTTTTTTGTATTCACATCAATACGGGCCATAAAATACTACAATGCCTCACCCATCAATAACTGTTAAATACTCACCAACCACCACCTGATCTTCTTCTACAACATCCAACTCTAGAGGTGAATAACCAAAAGCATTGGTATCAGGCTTCAAGATTATCTTTTTATTTACCATTTCGTTTTCAACTATGACTTTTTCACTTTGGTAGATTTTGACTGTATAGCGACCACCGTGGTCGGGATCTTCAATATCGCGATGCTGTACCAATACCACCTTCCCATTGCGAGTCCCCCCCGGATTGGCTTTAAATAGGCACCAAGATCCATTGGGAATACGTCGATTCATAGATTCACCAACTACGCGCATTACAAACATCCCCTCACTGACCTTGATATGCTCTGGCAACTCTACCCACTGAAAACCTTCTACGGTTTGCGACTCACTAAAATCACCTGCTGCCGCATGTAAATCATAAATAGGGACATGGGTTACATAAGGGCCTGCATCTTCAATGGATACAATGGGTAAGTCCAAACCCTGATAAGGGCTAGTGGCTGTATGAACAGAGGTCTCATCACAACGAGATATAGCCTTGAAATAGTCTCGGGTTTCTGGGTCTGTACAAAAGATATAACAGCCTTTCTGCCCTCGGGTCATTAACGTACGGTAAGTATTTTTAATGATCTCAGACGTCGTTTTTCGCGCCATCTCCGGATCATTTTTCAGCATGGTTTTAAATCCACGAATGGATCGATCATTAGAAGAACGTCTGGCCGCATCTGTGACAGCAACTCCATCGCGGATAACAAAATCCTCCCCAATAATCACCCCAATATAATCCAGCTCCAATCCCTGACAAGTGTGAATGCACCCCACCTGTTCAACGGAATTTTCAGCGATCATCCACAAGCTGCCATCTTCGGTTAAATTCCACTGGGCTTTAAAGTCATATTCTGGAATTACGATGTCAAAGACAGATTTATCATTCTTGCTCGCCCAATCCCAACAGTAACCTGCCACCAAGCGAGCCTTGTTTGTATTCCGATTTTTTTCAATAATTTCAGCACGAAGCTGACGAGGATCATCGAATACTTTAACTTCATAATCCACATCATCGAGGGTTGTATTGGCTGTTTCTCGGACTTGTAGACTACCATCCACCCAAGCCAAATATCCATCTGAACCATTGCAACGAAATTGCGAAGCCAACTCCAGCTCCGTCACTGAAGACTTCAGCTCATGTGCCCAGCCTTTAACAGCCTCGACAGTACCAATATCCTGAAGAGTCACACGCTGTGCCTCATCGATAAAAAAGATGTTAAAAGAAGACCCGAATATTAGCTCTTTAATCTGATTTTCACCCAGATTGCCGTACAAACCCGACTTTTCATTCAACCGGTGAGCTTCATCTACTAACAATGCCCCGAACTTATTGGCTTCGACCTCAGTGTAAGCTCCTGATCCTTTAAACATTTGGTCAATATGGGTTTTCTTTCTACTGCCTGTCAGTTTCTTCTTAAATACTTCACGAGGAGCTGAATTTTTAGAAACATACTGCACCAGCATTTCCCGCTTAGTGAGTTCCGCCAAAAGGTTAATGGCTACTACCGACTTACCTGTACCAGGGCCGCCTTTCACGATCAGCGTATGCTTCTCTCCTTGCTGTGCTTTATGGGCCAGATCCAAAGCAGTTTCATAAACCAGCTTCTGTTCATCAATCATCAGAAATTCAGAATTTCCATCCAGCATGGAAACCAATGAGTCAGCCAGATTTTTTGACGGTTTAATTACACCATGCTCAATCCTGTACATGATATTATCGCTATCGCCAAATCTGACATACTTCTTTAGAAACTCTGAAAGTTTTAGGGCATCCGGTGAAATAAACACCGGGGCTTTATCTGTGTGATAGGCATAAAATGGATCATTAATCACTTCGCGAGACTTCATATTGTGGAGATAGGCACACGGCTGAAGTCGAATCGATTCTCTTCGAACCGTTTCATTGTAATCTTCAATCAACGCCGAATAAGACCATGCCTGATAAGAGGGATGGTTGGTTTCTTTTTCGCCGTACTGAAAACGCGTTTTAACAATGGCATCCTTGTTCGTTTTTTTTACTTCTTGCCACTGCTTAAGCTCAATGATAACGGCGGTATCATTACGCTCGTGATCCTTACCAGTAAGAATAAAATCGACCCTTCGATTGGTCATCGGAAGATTGTACTCAACAGCCACGCCGGCCGAAGCCGGAACCCCTTCATCCCAGAGCACCTGCGACATATACTGCAAAGAATTTTCCCATGAAAGCTTTTCATTTCTTGGTGAGTTACGATTCAGCTTACGCCGCACTTCGTTCTCAATTATTTCTGAAATTCTATTTGACCGAACATCATCAATAAATTCCCTTTTGGTGGCGGAATAAACAATCATCAAGCCTTCCCTTTACTTATTCGTATTCATTGTATTTTTTTGAACTACCCTTAACTTTCTCAACTGGGTATTTTTTTTCATTCTTTACAATCTTTTGATCAACTGCTGAAACGATATCGACACCAACTTTATCTGCCAAACGAACCAGATACATCTGCACATCGGCAATTTCGTCAGCGACAGCTGCCAGCTGATCCGCAGACAATGAATTCGATTGTTCTTCAGTCAACCACTGAAAACACTCCACTAATTCACTGGCTTCAACACTCAAAGCCATTGACAGATTCTTGGGAGAGTGAAACTGTTCCCAATCGCGGGTATCTGTAAAATCACGCATACGCTGACGCAGCTCATCAAGATATTGCACAGTAACCAACCTCTATAAAAAATAACTAAGACACGCCGTTTCACACTCGAATCAAATAGCTCTGGAGATAATCCTTCATAAATCGGCTATTTCGGCATAAAACTCGAAACCTCGATTTATCTTTCGCACATTCCCCCGAGACCACACGAGTATAAATTCGACCACGTTATCCCAACCTGCACTGATTAAGACGGAAAAGATGTATTGGCTGATACTTTCAACTTCGATGGGTAGCTATTTATCCATGCACCCCGCGCCCTGAACACTTCTCAACCAAAAGCCCATTAAAGGCAGTGCTGCCCACTATAACACTCAATGAATAACTGGTGGATTTACACGCCAAAAAAGATAGACTGAAGTAGTACTCCCCCCTGGCGGGAGCTCGTCAGCTTGCCCACAGTGAGTAAGTTGACGCCACGTTAAGTCGTATAAATAACGATCAACTCGCAGCTCTGATCATGACCGAAGACTCTGGCGACTGAAAAACCTTTGTGGAATTATCCGGCAGTCCACTACTCCGCGTAAAGTTCAGCCTTTACACGCCTTTCACACTGCTAAAGAAAAATCCAATAAATACGTAGAGACCATGAACAATCTGCCGGAGATTATGTATCAAGGCGTTAAACAGATTAAGAAATAAAGGGGCCAGAGCCCTTAACTCGAGTCCCGCATGATCTGATATCGGAAAACGTGGCCCTCATTTCAGGCAATTGCTTCCCGGCTGAGAAAACTGGATAAACCTACTTCATAAGCATACAAACCTACAAACTAGGTTTTTTTAACCTTAATTGTAGGTTTGTATATGTTTGAAGCTATTCTTGGCTCGACCAGAACAGAGCGGGTTTTGCTGTTTATTCTCGAGGACTAAAGGTGTCAAAGCCCTTCACTGCCACTTTGCACCCCAATAAGGTCGCCGAAACCCAAATAACAGGCACAAAAAAGCCCGCGATTAAGCGGGCTTCTAAGTCGTTGATTTAACAACGTTATTTGGTGGAGCCTAGCCGGATCGAACCGCTGACCTCTACACTGCCAGTAATACACGGACAAAAAAGTAAGCAATTGATTTTTATGGGGTTTTATAGGAAACCGCTTTTTCGTCAATTATGGCATTGCAAGGCAGATGCGAATAACCAAAATGACCTAATCTAACAACGAATTTGCGGGCACTGAGGAAGATTGTTGCTACCCCGGGAAGGGTGGCCAATGACTTGGCGAATAATATGCCTAGGCATGGCTTTAACGACAGTATATGACCTGGACACAATGACCACCGACCAGTATCAGCTTTGCAAGAAGTAGAGCATTAACTTGATTGTGCCAGTCTATGGCTCCATTCGGCTTAATAGCCAGAAACTGTTAAGAGCATTAACGTGTAAACCAAATGAACTACATAAACGAATAAAAAGCAATAGCTTTATGAAAAAAAAATTTGACAAGCAGAGAGACTAAATGCGACATTGGGATGTGGCTTATTAAAAGCCTGGAGATTGCCGTTACTGTCTCGTACACAGTAACGGCATTCAAGTCATTAACAAGCTCAGCTTTGATTAAAGACTTATGTAACTAAACACCTTAATAGGTGTAAACTATTTGGGCTACAGAAATAAAGTAATCTATATAGATTGCTTTGTAAACCATTAAATTTACATTTTTCTTGTCATTCCGCTGGGCTACCACTCCTAAGGAGAAAGGTATGCCATATGACGTTGATGATCTTAAAGATCTGATATTGTTCTTCGGTGCACTACGCCATCTAATAAGATGGTTACGTGACCTCGTCAAAAAAATTCGTTTTTAATAATTAAGTCTTGGCCCAGCTAAGCTCTGGGCCACTTTTCAAACTTTTATATGCGGCCTTATGGTGGCAGGCTTCGTTGCACCCATTTATAGGCTGGAACAACAAACCATCTATTAATTTTTTCAATTATAAACAACAAAGGACATCGGAACTTCATGGAAGAACCAAAAAACAACCCCACCTCTGTAGATAACGATTTACTTGAGTCAACGTCATGGGGAGTTGTAGTAATACCAGTACTCCTTATCCTCGTTTACTTTATCTGGTTTTATGCCATCAACGGAAAGGGACTGTCTGAAAACCCCTCTGATTGGGGCACCTTTGGGGACTATTTAGGCGGTATTATAAATCCATTGATCGCTTTTTTTGCCTTAATGTGGCTTGTCAAATCTGTGCGGATTCAAAGAATAGAACTACAGGCCACCAGAAAAGAACTTAAAGAAGCTGCTCAAGCTCAGTTACGAACGGCTATACATTATGAAGACATGAAAAAAATCGAAGACTGTAGGGTATATGTTGAGTCAATGACGAAAATGGCTTTTGAGTCAAAGCTCATTGCATCAGGTTATAACGGGTCATTACCCAATAATTGCATACTCTACTCCAAGGAAATTATACTTAAGCTAAGAAAAGAGTTTCGAGATGAAAACCTGGAGGAATTGAAAGATATATCATACAAAGTCCAATCTATTAAAGGCGGACTAGAAGCATGGGCATTAGCTCATGGCGATCAGCACTGTTATGCGGTCGAATATCATAAGGCCTACATGAAAGATTTTGTGATTGCCTTATGGTCGCTTTTATTAATCGATGATGATGCAGTCTTATTTTTCACAAACCAAGCGAATATTTACTCAGACATGCTCGAAAATTGGCGGTTAAAAAGAGACAAATTAAACGATCACATCCATGGTTCAAACTTTGCGGTATCTGACACGCTATAACCTACCCTAAAATCAACCAACCCAGGGCGCCAAAGCAGCTATAGCGCCCTGTGATACCTAACAGAGGCGATCACCACCCCCTCAAGCAACAGGTCCTCATACCCGCTGATGTTGATTGGCGGGTATTTGTCGTTGGCAGACAGTAGGCGTGACTCCCTAGTATCGATCACTTTGCAGGTGAGTTCGCCGTTGAGGGCTGCTATGACGATGTCGCCATGGACTGGATCTACTGCCCTATCCACGATGAGCAGATCCTGATCGAAGATACCCAGGCCTTGCATGGAGTCACCCGAGGCTCTGGCCAGGTATGTGGCGGCAATATTTTTGATCAAGTGTTCATCAAGGCTCAACAGGAGCTCTGATGTCTCAGGATCGGTGTCATCGGATTGGTAAGGGACTAGTTTCATAATCTACCTATACTGTATATTTAAACAGTATAGCTTGAGATTTTTCTACTTGCCAAGGGTCAGTTCTGGCCATCCTTGGTGTAGTTGAACTGGATCCAGCCAAACATCCGGACCATGGCAAAATAGAACAGCGCCTGGCACCACCGGATTAACCGGGCGAGCCCCCTAAACCGCAGGGTGTCGCGGCGCATGGCTTGGAAGAATTTCCAATCGCACTCAAACCGTCGTATTTCGTCCCCGCCCTGCTCGTAGCCTTCATCGTGCTTGTTGCAGCTGGCCTCGAAGAACCAGTCAAAAAGCATGGCTTTTAGCCAGCGAGGCAACCAACCGGGACCGCAGCCGTTGGCCTTGATCATAACGCCCGCACCAGCCCATCCGTTGTGCCGTCGGCCCAGAATTTATACAGGGTCTCGGCAGGCACGCTGATGACTGTCGCACCTATGGTGACATTCGTCGTATAGGTGTCGCTGGCATTGTAGACCTGAAAGACGCGCTTATTGGCGCCGAACGTTACCGCCTGGTTGGCTGTATGCCCGGACACTGAAAATACTTGGTAGGTTTTCATATCCGCATCGGATACTGCGGCATCACCAGCGGATACATTAACTGCAGTCCAATCGTTTGCCGCGGCCTCCAAAGCCCTGAAGGCGGCGTTGGCTGTAGCGAATTGATCAATCTGACCGTCAGCCAGCTCTGTAATTCCTAAAATTGGTGTTGTCATTTTTATAAGTCCGGAAAGGGTTGATTTGGATATGTATAGTCATCGGTATACCTACAAATTCCAGCCGTAACGCGAAGCTCATCGATAAGTCCATTTAGATCCCGCCCTGTATTGGTCGGGTCTCGGCCAATGTAAATATTGTTTGTTGATGAACCAATACTGCTGCCTCCCGAAGAAAACGCCTCTAGATTTCCATCTACAAAAAGATAAACATCATCATTATTTCTAGTTATTGCGACCCTATGCCCTAGCCCATCGTCAACCAATGAAGACGATGATATATTTACGGCAACTGTACCTGTATTTGTGAAACACACCAATGCTAGCTCTCCAGTGCTTGAAACAACAAGAGCCATTCCTCTTGAACTAACAGTTGGTCGATCATTATAAATTGATTGGATTCGTCCAGGCTCAAGAACCTTAATCCAGCATTCTAAAGTAAATAATTGATTTTCTGAGATAGTAAGACTGTTTGCTCTTGGTATTGTTAAGAAGTCTCCAGCCCCATCAAATGAACCAGACTGAACATATAAAGCACCAGTTGCAGAGGTGGTAACATTTCCATTTGCAGTCAGCACATTGGCCGAATTGGATGAGTCAGAGAAGTCACCGTCAAAATGAAGAAGCAAGCTAACGTTATTAAAATATTTATCTGTTCCAGGAAGAGTAAATGATGACTCAAGGACATTACCCCTGCCAATTATGCTGCTTATCTGATAAATATTAACGTAAATAGTATTTTGCACCACTCCAAAATCGGATATTTGATCAAGCTCTGGGTAAACAAACGAGAAATTTGGACTAGAAATAGTATCAGCCGTTAATATCCTTTTTACCCCGCCCCCAGGCCCGTCTAAAATTTCTGCCTCAAATGACAATATAGATTCGGAAATTGGCTGAATTCCCGTAGACCACCATGATGCTGGATAGCGAGTTCTTTCCTGAGCCCCAAAAATCCAGTCGTCACCGTCAAGCTCGCCTTCAGGGAAAATAGGAGCATAGGGTCTAAAATTAACGCCACGATATGTAAAGGGAAATGGCTCAGCGTCATCTATTTCCTGCCCAAAAGTCACGGCCTTGTAAAGGCTCTGAACACCTAGGCGTTGTATGTTTGCTCCGACCAATGCCGCACTATTACCAGAAATTTTAATGATTCTGTCACCAGCCTCATGTGTGCCAGTGTACTGCACCGTATCGCGCAAACCTCTGAGTAATCCAGACAGCGTGACCGTACCATCTGCATTGGCTGCCGCATCGATGTAGCGCATTAACTCCCAGCGGCCATCGTCACCATAGGCAACAAAATTTTGCCCAGTCATCATTTGCGCCTCAGTCACCGATGTGAACTCACCAGATAGCGTGACAATATTTAATTCATCGGTGCGATTGATAACAAAGCCGTCATCAGCAGGCAAAATATCGACAGCAACACCACTGGTTGAGTTTGCGGCCAAACCTGTTGTAGCCGAATATGTTTGACCGCTATCTGTAGAGCGCAGGAGCGATCCACCTGGCCAACTACCAACACCGTACATCGCCATCAAAAATGAGGCTGTATCCTGCTCATCTAAAATCATGGGGACATCAAGCAGAACAGCCGTAGCGTCCGAAACTAAATCCAACCCTGGCGGTATGTAGTTATTTTCACCGGCTACTGCATCAGATGTCCAAAGCGATGGCGCTGATAACTTGCCAGAAATACTCAACACCTGAGAGCTGGATTCCGCCCTGCTAGCAATACGCACTTGATAGGTTCTATCAGGAGTTTCGATATTAACGACATCCGAAGGCTTGAGGTGCAAATATTCTTGCGGCAGCGTAAAGCTCATTGACATCCGCTCTGTATGCCGGGCACGCATCAGAATGTCGACAATTTTATTGGCTTTCTCTTGCGTCATGGCCAGCGGGAAATCGACCACCTCTTCAACGGCAGACTGAACAGGATATGTTGATTCTGCAGTGCCTTTATTTTGCTCCCTGTCTTGATCTTTGAATGTTATGGTCATCTTGCGTGGCAGCTGTTGGTCCATCTCGCGATCAATTAATAGTTGGTTGCTGCTATCGCCACCAATATCTACTGCACCCAAATCTTGATAGGGAATAGTTTCAGATGCAGCGCCACCACGATTGACGCAGGTTAAACCATAGCCATCTTCGATAATATCAAACAGGAATGCAGCCTGAAGCACACCAAGAGCACCACGCGTGCCACCCGTTGCAGCAAAGCCGTCAACGGTATCAACTAGCTCACTAGTATCTATATCAGCCGCAGAAATATTCGCCCGCTCAACGATAGATTCAACCACATCTGAAAGCTGCTCGGCGCCTATGACGACCGAGTATAACTGCCATTTTTCGAACGTTAAATTATCATCTATGGTTGAATAATACCCTCTCAATAAAACACCCTGCTCAATAGCGAACTCAGCATAACCAAACCCAACCAATGCCGGATCTATTGTGAATGAATCATCAAGATCTAGAGTTAGCGCATTAAAAACATTGAACCTACTAAGTTGCTGACTTGTTAGTTCTCCATGACCAACATAAAGCAGCCCAGTGTCATGCCACATCCTTACAAATCCTGATACAAAATGACCTCCAGATATTCCATGATTCACACTGAGTAATGGTGAATTTAAGTCATCATCCCAAATGTGAATTTGGGCACTATCAATAGAATACATGATTCCAGATGAGGACACGCAAACTGCCAACGGCTGCAGTGATGGGGTAATACTACGAAGCCCAGAAAGAGTTTGCCGGTAGAGGTTGTCAATATAATAGCCAACAAGATGACCATTACGCTTTTGATAGCCTCCTGATGAATATCTTAAATTTGCAATACCAACAAGATCAGGCCATAAATTCTCTAAATTGGTTTCGCCGCCAAAATCAATATTCAGTCCCGTTTGCGGGATCCACGTTCCATCACTAACGGTAATTTTAGATTGATACGGAAAACCAACAAATGATTGATAATATTGCTCATAACTCGACTCCTCAGGGTATGAGTTTGTCCAGTTAGCCAGCATAGCCGCTGATGAGTTGATTGTTAGCTTGTGGATGACCGGGTCAAATGTATTGCCAGGGGATGTCGAGATTGAATTGGATTCAATTATTTGAGGGTCGATTTCAGGAACGCACACAATCTCCGCCCGCAAAGCAGCACCAGTCAGACTATTGCCATAATCTGCCATGTGCACGTCATACATCATCAGGTACATGGTGCCTTCGTATGACTCTGCATTTGCAGCACCCACAATTGAGGCTATGCGTGCGTTAGGCGTGGTTTGGGTGCCATCGTAAAAAGCAAATTTATTGCTGTTTTTAGTAGCCTGAATAACTGCCCCCATAATGGCACCAGAACTGTAGTAAGGTGCCAGGTCTGGGGTTGCAGTCGCATCATAAAACAGCCGGTTACCCAGCCACAGGCGCCGCAGCTTTGCCCCCGGGCGTGCATTGCCCAGTGCAACTGCCCATGTGCCGTAATAGTCGACAACCTCGACGGTTGACCCACCACCACCCCCTTTCCCACCGGACTCTTCTTCAGTGACAACGCGCTTGAGCTTGCCGTTTTCGAAATAGATGATATTGCCGGACACAATTGGGGAGCCGTAAAAGTCCGGCTTTTCTATACCGTAGGTCGAGGTTTGAAATTCAAGCTGATTGTCTGGCGGGGCTTTGATCTTTGGCCCTTCTTGCGGATCAATGACACCACCAATACCAGCACCGATAACAAATCCCTGAGCAGCCGTGGCGGGGTTATACCCCCCACCAAAAAACCCAACTACCGCACCGACAATACCGCCGACAATCTGGCCAGCAGACATATCACTCATTGAATGACCTCATAACAGGCAACGATGCGGCTCATCCACCACTCATCGAGAGGATTTGAGGTGACTTTTTTGGCCGTCGAGTAGGCGTGAATGATTTCGTTGCCGTCATAGATGGCGACGTGCTGGGGATCGCGTTTTATACGAAACAGGATGATGCACTCAGCCACTGGGAATGGGATTTGACGCAGATTGACTTGCGAGTCCAGATGGTTTTTGAGTGTCTTTCCATCTGGATTTCGGTTGTAGCCCTTCACATCGGTGTGCTCAACGCCAAAACGCTGCATCGCGATGGATACCATACCGGCGCAATCAATGCCCACTGCTGGGTTACGGCCCTGGTGTAGAAACGGCACACCCATAAGCTCGCGGGCGTGATCTGATAATTTAATTGGCTTCAAACTTGGCCACCTGTGAGGTAACGGGAACATAGCTATAACCGCCGAAATGAACGCGGTTTGAGTGTTTGCCGGTGCAATCTTCTTTGCCCCGCTTGCGGCAACCGGCGATCATTTGGTATGCGTCACCAACTTGTGGCGGGTAATAGAACGGGGATGATGTGACGATCTTGCCGCCTGACTGCGTGAAAGACCTGACGTTCTGGCGCGGCTGGCCTGCGTTTTGACCGGTAGTGAAAATGATTTCGCCATTGCCAAACCAATCATCGGCTTCTGGTCGGGTGCTGTCGTAAAAGTTAGCGCTGTCGTCAACCGATGTGATGGTGCCTGTGACGATAAAATCGTCTTTATCCAGCTGGCATTTAGACTCGCGATACGGGACCACGCCAGTATCCAAGTGGTAGTCACAAAATGTGTAGATGCACTGTGCTGAATAGATGTCCTGATTATTTTGGTTAAGCCGATCGCGCTGGCCCATGAGCTGAGTGGTATAGCGTCCGTCTTGATCCATGATTTTACCGACGGTGAATCGGGCTATGGGCTCTTCGTCTTCTACCGGTAATGACCAGTCTGTGGCGAATACATAAACCTGAGCACCATCCCACTTACCGCTGTGGACCTGCTCGCGGTCGATGTGGTTCAGGTCTTCGACAAAGCCGAAGTCAATGACGGCCCCACCGCCCTCCGCCTGTGACTGAATGTTGCTGGTGGTCGTGTGAAGACCGCCGAAATAATTGACGTATGCGCCACCACCCTGGCTGACCAACAGGTCATGTGGGTACTGGGCTGCAATCCGTTCTATGGTGCCGTCCAGCGCCTCTATGCGCATCATCAGGGTTCTACGTTCTGCTACTGCTGTCATGGGTTTAAAAGCTCCTCAAGCGCAAACGAGCCGCTGACGACGTTGGCGTTGTTGTAATTACCATTGAGAGCGTCCATGAAGTGAACGGGAATATCGAAGTAGGCGCCGGTGCGGACGGTTTCACCAGTTTGCGGGGTAGTGTTTAAGGTGCCGTCGCTGACGTAATCGGTGAACGCCGATGAATCAATATCAATGATGATGTTGTCGACATCAGGGACAGACAGCACGGTACCGCGCAGGCCATTGATTTCGGTCATGCCGACAACGCCAGAGACATGAACAAAATCGCCGATGGCATACGGGTGGGCAATGGTATTGATGGTGGTCGTAATACCCTTGTTGATGCCGGTAATGGTGTCGGTTTTGTTGGTGAACGTAATTTCGCCGGTGGTGTAGTCGATGCTGTAACCACTCGCGATGGTGACGCCTTCAATCGATACCAACCCGGTACCCACCACTGGCTTGCGCAAGCGTCGGTGCGCCTGGGTGGGATCACCCTGCGTGCCGTACCAGCGCACCATTTGGAAAACATTGGCGGTGGCGGTGGCCAGGCAGATTTGATCGGTGGCTGTAGGCACGTCGACGTAGTTGTTGGTTGAGTAGTCCTGATCGTGGCGTAACCGGAAACCGCCAAACTGGCCCTGGCACTTGTGGTACAGAGTGGTGACGTCTTCGCGGTATTTGTCGCGGTGGGTGTTGCTGAGGTCGAACGTCATGCGCAGCACGGGGTATGGGTGGTCGAGCTTGGCATAGGTATCGCCGCTGCTGGTCTGCGATTCGGTGACGCTGTAGTGCTCTGAGTAATCGCTGCCCATGCGGGCGCATTCGAGGATACTTGCCTCAAAGAAGGGTCTGGCCATAGTGGGTCCGTGGTTTGATTATCTGAAGCGGTCGGCACTGGCGATTGTGGCCAGCAAGCGGCGGCTTGCCGCTCCGGATGCCAACTCAGCGTCACGAGGGTTTGTCACCCCCGGGAAGTTCATGTTGCCGATGCTGATACGGGTCGGGTTGATGCGGTCTTCGCGCATGGCAGCCATGTTGATGTTGTCGTTGGAGATAACCTCGCCAGTGACACCATCGGGGATGAACAGCTCTGGGCCCCGCTCGCCAACGACTGAGATTTTGTTTGAGGGTGGACGGCCACCATCGGCGAAGAAGCCGCCGACAAATGAGGCCACCTGCCCCCAGTCGAAACTTGAAGAGCTGCTGCCAGATGATTTGGATGAACCAGCAAAGCCCAGTGATTCAAATATCTGAGCCGCTGCGGCCTGAGCGGCCATATCTAAAAGCAGGTCACCAAACTTTTTAAGTAGATTCCCTGCTCCATCATCGAAGCCGGAAGACAGGGCATCTGCCAACAGCCCCTGCATGTTGCGGGCGGCCTCATCGGCAAAAACGCTGAACTCGTTGACACCTTCGATCACTTCTTTGCGCTGATCATCTAAGGCTTTAAATGCAGCCGCCGCCTGTTCTGCCAGCTCCGGGCTTGCCGCTACGGCATCGTTGAGGAATTTCTCCTGTTCAACAATGCGTTGTAGCGCCCGTTCTTGCTCCGGCAGCAATTCAGTAATCAGCTTGATGGCCTCGGCTTTTTGGTCGTTGGCGTCTTTCTCTGCCTCAAACGCTTCGATTGTGGCATATGCCGCTTGCGCATTGGCCAGCTGTGCCTCAGTAGCGCCATCGAGAGTCAGCCTGTAGATGGCTGCCTCTTTATTCGTGAAGCCCAAAGTTTCGGCTTGCAGTTTTAGTGCCGCTATTTGTTTGTCTATGGCAGCGGTTTGTTTGGCGATTTCGTCAGCATCATCACGTGAGCTTTTACGGGTTACTGTTGGGTCAATAGTCGACGCTGTACCGACCGCCGAATCTATCTGCAAGTCTACTTTTGGCTTGTTGTTTTCGCTGTCATAATAAGCTTGAATTGCACGCTTGTTTTCTTCGAGCTTAGCCTTCAGCTCTTCATCGGTGAGAAATGAAACAACACCATCAGGCCCGAAAAATCGAACACGCTCTGCCTGGTCAAAAAAACCACCATCTAAAATATTCTGGATTTTCTGTGAGTCTCGCTCCAACCGGGCAATATCGTCAGCGGCGATACCTTGGGTAACCGCTGCAAGTTCTTCACCAAGGAATTTTGTAACATTAATCACACCGCTAACAGCATTAGCAGCAGCGGTCATAGATGTGACAACAGCTTTGCCAAGCGATTCGGCGGCATTAATTGTGGATTCATCGCTCAGTAAATCGATCAGGTCGCTGACAGCAGGCAGCGCTGCCAGTGCGACTTCGTTTTTCATGCCGGTAAACTGAGCGGTTAAGTCATCAACACCCTTTGTAATATCGTCCAGCTGAGCAATTTCAAGATCAGATAGTACGTTACCGGTGCGCTCTGCCTCATCCCCAAAGGCCCGCATTTCTTTGCCGTTATTGCGCAGTAGAGGCAGCAGTAAAGTAGAGTCGCTGGCAATGGCCTCCATGTAGAAGGTCATTTCAGATTGAGACAGGTTCGCTTTTTCGAGGCCATTGACATAAGCCTGCAAAGCCTGAGGGCCGCTCATTCTGGCAAACTCATCAGCCGTGATGCCTATAGCTGGCGCGATATTGTCGAAAAAATCGGCCAGTGGGCCGCCGCCAGTTTGTAAGAAATCACCAATTTTGTCATTGGTATCTTTCAGGATATCGGCAACTTTATCCTGCTCGACACCATACCGGCCAGCACCGAAAGAGAGTTTCTGAAAATCTTGTGTGGTTGTGTTAGCCAATGCTGAGAAGTTTTTAAGCTCTTTACTCGAGTCGGCCAAATCCTTGGCGACATAAGCCAGCCCAGCAGCAGATGCAACAGAAAGCCCGGCAAAGGTTTTGCCGACGGTTTTGATATCCTTCTCAACCTGTTTGCGCCATTTCGCCGACTCACGCTCGGCCTTGTCCATCCCCTGAACAAACCCGCCGACCTTGGCAACCAGATCCAGCGTTAAGGTACCCAGTGATTTTGTGGCCATGTTATCTCCATTGCTCCATTGCCTGGTCTAACGTGATGGGCGGCTCGATGTAGTGCGGCATGAAATCCGTCGGTTTCTTGCTGCTGTTTTTGCTGTTGAAGTTGAAGTAATTGGCCATCCAGCGGCCAAAGGATTCCTCTAACCGCATGCCCGTGTGCAGAGAGCCGCGGCGTTTACGGAACTGGGCCCAACGACAGAACTCTGGGTAGCTCAGGTTTCGCTTGGCTTCGGCAATGGTTCTTCCACCGATGCCGTTGAGGACGAGTTCGTGCCAGATTTCTTCTTCTTCGGGGAAGGCTTCGTCTTTCCCAGGCCATTCACCTCGCCAATTACAGCCAGGAATGCCATGGTCAAATTGGGGTCCAGCGGGCCGCGCGTTGGATCGGCGTCGCCGGTGATGTCTGCCGCGGTAAAGATCGGCTTGCCATCTGCGTCACAGATGCTCGCAGCCATGCGACCGGCAACCGCATCTTGTGCGCCCGCCTTTGCTTTAAAATCTTCGACAACTGAGACGTAAGACAAACGACGGACATAGACGACCCCTTTCAGCGGGGTCTCGCCCTGCATCCATTCAATGTCTTTTTTAACCGGGGCGCCGGTAAAGGCGCCCGATTGATGGAGGGTTTCAAGCGTTAGATTCATACTTTCGCGATCCATTCGGAGCCGCCAGAACGCTGAACTGCCATATCACCCGATACCAAGGTGTTACCTGAGAAATCGAAGGGGAAGTCGGAAATATACCCATCGAAAATAAACCAGGTACGAGTGTCTGGCAGCTCGAAATCGTCACCGGCGCTGTTTAAGGTTGGGACAATGTCGATACCGTCTGACCAGCCAACTGCCCATTTGAGCGTGGGGCTGGGGTCGGTCTCAGACAATGCGTGTAACAAAATGTGGCTTTCATCTGTAGGATCCGGACGAAGGCCGATGGTGGCCGCAGCCGGGGTCCGCAAGCCGGGCTTATAGCTGCGGGTGGTTGCAGACAGACAGGTGTCGTCGAGTTGGTCGGATGGGTTACCACCCGGGGTGAATGTTGTGACGCAGCCTACTTCGACAATTACGGGTGCACTGCCACTGTCGTCGATGAAATAAATCTGAGTGCCTTGGGTTAAGACAGACATGGGTTTCCTCCTGCGGGATATTGCTGCCTCGCGGCAGTGGTTTGGCGTATTGATATCGCATCAATAAAGTGCCCGGTCGTTGGGCGCCTCGCGGCGAGCCTACCGGGCGAAACTGGTTATCGCGGTGTGAACCAGTCCACCGCGAATGCATAGCTGTAATTTTTGGTCTCGGGGTCGCGCCGGTCGCCATACCATGCCGTGATGTGGGCATGTGGCTCGATGGCGTCACGCAGGGCCTGGGCGACTGCTCGCGCCTCATCGGCGCTGGTTGCCCAGCAATCGACCTGAATGCTGAACAGGTCCATATCTGGCCGCTGGTTGATGTAGTTTTCTGGTCCGCCGCTTACCTGCTGCCACACAGCATAGGGCTTGGTCACACCCTGGGGCGCAAGGCCAAAGGGGTACAGTCGACATTGGTCGCTGCCCAGCTGCGCTTGCACGCCAGCATCGACACTGCAAATGGCAAATATAGGTGGGTACATATCAGGTCGTCTTTTTGCGGGCCCGTTTTAATGCTCTAGTGAGCGCCTTGTCGTACTGGTTGATAAATTCGTTGGTGGCGTCGTTGATGTGATCGGCCAGTGCTTTGCGCATGAAGGGCTGCGCGCGCATGTGCTCGGTACCGAACTCGAGTAAACGCCAATGTGGTGTTGGGCCACCCTGGCCGGTACCGGGCTGATCGCCTTTAGTTGGCAGTTGCGCGCCCTGGGCAACCCCTACCCTGAACATGACATCACCGGTGCGCTTAAAACGCCGGCTGGAAAAGCGCACGGCCATGTTGTCGGCGATGCTGCGGCCCGTGCGCGGGTCGTTGAGCTTTAGGGCGTTGGCCTTGGCCTGATCGCGCACCAGGTTGGCAGCTTTGCGCAGGGCGAATCGGCCACCTTTTAGGCGTACATCTTGTTTGACCTCTTCCATCCGGCCGCGGAGTTCGTCGATGCCGATTAGGCTGAAATCGATACCGTCTGCCAAGGCGTTATTCTCCGAGGGGTTTAGGGTCATTCTTCGACACGACAGTACAAAATTCCAATAGCGTCAACGAGCTCTAGCCTTATGAAATACGTACCCGTCGGGCGGGCTACAACAAATAACGCTTTGCCGCCAACAGTTGAGGAAAACGTTGACCAAGGATCAACCCTCGGAGTCAGACAAAATCCCACAAATTGCAAACTTGACCGTGACGTACTGCATCTGATCTGTCGCAGCCTCATAATTAACCGAACACACATTGCCAAAGTGCTGACCATCGCGATTACATGGAATCATCGCACCGCACTCATGCCTTTTGAGATATACACCGATTTCCCCAGTTGACGGGTCAGGTGCTGTAAAAACTTTTCCTTCATTATTCGCCATCATTCAATCCATCGGTGCATTTAAGCCGCCACTCGCGGCGGGCGGTGCGGTCTGTTTCGGCGCTGCCAATGTTGTACACGCGGCCATCCCACAGGATGCGCCATTGATACAGCTCTAACCTATCCACCGGAAACCAGCGCAGGTTGATGCGAGCGGTGGTTTCGCTTTGGGTGGTGCCCGATTCACGAAACTCGCGCCCGGGCCCGGTGAGCACTTCGGCTGGCACGTCGACCAGTTGGGTACCGCTGTCGTCGGTGGCGGTTTCCCATGCAATGGTGACGGCACCAGTGGTGGGGTCTTGTGATTCAACCGGCTTTTGCAGGGTGACCACATGGCGCAGGCGATAGCTGAGCATTTAAACCCCCAGGCGGCAGCGATACGGCATGAGTTTGACTTCGGCCACATCACGCAATTGCTGCATTTCGTCGGGTGATGCCTGGTAAGTCGCCTGTAATAAAATCAGCACCCCCGTCTGCACGTCGGCGGGCATGACGATTGTTTCTGAGCTGACGTCTGAACTGACGTCATAGCTGGACGAATCACAGGAACAGACATCACCGAAGTCGTCGCGGTCCATAAAATTAAGCGCTTCGGCTTCGGCACTGTCCAGCAGCTGCTGCAACAGCACATCGTCGGCACTGTGGATGACGTTGAGAAACGTTTTGGCTGTGGCCAGCAAGGTAACGCTCATGTGTTTGCCTGCAGTTTGCCGCCGTAGGGCGGGATCCAATGTTTTTTAACGTCCCATGGCCGGGGCTGGCCGTGAAAGCACACCACTTTGGCCGTGGCCGGTAGGCCCCGCTGGCAGTGCACTTTGTAGCTAACGATTTGCCCGGGCAAGACGTCGTCCCACCGCTGGTGCGGCAGGTGTTTGCGCAAGAAGCCTTGATCACCCCAGTGTTCGCGGGTGCGGCATTGGCGCATGTTGGCTTCTGGTTTTTTCATCCAGTGATGCCATGCGATTGCCTTGTCTTGCTGAGCGATGTACATCAAGCCGCTGGCCGGCATATGGGGTTTGTAAAAATCGCTGAGCATGGTGGTTTTACCCACGTTAAACAGCGCGCTGATATCACCGGTGATGACGGTATCGATATCGAAATACAGGAGATCGCCTTTAAGGTCTGGCCTGAACAGCTCCATTTTGCTCCACCAGCCCGGCCAGTCGTAACGCAGACGGATTGTTTCGACCCCCGGAACAGGTACATCAGACAGACAAACTATCCACGGCATTTGCGCTGCAAGCCACTGGGCGTGCTTAATGGTGTATTCGTCGCTGGTTTTGAGCACGCAGACTGGTGTAACGCCATGGTTACGGCTGATCATAAGCTCTATTCGGCTGGCTCAGCTTGGGTGAAATCAACGTAGAATTCTTTACCGGGCTCAAACTGATTGGCTGCCTCTTCGTTGAGGGTCCCGATCTGGATTGAGCCACACGGAGTCCACTTGAAAAACCGCTCATTCTCAACGCTTCCACAGGTGACAGGCTCCAGCTTCACGCTGTGGCCGTTCGCATCTTTGGTGACGGATTGAACTTTAAACTTTGCTCGTACTGACATGCTCATGTTCCTTAATGAATTGCTTTATAGGGCGGCCCGTGGCTGATCTCTTTTGCGTAGTTCATCAGCAGAACCCTATGTGCACTTGCATACACATCCGCCGCTTTTCAGCTTGGGAGTACTCACGCGGCCATAATTCGGGTGGTATTATTTTAAAGCTGTATTAATGCAACTCTGGCCGCCAGATGATGTTCCACTGGTCGGCTTTGGTATGGGTGTAGCCCAGTGGTTCCAGTAGGCTGCATTGATCACGTAGGGCCGCATCATTCAGCGCCTCGGTAATGATCAGCGGCATGCAGCGGCGCAAGGTAGCCAGGGCCCCGCGGATGACCGCGCATTCGTGCCCTTCCACATCGATCTTAATAGCCGCGATTTGGTCTTGAACTTCGAGCATGTCGATGGTCACGGTGGTGATGCCGGTACCGGCCACCACCGCCCCGCCGCTGGTCAACTGAACCCGAGGGTTAACCACCAGCGCGCACTGGCCAACCACGTCGGACACGGCCATTTGTTTTGCAAAAATTTGACCGCAGCCTTCAAACTGGTTGTTGTCGATGTTTTCATTGAGCCGAGCAAATACAGCGGGGTTTGGCTCGAAGGCAAACACACAAGCACCCTGCTTTGCGGCCAGCAATGCGTAAAGCCCGGTGTAGGCGCCGACATCAAAAACAATACCGCCAGATAGGCAGGCCAGCTGCCAGGCGTCTACCGATTCTGATTCGAACGGTTGACCGGTCTTTTTTTGGTGCCGGATGACCATGTCATCCTGTTCGATCAAGTGAATGCCGTGTATCTGCAAGCGCCTGCTCCAATGGTTGTTTTGGCCAAAAATCCAGCGCGGTGGATCGTGTGGCGTTGATGATGTCGCAGTGGCCCAGCAGGCCAGCGGTTTCACGAAATTGCGGGTACCACTTGGGCATGGATACTGCGTTGCCCAACCCTTTGGGGTGATCACCATGCCAGTGACGGATGCCATCTGCGCTGTATTGACAATCGAAGCCCAGCAATATGATGCGGCGCGCACCGAAGTTCTCCGCCAATACCATCGCCCCTGCACCGGAATTTTTCGGGTGTGTGAACCGAATCGTTTTAACGGCCGAGATACGCTGGTTAAGGGTAATGCGTTCGCCTTTGAACTTTTGCTGCACGTCGAAGCAGTATCGTTTCCACCAGGTGCGATCCATGGCGTAGAGGACGTCGGCCCATGGACACAGCTGATAGGTGGTGTTGGTGACAATTACGCCCCTGTCGGCTCTTCCTTGTCGCCAGCCCCTGACTTTTTCGCAGTCTTCTGGCGTGAGGCTTGGCCCGCTGGCGATGCAGACGACTTCTTGCCAGCGGGCTTGGTGGGGTTGTCTTTGACAATCCGCACCAAACCCTGTTGAGCAAGTTCTTTGGCAACTAGATCGGAAACTTCGAACTTGGAATTGCGCCGGCGATTGCCGCCATGATCGAAACTGGTTAACGCGATGACTTCAGTCATGCTAAGTCCTTATCCTGGGTGAATAAAAAAGGCGCCCAACTGAGCGCCTTTTAATAGTTGGTTATTACGACCGATTAAGCGCCGGAAGAACCGATGGTGAAGTCACCTTTCACGAAGGCCTCGGGGCGGTAGACCGTAAGGGCAACGCGCTCTTCACACAGGATTGTGACCATGTTTTTGACGAAGTTGTCGCGGTCTTCGGTGGACACCATGACGTTGGCATCTTCACGATCCCAGCCTTGTGCACCCATACGGAAGGCCCCGGTCAAGAAATCGCCCTGATCCATCGACTGAGTGGATACCACTGGCAGCCCCCACAACACAGGACCAGCCAGAGCCAACGGGTTAGCAAAAATGTATTTGCCCTGGGTATCTTTAGTGAGCTCGATACCTGCCCAGTCGATGGGGTTAAGAACGATGCCGTCTGCGCTGTATTCAGCCAGCTGCACTTGCAGCATGGCAATACGCAAGCGGTCGATACCCGTATCAGCAGTTACATCAACACCGGGGTTAGCGTAGGCACTAGCTTGGGTGTAGATACCGCTGATGTTAAGACCAACACCAGACCCCTTGAGCAACTGAGCTTCCTCTTTCAGTTTGAGGCCATAACGCAGGCGGCCATCGATGTAAGATTGCAGCATGCCAGCATCGGACAATACCTGCTTTGAGGCATGCACCCAGTGGGCAATGGTGGCCACCGGCGCCGAGGCCAAATCGAAGGTGATAGTGGATTCTGGCTTGTTGCTCGCTGGGTTTTCTGACACCACATCGGCACCATTGGTGAAACCGGTTTCACGCACGTATTCAATGGAGTTTGATGTAGTGCGACCCCAGCTCAGCAAATCGCGGATGGTCAAACGTTGTTCGGGCGCAGCAATAACACCAGGCACACGCATTGGCTCGACAGGATAACCGTTGGCGCCATCCGATTGCGTGGTGGTGAGAGCGGCCTGCACCGGTACACTGAATGCGCCTTTGGCCGTAAGGATACGGCTTGCATTGGCCTCGAATCCTTCGGACTCGATCACACGGCGGCCCAGCGACATAACACCCGTAGGCATGTTGTCGATACCATCGGCCAGCGCCTGTTCAGCAGCCTGCAGGCGAGCGTTGAGTGCGCCCTGCTCAGTCAGCAGTTTATCGACCGAGGCTTTGGTTTCTTCCGTTAAACCTTGGTGTTTGGCCAGCTCCGCCTTGGAAGATTCCGCAAAGGCTTTGAGTTGATCGCCGACATTCTTCAGATCAGCTGAAACACGTCTGTATTCCTGCTCAACATTGACGGGATCACTACCAATTTCACCCAACTGTCCAAAAGCAACGCGCTTAAAGCTCACGCCATGCTCTGTCATCATGGCCGCAACGACAATAACACCCAGGCTGACGCTGAGGGTGTCCATGGATGCACCGAAGGTAAACGGTGCAAAGGCGGCCAGTACCAGCACGGCCATCATAAACATCGGGGTTAATTGAAATTTAAGTTTCATAATACTTATCCTTACAAGGGAAATTGGATGGTTGGTAATGGGTCTGCATGGACAACAGCGCTGGGCGTGTTGGGCGTGGTAGCGTTATGCGTACCACCGCCAGCAGCGGTTTGCGTGCTGGACTTGAAATCGTGCGCGAGCTTGCGACGCTCACTGCGCGGGACGCCGGCCTTGGCCAGGGCGATATCCATCTTGCGTGCGGCGATGTGACCGCCCCGAGCTTGTGCTTCGGTGATTACATCGGCTGGCAGATAATCGTCGGCGAACCCATCGGCGATGGCGTCGGTACCGCCAATGTAAGATTCGGCGTTCATGAGCTCGGCAATTTCTGTTGCGGGCAGACCGGTGCGGGCGCTGTAAATGTCGGCCATGGAACTGTCGAACGGGGCCAGGTAGTCGGCAATTTCGCGAAAGTCGTTTTGGTTACCGCAGGCACATACCCATGCGTTGTGGATCATCAAGAAGCCGGCACGGGCGATTTCGACCCGGGTACCGGCCATGGCGATCACTGATGCCGCCGATGCGGCAATGCCGACAATGCGCACGGTGACTTCACCCTGATGCTGACGCAGCAGGTTGTAGATCGCGAGGCCTTCGAACAGGTCACCACCAGGTGAATTGATGTTGACGGTAACAGGCTGATCGCTGCCAATAGAACGCAGCGCGGCGCTGATGCGTTTGGCGGTAACGCCCTCGCCCCAGAAGTCTTCACCGATAACGTCGTAAATACCGATGTCATTGGTACCGGTGCTGGCAGCCCGAATGTCCGGATTCCATTGCTCGAACGCTTTGGGCGCGAGATCCATTTGAACGCGACTGGATGGACGGGCGCTAAGTGCCGCGGGCATTGCCGCATATACACCAAGCCCAATCATTACAGCGGGGCGTGACGCCATTGCTAACGCCAGTTTATTCATCCGCATAATCAATCCTCTTTATTTTGCGGCTGGCCGCTGTTTAGCCAGGCCGCCAACGCAGCGCGGGCGGTATCGCCATCGTTGGTTATACCCAGGCTGTCCAGCGGCGCCATGGCCGTTTGAACGGTGAGCACTTCGGCGTTGCCACCCATGAGCGGCATGTTTTCGAGCTTGCGGACTTCGTCGCGGGTGAATATGCCGTTGTTGACCATGACGGAATAGAACGCGGCACGACCTGCGCTGTCGGCCCTTAACAGGCCTTCAATTGAGAATTCGGCGTAGTAGCGCTCTTGGTCTGCCGGGGACAGCAGCTCTTTGTTGATGTATTGCTCAATACGGGTGAGCCATGGGCGCAGGGTAAAGGTGAGAAAGCCTATGAGCTTTTGCTCTAACCCTGTGCCCCAATTGCTGTCCTTGCCACCGTGGCCCACCATTGACGGGTCAACACGGAACCAGCGGCAAACCTCTTCGACAGAGTAGCCGCGAGATTCCAGCAGCTGGGCGTCGCTGGGCGTGATGCCGATGATTTTGGCATCCATGCCGCCTTCGAGCAGGGGTGACTTACCCGCATTAAGCGCGCCTGAGACTGACTTCAGGCTTTCACGGAAGTCGTCACGCTGATCTTTTTTAAGAACCCGGTCCAGGGTGAACGCGACCGTGGGCGACAATCCATTTTTAAACGTGCTGTTGGCTGCTTCTGAGGCGGCCAGCGCAGACCCAAACACGGCGGCGCCGTATTTAATAGTGGATATACCCCACTCACCATCCAGCGAAAAGCCGGGTACGTGAAACAAACGCTGCATATTAACGTCGCGCTGCATGCCGTTGCTTTCGGTGTACTTGAGCTGCAGGTTACCGCGGCTGTTTTCACTGGCAGATAGCCGGCAAGGTGACAGAAACTTAAGGCCAACCAGGCGATTGCCAAGGAACTGCTTTTCACTGAAGCCATTACCACGCAGCAGAATGGCGGCTGTCTTGGCCTCCCAATATGTCGAGGCTGTCGCTTTTGAGTTTGGCGACCGGCTGATGATTGGGTACAGCGGGTGGCTGGTTGCCGCCTTGCGGCCGCTTGGGGTGCGTTCGTACAGTTTAACGGGCAAGGTGCCGATGCATTCTGAGATCAAGCGCGTACAGGCCCAGGCGGCCGACAACGACAGTACAGATTGTTCGTTGACGGTTTGGCCGGCGACGTTGGTATTCCATGCAGACCAGAAAGCTTCATCAGTCAGACCGATGGGCACGCCGAGCCAGTTCAGCAGCGCAGATTTTACCTTGCCCGGCTTCTTTGCTTGTTTGGTCATACGATAATTGGGTCCAGTAGGAAGTCTTCCAGGTCACCATCATCGTCTTCGGGCTGATAAGCCGCGATGAAGGCCATGAGCGCTGCTACTGCGCCATCGATCTTGGTGTCTTTGCTCTCTTTAATCGGGCGCATCATTTTGCCGTCACGGCTGGTTTGTGCGACGACATTGCCAAACATCCACGTTAAGCAGGGGTTGCCGTCGTGGTGGATGCGCCCGGCTTTGAGCAACCGTTCAAAATCCCGCATGGGTGCTGAGTAGTTGCTGTAATTCTGCTGTACTTTTACCGCTTCAAACTCGTGATACTTGGCTAGCCGTTGCGCCAGATCAGCAGCGCCGTGCGGGTCGTAAAACGCCTGCGGCATGCTGTAGAGCTCGGTGTCGGCCTCGATGTCCTCTTCGACGTCTTCGGTGTCGATGTGGTTGCCTGCACAGGCGTACAGGTAGCCTTCGTTTATCCAGCCGTCGTAGTGGTCGTGCTCGACCACTTTGGCCTCGGTGGTATAGTACCGGCCGAAGAAGTAGTAATGCGGCAAGCCGTCGATGTTGCGGGTGAAGCATTTCACCGCAGCGGTCAGGTCGTCTGATTCGGATAAATCCAAACCCAGCGTTGCCGTTTCGCCAATGAAGTCATCGGGGCTTAAGGTCTGGTCACCTGCTGCTGCCCAGTCGAGCATGTTGAGCCATGCGTTCTTGGCTGTGACCCATACATTAAAGTGCTTGGTGAGCACTGTGCTGCGTTTGCGCGGGCTGCGCTTGGCGCGCTCCACCTGGTCGAACAGGTAATCACGAAACACCGAAATGCCAATGTTGGGGTTGGCTTTAATCAATCCCTCTTCGGTCATCCACTCGTTTTCGGGATCATCAATGGTGTAGATCATCCCGTAGAGGGTGTCGTTTTTTTCACCCTCAAGCATGCGCTCGACTTCTTTCTGCGATGCGTAACACGGGCCAGCGATGTTTGAGCCGGCCGTGGTGATCATCAACAACAAAGGTTGTTCGCGTGCGCCCATGCCGGTGAGCATGGTGTCGTAGAGCACGTCGTCTTGGTGCTCGTGCACTTCGTCCAAAATGGCGCAGCTGGGTGAGGCACCATCACCAGGCTTGCCAATGACCGGTTCAAAACGTGAACCATCCGGCCTGCGCTGCTCGCCATTGCGTAGGCGTTTGGCCCCGTAGACATCGGCTTCCATGCGCTTGGCGTGAGCGTTAACGCCGTACTGGCGGCGGAATGCCGGCTGCTTCTCGGCCATCTTTTTGGCTGGCCTAAAGACTTCCCAGGCTTGCTTTTCGGTGGTCGCGCCGCAGTAGACTTCGGCACCGTATTCGCTGTCTTCCACCATCATGTACAAGCCGATGATGGCGGCCTTGACGCTCTTGGCGTTCTTACGCGGCACGCATAGGTAGACAATACGAAACCGACGGAAGCCTGTGTCTTTGTGGACCCAGCCAAAGATCATGGCAAAGTTGAATTTTTGCCAGGGTTCCAGCTTGATTCTGTTTTCTTTGCCGACCTGTGCGGCCCACTTTCCTTTTACATGAGGGAATAACTCACCAAAGTTGATGATCCGCTGGCCTTCGGCTTCGTCAAACACGTAAGGGAAGTCTGCGTCACCCTGACGATCCAGGTCTTTCAGGTGACGCTCTACCGCTAACCGCTCCCATTTACAGGCAGGTCGTTTGCCCGTCACCACCGCGTCAATGTAGGCGGCAATGTCAGTTAGGTGTTGGGTCATATACTGCCGAAATCATCATCAAACAAGCTGCCTTGCTTGTCGTTGAACCTCAGCTCGGTAGCGGGTGACATACCCAGCTGGGCGACCATGCTGTTCCAGAAGCGTTTTACTTCGTTCAGCTGGCCGACCTCAGGGCGGTTTTTAATTTGTTCGCCATTGCGACCATCCACAATGTAGGTCCGGTCGTTATCAACAATGAACTGGCGGAGCTCATCCATCTCGACTTTCGTGCGACAGTATTCCAGCACGTAGTCAACGAACAGAGGTTTTAATCTGCCCACGCGGGCCAGATCCGGGGCAACACGACTCCACACCCGGCGTTCATCTTTGGAAATTCCTCGAGGACAAAGCTGTTTGACCAGCTCGGCAATTTCCTTTTCTTTATCTGCTGCCGCTTTTTCGTTAGCAGCTGCTGCCGGATGTTGTGAGACCGTGGCTGATTGTTTATATCGACCGGCCATGATTTAACATCCAAGTGGGTTTTTTCGTTTCAATTCAATGCGCGTAAAAATCTGACTGGGGGGGCGGTGTCCGCGCAAAGTGCCCTAAGGTTTCAGCCCACCCCTCCCCCGCTGTGATTCGAGCAGGGTTTTTTGATCGCTGCAGGGCTTGCATAGGGTCTGCCTGTTGCTCTTCGTGTCTGTACCGCCCTCACAGAGCGGCACAATGTGGTCACATATACCGGCTAAAGCGCCATGTAATGTGACAATTCGACCACATTCACGGCATTGATAGCCGTCTTCTTCAAAGGTTTCGTGGCGTTTGCGGCGCCATGGTCGACCGCCGCGGCCCGATTTCTGGTGCACTGGCTTCTGCCACACAGGTGCATCCGGGCATTTGTCATCGTGTACCGCGCGGCATCTTGGACACCAGCGCTTGGGCTTGGTGGCCATTAGATCAGCGGTTTACCGTTCAAACCCAGCTCGGTACCTGACACCTCGTCACTATCAGCTTCAGCCATTGCCTGCACCAGCAACATGTTGCTATCAGCCAGCGCCTGAATAGCAACAGTCTGCTCAGCCATCATTTCAATCAGGGGGCCAAAGTCACTATGCAGCTCAACGTCCATTCCGTCTTCAACAACAAGACCTTCAGCACCAAGACGTTTGGCCATAACATTCAAGTAGTCACTCAAGTGCTTCCTTGTTTCTTGTGTCAGCACTTTGCTTGACTTTAACACCAGCAATAATTTTGTTTGCTCGCTCACGGGCGACTGCCCTCCACTTCTTGAGTCGCTCACGTCGTTTAGCGCAACCTGAGCAGTTAATCATTGTGTTACCTCACCACGCCATTTACGCAGCTGGCGCTTGTCCTCATTGCATTCACGCAATGTGGTGCGTAGGTCCAGGGTGTAGTTGAGGTGAGCTTCGTTATCTTGACCGTGCATGACAGGCTCACCACAATCAGCAGCAAAGGCTACAGGCGGGTTAACGTATACCGTTCTGGTTACGATCACAGGATTCTGTGAGCACGCACTCAACAGCAGTAGGCAAAGGCTCAGCAAGATAACTCCCCACAGACGCATCACGTTGTGCGGCCTCCTTGATGTAAACCTTGTGTGTTTGCGTAACCACACGAACCTGTTGCTTAGCCTTCTGCAGATCTTCAAAGGCGGCATCCAAACGCTGGTAGTCTACCCTTGCCTGCTCTGCTCGCTGCTCGCTTAGTTGCAGCGATTCGGTTAATCCTGACACCTTGGCCCGGGATTCATCTAACAATGCTGTTAACGCCCTGTGGTCGAGATAAAACCCACCACAAACCAACGCAAGCAATCCAGCCAGACAGACTGCCACTCGAATCATTGCAGCCCCATACAGCGCTTGTACTCAGCCTCACGGCGATTAATCAAACCCTGCACCGATTGTCCGTTTGCAAAGTGCCAGCGCTTAATCTCGGCACATGCGCCAGTATAGTCGCCGGAATTCAGCTTCTTAACCAATGTTGAACGGCAGAAAGAACCGGGGCCGATGTTATAAGCCAACGAAACAAACGCATCGTACTCGTACTGATGCATTGGCACTTTCACACAATGCTTGATCGCGCCCTCATACTCACTGATATCCACCAGCGCACGTGACAGTGCCTGCATTGGCGTAACAGTATCGCCAACAGCAACACCGTCAGTGGTACCAAACCCAATCGTTGGCTTGTCGCCAGGCAGCGGTATGTAGGTCGATGCGCTAAAACCTTCAAACAGAGCAATGCCAACAAACCCCGACGCACTCAAGGCCAACGCCGCCAGCATATTCCTGTTCACTATCAACCCTCGTATGCGCACTGATTGCGCAAAGCTTCCATTCGCGCACGGTGGATTTCTTCTTCCCGACGATTGCGCAACCATTGTGAAATACCATTCACAAGAACGCCCAATACAACCCCGATAATACCAACCACAACACCAATATCAGCCAGGCCTAAAACATCAGGATTCTCCGCAACCTTTTGCGCAACACCCGATGTTAGCGCCGTGGCACCCGAACCTTTTGTAACGTAACCACTTGTGGTTATGACCACTTGCTCTATTGCATGCTGTTGCCCCACCCTGCACTCCAAATAAATAATCAAGGCGAAAAAAAACCCAGCACGATGGCTGGGTTCAATGTGAATGTCAGAGAGACATTTCTTGCGAGAATGCCAAACATAGCGCTATCGATTGTAAGCTGTCAAACACGCCAAATCAGTTCTGGCCAACCACCTGTGGATAACTCTCGCAAACGCTTGGTAGATCAGCACCATACAGCACGCTATCCAAAATCACATGCGCGGCATCACGACGGTTGTACATCGTTTTTACCGACACGCCCAGTCTTTGCGCCTTAACTCTGACTTGCAAATCACCGCGCACGTAGAACGTCACAACACAATCGCGCAGATGGTCCGGCAACAAACGCAGTGCCTCGCTCACCTGCATCGCCGCATCATCGATTAGCACCTGGCGCGATACATTCACTCGTGTTTGCGTACCTTCTGCCGTTAGCCCTCCCACATGCAGCTCTACGATATTACCTGACCGGTCCCGTTTGATTACCCGCGCCTTACGACGATGCAGCTTGGTAAGCGCCACAGGGTTATCTACCAGCGCCCCCAGAACACAACCAGCACCACCACTGCCATATCCACCCAACGCCTCGTCTGCCCAATCACACAACCGCTGATGCACTCGCTCTATCATCGTCATTCCCCTCTTTTCACCGTGGTCATAGTGGTCACCCTTCAAAAAATAAGGGTGACCGGCTGGAGCCCTTGCTACTACTGGTCTGGTCATAGTGGTCAGGGTGGTCATAGTAGTTTTGTATATACACACCGAAATTTAAAAAAACACAGAGAATATAAAAAAGTAAAATCCCGTGCATGTGTGCGCGAAAACAGGGTGACCACCCTGACCGCCCTGACCACCCCGCGTGGTTACTGGGCTACAGCCGGTCACCGTAGTGGTCACCCTTAAGGTAGGGTGACCACTCTAAACGCAATAACACCTTAAAAATCATCGGGCACCCCTTGCGACTGGGCATCCGGAACAAAACCTTTCCAGCTCTGCGGACGCTCGTAGCCCGTCTCACGGCTTCCATTCACCCGCGCCCGCACTTTGTGCCAACCCAAGTGCGCCATAATCTGCCCCACCCGCTTTTGCTCTGGCGGTTTCATTTGCGCTGCCTGCAGTTTTAATGCCTCATCCATGATTTCGCTGATTAACACCCGGTCGGCGGTATGACTGCGTAACCACTTCTCGATTAACTCTTCCCACACATCGGATTCGAAGCGATCTTCCTGCTGGGCCTCGAACAAATGCTTATCCGACTCTTGCGGCCACCACCTGGCACCTGCCTTATACAAACTAAAAGCCTCAGCCCACAGCTGATCACGATCACGTGTTAATGCCCTGGCATCCATCTTGGTACACATGGCCGGCCAATAACGGCGGTTACCGGTGGCGTCTTTCAAATAAGATTCTTGGTTGGTGGTACCGGCAAACACACACTGCCGCGAGAACGTCTGCACCATCCGGCCATAACTGGGCCGGAAGCGGTCAACCTGTGATCCAAAAAACTGCTTGGCCCGGGTCGACTCCGCCTTATTGAGTGAATCCAACTCGGCCAACTCAATAATCCACACGCCCTGCATTTGCTGAAAGCCATCTTTGTCACCCAGCACCAGCGGCGTATCGGTAAACCAATCGCCACCCAAAATGCTCAGCGCCGTTGATTTACCCAGCCCCTGCAGGCCCTCGAAGATAATCACACTGTCGACCTTGACTGGCGGCTGCATGACTCGTGCGATCGCACTGACCATCCACATCGTGCCGACCAACCCGTGATACTCCGTATCATCCGCCCCCAGGTACGAATGCAACCAGTGACCTACACGGCGTTGGCCGTCCCACTCGACACCCTGCAGGTAATCACGCACCGGGTGAAAGCGGTTTTCTTCTGCTGCCACTACAACCGCCCCCAGTGCGTCAGCCGATTTTGGGGTAAAAGCAAAGTTCTCACTCAGCCAGATCCGCAAGCGGTCGGTATCGGCATCGGTCCACTCGCCCACATCACTGTGCGCAAATGGCGGCTTACGCAGCTTCATAATGCGGTAAGAGAAATCGCAATAGCCCAGCACACCCGCCCAGCGCTCATCATTCACCAGCACCAGCTTGGCGTTGGCAATATCCGCTTTAATATTGCCTGTGTCGGTTAACTGGAAGTCTTCTTGCCAGGGTGCGTCCAAACGGTTGCGGCGGGCTGCCAATGCCCGCTCACGCAAGGTGGCATTCACCAGACCATCAGCCACGCTTTTTCGATCATCGTGAGACAACCAGGTCTTGAATAGGTCGGTACCCAGCAAGTCCCGCAAACCGGTCTTTTTGAGTTTGCGGTGCTGCTCGGCGTCCCAAATCTCGGCGCCGCTCTCTAATAACTGAAAGCGACCCAATGCCGTCTCAAGTGTCAGATCGCTTTTGACCTTAATTGCTGGATTTTCAGAGAGGGTCTCATCCCCCAAGATCGGCTGACGCACCTCGGTAGAATGATTTTGCGGCGATTGCAAAGAAGACAGAAACCCCTCCCAACTCCGCACAACCGCATCAAGCCCCCGCTCTACATGGATATCATTGAAATCAACCGACTGACCACTCATGCAGCGGCCTCCTGCACAGGATGCGGGATCCACACAGACCCACCCACCAACGCAGCAGACTCGCGCGCTTTATCTACGCCGGGGTTACCCTTCTCTGCGCCCAAATCGTTATCAGCCGCGAATACAAAAGGCATGCTCGGATAGTACTCGCGCAACGCCGCGGCGACTGTTGGCATGTTGCCACAATCAAACACCACCACCACTGGCTGATCCAGCGCCATTAAAATGCTGGCGGCTGTCGCAAAACCCTCGGCGAAGACAAGATATTCAATTTCACGATCAGCGGACTGAGCCAACCAAAAAAAACAGCCTGATTTGCGGCCGTGCTTTAAAAACGCTTTCTTGCCAGACGGATAGATGACCTGCAAATTCATCATGCGTGTATCAAGCGTGCCCATTGGCAACACCAGACAACCAGGCTTCAAATAACGAAAAGAGGTTTCTTCGGTCTTGCGATTAAAAAATGCGGCAATCTCATCACGCCCAGTAATCACATTCACAGACACATCGTCACAAAACTCGATAACAATGCCATGGGGCACAAAGCGGGCCCCGAATGGTTTAATCTTTTTTGCACCCAAGTACGGTGAATTCCCCGTTGGACTCAATAAATCCCATACCTGCTGAGCAGCCCGGGCGATTACACCGTGCCAACGCTCAACCAGTTCTTGTTCGGCGGCCTCTTCGAGCTGGCGCTTTGCTTGTCGGCGTTCACGCTCACGGTCAAGTTCCGCTTTCTGCGCTGTGCTGAGCTCTCTTTTTTCCGGCGTATAGTCACAATTTATAGCCTCTTTAAACAATGAAGCGATGGTAATACCACCGCCCAACTTAAAACTTTTCCACGTATCACGGGCCGAATCCGGCTTGTAATTCGAAGCGCTCTGGCTCCAGGTATCCCACACATCAAACCCATCGCTGCCAAATTCGTTCTTAACCGCCATGCCCATGAACACCCACAACTCACGATCATGGGCATCAATAAAAGACAGTGCGGCCGACACCTCATCCAGGGTGCATCGTTCAAAATTCGTCATAGATAATCCCTACAGAACACCGCGCTCAATCAACGACTGACAATCCACACAGGTCTGCACGCCAGGTATCGCCAACTGACGCGCAGAAGGAATCAGGTTAAGACACTCCACACACTCATCCGCAGATACCACCGCGGCACGTTGCGCGGCTGCCTGCTGGCGGGCCTGAGCAGCACGCTCGGCGGCGCGCTCCAGCTCTATTTGTGCAACATCTACTGCATCCATCTCGCAACCTCTCTTATCAAGTTATAAGGCGGTAGTCCGCAAACCTCACCACTGGGCAGGTGACGCCGGATCTTGTAAGCTGGCGGCGCTAACAAACCAACAACAAGGACGTAAAATGACAGATCAGGATAAGATCCCACTATTTCCCATTTCCGACTGGACCATCGGCGCAGTCGATAACTACGGGATAATCGCAATGCGGCTTGGGTTTATTTCAAATCCATCACAAACACTTTCGAAATCTGACACGGGACGAATGTACGGCCTGACAGTCGGGCAAGCTCGCCAACTGGCGCAGAAAATACTGGACGCGGCAAATCACCTTGAGAAGAACGGCCATTCACCAGTAGGACAGCCCCACTAATTGCCTTGGGGGCTACAGCCCCCTTTGCAGTACCTTTCGCCATACCCAAACCCAAACCCCTGTATAAAAAAACATCCCACCAAACGGATTTTTTTAAATCGCCCAGTGATGAAAAATGTGCCTCACAACAACAAAATGCGAGACACACCATGAAAAGTTATGCAGCTTTGAAATCCCAGATATCCGGCCGAAGATCCTCAAGCCTTAATGGCTTGTCCGGTGTCACCACGAAAGAGGCATCAACCAGCCTGCGCGCCATTACAGCGCCCGGCTTTCGATGCTCTCCAGCCAACTGCCACAGATAACCGACAGAGGTCCGCGCCTCTGCTGCCAACTTGCTGCGGAGCTCAGGGCTCGCTTCTTTCATCCAAGAATTTAGTTTCATACACAGAGCTTACCTAAAAGATAAATCCATGGCAAAGATTTTATCTTTTTGGGCATTTATCAAAATGGTAAAAAGTGGAATTATTGCGCCATGGACATCAAACGCATCAGGGCTCAAAACTTAGAAACGCTTATCGCTGAATGCGATAGCGTGAAAGCCTGCGCGGCGAAAATAGGCATTGAGCCGTCATATATCAGTCAGATTCGGAGCGGCCTGAAAAACATCGGGCACCAAATTGCAAGGCGAGCAGAACAGGCTTTCAATAAGCCCCAGGGGTGGATGGATCAAAGCCATCAAGCTGAATACTTTCAAACTGAGGAAGGCCGGCCCCACTATCATACCCACGCCAACACTGCACCAAGCCCACAAATTAAAGGCTACATACCTCTGATTTCATGGGTCCAAGCCGGCTCATGGGCAGAAGCGATCGATCTGTATCAGCCTGGCGATGCCGAAAGCGTACACCCCACCACCATCAATCACGGCATACACACCTTCGCCCTTCGCGTTGATGGCGACTCCATGACAGCCCCTACCGGCGCTGCAGGACACAGCTTCCCCCATGGCATGATTATCTACATAGACCCCGATCAGGAGGCATCCCCGGGCGATTACGTGGTCGCCAGGCACAATGGCCATGGCCACGTCACGTTTAAGCAATACGGCACCGAAGAAGGCCGCCCCGTACTAAAACCCCTCAATACCAACGGCCAATACCCCATCATCCGCGACGAATTCCAGATTATCGGCAAAGTCATCGATGCCAGCTGGGGCGGGCTTTAAAGCACATCTATAAGGAAACCACGAAAGGAACTCACCATGAATAAAATAGGCCCATACGCCCTTATCTGCGCCATCAGTTTACCCACTGCTGCCATAGCCGCCGATGACTGGAAGACCACCTGTAAGATGGTCGAAAGCACAGCCACCACCATTATGAAAGCACGGCAAAATGGTGCTGCTCTTTCGAATCTGATGGAAATTGCTGATGACAGCAAATTTATCGAACAGGTTGCCATAATGGCTTATGACCAACCTCAATACTCTACCCCTGAAAATCAAAAGAATGCAGTTAGCAAGTTCGCCAACGAACTGTACTTGGCCTGCATTAAAGAGACTCGAAAATAGCCGGCATAGAGGATCAATAGGGCCAATAGAAGACCGCCCTTATTTATAACACCTCACCCCGCCCGACCATATCGCATCATCAAAAGGGGCAGCAGCGGCACATATACTAGATAGCTATATCTTCTGAAAAAAACTATCTATAACAGCATAACCACCGTAAACAAGATCGTTGACAGGGATACCCTCTAAATTGGATAATCCAACGCCTACCAATAAAAACAACATATCCACAGGAAAAACACAAAGTTGTACACGGGAAATCAAACCCGTCTATACTTTGACCACGGAAAAACGGATCAAGGAGATGTACAATGTTCATGCGAGATGGATGGGAAGGCTTCTAACAACCCTTTCAACAATTACCTTTTCAGTAGCGACATTGGCGCAAGACGGACAACCGCTTGCGCCAAACACGCAAATAACCCTTACTCAAACGACCCTGTCGCCCGATGTGATCGCTGTGCTGATAACAGCGGCTGTTGCATTCATAGCAGCTATTATTACCATTCGGTCTTCCAGAGATATTGCCCGCCGAAAAAACGCAATCGACGCAATCATGGCTGGACGCCGCGATGATAAGCTTCAGGAGGCCATGAAGAAGATGCGCGAGATTGACGCCAATGACGCAATCAGCATGGAAACATACTATTTTGCAAACGTTGAGGACAAGGACGGTCGCTCTCTACTACTGTACCTTCTAAACCACTATGAGAACATCTGCGTTGGCGTGAATAACGGCATTTTTGATGAAGAAATCGTCAAACGCGCAGAACATACCATCATTAAAAATGTAAGAACCATGTGCCTCCCCCTAATAGAAAAGGCCCGCAGAGGCGAGAACTCCACTACATTCTTTAGAGAGCTAACCGAATTAGCCACACGATGGGACAAAAAACCCCTGGAAAGAGATCAGGCAGGTAAAATCCGACAAGCGATTAGCGCAATTTTCTAATCCTTATATAACCCTCCAAAAACCCGCACCCAGCGGGTTTTTTTATGCCCTTACTCCTTCTCCGGCTTCTGCATCCCTTCCAACAGCTCAATTATCCGATCCCGCTGCCGCACAGAGTGATCAATCCGCAACACCGCCCGGATTATCAAAATCACCACGCACACTACCAGTAACACCGCCATCAGCATTCCTAACGATAAACTATCCATACCAACCTCCTTTTGTCAGCTTTATTGGCACACCTATATTACACTCTCGCGCCAAAATCCCCCAACAATCCAAATTAATTTACCAAAAACGCCTTGACTTTACCTTTGTGTGATTTATCATTCTGGTAAAGTTTACTTATTTGGTAAATCCACATGAAACTAGCCCCAAGACAAAAAGAAGCCCTTGAGCTCACATCCAAAGGCCTCATGCAGCGCGAGATTGCCGAGATCATGCAATGCAGCATCGACAACGTGCGCAACCTAATGAGCGCCTGCTACTTCAAGTTGCACGCCCGTAACGCCGCCGAGGCGGTCGCCAAGGCAATGCAACAGGGGCTTATCCACTTCGTTATCCTCGTTGCCGTACTCATGGGCGCCGGCATGGGCGACCAGCACGCAATGCGTCAACGCAGCCGCATCAACCAAACCGCCCGTATCGTCAGACTCAACCGAGAACTTGGAGGCACAGCATGAGCATCTACCTGATACCGACCATCCCCGCCATTGGCAACGTGGGACGCATCCAGCAAGCGACCGGTTTGCGCGCGGTAATCACTGGCCATCGTGTGCGCCTGGTTAACCCTGGCAGCTTTAAATCACCCGCCAAAGCCACTTATACCCCACGTAAGGCTACGCACTCACAGGGTATGGATAAGCCCTTCGGTGGGGATGCTGCGTGAATTGTTGTGGTCAGGCGATGAGCCAGATTTGGTACGCATCAAAGCGTGAGACGCGCGGCTGGTGGTGCCCCTCCTGCAATCGATTTGAAGCGGCCATTTACCGTGAAAAGAAACTCGATCTGAAAAAACCTGAGAAACCGAATGAGTGAACCCGGCTTTAGCGACCTGCTCGACATCGTCGGGGATTTAAAAGACCAGCTCTACACGCTGGATCACAAATTAGAAGCCACCCGTGAGCAAGTTGCACTGCTCACCGAGGCACTGGACCAGCAGACGCCAAAGGCCATCACATCGGCCAATACAAACGCTCTGGAACTGACAAGAAGCGAGAACGCGTAATGACAAACACCCAGTACATGGAAGCCAAAGCCGCCGCCAAAGTGCTGGGCATTGGCACCCGCAAGCTCAACAAACTGCTGCGCGATAACGGCATCTACCATCGTGACGGCACGCTCAAAAACACCCCGCGCGCGGCTTACATCGAACGCGGTTTATTCACCACAGTGACAGGGGTTTGCTACTACAACGACCGCGACCACTTCTACATCAAACCGCTGATCACCAACGTAGGCCTCAGCTATTTACGAGAACTCATTGATGGAGTGGAGCAGCGTCAAGAATCCGGAAACGGGCGAGATAGAACCCTGGTACATCCAGAGCAACACCGGCCACAGAATCAGCAAATCATTACAGCTGAGAGGAATAGTTTACTCCGCATGGTCGGCATCAAGGAAGCCTAACACACCAACACTGGGCGTGTTTGAAACGCGAGAACAGGCTGAAGAGGCTTGTGAGATAGATTTAACCAACAAAAAATGAGGAAGCAGCAATGTCAGAAACAAATGTAATGGACTTTCTTGAAGAGCTGGGCGCGGGAATATTTAAAGAAAAACTCGCTCACGCCCTTAGCGAAGCGGCACTGGGCACCATCATCCATGGCAACGGCACCAAAAAAGCCAAGGTCAGTATCGAGCTGACATTTAAACAAATTGGCGAAAACGACCAAGTCTCAATCTCGCACAAGTTGGCGCACATCACGCCGACCAAACGCGGCAAGAAGTCAGAAGAAGACACCACTGAAACTGCCATGTTTGTCGGTCGTGGCGGCGTTCTTTCCGTATCGCAACCCAGAGAGGAACTGCGTGGGCAATTTGCTCTTCGGCAAGACTCGGACGGCAAGTCACTGAATTAATCAGCAGAACCCCAAAACCACCAATCAGGACTAACAGAATCATGGAAAAAGAAGCTATTGAACAGATCCAGACTAGCGCAAATATCCCGGCGCTGATCGAACACCTGAACGCAGCAGGTACTCAAAATCCTGTTGTTGCTCTACCGGAAAACGTGAGGTTGCACGATCTCGAAAAATTCATGGCGCACGCATCTCATTTTCGCCTGAAGTATGCCACCACCAGCATTAACGATTTTATTGAATACAGCCAAGGGCACGCATATGCAGGTTCTACTTGTTTTGTAAACGCCGAAGCCATGACAGCTCGAGCCATTTTTGATCTTGGCGTCACCTGCGAGCCAGGCCATAAACAACACACAGCGAGCCTCAGCCTCACCAAAACAGCCGCGTTTACTGCGCTCACAAAATTTAATGGGCAGCAACACTCACAAAAAGATGCGGCGGAATTTATCGAAGACTGGTGCGACTATATCAGTTACGCAGCCACCATGAGCAATGCGGAAATGTCACCTCATCAGGCCGCCGCAAAACTCCGTGATCTAACCATTGAAGCCGCGAGAGAGCTGAACAGCAAAGTCAGTGACTTTGGCCACGAAATGAGCGCTATGGAACGCATCGAAGCTAAAGGCAAAGACACCATACCATCAGTCATTAAATTTGACTGCGTCCCTTATCGCGGAATTCAAACGCGCTGCTTTACCTTACGGATTGGAATATTAACCGGTGAAGACAAGCCCAAAATTGTCTTCCGAATTACACAACTGGAATCCACACAGGAAGAAATTGCTGAAGAATTCAAAGACATCCTTGTCTCTGAATTCACCGAATCAAGTTTGACCACTTACATCGGCGAAGCCTAAACCACCATCCGAACCGGCTCTTTTGCCTGGTTCGTTGCGGCACCGCCTACAGTGCTGACAGCCGGAAAGACGGCCCCCCAATCACGGTTATTGCCCCACCTACGGGTGGGGATTTTTTAACAACACAGCGAGACAGCAGTCATGGAAAATCAAATCATTACCATACTCGTGTTTCTGGCACTCATTACTGTTGCGGCCATAACGCTGGCCATTAGTGCAGCCAGGAAACAACGGCGTGCTGCATCATCGCTGTATCACGAATTCGATGAGATCGACCTAACCACGCCCGATCTCTTCACCCAGAAGAACCGCTGGGTACGCAGAGCAACACCCGCACCACGATGGAATGCAGACAAACGCCGGTACGAGAACACCTGATCATGAAAAAAACTCAGCAAATCAAACGTGCCCGCAAGCTGCTGACAGGCCTGATCATCCAGTGGACCGACAACGCGCCATTAACCGAGAGCGCCGACATCCACAGCGAGAACATCAGCCACACCAGCCCAGTCCTACGCCTGCAGTGCAAGAGCATCTGGCGCGATTATCACGACTGGATCACCAACCGGCAAACCATGCTATGGCGCATTGATATCACTGTTGTGTTCAGCTACCCAAACGGCCGCGACCAACTCGAACAGCGCCGTGTGATCGCCCGGGCAAAGCTCTGGGACATCGCACACCAATGCGAACCAGTCATTGCCGAAGCCCTGCGCCACGGAGCGCACCCCAAAGAAACACGCTTTACTGTGCAATGCCTGGGCGACCGCCAAGCCACCGACGCAGACTTCGAAGACTACGAAGCCGCATAAGGACGCATCATGGATCTGAAAGCAGAGCTGCAAACCCATATCGCCCAGGCCGAACAAGAGATGGTCGCCACACTGGTCAAACTGCACCACAAAACCGGCCTGGTACCCACTGCGTTCGAGTTTGAATGGATCGACGCCAGCAGCGTCAAAGGCAAGACAGACATTGTCATGGGCACACACGCCCTGCACCTAAATCGATAACAGGAGACATCATGGCCGGCGAGAAACTACGAGCAGCCCTCGGTGATTTCACCGTAATTCTGTGCTTCAGATGCGGAGAACGCACCACACAGGAATCCGCTAAAAACAATATTTGCCACGTCTGTACCAGCAGAGCGCAAAAACATAAAGAACAAACTTTGAAACAGCGCCGAGCCAAAAAGTACCTGAGCCAGGCACTGGAACGCCGTGCACTGGATGTGGAATTGAAAGAAGTCTGGGAGTTGGAAGGATGATAACCGTGAATTCGTATTTCTGCGGTGCAGGCCTGATGGATGTAGGGCTAAAGCAAGCAGGCATTGAGATTGGCCAAGCGTTTGAACTTGATGCTGACGCCTGCAAGACTTATCGCCACAACTTGGGCGCCCATGTAAGCCAGTGCGATTTAACTGAAAAGCTGGTGCTGGAGCAAGACAGCTGTGACTTTATGGTCTTCACCTACCCTTGCACCAAATACAGCACCATTGCTGATATACACGGCACCCGCACAGGTGATGAGCTGTTCCTACATGCCCTTCGCCACTTGGCGCTGGCCAAGCCCGAGGGATATGTGGTTGAGAATGTGCCCGGTATGCGCGCTTTCCCTATCGTTATGGAGGCCATGAGCCAACTGCCCGATTATTACGTTCAGGTGTTCTGCCCTGTTCAGTCTGAGACGTGGCTACCGCAACGCCGGAACCGTCTGATTATTGTCGGCACACGCCGCCCATTTGCGATACGTCCCCCAGAGAGCCAGAAACGGGTGAAGCTGTCGCAGATCTTAGAATCTGATCCGCGAATCACAATCCCAAAAGCCGTGCACACGCGCATGACCGGTGGCTACCGTGATCTGCCAATCATCAGCGATCCAGCCAATGACGACATAGCTCCGACTTGTGTTGCGCATTACGCGAAAGATAAAAGCACCCGTCTTGTGGTCGACAAACGCTTCCCCCTGGGGGTCCGCCCCTACTCTGTCCGGGAATATGCTCGACTCCAGGGGCTGCCGGATTGGTTTGAATTTCCAGTGTCTGATACAGCAGCTTACCGCCAGATCGGCAACGGCGTTAGCGTACCAGTAGGTGAATGGATTGGGCGGGAGTTGAACCGGTATTTTTCAATGAGCGAAGCGGCTTAAGCTGCTTAATTTCCTACAAAGAACAAGCGGCGACTACATGTACTGGATATTCGGTTTTTTCACGGGCCTCAGCTACAACCTGCCACTCTCGTGGTGGATTATAGGCTTTCTTATTGGCCTGTTTTTCGAGATATAACGCTTAACTGTACATCAGGAGAACTTAGAAATGGACCAGCTATTAGCAATACTAAAATCTCTAAACGAGAAAAGAAAAAGGTGTTTAGACCAAACTGACTCGGATGAAGATGAATACACGAACGGCTATCAAGCCGGAGTTGAAGAGGGTCGGAAAGCAGCGTTCAGAGAGGCGATGGCGTTGGTTGCCGAGCAAATCCCTTTGGCCGATTAACGCGAATAACTGTACTTTCCGCGAGATAGAAAATGATCAAGTCACTAGAAGGCATTATTGACTGGGACGCCTGCAGGGCCAACAACCCAATGACAGAAGTCATCAATGCAGTTAACTGGCTCAAAAAGCACGGCTACGAAGCGCGGTACAGGGTCACAGAGCGTGACAGCTTTGGACCTGTATGCGTACTCATCACCGCTCAGAAAGATGGTCAGCAATATGACTATCTGTACTGATCAACCAACTGTACTTTTAACAACATAGGAAAACCAACAAATGAGCAATCCAAAAATTGAAAATATGGTAACCAAATTCCTTTGCTGGAAACTTCCAAAGGAATTTGCCCCAGACTGCGGAATTGAATTCACTCCACCAGAAACCGGGTCTCCGGAACATTTCTGGCCCGTTGGCACCAACCTCTTCACTGCCGATCAGGCCCGCGAAATGATCGAGCACATGCTCTCGGATTCTGACAATGTGGTTGAGGACATGCTTTCTCCAGAATACGGAGAGCACGACAAAGGCCCGTGGAGCGTAACGCCGGACGGAATGATCATTGAAAGCGCAGATTTCACCCATGATGTTCAGCTGAAGGTGACCGGCGACTTTGCCGATTCAGCCCAAAGAAAATGCTACTCAGCCAATATAGCAAAACTTTTAAATCAGAAGTAGCTGCTAAAAAAACTGCTCACAAACCCAAAATCAACACTTATTGCTAAAAATATTTATCATAGGCCACCCATGCAATTGATCACCTGGAGCACAATCAACCGCAGATACTTTGCCAGAGGCCAAGGCCCCTCAAAAGCTGAGTGGACTACCGCTGTGCTTCAGGGTGAGATCAATGGCAAGATATGGCCCGGGCAGAATAAGGTCTATATTGATTTAGACGATTTTCTGTCACGGGACCAGTTTACCGCGGCCAATGACCCACACGCACCGAAGATGGACCTGTTGGATTAAGACCATGGCAAGACCCAAAAAAGAGAGAATGGTTGACGGCGTCAAGCTGGAAGAAAACCTGTATCCGGATAACAAAAAGCGTACCGGCCACTACCGGTACCTTAAGCCAGACGGCACGTTTCGCCACTTCACCGCTGAAACTGTCCACCAGGCCAACAGCTTCGCCGCCGATGCCAATAGCCGCCGAGCCGAGTACACGGCCAAAAAACCGACGCGCCCACAGATGACCATGCTGGAGTCATACGCCTGCGACTTCATCGATGAGCGTCAAGCCGAGAACCCGGGGCTCAAGAACAAAGCGAGCTGGCGAAACCGCAGTTATGCCCTCAAAAAGTTTGGCCGCGAGATAAGCACCCCTTTCAGCCGCCTGCAGCGTCACCACATCGAAGACTGGTGGCGCGGGCTTACACATCACCAGCAGAAAGCCAGGCACGCGGAGTTTCGCAAATTCTTCAACTACCTGATGGGGCGCAATGTACTGCCCAACTTTGAGTACAACCCCTTCACCACCAGTGACGACCGCCCCCGCTTCTACGCGAAGGAATCACCCGCCAGAAGCAAAGAACGACTCACCCGGGAAAGCTTCTGGCTAGTCTATGACTCAGCCGGAGAGCTGGGATATGAGGCCCTGCAGATCGCCATGGGCGTCGCCTTGACGACGTTCATGCGTGAGACCGACATCCTGACCCTTCGGCTGGATGAACACGTGGAAGGCAAGCTGCTGAAGCGAGTGATCGGCAAGAGCGCAGCACAGAAGGGCCAAAGCAAGGCCGCCCGACTGCAATGGGATGTTGGCAACTACGAGCTACTGCGCCAACTGATCAAACGCGCCCGCGAATTGAGCTTGCGCAACCAGCGCTGCCCGTACTTAATCAGCCATATGCCGGCACAGCGCCGCAAAGGCAAAGGAAAGGAGCACATCTGCCAGGTACTACCCCGGCGCCTGCAGGACATGTGGAATGACGCCAGAGACCACACCGGCTACTGGAAAGACTTGCCGGCCGGCAAAAAGCCGCCCACATTCCACGAGTGCCGGTCACTGGCCGACAAACTGGCAGCAGAGGCAGGCTACGACATCAAAGCGATTCAATCGGCGATGGCCCACTCAGACGCCGCCCAGTCACTGATGTACCTGGGCAACCACGATCTGCCCTATGAAGAAGTGCAGGTGAAGCTGACGGCTGATCAAATCGGGCGGGATTTTTCTAAATGAGACAGGCACAAAAAAAGCGGCTGGGAGGCCGCTTTTTAAGCCAACGGAGTTTTTGTCCGTTGTTTTTGTCCGGTTCTTGTCCGGATAGTGTTTGCAAACCTGCAAACCCTTGATATTGGTGGAGCCTAGCGGGATCGAACCGCTGACCTCAACACTGCCAGTGTTGCGCTCTCCCAGCTGAGCTAAGGCCCCAAACAAGTGCTTTTCGTTGAAAGCGGGGCGCATTCTATCACCCCGTTCTTAAGAGTCAACCGTTTATTTATCAGTGGCTTAGATTGATTTGCCGGGGGGATAGGCCAACGGTTCATAAAGCCCATCCCGCCTAGTCTCTGGCCAGGGGTTCTGGCTGCGGTGCCACCGGCTTTTCGGGCTGCTGCGCCTTTTTGATCGCCGATTGGCTGTGGCGCCTCAGGTTCAGAAAGGAATTCACGCCATAAGACCCTTCCCGCAGACCATACTCTGCGCCCGAGTGGGTTGATAGATAGCGCTGGGATTTCTCCTGAATGCTCTTTTTAACCTCTTCCTCGCTGCGGTGTGACGGCCCGTGGGGGATCATATTGCCCCACACACTGCCCTCGGTACCGCTCAGGCTTGCCTGCTCGCGACCCGGAAAGCAGTCCTCCAGTTCGAGCTCGATACCCATCTCGCTTAAGGGTTTGATATTGGCAAAGTCCAGCAGCTGAACCGGTTTATCGGCCGCCTTGGGTTGCAGTTGACACTCAACGTGGGTCGTATTCAGATCGACCACCAACTGGTCGGTCTCGACATGGACATCCTGGGCTGCGCTCAGCACCGATGCTTCGCGGTGTAAGGCGTTCGGGTCTGAGAGGTTCGGAGTTGGCAAGCCCGGGCCAGCTTCCACCTGAGCAATCAGCCCATCCTCCAGCCTTACCAGTCGGAGGGAGGTCGGTATCATGGCCTCCTGAGCCGCTTCGGCGGCACGCACGTTATCGCGGCGCTTGACCCACACCACCCCGACAACCGCCGCCAGCAGGCCGGCACACAACAACAGGCCCGCCGCGAGCCATCCCAACAGATTGTCCCGGGAGAACCACGAAGCCGACGCTTGCCCAACCGGGACCGGCTCGGCGATGTTCATGAACGCAGGCCGCTGCCGGGTGTCGCCTGTCACTTGCGGTGGAGTGAACGTCTGAGAGGCAGTGGGCGATTGAACAGCGTCTGTCACGGGCTCATCGCGTGCAACTTGCAGAGCGTTTGACTGAGCCTTAAGCGCGGCAATTTGCTCTTGTTGAAGCGTGATCATTTGGTTCAACAACTCAAGGTAATCCGAATTCTCAAGCGCGTGAACCTGACGCCGGAGGTCGGTGTTATCCCGACGCAGTTGATCGATGACTTCGTTGGTCGCCACCAGATGTGCTTTCAGCGACTGACTGGCGCTCTCGGTCAATTGGGCCTGCTCGGCACCGGTCAGCAATTGCGTTTGTGCCACCCGCAGCAGTCCGCCCGCTTTCTGCTCCAGATCCGTTACCGTTTGCGCGGTTAAAATCTGTTTGGCGCGGTTAAGGCTGGTGTGAACATCAGCGGGTCGTTGCGAGGGTTTCGAAGCGACAACCGCATTCCCGTTTTGTCCCGCAACGGATTCTTGAGGCTCGTTTAGCGGCTGAGATAAATCCGAGCGTTGGGGCATCACCAACACAGTCCCGGCCTGCAGCTGGTTGATGTCACCGCGCAAAAATGCCAGCGGGTTATGCTCAAAAACCCACTGGCTGGCGGCTTGCCGTTTGTCGCCGTAATCCGACATCCAGCCCGTCACGATAGCGGACACACTGTCCCCCAGCTGAACCAGGTAGTGCCCCTCGGCCACCGGACGGTGAGGCACAATGACGTTGTTTCGCGAGCGGTTGGTGTCAGACGGTGTCTTGAGTTCTGGCGCAAGGCGAGCTGTTGAAGGTTTTGCTGAGGCGGTTGTTGGGAGTGTTCTTGAAGAAGTTGTTGAAGATGTTGTTAAAGACGTTTTTGAAGATGTTGTTAAAGACGTTTTTGAAGATGTTGTTAAAGACGTTCTTGAAGATATGGTTGAGGGTGCCACCGAAGATACCGCTGAAGGCGTGCTTAAAAACGGCCCCGAATCAACCGCCGGGACATCCAGCAGCACGGTGTATTCCCGATAAATACTGCCGTTAGGTTTTTGCAGCTCCACCAGGAAATTCATAAAAGGTTCTTTGACGGGGTCGGCGGAGTTGACTTCGAGCAGCAACCCTTCGCGGGTCTCTTTGGGGATCACCTGAAGACCACGGGCGGGAGAGATTAATTCAAAGCCCAGCGCCCCGGCTTCTTGCTGACTGACTGTGCGAATCCGAAAATCCCCTCTGTCGGCCTGCGGTCGATCGTCGATCACCTGAATTGTCGCACGTAACGGTTGCCCCAATTGCGAGGTCACATCGGCAAACCCCAGACTCAGGGCCAGTGCTCTGTCGGCGATTAGGCTGGTGCCGATCAACAGCACGCCGCCCCCCATCAAGAGCAGGCTGCTGAGCTTTTTCGACGCCAGCCGTTTGGCCAGTCCCGGTAGTGACCCACGCCTCATCCATGACCGACTCCTCGTCCATGATCGACTCGCCGCCCACCACGACGCAACAGACGCGGCGCGACTGACTGACACCAAAAGGTGACGGTAGTGGGTCGGAAAGCCTGCAATGGCAAAACGTAAACCGCTTGAGAAACGAAATAACATTGTCCGCATGCCTCTGTACTCTGATCAGTTAGCTTGCGAGACTTGTAGAGGAGGGATTGTGTTAAAACGTCTATTGATTATCACAGCAGAGGCACGCTGAGTAGATGACACAAACAGGATGTCGTTACACGCGTATACACCACTGCGACGGTGGAATCGTTATTTTCTTGCCATCATGGCCGAGTGATTTCTGTGGGCTAATTACTGGCTTCCCCCCAATCAGACTCCCGTCTGAAGCGCCCAACAAGTCCCTTACGCATCAAGTATAGAAAGCAGACTTCATTCAACAAGTCATAAAACAATCACTTTCTAAATCTTTTTGTTCTTAAAAAGTTGGCGCATGTTTCAAAATAATTATATATCCCCCATATTGATTCACTTTAGTTATTAGCAAGTTTTTTGATAAGCATTTTTTAGGTGAATCTCCGATAACGTCCGCCTCGCCCAGCGAGGCGAGCAGCGTGGTGAAAGTCACAAGATTCGGGCACAAAAAAAGCGCCTTGCGGCGCTTTTTCAGCGGGTCAACAACTTAGGTTGGTAACATCGACGTCCGGTGAATCACTCACCCCGACCCAGTGCGTCGTAGGCTTTCTCCAGCTTTTTCATTTGCTTCTTGCCCAGCTCACCGGCTTGCACATGCAGCGCGTGACGCAAGCGTGCACGGCTCATGTCCGGCCCCAGTAACACCATGGAGTCCATCACCGAAAAGGACGCGGTGGTGCCGGCAATGGCGATAAACAGCGGCGCCAGGAAATCCTTCAGTTTGATGTCCATTTGCCCGGCCAGGGTTTTCAGCTCGGCAAAGATGTCATCGCGGGTCCAGCTGCGCAACGCTTCCAGACGCCACAGGGCAAACTGAAGTACCTGCTTGAGCTGTTCGGCGTCGAGTTTGACTTCGTCAAAACTGGCGACCGTTAAGGGCAACTGACCCGAGGCCAGAAAAGACGTCAGCGGCGCAAAGTCGCTGAGGGTGTGCATGCGGGTCTGGGCGTGCGGCAACACCGCCATCAGACTGTCGCGGTTGAACATCCACTCCTGCAGACGATCGGCCAGTTGTTCCTGGGTCAGGTCTTCGCGAATCCACAGACTGTTGAGCCAGGACAGTTTTTCCACATCAAAAATCGGACCGCCCAGCGACACGCGCTGTACGTCAAAGTTGTCCATCATTTGTTGCAGCGAGAACTTCTCGCTTTCGTCCGGCATGGACCAGCCCATGCGCCCCAGGTAATTCAGCAGGGCCTCGGGCAGATAGCCCATTTTTTTGTAATACAGAATCGAGGTCGGGTTTTTGCGCTTGCTGAGCTTGGATTTGTCCGGGTTGCGCAACAGCGGCAGGTGGCACAGCTGTGGCATGTCCCAACCGAAGTATTCGTACAGCAATTTGTGCTTGGGCGCTGAGTTGATCCACTCTTCGCCGCGCAGCACATGGGTGATGCCCATCAGGTGGTCGTCCACCACGTTGGCCAGGTGGTAGGTGGGCATGCCATCGGATTTGAGCAGAATCTGGGCGTCGACCTGGCCCCAGTCCAACTCAATGGTACCGCGCAGCATGTCATCGACCGGGCATGGGCCCTCGCCTTCCGGCACGTTCATGCGGATCACATAGGGCATACCGGCGGCTTTGCGCTTGGCCACTTCGTCATCGGACAACTTCAGTTCACTGGGCTTGAGGGCCGCAAAGCCACCGGCTTCACGACGGGCGTTGCGCAGCTCGTCCAACTCTTCGGGGGTGCGGTAGCAATGGAACGCATGACCGCTGTCGATCAGCTGTTGAGCGTATTTGACGTAGATGTCCTTGCGCTCACTCTGACGGTAGGGGCCAAAATCGCCGCCCTTGTCCGGACCTTCGTCCCAATCGAGCCCCAACCAGCGCAGACTGTCGAGGATCGCCTGTTCCGACTCGGGGGTCGAGCGCACCTGATCGGTATCTTCAATGCGCAGGATAAACTGTCCGCCATGCTGACGGGCAAAGCAGAGGTTGAACAGGGCAATATAAGCGGTGCCTACGTGCGGGTCACCGGTGGGCGATGGGGCAATGCGGGTACGGACAGTCATCGACGTTGAATTCTCATAGCAGGTGAAATAGGTAGCAGGTGCTAAACCGGAAAATCAAAGCCGGTGATTATACGCACTTGGCGGGGGGACAGGTAGTTGCGATTCGATCGCTACTAGATACTAGGCTCTAGATACTAGTTACTAGGTTCTAGTTACTAGTTACTAGGTTCTAGCTACTAGGTGTAGAGTTCAGATACGTTGTTCACTACCGCCAGACACCCCCAGCCCTACTGGGCCGGGATGTGGGCTGCGCAGCAAGTGCCATGGTTGGATTCAACCGCCCTGGTTAGGCTCAAGCTCCTGGCTTCGATTCAAGCGCCTGGGTTCAATTCAAGCGCCATAATAGGACGTAGGTCCAGCCACGGCGGCAGCGGCCAGCGGGTCGCTCTTGTAGGTTTCCCACTCCTGATCCCGATAGTGCACATTCAGCCAGCAGCGTGGCAGGTGCTCTCCGGACAGGAAGGCCAACTCAGACTTTTTAAACGCTTCCTGCTCCTGCATTTCTTCACCGGCCAGCCGGCACCCCATCACCTCGGTGACGTAAGGGTCCCACAAGCCTTCGGGGGCGCTTAATTCGACCAGGGCTCCGGTGTTTTGCAGCTTCATTAACATATGGCACCTCATGTAAGAATGATTGGTTGTTACAACGACCTAACGTTAAGACGATCTACCGCTCGAACGGTCTACCACGTTCCTCCCTGCCTTGGCTCATCCCTGCCAGAAAGCTTGCCAGCGTTTCTCCTTGCCAGTGCAACGGTGTTCCTTCTTTAAAAAGCTCCTTCTTTTAGTATAGGCCTTGGTGAATAAGCTCTGCCCATTTATGGGCGGTTAAATGGCATTTCCCCGATCTCCTGCTAGCCTTCAGCTCAGAAAGAATTGTCTATACTGATATCTCAACCACAGGAAGTGAAAGATGCCAGTTTTACTCCACGAGCTGATTCAGAACCAACTCTCTGCCCCTGATCGCACGGCCCTCGTCCACGGTGACCACCGCTGGAGTTATTCGGAGCTGTACGGCCTCATTGAGCAGGTAGCGGCCGGTTTTAGCGCGGCCGGCCTGAGCCGGGGACAGCGAGTGGCGGTCTATCTGCCCAAGCAAATTGAGACCGTGGTCAGCTTTTTTGCAGCGTCTCTGTGTGGTGCGGTATTTGTGCCGATCAATCCGCTGTTAAAGCCCCCGCAAGTCGCCCACATCATTCGCGACTGCCACGCCCGGCTGCTGGTCACCAGCACAGACCGCTGGTCGCAGGTGCAATCTGCCGTGGTGGACTGTGAAAGCCTGACCTGCACGGTGCTGACAGGCTTAAAAGAGCCGCCGCCTGCGAGCTCCCCTGCCACTGGCACTCTGTCCTGGGAACAGCTGGTGCCCGATCCCTCATCACCGCCAGCGGCCAGCCCTCGCGCAACCGGTTCCGGCACGCACGGGTTGGCAAATAATGGCTCTAAACCGACACACCACCCGGGGCTGGATTCCGACATTGCCGCCATCCTGTATACCTCGGGCAGCACCGGCCAGCCCAAAGGGGTGGTGCTGTCGCATCGCAACATGATGGTCGGGGCAGAGAGCGTGTCGACCTATTTGCGCAACACCGCCGAGGACCGGTTGCTGGCCGTGCTGCCCTTCAGTTTTGATTATGGCTTAAGCCAGTTAACCACGGCGTTTCGGGTCGGCGCCAGTGTGGTGTTGATGGATTACCTGCTGCCCCGCGATGTGATCCGGGCGCTGTCGCGCTTCGACATTACCGGGCTGGCGGCGGTGCCGCCGCTGTGGAATCAATTGGCGGCGCTGGAGTGGCCACAGGATGTCAGCCAGCGGTTGCGCTACATCACCAACAGCGGCGGCGCCATGCCGCAGGCCACCACCGAGAAATTGCAGTCCGCCCTGCCGCACACGGACATTTACCTGATGTACGGCCTGACCGAAGCCTTCCGCTCCACCTATTTGCCGCCCGATCAGGTGGCCGTTCGGCCCACCTCCATGGGCAAGGCCATCCCCAACGCCGAGATTCTGGTCGTGCGCGAGGACGGCTCCGAATGCGACGCCAATGAGGTGGGTGAACTGGTGCATCGCGGCCCGCTGGTGTCCCAGGGCTACTGGAACGATCCGGTCAAAACCGCAGAACGGTTTAAACCGGCGCCCAATCCCCACCCGGAACTGCCCTTCACCGAAATTGCAGTCTGGTCGGGCGATCAGGCCTACCGCGATGACGACGGCTTTCTGTATTTCGTCAGCCGCAAAGACGAAATGATCAAAACCTCCGGTTATCGAGTCAGCCCCACAGAAGTGGAAGAAGTGTTGTTTCTGTCGCCACTGATTAAAGAAGCGGTGGCCATCGGTGTGCCCCACCCGGATCTCGGCCAGGCCATTGTATTGGTGGCCAGTGCCCGCGCCACCCCGGACAAAGACGCCATCGTGCAGTATTGCCGCCAGCACTTGCCCAATTTTATGATCCCCCGAGATGTGATTTTCATGGACAACCTGCCCCGCAACCCCAACGGTAAAATTGACCGCAAAGCACTGTCACAGTCCTTTGAAAGCCTGTTTACCCCGCCTGCCGAGCCACGCACATGAATCAGATCGTGACACCGGCCACACCGCAACACGCCCCCATGACGCAATTTCCGGTAGCCGGCAATATCCTGCAGGTCGGCGGCCAGCCGCTCACCGACATTGCCCGGCAAGTCCGGCAACACCACGGGCAGCGTCCGTTCTACGTCTACGACCGCGAGGTGATGAATCGCCAGGTACAGGCCCTGCGCGAGCAGCTGCCCGCCGGTATCCACCTGCACTACGCCATGAAGGCCAATCCCATGCCCGAGGTGGTGAGCCATCTGGCGGCGCAGACCGACGGTCTGGATGTCGCCTCGCACGGTGAACTGGCCATTGCGCTCGGCACCGGCATCGACCCCGCCAGCATCAGCTTTGCCGGCCCCGGCAAATCCAGCGCCGACCTGCGCGCCGCCATTGAAGCCGGTGTCATCATCAACATGGAATCCTCCGGCGAATTGCAGCGCATCACTGAGCTGGCGCTGCAGATGGGCATACGACCCAAAGTGGCGGTGCGGGTGAACCCGGACTTTGAACTGAAAACCTCGGGCATGAAAATGAGTGGCGGCCCCAAACCGTTTGGCGTCGATGCCGAGCAGGTGCCCGCCATGCTGCAGGACATTCACCAGCGCGAGCTGGACTTTATGGGGTTTCACATTTTTTGCGGCTCGCAGAACCTCAAGAGCGACGCCATCATTGATGCGCAGAACAAGACCTTTGCCCTGGCCCGTCAACTCGCCGACGCCGCCCCCATGCCGTTGCGCTGGCTCAATATCGGCGGCGGCCTGGGCATTCCTTACTTCCCCGGTGAACAGCGTTTGGCGCTGGGCGCGATTGGCGAGAATCTGCAATCACTGCTAGAACACTACAGTGACATAACATGCGACAGCGAAGTCGTGATGGAGCTGGGGCGCTATTTAGTCGCCGAAGCCGGATTGTACGTGTGCGAGGTCATTGACGTGAAATCGTCCCGGGGGGAAACCTTTGTCGTTACCAATGGCGGGCTGCACCATCATTTGGCCGCCTCGGGCAATTTTGGCCAGGTGATTCGCAAAAATTACCCGGTGTGCGTGGCCAACCGGATGACGTCAGACAGCATGGAGACGGTCTCGGTGGTCGGCCCGCTGTGCACTCCGCTGGATATTCTGGCCAGCAAAATGACGCTGCCCAAGGTTCAACCCGGCGACCTGATTGCGCTGTACCAATCCGGTGCCTATGGTTTCAGTGCCAGCCCGCAGAATTTTTTGGGGCACCCCGAGGCCATCGAACTGGTGGTGTAACCTCAACATCAGCGCACTTATGCTAAACAAAATTCACTGCAACCAATTTCGCTACAACAATGTTCTCTACAACAAAGTTCTCTACAACAAAACTCTCTACAACAGAGCTCGCTAAACAAGTTCGCCAAAAACCTACGCTAAGAAAGAGCATAAAGGCCTCCGGTATGGAAGAAGCAGAGTTTGACAAGTTCGCGGAAGAATATTCGAACATTCACAATGCCAACATCAGGCTTTCGGGCGAGAACTCGGATTTCTTTTCGGAATACAAAATACAGGATCTGGCCAAATTGATCGACGGTCACGACAGCCGAAGTCTCGACATCCTGGATTTTGGTTGCGGTGTGGGCAAGTCCATCCCCTATATGCACAAGTATTTTCCCCAAAGCCACCTAACCGGTCTCGACGTTTCTCAAAAAAGCCTGAACATTGCCCGCCACCATCACGCCCCCATCGCTGAATTTCAGCACTTTGATGGCCAACAGATCCCCTACCCAGACGCATCCTTTGACATTATTTTTACCGCCTGCGTGTTCCATCACATAGACGAAGAGGAGCACGAGTCGTTATTTACAGAAATCTATCGATGTCTCAAGCCCGGCGGAATGTTTGTGATTTTTGAACACAACCCGCTCAACCCGTTAACGGTTCATGCTGTCAACACCTGCCCATTTGATGAGAATGCCAAACTGATTATCTCCGGGAGAATTAAAAAGAAGTTAACGCACGCCCACTTTTCGGACATCAAGCTGTGCTATCGAATATTTTTTCCTTCGTTGTTTAAACGCCTTCGGCCTGCCGAAATGTTTTTAACCAAACTGCCTCTGGGAGCGCAATATTATCTTGCTGCCAAGAAAACTGCTTGATTTAAACATCACCAAATATTCCATCGTGGGTGTAGCCAATACCATAGTTGGCCTGTCTGTGATTTTCTTCAGCTTCCACATTTTGGGATTCAACGAATACCTCTCCAACGCGATTGGCTATTTAGTGGGATTTTGCCTTTCTTTCACGCTCAATGCGCGCTGGACCTTTAATTACAGCGGAAAAACCAGCACCGCCGCCTTACGGTTTTTATCGGTGGCGCTGATCAGCTATAGCCTCAACCTGTTGACTCTGCACCTGTTGTTGACACACACCCAAACACCGGTGGATCTGGCCCAGATAATCGCCAACGTCAGTTATTTCTTATCCGGTTTCTTTTTAAGCAAACACTTCGCCTTCAACCCCTCGAGAAAAGAGCAACCGCAATGATCAACACCTGCCCCGCCCTGGACATTGTGATCCCCTGTTACAACGAAGAAGAGGTACTCGCTGAAACCGCCAGTCGCATCAGCGAACTGTTGTGCAAGATGATCCGCAACAAAACCGTCGCCGCCACCAGCTGCATCCTGTTTGTGGATGACGGCAGTGCCGACACCACCTGGCAGTTGATCTCCGAGTTATCCAGGCAATACCCACACATCCGGGGGATCCAACTCTCCCGGAACCGAGGCCACCAAAATGCGTTACTGGCCGGGCTCGCCAACACCCGGGGAGATGCCGTTGTCAGCATTGATGCTGACCTGCAGGACGATATCAATGTCATTGAAGACATGGTCAACTGCTTTAAGGAAGGCAACGATATCGTCTACGGCGTCAGGGACGACCGCAGCACAGACACCTTTTTCAAGCGCCACAGCGCAATCCTCTTCTACCGACTGCTGCGGCTGATGGGCATTGATATTATCATCAACCACGCCGACTATCGTCTGTTAAGTCGACGGGCGCTGCAAGCGCTCAATCAACACCAGGAAGTCAATCTGTTTTTACGTGGCATTGTACCCACTCTGGGGTTCAACTCCTGCAAAGTCACCTACAAACGCAATGAACGCTTCGCCGGAGAATCGAAATACCCATTGAAAAAGATGCTCGCGTTGGCGTTTGATGGCATCACCTCTTTTTCCGCGGTGCCCTTGCGGGCCATTGCCATACTGGGCATTCTGGTGTTTGCGTTCAGTATGTTAATTTCTCTCTGGGCACTGTGGGTGCGACTGTTTACCGACACTGCCGTTCCCGGCTGGGCCTCTTCCGTCCTGCCCATCTATCTGCTGGGGGGGCTACAACTGTTAGGTATGGGCGTGGTCGGTGAATATGTCGCAAAAGTTTATCTGGAAACCAAACGCCGGCCCAAGTACTTTATTGCAGACAGTATTGAAGAACAGGGCCGTATTGAAGAACCCGAGGCCGATCATCAGACAGCGCCGGTGGCCGACCGTTTTGAACAGCAGATCGACAACCGTTTCGACACCGCCACTGCGACTCCGAGGGCGAGCCAAACCGAACGCCAGGCCAACCGGTAGAGCGGAGACGCCGCGATGGTTTAGTCATTTTTTATTCTGCCCGAAAAGTTAAATTTGTATTCGATCATCCGGTTCAGACACCAGGCCGCCAGGATCATCACGAACGGCATGGCTGGATGATGGTAGCGTATTTGACCGGTAAATACGGCAGAGATGAGCGAGACAAACAGTGGCATGCACAATAACAGCCCCAGCGGCATGAGGCGTTCATCCCTCACCAGAATAGCCCGGGCAATCGCCACTGCCGCCATTAGAGCCAGTGCCAACATGGCCAGGTAATACAACTGATTGAGCAGTTGCAGGTAAAAAATAGTGCCCGTCGAGGCGGGATAATCCCGCTGAAAGCTCCAAAATCCATCGGTGTCCTTCTGCCACAGGATAAACACTTTTTTCGGCATCCAGGACAACCATTCCAGTTTATGGCTGCCGATCCACTCATGCGACAGGGCTTTATAATTTTTATTCAGCTCGACTTGTCGCTCGACCCGCTGCTCCCAGGGAATGCCATAGTTCGATTCAAAGGTGTCCGGATTTTCATGGTCGTAATAATCTCCGGTTGTGTCATCATTGGCCCCCGTATAGAGGGCGACGCCGCCATTGGTTGACACCAGAATCCACTCGCCAAACACATTAAAATTTCGCAGCGACCAGGGCGAAACCAGCAACAGCAAAAACAGATAGACGATCACTGCGGAGCGCAACACCTTTAACCAGGAATACGCGGGATACACAATACCCAAGGCAATAACGGCCCCCAACGGAAACGCCAAAGTCTGTGGTTTAACCAATGTTGCCACGCCAAAAATCAGCCCACACACCACCAGGCCCAACAGATTATCCCTGCCTTTAATCAACAGCATAAACGCCAACATGGCAATGGCCAGGTACAGGGTTTCACAATTGGCGGCCCCATGGTAGGCAATGTGATTGGGATAGATGGCATAGGCCAGCAGCGCCACTCGCGCCACCCATTCGCTGCCTGTGAGTGTCCGGGCAAACCAGACAATCAGCCACATGACCAACGCCGCGGAGACCGTATTAATCACCAGAATCGACAGGGGAACAGATCCAAATATCGCCAGGCTTCCCGCCAGGATAGCCGGCCAGCCAATGGGCCAGTAGGCGGTGGGGTGCCCCCCCTCCTGATACCCCATGCCCGCCAGCAGCTCATGGGCACGAGCGACATACCAGGCGGCATCTGATGCCGGTTCAATCGGGAACATCAGAGCCACGGCTATGCGCAACAACAACCCCAAACCGATACACAGGGGAATAAACAGCGGGTGGTAGAGTATGTGCCCAAGGTAGTTAAAATTTTCTGCCGGTGCGGCGGTTGCGTCCGTGGCCAAAGAGCTGTCTCCCATATCCGTCCAAAACGGCGGTTGTGTTTATCGTAGAAGGTGCTGTGATTGAGTGGTGGTCAGAAAAAATGTTGTCGCCCCAAGAGAAGTTCTTGTCATTGCCTCGAAAACCAGCGGTCTCGACCCACGTCGACTTTTTGACCCACAAAACGACGCGAAGCCCACAGCATAGACTCTTAAGAATTTTCGGCAACGATGCGGTAATTCTAGTCGAGGCGACTACACTCTGCCATAAACCCAGCGAAAGGACACACCTGGAGTCCACGAGGTATGAGAAGCACATTATTCGGCGGAGGCCTAATCGTAATGGTACTGCTCGCCATGAAACTGGTGAGCAGCGATGTCATTTCCGGCCCCTCTGCGCAGCCCGTACTGGCGACCGAAGCGTATACCAGTCAAAACCTGGCAGATTGCATGTCGGCCTTAAAAAATACCCGCGGTGGCTGGTGCGAACTCCGGGTCAGCGCCGACACCCCCGGCATTGCCAGTGTCTGGCCAGCCAAAGAACCTCGCATCCAACATTCGGTGGGGCCCAAGGCGGTGCTCATTGCCTGGAGCAGTGCTGCCTGGGACAGCGACAATCAAACCTTCTATTTTATGGGTGGCGGCGGTCGCGACTACGCCGGCAACGAGGTGTACCGTTTTTCAATAAAGGACGGCAAGTGGACGCGACTCACCAGCCCCAGCCCACTGGATCACTGGACCCGCTTTAAACAACGTCAATTTTGGATTCCGGATGTGCGCTCCGTGCCGCCGGCGTCATACATCAATGACGGGCTGGTCTTCAACCGCGACACCGGCACCATCATTTTACTGGCCAGCCCTCCAGCCAACGGCGCCAAGGTGAGGGACGACGAGAAAGCCTCACCGGATCTCTACCTGGAAGACGGCAACGACCCACACCAATATGAATTTAACCCCTCGGAGACCGAAACCCGTCATGGTCTCGCGCCCTTAAGCTGGCGACGCATTGGCGATTTCCCCTGGCCCACCGCTCGCAGTGTGCAGCTGCCCAACGGCCAACTGCTGCTGGGCAACAATGAACAGTTATACGAGGTCAGCCAGGGGAGTGACGGTCAACTGCAAAATCCAAAACTGTTTTACGATGACCACAAGAGTCGTGGCGGTAACGCAGTCTATGACGCACACCGTGACTGGGTCTGGAGCATCTATCTGGACAGTCTGGTTGCCGTCGACACTTCCGGAAAGTCCATGCTGGACCTAAAATTGCCAATGAAAACCGACAAGTCCCTGGCGTTTGATAAGGATGGCAATATTGTCCTTTGGGATGGTAACACCCGTATCTTCACTCTGGATCCCGATGCGCCCAGTCCTCAGTGGCGCACCATCAACTGGGTAGATGACGGCCCCTACGGCGGCATGAGACGGCGCGTGTATGGCAAGTGGGTGCACCTGGGCAACAATTATTTTGCCGGTATTTCCAGCTACAGCCACGGTGTCTGGATTTACAAGCACCCCACGGCCCCCGATCTGGGGCGCACACTCTCGGACACAAATCTGCAAAAAATGATTGACCGGGCCGAACCACACTCAACCTTAAAACTCCCGGCCGGACTTTATCCCTACGGACTGCGAATCGCCAAGCCGCTGACGCTGGATCTCGAAGGCGTAGAACTGATGGAAGTCTCTGGCAGCAAGGGGTTCCTTAACATCCTCAGCAGTGGCGAGCCGGTCACCATCCGCAATTTTGAGGCCAGCGGTGAAACCGGTGCGGCCCAATCCGGCAATCTGGCCGGCATTCGCATTACCGGAGTCAACTTTAACGTCAGCCTGGAAAACGTCACCATTCGCAAAACAGCCATCGGCGTCATGACCGACAATCGCGGCGGTCAACTGTCCATCAACGACAGTGTGTTTGAAGATATTGGCTACTACAAACGCAAAGGTTTGAGCCACGTTATTTACGCCGGGGCCATCGACTCTTTGACCGTCACCAATTCCCGCATGCAGAGGGCGTTACATTTGGGGCATCTGCTCAAGTCTCGCGCCAAATCCACCAGCATCAGCAATACCCAATTACTGGGCCTGCAGAGCCGCCACAGCCGGGTCATTGACCTCTCTTGCGGTGGCAGTCTGAGCGTTAAGAATTCTGTCTTGCAAAGCAGCTCCCTGACCGACAATCAGGACATGATTTCGGTCGGTGTCGAACAGCCACAAAATTGCCGTCAGGGCTTGCTGGATGGCCATGTCGACATTCAGGACAGCGTCATCGTGTTTGATCGGGACACGCCCGCCGCCAACAAGAACCGCCTGTTCACCTGGCGAACCGGTGTTAACCACCTGTCCCTGAGCAACAACATTATTGTCAACCGCGGCAACAACAATCTGTTGGACGAGGAAATTGGCAACACCACCCTCGAGGAGGAATCCCATAACAATGCCATGTTTACCAATCGTCAAGCCGCTGGCCTGAACCCGACACCGGACACCTCGCCCTGACTCAATACCGGGCTCATGGCCGGTGCTATACCGCTTCACGCTCTGGCCACAGTGGTCCAAACACACCGCCAGCCCAGCAACGCCAAGAGATTAATACCAACACAGGAATTCAGTGTGCACAGCCCTTTAGGCCTACCCTTGTTTTTGTTTGCCCGAGCGACCCTCACCCTGGTGATGGTCGGCTTGTTTGGCGTCACTGCCCACGTGTCGGCCGTTGAGGCCGCCGAAGATTCACCCCGTTCCAAATTAGCCGAACTGGCCACTGCGATGGAGCCCGGTGAGTGGGAAGAGCTCAACGCCAAACGCCCTTACAAATTGATGCGGGTCTTTGTCGGTCGCCGGGATTCCGGCAAAGAAATTTGGCACCACATTGCCGGCTGGACCGATGATGCCAAGTGGGACCCCAAAACACGACAGTGGTTGTATATGGGCTACCGCATACAAAACAAGTTTATTGCCTACTCAGAAGACAGTAATCAATGGCAGATACTGCCCGGTCCATTTGGCTGGCAAAGTCCGGAGCCGGGTCAGTTTAAAGACACGCGTAAAACCCAGTTCGGGCATGTGTATGGTCGCAACGCCTTCGATATTGAGCACGGAATCTTTTATGTCTCATTGAGTGGCTACACCTACGCCTACAAACTGCAAGACGGCACCTGGTCGCGCACTCCCGGCGGCAGCCGTATGACCATTGAGTACTTCCCAGGGCTGGGCTTGCTGTCGCTTGCCACTCGTCCGGGTCGCAATAAACATGAGTTTCCCCTCACTCTGTTAAAGCATCAGTCTCCGTTACAACCCCACATCAACGCCTGGGAACCGTTTGCCACCCTGCCATTTTCTGGTCATCACGCCATTGTGCATTACAACCCCAGGCTGGATGAGATGCTCTTTATTGCCGGCAACAATGATCGCCGGGTGATCACCCTGAGTCGCGATGGCACACTGACCCGCAAGAGCGACCTGCCCTTCGATATGACCGTCAGACACGGACAGGTCGTCGTGGACCCCGACACCGGTCTCTATTTAATTTTTAATGAGGGCACACTGCATGAATTTGACAGTCAAACCAATCAATACCGGGCTGTCAGTGACTTTCGCCCTCCCTGGGGGAAATACGAAATGCCGGTTCCGGCGGCCATTCCCGAGCTGGGTGTCATACTGTTTGTGGACGATAAAACACTGCTGTACAAACATCGCCCAGTTAAAAACTAATGAGAATTAAAAAAAATATGGACTATTCTACAATGGAACATAAAAAGTGGGTGTCGTGAAATTATTTATCTGTTTATGAACTAAAATACTTCTGTTACATAACATTTTTGTTGATTGATGAGGAAACTGGCGCCAGTTGATCTGGGCTCCACGTTCGTTGTCTGGTGGTCAATCAATTTTTTTCTGTCCTTATCTGCCAAAGACCCAGCGCTCAAGGCAAGTATTGAAAATTTCTACCGACCATCATCGAGGCAAGTGTGAGGGATATGTGTGAGGAACATTCAGTGAATAAGGGAATGCAACAACAGCTGTTTGCTGAATTTCCGACCCTGCCAGCCCTCCCGATCTCAGTCTGCAACCCGAGGACCATCAAGCAGTGAAAGCCATCACGCCGATTGCCGACACACCGATGAAAGACCCACTTTTGTTCGGCATAGTCATTCCGTATTTCCAGAGAGAACGGGGTATCCTCAGGCGGACCATCAAGTCCATTCTGGAACAGCAGGGCGTCAGTCACTTCATGATCATGATTGTTGACGACGCCTCACCTGTCCCCGCAACAGAAGAACTCGCGGATCTGTTGGTCTCGGAACCCCGGCTACACATCTTGCGTCAAGCCAATGCCGGACCGGGAGCCGCCCGCAATGCCGGCCTGGATGCCCTGCCGGCCGACACCACCTATGTGGCCTTTGTTGATTCCGATGACAGCTGGCACCCTCAGTTTCTCGCTCAGGCCCAGGCAGCTCTCGACGCCGGCCATGATGTATTTTTTGCCAACAGTCAACGCAGTGGCTTTGAACATTCCCGCTTTCAGTGGCAGTCCGAGGAGCAGCTCAACCTCGACGAGCAGGCCCATCGAGCCATTGATGCCCATCGATCCCTGTATGCTTTTGAGGGAGACTTTTTTGACTACGCCATCCACCGCAGCAATATCATCAGCACCTCGGCGCTGGTTTACCGACGCGCAAGTAACCCGGACTTGCGCTTCAATACTCACCTGTTTAACGGTCAGGACCGGCTCTTTAAGCTGAGTCTGTGTCAGACGGTGCAAAACATCGCCTTTTGTCCGACGGTATTGGTGGAAGAAGGACGTGGCATCAACATCTTTGACAATTCCCAGTGGGGTAGCCCGCAGGCACTGGTGCTCCTGCCAAACTACATCAAACTGTCCAAGTACATATTGAAGCACCTGAGTTTAAACAAGGCCCAGCGCAAGTACGTAAACCGCCAGCTGAACGACAGTCGCTATGCCATGTTGGCCAGTTGCCTGCATTTGCTGAAAGCCGGCAAGCCCATTGAGTGGTCACGTCTGTGGGATACCTTGCGTGCCGATCCCGCCTTTGCCCTGCACGTCCTGCCCAATTTCCTGAGGCTTTTAGCCACCAAAGGGAGAGCGGCGGCACATGGCCATTAATCGCACCAGCCCGCGGCCTTTACGGGGCTTTCCCGACCCCTGTGAGCGAGGCCGGCACTGATGGCGGTGCGCAAGAATCTCAGCATGATGGGGCTGGCCCACTTCATAGCCTTTGTATTAAATTTTGCCAGTGTCATTGTCGTATCGCGGTTGTTAACCCCCGAAGAAATTGGCATCTATTCGGTGTCGGTTGCCATACTGGGACTGGCTCATATTTTCCGTGACTTTGGCGTCGGGCAATATCTGGTTCAGGCCCAAACCGTTGGCAAGACCGAATTTCGCGCTGCCCTTTCCATCACTCTGTACGCGTCCTGGCTGATTGCTCTGGTGTTGTTTTTGGTGCGCGAACCCCTGGCGACTCTCTATCAACACGATGGCGTGTCACAGGTACTGGGTATCCTCTGTATCAACTTTATTGTGCTGCCCTTTGGTACGCCGCTGCTGTCCATGATGCAACGGGAATTACAATTTCACTTTCTGGCTCTCAACCTGGGCCTCTCTACCCTGGTGCAAACCTCCGTGACCATTGCCTGCGCCTACGCGGGCCAAAGCTTTTTGAGTATGGCCTGGGGTGCACTGGCCGCTCACCTGGCCAAACTGGTCTGGCTCAACATCATGCGTCCCGGTGAAATTTTCATCTGGCCTACGCTACGGGGATTGAAAAGCACCCTGCACTTTGGCTCACTGGCCAGTTTGGCTTCCATCATCCGCGAAGTGGGCACCAGCTCCTCGGATTTAATTCTCGGGCGAACCCTGGGGTTTTCCGAGGTGGCGTTTCTGAGTCGTGCCAATGGCCTCAACAAAATGTTGCTGACCCGGGTCGTAGCACTGGTACGTGGCGTATATTTCCCTACGTTTGCCAATGAACTTCGCAATGGCGCGGATGGAGCCAAGCTGTACAGCCGCTCTATGTGTTATTTGGTCGCCATTACGGGTCCGGCCCTGGCAGTGATGGCCATTACTTCTGAACCGTTAATCCTGTTTTTATTCGGTGAGCAATGGCAGCGCTCAGTCCCGCTGGCCATGTTAATCTGCTTTTACGCCATGCTGGTCACCCCTTACTCGCTGTACAGCTTATCGCTGGTTGCCGCCGGTCACGTCAAACGCAATTTGTGGGTAGAAGTCATCATCCAGACGGTGCAGGTGCTGGTGCTACTCAGTTCCATCTGGTGGCCTTTGGAGCGCGTGGTGATGTTACTGGGACTGGTGGCGCTGACCCAAATAGCCTGCGCCCAATCCGCCCTGAAAAAAACCTTTGGTCTGACGATGGCAGCCCACCTCAAGAGCCTCGCGCCATCACTGCTGTTGATTCCATTCTCCGCCAGCGGACCGGCGATACTGATGTATTTGGCGCAAAGTCACGGCTTCTCGGAGCAACGTCTGTTGATTTTACTGTTGTCTGGAGCACTGGCCGTGAGCGGTTGGGCCATTGGAATTTTTGTGACTCGTCACCCGATGAGAACCGAAGTCATGCATGGCCTGAGTACACTCAAATCCAAATACAAACCCTGTTAAGGAAGGTATTCCGTCATGAGTTTGAATCAGGCTTTCATGGCTAATATGGCCCTCACCGACGACAGCGTCAAAACCAACAACCAACAACCAACAACCAACAACCAACAACAGTGTGATCCAAAAACAGGTTTGTCGACCCCATGAGTCTGATTAAAAAGATTGTGCACCTCACCCGGCTGGATGTGCTACTGGAACGCTGTTTCAGTGCCGGGTTTGGTGTGTATGTTAAGGCCCACCCGGATTGCTACCTTCACCTAAAACGACAATTCGAAGAACACCAGTCACAACAGATGCAGGCTTTGGAGTTTAGCAAAGGCAGCGGGGTCTCCATCCACGGGTCGGCCGAACTGGTGTATTACCGGGGATTATCCCTCGGCAACAATGTGCACATCGGAGAACAGGCTTATCTCCACGCTTTAGGTGGCATTACCATTGGCGACAACACCCACATTGGTCGCAACGTCACGATCCTGAGTTCATCTCATGGTCATACGGATGCCCTGCCTTATGACACTCAAATTAATCTGCAGGCGGTCCAGATTGGCAAAAACGTCTCGATTGAAAGCCATGTCACGATCTTGCCCGGGGTGACCATTGGCGATGGCGCCATTGTTAAAGCGGGGACGCTGGTGACTCAGGATATTGCCAACTGCCGCATTATAACCACCGCCCCGGTCAACGTGAGCACCCCGAGAGACAGCGTACATTACCAACAATTAAACGACGCCGAAAAATGGGTCGGTGCCACGGGCAGGCTGTTATCGGCTCAGGCCCGATCAAACTATGGTCTGAGTGCGGATGAGCTGGGCGCAAACCTGTTTTTTGTGCTGGGTACCGGTCGCAGTGGCAGTACGGCTTTTGCCAAAACCCTTAACGGCTATGGCAATATAACCTGTCAGCATGAACCCAAACTCCCCTTGGTGGCCCTGTCAACACAATATGCCCATCACGAAATATCCGCGGAAGAAGCGAAGAACACACTGCAAAAGCTCTATTGCGATCAGAGAATCTACCCGCACCATCTCCACGGTGAATCCGACCAGAAATATTCAAATCTGGTGGCTTTATTGCATGAAGTGCTTCCCAAAGCCAAGTTTATCTGGCTACTGAGAAACCCCGTTGACACCATAAACTCCACCTACTCCCGTGGCTGGTTTTCCCAGCAGGATCTTTTTCCAACATCGGCCCAGGAAGACGAACGGCGCTTGCCGTTCAAACCCCTCTACTCACAGTTTCGGGTGCATGCGGATAAAGTGGGGGTCATGAGTCGGGATGAGTGGCACCGTATGTCGCCCTTTGCCCGAAATTGCTGGTACTGGAGTTACTGGAATCAGCTGATCGAACAACAATTTACGGATTTACCCGAAGATCAAAAGCTGATGCTCCGATTGGAGAATCTGCAAGAACGACTGGACGATGTGGCCAGTTTCCTTAAGTGCGGCAGTTTAAAGAACGTTCGCGTGAAACAAAGCAATCAGGCTTCTTATCAGTTATCGACCCAGGCGGCCTGGACCGATGCCATGCATCGCGAATTTCAGCAGCTCTGCCAGCCAAGCTTCCAGCGCTGGTATTCATGACTCAATACCTGAGACAAAGAACGTTGAGAATTTTCCGGGAGCTGAATAGCCAGGACACCGCGTTCACCACTGAACATTGCCACCACTGGCGTTTTAACGTGATTGCCACCTTGTGCCCAAAGCCCACAATGCATATTACTTACAGAACTTAAATACAGAGCTTTTAATCAGGTTTTGATCTTTAATGATTTTGCTTTCGCCATTATCGAGACACTGCTTTCGCCGTTATCGAGACACTGGTGGTTAAACGGTTTTTTTTCATTAGACTCAAGCAGGTGGTAATCCGTTTATCGGTAGCCGGTGAATTGCCAGACTGAATTGGCGCAATCACGATTGGTGTATTAATGTAGTTGGTGTATTAATGTAGTTGTTAAGCCATTCTGGAAATAAGGGATTTAGTGTGATTCGGGACTTTTTTTACTTCATCTGCCTGCTTTTCACCGCCAGCGCATACTTATTGTTTGGCTCAACTCTGGCCTACGCAAATAAAAGTAATTGTGGTGACGTCTACGATGTTGCCATTGGCCCCTGGGATTACGCCGATCCAGTGAATCATCAGGGCAATGTGGCTAAAGTTGAGCGCCGGCATTTCACCCCTAACGTAGAAAGGCTGATCAGCGGTGAATCCACGTCAGAGATCATGCCGGATCTCGCCTACACCCTGTCCAAGTTCCCCAATCACTACCGGGCTCTGTACAGTCTGATTCGGTTTGATGAACAGCGCAATGGCAGCCTGCCGCAAGTCGGCAGTTATAAGTATCCGTTCACTCAGAGCGTCACCTGTTACTTTGAGCGGGCTTTTCAGTTTCGCCCTGATGATGCAAAACTTTATCAGCTGTATGGTATCTATTTCTTCAAAAAAGAAGATTATGAACAAGCCATGGAAAACTTTAAAAAGTCAAAAGAGCTGAGCCCCTCCCCGGAAGCTGACTACAATATCGGTCTGGTTTACTTTGAAATGGGAGATTTGGAAAACGCCAAATTCTTTGCTGAAAAAGCCTATGCCGCGGACTTCCCCATTGCTGGCTTAAAAAACAAGCTTCTCGATAAGGGCATTGAGCTTAAATAACAAGGGTTGATCACGTTTATACGCTTTGTGAATATACCCACTAGGAAATGCTTGTGACAGAAACACTCCCTCTTGTCTCCATTATTGTGCCCGTCTTTAATGGCGAGAGGCACATCGGGCAATGCCTAACCAGTCTGGTCGGTCAACGCTACCCCAATAAGGAAATCATTGTGGTGGATGATGGCAGCACGGACAACTCTGCAGCGATTGTCAGATCCTTTGGGGATCGCGTGCAATACCTGCTGCAGGACAATGCCGGCTCCGCGGTGGCTCGCAACACCGGTCTTGACCATGCCCACGGTGACTATATTGCGTTTAATGACGGAGACGACCTTTGGGCCCCGAACCGGTTGCATCAGCAGGTTCACTTTATGGAGACGCATCCGGAATATGGGGTGGCTACCGGGCGCTTTGCGCATGTGGATGAATCATTCAGCTTCTCCGATGCGCAAGCCGTCAATGAGGAGGTTCAACCCAGCGTGGTCTCATCGCGGTCCGGGTGGGTTTACCACACCCTCTTCGAAACTTCCTGGTACCACATCATCGCCGCGCTGGTGCGCAAAGAGGTGCTGCAGCAGGTCCGGTTCAACCCCAGTTATCGCCGTGGACAGGATTATGATTTTTGGTTGCAGTTGGCCGCCACCACCCGGATTGCTCAACTCGATACCCTGTACGCCTATTATCGCAAGAACAACCTGAGTATTTCACATCGCCCTCACCTGCGTAACTACCGGGCTGAGATCATGGAAAATGCCGTCAAAACCATGGGTACCCGCAGTCAATCCGGTGAATCCATTCAGCCAACGGAACTGGATCGGTTTTTTTTCAAGGTGTGGTTTGAACACGGCTATGAGCTCTTTCTGGCTAAATGGTACAAGCCGGCACTGCAGTCCTTTATTAAGGCCATGAAATACAAACCGATGCGGTTTGACAGCTATAAATTTGTCATGCGCTGCCTGATACACCTGCCATCAGATGAGTCACCAAGATGATTAACTTGACCGATCTGACCAGGAGCTACGAGACCCAACAGCAGAATTTCCGCCGCCTGAGATTGAGAAAAAGAAAATTTGATCAGGGCGATGGGGCGATTAAAGCGAGCTTTAAAGACCCATCCAAACCCATTGCCGTGAAGCTGGACGATTTAACGGTGTACTTTTGGCGGGCACATCAACATTATCAGAATACACACAACACTGCGGTTCATTACCCAGGCCTAGGCAGCATTTACGGCGCCGACAATGACGGGCTTGAAGGGATGAGTCGATTACTGCCGCTCTGGGCCGCTTATATCACCTCACCTCAGGCGCAACCCGTCCTCGCCGAGGATATGCTGCGATACATTGGCCGGGTGTTGAGCCGTGGCACAAACCCTGCTGACCCCGCCTATTGGGGAGAGATCACCGATCGCAGCACCCTCATCTGTGAAGCGGCCGATATCGCACTGGCGGTGTGGCTTGTGCGTGGCAGTGTGTGGCTTCATCTGCCGAAAAATGATCGAGTGCGTATCTTAACGTGGTTAAAGCAGGTGCAAGGCAAAAAAACGGCGGACAACAACTGGCACCTGTTTGTTGTACTGATTGAGAAAGTGATTCAGTCTCTGGACAAAAGTTACCAGCCTGAATATATGACCCAGTACCAGAGAATCAAATCTTTTTATCTGGGGCAAGGGTGTTTTAAAGACGGTGAAAACGGTCAGGTCGATCTTTATAACGCCTGGGGTTTTCATTATTGCCTATACTGGCTCGACCAGATTGACCCTGACTTCGATGCTGATTTTATAAAACACAGTATTTGCGAATACAGCCGCTGGTTTCAATACCTGTTTACCAGTAACGGCTGCCCACTGTTTGGTCGCAGCCTCTGTTATCGAATGGCTATGCCAGTGCCAATCCAGGCGGCCAATGAATACGCACCCCAGGAATTCAGTGATGGGAAAATATTACACATTCTCTACAGTTGCTGGAGCTTTTTCATTAACAACGGTGCACTTAAATATGGCCGTCCAACTCAAGGGGTTTTCGAAGATGACCCAACCTGGCTGGACCCGTACACCGGGCCCGCCAGCGCCTTTTGGGGCACACGATCTTTGGTGATGTATTTTTACCGCAGTACCGCTGTCGATTGGACCCAAACGCACTTGGCACCATTACCCGCGGAAGAAGAAAAAAAGACCCTGCAAGTGAGTTCTGCGGGCTTCTGCGTGACCACTGAGCCATCCCAGAAACTGAGTCAGGTAGAATTTTTACGGCATTACAATCGGTTTTACCCTCAATTGGTCGACACGCCCAGCCTTAAGGAGAGGATCAGAGCGTTAGTTTTAGGGATTTCCCAGCGGCCGACCAACAATTTACTCAAAAAAACCGTCAGGGTATTTGATTCACGACTGAGCTACTACCGCTAACCCTAACCACTGAAGATTTAAAAGGCAGCTTCCAAATGGAACAACCACAATTCATGGACGCAGACACCGGGTATAGCCGCGACACCGTGTCGCTGGGGCTGAAACATGGAATGATTTGCGTCAACACAACGGTTGCCCTGGAACAATTCAACAATGAAGAATACTCCCTCCTGCTGCTGGGGGAGCCGCGTCAATACGCACAAAAAAGCAAAGTTGATGCCACTTGGCTGATCCAGCAGCTGTCTGACAACCCCTCGATTGAGTCTTTGTACCCACGGATCTCTGGCCGCTTTGTGATCATCATTGTCAATAAGCGCACTGAGACTCTGCACCTGTTTAATGACCACTTGGGATCACTTCCCCTGTATTACACCCACAGCGGCAATGGCTTCTGTATCAGCACATCCCTGCAGGGCGCTGCAGACGGTATCCTCCAGACTCAAACATCAGCGCCCATAGGACCAGAACTCTCTCATCAGGCCATCTTTAATTACATCTATTTTCACTGTATTCCGGCACCTTTGACGATATATGAGAATATCTACAAACTCTGCCCTGCCGAGTTAATTCAAATCACCCCAACTGAACTGTCCAGTCAGGGGACACTGTATCGACCCTCGTTTGTGTCGCATACCCCGTCTGCCGAGAACCTGTCCCAGCAGTGTTTGGAGACCATAGAAGCTGCCGTCGCGGCTAACCTTCCCGAGGATCGGGTTGGAGCATTCCTCAGTGGCGGCCTGGACAGCTCAACCGTTGCCGGAATGCTGAAAAAAATCACAGGAAAAGCCAAGACCTTTTCCATCGGCTTTAACGAGAAAGGTTACGATGAGACCGAGTTTGCTCTCATCACCGCCCGCCACTTTGATACTGATCATTCAACACACTACCTTGAACCCGATTACATCAGTGACAACTTTTCCTTAGTGGCGACCAGCTTTGATGAACCCTTTGGTAATTCCTCCGCACTGGCAGCATACTATTGCGCCAGTGAAGCGAAAAAGTCCGGCATCACCACCCTGTTGGCCGGGGATGGTGGGGATGAATTTTTCGCCGGCAACAGCCGCTACGCGAAGCAGAAATTGTTTTATCCCTTTGAACAATCGCCAGGCTGGCTAAAGCAGACGCTCCGCTCGGTGTTTGTGAACACGCCACTGACCAACGCTCCGCTGACCCGAAAAGTAGCCAGTTATATTAAACAGGCCGACAATCCTTTACCCGACCGGCTGCAGTCCTATAACTTTTTACACCGGTTTTCCGCAGAGGAAATCTTCACCGAGTCCTTTCTGAGCGGTATTGACCGGGAGCTGCCACTGAAACAACTTCGACACCGATACTCTCAGGCTGACGCCACCTCTCCGGTGGACCGCATGCTGTATCTTGACTGGAAATTCACTCTGGCCGACAACGACCTCATCAAAGTCAGTAAAATGTGTGAGCTTGCGGGCGTGACGGTGAACTTTCCCCTCATCGAAAAAGAGTTGGTGGACTTCAGCTGTCAAATTCCATCAAACATCAAGTTACCCGGCCAAAAACTCAGGCATTTCTACAAATCCACCACCGCCGAATTTCTTGCCCCCGAAACACTGGCCAAATCAAAGCATGGCTTTGGTTTGCCTTTCGGTCGGTGGATGCGCAGCAATCCCAAGTTAATTGATATTACTGAAAAGTCGTTAGCACAGATTAAGTCACGGGACATTTTTAAGCCTGAGTTTATCGATAAGATCGTGAGAATGCAGTCGGAAGAACACGCCGCCTATTATGGTGAATTAATTTGGATCCTCACGGTTCTGGAACTCTGGCTGCGCAGCAGAGAGCTTTAACTGTATGCTACACCACCTCATTTCCCAGTGTCTGACCATGTGCAGCCGCAATAAGTTATCCATACTGATCTATCATCAGGTCTTGGATGAACTGGATGACATGCGCCCCGGAGAACCGGATAAAACGCAGTTTGACTGGCAAATGCAATTGCTGCACAAATACTTCAACCCCATGCCCCTGTCGGAAGCTTTGATGCTGCTCAGGGAAAATACGTTACCGCCCAGAAGCGTCTGTGTCACTTTCGATGATGGTTACCTGAACAATCTACAGGTGGCCTACCCCATACTCAAGCGTTACCAAATCCCTGCCACCGTATTCGTCGCCAGCGAATTCAGTCAGGGCATTAACATGTGGAATGACCGCGTGCTGGACTTATTCAAGTATCTTCCTGCAAACAACATCAACCTCTCCGCGGTTGGAGAGGGTATGGAGCCCATTGACGACTTGAAAAAAAGACGCCACCTGGCAGCGAAAACCTTGATGAAACTCAAATACCTTCCGGTTCAGGAACGTCTCGAACGAATAGAGAAACTCTACAACAACAATGGATCCATTACGGAACAAAGGCGCATGATGACCCCCGAAGAGATTAAACAACTCTCCGACTATGGCATAGAAATAGGGGCCCACACACACAACCACCCCATTTTGAAAGAGTTAACCCTTGAGCAACTCAATATGGAAATCACTCAAAACAGAGAGCTTCTGCAGCAGTGGACCGGAAAACCGGTTCAGGGGTTTGCTTACCCCAATGGAAAACCGGAAGTGGATTTTGATGAGGAGACGGTCTCTCGGGTTAAAGCGCTTAATTTCGATTATGCCGTCAGCACCCAATGGGGGGTAGCAAGACCGGATTCAGACATGTTTACCCTGTGTCGGTTTACACCATGGGACAGAACACCTTACAAGTTCCACCTTCGACTCCTGAAAAACCTTATTCAAAATTGATTTGGGCCGACAATGAACACTAACAATTCAATCGCTTTGGTAATAGGTCTGTGCAGCCACGGCATTGCCATGTGTCGAGCCCTCAAGCAGGAAGGGGTCGATGTACACGCATTCGAAGCCAAGAACTACTTGCCCGGCGCCGCGACCAATACTGCTAACATTCATTACGTCAAAAACATCAATGAGAACTCACTGATTGATGATTTACTTCAATTTCGACAGGCTATCGATCGCTCGACGGCTATTGTTTTGTTCCCGACCAATGACAACAACGTGCGTATTCTGGCTGAAAATGTTGATCGCATTACCCCTGACTTTTTACTCAGCTGGTCAGAAAATGCAGAGGATATTCTTAATCTGTTGCTCAAAAGCAATATTGAACGTCGCTGCCTGGAGATGAGCATTCGATATCCCAAGTCGAAAGTTCTCAAAAAAACCGATGACACCCTGGAAGCAATTAACCAGTTTGAGTTTCCGGTGTTAATTAAACCCGTGAAGCCCCAATCCGGCTTTAAAGCGCTGCGTTGTGACACCCCCGAAGCTCTTCAGGAAAACATTGATAAATACCAGAAAGACCTGCCGATCCTTCTGCAAGATTGGATCTCAGGAACCGATAAAGATCTGTTCTTTGGTGCCTTGTACCTGGATCACGGCAAGGTCATTTCAAGCTTCTGCGGCAACAAACTGGAATCACACCCACCGGCCATGGGCCAAACCACCGTCGCTATTTCTGCCCATAACCCGGAAGTCATCGCTATCACCAAACAGTTCTTTGAAGGGTTGAAGCTGTCTGGGCCCGTCTCTCTGGAATTAAAACAGGATGAGAAGGGACGTCTTTGGGTTATTGAACCCACCATAGGAAGAACGGATTTTTGGGTGGGGTTGTGCACAGCGGCGAACGTTAATCTGCTGTATACGGAGTACGTTTATACGTTAGGTCTCGATCCACAACCGTCAAAGCCAATACGGCCGGCCATTTGGTTTGACAGTGAAAAAGACAGCCTGGCGCTGTTCAGGCATCTGGACAAACTTCTGGCGCTGGAAGGGACCCGTTATACCGCCAGCTTCTCCTATCTCACCCGTGAAGACTTAAAACCCAGCATGGTTGCCACCAAAGCGTTATTGGCCAGAGTACCGTCTTACCTGCATAAAAAAACGTTTTCGGACAAACCTGCCACCAAAGATCCAGACGATATACAGTTCATTCAATATACCGGCTATCAACAACTGCCCGACGATTGCAAAAAATTCCTGGTAGATCAATCTAAAATTGCCGTTTTTTCTTACGACAGCTGGTATGAGAACTTTTGCCGAACCGTTGCTTCTTCTAAGGGTTCGGTGTGTTTCTTATGCCTCTACAAAAAAAATCAGGTTGCCGCCATTTTGCCCATGTGGTACAAAAAAGAATCGATGGGAGGAAAGCGCGTTAACTTAATATCGGGGCTGACAAATTATTACACCCCGATCTTCAGCATGAGTTGGGATGAAACGCTCATCACAGAATCTTTAGCTGGGCAGTGCTTTTTGAAGCACGTCATGGAAAACGGCACCTGGGATTTGATCAACCTCTCCCCCATGCCAGAAGAAACTGTCGTCAACTGGCAAAAAATTGCCACCCAGCTGAATAAAGCCAGTTTTCACTATTATGTCACTAAAAATATGTTTGAGGACGAGATCAAAGATTTCTCAAGCTACATGAAAGCACGCCCCAGTCGACTCAAAAATACCATCAAAAGGAAAACAAAAAAATTAACCAGCCTCGGGGACTGGCACATTGACATTATTACCAATCTGGAAGATCTTCCCCAGGCCCTAACCTCCTATCATCAGGTATACAATCAAAGTTGGAAAAAATCAGAGCCATATCCCGATTTTATCGATGGCCTGGCCCAGTTAGGAGCGGAGCAGAATTGGTTGCGACTTGGTATTCTTTATATTGAAAATCGCGCGGTAGCGGTACAATTTTGGCTAGTCGAACGAAACACGGCTTACATCTATAAATTAGCTTATGCCAGAGAGTATAAAGACTATTCTCCTGGCACGATCCTGACGCACAGATTAATGGAGCACGTCATCACCCGTGATGGCGTTACCAAGGTGGATTTCCTGACGGGGGGAGAAGCCTTCAAACTAGACTGGATGACTTCATTTCGCAATCTACATGGCATACAAATTGTGAACAAGCAGCGTCCCATGGGTTTTCTTTTTTACTTGCGCAATCTGGCCGGTCACTTTCGAAAATCGCTTTGGACTCCACCTTTAATGCAATCCAAATCCATGTACAATCTTCGTCTGAGCGACCCGGGTAAAAGAGAGTGAAATCAGAATATCTGTCCATTACTGACTCGTGAGTACTGCTGTGACAACCCCTTCTTCACCCACGGAAATATTGATTACTATTGATACTGAGTTCAGTATTGCTGGTCATTTCCAGGACCCAGACAACCTCAAACCCGTGTCTCATCCACTGGTGTATGGGGAGACTCACAGTGGACAACAAGGACTGGGGTTTATTCTCGATACCTTTTCGTCATACGACGTTACTGGAACCTTTTTTGTGGAAACCGCGAACGCCAGTTATTTCGGTGATGGTCCCATCGCTACGGTAATCAACGACTTGCAGAAAGCCAACCAGGATATTCAACTGCATGTCCACCCCGTATGGCTGAGCTTTGATAAATCGGTGAAAGCAGGTCAGTTTCCACGCCAAGACGACTGTGCCGGGCAAACCTATTCTTACCTAAAGCAGGTTTTTTCAATCTGCCTGGATACCTTCAAAAGATTAACAGGCAGAATGCCCGAAGCCATCCGGACAGGAAATTTACGTGCCGATGTAACCACCTACCAGGTCATTCGTGATTTAGGCATTCCATTAAGCTCCAACATTGCCACAGGCGTGTTTACTCCTCCCGATCAACGACTGCATCTCGATTCTGGGCGCCACCACATAGAAGGCGTCATGGAAATGCCGGTCTTCACGTACCAAGATGGTAACCTGTTTGGCAGGGACAACAAAAAGTCACTGCAAATAACCAGCTGTTCCTGGCCCGAGATGAAGTGCATCCTGTTACAAGCCAGACGCCTGGGCATTGAACAGGTTGTGATTCTCACTCACCCTTTTGAGTTCTTTAAATCTGCAGACCCGCAATATAAGACACTAACCCGAAATCGCGTCAATCAAAATCGTCTGCTGCAGCTCTGCCGGTTCATTAAAGAGCACAACCAGGACTTCGTTGCAGCTGACTTTGGCAGTCACCGTCATTGCTGGGGCCGCGACAAAACAGATCCGCCCTTGGGTATTCCGGGTTATTATGCGTTGGGCAGAAAATTGCATAATAAGCTTAATGACTCTTTATGGTACTACTGACTTGAATTTGAGAGTATAGATTGAAAGTCCTAGAGACAACTGGCATGCGACCCCACTGTATTATCATTTATGGCGTAGACACCCAAATTGGTTTAAGTCTGGTGCGTGAACTGGGTAAGCGTGGCTGCCGGGTTATTGCCATTGGAAAAAAAGAAGCGGCTGTGGGGCTCTATTCCCGATACGTCAGTGAACGCTATACACTAACCCCGAGTTTGTCGATCGACGAAAAAGCCCATCGCCTGAATGAGATCGCGTCTGAAACGGGCGCCCGTCATCTACTCTGCATTTCTGAAGACGATATTTTATTATTTAACCAAATGCAGCCCAAGTTAAAGCATCTTATCCCCCTGGTACCTGACCTGGACACCATGAATAAGGTACTCGATAAATCTTATACTATGGCTGTTGCCAAAACCGTTGGCATTGAAACCCCAAAAAGCATTCAAATACACGCGGAACGCGAGCTTGAGCCCCTGCTGTCTGAGTTAACCTTTCCGGTGATCCTAAAATGGAGCAACCCCCATTCCGTCTTAAAGCGGGGGGCGGAACTGGGCATTAAAATTGAAAAACTGCTTTATCTCTATTCAGCGGAAGAACTCCGAAACGTCATCCGCACCTATGCGCCTCTTAACAGCTACCCCATGATTCAGGAATATGTGGCCGGGTATGGTCTGGGGCAATTTTTCTTCATGCATGAAGGCAAAGATTTGCTCCGGTTTCAGCACCGACGGCTGCACGAATGGCCACCTGAAGGCGGCTATTCTTCACTCTGTGAAGCCTTGCCTCTGGAAAATCACCAGGCCCTGCAGGAAAAATCAATCGAGCTTTTGAAAGCGTTAAATTGGTCGGGGGTTGCCATGGTCGAGTACCGCTATGACCCAGCGACTGAACGGGCGGTACTGATGGAAATCAACGGTCGTTTTTGGGGCAGTTACCCCCTGGCCTATCATTCAAATGTCCCTTTTGCCTGGTTTACCTATCAAGTTTTGGGCTGCGGACAACTGCCAGCCCCGGAACCGATCACCCATGGCATCCGTTGCAGAAACCTGTTAGTAGAGTTCAAACGGCTTTATCGAATTTGGTGTCAACCGAACCTGATACAGGATAAATCCAGACAATTTGAAAAATGGCAGGAACTGGCAACCGTATTGAGTGATTTCTTCAACCCCAAAACCCGTTACTATTTGTTTTCATGGGATGATTACAAACCGGCTTTGGCTGACCTGAAAGCGGTCAGCCAAAAGACGTTCAAGAGTCTTTGGAAATAGACTGGGCTTTCTTCAGGGATTTGATGAGTTCGCTGGTCGCCTGTTCAATTGTGGCGTAACAATTGTAGAAATAGGTTTCGTCGTGTTCGTGAGGGTCATGAATATGCAAGCGAGGTGGCGTTGCCCAACGCCCCAATAAGGCGATCTGTGCCTGTGAGTCACCGATAAGGGACTTCAGCCTCCGGGCGTGACGAACTTCCATCACCAGCAACAAGTCGCTATCGTGAATGCTAAAATCGTCAATATTTGTCGTCTGGTGTGCAGAAAGATCCACACCAAAACGCTTGGCCACATCAATGGCCAACTCAAAGGCAGGCAAGCCGGAGGTGGTCGACAAACCAAAACCCGCGGTATTGGCCCCCAATTGATTGGCGAGCTTTTCACCGAACGGGCTGCGGCATATATTTCCCAGGCACACAAACACTAACCGCTCTACCCGGCTCAAGTCCACCTGTTCAAATTCCCGCGTTCTGCCCAGCCACGACTCAATATGGGCCAGCCCCAGCCGAACCAGACCTCTTTCTGTGGCGTACCTGTCATTTATATATTTCATATACCAATCGGGCTGTTAAATTGCTGAGATGATACACACCCTAACCCATGACAGGCCTAATGGAGTGTACAGACGGATACGTACGGTTGGGCAGACAGTGCAAGCGTAGTTAAAGGCTCGACGCAACACAAGTAACGGCAAGGCTGTTACCAGGATTGCAGCCACGTCTGTGTGATATTCGTGACCTGCTGCTTCCAATCTTGCCTTGAAAAGGTATGATCGGCCGCGTCCAGGTGCTGTACACTGGTTTGCTTGGCAGACAATGTTTTCTTCAGCGATCTGGTCGTGCGGGCGGCTTCCTTAAACTCGGCTGCCGTAAGGTCTGAACCACTGAGAACCAGTAATACAGGTCCGTTGAATAGATTCAAACCACTCGCCAGTTTGTCGATCAGGTTGTCATTTGACGTTCCGGCCTCCAGAACACTGCCGCTTTGTTTGGGTCGCTTGGCGATGCTCTGGCTCTGCGCGTTGCCGGCCTTGTGGCTGCCCCCAGTGGTTTTATCGTGACGTCCCGGTGCGGACACTGCAGTGTCTCCAACAACAACCGAGGCACCCGTCCCTTCTGCCTGTTTTGAGAGCTTTTTCAACGAGTGACCCAGTGAAACGGCGGAAGCCTTCAGATCAAACTTGCCACTGAGAATTTTTCGCCAGAGATCCGGCTGGGTTAATCGCTGCCAGTAATAGTGCTTTAAATAGGCTTTCGCCTGCCCGGCTTCAGTTCTAACCCAGGGATTCAGCAGTATCAAGCCTGTCACTCTGGGGTCCGTCGAAGCGTAACAGGCCGCTGCCGTAGCCCCATCGCAAAGCCCCCACAAGATAACTTCCTTCAGTTGGGGAAATTGTATTTGATAGTTGTCTATTGCCGAACGGATGTCGTCTCCCACAGACTCAAAGCCTAAAAACTCCCCCTCACTGTCTCCCATGCCTCGGTAATCGAAGCGCATCACCGGCACGCCCGACTCCGCCAGCTGCCGCGACAACTGTAGAAATTGACGGTGACTGCCTACGCGATACTGGGGACCACCCACAACAATGAGAATCCCTCGCGTCGGGGTAGGATCACCTGCTACCTTGTTTGAAGGCACCTCTGGAGGCAGCTCTGAAGACACCTCTGGGGGGTTATGGAGAATGGCAATCAGTTTGCTTCCCGAACACTCAAACCCAAAAGCTTGCTCTTTGAGGCCCCCAATATCAGCGCGGCTTGTCAGTGCTGTTTTCGTCATGGTCGCGTCATGAGCCGCTCTACTGCCACGGCTTTCATCAATGACATAACGCTGGGTACGCTCCATGTTATTTGCCAGATCCATGAGCTCTGAATGCATCTGCTGTTGGCCTGAGGTCACCCGTTCTGCAACCGGAGCAGTGGTCGCTATGGCTGACGCCCCATGACCCGTGCTTAATGTGTCATTGGCGGTTACTGATTGTTCGGACAGGCAGTGACTGGTGGCCTCAATCAACTTGTCAGCAACCGCGATTTCCTGTGTGCTCCAAAACGCATCCCCCGTGACCACGTCTGTGTGTACACTCACTCCCAGCGCCTTCCACGACTCCAATTGATGTGATGAGGCCGGTAACACGGTGGCTTTTGTTTGTGAGCTCACCTCAAGCCAAAATACCGCTACGTCTCCCGAAGGCCGCACATCGGCCAACGCCAGAGCTTCAAGGTCATCGGCCAGGTCAGGGCTGAGCGCATACCCCGCCACTTCTACAATTTGACCGTTACGCAGCTGCTGCCTTAACATTGAAGGGGTTTCTTTCTGGCTCTTGTCTGTTTGCATCAACCCTGCAGCGACCCGCAGTCGTAAAAATTGATTGAGCCACAGTTTACCGCTGACCACCGGCTGCCATAACACGACTTTTTCGATGACCGTGCGGTGCTGTGATGCTGATAAGACCTCCAGGGCCAGTAACGCGCCGAGTCTTACACCAATCAACGCGATCTCGCTCGCGCCCTGAACAGATACCCAATCAAGGATGTCGAGCATCTGCTGGCGCCAATGCGACCAGCGAACATCGACGAATTCCCCAGAGCTGTCTCCGGTTCCATGGTAATCAGGTACCAGTACGGTCCAGCCATCCCGACACAGTTGACGGGCCTGGTTATTGATCTGTTTGCGACACTTGTTCATTTCCTCAGCCATCGGCGGGAAAATAACCGCCCAACGCTCAGGTGCAGCGTTTTGTTCTGGAGAAAAAATCAAGACAAAAAGGTCGCCACTGGAGCAGTGAATATACGCAGGATGGACCATTATAGTCGTCAGCTTGCCATCTTTTGATTAACAAAGTCCTGAAGATCCCCAAGGGTGGCAAAAACCTCTGCAGTCAATTCATCATCCTCAATCACAATTCCGTAATTATCTTCCAGTGCCGTGATCACGGACACAACCGCCATAGAATCAAACTCTGGGACACTGCCCAATAACGGCGTTGACCGTGTAAAAGCATCTGCGCGTGCTCCCAATTGTAAAATTTCGGCGACGATGAGTTTTACTTGATCCAACGTAATACCTACGGTCTCCATGTCTACACTCCTGTTATGCCTGCAGGCATTTTAATGTTTTCATATTATTGCGGTCTTCAGCCCCCACTCCGTAATGATGAACGCCGAGAATGAACGAGTCACACTCACAGTGACGATTTAACGGTTACCGGATGGGCTGGTGCTTCTAATTCCCGGGGCTGACCGCTGTTTCTATGGCTTTGCTTGATGTTCCTGTGCAGGAATTTGGGTACTTCCTGGATCTTGTTTTGATGTCTCAGCAAGATGGCAATGGCGTAAAAATGCCAGGGCAAATCGAAATAAGCCAAACTTAAAAAGGCACCGCCAGAGCAATAGGCCACTAGGCTGACCTTAATCATTTTGGCTAACTTGGCCGATTCCGTCCCCTTGGCATTCTTGATCACCCAACTTAGATTCCACCATGACATTGCCAATATGAGAAGGAACAGCACCAAACCTGGCCAGCCGTGGTCGCCCAAAATACTAAAAAATATACTGTGGGCCGAGTGCACATAATGTGGGTTAGGCGCCCAGATTAAAAAGCTTTCCAATTTCCAGGCCTGCATCCCGCCACCCGTTAACCGGTCACTGGCGACATTGATGCTGTACTGCCAGGCATTCAGTCGCTGCATGGCAGAGGCGTCTTCTTCATAGTTTTGGATGGTGTCCATCCGTTCGTGCCAACTGCCCGGCATAAAACTGAAACCGAGAAAAGCCAGCAGAATTAAAGTAGGGCCCGTGATGATTTTGTGTGAAGACACTAGCCAGAAATACCCACCTACGGCAATGACAGCCAGCAATGCGCCTCGCGATTGTGAACCCAGGGCAGATAATAGACTCAGAATAATGGCTCCCGCCAGGCTGTATCGAATCCACTTTTTCGGAGTAATTTGATACAGATAGACCATCAGGGGTACGATCATGAGTGTGGCCAGTGCCAGACTGTTGTTTTCCTCAATGTACCCACCCGGTGGCCCCCAAACTCGGAAAGCTCCGCCATGAACGAGCGTAAAGACCCCACCCTTCACACTGAAATAGCCAATAGACAGAACGATGACCCAAATGAGTTGATTGATTTTCTTCTGATCGGTCAGCAAGATCATCGTAAAGAACGTCACCAGCTGAATCTTCAACACTTTGATGTACAAAATCCAGGCACTTTCGGGAAAGAGTGCGAAGATCGACGTGATGGTGATCCAGGTGAGAAACAGGGCCCAGATGATCAGGGTTTTATCGTAAGGCAGGGATTTTTTGGACTTGTCGAGACACATTGCCGCAATCAATACCAACGCGACGATTTGAGCAAATGGCATGTCAAATGCAAACCCCCAACACATTCGATGAGGATTCATATAACTCAGCCACGACCACACCAACACCCCAATGTATGGGCGCTTAAAGATGTAAGGCAGTGTGATCAAAACCGCCAGTGTCACTAACATATCTCTAATCGGCATGACTCACCACGTATCGGTATTTACCGGATTTTTCCGGAGGTATTGATTGACAGTAATCAAAAGAGACTTGCACACCGTCACCCAAACGCTGTTTGAACGCACGACTGATCCGGTTTTCACTGTCGGCCTGATATCTTCGGTCCGTCATCAGTTTCACGTTCACCAACTGGCGACTTTCCTGAATGATTTTGAACGATTCCAGCCCGTCTATGTCTCGCATCACGTAGGTGAACGACGAACCGTGAAATTTCTTACCATCACTGGACACAAGAAAGTCATTTGCTCGCCCAAGGACGTCTTTTAATACCGGTAAGCCACGCCCGCAGGGGCACGGCTCATTACTGATGCATCCCATATCACCCGTGCGATAACGGATGAAAGGGAACTCACCGGTGGCGGTGTGCGTTACTACGATCTCTCCCGCCTGACCCTCCGGCAGGCACTTGCCATGTTCATCCACAATCTCGACAACGATGTCTTCAGCACTGAGGTGTAAACTGCCTTGCGGACATTGGTGGGCGAGAAAACCGGCATCCCTGCTGCCATAACCGTTGGCAACCTGGCAACCGAAAGCGCTTTCAATGAGTTGCCGCTGATGCTCGTAAAGGCACTCTGATGTCACGAACACCACTTTTACCCCCAGCGTATTCAGCGCACAGCCCTTGTTCATTGCGTGGTCGGCCAACATAGAGATCACCGAGGGGTAGCCGAATACCATTTTGGGTTTGCGTTGACAGATTTCCTCAACTATTTCAGCCAGACGACTTTCTGTCAGATCCGCTGCCGGTATCAATTCACTGCGAAATAATCTGTCACGCCAAACCCGCAAGTGATCCTGAGTACCCAATTCGATGGGAGAACCCCAGATCACCACCTCAGAATCCCCAATGTCTACGTCCCACCAGCGGGTGGCCCGCCACTTTGCCGCAACATCGTGACTGATACGGTCTTGCCCCAAATAGAAGATAAGCGGTTGTCCGGTCGATCCTCCAGTGTTGAAACGCTTTAACGTCGTCGCCTTTTCTGATCTCAAAGACTCAGTATTTTCCCTGATGAGCGTTTTATCGAGCAACGGCAAAGTCGACAGGTCAGCCGTGGATGTAAGCTCAGCAGGGCTAAATGAAAGCGTTTGGAAAAGATTCCGGTAATAGGGAACACATTCACCGGCCTCGACCAAAAAACGGCGCAGATTTATCAGCTGAATCGCTTCGATAGCCTCCCGTTTCAACCATTGGCTGCTTTCCAGCTCCTGTCGCCATTTCACACTGCGATGGCCCTTAACCCGTTCGTGTAGGGGAAAAATAGCCCTGGAAATCAAATCGGTGTACAGGCTCATCCGATTGCCTTCACATTCATGTTGTCACACGCTTCATCATAAAGACGGAGCCACTGTTGTTTTACCCTGTCCCAACGATACTGCTGAATTAGCTCAAGTCCCTGATTCTGTAGCCGACCCCTAAGACCATCGTCTTCCATCAGCCGCTTAATGGCGATCGCCATCCCAAGATGATCATCGACATTGACCATAAGGGCTGTCTCTTCGTCGGTAACCATCCAGGGGATGCCGCCTGCGTTCGTTGTCACAATCGCGAGACCACAGGCCATCGACTCCAACAACGAATTGGGCATATTATCGACACGAGAAGCGTTCACAAAAATGTCAGCCTCGTGATACAACGACTGAACCTGTTCACGATCCAGTCGTCCGAGGAGCGTGACATCATCTTGTAATTGTAGCTTTGCAATCAGATTTTTCAGTTTAAACTCTTCTGGCCCGCTGCCAGCGATGGACAAATGAAGCCTGAAGCCATCGTCTTTTAACGCAGCAATCGCCTGAATCGCGGTATCAATGCCATAGATAGCTTCTAAATTTCGAACCACAATGATTTTCCAGGTTTTACTGTCGTCCCGGCAATCGGTGATTCTGGCCGGAGCAAGGGCATCCTTTGCCGGCGGCCGAAACTGTGGCTGCAAAAAAGGACGAAAACGTTCAGTATCGATAATATTGGGAATAACCATGGCTTCAAAACCATGGTTCTCAAAAACCTGTTCAAGAAAGCCTGAAGGGACAACCAGACTGCTGGCTTTGCCCAGCGTGGGCTTCAACCAGATTGAAGATTTCTTCAAAAATTGATCCGCTTTACCGCCCCGATAATTAACAATCACCGGTTTGCCCCGCCAATACCCAAGCCAAATCACCGGAGCTGAGAACAAATGCCAGGACCAGCCCGAGTTGGACATTAAATGGACGACATCTATTTGATCCAGGAATTTCCACAGGCGCGAGAAATAGGCCATTAAACGGAATACGGCACGTAAACCGACCAAATTAGACACCCAGGCTGGTTTATAGGGCAGATTCGTCTGCAAGTAATATACCGAAACCCCTTCTTCTCTCAGCAACCGGCACAGCTGCTCAGTCTGTGCCGCCATACCGCCGGCCGGGGGCGCAGCCGGACCAACCACGCCAACCCGGAGCGATTCAAGATCTGGAGCCACGCCGTCAAAGGATTTAAATTTCACAAGCCCGCCCATAAGCATCTTTGTAGAAAGACACGCTACGCTCCCAGTTCCTGTCGTTTTCGACGTAATTCCGGCCTTGCGATTGCAGTTTAGGCCAGGTGTGGCGCTCCTGCAGAACGCTAAGCACTTTATCGGCCAGTGCATGGGGATCACCCGCCGGGAATAAAAACCCGTTTTCCCCATCCCGAATCAATTCCTTATGCCCTCCCACATCGGAGGCAACCACGATTTTATTTTGAGCCATGGCCTCGAGCGGTTTAAGAGGCGTTACCAGATCCGTCAGCCGCATCGGCAATCTTGGGTACACCATGATGTCGGCCAACTGGTAGTACTCCTGGATGATATCGTGTGGTACCCGCCCGGTCATAATCACGTACTGAGACAGGTTTTCCCGCTGAATTCTAGACCTGATGAGCTCCTCCTGGGGCCCTCCCCCAACCAGCAATAAGCGAATATTCGCATCCCGCCGAATAATGTCTGGCATGGCATCCAGCAATAATAAAAGTCCCTCGTAATCGTAAAAGGAACCGAAAAAACCCATGATGGTTTGATCCGTCAGATTCAGTTGTTTTAACAACTCACACGACTTTTCTCCCTGTGTCTGAAAGTGCTCAATATCCACAGCATTCGGTATCACGGTAATTTTGTCCGGGCGTTCTCCTCGAGCGATAATATCTTGTCTGAGTCCTTCGCAAATGGTGGTAATTCCATCAACCTTGCGGAAAACATAGCTTTCCATGGCTCGGGTCAGGTGATAGCGAAGACTGCGATCCGAACAGGTGCCGTGATTCACCGCAGCATCTTCCCAAAAAGCCCGGCACTCGTAGATGACCGGTATTTTTCTGGCCTTCCCCACTCGCAGGGCGGCAATACCGTTCAGGGCCGGAGAGTGAGCATGCAGGATGTCGGGCTGGACCTCATCCACCACTTCGTGCAGTCGCGCGGTCAAGCCTTTTATAATCGACAGGGGTTCGGCGGCAGGCAGACTTTTCCACCAATTGCCGATCGACGGCGTTCGATAAAAGTTGAACCCGTCAACGTGCTCTATTGCATTCCCCTGAGCGCCTGTCATCCCTTGCTTGGCCGAGGTCAAATGCTCAGTATGCCAACCCAAACTGCGTTGCTGCCGCAAGATTGACAAGGTGCGGAAGGTATACCCACTGTGCAGTGGAATGGAGTGATCCAGAACATGCAGGATTTTCATGCCGAGACCGCTCGCGATCCGTTACCGTCTGGCGCCAGTCTGGTTTCGATCACGGGCTTGCTCTTTTCGAATCCCAGTCCGGCTTCTCCTCTCAAGAAGGCTTCAAACATAAACAGTGTCCAGATTAAAGTGCTGTGATCCCTGATTTTTGAAACATGCTGCTGAATAATTTTCTCTATGGCGGCCAGGTTGAAGTATCCACAATCGGCCATGATGCCTTGCAACAGCCGTGTTTTTAGTAATGGCTGAAGAGGACCTCGAAACCACTCCGCCAATGGCACGGCAAAACCCATTTTCTTCCGATACAGCACATCATGCGGCAGATAGGGTTCCATGGCCTTTTTCAAAATGTATTTGCCACATTGGTCCTTCAACTTTAATTCGGAGGGCAGGCCCGAAATCCAGTCCACCAGTTTGTGATCGAGCAGGGGAACACGGACCTCAAGCGCATGGGCCATACTGGCCCGATCCACTTTGGTTAAAATGTCACCCACCAGATAGGTTTTCATATCCAGATATTGTATCAACGACAAAGGGTCATCGGTCGGTGCTTTACTGGCGTATTGCTCAAACACCGATTGTGTTCGATAGCCCTGAATGTCTTTTTTATAGCTGTCTGAAAATAACTGTTCGCGTTGTAGAGGCGTGGTCAGAGACACCGTGTGGTAATAGGCTTCTACGGAACCGCGAGCCAGAGCTTCAAAAGTGGTCTTGGCCCGGAACATTTTGGGTGCCCAATCGGCTTTGGGGTACAGTTTGCCCAGTGGTCCAAAGACGCCTTTGCGCACCCCGAGCGGCACACGAGAGCGAAATCGCTCTTCATTCATATGCCAGTTATAGCGTCGATAACCCGCCAGATGCTCGTCGCCCCCGTCCCCGGAGAGAGCCACAGTTACTTTGGTCTTGGCCAGTTCACAGACACGATAGGTGGGAATCGCTGAACTGTCGGCATAAGGTTCATCATAAATTTGAGCGAGTTGATCGAGCAAGCCAAAATCATCGCTGGCTACCGTACCTTCAAAGTGGTTCGTCTGATACCGTTCAGCCACCATATTGGCATAGTGCGTTTCATCAAAACTCTGAACATCGAACCCAATCGAGCAGGTATTCACCGGTGTGTCACTCATCTTGGCCATCATCGCAACGACAGAGCCCGAATCAACACCGCCGGACAAAAAAGCACCCAGTGGTACTTCAGCAATCATTCTGATTTTGATCGCCTCCTGAATGCGCTCAACTAATTCGTCCTGAAGACTTTCTGCAGACCGGGTTTCTAACGGTGTACACGAAACATCCCAATATTCCTTCGTCGGCTGAACAACCTTACCTCGCTCTATTAACAGACTATGACCGGGTCGTAATTTTTTAACCTGTTTATATATTGTTTTAGGCTCTGGAATATAGCCCAGGGAAAAATAATCTTCGATACCGGTGGGATCCAGAGTTCGATCAATATTGGGCAGATGTTTAAGTGCTTTCAGTTCGGACGAAAATGCCAATACACCGTCGTTCAAAATAGTGTAAAAAAGCGGCTTTATGCCCAGACGATCCCGGGCTAAAAACAGTTGTTGTTGATTGCGATCCCACACCGCAAACGCAAACATGCCACGAAAGTAATCGACACAACTTTCGCCCCATTCTTCCCAGGCGTGTACGATGACTTCCGTATCGCAGCGTGTTTTAAAAACATGCCCACGCTTCTTTAACTCTTCCATCAACTCCACGAAATTGTATATTTCACCGTTGAACGTGACAGCGACTGAATCGTCCTCATTAAATAAAGGTTGTTTACCACTGGCGATGTCAATGATTGATAGACGCCGATGACCCAGCCCCACACCTGGCTCAATATGAAGCCCATCGCCATCGGGTCCCCGGTGGGATTGACTGGCATTCATTGTTTCAAGCAAGTCTGTAGGGATGTTGGCTAAGCCCAAGGTGTCAAACAGACCAACTATGCCACACATAACGCTTTCCTTTTGAGTAAATATCAGATCAATATCAATGCCGGATTGGCAGACTAAAAAGTCACGCCCACAGAGCGTTAAAGACTTCCATGGGCAAATTTTTCCCTGCCCTGAGACAAAACAGAACTGTAAACCTGGCTATAAGCATCAATGGTGTTATCCCAGGTAAAATACTTTTCTACGGTTTTTCGGCCTTGCGCACTTAGCATCATCCGCTTGTCCGAATGCCTGGCCAAATCAAGAATCGATTCCGTCAGGGCGTCAACATCCTGAGGGCTGATCAAAATCCCCTGAACATTATTGTTGATTATTTCTGGGGTACCCCCTACTTGTGTAGCAATCACCGGCAAGTTACTGGCCATCGCTTCTAACAAAGTATTTGATATACCCTCCATCAAAGATGGCAGTACAAAGATATCAAGCGTTTGCAACAAGTTCGCCACATCGTTCCGATCGCCTGCAAACCAGGTGATATCATCAATGTGAAGTGATTGAGACAACGCCATTAACTCTTCTTTAAGAACCCCATCTCCCACAATCATTAATCGGAGCCTGTTACCCAAATCGGCATCCAAAGCACGCGCCGACGCGACCGCCTGAAGTAATGTTTTCTGATCCTTTACCGCGGTTAATCGGCCCACCGTACCAATGACGACGGGGCTTTTTTTGCTCAGATTGGCCTCAGTGCCAAGATTAAGCTGCTCAGACACTTCCTGAATGAGACTGGGATTCCCTGCCCCTGAATTAACCCCGTTAAAGGCTTTTAGATCGACACCGTTGTAGATTTGACTCACTTTGTTGTCGTTAGCCCCAATGGTATCGATAAGCCATTGTTTGAGATCCTGACTGACGGCCACGTAATGTGAAATTAAGGGCCGGCTTAACTTCCTCAATAAATTGTACTTCCAGTAGGTCCCGTGCAGATCACCAACATCACGACCGTGTTCACTGTGAACCCTTTTAACGCCGGGTATCAACAGGGTAACCCACTGAGCTTCTAGAGCGGCCAGATTACGGCTGTGCACGATGTCTGGCTTATGTTGCAGCAAAACTTTACGCAACTGAAACAAGGTTGTCAGTGAATTTCCGGGGGGTTTGTGCAATTCAATGATGGGGATCGTATTATCGTTTATTCGCTCCGAAAATCTGCCTTTATCCGTTAAACAAATGACCATATGCCGAAACTGATTCGCTGGCATACGATTAATAATATTGACCAACCCATTTTCTAAACCACCAGTATCGAGCTTGTAGACGATATGGGCTATCAGAGGTGGTGTTTTCACATCATCTCCTTATTCGCATTCAATGCCACTTCCAGCTCTGGTGACAAATTATCGATAAAGGATTGCATATAGGTCATCGAATTATCAATGGACTCAACGATGGGAGTGACCACGTAAATTCTAGCGGACACCGAGGCGTGGGGACTTAATTTTGAGATGACTTCCAGGCCCTTGGCCAAATAGGGATTGGCGGTGTTATATTGCCCAATACGGTACCAGCGCCACACCAGAAACTCTGAACTGAGCGATTTTAATCTGGCTTGCTCAACCTTCAAATCTCTCCCGTAGATCTTGATATCTGTGGTTTTCTGCTCAATGAGCTGCCAACCCTTGACCTCTGGCACAACCCATTTATCGAGGCTGTTGACCAATTCATTCCCTTGCACCTGGTTAATGTATTGGTTGATAAACAGACCAACTGTGCCATGATCGTTTTCATAAAAGCTTCGGTGAATAAAGTCGGTTCCCTGAGTAATAGGATGCCACTGCCAATTTGGGTCCGTTTTACTGTTCCAGCCCGGTGGCGCTGAAGGATTGATCAACACCAATTTTGATGTTTCTGATTGCAACTCCGGTAAAATCTTGATCATTAACGGCCACACAAAAGAGAACAACAGGATGCAGAAAACCACGCTGTAGGTTTTAACACCGGGGAGTTCATCTGACTCGATATTTTCACGACCTTTACTTTCAAATTCGGTGCTCTCAGTATTCTCATCGGCCGTGTTATCTGCAAAAAAACTCCCAATCAGAAACATCAGAAAAATCACTAAACCAAAAAACGCCCAGCCGTAAATCAGATGGTCTGCTCCAACAGCCAGCGTCATACCACTGGCATGGCCAATCATGACAATGAGGAAAGCCCGTACACTGTTGGCCAATATAGGGACAACAATTGACACCAGAATAAAGATAAAGCGTTTTGACAGTGAACGATATGTTAGGTAGCCATATAGAAAACCGAGTGTGATTGAAGCTATTAGGTACCTGACACCACTACAGGCTTCAACGACGGACCAACTCCCAGAGGGCAAATGAAACAGCAAACCTTCTCTGTACACAGGAATATTCACCAGATTAATCAGCCATACCGTCGATGAGGCGGTAAACTCCATCATCTTAGGGACCAGGCTCTCTCCCATAGGCACCATGAAAAGCAAGAAAAAGAGAGGAAATGACAATAACTTACTGATTTCAAATCCCAAAAGAGCGCACACACCAAATATCAAGAGCAGTACAAACGTCAATTGTTGGACGACCAACACATCTCCGAGATACCCCAGAAGCCAAAGCCCACCAACCAAACCCATCGGTATGATAAACAAAGGCTCCACCTTGGGAACAAGTGCTTTTAACTGATTTCGTAAACGCCATACCAGCCAGATCGAGATGGGTGCGATAATAAATCCATGAGCAAAGGTTTCAGACCTTTGCCATATTTTTACCATGGACAGGATCGTCGACCAGTACAACACCAATAGAGACGCCAGGTACACACCGAGTTGAATCCAGGTGATATGCCAACGTTTGCTCCAGTGCGTGGGAGAGACAACCATATCAATCATGCTCAAGCTCCCGTCTCACATTCCCCTCCAGAGAGGCTCCTACTTTTGGCAGGGTATGCTCCCAATTAAAATCGTGCACGACTCTTTGACGTGCAGCCTCACCAATGAATGAGCAATTGTGCTGGAGTATTTTCGGAAGAAATTCACAGTAATCTTCCACCGTGTTTGTCAACAAAACCTCCATCCCCAATTCAGCGTCAATGCCTTCAAGTCCAGCGTCGCTGGCCAAAACAATTTTTTCCATCGCCATGGCCTCGAGTATTTTATTTTGCACCCCTCTGGCAATTCTTAGCGGTGCAACAACAGCTGTGGCGTATTTAAGATATGGTCTTATATCGTCAACTCTGCCGGTAACGGTGATACCCTCAAGCTTGTTAAGCCTCAGCACCGAACGCGTGGGGTTACGACCGACGATATAAAACTTGAGATTTGAACGTAACTTTTGTAATTCAGGAAATACCTCTCTCGAGAACCAAGCCACAGCATCCACATTAGGCCAGTAATCCATGGCTCCCGTAAAAACCAATACAGGAGACGACTCACGATAGGGGTCTTGATACCATTGATGAGGATTAAAGTAACTCGCGTCTACGCCATTGTTATAAAAACCAATCTTGTTCGAATAGTCACCCACCAAACGTTTGAACAAAGCAGCTTCTGCGCTGGAAACCAGGAAACTTTTATCGGATATACTGACAATATTTTTTTCAAACTTGAGAAGCTGATCAGCTTCTCTTCGGTAGAGGTAATTCAGTGGATATACTTTAGACTTCGAATACTGACGCCATTTATCCGAGTCCACATCGACAAAATCAACCACAATCTTACCACTCTCATGTTTTTGAAAGTATTGGGCCATCGACGAGGAAAATGCGACGCTTAACTGAATGTCATATTTTTTAACCGTACTTTTCACCCAGGCAGCCATCTCTCTGTTGGCGTAATACGGGAGAGTCATCGGATCCCCCGTGAATATTCCCTTGATACTTTTTAATCTGCATAGCAGAGGGTTGATCGATATAAAAATAGCATCTTCACAATAGCTCTCTACTTCATGAATGTATTTTTTATCATCGTTGTCATCTATAAAACATCCCAGAAAAACACGGTACCGATTGGATAAATATTTCAGCAAATGGTATGAACGTATCTTATCCCCCTTATCGGGTGGGAAAGGGATTCTGTGGCAAAGGAATAACAATGCAGGTTTGCTGATAGATGCTGGCATCTAACCAAGGCTCCTGGCTAACCATGGACCGAAAGTGTTAGCCATAGGTAACGGCAACTTCTTCCAGGCTTTGATGAATACCTGATATTTTGGATTGGCGGGATTGACTTCAGGTATTGTCTCGGATTTGACCAAATAATACTCGTAATGTAAGGGTTCAGGCGTAAATCCCCAATTTTTCTTAAAGCTGTATGAGCCGGTATCCACCTTGCTGCGACCATAATCAAACACTCTGACACCTTGATCACAGGCATTTCTCATAAGTTCCCAATACATAAAGCCATGCGCGTATAGCCCTCTGGATGCGGCTGTACTACCGGCATAATAGGGCAACACCTGATCCTTGAAATAGAAGCTCAAGACACCGGAAACATCTTTGCCCTCATGTCGAATCATTAACGACCGACAATCATCGCCAAACACCTGCCGTAAAATTCGAAAATATTTGGCCGGGAACACCGGTGTTCCCAAATCCCGAACACTCTCGGCATAGACCTTATAGATATCCTCCCCGTGCCAGCCTTCGTCACTGGTCAATCCTGCTTTTATGCCCTTCCTTACAACCGCTCTCTGTTTGTTCGGAATTGACTTCATGTTCACATCATGATCAGTGTCGATGACTTTGCGAAATGTAACGTAGAGGTCCTTTGTGGGCCATCCGGTATCGGATTTGGATAAATTTCGCAATTCGAGACCATTCACATTCAACCGCTTGGCTAACTCACAGGCCTCATTGCGTAACATTGCTTCAACTTCGGCGGTTTCAGCAATAATTCCCCCATAAACACAGAACGGAGTGGATACCAATGAATTGCCGAAAATCAGGCTTTTGATATGACCTAACGGTAATATTCCGACTACCCGATTGTTGAATTTCACATAAATATAATAAGCCTTGTGACCAAACGCTGATTCCAGCACCGTCTTCCAACCAGCCCTATGGAAAAAAGTGGCCTTATCAGAACTCATCACAAAGTTATCCCAGTGATCGAATTCGTCTTTTTGCAAATAATGTAACGTCAGTAACACGATACTGCCTCCGGACCTTCTATCGCTTCACATGCTTGTGAAAGAAAAATACGGTCCATTCTGTCCCAGTTAAAGTCATTCAGTAATCGTTCAATGCGGCCATACATTTTATGAATGTTCACATAATGCCTAAACCGAGTCTTAACATTGATACCAGCCACCCTAGGTTGCTGCTCGTCAATTTCCCAAGGGTGAAAATAAAAAATACAGGGCTGATTTTCATTGTCATTGACGGACTGAATGGCCCAACGACTGAAGGCATAAGGAAACAAACGAAACCAGCCCCCGCCACCACAATTAATATTACGGCCAGCTACTGAAATGGTAGAGATAGGAATTTCCAGAAATCCTCTGGATTCCGTGCGAAAAGGAAACCGGGAAGCCTCCGGCATGCCATAAAGGTCGTGTTTTATTGGCACAACGCTGGAACTGTATTCGTAACCAACTTCTGACAATACGTCTAAAGCCCATAAGTTGGTGCTATTGATGGAATAACTTGCAGCCCTATATCCCCTCACGGGTTGTCCTGAAAGGTCTTCTAACAATTCTTTGGCTTTAACCACGTCTTGACGAAATTGATCAGGGGATTGGTGCACCACTCGTGTGTGCTCCCAGCCGTGACTGGCAACTTCATGACCGTGTTCAACCAGGGTTTTTATCAGCAATGGGTACCGTTCGGCGACCCACCCCAAAGTAAAAAAGGTTGCCTTGACGCTGTATTGTTCGAACAAAGCCAACAACCGTTCTACATTGGCCTCAACATGACAGGGCATAGAGTCCCATCGACTACGTGGTATGGTCTGTTCAAAAGCGGAGACCTGAAAGTAATCTTCAACATCAACAGACATAGCATTGACAACAATCTTGCTATCGGGCGATTTCATATCTTTGCCTGGCGCACCCACTCATGAATAACTTCGACAATTCGCTCAGCGGCCCGACCATCCCAAAATTCCGGGATTCTGCCGGATTTGCCGCCAGTTGTAATGACTGAATCAAAGGCTTCACGAATACACTTTGGATTGGACCCCACCAGCACGTTTGTGCCCTCTGTCAGGGTGATGGGGCGTTCTGTGGAATCCCGAAGGGTAATACAAGGTACGCCAAGCGCAGTAGTTTCTTCTTGAATACCGCCTGAGTCCGTCAGGACTACTTTCGCCGATCTCATCAGTCCCAACATTTCGAGATATCCCAAAGGGGGTAACATCTGAATGTCGCTCTGCTCCAACACCTGCAGAAGATCGTAAAGCTGTAACTGCTTAAGTGTTCTGGGATGCACTGGAAACACAAGCTTTAGATCTTTACTGATGTTCAGAAGTGTTTCAACCAGACTGCTGAGTACCTTAGGGTCGTCCACATTGGATGGACGGTGCAGAGTTACCAGACCGTATTCCTTAAATCTGTTATTTACATTTGTCAGTATTGATTCCACCGGCGTTGCACACTCCAGATTATGGAGTAGTGTGTCTATCATTACGTTACCGACAAAGTGGATTTTGTGCTCACAGACACCTTCCTTGACAAGGTTCTGCCTGGCACTTTCTTCGGTAATGAACAGCAGGTCAGAAATTTGATCCGTTAAGATCCTGTTGATTTCTTCCGGCATCGAGCGATCGTTACTTCTCAGCCCCGCTTCGACGTGAATCACAGGGACGCCCTTTTTAACCGCCACCAAAGCACAAGCCAATGTGGAGTTTACGTCTCCGACTACCAGTACCATTTTAGGTTGAATTGTGTCCAATACCGGTTCAAATTTTTTCATGACCTCTGCGGTTTGGACTGCATGGGTTCCAGATCCAACGCCAAGATCAATATCAGGCTCAGGGATATTCAACTGGTCAAAAAAAGACACTTTCATTGACTGGTCGTAATGCTGGCCGGTATGCAGTAGTTTTGCAGAGAAGTTATTGTCTTCCCGATTAAACACCCTCATGATTGGAGCGATTTTCATAAAATTTGGTCTTGCGCCTACCACACACAAGATAGGAATTTGGTTCTGACCTTCCATATATGATTCCTTTAAAGCAGCTTACAGAATCGTCCCTGACAATTAAGGCATTAGTCCTTACCAAGTCATATTGATACCAACCGTGAATCTATTCTCCTGATATTCGTCTTCGGCAAGCTCTGAAGATCTGTCCACAAAGGTATACCCTGCATTAACGGAAGTTTTAACACCCAGGTTTCTTGAAAATCCTATGTATGCGCTGTATACCTCAGAATTCTGGACGATCTGACCCGGGTCCAGACCCAACTCCTTATATTCCTCAGGTACGTCCGTCTCTCTGTAGGATAAACGCCCATTCAGCGTGAGTTTTTGACTCAATTTTCGAGAAACTCCGACGGTATAATTGGAGAACACGGTATTGATATTATCTTCAAGTCTCAGCTGATCCGAGCGTGAAGCCTTCAAACTTACCGATGTCCTTCTTCTGGTCCAGTTATAAGAGACACTCACTCTTTCATCAACGATCGGACTTCTGGTTAAGGTGGTCTGATTTTGGCTAATTAAAATAAGCTCACCATCCGGGTTTAGAACTGGGTCACCATTTTCATCCACAAACTGAAAAAACTGATCAAAATTTCTTAAATCACTGGTAAAGGTTAAAATCTTGTCATAGGAAAATCTAAAATCACTAAACTTATGCCGGTGAGTTATATTTAAAGTCGGTGTTGAACCAAAAAACCGGTTCCCCGTCCCCACTTCGATACTGGTTCTTGGTGTAGGCACCCAACTGATTCCAGCGGTCCAGGTACTGCCGTCAATATCACTGTCTTCAGATACAAAATCGTTAAAGTCCTCACCCGTACTGGCGTAAACTGACCACTTCCGGGTTAAACTATAGTTCAATTGGAAATAGGCGTTGGCTATTACGTAATCATCGTCTTGCGTGTTGCCGTTCGAATAATAAATCTTCTGGTAATTACCGGATAAGGTCCAACTTAGCCTTGAGGTTCCAGGCACACTGCTTAATGACGCATTGGCTGAGTGACGTTCATTATCGTCTACCGAGGACTCGGTATTATCTTGATAATCAAATCGGTAGCGCGCATAAACCTCAGCCGCACGTCCAAACCTGTGCTGTATGTAGGGGCTGATGTTAAAGTTATAAGTGGTGTTGATGTTATCAGTGCGGTTTATCGCATTATCCCCAGAGGCAATAAAGGGATTTATTGCATTTTGGGCGATATAAGCAGAACCATCCAAATATAAAAAATTTGAATACAGATCGACATTACCATCGGCCTTAAGCCTTGGGCTAATTTTGTGCACGTCACCGCCACGAACTGAAGAGCAACCATCGTAATCAGTTAAACTATTTCCCTCGACAGCCGCTAAAACACTAAACGAGGAGCGCGCACCAACGCCTTTAAGATTTAAAGTAGGCGTAATCGTTGTGTACCATTCAGGCTTTTTGTCAGTTGGCGATAAACATGAATTATCAGTAAAGGCTTTTCTAACGTGCAGCCCATAACCCCTTTCAACCTGTCCCGAAAACGCACTTAGTGACCAGGAAATACATAATATTCCGCATACAGACCTGGAAAACAGAACAACCACTCCCTGACGTTCACTGTTGATCAACTTGTGCTTTTCCGGCTCTTGATTGCCGAGTTTTTTCACGGTATCCATTGCCGTAACCATAGCCTTGGCCGTATCCATAACCATATCCATATCCATATCCGATTTTTGATAACGGGCTTTTTCGGACTTTATTAAGCAGTAACCCAATAATTTTATCATTACCAATGTATTCGATAGCGTCTTCTACAGCTTCTTTTGAAGACTGCTCAGACGCGACAACAAACACAACCTGCCCAACTAAATTGGCCAGCACCGCGGCTTCGGTGGTAATCAGCAACGGGGGAGAATCAAAAACAATGACTCGATCCGAGTAGCGGTCAGATAATTCCTGCATCAACCTTTTCATATTTTCTGAGGCTAAAAGTTCAGTGGCATTTTCATGCAAATGACCTGCAGGTAGGACTTTCAATTTAGGGATACTGGTTTGGATCAAGACATTACTTAAATCCTTTTCGGCACCTTCCAGGTAATCAATTAAGCCCGGAGAATCATCATTGATACCAAGCTCCAGTGCGGCATTGGCCTTGGTCACGTCCGCATCGACCAGCAACACTGTCCTGTCTTGCTCAGACGCCAGGCTCATCGCCAGGTTGATTGCTGAAAATGTTTTCCCCTCACCCGGCAAGGCGCTGGTCACCATAATCAGGTTGGCATTCTGAACAATGCTGGCGCCTTGTTGATCGATGTTCATTAAAATGGGTCGTTTTATTGCTCTGAATTCATCCGCAATATGGCTACCCGGTTTTTGAGGCGTGACAATTCCTTTTTCGGTCATCTCTTTAAGCGGGAGATTATGTATTTTAGTCTTGCCCCTGAGGTTGCCTGGCTCTACCTTATCTTGGCTGGATACAGACTGTTTTTGCTCCGCATTTTCGGCTTCCGGGCCAGAAGGTCTATTATTGGGGACCTTGGCATCATCAACCGGTGCCGTTGATGTCAAGCCTGAAGCAGATACCTGCTCTTCGTGACTACTGTCCACCGCCATATGCTCAGAAAGCTTTTCATCGGTGTATTTTGGCTTAGCCTTAGAGGTGTTATTCGGCTCTTTAAGAAGGGTGTCCCTGCCCTTCTCTTTTTCTAATTTTCTAATGGCTTTTTCGATAATGCTCATATAGGAAACATCCTTTTGACCCGATGGTAGCTAGGCACTTAGATCATCTAAAAAAACAGGTTTTGTCCAAGATTAACCCCGGCAAAAGTGACCAGTAAACATACAGACACAGATACAAATATCAAAGAAGCCTGGAGCTCATGCCTGGCTTTGACGGGGTCTACAATCATTGAAACTGAACCAAAAACGGGAAGCCCCAGAGTTTCCCCAAGCTCCTGACGTGTCACAAAGACTGGCCGTATCAAAGACAACAGGAAAGTGAAAGCCAGGCCTGCCACAATACTGAGTAACAATACCCCCGAGTTGAGCAACAGCTTATTAGGCTCGGAAGGCTTTAAGGGTACAAATGGCGGATCAATCACACGGAACTTAATGTTATCCGTGTTTTTTTCCACTTCTTCAGACAGCAATGCGGATTCTCGTCTGGCTAGCAACTGATTATGCTGATCTAATACCACTTTATAATCTCTGTCGAGCTGTCGGAGCTGGACTTCTACGTTCGGAATATTATTGACTGTTCCTTCAAGTTCATTAACCCGCTTTTTATATTCATCCACCCGAACTTTGACTTCAGCAACTTTGGCTTCTGTTTCGGCCAACATAGTCCGCATATTTTGATACACCGGGCTGGAAGTTAAATTACTCATAGATGAAGACTGTAGCCCTGCCGCCAGCGAATATTCAATTTTCTTTTCTGCTTCTAATGAGGCAATCATTGATTTAATCTGAATCATCTCTGGATGGCGGTTGGTATAGGTCAACGCCAAATGATCCAATTTGGTTTTTAAAGAATTAATCCGCACATCGATCGGGGTTGATCGAGTGACATCACCAATGGAAGATGAAAAGAAGACAGGCTCATCACCGTTCAGCTGTCTATTCAGTTCTTCCTTGCGATTTTCCAGCTCTCGAAGCTCAAGATCGGCAGTACGCAACTGAGACTTCGCCATATCCAGACGTTGATAATAACCACCCGAATCGCCTGGCAGCATATTAACGTTCTTCTGTTTGAAATTGGCCAGACGTTCCTCGGCTTCGGATAATCGTTTGGCATAATCCGCTATCTGTTGCTCAAGAAATTCGTGTGCACTTGAGTTGTCATTTCGCTTTTCACCCAAAGTACTTTCTATAAAGACCGTGATCAGCGATTGGACGATACGTTTCGCTGAATCTCGGTCCTCGTGTTTAAAGGACAAGGAATAGAGCGACGTGTTTTGCGCATCACCTTGAAGAGTGATCGACTCTTTTAAACCCGTTAGCAGCTGCTCTTTTTCCAAGTCTGTCGTGATATTGAGATCCAGATCAGACATCCTCATCAATTTTTCTAAATTGGGCCGGCTTAATAATGTCCGGCTCATCAAAGCAACCCTTTGGTTGACATCTGGCTGAATGGCCAACCCCCTTAATAGTGGCCTCAACACACTGCTACTATCAACGTCCAATCTTGCCGTGGCCATATACGACACCGGCAGCGACCATACCCAAAGCCAACCTAAGATAGCCACTACCCAGGCAATAGCCAATCCATACCATCTAAAGCGCCAAATACCTAACAAATAGCTGTAGATTTGCGCAAATACTTGTTGCATCCGTCAATCCTCTGCGCGGGGCAATTAAAACCAAGCTTCTGGAATAATAATGATATCGCCAGGCATTAATGTCGTATTGGCTGTGATATCACCATCATTTAATAAGTCATCAACTCTTAGACTAAAGATGGTCTGTTCACCATCGACACGTCTGATTAATACGGTGTCATTACCATCAGCGAAGTCACTTAGGCCACCAACCCGGATCATCAAATCCAAGAGGGTCATGTGCTTGGAAAAAGGTATGGCGGTTGGATTCGTGGCCTCACCAACTACCCTTACCTGCTGTGTGGGAACCCCCGTAAAGCCATTGACAATGACACTGACAACCGGGCTTTTTACGTATTTGGCATAGGCTTTTTCAATGTTCCTGGCCAACTCGGTTGAAGTAAGCCCGCTGGCAGGAAGATCTTCTACGAGGCGTGTTGTTATTTTACCATCTGGCCTGACAGTCACCGTAGTTGACAGTTCTTCACTACCCCAGATGAATATCTCCAGAGAATCCCCAGTACCAATTATATAGTCAAACTCCGGGACATCGGCTTCACTCAGTTCTGGTGCCCTGACTTTCTCCTGTGGGGATATCCAGCTACATCCTGATAAACCCAAAATTACCAGTGTTATAATTGTTCCGTTTGTAACATACCGTCGTAAACCATTTAAAAGACCGGACACTGACTGCCTCCTTGACTTGTCAAAATAGTAGAGCCTTGAATACACCGACCTAAAAAATTATAGTCGTGTATTTCTACAATAGCCCAAAGTATCACTAAATCTACGTAAACATTGTTTTGGTTTCATTAAAACCGGATTTAATATCTTTTATGATTAGAAACTAACAATAGTCAGTTTTTTTTGACACGCCAACACAGATCTTAAGTTCACCGTTTTTTTTGGCCCAATGATGATTGCAGTGACAACGCTGGAAAATATATTCATATTTAATTATTAACAGGTGTTCGGATTATAATAAAAGGTTGTAACGAACCAAGCCTCCTCGACATCGACACGTTTTCACACTGACGATCTCCCATTTACAGTCACACAACAATCTTCATTGAGTTTCTGTAAAAATGTAGAGAATCTACTACCCTATTTATACGTGACAAAACAACACCCAGTGACATGGACTGTGATAATGGCAAAGCTATTTATAACCCTCGGGAATCTCTCCGGAATTGTGGGAGTATTGCTGTGCGGAATATCTGGTCTAATGAGAATGTTAGGCTACTTTCACATGATGAGCTACGATACCATGACAATATTTACTGTTGGCATGGCTCTAATGATCTTCTGCCTCCTCATTAAGCAAGAATTTGTGATGTGGAAAGTTCACGAGCAATAACTACCAACATCATCACCTGACTACCCCTGGCTAGCACACACAGATTTGGAAATCACATGTACGAAACATTTTATGGATTGGATGAAGAACCGTTTCGACTCACGCCGGATTCACGCCTTTGCTTTAAACACCCTAGCTATAAAAATGCTAAAGCTTACATGCAATATGCCCTCTACCGAAGAGAAGGCTTCGTCGTGGTCACGGGCCAGCCAGGGACCGGAAAATCAACCTTAATCAGTGATCTTACGTCCGAATTTGATGGTGGAAATGTGGTATTCACCAGTTTGAATTGCACACAGGTTCAAGCAGACGACTTGATCAGACTGATCGCCATAAACTTTCAGATAGACGCTTCAACTGAGTACAAGTCTTTGATTCTTCACAGCTTAAAGCAATATTTTCTCAAGCTGAACAGTGAAGGCCGCAGACCGTTACTGATCATTGATGAGGCCCAGGACCTGCCCGAAGAGGCCCTGGAAGAACTGAGGCTGCTGACCAATCTTCAACATAACAACCAACCACTGCTGCAGATTTTTCTTGTGGGCCAAAGCGAGCTCAGAGGGACAATCGCCAAACCTCAGCTGGTTCAACTGCACCAGAGAATAGTCGCCACATGCCATCTGGAACCCTTAAGTGAAAAAGATACCGCCGCCTATATTCTTTATCGACTGAAACAGGTGGGTTGGAACGACAACCCAAGCTTTGCTCCTCAGGTGTTCCCCCCCATTCATCAAGTCAGTCGCGGTATACCAAGAATCATCAACCTTGTCTGCAGTAGATTGTTATTGCATGGAATGGTCGATGAAAAGCATCATATCGATACCAAGGACCTAAAAATTGTGCTGGATAGCCTGGTTCACGAAGAGCTTATCCCCAGTTATGACAGCACTGGAATGGAACACACGACACTTCACAGCATCAGCTGATTTCAAAGACCCACTGGATTTATTCAGGTTAAAGAATACTCATTGCACCTGGGTATTCTTTTCCGCCAGCAACTGTGCCAATGTTTTGGTTTTGGGCGGATTACTTTCATTCATTCGTTTCTTAATGGGCAGGACGACTGACTTATACGCCAGATGGGGTATCAACAAATGAAACGGCATCTTTAAATAATGGGATCTGACGTACAATAACCAGCGCGCCAGTGCAGACCCTCTGGACGCGCAGCTGGCATGATCAGGCAACAATCCACGATCAAACACAAACCGCATGAACAATTGATGCCGCCGGCTCATTTTGGTGAGCCCCAGAGATTTTTTCAATACAGGTTCCGGTATCACTGCCCCAAAGAACGTTGAGCAGTAATAGAGTGCGTAATACAAAGGATAAGTTAACTCCAATTCCAACCCGCGACTCAACAACCTCTCCCAGTCTTCATCCGTTTCACAATAGGCGCTCAGCAAACTGTTGACATCCTCAAGGTCTCGCAGTGCATGTGTCATTTCCCCATCAAAAAACAGGTGGGTCGCGCTGTGCAATATCAAATCTTCATTACAGAGCCTATAGACGTTGGGCATACCTTCAATAGCAACAATGCGGGATAATATTCTTCGACTTGAGGGCGAGACAATGGCGGTCTCCGGGAGAATGGCATGGTGCACATCCAACTCCGTTAATCGTTTGGTGTGCCTCATTGGGGGAAGTTCATGCATCCACTTACGATAATATTTCTGATCGTAAGAATCTTTACACTCACTCAGCCAGCCTTTACGCAACAGCAGTGACTCTGCTGTTGGCAATAGCGATTTTGGCAGAAGTATATCAATGTCAGAGAATATCCTGCCGTCTGCTGGTGAAAGCTTGGCGCAATTGTAGGCCGCGCCCTTTAACACAACCAACGGTACCTGCAAGGACGAAAGTGTACTTGCTAATTCTTCCACTTCCAAAATAACCGACTGACGGTGTCGTTTCGTTAAAATGTAAGACCACCTGAGGTGCCTCAGTGGCTGAGATGGTATGGACTCCAGCAGGTCGGCGTCTACAAGTTTTGCGTAGAGTCTAGCCAGCATGTCTACCCTTCGGGCCTGTCTAATGAGCAAGTCCCATTGCCGCATACTCAACTGACACGCTGCGTGTGGGCTTGAAATAACATCTGCCAACAGACAATCCATCTGATTCACTCACCTACCTTCATAGCTTTCATCAATGTATCAACAGTCACTTTAATTTTTCCCTGTATCAGGTACATGCAGTAAGCTGTCAAATAGTTTGACGGCATCGTCCAGACTGGAATATTGAAAATCATAGCAGTCGCTTTGAGTGATGGATTGGTTCAGAAGGCGATAACCCATTTCGCCCAACACATTCAGATTAAAGGATTGTTTTGCCAGGTTTAGCAACGATTGGGCTTTGCCTTGTGGCGAAAGAACACTCTTAGCCTGTGGTGCATAGCGTGGAAAAACAACCCAACTTAATTGAGCGAGCTCTTGACTGCGGTCGATACTCTCTTTCGGTGCCAGCATGTGGGCAACATCACCCTTCACCGTGTCGTAGCAGACCGGGCCAAATCTGGAATCTTGCGAAAAAGATCTTATAACGCCAAGGGATTGATTTTTCAAGCACACCGGGCGCCCCAGAGGCGTCACCTGTACCAGGCCATCATCAGACATGCTGACTAATGCCAGTTCATCGCTCAATAACCTCCAGCCCCGACACACCAAGCCAGCACACAGTGTGCTCTTCCCTGCGCCTGGAGGCGCAGACAACATCAGGACCCTGCCCTGCTTTTCAACTACAGCGGCATGGACAACCAAATAGTCATGACAATGATTTGAAACACACCAGTTCATACCCCATTCAAACAACGGTAGCGCTTGATCTCCCGGTAAGGGTTTAAACGGTTTAAACCCGTCCAGAGAAAAATTGATCTGGGGCTTGTACCATCGCCTTATTCCCTGTGCCGAATCGATCGACACATGAAAATCAAAAAAATCGGACTCGTTCTCCGGATAATCGGCATACAGCTGTCTTATGCAATCCAATGTTTTAGAAGAATTCGATGAGACAGAAACCGACAGGGGTCCAAATTTCAGGGATAAAGCGGAGGGGAAAGCGTGCAAATTAGGTTCTCTCTGGGAAATCGAGCGATCATACGGGTACCGCATTTCCCTCATCAAGTGCTCTGGCAGATCAAGCCCAGATTTATCAAATGAGGAATGCAGTTATTGAATGTTTGATCGGTCTTACGGCCTATAGAATCATCCATTTCTTCATAAATTTGAGCTGCAGTGAGTGGTTTTTCCACTAACGTTTCCAATATTCTCTTAGCCTGACTTGATAACAAGTGAATATCCCCGCTATCTTTCAAATACCCTATGCCTTCGTCGTCGTCAGGCCAGATAGATAAAATCAGATTCGGGTTGAGGGTGAGAGCAACATCGAGCCGTATCACAGATCCTTAGCTCCCCGCTTCATCCAACCTTAAATTCACGCCGTCCTGCCAGTCATCCACGTTGATACATTGACCCGTCACCATATCGAACTGCTCTCCTATACGGCAACAGGGGATCGGCTTTTGTTCTGCGATGACATAACCAGGTTCGGCCGTACCTACCGAAAGCAAGAAGCAGTCTCCTTGTGAATTCATTCTACTCAACCAGTCGTTGGCGGTAGCTTCATCCACCATTTGACCTTCATAAGGAAGGTTGCTGTACACAGCTTTAGCCAGGGACACAATTTGTTCTTCATCCGCTCCGTAATATTCATGCCCACTGTTCAAAAGCGACGTCACCAATTCAGCGTAGTAATTATTCACATAGCCCTTTAGCTCACTCTCCAGCAAAATGCCCAACAGGGTGATCGTTTCAGGGTTACTGAATTCACCGGAGCCCGGAGGAAAGCCGAACACGCTCTGAAAAGTGGTTCCACCTTCCGTATTCCACTCCAAACAATTAGCGCCATCAGAAAGTGCGCACACACCGGGTGAATAAGGGATATTGTCCCAAGCAGCGATATTGCTCTTCCAGTATTCTTTCGAGCATCCACGCGCTTCACAGTCAATCGGGTTTCGACCGGAAGTGTTGGCAGATCCCATGGCGGATATAGTACAGCCATCCCCCCACACCGGGCGCCCCAAAAAAGACAAAAGCAACGGCGCTGCTGCACCGGCTTTCGTGACGCTTCGCCTCGAAACCCCTTTCACCTCACTTTTCAGTGAATCGATGTTCTCTGAATTGTCAATCTCAGGGTTGTTTTTACTTTTATCATTCATATTCAATGTCCGATAGTACGATGGCTTATCCATTTCCCATACACACAACCACACAAGTCATGGATGATCCAATTTAAGCAATATTTATTCCGGTAATACAACTCATTGATCTGGTTGATAAATTAATCTCAACCTGAAGATTACCTCTACCTTGATGACCAATTTGTAAAAAAAATTGACGTCAGTGCTGAACAGGCTGTAATTTCATATCGACGATTAATGAAGTTTGGTTCTAGGTTTTCGCCTAAAGCCTCCAGACATCAATACCACTCGCCTTTAGGTCATTCCGATCTACACAGGATTTAACGTCCATAAGTATAGCGCCCGATACCATAAATGCCTGAAAATCGGTTGCTCGTAACGTTTTGTACTTTTTATGAGGTACGGCCAAAACCACCGCATCGGCTTTAGGGAGCGATTCCCACGACAACAGCTGCACACCGTATTCCTTCATCGCCTCCTGTGGGCACGCCAGGGGGTCATGAACATGAACGTTACAGCGGTACTCTTTCAATTCTTCAATAATGTCTACAACGTGTGAGTTTCTGAGGTCAGGGCAATCCTCTTTAAAAGTTAGCCCCAGGACAAGAACGTTCGAACCATTCACAGGTTTCGAGTTTTTGGCCAAACACTTAACCGTTTGCTCGGCGATAAACTTTCCCATACTGTCATTTATCTGCCGCCCCGCTAAAATAACCTGAGGGTGATGACCCGCAGCCTCGGCCTTATGTGTCAGGTAGTATGGGTCCACCCCGATACAGTGTCCTCCGACCAGCCCCGGTCTGAAGGGCAGAAAATTCCATTTTGTCCCTGCGGCTTCCAGAACATCCGCCGTGTCGATGTCCAGGCGGTGGAAAATCAGTGACAATTCGTTCATCAAGGCAATGTTCAAGTCTCGTTGCGTATTTTCAATGACTTTGGCTGCTTCAGCCACCTTAATACTGCTGGCACAGTAAGTGCCCGCGTGGACAACCTTTTCATATAATGACGAAACACGCTGCAGAGTCTCAGTGGTATCCCCTGACACCACCTTGACGATGGATTCCAGACGGTGCTCTTTATCACCGGGGTTGATTCGCTCGGGGGAATACGCAACATAGAAGCCCTGGTTAGTTTCCTGCTTTTGGCTTGCAGCACCCAGCCAGACCAAATCTGAATGTTTTTCCAGAATTGGCACACAATATTCTTCAGTACACCCTGGGTACACCGTTGATTCAAACACAACCGTGGCGCCCGGTTTCATGTGCCGGCCGACGGTCTGGCAGGCACCACCCAGCGGCTTCAAATCAGGTTGGCGTGCTTCATCAATTGGGGTTGGCACGACCACAATAATGATGTCCGCCTCTGTCAATTTTCGGGGATCACTTGTATAAATCAACTCTTTGGCCTGGCTTAAGCGCTCCGCTTCCACCTCGCCACTGGGGTCAATCCCCTGCCGGTAATGCTCCAGTTTAGTCTCATCCAGGTCGAATCCTATAGTCTTTGTGACTCGCCCAAAAGCAACGGCCAAGGGTAGACCCACATACCCCAAACCAACAATTGCTACTGCTTCCATAAAAAATCCCTACCAGGCGCTTCGAATCTCACCAGGCTGTAAAGTGTTTAGTCCTGGATGAGCAGAAGCCATGTTTATTAACCCAGCCCAATCGAAGATTGAAGGCTATCCATTTGTGAATTCTTTTTTTCCCAGAACCATTGAGCGGTTTCCTGCAATCCCTCCATAACCCCATGTGCAGGTTGGTAGCCCAGTAAGCGGGTCGCCTTTGAGATATCAGCTTGTGAATGCTTCACATCGCCACTGCGAAACTCCCGGTAAATAGGGTCTGAACCTTTTGATTGAGGACTGAGTGCCGCCACCATTTGACGCATGTGAGAATGTAGTTCATTCAGGGTAGTCCTGCCTCCGAAGGCTACATTATAGACCTGATTTATAGCTTCTGAATTTTTGGACATCGCCGCCAAAATATTGGCCTGAACGGTATTTTCAATGTAGCAAAAATCTCGGGATGTATTGCCGTCGCCATTTATGTAGCAAGGCTTGGATTCCAGTAAGTTGCCAAACCAAAGCGGTATCACTGCCGCATAAGCTCCGGCTGGATCCTGTCGTCGACCAAAGACATTAAAATATCGAAGCCCTATGGATTCCAAACCATATGTTTTAAAAAATACATCGGCATATAACTCATTCACATACTTAGTGACCGCATAAGGTGATAAGGGCTTGCCAATACGCTCTTCTACTTTTGGCAGTCCCGGATGGTCCCCATAGGTCGAGGAAGAGGCTGCGTAAACGAATCGCTTTACGCCACACTTGCAGGCCGCCACCATCATATTTAAGAAGCCACTCACATTGGCCGCATTAGTCGCAATAGGATCTTCAATGGAGCGGGGCACACTGCCCAATGCCGCTTGATGTAATACGAGATCTACCCCCGACACCGCCTCCATACAACTTGGAAGATCCAAAATGTCAGCTTGATGAAACGTAAACCTTCGCCATTTCTCTTCACCCACTGAGCACCGAACGTCTTCCAGGTTTGCAAGATAACCCGTTGACAAGTTATCTAATCCTACAACTGTCTGATTTAGATCAAGTAATTGTTCCAATAGGTTTGAACCAATGAATCCGGCGACTCCGGTGATAAGCCATGTCCGGGGGGCTGACAGCAGTGTCTTCCTGGCCTGTGAATATGACATTACATCTTCCATCAATATATTTAGATAACAATAGCTTACAAACAAATGTGTTCTACACTGAAAGGGTAGAACAGAAACACTATTAATACTTCCTTATAGAGAAAAATAGTATATATGCAATGTTGCAATGCATTTATAAAACCTGACCTAAACAATGACTTTGGCGACAAGGGCTATAATTATTTTTCTGACTTTGTTTGGTATGACACTGCCACGCCTTAACACAGTCACTCATAGAATGTAGAAGACGCTGAAAAGAATTCAATCAAACGACGCGAAAAGCCCATGACACAGCTGGAAAATTTAATGACGGCGTTGCAGGCCCAAACAATCTGTTACACCCAGGTTGTAGCCAAAACCGCGTTTGCCAGAGTTCATAACATGGTAACCACCACACCTTTATGATTTATTCTCCTGGCTTTTACAGTTATGTACTGGCCTTTCTGGGATTTTTTGTGCTGACGATCTTGCTTATGACATCGTCACGAAAAAAACACCATGGACCTCGTTTAATCATCGCGTCTTCGTTAAGTGCTCTTTGGGCCTTGCAAATCAGCCTGGAGTATTATTTGTTCAACATTCCCAGCGCACTCGCAGCGTCACTAGAGTGGTTGCGATACGCCGCCTGGTTTTTCTTTCTTTGGGGGGTCATTACCAGCAAGACCCGGGATTCATCACACGAGGTGTTTGCCTACCCGAAAGGGATGGAACTGGCTGGGCTTATTGTAATCGCCCTGCTGAGTTATCTGGCAGTGATCGCGCCCAGCTTGACGGCTTATACCCAGACGTTGATCTATGTTCAGCCAAGGACTGTGCAGATATCAACGCTGATCCTGTTGAATATCATTGGTCTGGGCTTAATTGAATTAATCATGCGCAATAGCTCGGATGAGCAGCGATGGGTGGTTAAATTCCTGTGTTTAGGAATTGGGTCGTGCTTTGCTTATGATTTTTTCATGTACAGTGAAAGCCTTCTGTTTGAAGGCATCAATGGCCAACTCTGGCAGGCGCGTGGCGTGGTTAACGCGTTCACCATCCCACTCATTGCTGTCTCGGCCGCACGATACAGTAAATTGAATCTCGGCATTCACGTATCGCGACAGATCGTCTTGCAATCGGCTACCGTGGTCGGGACCGGCCTTTATTTACTCCTTATGTCCGCAATGGGTTACTACGTGCGCTATGTTGGCGGCAGCTGGGGCAGCCTCCTGCAGATTATGTTTCTGTTCGGCTCTGGACTGGTGTTAGCCTCACTGTTGTTCTCCCATAAATTGAGAAAAACGCTTAATGTACTGCTCAGTAAGCATTTCTACAGCTATAAATATGATTACCGTCAAAAGTGGCTTGAGTTTACACACAACCTTGCAAATACCGAGGGAGATGTCCCACAGCGTAGCTGCCAGGCGATAGCAAGCCTGGTTCACAGCTCTGGAGCCCTGCTGTGGTGTAAGGATCAAAACCAGCGTTACGAGCTGCTCAGCCACTGGAACATTCCAGAACCGGAAGTCAACTATGAAAGGATGTTACAAGACCTGACGTCTTTGGATGAATTTCTCGAAAGCTCCCTTTGGGTCATTGATATGGATGAATTCAGGGATAAGCCAGATAAATATTCTCCATTGACCCTGCCGGAGTGGTTAACATCAATCCCGAATGCCTGGCTGATCACGCCCTTCATTTTGCAAAATAAGATCTTAGGCTTTGCGCTTTTAAAGAAATCTGACATAAGCACACCACTGAACTGGGAAGACCGTGATCTTTTGAAAATGGCGGGCCAGCAAACCGCCATACACCTGGCGCAATATCGATCTGAAACAGCTTTAATGGAAGCCAGGCAATTTGAAGCCTATAATCGACTCTCAACATACGTAATGCACGACCTAAAAAACATATTGGCTCAACAGTCTCTGATCATCTCCAACTCAGAAAAGCATCGTCACAAACAGGAATTTGTGGACGATGTTTTGCGTACCATCGAGAACTCTGTTGAAAGGATGACCAGGCTTTTAGGACAAATGAAACGAGGCAGTCGAGGTGAACTTAATAAAGTCGTGTCTATTACGCAATTACTGTCAGAAGTTGTTAACGAAAGTAAGGTCAGGAATCCCAAACCCACCCTTACTGACTTGCCTTCTGAAGAATTTGTCTCAGCGAACTACAGCCAACTGAAAAATGTATTTGGTCACTTGATACAAAATGCCCAGGAGGCAACGCCGGATACCGGCAGGGTTCACTTATCACTTACATCCACAGAGACTCAGTTGCAAGTTCTAATATCAGATACAGGTCAGGGAATGTCAGCTGACTTCATCAAGGAGCGACTTTTCAAGCCCTTTGACTCCACCAAAGGACTGATGGGCATGGGTATCGGTGCGTTTGAAAGCAAACAGTATATCAATTCACTGGGAGGCGATATACGTGTACAAAGTGTAAACGGTCAAGGCAGTCAATTCATCATCTCGTTGCCAAGGCAACTTGAGGTGAACCCTGATCAAGATGATCTCGATAACGACTGTGAAAACGTTTCAGAAATAAAGGACAGTGAACAAACAATACAAAGGAGCTTTATGTGAACGGAAACGATCGGTATTTGCTTGTTGTTGAAGATGACCCTGGATTACAGAGTCAACTTCGCTGGTGCTTTGATGATTTTCAGGTGGCCATAAGCAGTAATAGAGAAGAAGCCATTACCATGGTGAGAAGACATCCTCCTGGAGTCGTTCTTCTGGATTTGGGACTTCCTCCTGATCCGGGGGGGGTTACTGAAGGGATGAAGACTCTGCAGGAGATACAATTACTTTCACCCTTAAGCCGTATCATCGTCGTCACCGGTGACCATGATCGAGACCATGCGGTTGAAGCTATCGGGCTGGGCGCTTACGATTTTTATCAAAAGCCGGTGGATGCAGAAATTCTTAAATTGATGGTAAACCGTGCTTACAGTGTTTTTGAGTTAGAACAGGAAAACATGCGCCTTCAGGCCCACCAAAAAGAAGGTCCTTTACAGGGTATTATTGGCTCTAGTCCCGAGATACTCAAAGTATGCCGCACCGTTGAAAAAGTGGCTCCCTGTGATGTAACCACCCTATTACTCGGTGCCAGCGGTACGGGTAAAGAGGTCTTTGCCCGAGCTATTCATAATTTGAGCACCCGTAAAAACCAGAAAATGATTGCCATAAATTGTGCCGCGATACCTGAAAATTTACTGGAGAGTGAACTTTTTGGTTATGAAAAAGGTGCCTTTACTGGTGCCACTCAGCAGACCCCGGGGAAGATCGAATATGCAGATAAGGGTACATTATTTCTGGATGAAATTGGTGACCTGCCTCTGGAGCTCCAGGCAAAATTACTCAGATTTTTACAGGAACGTGTCGTGGAACGCCTGGGAGGCCGAAAAGAGATTCCCGTTGATGTTCGTATTATATGCGCGACACACCAGGATTTGACCACTCACATTCAGGATGGGCGCTTCAGGGAAGATTTGTTCTATCGGATCAGTGAAATCACCATCAACATTCCAAAACTTAAAGATAGAAATGGAGACGCTCTACTTTTGGCCAGGACATTCCTCAACCAATACTGCTCTGACTTGGGTAAAGGGACAAAACGCTTTTCCGAAGATGCCATACAAGCTATAGAGAATTATCCATGGCCAGGTAATATCAGGGAATTGGAAAGCCGAATAAAGCGCTCTGTGATCATGGCGGATAACGGTCAAATCACGGCCGAGGATTTGGAAATCAATTTTGACCCACAAAATAATACGCCGCTCAATCTGAAGCAAATTCGTGAAGAAGCCGAACGCAGCGCTATATTGAGAGCCCTTAACCACTCTAATGACAACATCTCTGAAACGGCCAAAAATCTCGGAGTCACGAGACCAACACTCTACAATATGATAGAAAAATACAATTTGAAAGCGTAGGGAATTGAATAGCACTTTTTATAATTGTTATTTTTAAGTGTCAATCCTGACACTTAGAACCAATACGTAACCGGCTAATGTTAAAGCGTTTTTGTTGTTATTTTTTACAGAAACACATTGCCGGTCACCTGAAAGTAATGATTAGCGCGAACCCTTCTTGAAAATAACCACTTCCACTGTTTGGATCAAGATGTAGAGATCCAAAAACAGACCATGATTCTTAATATAATAGAGGTCGTATTTGAGCTTCTCAATAGCGTCTTTGTCGGAGGCTCCGTAGGGATAATGTAATTGTGCCCAGCCTGTCAATCCAGGCGCTACGCGATGGCGTTCAAGATATAAATCATTAAGCGTTGCCAGTGAATCGACGAACTCTTTTCTCTCAGGCCGGGGACCCACAAGACTCATATTCCCTATCAACACATTCCAAACTTGAGGAACTTCATCGATTCGGTATTTTCGGATAAATTCACCGACCCGCGTTACTCTAGAGTCATTTTTGCAAGCCCACTGAGCTTTTCCATCCGCTTCAGCATCTTCACGCATGCTTCTAAATTTATAAATTGTAAAGAGCCTACCTGCTCGCCCCACCCTTTTTTGGGTATACAATACCGAAGATTTTAATCCACACTCCATTTTTATGGCGATGGCCGTTATGAGCATAACAGGAAGAAAGACCACTGCTAATATGATGGCACCGACAATATCCACCGTTCTTTTTAAAAAGTAAGACAAGTAGTTGTTAGTAAAGCCATGAGACTTGATTAACCAACCGCTATGAATCAAGTCCAGTTGAACCATAGCCGCCTCTCGCTCAAAAAAATCAAGATCTTCTATCACCCTGATGCCGCTCATACGGCAGTCCAGCAGATCATTGGAGGGATTACCATGACGCCGGTCATCCAGAGCAATAACTACCTCATCAATATCATGCGCTAAACAGTATTCGCAGATATTATTAACCTTCAGTAATTTGTCCGGGTCAACGTAATAACTTTGACAACTCATCGATGGCACGAAACCCACCAGGTTAAAACCACGCTGATCGGTCTTTCTTCGCAACCGCTCAATCTTGTGTGCTCGTTCGCCGGTACCCAGAACCAATACATTCCGGCGCAACAGCCTGCCATCAATGTACTTGTCGAAAAAATAACGAATACCAATGAATGCTGCAGCTAAAGAGGACACTCCCAACAAAATGCGCGAGAATGGCCAGCGACCATCCGTTAACCAGACCTTCAACAAAACCATGAAAATGATGCACAAGATTAACGAGGCCAAGACATGCAAAAGAACGTCAAACATAGAGTTTCTTTGACGCGTGTCATACAACCCCATTGCAGCCAATGATATGACAATAAGACTCGAGAAAATGATGCCTTCCAAGGCAAATTCCAGCCCGGAAGTTTCCACGCTCAAGCCACTACTCATTACAGAAAAGGCAACAAAGGACAAAGCCCATTCGACCATGGCCAACCATATGTATTCAATGTGGACATAGTGTCCCGCAACTCTAAACTTACCTCTCAAAAATTGAGTACGGGAAAACTTCCGTTTCTGGTAAGGCTTTTCTTCTGAAACACTTTCTGAAACAAAAGGCTTAAAAAAATCCTTTTGTTCTAGTTCTGGCGTAATTTTTTCTCTGACTTGCACCTTAGTTTGAGGCATTATCAATATTCCCAAATCCTTGATAAACAACGACTTCCATCAAACCTGCTAAACCTTATCTGACTATCTCCTTACACACCAAAGACGTACAGATCCCCAAGACAGGTAATTAGAGACTGAGAAGTATGCGACACCGTTAACTATAGTTTAGAGGTTTGACATTACAATCCAATGCAAAGTTTATTGACCAATCTTTTCAGAAGACCACTGATATAGAACAATGTAAGAAAATATGCCAGGAAGAAAGTAAAATGGATAAAATAGCGCAACCCTTTATTTAGACTCACTTTTATATAGGTGAGTCATTGTCTTTATCCAATTCATTGTCAGACTCAGGATCCCTAAAAAACTTCACCACCTTGTCGCCATAATCCAGTACTTTTTGCGATTTTTTCATTTCCAGAACCTTTCTGACTTCATCTTCCCGCACCCTGGATGTCCTTGCTATTTGTTCTGGGCCCACTTTGATGGATCTATGGTTGGGGTTTTTCAAACTCGGAGTCGCAGATTTCCACAACTCGTTTAAAGCAAATTCTACGCGACCGGTTTGTGGCGCAAACGCCTGCACCATGGCCATATTGTCCGTATCTCTCACACGCTTCGCAAAGTGCTTTAACAGCTGCTCCATGTGATCCGGATTCTTTTTGAGCATTTCGAACATATGTGACCGCTCGATTGAAATAAGCTCGGTATTGACTAAAGCAGAGGCCTTGGCAGAACGCCTTTCGCCATCAAATACTGCCAGCTCACCAAATAGCGCGCCCCTGGACAAGTTCGCCAACACCATTTCGTTGCCATTGGGGTCTTCTCGTGAAATTGCAATCCAACCTTCATCGATTGCGTAAGTATGATTTGCCAGATCATCCTGGTTAAAAAGGACTTCTCCCGGTGACAATAAGATACGCTCAAATTGGCCACAGAAATTGTCCAGCCAAAACTCATCCACAGACTTGCTGATTTTACCAAACGCCCAATCGAAAACTTTGTTGAAGGGCGCGGCAATAGCGATCATATTGTCTCCAACCTCCGGTTTCCACTCCCCTTTGGAAACAGTTTTGAACCCCAAACGGCCATACATTGGGAGCGTTTCTTCACTGATTGAACAGATCACAAAACTTGCACACATGTCGTGCATTACGCCAATGGCGGTTTTAAACAACGCAAATATGACATTACGCCGGTTGCGCCAATCCTTATGAACGGCCAACATACCCCCACTGACAAAGACAGGCCTTACTCCCTCGTTACTCTTTTCACTTTCAAATTTACGAGTCAGATTTTGGCGTATCTCAGAAAAGTCAAAATACACCTCAGCCGGGAGCCCTATCTCAGTGTCCTCGTTGACGCGCATTGATCCAACAGCTTCACCGTCTGAATACGCAACAATATTCACTACCCCAGGCACTGAATCAAAATGATCAACGACTCTTGGGTTCTCAGCAGCTCCCCCTTCGAATCTGCCTTTTTCCTCCACATAGACGCGGTAACGAAGATTAAACACATCGTCCAGCTCTTTCGCAGTTCGGGCAATCTTTATCTTAATTGACATAGGGTACCATTCGTTAACAAATATCTGTTCAACATATACACGCAAAACGCTTATTCTTTATTGAAGTCATGTTTACCATAACTGTCATTCGGAATTTAAAGTGACTTCGGCTAAAAGGGCTGCGACGTCTTCTCTGCTTGAAAATTCCGGGTACTTATCAAGTAAATCAAGCAAGGTTCTCTTTGCCGAAGACACGTCACCGGAAACCACATCAATTTTTGCACTGTGGTAAATTATTTGAGGATCATTGGGTGAATGACGCAGTGCCATTTTCACGGTTTTTTGAGCCAATTTCTCTTCGCCATTGTGCAAATACGCTAACGCCAGTGTATCCAGTACCATCGGCGAATCCGGGTTTTTATCTACGGCTTTTTTAGCGTACTCCAGTGATTCGGCCGGGTTACTCTCCAGCAGGTTCCAGGCAATATTGTTCATCGCCTTATAATTTTCACCATCGATTAAAATCGTACTTTTATAATATTCAATGGCCTTATCTTTTTGCCCATTTTCGGACATTAAATTGGCCAATTCCAGTCTGGCGCCAATGGATTTTTTATTGTTCTGTATCCAATCATTTAGCAGTGATTCTGCCTCCCGCCTTTCACCAGACATCTTCTTGACACGGGCCAGCTCAATGAGGTTGTCTTCTGTTTTTTCAATGCTGTAAATTCGTTGGAGAATATCCGTATACACCTCTCCATTACCCCTGAGTTTAGCTATAGCGTATTCCACTTTTAAGGCATCCAAATTGTCAGGGATCAACTTTTGAACCACTAAAACCTGTTCAAGTGCATCATCAAGTTTTTTCTCGGTTAAATATTGTCTAGCCAAATCCAGTCTTGCCGGGGAGAAATCCGGCTTCATTTCAATCACATGCTGAAGCTGTTTCACCATGGCTTTTTTCCGCCCCATTCCTGCATACGCTTTAGCCAACAGGTAGTTGTTTGCGACAGAATCCGGATTGATTTGGGTATAGTGCTCCAGCTTTCTGGCAGCCCCCTTATAGTCCTGGGCTTTAAACCTGGATATTGCCGACACTTCAAGAACAGCAGGGTCTCTCATTTTCTTTTGTGGCAATCCCGACAACACCACATTTACTTTAAGGAATTCTGATTTGGACAAATAATACCGTGCCAATACGACTCTTGGATCTACCTTTTCCGGCTCCACTTCTATAGCCATCTTCAGGTACTTGATCATTTGCGCATTATCCTCCTCAGCACTATTGATAAATGCCAACTTCATCATTACCCAATAGTTTTTAGGATCGATATCCAGCATTTTCTGATAATGGTGTTCCGCCAGAGCGACGTCTCCTTGCTCCATAGCAATTCCGGCCAGTGCCTTATACACGGCTGTATCATTGGAATTCAAAGATACTGAGGTTTGATAAACCTCTTTTGCCTGTTCTATATCTCCTGACTTCCACAGTGCCAACCCCAATAAATTGTACGAAACGTAACTGCCTGGATTTTTATCCCGATACGCTTTAGCAATCTCAATAGCTTTGTTGTACTCATCGGCTTTAACCAGACCGACAACCAAAGACACGTGGGCTGGATCATAACCGTCATCCAGAGCAACCGCCGACTGAAGATGACGCAATCCCTCTTTCTTGTTTCCCAGCATCATGTAGCTATTACCCAAATCCATGAGTACTTTCGGGGATTCTGGCTGCACGGCTGAAATTTGGGTGAGCAACTCTACTGATTGTTCAACTTGACCAAGTTCGAGGTACGCCCTTGCTAGAAGCGACATGACTTCGGGATCTTGCTCTGTTAAGGGGGCTAAAATCCTCACAACGCTCTTAGCCTTACCAGAATTCAAATAAAGACCCGCCAGCAGTTTTCTTCCACTGAGATCCTCAGGCTCGAATTCAAAGTACTCTTCGGCAAAATTCTCAGCCAGCATCTCATTGCCTTCGGCTAAATTTGCTAACGAAAGATAGTAATTAGCGATGGGGAAATAATCCGTTTCATTCGCTACCAAAAGCGCTTCTATTGCCGCCTTGTTCTTACCTTTTGAGAACTGATAGACACCATTTAAATATTGGTACATCACACTTTTGGGGGAATAGCGTTTTATAACCTCAATATCTTCATAAGCCTTGTCAACCTCTTCCATCCTAAATCGAGAAATTGCACGCCCATAATGCGCCCTTATATTTCGGGCACTGTACTTAATCGCCTTGGTGTAATTCGCCTCCGCCTCTAACATATCACCATCTATCTGGCGTATATCTCCCAACAGTTTCCACGCCAGTGCATTAGACGGATCTTCACTCGCAACAGACTCTACCAATGATTGAATTTCCGAAATATCATTGCCCGCTTTAGATAGATCAATTTGAGCCCTAGCCAATTTCACATAAGATTCGTTTGAATTCAGCGCCTCGGCCTGACGCAATTTCGACTCCGCCTCCTGGACTTGACCAGCAGACAGCAATCCAAGACTTTGCGACGCCAACACCATTGACTTTGGTTTTGCCACTAAATTCGAAAGATCTATCTGATTAAGGCTCCTTAACTTATTCTGCTCTACATATATTTTGGAGAGTATTGGCAAAGCCAGATTGACGTCCCCGCCAAACTCAATGTACTTTTCAAGTTCCAACTCTGCACTGGGCATATTTTCCTCTGCAAAGAAAATACTGCCCAGCAGCCATCTGGCTTCTATATTTTCAGGGTTAGACTGAAGCGCTTTTTTCAACTGAATCCTTGAAGAGGCATAATCCCCCTCCAGATAATACAGATTTGCACTATCCAGATAGCTCATCCCGTCCGTTGTTTGATCACATCCATTCAATAACAACGAGCACACCAATATGGGCGCAGCGACCCAACATGTAATTTTCATAGGCATCCTTTTTTAACGAAAATATAAAATCAGTTGTGCCGCAACAACATCCATAAATTCAATACGGTGCAACCAATTCTTTAGACGGAACTCCCTGACCTAAAATCCCAACACCCTTGGACAAGATCCGAAAATAAAGACCATCAGACCAAGATGACCTCATCCTAAAATACGTACTGCGGGCACTGATAGCCTTCCAAGTTGATAACACTGAATCAACCATAAAATCGACAACCTCGACAACCACAATCATTTAATCTTCGAATTTACCTCATTTAAAAGAGCGCTTGCCTCATCTCTCATAGAAAAAGAAGGGTACTTGTCCAAAAGATCCACCAATGTCTTTTTAGCCGAAAAGACATCGCCAGACACCAAATCTATTTTTGCGCTGTGGTAAATAATTTCGGGGTTGTTTGGAGAGCGAAGCAACGCTTTGTTAACTGTACTCTTGGCCAAATCTTGCTGCCCATTTTCCAAATACGCCAACGCAAGCGTATCCAAAACCACAGGGGAATCTGGATTTGTATTTATCGCTCTTTTTGCATACGAGAGAGATTCACTGGGATTACTCTCCAACAGATTCCACGCAATATTATTCAGAACCTGATAATTTTTATCATCAATCATCAACGTACTTTTATAGTGCCCTATCGCTTCCTGCTTTTTCCCATCCTCCAACATCAGATTGGCCAACTCCAATCTGGCTTCAACAGAGTTTTTATGACGTTCAATCCATGCATTCAGAAGAGACTCCGCCTCTTTACGATTACCAGACATCTTTTCAGCCAAAGCCAATTCGATCAAATTCTTCTCTGTTTCTTCCAAACTATAAATATGCTTTAGAATCTTTACCGAGTCCTCTGCGCTGCCTTTGGCTTTGGAAATTGCGTACTTCACCTTTAACGCATCGACATTATTCGGACTGAAAGATTCGACTTGCTGAATTTGTTCAGCGGACCGCTCCAATTGTCCCGCCTCAAAATACAACCTGGCCAACCCCACCCTCGCCGTCCAATGGTCCGGCTTCAGCTGAATCACTTGCAGCAGCTCTGCTTCTACGTCATTTTTACGGCCTAAGCCTGAATACGCTTTCGCCAATAAAAAGTGACTGGAATATGAATCCGGCTGAATTCTCACCAGTTTTTCAAGTTTTCGAGCCGCAGTTTGATAATTCTGAGTCGCAAGGTGAGAGCGTGCAGAAACATTCAACACACTTGGGTCGCTCTTTTTCTCATGAGGCAACGCCGACAATACCACGTCTACTTTTAACGGCTCTCCTTTAGACAAGTAATAGCGTGCCAATACTACCCTAGGCTGTATTTCATTCGGCACCGCATCGATAGCCATCTGTAAATATTCAACCATTTTCGGATCGTTCTTCTGCGCCCCATAGATGAAGGCCAATTTCATCATTACCAAGTAATCATTGTCATTAATATCAAGCATGCTTTGATAATGCGTTTTAGCCTGTTCAACATCATCTGCTTCCATCGCCATTGTTGCCAACGCTTTATGTGCGGCAGAGTCATCAGGGTTCAGCGCTATAGACTTTTGATAAGATTGTCGGGCCCTTGCAGTGTCGCCCGCCTTCCAACGAGACAATCCCATTAAATTATGGGCAATATAATTATCCGGGTTTTTAGCCAAATAAGCCTGTGCGGCTTCAATCGCTTTTTGGTGTTCACCCACTTTTACCAGGCCAACCACCATGGACACATCAGCTTCATCCAAACTGTTATCCAAATCAATAGCCGCCTGCAGATGCTGCAACCCCAGCTCTTTATTGCCCAGCATCAAATAGCTATTGCCCAAATCCATCTGTACTTTCGGCGATTCTGGTTTGAGTTCAGATACTTGCGTCAGCAAGGCTACTGATTCTTCCACCTGATTCAGTTGCAGATGGGCCCGAGACATCAGCGACAAGACTTCCGGATCTTCGTCGATGCTCGACAAAAGTTTCAGGACGTCCTGAGGTTTTCCGACCTTAAGATAGACCGTGGCCAATAGCTTTCTACCTCTCAGGTCTTCAGTCGCAAGCTCAAAATAGTTTTTCGCAAAACTCTCAGCCAAAACATCATTACCTTCCGCCAGGTGTATCATGGCCAGATAATAATCAGTGATAGGAAAAAAGCCTGTTTCATTGGCCACGCTGAGAGACTCAACGGCCACTTTGTAATCGCCTTTGGAAAACCAATAAAGGCCATTCAGATAGTGATACATCACGCTTTTAGGCGCGTAGCCCTCAATCACTTTGACATCTTCGAACGCCCTGTCAACTTCATCCATCCTGAAACGCGCGACCGCCCGACTGTAATGTGCACGCAGATTTCTCACACTGTTTTCAATCGCTCGGGTGTAATTGCTTTCCGCGGCTTCCAGATCGCCGCTCATTTGCTCAATGTCACCCAACAACTTCCACGCTGGTGCATATGTCGGGCTTTCGTTGACGATACTGGCTACGAAAGAATGCACTTCGCCTATATCGACATCGGCTTGAGACAGGTCAAATTTTGCGCGCGCAAATTTTACATAGGCATCTGCAGAGTTAAGATCTTCAGCCTGTCGTAGTTTCTCCTCGGCAAATACAGGCTCACGCCCCGACACCAAGCCAAGTGTTTGTGAAGCAAAAACCAGCGCTTTAGCGTCATCCGATAGATTCTTAACCTCCAGATCCCGCAGACTACGGATTTTATCCTGCTCAACCAATATCTTTGACAGTAGTGGCAACGCCACATCCACGTCACCACCCAGTTCTATGTATTTTTCAATTTCTATTTCAGCACTGGGCATATCCTCTTCAGCAAAATAAATCGTGCCCAATAACAGACGCGCTTCGGTATTATTAGGGTTGGACTGGAGTACACCTTTTAACTCAATTGTCGATGATGCATAATCACCTTCCGAGAAATACTTTTTCGCACTCGCCAGGTCTGACCTTTCGCTCTGGGTAGAATCACAGGACATTAACATCAGCGAACACACCAGCACTGCCAAAGTGACCCAACAATTTCTCATCATTCACATTCCTTATTTAGTGTTTCTGGGATTCCATTAGCGACAACCAAGATATCTATTTAAGTTATAACCTCAATCCACCAAGGTTCTAAAAGCAATAAACCTAACGGGTTTATTGAGTATAGAAAAAATCCAGCGCAAGCGCTGGATTTTTCAGGTATCGTCTGTGATGAAACAGATGATGGTATGAACTATGACTTTCTTCTACCCAGCAATCCCATGCCGAGGAAGCCAATACCCAACAGCATTAACGAACCGGGCTCTGGCACAGTAGTCACGTTAAAGTTGACATCGGTGTCCCCGCGAGCGAAGGCACCCAAGCCAGCTGGCAGACCACCACCACCGACGACATTGGCATTACCCGTCACCAGTGCCAGGCCATCGCCTGCACACGCAAACAACCCACAGGTTAGATCCTGATCACCGAATGTCAAACCGGTGAAGTTGGTACCAGCCACCTCGCTTAAGGAGAAGTTAACGGTACCAAAATCGGTACTGGAGTTGGCTGCGGCGATTTGGCTTGGATCCAAAGCGCCACCAATATCGGAGATGAAAAACCACTCATCATCCGCATCCAGAACGGTCAGTTCCAGCCATGGGGTGCCGTCAGTTACCGCAGCACTACATGTGGCCATGGTAGTACAATTGACGAACGTACCAATATCCAGATCCGTGGTACTGCCGAAGCTGAACATCTGCACCATGGAGGTGGTCCCAAACTGACCAAAATCAACACGAGTACCCGCGGCACCAAGCCCGGTGACCCCAGTCACTTCAATGGTCGAGATGGCCACCAGCTCGTCATTGGCTTCATCCAAATTCTGAACCGGATCCAGACCGTTGGCAGCGTAAACGTCTTCAATAGAGCCAAATTCCAACACCGAAAAAAGGACATCGCCGACACTGATGAGGCCGTCACCGTCATTGTCAATGTGCCAATCCAATAACTGATCTTCTGCTTTTGCCCCTGCGGTTGTACCGTCACCGGGAGGCAAATAGAAAGCCGAGGCTCCAGCGCTTCCCAGACTGAATGCTATGGCAGAAGCCATGAGCAGGTGTTTTGTTTTCATGCTTTCTATCTCCTGTTATTTTTTACCAGTAAGGTGGCAATCCCAAACCAATCAAATTCTCCACCACGCTGATAGAAATGCATGCACTGTGCCAACCGTTAACTTGTTACTCTAACTCCCTGATAAGCCGATAGTTTCATTGAAAACCTACTTCGCCCAAAAAGGCAGTTTTTAATGTTTTGTAAAATAACCTGACACAATCAAAAACACTGACAGAGAAGCCCTTAAGACGATTTAAGTAAACGTCGCAGAGGTTTTCTGATGGAACGGGCGACAGGGGCTTGCCCCCATCCCAGCCGCCCCATAAACACCCCGCGAGTTGCGACATCCGGCGCGACCTGCTGCTCAAGGTCCGCCGCTATTTCTGCGGCTTCACCCATAGCCTCATCACGAGAGCTGAATTGCTTCTTCCCCCGACTGTATTGGGTAAAAATCAACGGTGTCATCTCAGGCTGAAACTGCAACCCCAAGCGAGTCGCCTCTAACCACAATCGCTGAAGCGCCCGCCCACCGTCTAACCGATCTTCCAAAGTGCTCAAAGGGGTTTTCGCCATTAACATGAAATGTGCGCCACAAAACCAACCGGTCATTAAATCCAATTGAAGGCGCGGCAACCAAGTGCCGGCCATAAATTTATTCAGAAACTCCACCCTCGACCAGCTTTGCAATGACCAACGCATCAACTTCAAAGGTACAGTTCCCAAACCGACAGCCTGATCCGGAATACGGTCTTCACTGTAACGACTGTTCCATTCAATTACCCGGGTATGGACGTCATAAGCTTCTTTGATCGTCAATCGAATTCTGGCGCTGCGAAATAACAGCTTGGCCATCGCCCAACGCGCTTTGCCGCCCTCAATCCATACCAATTGGTATTGCTCCCCCACTGCCTGCTCAAGCTGGTTTTTTTGCGAAGGCGTCAAGTTTCGGCTGGAAAACGGCCGTCGTTGTGTAGTTCTGACTTTAACGTAGGGCAGCCACTGACTCGGAAGGATCTGAGCATTTTTCTGTAACGTAACATCAATGACAGGGAGCCGCTCATCAGAATCCGGACGCAGATTAAACTCGGCCGTCATGCCCTCCGCGCTGGCGGCAACATCAATCGTTTCCAGCAAAGTTCCCAATGCAATTTGACTGGCATGCCCGTCCAGATCGTACACGCACCAGTCCCGGGTATCGCTGCCGTGAATGACAAACCGGTTGTGCTCCAGCACTTCAAATTCCCAAACCTGGGTATTGTCGCCACTGGGGGCCCAGCGGGCCAACTCCAGAATCCTTAACAGTGCAGGGTCCATATCACGGCTTATCTCTGGCCCTAAGTTTTCGGAGCCCTCGGTGGTCTGCTGAGCCCGCTTTTTCATCAACTGCTTGCGCGCGATCTTTAACGCAATTTTCTGTATGGGATTGTCATTTCCGCCCGGACGCCAGGTTTTCTTTAATTTATTTTTGTAAGCGTCAAAATGCAGCCCCCAGGGAGCTGCAACAACATCACCACGATTGAGCAACGCTTTCAAACTGTTGGTGGCGGCAATCCCGGCGCACAGCTCACACGCCATGGGCGTCGACGGTCCTTTTTGCGCCTCAAGGTCGATGCGTTTCTCATCAACCAGGTACCCCATTTGCAACATCGACGGTGACAGCCCCAGCAGGAAGCGTAACTGGCGCTCATCTTCCTCATGGCCTTCCATGCGGAAATACTCTTCAAACGTCATCTTGCCAGGCATAAAACATAACAGCGCGGTGCCCATGCCCAACGGTGCTGCAGTAATGGCCGGTATGCCTTTTTCAGCACAGGCGGCAAATACCGCCCGCCGGATATCCAGCACAAAGAAGTCCAGCCCATCAATATAAAGATCCACGCCGTCCAGAAAAGCATCAATATTGTCGTGATTGATACCCTCAGGAAACATGGTAATGTCCATGGCAGGATTTATGCCTCGCGCCATTTCGGCCATCACTTCTACTTTCGGGCGGCCTACATTCTGCATATAAGCACCCGCCTGACGATTAAAGTTTCCCTGCTCAAAAATATCCAAATCCGAAATATTAAAATGAGCAATTCCCAAGCGTGTCAAGGTCAGCAAGTGGATGCCGCCCACGCCGCCTACTCCGGCAATGGCAACACGCTTGGCTTGCAATACCTTTTGCTCATCCTCGGTAACCCAACCCAGATTCCGGGAGAAAGCTTCATCATAATCAAATGCGCCTAGATGTGTTCCCATAGCGTTTTGAAAAACCTTTTCATAAATTTGTTGTTGAGTGGATACCGTTAGCCTGTAATCGCACAAGTCATGCGACGACACGCCGACCAGGAAAGCAATCACGGTGGTATCGACTGGATTTCCGGCGAAGTAATACCGTGTGTTGTAAAAAGTGCAATTCTGCCTCTTTCGGATTGCGAGTGAAGACTACGCTGTCACATCCTGAATATTCATAGAGCGAAACCGACCAGTCACTCCCGTCAGCCCAATAAAAGAAGAAATGGACGACAAGCGATGACGCTATGCAGAGAGTCTGCAGCGGAAGCTGTCGCATGATCCCTCAAATGCCGCTGATTGAGGCGAAAGATAGACCATTCACCCACCCACTAGTTCACTTAACAGGCCCTTGAAAACATGAAGTCCATCGCAAAGTGTTGCTTTATGACTCTTCCTGCGAATGGCAGACGGCTTTACGGATTCTCTCTCATGAGCTTCTTTACATAACGAACCGGTATGGCGTAGGTAATGCCAGAAGGTGTTTTCAGCAACCCTTCTTTGGCGCCTTTCACAAACACGCTGTTAACCACCCCAATGACTCGACCATCATCGATTCCATACACCGGGCTGCCGCTGTTACCGGGGTAAGCAATCGCATCCAATTGATACACTTCGAAAGGATTCTTCAGGCTTTTAATGTGTTCTGCGGATAAATTCGATGCTGAATATGTCGGAAGAATGAAAGGGGTCACTGCCGAGATAATGGCGCTGGATGTCACGGGGTAAAGACCTAAAACCATGCCGATCGGGAAGCCGGTGAAGGCCACTTGGCTGCCCTCTTTGACAAAGTCATCGCTCGCCAGGACCAAGGGCTGTAAAGTGGCGCCGGTCAGCTCCAGCAGAGCCAGGTCATGCTCTGCATCAGTAGCCCTCACTTTTGCGCTCGTCGCCTTAGCCGCTTGCCCCCGCCCGGAGAATACGACCAGCACTTCTCCGTTGTCCGTGTCTATGGTTTCAGGCAGTACGTGCATGTTGGTAATCACCTGACGGCCATTACCAACCACAAAACCGGTGGCCAGAATTTTTACGGGAGGCCCTTTTCTTTTAAGGCTTCGCGCCGGAGTTACCGTGCCAACCGCAATGACGCTGCCTCTGACCTTATCCAGGGTCTCCGGTAACGATCCCGCCTGAGCACTGCTCCACCCGCCCATCAACAGCCACAGAATAACAAGCAGAGTCCCCGCCCTTGCGGGCACCCACACTGCCTTAAAATTCGGTATTATCAATGACGTCCTGATCCTGTAACACAGCAAATTCTGCCTCCTTTGGCTTGCGTTGAGCTTTATTGAGAATCGCTGTGACAGAGCTGGTGATCGTGACAGCTGATTGGCGTTCACTTCCTCAAAATAAGACCCTATGCCTAAATATAGACACAAATTTAGACGACCTCCCGAATCGTCACGGAAAAGGCTATAATTACCCCCTTTTCAACCCTTGATATCCGGGCCTGGCCCCCTGACTCTGCGGCACTGCAATTGACAACAAATTTGACAACAGAATTCGACACGACCTCGACAACCCTGCCACCGGCGGTGAACCGACGCTTCTGCATCGCCCCCATGATGGAGTGGTCAGATCGTCATTGCCGACACCTTTGGCGCCTGATTTCTCATCATGCGGTTTTGTACACTGAGATGGTGACCACCGGTGCGCTACTGCACGCCGACCCCGCTCGATTTTTACGCTACCACCCCACCGAGCACCCACTGGCGCTTCAGCTGGGCGGCAGTGACCCTGTGGCCCTGGCAAAGTGCAGCCGTATGGCCGAAGAATGGGGCTACGACGAAGTTAACCTGAACTGTGGCTGCCCAAGTGACCGGGTACAAAATGGTATGATTGGTGCCATTCTGATGGCTCACCCGACCAAAGTGGCCGATTGCGTCAAAGCCATGCAGGACAGCGTCAGCATCGATGTCACAGTCAAGCACCGCATCGGCATTGACGACATGGACGATTACGCCGGCATGGCCCATTTTGTCGAAACGATCGCCAAGACAGGCTGCAAGACCTTTATTGTGCACGCCCGTAAAGCCTGGCTTCAGGGGCTCAGCCCGAAAGAGAATCGCGAGGTACCGCCTCTGCGGTATGACAGGGTTTACCAGTTAAAACAGGAATTTCCCGAGCTGGAGATTGTCATTAATGGTGGACTGCACACCCTGGCGCAGTGCGAAGAACAAATCGTCCAGGTTGACGGTGTCATGGTTGGCCGAGAAGCTTACACCAACCCTTACCTGTTAGCCGAGGTAGACCAGCGTTTTTACCACGACCATCACGAAATTAAGTCTCGTCAGGAAATTGCCGCTCAGTTTGTCGAATACTGCCAAGAGCAGATGAGCGAAGGACAACTGCTAAAGTATATGACCCGCCATATGCTCGGACTTTTTCAGGGTTTACCCGGTGCCCGGCGTTTTCGCCGGCACATTAGCGAAAACGCCCACAAGCCCGACGCCGGGATTAGCGTTCTGGAAGATGCGATTGGCCTGGTCAATTTTTAGTCACTGGGCGCCATATTCACTAAGGTAATACCCAGGGCTCAGGCCCCTGCGGAGCAACCTTTTACCACGAGCTAAGCGGCACCGCCACTGGGCTCATCCACCATCTTTAAACAGTGAAGAGGCTCACTAATGCTTAAGGGAATTAAAACGTTTTTTTCGGAACTGCTGGACACCGATGCCGAAATTATTGACGCCCTGGATCCGAAGCAGCTGGCCGCCGCAGCTCTCATGATTGAGGTCGCGACCATTGACGATCACTTTGATGCAACCGAAATACAAGCCTTGATCAATGAGCTCCAGCGCCAATTCGATATCGACAGCGAAACCTTACATCAGTTGATTGACCAGGCACGCAGGGAGAGTGATGATGCCACGTCGCTGTACCAGTTCACGCGCTGCGTGAACGATGAGTTCAGTGCAGCAGAGAAATTTGAGCTGATGCAGGGAATGTGGCGAGTTGCCTTTTCAGACGGCGATCTGGACAAGTACGAGGAGTATATTATTCGCCGGGTCAGCGATTTGATATACGTCCCCCACAGCGAATTTATTCGCGCCAAAAAAGTCGCCCTCGATAGATGAGGGTGTGGTTTGACCGGAGTTTTATGGGGGCTGCTATTGCTGAAATCAGTTGGAGTCTTCCAGGGTTTTCACCAGATCTTTAAAGGTCTCCCGGTTGTTTTCATTTAACTCCATCAAAATCCTGTGGGCTTCCAACACTTTATTTCTGGCTGCGCATTCATCCATGTCACACACTTCCAGGCACTGATCGGGACTCAGTGGCACGGGCAGTTCGGTCATGATATTAAAGATCTCGGAAAAACCCATGGTGTCTAGAAGTCGGTTAATACCGGCCGACGTGGAAATAATCACAGGACGCAGATGTTTGCGCTGATCGGCCAAGATCGATATTTTAGCCATCAACCCCAGCGTGGTACTGTCAATCGCTTCTGCACTGGTGAGATCAAAAATGATCGAGGCAAAATCATCCGCCTCAAACATGGCATCGATAAACTGGTCAAATGACATGCACAAGGTCAACCTGACGTCACCCACCATCTTAATCACATAGACGCCAGCGTGATCTGCAACCCAAATCTTACCTTGCTGCATAGTCTTTACCCTGAAACCCTTGAGCCTTTAACCCAACTGCAACTCTCGACATCACTGACCGTGTTTTCATAGAGTATTTTACAACTGTTCACTTCAACTACCACTGCGTGAAAGACACAAAACGGCAATATCGTCCGGTGCATCGACAATTTCATCCAGTTTAAGCGTGCGGTTGATATTGTCCATACCGGCCGCGCCCGACGAAAGCCAACTCAGCAAATAATCTTCCTTTTCCAGCAAATCTTGAGGAGGCATAACCTCCAAAATGCCATCTGAAAAGGCTAATACTGCTGAGCCAGGGGGAAGTTCGGCCTCATACAACTGCCATTCCTGATTGGGGAACAGCCCCAGAGGTCGACCTTTACCTTCTAAAAAGCAGGTTTGATCCGGAGTTTTCAGCACCATCAATGGCAGGTGGCCAGCCACGGCATAGTACAGCCGGTTCAATTTAATATCCACTACCCCGACCAGACACGTCATATGATGACCCAGGCGGGTCTCCAGCAACAGGCGATTGACCTCAGCCAGGCCGATGTTCATGTCTTCTGCCACCGAACGTTTGCCGGTAAACAGCTGCCAGGTATGGGCAACTTCTGCCGTGGCGTGCTTCAGCCAGATGGTCGCGAAGGCTGATGACGCACCATGCCCCGAAACATCGGTCAGATAAAATGAGAAATATCGATCACCGGTATAGGCCAAATCTATGAAGTCACCGCTGAGGAACAGCGAGGGAATAATGCGGTGCTCCAGGCAATATTCGCCTTTGGTGACTTTTTTGGGGGGCAAAAGCTGCTGTTGCACACGTCGCCCCGCCTCCTGATCCTTTTGCAAAGTCCGCAAATGATCCTTAAGTTCACTGTTGGCGGCTTCTAACTCATCGCGGTACTGTAAGTTTTGGGCCAGAAGATCACGCCGTTCAAGGCTTTTTTCCACCGCATGAACGAGCACCTCCATATCAACAAGAGGCTTGATCAGGAAATCGGAGGCGCCCAGGCGCAGTGCCTTGACGACATCCCCCATGACCCCGACTCCGGACATCACGATTACCGGTGTCTCTGGAGAAAGCTGATGTACTTGTTCCAGCACCTGCAAGCCATCCATTGAAGGCATACGCAAATCGGTGAGCACGACCTCCGGAGAATGTTGCTGAAACAGCGCCATACCCACAACACCCTGGTCGGCCTCCAACATTTCAAAACCGCTGTCTTCCAGATAGGCCACGACACTTTCCCGCACAATCGTATCGTCATCAATGATGAGTAATTTCCGACTTCCTGAAGGCATTCTTCACCTGAATCGATTGTAGTGATATCCAGCTAAGCACTTAATAAAGTTGACTGAACAGCGCCGCGATATGCACTTCCAGCATGAAAGATTCCCGCAAGGAAGGCAAACGCCGACAGTGTCGACACGGGCATATCGCAAAGAATTAAGCGACATAAAGGGCTTACACTACTCTTATCACCACAGGCACGCAAGCTGTTCAAATGACAATTTTTCCGGTAGTTTTAGCACAGCAATACTAAGAACTTAAGCTTATAAAAGAGACTCTCAACCTTCTTATTTTGGCTATGCACACGTCTGTCCAAGCCAGACGAGCAGACTGCAGACCACAAAGGAACCCACCCAGACCGCACCAGAAAAACCACAACAATAACAGGGCTTCACTATGAATCTGGCTAACAGAGCTTATCGGGAAAAACGCAGCTTTATTCGGATGCAGGTCAATGCGCCGGCCACAGTGGAATGCATATCATCAACGCTGACCCTTGAGACCAATCAGCTGTCGGGGACATGTCGGAATATAAGCGGTGGTGGGATGCTGCTTGAGATAAACAAGGTACTCCCGGTGTCCAGTCAGCTCAATGTCACCGTTTTTTCCAGACACAACCATCAACCCATACTGCAGGTAAAAGCGGAAGTGGTCAGGGTCGATAGTGGACCTGAAAATCACTGTTTACTGGGTTTAAAAATTCTGCAGCCGGACCCGCCACCAAGCGGCGTGTAAGCGCGGCAGCATCACCTTACCAGTCAGCATTGGCCACCCGAATGCAAGGCCAATGGCTGCCGCTGCCAGTTCTGAGACTGCACTGCCCTCTTTAGAATTCGGGCTTGAGCGTTTGAGCGGGGTTAACCCTCGGGCTGAATTAAAAGTCGAGCTCACCGCCAAAATCGTCTTCGACAACACCGTCCTGAATCAAATATGTTCTCCGCTGGAGATAAGCGTCGCGAATAAAGCTGTACTTATCACCGCTCAACAGGTCTTCTGCATCCAACAGCTTCGCCCGGGTATCCAGCAGATCCGCCCCCATTAAGACGTTACGCGTGCGAATGTGGTCAATACTGCTGACAGGATGGACATAGGCACCCAGTGGGTAGCCAAAAACATCTCGAACCGTCGACGAACCCAGGAACGGCAACACAAGGTAGGCGCCTTCACCGGCTCCCCACACAGCAAATGTCTGGCCAAAGTCTTCCCCTTCGCTGCGCGGCATCCCAAAATGACGAGCCACATCAAAGATACCCACAACACCCGCCGTAGAGTTGACAATCAGGCGACCGGTATCATTACTCGCCTGAAGCCACTTCCACTGCAAGACATCATTGAGGATATTGCGAACTTCCAGAAGGTTGGAAAAAAAGTTGGAAACGCCCGTTTCAACAGGGTCAGGAGTGACAGCACGGTAACCTTTGGCAACCGGCTTTAAGAAATAGCGATCCAGGGTATCGTTAAAGACAAAAATCTTGCGATTGAATCCTTCCCAAGGGTCCCGATCACCGACCTCGGCAGATAAACCAGCTTGGCTAACCAGTGAAAACAGCAATCCAGCTGCTATTGATGTAAATCGGGCATTGAATCCCATCGTCTCCCTCCTGACATGTACGAAGGAAGCATTTTAGCCCAGGTCGGATTGAAGGCATAGCGCCTCCACCCAACTTACCCTTCCAGTTTATTCAGCACACTGAAACTGGTAGTGCAAAAAATAATCAGATTGAGCCGGCACAGACCATTCTTTCAGTTTTTCCCAGCCCTGCGGGCAATAATGAACCATCTGTGCAAACAAGCCATTGAGCGCAGATTGAGGACCACCCGTTACGCTAAAGGGCTCACGGATATTAAACACGACGCTGGCATTCCTCTCCGCCAGGTCGTTCTTTACCAGCTGTTCAGCCGGATTCAGGCGAGCTGAAGCCTGTTTTGTGACCTGTGCGCTGAGGTCTTCCTCCACCACACCTTGGCTGCCTGACTGCAGGCGAGAGACATGCTGATCCAGGCCTGAAGGCTGGTCGGTATTTTTCTGCGAATAGGTGTCGACGGCTTTTTTGTTTCTGCCAAAGAAGCGGGTTCCCTCTTCGGGGTCATAAACAAAATCAGGTTCCTCGCTGCAATCCACATGCAGTTTACTGAAATCCAGGCTGTCCGCCATATCCACTTCATTGCCACAGGTGCTATTGTCAGCCCGCAACGAGCCGGCAAATAACTGAGTTGAACACGCTATGACAACTGCTGCCCAAAAATTACGCTTCATCATTTTCTCCACAAAAATGACTGGTTATCAGTAAATTGATCGGCCTTTCAGAGCTTGATCAACCTTCAATAATGCATCCCAAAAATCAACCAACCGGAAAAGGTGCCAATGCACCTTTTCCTTAAGCACTGTTTAAATCGATGGCTATATTAGAACTTGTGTTCCATGCCCAGGCCAAAGACATCGCTGTCGGATGAGAAAGACAGCAGATTGTCATCGGTTTCGATGTTGGAATAATAGGTGTAGACTTTGGTTGACTTGGCCAGCTTGTAATCAACACCCACAACCCAGGCCTCTCTTTCAAAGTCATCGTCAACAAGGCTGCCACCAAAGGTTGCATCTTCAACAGTGTACTCGCCCTGACCGTATTGAGTTTTCAGAACAAAGTCACCCAGCTTATAAGCAGCGCTGACCATGAAGCTGTCTTCGTCGTAGCTCATCTCGGTTGAACCAGAAGCGTTATCTTCAAAGTTGTCACCGTCTTCAGCTTGCTGAAGAATCGCACCCAGGGTCAGATCACCGATTGCGTAAGAGGCCACAAAGCGGTTGATGTTCAGAAATTGCTTTTCCTGACTGCCGGATTTTACGTTTTCATCACGAGACAGAGCCAAATACAGGCCTTCGTGGCTGAAGCTCACCCCGGTGGAGTAGCTGTCCAGCAGACCGTCGCGACGATCGCCACTGTCTTCACCCAGAACACTCATCACAGAGAGTGAAAAGCCACCCAGTTTAGGGGTAGTGTAATTGATCATGTTGCTGGAACGGGTCTCACCAGACATCCAGTTCTTGATGTCGCCACCCTGCAAATCACCAAACAAATCCACTTTCGCTTGAGACAGCTTCAACACGGAATCGTGGCGACCGGCGATGATGGTGCCGTAGTCACCCATCAAGCCCACATAAATATTGCGCTGCTTGAAGGTTTGATCGTCAGAGCTGCTGCCAGAAATACCACTGTCTACATAGACTTCAAATTCGGCCTTGTAGATGGCGTACAGGTTCTCGCCCAGCTGGGTTTTACCCTTGAAGCCCACACGTGAAGCATTACTGTTGAGGTTCCAGGCGCTTTCGTTATCGCCGTCAACGCTGGAATCAAAGTTGGTGTTTACCGCCGTTACGTTCATTTTGCCGTAAAAGCTGGTATCGGTTTCGCCCAACTCGGCGAACGCAGTGACAGGCAATACAGCGGCTACAGCTAATGGTAATAATGCTTTTTTCATGGTGTTATCCCCTAAACTCTTTTGGTTGTAGTTAGACCAGTTGTCATCAAGCCTTGAACGCAACCCTTGCTCGTTGATTACGTTATGGCAGGCATTCTGACGACGAAATATGTCAGTAATATGACCAAGGTTTAAAAAAGGGATTTTTTATGGCTTAGATTAATTCGGCGACGCGAACTAAGGGAAAGAAAATAAAGTCTTTAAAATCAGTCAGTTAGGATAAAAATCCGCAGTAGACCAAAGAATGCCGGGGTGCCATATCAAAAAAGAACGTCTGAATTCTGTAATTTTTTGAGTATCTCATGGCCCAGCTGAACGAAGTGCTGTGGATCCGGGTACCCACTCTCGATGGCCAGACGCTGCAGAGCCTGTTCACCGGTGAGTCCTTCATCCCCCTGTAAAAGATTGAGCAGTTGGACGGTCAGTGCATTGGTTTCCATAAACCGGACCTGATCCTCCCGATTGCGATAAACCAAAATAAAGACAGCCTCGGCTGAAGGTTGTTGCGGCTGAAAAGCCCGCCCAATCTTATGAACGGGATATTGATATGACAGCGCCCACACCAGGGGAGAGACCAGCGGCTGTTGTTGCAGCAGATCTTGTGTTAACCGCTTTTCGCCAGACACTGGTACCACCTCTTCCGAGACATCCAATGCCAGCTCCACCCATTCGTAATGCGCCAACTCCAATAAGAAGCCCGGGTCACCTTCTCGCCCTTCCCGTTCATATTGCAAGTAGGCGAGGAATTCCTGACTGATTTCCAGGAAATACGGAGAATGAGATTCGTGACTGCGAATAAAATCTCTCACCAGTTCGTGCCAGTCCTGGTCTTCATAAATACTGCGCAAAACTGGAAAGCCACTACTGAGAAAACTTTCAATATTGTTGTACACCAGATCGCAATATATTTTCAAACGTCGCTTTTCCAGATTTTCTGGTGCCTGACTGGCGTCTGGATCGCGAACGTAATCGGCAAACTGTTTTTGGGTGTGGAGAAACCCAGGGAGCGCATCACTCATAGTCACACCTTGCTCAAATCAGAGTCTGCATTCATTGAATCACGCCCCCCGGAAAGCGTTTTGGCCTCATCCTGCAACTGTTGAATCTGTTTGACTTCCAGCATCAATTCTTGCGTCGCAGGAATGTTGAAATCTCGCTCCAACAAGGTTGGCATGACACCGAAGCGCTGGTAAGCCACCTGCAGGATCTTCCATACTGGCGCGATTACATTAGCGCCGTGAGTATCAACCCGTAAGTCCTCCGCTTCTTCAAAATGCCCAGCGATATGTACATAAACGGTTTTTTCGAGAGGCAACTGCGTGAGGAACTCAAACGGGTCATAGCGATGATTAATGCTGTTGACGTAGATATTATTAACATCCAGGAGAAGATCGCAATCTGCTTCGGCGAGCACCGCGTTGATGAAATCAATTTCACTCATTTCCTGCTGTGGTGCGCAATAGTAAGAAACGTTTTCCATCGCGATGCGTTGCCCAAGAAAATCCTGCACCTGTTGTATACGATTCGCTACGTGTCTTACCGCCTCTTCGGTGAAAGGTATCGGCATCAAATCGTACAGGTGACCATGATCACTGCAGTAACTCAAGTGTTCGGTGTACTGGCGAATGTTGTGGTCTTGCATGAAGCGCTTAATGTTGGACAGCAGATCCAGATCCAGTGGATCAGCAGATCCAATCGATAGCGATAAACCATGACACACAAAGGGGAAACGTTCTGTATATTCGCGAAATTTCTTCGCAAACCGCCCACCCAGGTGAATCCAGTTTTCAGGCGCCACCTCCATAAACTGCACGTCGTCTACAGTCAGAGACTGTAAATCATCCAGCATGCTGCGCCTCAAGCCAAGACCGGCTCCATCAACGGGGTATGAACGCTTCATAATAAATTGCTTAATAGACTGGTGGTACAGTCACCCATCAGCGAAAAGGTGAGGCGACGTTGAATGACTTCTTGTTTAACTGTTTGATAACTTCTTTAACTCTTTGACAACTTCATGGCGTTTCGGGAAAGGTATCCACACACACCGTGTTTATAGCCCAACCGGAAACACCTGAAGTAAAGAGTCACTCACTCGTGAACAACCACGAAGTAAACCGCCTCACACCACAGGGTGAAAAAATCAAAGCGTGACATCAACTTTGGGCTTATTTCTCACCACAGCTGCCTTCTTTCATCGCTTTCTCTTCGCCACACTGGCCTTCTTTCATGGCTTTACCTTCGCCACATTTGCCTTCTTTCATGCCTTTACTTTCACCGCACTTGCCTTCTTTGGCAGCTTTTTTGTCGGCACCGCACCTGGCCTCGCCGCACTTACCTTCCTTCTTGGTTTTGGCCGCTTTATCGGCGCCGCATTTAGCTTCCCCACACTTGCCTTCGGCGCCTTTTTCAGCCAGGTTATAGCCCGAAGACAACTCCTGTGCGGAGAAGGGATTCGCGTCCGCGTGAGCCAACGGAGCCAGTGCAGCAGAAGCAACAAACGCAGCACTGACTGCAGCTGCAAACGGTGACGTTAAAGTTTTCATTTTAACTGCGCGGCCAGTTGTGATTTCTTTCTTAACCATAACCCTTATCCTTTCTAACTGTTTATGTCGAGTGCCTGAGAGCATGGAGACAGTTGGCTTTATGCACAACAATGTCCAGCTGCTATATCGTGTACCATCAAGTACCGCCTGTCACATCAATTAGTCGACAATCCACCAATTAACTGACGGTCACGCCATCGCTCCATGAAAAACCACTTCCGGTCGTGAAAACCCGGCATCACGAAGGTGATGGTGTTTACTATGACCGGGCAGTCTTTGGATAGTTTCACAAAAGCGTGGCAAAGGACAAGCCAGCAGGGAGGTATGCTACACATCACGGCGCCTGCCATGGGATTCAGACAACAGCCTGGGGTTATGTCATCTCCTGCCAGATCTTGTGATTCGGAACTAGACAATGAGAGTCGACTCAAGCTCTGCTTACGTCTCGCTCCACAGTTTCTTCAGGCGCTTTTCAGACACAGGCATGAGTGTTTTCAAGGTTTGAGCAAACAGCGATACTCGGTACTCTTCCAGCATCCAGCGGTATTGAACCAGCTTTTCGTTGGCATAACTTGCCGCCTCACCGTCTTTATCCAGCTTTTGCTGCCAGGGCTCCCACAAACCATCCACTTCGGCGGTCCAGACTTTATCCTTTTGAATTTGCGTCGGCGCCTTCTCCAGCCGCAAACTGATGGCCTTGAGGTAACGGGGGTATTGCTGCAACCACTTTTGTGGCGTCTGGAATAGAAAGCCCGGGTAGATAAGCCGCTGCAATTGCTGGTTAATATCGCCAGCAGCCACTGCAATGGCCAGGGCATTTTTATTGGATTTGATGTTTTTCTTGATGGTCACGACTTCGGTCAGCACCGTCACCATGAGTTTTTCCAGCTCGCTGGCCCTGGCCGTAATCTGATCTCGTCCGGCGTCAATACACGCCAGAAACGCCGCCTGGGTACGGGGCAACTCCCCGCTGAAACAGGCATCGGCAACCGCTGCCATGATCATGTCATCCACCACCGCCTCGCGCTTGCCGAGCGACACCACCGTAAGCCCCAGATCCTTACCTTTCAACAACTCCTTGCGCAAGTATTTCACATTGCTTTGCAAGTGCAATAAGGCCAGCCGGGTAATGCCTCGCCTGGAGAGGTACTCGGCTTCGATGGGGTTATCCTGCAAGCGCAGAGCCACCGAGTCCTTTTCGTCAATCAACACCGGGTAAGCCGTGATACTCATACCAGCCCGCTTCAGGCGAATATCTTTTGCCAGCTCGCCAAAATCCCATTCTACGATGCCCGCACGCTCAATCGAATCATCATTGCTTTTCAGCGTTTGTTGCAACTGATCCCGATAGCGCTCCCGCAGGGTCGCCAGATCTCGTCCCTGTGCCAGTACCTTACCGCGCTCGTCCACCACCTGAATATTGAAACGGTAGTAATCATCCACTTGCACCTGCTGCCATTGGTCTTGTGGAATATCCACACTGGTCTGCCGTTTCAGCTGATGACCCAACGCTTCAGTCAAGGGCACGTCATCCGGGCTCAAGGAAGCCAGAGCTTCATCCACATAGTTGGGCACTGGCACAAAGTGTTTGCGCCATTGCTTGGGCAGCCCCTTCACCAGCTGAATGCATTTCTCTCTGAGAATACCGGGTATCAACCAATCCAGCCGGTGCTCCGGCACCAGGTGCAACGCGGCAACCGGTACCTGAATACTGACCCCATCTTCAGGGTGGCCCGGCTCAAAATGGTAGCTGAGGGGAAAGGTCAGGCCCTGCCAGTTTAATTCGGCCGGGAACTGCGCTTCAGTGATGGCACTGGCGTCGTGCTGCATCAGGTAATCGCGCTGCAGATACAACAAGTGTGGCTGAGGACGCTCTTTATCCAGCTCAACAGATTTTCGCCAGTGTTCAAAGCCCGCCAAATTCACAATATCCGCAGGAACCCGCTCGTCATAAAAACGATAAATAGACTCTTCATCCACTAAAATATCGCGGCGACGGGATTTCGCTTCCAGCTCGTGCAGCTCAGCAATCAGCTGTTGATTGTGTTTAAAGAACGGACCTTTACCCCGATAGCGCTCTTCCACCAGCGCGGCGCGAATAAACACTTCCCGAGCCGTTTTCGGATCGATACTGCCAAAGCTGACTCGCTGTTTTTCAACCAGCACCAGTCCGTAGAGCGTCACCCGCTCATACGCCATGACCTGCCCGCTTTTGACGTCGTAGTGTGGCTCAAACTGATTGCGCTTGACCAGATGGGTCGCAGCCTGCAAAACCCAGGCAGGCTCAATTTTGGCTACCTGATGGGCAAACAAACGGGAAGTCTCCAACAGCTGGCCGGCTACCAGCCATTTGGGAGACTTCTTACTTTGAGACGACCCCGGGAAGATAAAGAAATGGCGGTTGCGTGCGCCCAGGTATTCTTTGTCTTCGGCCTTGTTGCCCACGTAGCCCAGCAAGCCCGTCAACAACGCCCGGTGCAGAGCTTCATAAGCAGCCGGCTCGGTGTTTTGCTTGAGCTTTAAAGGTTTTAATGCGGTGACCAGTTGATGGTGTATTTCTCGCCACTCGCGCAGGCGCAAATACGACAGAAATTCTTTTTTGCAGAGTTTACTGTACTGGTTTTGAGAGAGATCCTGCCGCTGTTGCTCGACATAATTCCACAGATTGATATAGGCGATGAAGTCCGAGTGGTCATCGTTAAAACGACGATGCTTTTCATCAGCGGCCTGCTTTTTATCTGCCGGCCGTTCACGGGGATCCTGAATGGACATGCCACTGACCACAATCAGTACTTCACGTAAACAGCCGAGCTTGGCTCCCGCCAGCACCATCCGCCCCAGACGCGGGTCTACCGGCAGGGTCATCAGCTGACGTCCCAGTGCATTCACCTTGCCGTGTTTGTCGACTGCCTGCAATTCTTCCAGCAGTTTGAAACCGTCGCTCAGCAGGCGCGGATCCGGCATGTCCACAAACGGAAAATGCCGTACTTCGCCGATGCGCAAATTCAACATTTGCAAAATCACCGCTGCCAGGTTGGTGCGCAAAATTTCGGCGTCGGTAAACTCCGGGCGGTTGAGAAAATCCTGCTCATCGTAGAGGCGATAACACACCCCCTCACTCACCCGTCCACAGCGACCCTTGCGCTGATTGGCACTGGCCTGAGAAATGGGCTCAATGGGCAAGCGCTGAATTTTGGATCGAAAACTGTAACGGCTGACGCGCGCCAAGCCCGGGTCAATCACATAGCGGATGCCCGGCACGGTAATACTGGTTTCGGCCACGTTGGTGGACAGCACAATACGGCGGCCTTTGTGCGCGTTAAACACTTTATTCTGTTCAGCCAGGCTCAGGCGCGCGTAAAGGGGTAATACCTCCAAATGTGGAAACTCGGCGCGGCGCAACGCCAGCGCCGTTTCACGAATTTCCCGCTCGCCACTGAGAAACACCAGAATATCTCCGCCTCGACGGGTACCGCTCTTTTCAGTTTGCAGGATTTCTTCAACGGTGTCGGTAATGGCCCCATAGAGATCTTCGTCCTTATCCGCCATGGGCCGATAGTGAACCTCAACCGGAAAGGTGCGACCTGACACTTCAATCACCGGGGCATTGTCAAAATGCTCCGAAAAGCGCTGCAGATCAATGGTGGCCGAAGTAATAATCACCTTCAGATCCGGGCGCTTTGGCAGTACTCGCTTGAGGTAACCCAACAGAAAATCGATATTGAGGCTGCGCTCATGCGCCTCATCGATGATCAGCGTATCGTATTTATTCAAGTAGCGGTCGTGCTGAATTTCGGCCAGTAAAATACCGTCGGTCATCAGCTTAATATGGCTGGTGTCTTGCGAATGATCGGTAAAACGCACCTGATAGCCCACCGACTGCCCCAACGGCGTGTTCAGCTCTTCCGCAATACGGGACGCCACCGTGCGCGCAGCAATCCGTCGGGGTTGTGTGTGGCCAATCAGCCCCTTCACACCACGGCCTAATTCCAGGCAAATTTTCGGTAACTGGGTGGTTTTACCGGAGCCCGTCTCACCCGCCAGAATGACCACCTGATTCTCCTGAATCAGCTTGGCGATTTCCTCCCGGCGCCCGGAGACCGGCAATTCTTCGGGAAATTCAATAGTGGGGACCGCTTCGGCGCGACGGCGGCACAGATCAACCGACCGTTCAATACCGCCCCGCAGCTTGTCAATCGCCTGATCGGCAGACTGCCCGGTTTTCAGGCGGTCTTTGATTTGCCCCAATTGACGGGACAAGCGGTGCTGATCGCGCCCCATAGCCTCTTTCAGCTTCGCTTCTAACGACAAAACAATCTCTGTAGACAAAGCCTTTGTGGACAAAGCGAACTCCTGACAACTCAAATAAGACCGCACTGGCAAAACCACTGCGGGACAACAGCCATAGCTGAAAGCCGGCCATTATAAAGGGTTGGGAGCGGATATAAAAACGGGGCCTTGAAAGCCCCCGCAGACTAGCTGGCGTGGATTTTGAGTGGTTCCGCAGAAGCATCCCCAGAAGGGGTCTCGACAGGCCATGTTAGAGGCGGGAAGCTCTCGCTCAGGGTGTAATCCGGGCACTCGGCCTTGAGTTGATCGACTTTCGCTTGGTTTTCAGGGGAGAGGGTCAGGATCAGGCTGTCAAGGATGCTGTTGATCAATTCCCATATGGGTTTCAGGCTGACTTTTTGATCCTTTTCTTCGCGATTTCCGGAGCAGTTTTGTGAATAGCGAAACGAAATTTCAGCCAAATAATGCTCTCCCACAGGGAAAAGGCACTTGTGTACTGGTGTAGCGTTTCTGTGGTTCACAGGCTGCACATTAAATTTTGCGGCAAACACAGGTAAATCATTTACCCCCAGAACCTGCCCAAAACTCACCATCCACGAACAACACCATTTCACCTGGCAGCATTTTATGCCATCGCTCATTGTTGGTGAGCGGCTCAGTCGCGACAACCGTTACCACATCGTTGGGCGTGGTTTCACCGGCGAAGTCGATGGCGACGTCTGCATCGGTAAGCTGAGCCTTGCCAAACGGTGCTCGTCGGGTAATCCACTGCAATTTGGTACTGCAATAGGCCAGTAAAAAACGCCCGTTACTGAGCAACAAATTAAACACCCCCATGGCTCTTAACTGCTCACAGCGAGGGTGAAGAAACGCTTTTAGCGTCTGTGGGTCCGGCGAGCGGTCAAAAGTCGTGCGTAATTCCTGCAGCAACCAGCAGAAAGCGTGCTCGCTGTCGGTGGTGCCAATCGGTACGTCTTTGCCTAACGTTAGGCTGTCAAAATGGGGCAGCTGGCCATTGTGAGCAAACGTCCAGTTTTCGCCCCACACTTCGCGGGTAAAAGGGTGAGTGTTCTCCAGGCAGATAGGGCCCATATTGGCCTGGCGAATGTGACTGATGACGTAACAGCTTTTGATCGGATAACGTTGCACCAGCCGTGCGACTTCGGAGTCAACGCCTGGGTCTGGGTCGCGAAACTCGCGGATGCCCTTGCCTTCATAAAAGACAATGCCCCAGCCATCTTTGTGGGGGCCGGTGCCACCCCCACGCTGAATCAATCCCTGAAAACTGAAACAAATATCCGTGGGGACATTGGCTGACATTCCAAGCAGTTCGCACATAATAATGACTCGCCTGTAATTGGCTTTTATTGTGTTTTAGGCTTTTGTTTGCTTAATGAGCAGTTCTACTGTTGCCAGCTGGTTGCAGAGCCCTCTATGGGTAAAAAAATATAAAAAAGCGCGGTATCTTCAAAAACTCAGTGCTTGCCAGTGTCTCATGGTATAGCCGTAATGGTTCAGGTTAACCCGCCAGTCGTTCCATGAGAATGATTTTGCGGCCCTGTTGAGTATAGCGCTGAAACGCCTCGCTCATGAAGGCCGGCGCCTGCTGTGGATCTTTTGACTGAAACCCGACTTGAGCGTAAAAGCTCTCCAGGTGCTGAAAAGGATAGCAATAGCAGGGGTTTTCCCGCAGAAAACTCACCAATCCTTGCAGTAATTGAGTACCGACACCCTGCCCGCGTAATTCCGGGGCAACACACATGGCACGCAGAAAATACCAGCCATCGCTTTTCGGCTCCAGACGCACTGCAGCCACTATCCCCGCAGCCCCTTTCAAGACATAAAGGACTTCACCACGTCCGGCTTTAGATGAATACCGGCACTGTTTATAAAACTTATTGATTAAGGGGATCTGTAGGTCCGAGAGCCGCTCTAATTGATACATAGGGGATGACTGCCAACCGCGTTTGTCGTCTGATCAACGTGAATAAGATTAACGTCTGTGATTACTGCGCTGCGCTTCGTAGTGCTGCAAAAAACACTGGAAATAGTCATGAAGTCTTTCAGCATCCTCATTAAAACCCAGAGTCTGCATTAATAACAAACCGGTTTCCACGGTCGAAAAATGCCCTGGTTGCTGGTTTTTACGCAGCTGATAGGCGCTGGCTGAATCGGATTGTAACTCCAGGCGAGGCAGACGTTGTAATTCCGGTGAACTTCGTACCATCTTTGCGGCCTGCTGCCAGGTACCATCAAGCACGATAAACATCAGCTGATTCATGTCATGGGGGACACTCGAACTCAGGCAAAAGGATAGCGGTAAGTCCATCACCGCGCGCTCCGAGCAAGGTCGATCTTCCGGGAATAACAGAATGGGCGTTAACCCTTGCTGCCCGGCAATTTCAAGCACCTGACTGCCCGCCGTTTTACGCTGCCAATCGAGTACATGTGCATTGGGCAGTGACGCCTCCAGCAGGCGTCCGGTATTAGAAAGTTTGGCATGCTCACGCTCATGCGTCAGCAACAATACATGCAACCGGGGCGTCAACTGAGGTGCCTGCTCGCACAGACACCACTCTTTTCGCCAATGGCAACGACCGCATTCGGTCACACTGTCTCTAGGGTACAATTTTCACACTTATACAGTTATACATTTATACAGGGATTAACTTAACAGCCCCTGCATGCGGCGGCCTTCCCGGGTTAAGTGCCAGCGCATTCCCTGTTGTCCACTGACCTTGCCTGACAGATCTTTAGACACCAGTATCGCCAGTGTTTTGCTGACCGTAGCTTCATCCATTTCGGTCTCCCGGCACAGCCCCGGCAGCGAGCGAAAGGTAAAGTCACTCTCCGCCAATGCCTGCAGCACTTTAGCAGCCCCCTCGTCCAGATCACTGTCCAGTTCGACGTTGTGGTCATCCAGAACATCCTGCTCTGTTTCACCGGCAATCAACGGCATCAACTCATCTTGTAAAACACGCAACTCATGTTGGGTCGCCTCCGCTTGTGCTTTGGCCAGGGCAACTTCACGTGAAAGACGATCCGACATACTGACGATCAATACCCGCGCTGCAATCGCCGCCACCAGGCAAAACCCGGTAAAGATCAACAAACGGGAAGGATCTCCCTGAATTTCCAGGATCAAGTCACTGTTGACGAGATCCAGGAACACGGGGACCAAGAACGAAGCTCCCACGCCAATCACGATACAGCGAGGTAAACTGCCACGGTCGCTGGTATTTTGGTTCATTTGGTAATAGTTGATCAAGCCACCAAAGACACCCGCAATCAGCATCACTGCGGCCAGAATTAAAATATGATTCGCCATACTGTTTCCCTTCTGCTCGAATTTCCATGTTGGTCAATACGCTTGACGACTTTGGCGTTAAATCCGCCCCTCCCCCTAAAATACAGCGAACCGGATTAGATGCAAAGTGCGCCACCCAATGGCTAACAACCGCCAGCGCACGAGGATCTGCGGCAGAGCGTTCCTGAAAGCCGATAGGTGATGGTAATACGTGCCGGAGATAATTATATTGACGGGATCGCCATTCTGGTCAGCCCCGGTAAGCGCTCAGGCAGGCAGCGTCTGAGCACTCTGTTAAGCAACCCGTCAAAGCAATTCTCAGACTAGATTGCGCTGGCTGGGGCCGACTGATCGGAAGTGGAGGCGCTGGAGGCGGGGCCAGCCTCTTGGGTTAGAGCCTGAATGCGGGCTTCGCTTTGCTTTTGTGCTGCTGATTTTTCAGCAGGCTGCTTTTTCCAAAAACGAGAGGCAACGTCAAACAAGACCGCCAGGGCAGCCGCAATACCCATCCAGATCAGCAAGGCCGAGCCCGCACGGTAGAACGCCCCTTCCCCTTCAAATACCATTTCCATCAGGGCCATCAATACCGCCGGAGCCATATCCAGGTAGCCCTCCCCCACACTGAACGGGCAAACAAGGATCACCAACATGACCGCGCGCAATACCCGCCGGACCAGAGACCAGTTAATCCACAGGGTAAAACGCCACCATACTGCATACAAACCTGCCGCACCCAACAGGTAATATCCCCAAGCTGCACTACTGCTTTCTAACATCATGTCTGCTCAATCTTCCTGTCCATTGTTTTTTGTTGTGTGTGATGACCTGACAACCCACCCCGACTTCACACAGTGTACTCATTTTTCACTCAACCCAGTGTACGATATAGTCTTCTAATTCCTCTTCTGGAACCTGCTCCTCTGCATACACTCTGCCCCGCACGGAAATGCCGGCTTTATGTACCGATTCACTCGATCCGGAAATCAGCGGGTGCCAATCATACAGCGGCCTGCCCTCAGCCACCAATCGATAGGCGCAGGTCTTCGGTAACCATTTGAATTGAGAGACCCCCTCAGGAGTGAGATCGACACAGGCTGGCACGAGCGTTAATCGCTGCTCGTATTCGCGACATCCGCCCTTTTCACGATCCAGATAGCGACAGGCCACGCAGGTATAGTGTACTTCGCCGGTGTCTTCGTCTTCCAACTTGTGCAAACAACATTTGCCACAACCGTCACAGAGGGATTCCCACTCCTCTTGCGACAATTCGGATAACGTTTTTCGCTCCCAAAAATGGGCGAATTGAGCAATCATAGGTTTTGAACATTCATCGGTGTCAGGCATCCATATTGCTGGGAATCCGTAGTACTGAGACCCCAGCTCGGTTACAGATTCATTTTAGAGTTCTGCAGGTGAATCGCTTGCATTTCAGTATCTTTAACCGGAGGCATCTGCAAGTAGTAGCCCTTGAGCTCCACCTGCTCCAACACACGCTCCACCTCGACACGGGCCAGTTTTTTGCCGGGCTGCAACAGCAGGGTCATGACATGCTTGGGCTTACCAAACTTCTCCAGCAGCGCCTCGGGAACGCGGGTCAATGCATCCGTTTTTTTTACGTAAAGAAACATTTCATCTTCACGAGGGCTTTTGTAAATATCGCAAATTACTCTCATGCTCTTCTCTCTGGCAAAGTTTCCTCACGCTGAATCGCGGTACAGGTGCTTTGTTTCAGGTACTGGATTATAGGCACTTGTTTACAGGTACCTGGTTACAATTATTTGGGTCTTGGCGTTACCGGCATGAACATCTCGGGCTGGCACGCACCTGGCGCCCTGAAAAGTCAACGCTGACCGGCAGACCACTGCTGCGCCAACGTCAGCAAGCCCTGACCCACAACCTCCCGCCGCCAACCGGACAGACGCTCGTTTAAACTATAGTCACTATTTTCCATGCCTGAACGCACCAGATCCTCAAAATCCTTCTTGCGCACCAGCACTTCAGGCGCAATACCCAGCGTTACCGCGGTTTCACGGGCAAAGTGTTTCAGCGATTTCAGCAGATCGCCCTGCTCCGGCGGCAGTGGCTTGGGCAGTCGGAGAGGACACGCCTCTTCCGGCAGTTTTTCAGATTCGGCAATGATGGACAGCAGCGTGTCGCCATCTTCCTTGAGAATTCGAGCCGTCATGCCCTCCAGGCCTGAAATCTGTTTCAATTCGGTTGGCTGGTAGCGGGCCATGTCCCAGAGAGCATGCTCCTTAATAAGTCGATTTCGGGGCACATCGCGCGCGCGCGCCTCCTCTTCACGCCAGGCGGTAAGGGCTTGAAGCACTGCCAACTGGGGGCGATTCAGTTTCCAGGCGGACTTGATTTTAAGGTACATCTGATCGAAATCGATGCCCCGCTCGGCCTGCGCCAGCATGTCAGCACAATCCTTTTCCACCCAGGCCAGGCGCCCATTCTGCTTTAACTGTTTGCGTAGCAGGCCATAGGCAACCAGCAGGTAAGCCACATCCAGCGCCGCGTATTGCAACTGTGGCTTACTCAATGGGCGCTGTAACCAGTCCGAGCGGGTTTCACTTTTCGGCACGGGTACATTCATCAACACTTCTATCAGTTTGGCGTAACCCAGTGAAAATCCATGACCGGCGATGGCTGCGGCAATCTGGGTATCAAACACCGGGGTTGGAATCTGCCCCATAAACGTCTGAAAAACTTCCAGGTCTTCGGAGCAGGAGTGCAGCACTTTGATCACTTCAGGGTTGCGCATCACCCCCTGGAAGGCTGAAAAATCATCAATTGCTAACGGATCAATGAGATAACAACCCTGCCCATCGCCGACCTGAAACAAGGCGGCCTTGGGAAAAAAGGTCGTACTGCGCATAAATTCGGTGTCGACAGCAATCGCCGCCTGCTGGTTCCAGCGTTCACATAAACGTTCAAGTTCAGCGGTTTCATTGATCCAAATGGGGTCTTGGGGAATGACAGACATGCAGTTACTCAAGTAATGGGAATGGTGTCAGGCAGCGAAGGGCGCGACCATTGCATCAGCAACGGCCTCCCGTCAGCGGCGGTGCTTGCCGCCCACTCAAATCTGGCGACGCGAGGACAGCGCATGAGCCAGGGTGCCGCCATCAATGTATTCCAGCTCCCCACCTAAAGGGACACCGTGGGCAATCCGGCTGACTTTGACGTTCTGCGCCTTCGCCTGATCGGCAATGTAATGGGCGGTGGCCTCGCCTTCCACGGTGGGGTTTGTGGCCAGGATTAATTCTTCAACATTGCCGGCTTGCAGACGGCTTAGCAACACATCCAAACCGATGTCGGCCGGGCCAATGCCGTCAATGGGCGACAAGTGCCCCATTAAAATAAAATACTTGCCCTGAAAGGTGCCCGCAGACTCCATCGCCAGCACATCTGCCGGTGTTTCGACCACACACAATAAGGAGTCGTCCCGGCGGCTGTTATTGCAGATGCCGCAAACCGGTTGCTCGGTCAGCGTTCGGCAACGGCTACAGTGACCAACACCTTCAACGGCTTTATCCAGGCAGCTGGCCAGCCGCGCCGCACCTTCCCGGTCCCGCTCCAATAAATACAGCGCCATACGCTGCGCAGACTTTGGACCCACGCCCGGCAGACAACGCAAGCTACTCATTAATTCATCAATCAGGGGACTAAACATAAATCAGTTGATTTATCCGTTACGTTTAATTAATTCAGCGGTGATCAAAACGGCATTTTGAAACCCGGCGGCATTTGCATTCCGGCGGTCAAATCGCCCATTTTATTTTTCGTATTGGCCTCGACCTTACGAACCGCATCATTCACAGCTGCAGCCAATAAATCTTCCAGAATTTCTTTCTCTTCGGTCAGCAAGCTCGGGTCAATGACCACCGACTTGACATCGTGCCGCCCAGTCATGACCACCTTTACCAACCCGGCTCCGGATTCACCCTGAACTTCTGCGTTGGCCAGCTCTTCCTGCATTTTTTGCATGTTGGCCTGCATTTCCTGGGCCTGCTTCATTAAATCGCCAAGACCTTTCATAACTACCTCGATATTCCTGTGCTTAATTGGTTAGCACTAATTTTACTTAAACCGTCCACTACGCATCCAGGACCGGTTTAACCGACTCTGCATCCAAAACACCTTCAAACTGTTGCAACAACTGCTGCACCACCGGGTCGTCATTTAACGCCTGCAGCGCATAGGTGTACTGCTCTTCACGAATGCGGATGGCACAAGCCGCCGGAGTTTCCGCCGTCACCGTGCCTAGCTCAATCACCGCCGTCACTGACTGACCAAAATACTGGCTTAACAATTCGGATAAACGAGCCTGGTGGCCATCGTCATATAAGGTGCTGTGCAGATGATCGAGCACAAAATACCAGTGATTGCCCTCAATATGATGAAGCAAGCAGTTGGACACTGTGCTCTGCAAAACACCCCCAACGCCCAAGCCGGCGTAAATCTCTATCCAGCGCTCCGGGCTGGCCGCCGCCAAGGGAACCTTCTGTAGGGCCGGGGCTGACGCAGCAGGCTTCTCCGCCGCCTGGATCTGTCGAGCGGGCTGCAGCCCCATCGACGCCATTTCTTCCGCGGACAAGCTGCGCCCCTGAGGGCTGCGGCTTTGGAAGTCCTGCGAAACCTCTGCTCCAGTGTCCGGCGGGGATATTGGCTTAATCGCCTCTAGCGACGCGTCCTCTCTGGCCGGCTGCAAGCGTTGTTCCGAATCACCAGTACCCGACTGGACTGCTGCCGAGGGCACATCGGCTCTCTCACCGTCTGACACGACATCTGTTACCACGTCAGCTTTTTGTGGTGGTGTCGGCATCGCCTGCGGCGCAACGGCGGGCGCGGGTTGAGACTGTTCCGCCATTCTCTGAGGCTCTATATCTGCCCGCTGAGGCTCTATATCTGCCCGCTGAGGCTCTATATCCACCCGCTGAGGCTCTTCATTACCCCACTGGGGGGCTTCATCCACCAATGGGGCAGAGGGCGGACGCGCTGGCGAAGCTGTTGACTGCAGCCCAGACGCAGGAGCAGTCTCCGTCGATGCTGGAGCAGCCTGAGGTGTCGACTGAGATTGTGGCAGCGCTTGAGTGGGCACACTGTGCACCCCCTGCGGTCTGAATGCCATCATCCGCAACAGGACCATTTCAAAACCAGACCTGGGGTCCGGCGACATGGGCAGATCACGACGTCCCATTAATGCGGTCTGATAAAACAACTGCACGTCTTCTGCTGGCAACTGCTGCGCCAGCGACAAAATATGTTCACGATCGCCACGACTGTTATCAACAGCCTCCGGGAGCGCCTGGGCAATGGCAACCCGATGCAACGCCGACAACAGCTCTGCCAAAGCGGCACTGTAGTCCGGTGCGTGTTGTGACAATTCATCCACCGCTTGCAGCACCTGCGCGCCATCACCCGATACCAACGCTTCCAGTACGCGGTAAACCAGGTTCTGGTCAATGGTGCCCAGCATGGCTCTCACTTCGGACTCTGCGACCTTGCCGCCACCAAAAGCAATCGCCTGATCCGTTAAACTCATGGCATCGCGCATACTGCCATCGGCAGAGCGACCCAATTGCCACAGGGCGGACTCTTCAAAAGGCACCATTTCCTGCTCAAGCACAAACTTGAGATGGCCCACAATCCGCTCCGGGTCCATGTTTTTCAGATGAAACTGAAGACAGCGAGACAAAATGGTGACCGGCAGCTTTTGGGGATCCGTTGTAGCCAACAGGAATTTGACGTGGGGAGGCGGCTCTTCCAGTGTTTTCAACAGCGCATTGAAACTGTTGTTGGACAGCATGTGCACCTCATCGATCAGGTACACCTTGTAACGGCCCCGCGTCGGGGCATACTGAACATTTTCCAGCAGCTCCCGAGTATCCTCAACCTTCGTTCTTGACGCCGCATCCACTTCGATCAGATCGACAAAACGGCCTTCGTTGATCTCACAGCAGGCACCACACTGACCGCAGGGCTCAGAACTCACCCCGGATTCACAATTGAGGCATTTGGCCAAAATTCGGGCAATGGTGGTTTTACCGACACCGCGTGTACCGGTAAATAAATAGGCATGATGCAGACGATTGTGATCCAGCGCATTCACCAGCGCCTGCAGCACGTGCTGCTGTCCAACCAGCTCACGAAAGGTCCGTGGACGCCATTTTCGGGCAAGAACTTGATAGCTCATGAAGGTTGGGGATTCCTTGTCTTTAAATCAATAGAAAGATAGTGAGCGACCGATTATATCGACAGAAGTTGCCGCTGGCGAGCCACCACTCAGAAGGCCTTAGAATTGGGCGTTATGAAGACAAAGAAAACGAACAGAATGACCGCAGGAGAAGTTTCGCAGGAATTGGGTGGCGGCTCAAACCAGCCACACCCCGGCACATGAGCTCACTGCTACCGTTGCTCCCTTCCGGGCCTGGCGGAGTTCACAGCTAATCATTGCGAGGGGACCGGAAAGAGCCACCATTGCGAAACGCCGGCGATTATTCCCGTTTTGAGGGGCGATTGCAACCCTGTGGGCAAATTGATCGCGATTAACGTCGTTGCCAGAATGCACAACCTCGTGCATTTGCTCAAGCTCTGACCTAAACCGCTCAAAAACAAGCACAACTCACAAAAAGGGCCCACCCTTGCGGGAACACAGGAAAACATCACCAGTGCATAAAAAAAGGGGGGGATTGATGATTTTCAGCCTGGGGGCTGTAAATCCCCCTGCGGGCTCCTGCGGAGTCTAAATCGCGATGCGATTTGTCGAACCGGGGGATGTTGTTAAATCAGCCCCGCTGCGCGGTTAATAAAAAAAGGGCCTACCCTTGCGGGTAAGCCCTTTTTTATTAAATGGCGGAGAGGGGGGGATTCGAACTTAAATCCTAACCTATTGTAATATCTGTATTTTATTTGGTTCGAAAAAACTCAGTGTTACATATGTTGTTACATCAATTTCCTGTTGAAAATTCGAGGGTTCGAATCCCTTAATGAAAAGCTCAGTAATGATACGCAAAGAAATGTTAACGCACAGGAAGTCCGCAACATTCATTATGAGACTAGTAAAACTGGCAGCAAGCGCCCTCATACCATTCTAAACACTATGATGTTACGCCCATCTGAAATTCAAATAACAACAGTCCACGATCGCCTCTATAGCCATACATTATGAATGACATTCCAGCTGACCGATACCAACCCCATCCTTAGGAGCAAGGTGTTTTTGGGTGTGCAGGCTTAACCGTCCGGCGAACTCATCTTCAAATTCGGTGTCAAGTTGACCCGAAGGTCCTGATTAGCTCCGTTGCGCCGCTGGAGGATATCACCGATGTGTTTTCCAAGCTGCGTTGGTCAAACAATAAGACCAAAATTCACATTTCTCCTCGATAAGCCTTGGGGCGTCTGACACGGTCTCAAACACTCTAGACGGGAACATCCAAGTCACTGTTTTTTTAATATTTCATTCAATCATCTTCTTTCCATTAATGTGTCGGGTATTTTCAGAGAAAATTAACCCTAGCGCCTTCCTTTCCAGAAACTGCCCAAAAAACAGGTGATGTCGAGGGGGGGATGGACAAAGAGAAGGCGCCCTATCCCCCACGACCGTTTACAAACGGCTATTGCTTTCTAAAGCATCAACGACTACCTGGGGAACAGCAAAACGTTCGCCGTACTTTTCCTCTAACGCCCTGCAGCGATCAATGAAACGCTGTAAACCAAAGTTATTAACCCACTGGATATAGCCACCCGTCCATGTAGGTGCACCAATCCCCATGACTGATCCGATGTTACCGTCAGCAGATGCACGCAGTACACCGCTCTGCAAACATTTCAACGCCTCGATAGTGGGTCTGAAAAGAAGTCTATCTTTGATATCCTCGCCCACAATTTCCGCATCAGAGTTGCTGTAAAGTGTTGTCAATTCAGGCCAAATATATTTCGTTTCACCTTGAGGGTATTCATAGAATCCACCTCCATGTTGGCGCCCTCCCCGATGATTCTCGTCAATCATGGTTGTGAGTACGCCCTCCATAATACTGGTATCACCAATCGGGGACTCCAGTCCCAGATCACGCCAGGCATTAAAAATGCTTTGAGTTAATTTCAAAGCCGTTTCATCATGAATTGCCAAAGGGCCGATCGGCATTCCGATGGCAACACCGAGATTATCAACACTGACCGGATTAATGCCTTCCGTCAGCAATCTGATGCCTTCATCAAGATAGGTAATGATGACCCGGGATGTGAAAAATCCCGGTGAATCGTTGACGACAATCGGTGTTTTCTTAATTTTCCTAACAAAATCAAACGCTTTAGCCAGCGTTTTATCCGAAGTTTTGTCACCACAGATAATTTCGACCAAAGGCATTTTGTCCACTGGTGAAAAGAAGTGCAGACCGATAAAATTTTCAGGTTTTTGACTGCCCTCTGCCAGCATGGAAATAGGTAATGTAGAGGTATTTGACGCCCAAACACCCTCTTCCTGCAAATACTGTTCGGTTGATCGGCTTATTTTGTGCTTCAAGGCCATGTCTTCGAACACAGCTTCGACAATCAGGTCACAGCCATTTAAATCCTGATCCTGGTTACTGGCCGTTATCAGTGCTAGAACATTGGCTTTTGATTCCTCTGTGAGACGCCCTCTGTCGACTTGCTTGGCCAACACTTTTTCTGAATACTGCTTCCCTTTTAAAGCAGCTTCGAAAGAGACATCTTTCAAGACCACCTCAATACCAGCCATGGCAGCCGAATAGGCAATCCCCTGCCCCATCATACCGGCACCGATAACACCCAGTTTTTTTACTTCGCTTTTATCAAAGCCTTCTGGTCGACTCGCACCCGCATTCAGCTTGTTAAGCTGAAAGAAGAATGTGCTCATCATGTTTTTTGCTTCTGGCGACATCACCAGTCGGGTCAAGCTGCGAGATTCAATCACTAATGCCGCATCAAAGCCTACTCTAGCTGCCTCCACCGAGACATTTAAAATTTCATTTTGAGCAGGCAACAAGCCACGGGTTTTCTTAAACAGTTGAGCAGCCGCAAAGGTAGTAAACAGGTTATTTTCAGGGGCATCGGCTTTACCGCCAGGAATTTTAAAGCCTTTGGTGTCCCACGCCTGAATGGATGCTTGCGGATTATTGCGGTTATTCAATATCCACTGTTTTGCGTGTGGCAACAATTCATCAGGTGAATCAACCGTTGCCTGTAGAATTCCCGCTTCTATTGCTTTCTCCGTCGACAGCGCCTTGGCCTCCATCAGATAAGGTAAGGCAGCCTGCAATCCCAACATATTGACCAAGCGTACAATGCCGCCTGCACCCGGTAAAAGACCTAAGGTCACTTCAGGTAGTGCCATTCGTAATTTTGGATCGTTAATTGCCACACGATAATTACACGCCAGACAGATTTCAAAACCGCCTCCCATTGCGGCACCATTAATAGCAGCGACGACAGGTACTGGCAACTTCTCGAAAAAACGCAATTGCGACTTTATTGTCTGTGCAATATTAAAGAAATCCTGCTCTTGTCCTGGCTGCATTGAATATATTTCATTTAAATCACCGCCAGCTAGGAAAACTTTTTTTGCTGAGGCAATAACAACGCCGGTTAGGCCATCTTCATTTTTAAGCCGATTGATCGCCACGTCCATTGCGTTACGATATTCACTGTTCATGGCATTGACAGGGCCGTCCATATCCATGGTGATTGTGACAATGCCATCACTGTCTTTTTGATAGTTAAAATCAGTCATCATAAATTCCAAACCGTTTATTCTATTAGAGGCGTTCGATAATCGTGGAGATTCCCATGCCACCACCGACACATAATGAAATCATTCCCCGTTTAAGTTGCCTGCGCTCCAGCTCATCCAGAACAACACTAATTAACATACCACCGGTAGCGCCCAAAGGGTGCCCCATCGCAATCGCACCGCCACAGACATTGGTTTGCTCATAGCTCAGGTCAAGATCCTTCATATAACGGAGCACCACCGACGCAAAGGCTTCATTAATTTCCCAAAGATCAATATCGCTTTTCTTCAGTCCCGCTTTTTTTAAACATTTCAGTGCCGCCGGAGCAGGTCCCACCAACATCAACATAGGGTCAGTTGCCAGCACTGCAGTTGCCACGATTCGTCCGCGAGGCGTTAAATTTAAATCCTGACCGGCCTGCTGACTTCCGATTAAAACGGCGCTGGCACCATCAACAATCCCGGAAGAGTTACCTGGAGTATGTACATGGTTAATGGAAGCAAGTGTATGATACTTGTTAATCAAGATATCGTTGAAACCCTGCTGACCAAATTTTTCAAAAGAAGGTTTGAGTTGCGCCAACACTTCCTTGGTTGTAGTGGATTTAATAAAGTTGTCCCGTTCTGCAATCGTCAATCCGTTTCTGTCTGTGACCGCAATAACAGATTTATCAAAGTAGCCATTTTCCTGGGCCAAGGCGGCTCGCTGTTGCGAGGTATACGCCACATGGTCGACGTCACTACGGCTAAACCCCTCCAGCGTCGCAATGGCATCGGCACCAATACCTTGCGGAACATAACCGGTCTCAATGCTAAAACCTGCATCCCCACCCATGACTCCACCGTTTGATCCCATGGGTACACGGGACATGCTTTCCACACCACCAGCCACCACCAGATCCTCCCAGCCAGAGGCGACTTTTTGAGCCGCTATATTGACGGCTTCCAAACCGGATGCACAAAATCGATCAAGCTGCATACCCGGTACCGAGTCGTCCCAACCTGCATTTTGAACAATCATTTTGGTCACATCGCTACCTTGTTCTCCTATGGGAGTACAGCAGCCCATTACCACATCGTCCACATAGCTGGTATCCAGTTTGTGGCGATCCTGTAGTGCTCGTAGCAAACTTGCACCAAGATCTATGGACTTGACTTCGTGCAGATTCCCATCAGGTTTTCCTTTACAGCGCGGAGTTCGCACTGCGTCAAAAATATAAGCTGTGTTTGTCATTAAAGCCTCACAAAATATCTTGTAAAAAAACCGATTTGGAGAGAGCCCTCCAAATCGGAAAACAGCAAGAAATGGGCACCCAAATGCCTCCCCCCGCCGTGGGAGAAACTTCGTAGAGCCCGACTAAGACTATCGCCCTTTAAATTCTGGCTTTCTTTTTTTCAAAAAGGCATCAATACCTTCTTGACCATCCTCGGCAACCGCCAGTCGGGCTATGGATATCCCTTCGTTTTGCATCTGCGCCTCAGGTGAGTTCGCAAGACTATCATGCAACAAAGCCTTAACCGCACCATAGGCTTTGGTTGGCCCATTCGACAAGCGATTGGCCCACTTCATGGCCACATCATCCAACTGATCATCCTCGACTACCTCGGTGACAATTCCCAACTCTTTGGCATCAGCGGCGGTCAGGGTAGGATTCAACACCAACAGTTCATAAGCTTTTCGCATACCAACAATCCGTGGTAAAGCATAAGTGGCTCCCCCGTCGGGTGATATTGCCGATAAGGTGTACGCGAACGTAATCTTTGAAGACTCCGCTGCAAGTGTCAGATCCGCAACACAAGTCAGACTGGCACCACCACCACCGCAAATGCCGTTCACAACGGCTATCACTGGTGCATCCATACGCATCAGCCGGGAGACGGCCGTGTGAAAATGCGTAGTCATGGCACCGAGTAATGCATCGGCATTTGATCCGGCACTGGAAAAGGCCGCAATGCTTCCACCTACGGAAAACGCTTTTCCCTTGGCCCGAAGTAACACCACCCGAACACTGCTCTGTAAACTTAGCCAGGTAGCCGCTTCAGAAAAAGCCTTGCAACTGAATTCATCAAGTGCATTAAAGTTATCAGGATCATTGAACAATATTGTTCCTATACCACCAGTCAGTGAAACTTGCACTCGATGATCACAAAGATCGGTCGTCATCATTTTTTCGATTGCCATACTGAATTCTCTTCTGCTATTGGTACGTTATAATCGGAATACACCATAATTCGGATCACCAAACGGTCTGTTGAGTGACGCTTCCAAAGAAATCGCCAGCGCATTACGAGTCGCTACCGGATCAATAATTCCGTCATCCCATATTTCAGACGAGGTAAAGTAAGCACTGGTCTGATTTTCATAGTTCGCCAGAACCTGAGCACGAATTTCATCCAGCTCTTTTGCATCAGGCTCGATGCCGTTGCGCTTTAATTGTTGCAGCTTAACCGTTAACAGAACATTCGCAGCCTGCTCAGGTCCCATTACCGAAATCTCGCTGTTTGGCCAACTGAACAAAGTGCGAGAATCAAATGCGCGTCCACACATTCCGTAGTTACCCGCACCAAAAGAGCCATTAGTCATAACGGTAAATTTAGGCACTTCGGCACAAGCATGCGCCATAATCATTTTGGCACCATCTTTGGTAATACCCGCACGCTCATACTCTTTACCAACCATAAATCCAGTAATATTCTGCAGGAAAATCAACGGCACGTGATTCTGATTACACAACTCAATAAAGTGCGCAGCTTTCAACGAACTGTCGTTAAACAACACCCCATTGTTACCCAGAATACCTACTTTATAACCCATCAGATTAGCAAAACCGCAAATCATGGTTTCACCATAGTTGGGCTGGTATTCAGCGAAGCGACTGCCATCCACTATGCGAGCAATCACTTCACGCATGTCGAATTGTTTTTTTACGTCATCAGGGATAATCCCATATAATTCATTGGGGTCGTAATAAGGGTCTTCCGGAGTCTCTCGCTGCAGAGCGTACTTGGTTGGTTGCTCCCACTGCTCGACGATTTCACGACCAATTTTGATCGCCTCAATTTCATTGGCCGCATAGTAATCACAGGTGCCGGATACTGTGGTGTGCATTTTGGCACCACCCAGTTCGTCAACACTCACCTCTTCACCGGTAGCCGCTTTAACCAAAGCAGGACCACCCAAAAAGACCGCGCCGGTACCATTAACAATCACACTGTAGTCAGACAACGCCGGCACATAAGCACCACCGGCAGTACAGTTACCAAACACCAGCGACAACTGCTTACAACCCAATTTGGAAAGCTGCGTCTGATTGCGGAAAATGCGTCCCGCCATATACTTGTCACCAAACAGATCCGACTGCAAAGGCAGGAAACCACCGGCACTGTCACACATGTGGATCATTGGCAAACGGTTTTCCAGGGCAATGTCGGTTGCGCGCACCATTTTCTTTACAGTCAGCGGGTACCAGGCACCGCCTTTTACCGAACTGTCACTGGCATTAATGACCACTTCACGCCCACCGACTATACCAATACCCGTAATACAACTCGCACCCGGTGCATTGCCGTCATAGGCCATGTTTGCCGCTAACGATGAAAACTCCAAAAACGGGGTGCCGGGATCAAGCAAGTGATCCAGACGCTCTCGCGGCATCATTTTGTTTTGTTTTTGCAGGCGTTCAACGTCTCTCTGCGGACGGCTGAAGCGGGCCATCTCCTGCTTTTGATGAAAATCACTGACCAGCTTCTGATTATGCGCTTTGAAGGTACGATACTCTGAAGAATGCGTGTTTAATTTTGATTGAATACGTTTCATTTGGATGCCTCCTCCTCACCGATTGCCAGCGTCATAAGAACATCACCTTTGTTAAAACTGGCACCCTGGGATGTCGGAACCGTTTCTACTACACCGTCGATTTTGGCTTTTAATTCGATTTGCAACTTCATGCTTTCTATCAACAGAAGCGTCTGACCTTCTTTTACCTCATCTCCCTCGGCCACCAGCACATCAATCACCACACCCGGCATCGGCGCTTCAACCTGAGTACCCTCAACCACATCGGCCGCCATCGCTTCGGCTGCACTGTCAACCAGAGTCAGACTTAACGTTTTGCCATCTATGTGCACAAACAGGTTGTTGTCATCCTGAGCCACAATAGCCGAATAACGTTTACCATCCAGCGTCAACTGACACTCGAAATCATCAATCCAATTTAATTGCGCAACAAAAGGCTTGCCATCAATAGTCAACTTGGTTTCATTGCGACGGTAAACCGGCAACACCTGATAGAGTGCATTTTGCAGACTAAATTCGTGCTTCATGATTAATTACTCCACGCGCCAATGTAGCTATACAGATCAGGGGTTTTATCAGCCATCAACTGAGACTCTTTTTCCGCCAACATAGCAACAGAAAGGGCCGCATGCTTTACATCCTCAGAAAGAGGCAGCGGTTTAATGTCGTGATTCTTAATAAAGTTGGTATCAAAATCCCCAAAGTGGATCTTGTCGTGATCCAGCAGAGCCAACAAATAATCGATATTGGTTTTAACCCCGAGAATCACCAACTCACCCAAGGCAGCCTGCATTTTACTGATGGCCCCCTCACGACTGGGCGCATGCACAATCAACTTGGCCAGCATAGGATCAAAAGCCGTTGTCACCCTCTGTCCCGCATAGATACCGCTATCAAAACGTACACCCTCTCCCTGCGGAGCGCGCACCGCCAACACCTTGCCAGTAGCAGGCATGAAATCGTTAAAGGCATCTTCAGCACAGATACGACATTCGAGAGCGTGACCATTAGCAACAATATCCGACTGACACAACGCCAACGACTCACCAGCCGCAATACGCAACTGCTGTTCAACCAAATCCAGGTCGTACACCATCTCAGAAACAGGGTGCTCCACCTGAATACGGGTATTCATCTCCAGAAAGAAGAACTCCCCCTGATCGGTGTAAAGAAACTCTACGGTACCCGCACTGCTGTATTTGGCCGTCTTGGCAATACCAACAGCCGCCTCACAGATTTGCTGGCGCGCTTCAGCCGTCAACGCGATAGACGGCGATTCTTCAATAACCTTCTGAAAGCGACGCTGAATAGAACATTCACGCTCACCACAATGAATAACGTTATCGCCATCCCCCAGTATCTGCACTTCAATATGGCGAGCACTTTCAAAAAATCGCTCCACATAAACACGACCATCACCGAAGTATTTCAACGCCTCGGATGCGGCCACTCGAGCAGCCGCAGCCAGATCTTCCGGCCGACGTACAATACTCATACCTTTACCGCCACCTCCGGCAGAAGCCTTAACCACCACCGGAAATTGCATATCCTGCAACTGCCCCATGAAAGAGGGATCGTCAATATCCACAGTGATGGACGGCGGCACAGGAAAGCCATTGGCCGACACAAAATCGCGAGAAGCAATCTTGTCACCCATCAACTCAATCACCTCAGCTGACGGTCCGACAAAGATAATACCCTGCTCTTCAAGCGCTTTGGCAAACTTGGTATTTTCCGACAAGAAGCCATAACAAGGATGAACGGCATCCACACCATTGTCCTTGCAAAGAGCGATAATCTGCTCGATATCCAAGTGCGCAGCCGAAGGGGTCTCACCGTAAATCTCAAAGGCCTCATCCGCCTGTTGCACCACTGGCGATAAACGATCGCTCTCGTGATAAATAGCTACCGATGCAATCCCCAGACGCTGCAGACTTTCCAGCACCCTCAATGCAATCTCGCCCCGATTGGCGACTAATACTTTCTTCATGGCTTTACCTGTCATTTTCACCACCCTCTATCTGATTCGGCACCCGGCCATCACTACTTGAGCACTCTACACATAAATTGAGTCCAACTCAATATTAAATTGACTTAATTATCAATAAGAGCATAATCACCATAAAACATAGTAAATACATCAGAATTTATCTTAAGTTAAACTCAATTAGGAGAAACGAAATGCCCGGAATCTATTTTGATCAAGCCGAAGTCGGCCAAACCATCAAACACGGCCTGACCCGAACCGTGACCGAAACAGACAACGTGCTGTTCTGCTCTATCACCCACAACCCGCAACCCCTGCATCTGGACGAGGAGTACGCCAAGAAAACCGAATTTGGGCAGCGCGTTTTTAACAGCATGTACACTGTGTCGTTTGCCTGCGGCGTATCTATTGAAGACACCACCATGGGAACTCTGGTAGTCAACCTGGGATTTGGGGAAATGAAGTTTCCCAAGCCAGTATTTATCAACGACACTCTGCGCGTAGAAACGGTGATCAAAGAAAAGCGCGAAAGTAAATCACGCCCGGATGCCGGCATCGTTACGTTCGAACACCTCGTCTACAACCAGCACGACAACCTAGTCTGCTCCATCATTCGCATCACCCTGCTGCAACGCTCCCCTGCAGCCTGATCCAGAGAATTAGCCATGCACCCTAGATCCTATTTATTTGTTCCCGGTGACAGCGAGAAAAAGCTGGGTAAAATTGCCGGCAGCTATGCTGATGCCATCATTATTTGCCTGGAAGATTCCGTTGCAGAAGCCAATAAAAACACCGCTCGCATCATAACCACAGCTTTTCTGGAAACCTTCGAACAGGACAGCCCGCAAATTTGGGTGCGCATCAATCCTCTATCAACATCACATGCACTGGCCGACCTTTGCGCCGTAATGAAAGCCAAGCCTTTCGGTATTTTTCTCCCCAAACCTGAAAGCCAAAAGCATTTTGAACAGCTGGATCACTATCTTTCAGTTCTTGAGACAGAGCATGGAATCGAAGTTGGCAGCACCCGCATCATGTCACTGGCTGAGAGTGCTCAGGGCACAATCAATCAGTATCAGTTTGCGCAAGCCACACCACGACTGCAGGCCATGACCTGGGGCGCCGAAGATATGTCCGCCGATATTGGGGCTTCTACCAACAAAGACGAAAACGGGAACTACTTTTTGGTTCACCAGATGAATCGGGCTCATTGCCTGGTAACCTGTGGCGCAGGCAATCTGCACGCCGTAGATGGCATTTGCTCAAACTTCAATGATGAAGAAGCCCTGATTCGCGACTGCATTAACGGCAGAAAAGAGGGGTTTGCCGGTAAAATCGCCATTCATCCAAAACAAGTGGCAATAATCAACAAATACTTTTCCCCATCTGAAGAAGAAGTACTTTATGCACAACGAGTGGTTGACGCTTTTGCCAATAACTCTAGCGGGACGGTCGGGCTTGATGGGCGTATGTTAGACCTGCCTCACCTGAAGCAAGCACAACGCACTTTGATGCAGGCGAGTGCTCTCTGATTTATTGCCACGACCTTGATGGGATGTTAACAATTGAAAAAAGCCCCCGCTTATGGGGGCCGATGATTCGATGAAACGGGTTTTATTTTCTGTCGCCCAGATAGGTGTTCACTAGCGAGGTCACGGTTTCCAAAATTTGCTCCCGATTGGAACCTGCAAATCGCATTTGCGCAATCATATGTGCCGCACCGACAATGACCCGGCAGGCCACATCTATATTGACACCCCTATCAATTGAACCATCTCTCAACCCGCGCAAAAGAACCCGTTTCACGCCCCTCAAGGCATTTTCATAAAACCTCAGATACTCTTCCCACAGTGTACCGCGTACGGCAACACTCCATTCAAGCCATACCCGCACATAATCCGGATGATCATCAATGGCATCACAAAATGCCATCAGTATATGCACCACTGAATCGGATGCATTATCGGTTTCATCCGAATGAGGCCCTACAATATCTTCTATCAAAAAACGGGAAACTTCAGCAATCACGACCTCCACCATTTCTTCTTTGGTAGGAAAATAGTGAAATACTGTGGGCACAGAAACTCCAGCCCAAGCCGCCACATCACTGTGATACGCTTCACCTAGTCCTTTTTCGGCACAAATATGCAATAACCCCTGCAATAAATTGGCCCGCCTGGCCTCTGGGGACATTCGTGTAGCTCGAACACGCGGCTTAGTTTGTGCTTGCTTACTTAATCGGCCTTTGTCTGCAGTTTTTTTTGTCAATCGTGGCACCGAGGAAATCCTTTCTAGCTTTGAGGCTTAACCATACCATATTCGGCAGCTTGATTCTCGCCTCAAAGCTAGACAGATACTCCGTTCAGACGCTAATCTGCACTAATGAGAAACTTATCAAAGCGGATTCGAGCACTGAACATACCTTTGCTTTTGAGAACATCAACCGCTGCGTCAATCATCCCTTGAGGACCGCACAAATACCCCTCTGAACCTCTCAAGGATTCTACCGTACGGCGAGCAACCACATCCGTTATCAGGCCCTTTTCCCCCTGCCAACCGGAATCCGATGGCTCTTCTGACAACGCAGGAATAAACTCAAAATTTGGCAAGTCGAGCGAAAAACTCTTGATCTGATCAACCCAAAATAAATCTTCCTGGCTGCGTGCACCATAGAAGAATTGAATAGGCCGCGTTGACTTCTCGTCTTTTAACTGCCGCAACATTGACATGATAGGAGCCATACCGGAGCCTCCTGCAATCATCACCATTGGGGCTTCTGTATCACTAATTCCGAATTGACCGAACGGCCCCCGAATAGTGAGGGCATCACCCGCACAGGCCTGATCCTTCAAATAGCGACTGAAATGACCATTTGGCATCAATTTGATCAACAGTTCTACGCCGCCATCTGTAGAGATATTTGCCATTGAGAATGAGCGAAAATTCTCATCTCCTCGCAGGGATATTTCCAGGTATTGACCAGCGCGAAAGCCAAAGCACTCCCCCTCCGGAAGAGTTAAGACCAAGTGCGCAATATCATGCGTTACCCAGGTTAATTCAGCCAGCGTCAGGGGATGTTCTGCCACCGGAAATTCTGGTGTCAGTTCTTCCAGGGTATAGTCATCATTCAATTCAATGACAACATCTTCTTCGGGTAGCGAACAACATAGCAAGGCAATATCTTCATCGATCTCTGCTTCAGATATGGCCGTGGCATGATCATTGTGCTCAACGCAACCGTCGAGCACCTTCACTTTACATGCGCCGCAGCCGCCATGCTTACATCCATGCCGCAAAGCTACCCCAGCTTTGAAAGCTGCCTCTAAAATCGTGTCATTTTCCTCACAGGAAAACTCTACATCAAATGGCGCCAAGGTAACTTTGTAGCTCATAGATCCCCCAGATCGCTTTTGGGAGGCATTGCAGGGCGCTCAATAATGTACTCACAACGACGTACATCATCAATGGTCCACATTCTTTTGGGCTCCAGCTCTGGCTGTGCCATTAACGTTTTACCGTCTTCACGCAGGTAACCCAATGATTCCGTAACGTCTGCAATGTTCTTGCCTTCGTACATATCATAAAAACTCTTCGACCCAATATAGTGTTCTGGATCTTTGCGGAAAATATGCTCACAGCCATCCGAACAGCAAATGTAATTCTTGCCCCTGAAAGCCATGCTGCGCGGGCGCGCCAAATCGGGGCGCGGAAATATAGTCGGACGCTGACAAACCTGACAGAAATTTGGCAGCCCACCCATCTCTTTCAGTACCAGCTTTCTATCTTCGGGATCTTTGCACTGGCCATAAGCTTCCCAGAATGAGCCAAAGTGCTCATAGAATCCTGGGTATTTCTTCTCAAACCACTCAAAGTCATCGTCATTAAGGGCATCATAGCGATGGAAAAAGACGGGCCACGCACCAAACAGGTATACGGCGGTGGTGTGTGACGTCCAATCCAGATCACTGATCATCTGGTCGAGGAATTTAGGTGGTTTGATACCGAATTTTTCAAGCTTCTGATAGAAACCACCATAGAAATCGTCCATTACCCAGCGATTCAACATTTCTTTGGCCGAATCAGTATGTTTACGGACAAAATAGTCGTTAAACAGGCTGACACCGGTACCGAAACTGGTATGAATACGCCATGACCATTTATCCATGGCATCTTGAATCAATGGAATATTGCGGTCGTCGTTGAGCAGACAGCTTAGCGTCGCCCAGCCATTGGCCATGTGCCGCGCTTCATCGGACTGGATAGTCATCATGGTTGATGCCATCATGTCATCGCCCGATGCGGCCGCTGATGACGACAAACCCACAAAGAAGGGATTGGTGTAACCTGTTTCGATAAACACCTGTAACCCAATAGATGTTTCCACTGGATCAGAGGTCATCAGGTCTTCGGTCATAGAACGGAAAATGGAACTGCCGACACTATTGGCATTTGCTACAGCGGCCATATCATAGCCAGCAGGATCTTTCCAATGGCGCATGTGATGACGAATGATGTTCATCTCCAGATTGGAGTGCCGCATTTCATCCAGCATCTGCATCATGTACCCTTGTCGCAATTCAACGGGCGCTACCGTCCGCGCCATACGACCCATCGCTCTCGCGGCAGCGTATTCAACACCTACTAAATTTGACAAACCAAATTTCATTGCCTCCATCCAGCGAGCATCAGGTTCACCGGTGTGCAAACGGGCCGACGCTTCTAACAAGGCATAATGACGCTCATCTTTTTCCAACTCCTGTTCGCAGTACTCGCGAACGAATGTCTTAAAGGGATCGTTTGGCTTGGCGTCTTTAATGAAGAACTTGGTCGTCTCTACACACTTTTCTTCCTCGCTAATGTAGCTAGGCTCCCACTCAAGATCTTTTACTCGATCATAGGCTTCAGTAATTTTCATAGGTACTCCGAATTAAACCGTTTCTTTTTCTGGATTAAACACACGAATCGATACTGAATCATCGCCTACGTCAATATCGCCTTTGTAGGTGGTCAGTACAGCAAGAAATTTCCCGACGCTGTAGGCATGCCCCATTTCTTCAGCAATTTCGTTCATATCAAACTCCAGGTCTTTACCATCGACAGTCAACGATAAGTAAGACTCATTGTCTTCAACAACAAGACCAGGAACCTTGTCCATCATAACTTCACTGATGATTTCGGCTTCTTCACCCCAAATCAACTTGGCGGATACGATATTATTACCTTGTAACTCTGACATTGAACTAAGCCTTTTTTGTTAAACGAGCGTCAGCTCTAAATCTTGTTTAATTTCAGAAAAATCCGTCAGAACGCGTTCATATGCCTGATCAAAGGTCAATGAGGCGTTTGGTAACCTGTCAAACAGTGGTCGCAAACCTTCACACGCAGCAAAGACATCATCGGCCCATTCGATTATCCAGGCATTGATAACGTCTCTATTTTGAGGGTTTTGATCGCACATTAAGTCCGTAAACGCTTTGGTTGTTTGGCGGCGAACGTCTCGATCAGCCTCAGCCCCCTCGGCGACAATAGTGGTAGTCGCATCACCATTTAGAGGCGCGTGACGCATGACCAGCTCACGATTAAACAGTGACGAAAACAGCGGTTCAATCAAGCAGTTGATGATGACATTAATCTCACCCCAATCGCGGGCAGCTAGCAGTCGCTCAACCAGCTTACGGGCCGACTGCCAACACGGATCTTCAAGCCATATTTGTTTGCAGGTATTGTCACTGAATCCGTCTATGGCTTTTTCCAGAGCCATGCCATACAAGGTAATATCCTGAGCGTGGCGATCCTTCTCTACCGCCTGGAACACAATTGGCTGAGCAATGACATCCGAACCCGCCTCCCGCTGCGCCTGACACAAAGCCATAAATAAGCCATATTCAACGTAACGGTAGGCACTGTAATGCGTGCCCAAAAAGTCCAGCCATTCAGAATTGTAATTTTCAAACAGGTTAGCTCTGGTAGCGCCTGAGATGGCCGCCTCGATGGCACGGCCCGTATTCGCCTGACGTTTTACGTAGGGGGTAAACCATTCCGCGTTGGGATCGCGATAGGCCCACCAGTCCGGGGATTTCAACAGAGTTGCCTCATCACTCCAGATTGGGCGTCCTTGTTTGTCGTAATTGAACCAGCCTTGGGCAGCAAAGTTCTTAGGATCCCACTGTGTGTGCAAGGTAATTTCTTCGTATTGTGTTGCACGACGCTTGGCCGGTTTGATGTAGGCGAACGAGGATGCTTTTCTGTTCGCCCTTGCTCTCTTCTCAGTCACTTGGTTGCTCCCGTAAACAAAGAATTATATTGATTCCTGAATCAATATAAACAATATTGATATGTGGGTCAATATAGATTTGGGTAAAAAAAAGCCGCACTGAAGGCCAGCACGGCACAAGACTTACTGTTGCAAGCAAATGGTTTTAAAAATGGTAGCGCGCCTCTACCCCAAAGGTCCGGGGCTCACCGCGGATGGCATGGTCATAGCCAAATGCCGAGGTATCAAAACCCGAAACCTTATAGTATTTATCGGTAAGATTTTTACCCCACAAGGACAACTCCAGGCTATCGGCAACATAGGACAGCCTGGCATCCAGCAAAGTGTAGGCATCTTGCTTCTGACTGGATTCACCCGGCCCATTAAGATCGGTTTTTTCGGCATTAAATGGGTCAAACCAAGTGTCGTCCTGATATCGAAGCGTAGAGGACAACTCTAGCGTGCCATCTCCCAAGGTCATAACTTCCCAATTTACAAACAGGTTAGCGGTAACCTCCGGCGCAAATGGGAATTGGTTGCCACCGATATCAATACCACCAACCACAACACCTTCGTCATATTCTGACCTCAAGTACCCTGCACTCAAAGACACGTACACAGTGTCGGTGATGTTGCTTTCCAGCTCCACTTCCAGCCCTTTCATTTCACCACTTGCGTTGCGCAAGAAGGTCGTCGCCCCCACCACCTCTTGCACCTGCTGATCAGCGTAGTCATTGTAGTAGGCGGCTATATTGAACTGTAAGCTGTTATCCAACAACCGGGACTTAAAACCTATTTCATAGGCGTCAATAAACTCCGGACTGACAAAGGTAACCTGATCCACAGACTGAGACGCTAAACCATTAAAGGTGCCGGCCCTATAGCCTTTGCTGTAACTGGCATACAGCATCATGTCTTCATCAAGATGATAATCAACCAGTAAACGTCCTGTCACCTCATCAGAATTGCCTTTCAAATCGCCCAGAGTCAGGCTGGTGTCGGGCGATGCCGACAGAGGAATAGCGTTGTACTGAGCCGTGCCGTTAACGTCATAAAATGTCGAACGCGTATGTGACAGCACAAAGTCATCTTCGGTGTACCTCAGCCCCAATGTGAAACGCAAGTCGTCAGTTACATAATGGGCCACTTCAAAGTAGACCGCTTTGGATTCACGAGCTTGCGTGAACGACGAATTGGTTTTAAACCCCGTAGCCAGGACAGAATACAAGGGATCGGCTGGATCAGCAGCACCAGCAATGAAATTGCCCTGACCAATCCAAGAAGAAACCGGTGGATTAAAACCTGGAAATTCAGAAATGCCAGCATAGGTCATTGCCGCTGAAATCGCTCCCGCCAGGGGAACCGTTGATGCCAACGCATCAAAAGAAGCCTGGGGTATTCCCGCCAAATCCTCCAAAGGCTGAAAGAAAGTTTGGTCGTTATTGGTCGATACTTCGTCTTTACCATAATAGGCACCAACGATCAGCTTGGTCTTATCCCAATCCCAGGACAGACGCAAATCCTGATTAAGCTGGTCAAAATCAGAACGAAAATGGGCATAGCAAGCAGCGACAGGCATACCATCACAATCGTTTTTAATATCGTAATCGCCTTCCTGGTATCCGGTGATAGAGGTTAGAGACAAATTCTCTTGCAGATCCCACTCTACTTTGAGGTTGTAGTCTTCCGCCGAGGTTTTGTAGCGTCCATTTTGGTCTGTAACCACTTCATCATCATCGAGTCCGAACATTGCACGACTGTAACCAAACACGTTCTCGGTCAGACCATCCCCGTTAATATCCGCAAATTCATTGGTAACCGGGACCGTACCCCAGGGCTTGGATTGACCGATGGTACCGACAAAAACCACTTCAAGATCATTTGTCGGTGTATACACCAGGCTCAAACGACCCGCATTATCGTCAATAGAGGACATATCTTCATCGGATTCTGCGTTTACGGGCTTAGACGCATTGCTGGGATCGATCAACAAATCCACCATGCTGGGAATATTCTCAGGCGTTTTGTTCTTCAGATAGCCGTCACCCTGATTTTCGGTATATGCCAGCCTTATGGCCAATACATCTTCAATCAGTGTAGTCTCTACCGCCCCCTCAAGAGCCCAACGGTTGTAATTTCCATACTTGCCCATGGCGTAACCGGAAAACTCACCAACCGAACCAAAGCCTGGCAGCTGCGTATGAACGGAAATCGCTCCACCCGTCGTATTACGACCAAACAAAGTACCCTGCGGACCACGAATCACCTCCATACGATCCAGATCAAACAATTGCATACCGTGCGTAGGGCGAAACTGTTTATAGTCCTCATTCACATACACACCAATTGGAGACGCTGCATTCGCATTAAATTCGTTCGCGACACTCACCCCCCTGAGAGAAAAATTAGGCTGAGAACGACCATAAGGGGAAGATACCACCAGAGATGGCACCATTCCTGACATATCCGAAGTCTCTGTTATACCTTTTTGTTGCATCGCACCGGCATCGAATGCCGTGACTGCCAATGGTACTGTCTGCTGTGATTCAGCGACTTTGGTCGCCGTTACCACAACTTCCTCAAGCGCTTGTGCCGCCAACAGCGAAGAACACAGTGCACCGGAACATAAACCGACAGCGATAGACAGTTGTGTCTTGAAGTGACTCATAGAAACTCCGTTATTATGTTTTTAATTCAAAATTAAATACCGAAATAGAAAGATGCTTGCTCTCACTCAAGATTGCCTTTCTAAGCCAGCTCTTTAAGAAGACGCAACTACTCGGCGCCCACTAACGTCTATTAAGATAAATCCTTATTAATATAAAGGTCAATATATATTATTGATAAAATGAGCCAGACTCATTATTATTATGGTCTGTTAGTGTTGAAACTATTGAATATGGTCTGTATAAACTAAAATAAATCAAAGATTAATGAGTTGAACACAATTTAAAATAAGGATAAACCTATGCATTTAGCGTATCTCGAACAAACCCGGCAACAACCTGACCTCAAGCGCCGGAGTGCTTTGAAAAGTTTGGGTTGCGGTGCTCTGCTGGCGGGCATTGCACCAGGAATGGCGTTCGGCGGAGGCAGCAGCTCCCCCGGCTTTAAAGGTGAAGGACGAATGGGCATGTCCACGGGTGAGGACTGGATTGACACCTTTTTTACTGGCGGCGCGTCGGAGATTATTGAGTACTATGCCGATGACTTTGTCTTCGAAGATATTACCTTTTTCCAGGCCATTGATGACAAAGAAACCCTGTACCGCGCTTTTTTGCCTTTTGATGACAGCGGTCCTGATGCCCCGCTAGGCGTTCATCATTTTGATATCATTCGCTATGACGGTGGTCCAGCGGGGGATCGCAAAGGCATTGCCAGACAACCTAAACCAGGTAATTACACCGAAGAAGAATGGGATACTTGGTCCAAAGACACCTTAATGGGTATTGATCACGACTATGATGAATGGGCCGTGATGAACTGGGTTTGGCGAGCCAAACACAATATGGATGACTTTCTCGGTATAAAAGGCTGCAAAGGCAAAACCACCCACACCCGAGGCATCACATTCCATCAGTATCGGGAGCGTAAAATCGTGCGTGAATTTACTTATTGGAACTTTCGCGATGTAGCCATCCAGCTCGGTGCCGCGCAGCCAGCGCAAAAATTCTGGCTTCCGGATACCGATACTGGGAGCAGCAACAGTTGACAAAGAAATAACGGTACATCAATCTGCAGGCCGCTTGCGTTACCAGATCATGTACGTCGCATGAACGGCGCAAAACGGTCTGCGGAAGCTGGCACTGCGCCGACACAGAGCGCTCCATTTAAAAATGGCGCCAGCCTTTCAGCTTCACTCTGGTGATTTGCTTGTTGACCCTATCCGTTTTTTTCACTGCTATACTTTACCCATACTAACCAACTGGTGCTGGCAAATCATGGTGCCTGTACAAAAAACACAAACACTGGGCCACCACTTTCCCGGACGACATTCTCACGCAGGACCGGTGCGAAGATACCTTTTCATCCTCTTCACCCACTTCATCAGTCTCATTATATGTTCGCCAATGCTTGCTGCAGAAAACAGAACAATTACCACTAAAATACATCATAGCAGCCCGCCCTATACGCTGATTAACCCAACATCCAAAAAGCTGGAAGGAGCCATACCACAACTCGTCAATTTAATCGTAACGTTAGCTGGCTATCAGTCAAAGATATTGGCTACCCCTTACCAACGTATACCCATTGCCATGAATCAAGGAACCGCAGATCTTGGTGTTATTTATACTCACAACAACGAAGTCATCGCTGGATCCCTGACAAAATTTTCCTGCCTGACTCAACCTCTGATAAAAACCATTACGTCCATTTATGGACTCGAGAAAAGCCCCAAGGCTCAACCTACACTGGCAATCTTTGGGCTCATTGTCACTTCAGAAAAAACCATAACACTCAACAATAAACAATATTTACTAGAGGAAATGGCCTATTCCGGCCGGGCATTTAAAGCCGTTGTCGCTCATCGGGCTGATTATGTACTGGCTTCTGAAGCTGTCGCCAGGTATTGGCAGACTATTCTGGAACGCCAATTTTTAGAAATCGATACCGTAGGTGAAGCTGATGTTTTACTCTGTGTTTCAACCTCTGAAGCCGACAAAGAGGGTATCGAAAAATTATTGCGACAATTAGAAATCGCGATTTCTTCCATTTCACTGGTAGACAGGCAGGAAATAGCCCGGCGATGGGCTATGCCAATAAATGAGATTTTGCCGTCCCGATAACTTCCTATCGCTTCAGCCCATCAGTTTTTCTAACAACTTGAGGGTTGAATCTTTATAGGGAGCCTTGAAGATAGTTGAAGCACTGAACAAGCCCTGTTCATAGGTGCCCCTCGCATGACTAAACTGACGGAACCCGTCATAACCGTGGTAGGAACCCATGCCACTATGACCGACCCCTCCGAGAGGCATATTATCCTGCAAAGCATGTGCGGCAATGTCATTAATGACCATTCCACCTGAAGTGGTACGATCTTTAATGCTGCTTATCTCAGACCGATCATTCCCAAAATAGTACAACCCCAATGGTCTCTCTCGCTCATTGATAAAGTTAATCACCTCAGTTAAACAGGTATAGGTTTTTACAGGCAACAGGGGGCCAAAAATTTCCTCTGTCATTGCCAGACTTGCATCATCCGGATTCACAAGTAATACAGGTTGTATTTTCCTCTTTGCTTGATCAGCAACGTCTTCAGAATCACCCAAAGGCACAATTGCAGTACCTCGACTTTCACAATCCTGCAAATAACTCATGAGCCTGGAAAAGTGCCGATCGTTAATGATGGAGGAGTAATCCTCATTGTCAATAATATTCGGAAAGCAATCATGCACATACTTTTTCGCTTGTATAGAAAATTCTTCCAGGTCCTGCTCACGAATGAATAACGTATCCGGGGCCAGGCAAATTTGGCCAACATTCAACGTTTTAAACGTCATTACACGTTCAACCACATCTTTAATACAAGCACCTGAACCAACAATTACTGGACACTTCCCCCCCAACTCCAGTGTAACGGGCACCAGGTTCTTCGCTGCGGCCTGCATGACATAACTGCCCACGCCTGGCGCCCCAGTGTACACTAAATGATCAAAATTCTGCTCACTAAAGGCTACCGCCACGTCAACCCCACCAGTCACTACCGATACTTCATCAGCCTCGAAGTATTTACGGAACAAGTCGGCTGTTAACCGGGAAGTGACAGGCGTTAATTCTGAAGGTTTGATTAACGCCCGATTACCCGCAGCCAAGACATTGGCCAGGGGCGAAAACATCAATTGTATGGGGAAATTCCAGGGCGCAATAATACCAACAACCCCCAGCGGTACATAATCTATATATGCTTTAGCGCCAAAGAGATTAAGTGGAAATTTTGCGCCTCGACGCTCTTTTTTCATCCACTTTTTTACATTCTTTTTACTATGCTTGAGAGCCTCGATACTGACCAGAACATCTGCGGCCATGGATTGGAATCGGTGCCGGGTACCGTAATCCTCCGACAGTGCCTGACAAATTGCATCGCTGTTTTCTTTCAGCAATCGTATGGCCCGATCCAGTCGATCAATACGTACAGCCGCAGAAGGTCGACCTTCCTGCAAAAAAGAATGGCGCTGATTATCCACTTGCTTTTTTACTACTTGATGTAAATCCATTCCAGAATCAACCAAAGAAGTAATGTTTTGCTGCTGCATAATCAGTTCCTAAATGATTTTATCTATAATTTATCACTGGCGTTAACGATAACCAGCCGGTCAATCTATTATCCCAATGGCGGGTTACCGGGAAGTTTTTCAAGGTCATCAACTATATTTGGCCAGCTCAGGTGATGTTCCCACCACATATGACCGGCCGGAGGTAAGCTATCAGGATCATCGAGACTCCCGGTTTTAATGAAAATCAAATCAGGAAGTTCTTCCAGCTGGCTATACAATGGTGATCCACAATTGGGACAAAAATAGCGCTTTACAGTTAAACCTGTAGACCCATTTGTTGCGTAGGATGTTGGTTTCCCATTCACGCTGACTGAAGAGGAAGGGAAAAACGCAACAGACGAAAAAGCAGTACCCGAGGCCTTTTGACAGTCTTTACAATGGCAAATTTTGACATCCAATGCTTCCGAGTTACATTGATATGTAACATCACCGCACATACAACGGCCTGAATGATGAACTGACATGATTTGATCCTTAAAGAAACGTTAATGTTTTAATCACACTGCACCATAGGTATTTCTTAAATTTCTTTTAAGAATTTTTCCTGCAGCATTACGAGGCAATGCGTCAACAAAGTGGTATTTTCTTGGTATTTTATAACCCGCAATTCTTTCTCTACAGTAATCTATGAGTTGTGCAGCCTCAAAACTTTCCGAGGGTTTAATCACGCAAACTGCGACTAAAGCTTCACCATATTTTTCATCGGGAATACCAATGACAGCACTTTCAACCACCTGTGGATGCGAACACAAAACTGCTTCTACTTCTGCCGGGTAAACATTTTCTCCGCCACTAACCACCATATCTTTAATACGGTCTTTAATGTAGAGATAACCTTCCTGGTCTATACAGCCCGCGTCACCTGTGTGGTACCACCCGCCAGCCAATGCTTCTGTGGTTTTATCCGGTTGTTTCCAGTAACCCTGCATCATTTGCCCACCTTGCAACAGTACCTCTCCGACTTGATTGATAGCCAAATCGTTACCGGTTTCAGGGTCTATAATTTTCACTCTTGTACCCGGTGCGGGCCGACCGCAGGATTTTAATAAAGACACTTCTCCCGCCAGAGCCCGGTGGTGATCATCCGGTGTTAACCAAATCAGACCAGACACCATTTCTGTCATGCCAAAGCCCTGTTGAAATTCACACCCCAGGATTTCAACGGCTTTCTTCAATTGATTTGGCTCTATAGACGATCCACCGTAAGTAATCGATTTCAAGGAGGGTAAAGAGACAGCCTGCACTTGTGCTTCAGCTACCAAAGCGTTCATCATTGCAGGCACCAGTAATGTATCGACTATCTGTTCCTGTTCTATCGTGGCCAAGACCTCTTGCGGATTAAACGATGTTAAAATGATCAACGGTCTGGCACAGGATAACGCCGCCACTGCTAACGAAAATGCTGCAGCGTGAAATAGAGGCGCCACTGCCAAATGAGGCTCACCCATTTGACGACGGGGAGGCATCGCATGATAAGCTGCAATAAAATGGCACAATTGTTGATGGCTAATCATGACCCCTTTAGGCAGACCCGTTGTACCCGAAGTATACATTTGGTAAACAGTGTCTATTTCTTTGACCGCTTGCATGTCAATGAATGAAGGTGATTGACCAAGAAATGCCTCAAACATCTGCCATCCCCCACCTGACGACCCACCGGGACATGACAGCACACGGGTCTCCAGGCTGGATGGGAAGAGCGAGCCGTCAATTCGATCCACCACCTGCGCCAGCGCCTCGCTGCCTGCAAACAGAATTTTTGCGGCTGAGTCTGACAAGATAAAGGCCAATTCTTGTGGCGCCAATCTATAGTTCAAAGGCACGTAAACAGCGCCTAATTTTGCACATGCAAAAAATAGCGCAAGCTGCTCAATGGAGTTCTCTGACAAGACGGCTACACGATCACCATGTCTCACTCCAACATCGATTAAACCACCAGCAACATTTCCGACATCGGCTGCAAATTCTTTATAATTTAATCTTGTCTGCGCCTGTCCCAGGCACAACTTCGTAGGATATGTATCTACACAGAAATCCAAATAATCAGTAATTAGCATGCTGTTATCTTCAGTGTTTATGTTTTTATTCATCAATGTACTGGCACAGCCAATCCATTATTGACACATGTATCAATATGGATTTTAACAATATTAACCCACAAGTCAATAACGACTGGCAGCACAATACCCCGGGAATAATCTTCTGGCCCAAAAGCCAATATGGTCTTTAGAAAGAAAAGGTAGACGACCTAAAACCCTACATTGTCAGCGCCTTTCAGCGATAGGATCTCTCTGGCCTCTTCTGGTGTCGCAAGCTCCAACCCCAAGCCTTCGATGATTTTTTTAACACGCTGGACCTGTTCGGCATTGGTTTTCGCCAAGCGGCCTTTATCCAACCATAAGGAGTCTTCCAAACCCACACGGACGTGACCACCCATTGACGCCGCCATAGCAGCAATTTTCATTTGTGGGCGCCCTGCCGCCAGCACTGACCATCGATAATCATCACCAAACAAACGATCAGCGGTGCGCTTCATATGCATGACATCTTCCGGGTGCGAGCCGATGCCGCCTAACAAACCAAAGCAGGTCTGAATAAAAAGAGGACCTTTAACAATTCCCTCTTTATAGAAGTGATGCAGGTTGTACAGATGACTGGTGTCGTAACACTCAAACTCATAGCGAGTGCCGGTTTTATTCAGAGTTTCAAAGGCATAACCAATGTCTTTAAAGCTGTTACGAAAAACCAGATCCCTGGAGTTTTCGAGCATCTCCGGCTCCCACTGATGCTTGAACTCCTTGTAGCGCTTCAGCATGGGAAACAGCGCAAAGTTCATAGAGCCCATATTTAAACTGGCAACTTCAGGCTTCCAGAACTCAGCAGGTCTAACCCGCTCTTCAACAGGCATATAGGGTGAGCCACCAGTGGTAATATTAACAATTGCGCTGGAATTATTTTTGATGGTTTTCAGGAACGGTTCAAAGGCTTCCGGGCTTTGATCAGGGCGACCATCCTCCGGATTTCTCGCATGCAAATGCACAATCGCTGCACCCGCCTCTGCCGCCTCAATGGCAGAAGTTGCAATCTCTTCTGCAGTCACCGGCAAATAAGGAGACATAGACGGGGTATGAATAGACCCCGTTATAGCGCAGGAAATAATGATTTTTGAACTCATAAACTTCACCTCTGAACTTGCTTTTTATCGACTGGATAACGAAGCCGCCATCCAAAAACCCAGCTCAACAGTGAAGTTTTATGCAGTTTACATAAACTCTATAACAACTTATTTAATTTACCGATAAGTTGTTCAACTTCACTTTTGTTGGAGCTCTTATTTTTTGTCGCGATGCCATTGAAGATTAAGGAAGTTAACTCTTCTGCCAGTTCATCGACATTCATTTCAACTCCCTGGTCCAACATCCTCCATAAATAATGCTCAATGGTGCCAAACACCACATTGCGCACCAGGCCTACGGATGTTGACTCCGCTATTGCCCCTTCATTGATGCCATACTCGATAATCTCTCCGACCACATGGCTGTACCGTCGATTCAAATCCTGCAACTCATCACTAAAGGTATGCTCAACACCTCGGGATTCGCCCAAAATTACAGCACAAATAGCAGAGTTTTCCTTAACGACGGTAAAATGGGTCCAAACGACATAAAACAGCTTGTTTCGAGCCCCATCAATGCCGCTAATACCCCCTTCAATTTTTCGGGTTATGTCGGCGTAAAACTCTTCCATTACTTTGGAGACCAGCAATCGCTTACTGGAGAAATAGGAGAAGACCGTACCCTCTACGACGCCAATTTTCTCAGCTATTTCTGCTACCGTGGCTTTTTCATACCCACGCAGCTCGAACACCTCTCGTGCAGCCTGTAATATCGACTGAATACGTTGCTCTTTAGAGGGCCGCTTTCCTTTTTTAATCACCGCTTCTGCCATACTTAGTTCCACCTATTAACACACTCATACCTGGTGGATCACCATTTACAGCCTCTAGGTCTGAAAATAATCCGGTTTTCTGAAGGGCCAGAGTTCACCCCAAAGTCGACCACCACCATCGACCGTCATTATATCACCGGTTGTAAAGGAGGAAGCATCACTGGCCAAATATATAGCCGATTGAGCGATTTCCCAGGGTGAACCAAAGCGTTTCATCGGATTAGAATTAGGAAACTGCTGCCGCGCAGCATCGCTATACACCCGCATTCCCTCCGAGGCAATCACGCCAGGAGCTACACAATTGAGGCGAATACCATAGGGGGCCCACTCCACAGCCAGAGTCTTGGTAGCCGCAATAACACCCGCTCTGGCGGCAGCACTGTGCACCATATCCACCATCCCCCTATCGACTACGGTTACGATATTAACCACCACGCCTGGGCGCTGCTGCTCCATCCATAAACGGCCACTGGACTGCATCATGTACCAGGTACCATTTAGATTTGTATCTACAACCGCATTCCAACCTTTGGGGGATATGTCCATTGCCGGCTGGGGAAATTGACCTCCGGCACTATTAATTAAAATATCAAATTCGCCGTGATCCGTGACAATAGCTCTCAATGTTGCATCAACTTGCTCAGCACTGCGTATTGTTAAGGAATACGCCGCCGCTTTAACCCCGTGTTTTGCCAACTTATCACAAGCGGAACAGAGTTTTTCCTGATCTCGCCCCAAAAGCACGACTTCTGCACCAAGCCTTCCACACAGCCACGCGATAGATAAACCAATCCCGCTGCCACCACCACTAATGACCACACGCTTTGACTCAAACAAATTTTCTTTGTAGATAGTCTCAAGGTGAGCCAGCTCTTCATCGGTTAAACCAAATTCTGAAGCCTTCATAAAGACCTACCCTAATAATTCTTCCGCAATAATCATTTTTCTCACCTCAGTCGTACCAGCACCAATTTCCAATAACTTAATGGCCCGGAACAGGCGGTTAACCTCAGATTCCCAGATGTAACCACTACCCCCATGTACCTGTACCGCTAAATCCAACACCTTTGCTGAGGTATTAGCGCAATACATTACCGAGGCTGCGGTGCGTGCATGTATCTCACCCTGTCCGGCGTCAGATTTGTCTATTTCTGATGCTTCTTTCAACACTTGATGACAAAACGAGCGCATGGTTTCTACCCAGACATACATATCCGCTATATGAGACTGAACCATCTGAAAGCTGGAAATTGTTTTGCCAAATTGCTGCCGAGTCTTGACATAATCAACACTCAACTCCAGGGCTCTCTCTGCAATACCGAGACTAATTGGTGCAATCAACGCGCGCTCCAGATCCAGGCCGCTCATAACCACACGATGCCCCTGATGCAGCTCACCGACGATATTCTCTTTTGGAACCCGCACATTATCGAACACAAGTTCTGCCGTTTGGCTGCCTCGAAAGCCCATTTTTGTCAGCTTTTGAGCAACGGAAAATCCAGGCGTCGACGTCTCGACAACAAACGCGGTAATACCTTTACTGCCTTTATCTTTTTGTGTTTTTGCATATAAAAGACACACATCAGAGACGGGTCCATTAGTGATATAAAGCTTGGTCCCATTGATCACAAAAGCGTCCCCTTCGGACACCGCTGAAGTTTTCATCGATCCCAGAGCATCCGAGCCAGCACCCGGCTCCGTCAACGCCAAACAGCCAATGGATTCTCCCCGACACATGGCGGGTAAATAACGTTCTCGAAGATATTCACTGCCATTGATAAAAATGTTATTGGCACAGAGATTGTCATGCGCAATCCAGCTTAGAGCAAACGCATGATTCCATCGGGAAAACGCCTGCAGCACCAGACCGGCATCCAAAATCGACAAACCGGCACCGCCATACTGCTCGGGAATAGTCATCCCCATGAACCCCAAACGAGCCAACTCAGGCATTGCCTCCTTGGGCCAATACTCATCTGCGTCCATTTTTGAGGCTAAAGGATACAATTCCCTGCGAGCATAATGATCGGCATATTCCTGTAAAGCCACCTGCTCATCCGCCAACAAAAAAGAACCCATATTGAGCCTCACATATTTATGAATAGACTTTAATAAAAGAATAATATTGTAATATAAACATTATCTTACATTTGTTTTGAGTCTAACTCAATTATCTCATAAAGGGAAGAAGAGAAATGTTAGCCCAACTAATCCATCCATGATCAAGGGAAGTCCACGGGCGTCAACGATCTCAGCAATGATGCACAATCTGGTCCCTTGACTGCTAGAATTGAAATTTATGCCACGGCCTTTCCACAAGAGCTTAGTGTTGAACCTGGTGAGTAGTCCGAAACCCGAGTAAGGTGGTTCAACAGCTGAAAGGTTTAAACTGTTAACCACTATTTATTGTCAATGGGGTATTCATTTGATCGTTGAGAGGTCAACGTTAAATCCAGCCATGATCGGCTACCAGATACAACGCCTGCAGCAGAAGAAGTGTGCTAATGAAGCATGAAATTGGCGCACAACGAACAATAAGACCCATCAAAACTGAGGCTCTGCTCGTGGTGACCCGAGGGGCCACTAACCCCTATAGCTTCACCGCAGCGAAGCCCTCAACCTAGCTCTCTCGGTAGCCCTCTAAATACCCAGCGACGATGGAGTCAACAGCTCGCTGAATATCCTGCCGTGAACTATGATCAAATTTCATATGCGCTACCATAGTTGCACAGGCTAAAATCACTTTGCTGGCTATTTCACAATCGAGTTTCGGGTGTAAAGATCCGTCGCGCCTGCCACGCAAAAGTAATATCTTTAAGGTTTTTAAAACACGTCGCTGGAATTCCGTATACTCTTTCCACGCCGGCCCTTGCACATTAGAACTCCACTGCATCCAGATACGAATATAATCCGGCTTTTCATCAATCGCATCGGCGAACGCCATTAACATTTCGCCCACTGATATTGATGTAGCCTCAGCCGGATTCAGAATACGTACCTCTACGAAATCCTCAATTAAAAACCGGGTCACTTCCCCAATGACAGCGTTTATTAGGCACTCACGTGATGGGAAATAATGAAAGGTCGTCGGCACAGACACATTGGCCCTCTCAGCCAGATCACTATGACTGGCCTCACCAAACCCTTTTTCTGCAAAAGCGGACAACGCACAAACCAACAACTGCTGCTGACGCTGTTCCGGAGACATGCGTACAGCTCTTGAGCGCTTTGTGTGTTTTTCATTACCTTTGTGTTTTTCTGGCACGCCTTAGTGACTCCTAATGATACTATCCTATCCTAAGACAATATCAGAGAAGGTTACTGACCGTCTTCCATTAGGCAAAGAAAAAACCGGCTGGCTATAATAGCCAGCCGTAAAAGTGGAGATATCTATAAAATGATTACTGATTTTCTCAGTTGGGTATCAGAAGTGATACTTGGCCTCAACACCAAAAGTTCTCGGCTCCCCCCTGATCAGGTCGTCCGATAAAAATGATGAAGTATCAAAACCGGATACGTAGTAGGTCTTGTCGGTAACGTTTTTGCTCCAAAAAGACACTTCAAAGTCGGTAGCCATGTACGACAAACGCAAATCCACCAGGGTATAAGCTTCTTGCATTTGTGATGATTTACCAGGCCCGTTTTGACTGGTTTTCTGGTCGTTGAACGGATCAAACCAAATGTCATCCTGGTAACGGACAACCGAAGACAGCTCCAGAGTTCCATCACCCAGCTCCATGATTTCCCAGTTCGAAAAAACGCTCACTGTCGTAGACGGTGCAAACGGGAATTCATTACCGCCCAAATCCAAGCCGTTAACGATCACGCCGTCATCATATTCCGTATCCAGCAGACCCAGATTTACACCCAGGAGAAAGGTGTCTGTTACTATGGCTTCCATTTCTACTTCCAGGCCTTGCATAACGCCGGATGCATTGCGTAAAAAGCTGGTTGCCCCTACAACTTCTTGAACTTGTTGATCTTCGTACTCGGCCAGGAATAGAGTGGCGTTGAGCTGGATACGATCATCAAACAACCTGGATTTGACACCGATTTCGTAATTGTCCACAAATTCTGGCTCAACGAACGTAACTTGGGACACGGATTGAGAAGCCTTGCCGTTAAAGGTACCAGCACGATAGCCGCGACTGTAGCTGGCAAAAGCCATAATCGAGTCTGTCGCTTTGTAATCGACAATGAAGCGACCAGTATACTCATCCGATGCGCCTGTTAATGGGGCCAGCGTCTGATTCTGGTCCGGGGAGGCGTTGAGTGGAATGGCGTTGTATTGAGCCAATCCAGTAGTTAGATCGTAGAATGTAGAGCGTAAACCGCTTAATTCAAAGTCATCTTCGGTGTATCGCAGCCCCAGAGTCAGGGTGAGTGATTCAGTGACATCATGAGAACCTTCAAAATAGATCGCTTTAGATTCGCGTGACTGGGTGAACTGAGAAACAGCTCTAAAGCCTGAGGCGAGTAATGCCGGGTTACCAACAAAAGCTCCGAGTCCAAGTGGTGCTGGCGCAATGTAGGAATCTACGGGTGGGTTGAAGGATGGATAAGCTGACAGGCCTGCATCGGTCAGAGCATCTGCGAGCTGTTGAGCCAGAGGGTTGCTGGCGCCCAGAGCGGCAAACGTGGCTGTTGAAATGCCTGCAAGATCAGCTTGAGGTCCGAAAAAAGTTTCATCGTTAAGCGTCTTAACCTCATCTTCGCCGTAGTAGGCACCGACAATGATTCGGGTTCTGTCAAAATCCCAGGACAGGCGTATATCTTGATTAAATTGATCGAATTCAGAGTTGAAATCTACAAAACAGGCTTTGATGGGGAGCCCGTCACAATCTCTCGGTACACCCATGTCACCTTCCTGATAACCGGTAATCGAAGTCAGGGTCAGGTTGTCAGACAAATCCCAATTTACTGTCAGGCCGTAATCGTCTGCACTGGAAGAGTAGTGACCAGTTTGATCGGCAACGGCTTCGTCTTCGTCAGTGGCCCCAAACATTTCCCGGTTGTAGCCAAAAATATTGGCGTATTCACCCGTTGCATTGACCGGCCCGAATTCGTTGGTGATAGATGCTGCACCAATCGGGTTGGCTTCGCCGTGGGTGACAACAAAAGTGACTTCGACGGTATCCGTTGGGGTCCATACTGCCGTGGCGCGGAAAGCGCGATCATCAACTGAGGCAAAATCTTCAGAAGTGAGGGCGTCAACTTGTTTTGTCCCCGGTGCACCTAAGAGCAATTCCGGGATGCTCTGAATGGTTTTAGGGGTTTTGTTTTCGATATAACCGTCCCCCTGATTTTCGGTGACAGCAAGGCGTACAGCGAGTTTATCCTGAATCAATGTGGTTTCAGTTGCCGCCTCTACTGACCAGCGATTGTAATTACCATATTTTCCTTTCACATAGCCACTGAATTCGCCGACCTCACCCAATTGAGGCTTCACTGTGTGAACTGAAATAGCTCCCCCAGTGGTATTGCGACCAAACAAGGTTCCCTGAGGACCACGGATGACCTCGACTCTTTCAAGGTCGAACAGCTGCATTCCGTGGGTAGGCCGAAACTGTTTGTAGTCCTCATTAACATAGAAACCAATAGGGGAGGCTGCATTGGGATTGAACTCGTTGGCAACGCTAACTCCACGCAATGCAAAGTTAGGCTGTGTGCGTCCGAATGGTGAAGAGACAACGAGAGAAGGAACCATACCCGTCATTTCTGAGGTTTCTGTAATCCCCCGGCGTTCCATAGCGCTGGAATCAAAAGCTGTTACCGCCAGCGGAACATCTTGCTGGGATTCTGCACGCTTTGTAGCCGTTACTATGACCTCTTCCAATTCGAAATTCGCTTGAGCACTTAAAGCTAATAATCCACCTGACATAGCTGCAACTGTATGCATGAATTGTTTATTTTTTTTCATAAAACTCTCCTTATATTATTAACATTATTCTTATAAATTTAATTATATAGAGTAAATTTATATGCCATTTTTATTCAATCAAATTCAGCAAATCTTTAATCATTACAGGATCAGATCAAACAAACGTGGTTTAAATTGTTTCGTAAGCCCTGGCAGCCATTTCATTTAACGACAGCGTCTCGGATGCAATGTTCAACACAGCATCACAGCCCTTAGGCGGTTTTAAGTGCTTGGGGTTGTACCATGGCATAAATGCTTTCAGAACTCTTGGAAGCATAAACGTCGCCATACCAGTGTATGAACGAAACTTTCGCCAAAACCCTTTGAATCCACCGTCCACTCGACCAGCTTCAACATCCTGTTTCAACATATATTCACTAAGCGGCACAACGAAACCCAACAAGTGACTGGTAGCAAAAATGATGCCTCGAATACGACGCCAATAACTGCCATAAAGTGCTTCCACCACATTAAACGCACAACAACGGTGCTCGTATTCTTCCGCCAGATGCCAGCGCCATAAAGACAACGTCATCAAATCCACACCCTGCTCCGTCAAACGTTTATTGGCCTGTACCAGGAAATATTCTGCCAATATTGGACCGACCGTTTCGAACCCTTCTGCGTAATGCATACAGAAGTCCAAATCCATTTCTTTATCAAAACGTATGTAATCCGATTTTAATCGGTCAAGATGCTGGGTAATTTCCGGATATAGACCTGACTCCACGACTTTTTCATTAAACTTTAAATGCGCTTTAGTGTGGTTGGCTTCCTGTTGACAAAACAGCTCACAATCCCGGAACAAATCATCTCGACCTTCTGGTAAATGCTTTTTAGCTTGTGCTAAAGCACGTATCAGGTGGCCTTCCAGCATCGGCAAGCCAATACTGACGGCATTCCAGAATTGAGCTAACTCAGGATCCGATGGCAGCCAATCAATTCTTGCTTCAGAAAAGTCTGCCTCAATTTTTCTTACCACTAATTCACTGTCAGAAGTTCTCAAGGTATCAACCTCCATATAACTTTAAAAAATTAGGGCACCTTTAACAGCTACCTCGCATTTATCGAAGCCCTAAAAACGCCCTATTGACCAAGATATCAATAAATATATTTGCTATTGATACAATTATCAATAACTTTTTACAAAGAAATATTAGATCAGACGCCAAATCTATATTGACAAATATATCAATACAAGTAAGGATAGTATTAACTCGAATATCAATAGCATTATGTGACTAGATAATAACCCTAATAGAGCCAAAATCCGGGACCAGCTCACCCAAGCTGCACCACTCTTTTGGCACCTAAACATCTCAGCAGGAGTAATCACAATGCCCGTGCAACCCATTGACCACCCTCTAAACCTCACCATGCAAACAATATTAACGGTCGGCAGCTGGAGCTTAACTCTGGTGTTTCTGATCATGGCGGTTATAAAAGACAAACGTGATGGCTGTCCGTTTTACACATTATTGGTACTGGCAGGACTTTGCGGTGCCTACGCTGAACCACTCTACGATGTTGGCTTCATGCTGTGGTTTTACACTCCAGGCATTTGGTCCCACTTTACCGCGTTCGCGATACCCCAACCGAACTGGACCCATAGCGGTTATGTTGTTCTCTATTCCGGCACTGCGATGCTTATTGTGGAGGCCATACGCAATGGCCTTGATAGAACTGGGTTATTCAAGTGGTGGTTGATAGCACTGTCCATGTCTATGGCTTTCGAAATCACGGGGATTAATTGCGGTGCTTACACCTATTGGGGTCCTCATGCTTTCCGCATTTTTGATTACCCGCTGGTGATCGGTGTTCTGGAGGCTACACAAGTAATTTGCTACAGCGTCATTGCTTCCTTAATCCGAACACGGGCAACCAGTAACCTTCAATTTCTGGGGCTATTAGTGTTGTTCCCGTCGACCTTCTTTATGATAAATTTTGGGGTAGGCTCTCCGGTTATTATTGGCCTTCACTGGCCCACTGTGACCCCCTGGCTAGTGCAAGTAACCAGTATCATCAGCATTCTGGCCTCTATATACTGCGTTTATATCGCGTCTAAAGTACTACCCGCTACCAGAATAACGCCACAGGCTACCCCTCTGATGTCTTAAGTCATACACGTTATCCGATCAAAAGCCATCCCCTATTCCGCTAAGTGCCAGATTGAATGAAGCTCACATTACGAGCCAGATAAGCGAACTAAACTATGACTAGCATCACCCCCTTCACGGTTAACATTGAACAGCAACAGCTGGACGATTTGGCGTTACGACTGAGACTCACCCGATGGCCAGAGCAAGAAACGGTCATTGATTGGTGTCAAGGTGCGCCTTTAAAGGCGGTTAAAGATCTAGTGGATTACTGGCAACATGATTACGACTGGCGGCGCTGTGAGCGCAGACTTAATCAGTACCCGCAGTTCGTCACCACGATTGACGGTTTGCCTATTCACTTTATGCATATCCAATCGCCACACGACGACGCCACCCCCATGATCATGACCCACGGCTGGCCGGGTTCAATCATTGAATTTTTGGAGGTAATTGAACCACTGACCAACCCCACCGCCCATGGAGGGGAAGCGAGTGATGCCTTTCATCTGGTGATTCCATCGCTTCCCGGATTTGGATTTTCCGGCAAGCCGGTACACTCGGGCTGGAACCTTGAGCGCATTGCTAACGCCTGGATCACACTAATGGAACGACTGGAATACCGCCAGTTCGTCGCGCAAGGGGGCGATTGGGGTTCGGCAGTAACCTCGACCATCGGAAAAATTAACCCACCCTCATGCCTTGGGATTCATTTAAATCTTGTGATCATTAACCCTGTCTTAGTGGATATAGAAAACCTGACCCAACTTGAGCAAACCGCGCTGGCGAAAATGGAACACTATGAGCGATGGGATAGTGGTTACAGCAAACAGCAGTCCACCAGGCCACAAACCGTCGGTTATTCGCTGGTGGATTCACCGGTTGGGTTGGCCTCCTGGATATACGAAAAATACTTCGCCTGGACTGACAATAACGGCAAACCAGAAGACGTACTCAGTTACGATCAAATGCTCGACAACATTATGATCTATTGGCTAAACGCAACCGGGGCTTCATCTGCCCGCCTTTACTGGGAAAGCTTTAACTCTATTTTCACTGACAATATTGACATCCCTACTGGTATTAGTTTATTTCCCAAAGAAATATTTCTGACCTCTGAACGCTGGGCTGAAAAAGTCTACACCAAATTACACTATTGGAATGAATGTGAAAAAGGCGGTCATTTTGCGGCTTTTGAGCAACCCAATATTTTCATCTCTGAAGTAAGAAGTTCCTTCAGATCGATTCGTTAATAAACAAACTTAGGCTATAAGGTGATTTATGAACAAATGGCACTGCTTTATCTGTGACTGGACCTATGACGAGTCGATAGGTGATCCAGAATCCGGAATTGAGCCCGGTACAAAATTTGAAGACATTCCTGACGACTGGATGTGCCCTGACTGCGGTGTCGGCAAAGAAGATTTTGAACTTCTGGAGGAGTAGTTCAAGCTGAGCGATCAATAAAATATATAAAACCAAGAGGCTTACCTAATCAGGGAAGGTTTGCACATTCCGCTCATCAAGAATTCTGTACAAAGATTCACGTCCGGCATCCGCATCGGTAGACTTTATTGGTAAAATGAATACATCCAGTATCGAACATGTAGTCAGCCAGGATTGGGGCTTCATAACACAGCTGCTCCCGCAAGTCGATGGGGAGCATAGTGTGGTAATCAGGTGGGCTTGGCAATGGATAATCTATTCGAGTAATGCGGTAGTTATTAGATTGTGGAAGAGCCTACCAAAATCAGAGATTAAAAGTTTTTTTGAATATAAATAGATTATCACTCCAGTATTTCAACCTTAAAGAAGCATAAATGTCTCTTCAAAACCATGCATCATCGATGAAAAAAGATTCATCTGAAAATAAATTCAATTTCATGGAGCAGATAAATGCAATTTTATACTGAGTGCTTAACCGGCTGTTGAAAAACCCCAAAAATGAGACAATACCGCCATCGTATATCAGGTGAAGAACAATGCGCGGCGATTCAACTAATCAGGGTGAACTTTTCAGCTATGTCAGTCTGGAAGCCCGTATTCCAGACAATCACCCCATTCGCAAAGTACGCAAGATCGTCGATACCGCACTGGTAGAGATTGAACCGGCCTTTAACGATATGTATTCATCGGTAGGCAGGCCATCTATTCCGCCTGAACAACTGATTCGATCCATGCTGTTGCAGATCTTCTTTACTATTCGCTCAGAGCGACAGCTGGTGGAAAGACTGGACTACGACTTGATGTTCCGCTGGTTTGTAGGCTTGAGTATGGATGATCGCGTCTGGAATCACTCGGTATTTTCCAAGAACCGGGATCGTCTGATGCGGGACAATATTGATGAACTGTTCTTCGACGCTATTAAAAAGCAGGCGTACGCCAAGAAGCTGATGTCCCGTGATCACTTCTCCGTAGACGGAACCCTGCTGGAGGCCTGTGCGTCGATGAAGTCATTTAAGCCCAAGGAAGGATCAGACGATGATGATGGAGAGAACTTCCACGGCCAAAAGCGCAGTAACAGAACTCACAAGTCCACGACAGATGGCGATGCCAAACTGTATAGAAAGAGCGCAGGCAAAGAATCTCGCCTGTGCCACATGGGACATTTATTGACCGAAAATCGTAACGGCCTGATTGTTGAGGCGGAAGTCACAGAAGCCGGTACACGTCAGGAATGGGATGCGGGTACGACCATGTTGGCCGCTCAGGGTTCGCGTCCGGGAATGACTGTCGGTGCGGACAGGGGCTACGACACGGGAGAATTTGTCGATGGCTGTCGAGGCTTGACGATTACCCCGCATGTTGCTCAGAAGTCAGTTGGGAGTGTGATTGATGGCAGGACGACAAAATCCTGGGGCTATCGAATCAGCCAGATCAAACAAAAACACATTGAAGAATGCTTTGGTTGGATGAAAGAGTTTGGTCTGATGCGTAAACTACGCCATGTGGGACGGGCAAAGACCGCCTGGATTTTCCGATTTACGGCAGCGGCTTATAACGTAACCCGGCTGAAGGGGTTATTGGCCTGAATCTGGTCCAGAAAGGCTCGATTTTCGTCAAACAAAACCACTAACATGTTCAAAATATAAAATTGAACACAGCCGATGGTTTGAAACGGTCAGGAAAAGGAAATCTTCACCCCAAGGCGGAGTGTATTTACCGTTAAGAATTTACAGGCAGACTGTGTTTTTTCAACAGCTGCTAGGGTGCTAGGGGCTTGCCAGTCTGACACTCGCTCCGAAACCCCACCAGCAACAGTTGCCGCAACCACTCCGTCTGCCGGCCTTTCGGCAAGCGGTAGAGGCGCTGCAACACCACCGCCTCCAGTGGCACCCGGGTATCCAGGGAAAGCTTGAACTGTTGTTGGGGGCCAGTGGCCATTGCGCCTATGCATCAACCAGCGGGTCGCGATCCGGCTCCCCGTCCCGTCGAAATGCCGTCGGCCGCAGGGACGGCAATCGGTCACCCTGCAGGACCTCAATCGGCACCTCCCCCATCCGCGCCCGCTCAACACGCGGCGCACCCATCGACCGCTGCCCTTGAGTTGATCCAGGAGTGCATCGGGAATCGTCATGCCTACGTGCCGCAAAGTCATCGCGGTACACACCACTTGGTCGTAATCCGCCAGCAACTGCGCGGCCCGAAAGGCGTATGGGCTGGCAAACTGCAGCGAGACCCGCTGAGGCCGCTCAGAGTGGGCAATGCTCACCTCCAGCCCCTCCGCCGAGGCGATCAACGCCTCCAGCAACTGCTGCAATCGACACAGCTGGGCTCGACTGCCGGCAATGCCCTCTTCCACTTTCAGCAGCCACCAATCGGCGTAGGGGTCGTCCATCCTGGCGGCCTGCCACAGGGTTCGCAAGCGCTCGGCAAACCCCAGTAACCCCACGATGACGGGTTTACCCTCCTCGGCCCGACGCCCACGAATCAACGCCTGAGCCTGATAGGTCTGCAGCGTCAGCCAGACGTCACCCTGCAAGCCACCCGTTCTGGCCAGGTGCGCACTCGGTGGGATTGCGTCGAAATCGATGTCAGTGTCTGAACTCATGGTTCGTGCCCACAGCGGAAAATCTACGCCCTATGAACTCACGATGAAGGCGCGGGCTCCACACAAAATCCCGTCGGCGTGTGGTGTCCTTATCCGAAGGGATTGGTGACAGCGGAACCAAGGATACGCGGTGGTGACAGTGGAACCAGAGATACGCGGTGGTGACAGTGGAACCAGGGATACGCAGTGGTGACAGTGGAACCAGGGATACGCGGTGGTGGCAGTGGAACCAGGGTCCGCAGTGGTGACAGTGGAACCGTTCGCCGGAGCCACCGGCAGCTGACGCCGCTCAGGGCTTGCGATCCATCCCAAGCGACGCCCGCAATTTGGCCAACTGTTCCTCACCCAACGCTTTGGCACTCGATTGTGCCTGCGCATCCTCAAGGGTTTGCGGCTCGTCTTCGCACGACGGCACGTGCCGCACACGATCCCGTCTAGCTTCAGCCACCTTGATCCCCAGATTCGGCACAAATTCACCCAGCTCGGCCGACTTGCACAGTGAATGCAAAAATCGCAACTCGTCGTACACCGGCTTCATGCCCTTGTGCTCGGACTCCAACCGCCCCTGCAACTCATCGAGTACCGGTTGCCGGTCTTCCGGTGCGAGCATGGCCAGGTACCGATCGGCCAGGTGTTTTTGATTCTCCGACAAACGCGGTGGGTAGATCAGGGCTGTGGGTGTCGGTGTTGGTGTCGGTGTGGGTGAATTCTCTGGCCGCTGCGGAACCAGACAATCACGCCCTCGCGCGCGCGGATTTTGTGTAGTTGTAGTAGTAGTAGTTTTTTTATAATGGTTTTTACAACTACTACTACCGTTGTAGTGTGTTTCCGCCGCCTTTAAATTTTGAAGTCGGTTCCCGCCCTCCCCCGACACCACAGACGGTTTCAGACCCTGCAGGACGGCCGCCTGAAACGTAAAATAACGCCCGCCCGTGTCGTGCTTTCCCGTTGACGCCGACAAAACCTGCGCCGCCTGTAACCGGCGCTCCACCGCGGACTCCAACCCGCCCAGACTGCGTCCTTCCCGAATGTCCAGATTCAGGCTGTCGGACACTGCCTCGGCAACCCGCCGCACACGCGCGTGGTGATGGGTTTGGGCCTGTTCCACAAACGCCATGTACGTCTCATCCAGATAGAGCGCATCGACCAAGGGTAAGGGTTCGTCGTGAAGGATGTAGAGGTTGCGGCTGAAACGGCCGCTCTGCTGACGCACCTTGGCGCACTGGGTCAACCAGCGCGTCAGGCGCAGGATCGCCAATGCCCGGGCAATGGTGGCCGTGGAGGAGACGTTGGAGGTGCGGGCCAGGGTGTCGTAATCCGGGAACGCCGCGTGTCCCCGGGACTCGCTGGCGCAGAGCATGATCACCATCCACACCAGTTTGTCGACCGGCTCCAGCACCGGATCCTGGATAACCAGAGTCGGAATGGACTGATGCCAGTTGCCCACAAACAACAGGGCTTCCGGCCCGGACGCGCCGCCCGGGCGCTGACACGGGTGATTGTGGCTTTGATCAGCGCATCCAGCGCCAGGGTTGCCGGCCGCGGTCGAGTGTCCTTATCGGCCATTCCTGGCAGCCTGCTCGCCAGGGGAGCCCACGCCGTAGCTGTCCCAGCGTTGTACCAGTGCCCACAGAGAGCGCAAGCCAATGCCGGTTTCGTGGTGTAGGGAAAGGAAATCAGTGGCGGTTAAACTGCCGCCGTCCTGTTGCTGAAGCTGAGCTTGCCACGCGTACCACAGCGCATGAGTGTCAGCCTCACTCAATTCAGGCGGCCGCCCTACGGACGGGGCCAGGGTCAGCAATCGGCGCCAGCGGGTGTACTCGCGGGAGCTCACCCCGAACAACTGCTGCATCATTTCCAGCGGCGCGTCGGCCACCAACAGCGACCGTTGCAGCTCTTCCGATGCCCGCTGATGCCGCAAATGCTCCAGCATCGGCCAGAAGACCTCGCGGTTCAAACCGATGTGCAAACAGTGCACTCGCAGTGCGTCCGCGCGGTAGAGGTCCCCGAGGTTCATTTCTGTTAACGCATCGAGTTCTTTCGGGCCAAAGTTCATCGCCCTCAGTGCTTGCTGGTCGCCTTCCGCCAGACAGCGCATGGCGTACATAAGCACCGCCGTGGTGAGATCCGCTTCTTTACTCGACGACATCACAACTGAACTCATCCGCGGCCCACCCGCTGAGCCCGGTGTCGTAGGCCAGGCGCTTGATGGCCCGGTAGGCGCCGATCATGTGCCACCACAGCTGCCAATCCGACGGCGTTAACTGCTGCCACAGCAGACTGTTCAAATACGCGGGATCGGGGGTCCACACCCCACTGAACAGCAAACCGGAATCGTGCGACGACAACGCCTGATGCAGGACAGTCGATTCCTCAAGCTGTGGCAGCAACCGATCAACGGGGGCGACGGTCAATTCCGCACAGGCCGTGTGCCGCTCGTACAGTCGAAGCTGTTGGATGTACGTGTTCTGTGCCGGGATCAACGAACCCGACCCGGCCAGGCGATGCGCTCGATTGAGCACCGACCGCTGCTCTGGCGTAAGTACCGGAATCTCGCGGGCTTTACCGCCTTTGGTCCACGACGCCTTCAACCGTACACGATCTCCCTGGTCTGCGTATGCCGGGATGAACTTGATTGCTTCTTCCCTGCGCAAACCAAACACCTGTTGCAGCTCAAGGCTCATACGGATCCTGTCGTCGGATATTTTTGCCAGCGATTCCTCGTTGACCGAGACGGCCTTGGAATCGTTGCTGACAAACTGCCGATCTGGAATCCCGTAGAACGCATTGGATCTTGCCACCACATTCTGGCGATTCACCTTAGCCGCCCACCATCGCAAGCAACTCATCCGATTTTTGATTGTGCCAGCCGCCATACGCTCGCCAACCCAATGTGCCACCAAGGCGTCCACGTGTTTCGGCTTAAGTGACTGAGTCGTCATTCCTCGGTAACCCATACTGTGCAGTTGATTGGCGATTTGGTTGAGAGCAAACGCCCTATTGGCTTGGGTGCTGTAGCTCCCTTCACGATTGCGCTGACACAGTTGTTTCAATTGATAATTCAGGTCTTTCACAGTGCGACTCCAGTCAGGTAAGTGTTTTTGACCAACCAGCAGGCCTCAGCCTAACCAGCTCTGCAACAGCAGACAGTCACGGGGCACTACTCCCGTTTACAATCATATGCCTGATGACAGGCAACCCAACGGCTCTTCTGATGAAGATAACGCCAGGCCAATCACTGAGCTCGACGAGCCCATCTTGATGGTGAGTTTTCACCTCCGTTTAAGTAAGACGGAACCATCTGTCCGCAGATTGAAAGAAACCGCTCATTGAACGGCAGAATGGATGATCGGCTAATGACGAGCCGGGGTTGAAGTGGCTAATGCCACGCTAACTCATGGGCCTGAAAAGCCCATTTTGTGGTGAGTTTTTACCTCCTTTTAAGTAAGGCGGAACCATCTGCCCGCAGATTGAAAGAACCCGTTCAGTGAACGGCGTAATAGACGATCGGCTGCTTGTGAGCCGGGGTTGAAGTGGCTAATGCCTGGTTGAAGGAAGGACGTAAGCCCTGTGAGTGAAGAATCATTGAAGATGAGCTGCAGCCGAAGCTGTGCGTCAGTTAAGCTCGGTTGACGCGGATGCCGTTTTTGCTATTTACGATAGCGAGGTCGACCGCCTCATCCACATTACCGCTGTGGCCGCGTATGGAACCGTTTTGTGATAACTGGCGACAGTATAGTTAGACGTAATTAATACAGCATGTATAAATTCGACCGGAAACCCCCGCGGTTACGGGCCTTCCCGCCCTCGTCACTACCCCACTTCGTGTTGGCAGTGACGAGGGCTTCGCACGTTGCTTACGGCATTCAGACGTCAGAAGTAACCCAAAGCCAGTGGTTCCAGTGTCACCAGACTGGCGACACTGGAACCACCTTCACGGTTTATTCATCACCGCGTGATGGGATTTTCGGTTTTGTGGGGTTAATAGCCGCTTTAGGATGGTCCCACATTCAATGAGCAAGGAAAAATACTATGGACTGCAAAATACTAAGGCTAAAGGAGGTAGTTCTCATGACAGGGTTGTCGCGATCAACCATCTATGCCGAAATCGCTAAAGGGAATTTCCCCAGCCAGGTACAGCTGACCGGCAGTCGTTCTGTCGGCTGGCTTGAAAGCAAGGTTGTTCAATGGATTGAATCCCGGCTGACACATAAGGACTAACCCCCAAAATGCTGGGAAACATGACCACCATTTCGTCTTTCGCCCAGCGATCCAGTCGTTAATGGTGTGGGGTGCCTTACTGACCAGGAACAGTCAATATGCGTACTCCACCATTCCATCAGCGTGCGCCTGCGTTTTAGGTAGTCGGTACGGTTATACGCGGCACGAACTGAGTTTTTGTCTACATGAGCCAGAGCTGCTTCAATCACATCTGGATCAAAACCCTCCTCATTTAAAGTCGTGCTGGCCAAGGATCGCATCCCGTGAGCCGTAAGTCGCCCATGGAAGCCCATCCGCTTCAAAGCCACATTAGCGGTTGACGCATTGGCGTGTTTACGTGGATCTATATCGCTGGGGAATAAAAACGGGCTTTTACCACTAAGAGGCTCCAGCGCTTTCAGGATCTCGTTAACTTGGGGTGTTAGCGGCACCGCGTGTTCACGTCGCTTTTTCATTCGCTCAGCCGGGATCACCCACACCGCCTGTTCTTGGTCTATCTCGTCCCAACGTGCCCCCGACGCCTCCCCGGGACGGGTCATAGTATGGAGTTGCCACTGTATGAGGTAACAGGTGATAGGTCGAATATTCGCCCGCTGAAGTGTTTTCAGCAGCTGGGGTAACTCCTTGGGCTTAAGTGTGGGGTTATTCACGGCCTTGGGTGATTGGAAAGCATGGCGAATGCCAGTCAATGGGTTATTCGGCACCACCCCTGTATTCACACCATATACCATAATTTCATTAAGGCGCTGACATACACGCTTGACCGCCTCTAATTTGCCACTACCGGCCAGCAACCTTAAAGTTTCAATCACCATAGGTGCGGTTATTTTGTGAACAGGAACTTTGCCGATTTGAGGAATCACATGTTTGTTTAGTGAGCGAATAACATCCTCAGCATGGCCCGGTGTGATTGATGCTTTCTTGATTTCAAACCACTGATTAATCACACGCTCAAAGGTCAGCTCATTGGCCTCAAGTTGCAGTTTGATCTGGGCATCACGATGCTCTTTAGGGTCTATATCTTGGGCAAGCAGTACACGCGCGTCAGCACGTCGACGCCGGGCATCGGCCAATGAGACCTCTGGGTATGCTCCAAACCCCATGTTCGTGCGTCGCTTGGTGTAAGGTCTTAGATAATTGAACAGCCACAGCTTGGAGCCGCTAGGCTTGATTCTAAGGGCAAGCCCATCCCCGTCAGGTAAGTTATATTCTTTATCCTGAGGCTTGGCTTGATGTATTTGAGTATTGGATAGTGGTTTTACGGTTCGAGCCATTGATGTAACACCCATTTCAGCAACAGTCTTCAATGTTACTTCCAGTGTTACTAAAAAGGTCGGATTCAGCAAGTTACGATCAGACGACATAAGAACGAAAAAGGCCGTAAACCCGGGGGTTTACGGCCTTTTCGAGACATCCTAGAACACTCTAGGATCATAAAATGGCGGAGAGGGGGGGATTCGAACCCCCGAAGCCTTGCGACTTACACACTTTCCAGGCGTGCTCCTTCGACCACTCGGACACCTCTCCAGCTCTTGCGTATTTCGCTCAGAATTTTTAACAACTCTGTCACGCACGCCTGCGCAATACCGCATCATTTACCCTCAAGAAGCGGCTCATTCAGCGAGGGCGGTACTCTACACAAATGATTTCTGAAAGGCAACGTCATTTAGCCGGCCAAGGCAGAAAAAAATCCGCCACCTCCGGCGACGGCACCGCCTTCAATGGCGCGGCAGGAGTCCCCAGATAGATAAAGCCAATTAACACCTCGCCACCCTGCAGCCCGAGCCCGTCCTTTACCACAGGGCTTTCAACCATTGCCCCGCTGCGCCAGTAGGCCCCAACCCCCAGAGCAAACGCTGCATTGATCAGGTTTTGTGTGGCGGCACCCGCTGCAATGACCTGCTCAACCGGGGGAACTTTAGGGTGCTCGATATGTTTCGCGATAGCCGCCAGCACCAGCGGAGCCCGCAGAGGCATTTTCCGAAAACGATCTGCCTGTGCCTCTGAGAGCTCAGGATCATCAACCCGTGCAGCCTGAACATACAAGTCCCCCAAAGCCTTCAGCCCCTCGCCCTCAATTTCCAAAAATCGCCAGGGCTGTAAATTGCCATGATCCGCTGCGCGCATCGCGGCTTTGTACATCAAGACGCGCTGCTCAGCCGTGGGCGCGGGGATAGTTAACTTGCCGCAGGACACACGATTTAACAGTAAATCTATGGCTTCCATGAACACTCTCTTTCGGTTGTAACGTAAGTTGTATTTAGAAGTTGTTTGCCTACAGCCATATCAAACTGACCAAATAGCGACCAAACACCCCTCAAGGAGCGCCATTTTAACCATTACTTGCGTCAAGATGCGACACCTGCCCGGCGCCAATTCCCGGTCAGCCAATATCGATTGCAGAACCGCCAATACCAAGCCGCTTTTGGCCTATCCTTAAGAGGCTCTCCGACATCGTGAACACATCGACCAAAATAGAGAGGAAAAGCATGCGCTGGCGTGGCAAAAGGCAAAGTTCAAACGTGGAAGACCGTCGTGGCCAACGCGCCAGGTACGCCACTGCAGGTGCTGGCGGCGCCATGCTCCTGCGCTTCTTACCCAGAATGCTGGCCAGCAAAACCGGCAGGACCATTTTGATCGTAGGGGTGGCTACCGTGGTGGTGAGCCGCTTTCTCGGCATAGACATCTTACCCGTCCTCTTTGGCGGCGGGGCGACCACCACCACTCAGCAACCCCCTCCGGAACTGACCGCCGCTGAAAAAGAGCTCACCGAATTTGTCTCCGTCGTCCTGGCGGACACAGAAGACACCTGGAACGCCATTTTCAGAGCCCAGGGAAAGCAATACCAGGAACCCTCCATGGTACTTTTTTCCGGCCGCGTAAACTCTGCCTGCGGAGCGGCTTCGTCGGCAATGGGTCCTTTTTACTGCCCGGGTGACCGGCAAGTCTATCTCGACCTGTCCTTTTTTCGCGACCTCAGCCAGCAATACGGCGCCCCCGGGGATTTTGCGCAGGCCTACGTCATTGCCCACGAAGTCGGACACCATGTGCAAACCCTGCTGGGCATCAGTGATCAGGTCCGCCAATTAGGCCAGGGACGCAGCAAAAGCCAGGTCAACGCCCTGTCTGTCCGACAGGAGCTGCAGGCTGACTGCCTGGCCGGAATTTGGGGGCATGTGGCACAAACTGAACGTCAAATGCTCGACCCTGGCGATCTGGAGGAGGCACTCACCGCCGCAACCGCAATCGGGGATGATCGCCTCCAAAGACAGGCCACCGGCCATGTCGTCCCAGACAGCTTTACCCATGGCAGCTCCGAGCAACGGGTTCACTGGTTCCGTCAGGGCTTTGAGTCGGGGGAGCTGGTGAACTGCAACACCTTTGCCGCCGGCTCCCCCTAATCGGGAAATCTGACGGGCACGGAGGCAACAGCGCACACCGTATCGGCACAGCCGGCCCCAGCCTTATTCAAGCCGGCTCCAGTGCCATGCACAGCAACCTATCAGATGACCATCGGGCCTGCCCGCCCTGACGACACCACGCCCGCTCGTCCGCCACCCGCCTGCCAACCCGCCACCAGGTTCTTTCAACCCCATGGCAAGCTTCACTCAATCCCTTGAGCTGAAACGCCCAGGGCCTCACCAGTAACCGGTAAAACACAGCGTTAGACAAAACCCCGCAAAAACCCTAATATCGCCATTGAGCGAAGTGGAAATCCTCTATTATAACTTTTTAATCTTGAAGGACTCGTTTTTTGGGAGTCTCGTCACTGAACTGTCGCTCCTTACCGCGTACTAATGACATCAAAGGATTCAGCCTGAAACACAACCAGCAGGCCAAAAAGACCATAATGACCGACGATCCGGCCGCACAAATGGACTCCGTGAAGTCCCAATACTACTTCAGAGCGTTAATTTGCTTTGCGGCGTCCGGCACTCTTGCATCCCAGATCACCCTCAACGACCTGGATGTTTTAAGAGCTGGCATTATCCTCTTCAGCCTTGCGTATATCTATTTCGCCTACCAGGCGTGCCGAAAAGTTGGTCCGGAACGGCTGCCACAGCTGGTCCAGTGGCTTGGCTGTTCAGATTCCCTGTTGATTGGCTTTATTCTGGCGCTGTCCAATTTTAGTCTGCTGCCGTCCATCCTCTTCGTCACCATGATTCAATTTAACGCCCTGCTCAACGGTGGCGGGAAAAAATGGGCACTGGACAACCTCGCCCTCGCATCCGGAGTGGCCGTCGGGCTTCTGGTTCACAAGCCCCAATGGATCCTGTCCAGCCAGATGAACATCAGTCTGGCCAGCCTGATCGGTATTTTGACGTATTTTTGCGCCTCGGCTTTTTACACCTACAGCCAAATAGCCACCTTGCGCAAACAAACTGACCTGCTAAACAAAGAAAAGAATACATTTAAAGTGCGCGCCTACAAGCTTTCGCGCTACATCAGCCCGCCAGTTTGGTCCGCCATCAGCGAAGGTCGCGACAGCGCCCTGCAAACCGAGCGCAAGCGGCTCACCATCTTTTTCTCAGACATCAAAGACTTCAGCCAGCTCTCCGAAGAAATGGAGGCCGAAGCCCTGACCGACATCCTCAACACCTACCTGAAAGAAATGTCCCTGATCGTCAGCCACTATGGCGGCACCATCGATAAATTCATGGGCGATGGCATCATGGTGATTTTTGGGGACAACAAAAGCAAGGGCATCAAGCACGACAGCGTTCAATGTGTGTCAATGGCTCTGGCCATGCGCAAACGCATGAAGACCCTGCAAAAACAATGGCAGGATCAGGGCATCAAACGCCCCATGCAAATCCGTATGGGCATCAATACCGGTTACTGCACGGTCGGCACCTTTGGCACCTCACATCACCTGGACTACACGGTTCTGGGCACTCACGTTAACCTGGCCAGCCGCCTGGAATCAGCGGCAGCGCCGGAAGAAATTCTTGTTACCCACGAAACCTGGTCACTGTGCCGCGACACCATCATGTGTAGAGACAAGGGTGAAATCAGCGTCAAAGGCTTCAGCCACCCGATCAAGGTTTACAGTGTTATCGGGCTGCGCAAAGACCTCGGCAAAAACCAGAACTATTTCGAGCAAACGCTGGACGGCTTTTCCATGCATCTGGACATGGACAAAGTGCGCAACTACGACCGCGAGCGCGCCATTAAGGCGCTCGAAAAAGCCGCCGAAGCCCTCAAAGAAAAAGCCCTGTAAGCGTCAAGCCGACATTCTCACCCGGTCGCCCCCCTCCTTCGGCACACAAAAAAGGCCCCTTACATGAGGAGCCTTGCGGAGACCACCACCAGATCAACACTACTGCCTGACCAATCTCACATCGGCGGGGACTTCTGCACCGTTGGTTCGATACGGATTAATATCCAACCCCCCTCGCCGGGTATAACGGGCATACACGGTCAGGGCATCGGGATTACACCGCTGCTGAATTTCCAGAAACATGCGCTCAACACAGTGCTCATGAAAGTCCTGATGCTCCCGAAACGAAATGATGTATTTCAACAACCCGGCCCGATCAATTTGAGCGCCGCGGTACTGTACAAACACACTGGCCCAGTCCGGCTGCCCGGTCACCGGACAATTACTCTTGAGCAGGTCGCTGTATAGCGTCTCGCTGACGATCTTGTCGGGGTTGGACAACCCCAGCAAGTCCGGGCTCGGCGAATAGCAATCTATTTTAACCGGCTCCTGATCGATACACTCTCCGGCAAAATGCCCCACCCCCTGCCTGGCGAACTGCTGCAAAGACAGCAGGCGCACCATAACCGCCGCACCAGCCGCCGCAGACAGGTCAGACTCCAGCGTCTGAGTCACATGATACGCATCGGTGAACGCTGTTTGATTGAAGGAGTTCAGATACAACTTGAAGGATTTCGACTCAATGATCGCCGGGCTGTTCGCCGGGATCTCAAATTCAGCAATCGCCACCTCAGGCTTGCCGTCATTATTCAGCCAGGAGACCTCGTAGGCCGTCCAGATGTCCACCCCCCGGAACGGTAACGATCCCGGCTGAATTCCCAACTCCCGACGCGATTGCTGACGGGGAATCGGGCACAACAATGAAGGGCTGTAGACCGAAATATAATCGGTGCTTTTACCCAGAACGGTTCCGTGATGATGGTCTGAACCTGCCATAATTCGACAACTCTGTAATATTAAAATGTGTGGTTTTAAGACCCTGTAAAGGTGCAATCCTGGTTTTTAACCCCGCCCACCCAGGCCACAACCTCGAACAACATCCCTTAGGCCCGCAAACGCTTACCCGTTTTCAACAAGTGCAAACAATAGATCGCCAGCACCACAATAAACACCCCAACCCCGGCAAACGCAAAGGTGATGTTGATGTCTGAAACACCCAAAATGCCGTAGCGGAATGCGTTGACCATATACAGCACCGGGTTCAGCTGGGAAACCCCCTGCCAAAACTCAGGCAGCAAGCTAATAGAATAGAAAACCCCGCCCAAATAGGTCAATGGCGTCAGGACAAAAGTGGGAATGATGGAAATATCATCAAACGAATTGGCATAAACCGCATTCACAAACCCCATTAATGAGAATAATACCGAGGTCATAAACACAATACCGATGGTCACGCTCAGGCTGTAAATGTGCAAATCGGTGAAAAAGAGAGACACCAGCGTGACGATCAACCCCACCGCCAGGCCACGGCACACCCCTCCCAGAACATAGCCCAGCAAAATAATGTAATTCGGCGTTGGCGACACCAACAGCTCTTCAATATTGCGCTGGAATTTTGCACTGTAAAACGAAGACACAACGTTTGAATAGGAATTGGTCAACACCGACATCATGATCAGGCCTGGCACCACAAACGCCATGTAATCAAAGCCCCCCATCTCGCCAATGCGGGAACCGATCAAACTGCCAAAAATCACAAAATACAACGCCATGGTAATCACTGGCGGCACCAGGGTCTGAACCCAAATCCGCATAAAACGGTGCACTTCCTTGCGGATAATGGCACTCAATGCAATCCACTGCTCCTGAGGATTCATACTCCCACTCCCTGCTCTTGGGCATCAGCCAGATCCGCACTACCCTTGACCAATGACACAAACAACTCCTCCAAACGATTGGCTTTATTGCGCATGCTGACCACATGAACGTTTTGTTGACTGAGGCCATCAAACAATTCGTTTAAGGAACGACCCTTTTCCACTTCCACTTCCAGGGTGTGCTCTTCCGCCAGGATTAAATGGTAATCGGGCACATCCGGCACCGACGTCAGCGCCTCCCGCGTGTCGAAAATGAACACCTCTTTGTTCAACGTTTTCAGCAGTGCTTTAACGCTGGTGTTCTCCACGATTTGCCCCCGATCAATAATCGCCACATTGCGACACAGGCTTTCCGCCTCTTCCAGGTAGTGGGTGGTCAGGATGATGGTAGTCCCCTTGGCATTAATCTCTCGCAGGAAGTCCCACATTGAACGCCGCAACTCAATATCAACGCCCGCTGTGGGCTCATCGAGAATCAACAGGCGTGGCTCATGGATCAATGCCCGGGCGATCATCAAACGGCGCTTCATCCCACCGGACAGCATCCTCGCCGGGGTATCTCGCTTATCCCACAACCCTAACTGCTTGAGGTATTTTTCCGTGCGCTCCACGGCAATGGACTTTTTCAACCCGTAATAGCCCGCTTGATTGACCACGATGGTTCGCACTGTTTCAAACTGTGAGAAATTAAATTCCTGCGGCACAATGCCGATTTGCTTTTTCGCTTCGGCAAACTGGGTATCAATGTCATAACCAAACACCGAAACCTTGCCTGCACTTTTTGTCACCAGCGAACAGATCACACCAATCGTGGTCGACTTGCCGGCACCATTGGGGCCCAGCAAGGCAAAAAAATCGCCTTCTTTAACATCGAGGTCCACGCCCTTAAGAGCCTGAAAACCGTTGTCGTATGTTTTGACCAGCTGCTTGATGGACAATGCAATACTCATAAATACCTGCCGGAAATTCACTAATGCCACACCATATTGGGGTAAAATGGAAAAATTAAAGATGAGGAATCCCATGACCACCCAATACGCTCAATTTCATCGCAATTTGCTGCAAGGCCTGCAAAAAGCCGCAACCAACACCCTGCCGGCCGACAATCTCAACGATGAAGACCAGCAGCTGCTGCAACAGCTTAACCAACTCGCCAACTGCCACTCGTTCAATGAAGACGTCATTAACACCGGCCAACAAGCCCTGTGCCGCATTGTCGCGGCCTATCCGCTTCTGGCCCCTCAAGTGCCCCGGGATTTATTCTGGCTGTTTGGCGGAGATTGTCTGCACTACATGCCCGATGAAGAAATCGCGCTATATCAGAGATTGGATGAAATGCGTTTTGAAGCGGAGAATGATAACACCGATTTCGATTACGAAAAGCAAAGAGCCCATATTTTAGGTTTGCATTGATACAAGACGATAAAGAATCCCCCGGCATTAGGATCAGGCGGCTGCCTGCAAAACCAGGAGCCTGAGAGCAGTAACGACGACCGGCTTAACCCCGGACGTCAAACCGGCGCTGGGCGCGAAGCCTGAGTGGCATCAGATTTTGGGGGTTTGAACGGATTAACCGACAGTGTGAACGAGATTAACCGACAGAAATTCGGTTAACACAGCCTGGCTGCCCGAAGGGTGAGCAACAGGGATGTCGCGAATGCAACGAGACATCGTCTCGTTGACCACCACCGAACCGGCACAAGCCAGTTTTGGGCGCGAAGCCTGATTGACATCAGATTTCTGGAATTGGAGCGGGATTGATCGGCAGGAAGCCGATTAACACAGCCTGGCTGCCCGAAGGGTGAGCGACAGGGATGTCGCGAATGCAACGAGACATAGTCTCGTTGACCGCCACCGAACCAGCACAAGCCAGTTTTGGGCGCGAAGCCTGATTGACATCAGATTTCTGGAATTGGAGCGGGAAACGAGACTCGAACTCGCGACCCCAACCTTGGCAAGGTTGTGCTCTACCAACTGAGCTATTCCCGCATATAACCGGTCACACAGTGACCGGCTTGAAGATGGCGTCCCCTAGGGGAGTCGAACCCCTGTTACCGCCGTGAAAGGGCGGTGTCCTAGGCCTCTAGACGAAGGGGACAGAAACTTTTCCGGCAAGCCGGATAATTTCTTTCCTAGGAAAGAAAAACCGCAGACAAAATCTGCGGCTTCAAATTTGGAGCGGGAAACGAGACTCGAACTCGCGACCCCAACCTTGGCAAGGTTGTGCTCTACCAACTGAGCTATTCCCGCAATGGCGTCCCCAAGGGGAGTCGAACCCCTGTTACCGCCGTGAAAGGGCGGTGTCCTAGGCCTCTAGACGATGGGGACCCTGGACCTTCTTGCATCAACCCAATGTGGCGTCGTCTTCAGAAGTGGGGCGCATTCTAAGTAGAGGGCGCACACCTGTCAACATCCTTGTGTTATTTTTTTCAGTTTTCATAACAAGGACTTAGCTTACACCGCCCCCGGCCCAGCAATGACAAGCCAAAAAGGTAACCGCGGCCATTTTGACAGCTCATTGTGGCCTGATCACAGCCGTCTGCGGCCATTAAAGCCGACGTTACGGCCCGAAGAGCAAAACGCCGCCCTCATCATCACCGACTGCCCCCTTCGAACAGTTTGAGCGGGACACGAAACCAACTGCATGTGACGACGATGCTATTTAGCTGCTGGACGATGCTTTTTACCTACTGGCTGGGCGATGTTTTTACCGACTGTTGGTGGTAAACGACAGGATACGACTGATCTCGGCCAAAGGACGCCCGCTCTGGGCCTGCCAGGTGTTGAAGGCCTCCTGGACCAACTGCAAATCCCGTTTGCTGGTCGGCGCTTTATCCACCACCCCTTCGGCCTTGAGTACACTGACCACATCATCGGTCAACAGAAAGCCATCTTTGCCCACCATCCGCAGAAATCGAGCGGCAGAGTGGCCTCCCAACTGGGTTCCCTGCTTTTTCATTAAAGCCCAAAGGTCGACAATATGATCCGACGGCCAGTCCGCAATCATCTTGCCAAACGAGCCATATTCTCTGGCCACGTCCAGCACCCATGTGGCATTGGCCCGAACGGCTTTGATTTTGCCGAAGTGACGAATGATACGCGGCTCATGGGTCAGTGCCTCCAGCTCCTCATCGGACATCATGGCCACCCGGTAGGGATCAAAGCCAAAAAAGCACTCTTCAAATGCCGGCCACTTGGCATCCACCATAGAGTGCTTCAAGCCGGCACGAAATATGCGCCGGCTGATTTCCGACAAATAACGGTCATCCGGCAGTTTGCGCAGGGCATTCGCGGTACGCAACTCAGGCAGGTTTGACTCGACCGCCTCGACACTGCCTTTATGCAGCACTGCGGTTTCATAAAAAGATTGGAACGCCCTCATGCGTCATCGTCGCCATTTTCATCACTCTCGGCCTGAACCTCGGGCCTTAACAGTACCGATGCGGAATTAATGCAGTAACGCAGACCCGTCGGCGCCGGCCCATCCGGAAAAACATGGCCGAGGTGGCAGCCACAATTGCTGCACACCACTTCGGTGCGAACCATACCGTGAGACGTGTCGCGCACCTCGGCAACGGCCTCCTCAGACTGCGCCTGATAAAAACTCGGCCAGCCACAGCCGGCATCAAATTTTGTCCCCGATTCAAACAGAGGCTTTTCACAGCAGCGACACAGGTACTCTCCCTCCGCGGTGGTTTGCCAGTACTCACCGCTGAACGGTCTTTCGGTACCCTTCTCGCGGCAGACGTGGTACTGCTCAGGGGTTAATTTCTCTCGCCAGATGGCATTTTGACGGAGGTCATCGTTTTTTGAAGGCTGATCTGACATAATTCTTTCCATTATTGTTAATGACTTAAGGCGATTTTCTCAGTAATCTTGCGTGCTTCGCCCGCCACCGGTACTCATCAGTCACAGACTGAAATCTGCGCACCTGGGTCGTCTTTGGTAAACAGTACTCCACTTACGTAAGCCACCGTTCAGGTAGTGCCCCTACGAGTTCAGGCAGTACACCAAAGCCCAGGGAGTCTTTACCATAGCTCAGATGCTGTACGCTGAGGGGCCGTGCCGAGGGCTTACCTTAGGCACACTTGAGTCTTAAGTACACTTTCGTTGACCACATGATGGTAATGCAAATGCACAGCATTGAAAAATCCCACAAACTGGATGATGTTTGTTACGACATTCGTGGACCGGTTCTTGACCACGCTCACCGCCTGGAAGAAGAAGGCCATAAAATCTTAAAGCTGAACATCGGCAACCCCGCGCCGTTTGGCTTTGAAGCGCCCGACGAAATCATTCTGGACGTCATCTATAACTTGCGCAACGCACAGGGATACTGCGAATCCCACGGCCTGTTTTCAGCCCGCAAAGCGATCATGCAAGAGTGCCAGCAACTGCAGGTACCCAACGTTGAAATCAACGATATCTTTTTGGGCAACGGCGTCAGCGAGCTGATTGTCATGTCCATGCAGGCCTTGCTGAACAACAACGACGAGGTGTTGATTCCCTCTCCGGACTACCCCCTGTGGACAGCGGCGGTTAACCTTGCCGGCGGCACCCCCGTACACTATGAATGCGATGAGCTTGCCGACTGGTACCCGGACATCAACGACATCGAATCCAAAATTACGGACAAGACCCGCGGCATTGTGGTGATCAACCCCAACAACCCCACCGGTGCGGTCTACAGCCAGGAACTGCTGGAACAAATCGTGGAACTGGCCCGAGTTCATGACCTGATCATTTTTTCTGATGAGATCTACAGCAAGATCCTCTACGACGACACCGAATTTGTCCCCATGGGTCGGCTGGCTCAGGATGTACTGTGCGTCAGTTTTAACGGCTTGTCCAAGACCTATCGCCTGGCGGGTTTTCGCTCTGGCTGGATGATCATCAGCGGCGCCAAGCATCGGGCCAAGGGGTTTATCGAGGGCCTGGAGATGCTGTCGTCGATGCGCTTGTGCGCCAACGTGCCCGCCATGTTCGCCATCCAAACGGCACTGGGCGGCTACCAGAGCATTAACGAATTGATTCGCCCCGGCGGCCGACTGTACGAACAGCGGGAAATGGCCTGGAGTAAAATCAACGACATTCCCGGTGTCAGCTGTGTAAAACCGAAAGGCGCCATGTACCTGTTTCCCAAAATCGACCTTGATGTGCATCGCATCCACAACGATCAATTGCTGGTGCAGGACTTTTTGATTCAGGAAAAAATTCTGCTGGTTGAGGGCACCGCTTTTAACTGGAAACGTCCGGACCACTTCCGCATCGTGTTCCTGCCCCGTGCCGATGAAATTGACACCGCCATCAGTCGTTTTGCGACCTTTATTGAGCGCTACTCTCAATAAACCCTCAGGCAATCGAGCAGCTGGCCGCACCCCCACCGACCAAACTTCTGTGGAGTGTGGCCCAAGAGGCAACGCAGGCATTGGGCGAACGCAGACTCGCCCTCAACTCCAGCGCAAACAACCACTGCATAACCCAAGAGCCCGAGTGTGAGCGATATTCATATTGATGACTTTTACAAGGATGCCGGCAAAATACTGGTGCAACTGTACCGCTCTTTTCCGCGTAAATTTCTGCTGTTAGTCGAAGATATCAGCGGCCCGGACACCCCGGACGAATACGGACTGCACAGCCAAAGACATCAGTCCTGCTTCGGCGCCGCCCTCTGGCTGTCGGACTCAGGTTATATTACCTATGACGCAACCATCCGTCAGGAAGGGCTGGATCAGGTGATTCTGACCCACAAAGCCTTTACCCTCCTGTCCGCCAGGGCTGGCTTTGTCGAATCCGCCTCCGAAGGCAATCCCGAACTGCCACTGTCGGTGTTTGAAAATCAACAGACCAACATCCACCAGTTGCGGGAAGCCCTGCGCTCCGGTGCTTCACACCAGATTCGACAGGTCATGCACAACATCATGCTCGAAGCCAAACATCACTGACGGCGAGTCGCGAGTAAAAAGCATGCCTCAAGGCTGATAACGAAAGTGCATGAGCTTTAGTTGTTGATTGGGGTCTTTGTCGGGAAAATCCGGTGAGGGCGTCAGGCGCTCCACAAAATAACAGTCCGGACACTCTTCGCTGACCAGCGCCTGCAAAAAGTCCTCTCCCAACTCGGGAGCATTCAGGCACAGCAGCACATCGCCGCCCGCCGCCATAAACTCCGGCAAGCGCCGCACCAGCTTGCGGTAATCCTGCGCCGCCACAAAACTGCCGCGCTGGAAACTGGGCGGATCAATGATGGCGATGTCATAGGGACCGGGGCGACGAATACGCCCCCAGGATTTGAGAATATTTTCCTGTAAAAAACGAATCGAGTCCGTTGGCAAATGATTGAGGCGGTGGTTTTCACGCCCCTGGTTCAAGGCGCCGCGACTCATGTCCACATTCACCACCGACACCGCACCCGCCATCTGGGCGACCACTGAAAACGCACAGGTGTAGGAGAACAGATTCAATACCCGCTTGCCTTCAGCGCGCTGTTCAAGCCAGCCACGTCCGGGCTCCATATCCAGAAAGAAACCGGTATTTTGCCGGCCGCCCAACTGAATTGTGAATTTTGCCTGGCCCCGGCAAGCCCACACAGTGTTGGGCAACTCACCCCAGACACATTCCGCCGGCGCGTCCGGCAAATAACGACGCTGCACCAACAGGGCAGCCAAAGCATGCACTTCCGCAATCTCGGCGAGCTCGCGGATCACACGCGCCTCAAAGTCAGCGTCTTCGGGTGCTTTGAAAAACGTCACCCACAACACCGGGGCAAACAGATCGACGGTCACCTGCTCGTAACCGGGATAGAGACAGCCACGCCCATGAAACAGGCGGCGTGAATCAACAGCCTGGTGGGAAGCCTCCTGCAACAAATCACTGATTGGCCGCACCCCGCGAAGCTTTGCGTCGACCTGTTGTGCCGGCAAGGTAGCGTAGGCGGCGTGAGCGAATGAGGAATTCAAGATTTATGGCTCCAGGGCATCAGGTCCGGCCGTATCAGACCCAACCGCATTAATATCAATAGGTGTGTGAGCGGCATCCGTGTCTGCCTCGAAATCGACTCCCAACGGGTAGAGAATCTGGTCGTGATAGCCGGTAGTCACCGGAATGTAACCTTGCCAGGCGGCATCCAGGGTTACGTCGTTACTGTCCATCAACAAAGGCCGCCCCTGCAGGGCCTTGATTTTACTCTTGGTCGCCAGCACCCAGACATTGTCCCGGCCAACGCGATGTAACACCCAGGGTGTCAACTGCTGATTGCCACGCCCGATCAGGGAGCCCTGACCACCGGTCACCGAGAGGACGATCACCGCCCGGCCCCGATGCTGACGCAACAACGCTTCCAGCTCCACACCAGACACATCGGCCGCCACCAACTGCTCATTGCAGACCACATCGATGCCCAACAGGCTATTGGGCAGCCCCAATTCGTCCATCAGCGCTCTGGGCGTGGTGCCGGCACCAATCAGATAATAGACATCGTCTTCCAGCCGCTCTCTTAAATCAGCCGCGATATCATCCAGCACCAGTTCTTCCACTTCCCGGCCGCCCTGTTTGGTGCTCTGAATGAAATGACCACACTCAGGCACCTGCATTTCACCGTAGTACTGGCTTTTTACCACCCCCTGTCGAAAAGCGGCTTCATCGATATCGCGAACCTCCTGTAACCGCAGATCCACCAGTTCACCCGACATCATCGCCAGCACCACTTCCGCAGCGCCTTCGGGCGAAATGGCAAACACTCCGGAATGCATTTTGACCCCGGAGGGAATGCCCAGCACCGGCAGCTCCTCCCCCACGGCACGGCAAACATCCCGGGCCGTGCCATCACCACCGACAAACAACAACAAATCAACACCGGCTTGCTGCAACTTACGCGCTGCCTGGCAGGTATCTTCTGCGCTGCTGTCCTCCGCCGGGCCGTCAAACACCACCTGCGGGGCAAACCCCGCCGCGGCAGCCTCCAACTCCCCCATCCCGCCGCTGCAAGTCATTACCGTGAGCAATTGCGAGTCGTTTGACGCCGCTCTCTCTGCCAATTTGCCCCGCAGTCGGGACAGACAGCGCTGCGCCCGCCCCGCTGCCCGTCGCTCAGCACCTTCCTGCAAAGCCTGGGCAACCAGCTCCCGATCATCGCTGCCTTTCAGGCCGACCGGGCCACCGATACCCGCCCAGGGGTTCACAATTAAGCCCAGCGTCAACCGGTTCATGCCCATAAAGTAATCCTAACCATAAGATAATCTTTAACGTTGCCTCCCGGTCCGGCGAAGATAAGGGGGGAAGGCCGGTTACCCCTGACGGGATAACCCCCATCCGGGAAAGGCGGGATTCTATCAAAATTTCACGGTAACTTACGCCCGCAAACTTGGTTAAGCAGGCCGCCTCGAGGTTGAGGCGACACGGCCAGCACCGGCGAGAAATTGAACACAGGGATTACGCCGAAGCCTGACACCAGGATGGCCACTTTACACCCCCACTACCCAGGCACGCACTAAAACAAGACATCGCTCGCGGGCCTGAATGGCGACTTGAGAACCAAACTCATTGGCTGCGACCCACTTCAAAGCCCGCAATGCACCACCATGAGCCACTCAAATCATTCGTTATAGTACTGAAATGCTTATTCAATTTCCTTCTAGCAAGCCGATACAAATCACAGTTTAAGGCCTAAATTGAAGTCTATAATGAAATGGAGCCGGGCAGATTTGAGCACAGGATTGCGTCACAAATCTGTCACGACAAATCTTTATAGTACTTCCATCGACGACACAGGTATCAAAATGGCAGGCCAACTCTCAAACGCCACTTCCCATAACAGCTCTGCCCGGGACATTGATTTTCATGGTGCAGCAATTGTTAACGAGGACGGCGTCGAAATTCCGATCACTGCAGCAATGGTTGATGATGTGTTGATGCAGCTGCGCGAATTGGTTGATTCTGCAGATTCTGACATCTGATCACCGATAAATCTCAACTCTCCTCTCGTATTGCTAGGGTAAATCCTAAAGTCGCCAACAGCTTGTTGAGCGGCTTTTTTTTATCCTCTGCCAATCCCTCCGGCATAGCCCCCACCTGAAAACAGGGAAACTCGCGGCGCTTGGGGTAATTTTTACGCAACACATCGAACTCCCTGGCAAAAGCGGCCTCAGAGGCCAAGCTGGACTCTGTCAACAACTGAGCGCGCATACGAGCATCATCAGCACCGACGTCATAAGCGGTCAAAATAGCCCGATTCAGCCAATCCTGCACGCTGCCATCATCCGCTGTTGTCGCGGCACCTTTAGCCGCCGCCTCGGGCTCCCTGCTGCCCCATGACAGACGCTGAGCACCGCTTTCATCTCCCGCCAGCAACGCCTCTGTGGTAGCTGCCTGCGCACACTTTAAATACCGGCAGAGTGCGCGGTATATCATCGCGGTCCCTTCCACCTTGCCATCATAGCTGTAGCCCGCAATATGAGGGCTGGCCAACGCCACCAGCGGCATCAACCCCACATCCAGATTTGGCTCCGGCTCCCACACGTCCAGCGCAACCGTCACATCCTGACGCACCGATAACACCCGCTTTAAAGCCTGGTTATCAATCGCCGGGCCGCGGCCAGCGTTTATCAACAAACAACCGGGCTTGAGCTGTTGCAATTGCGCCTCACCCAGAAGATGGTGGGTGGGATGAGCACCACTGCGGGTGTACGGGGTGTGCAGACACACCACGTCCGCTTGCAGGACCCTCTCCAGCTCACACAAGTCCGGATTATCCACCTCCGACAAAAAAGGATCATAACAATCCACCGCAAGGCCCAAGGCCGATAACCGACGGTACAAATGCCCACCAACATTGCCACACCCAATAATGCCGAACGACGCCTGCAGCCAATTGGGTTTGAGCGTTGCCAGCACGCTGAATATATACTCGACCACGGAGTTGGCATTGCAGCCAGGGGCACTGTGATAAGTAATGCCACAGCGGGACAGGTACTCCACATCAAGGTGATCAATACCAATGGTGCAGGTGCCGACAAACTTAACCCGACTGCCTGCCAGCAACGATTCGTTGACTGGCGTCACCGATCGCACCAGCAACACATCGGCCGACTGCACCTGCGCCGCCGTCAGGGTTCTGCCGGGATAGGTTTTCACCTCACCGAGTGTCTGAAAAAACTCGGACACAAAGGGAATATTTTCATCTGCCACAATCGTTAATTGCGTCACACCAACTCCTGCTCTTGTTTTGCGTCAGCGCCATAGGCCAACTGCATTTGATCAAAGCGCTGCATTAACCCCTGCCCAAAACCCATTTTCTGGCAAAAGGAAGCAAAGCGCTCCCGCTCCACTGCACTTATATCCAAACCCAGTGTAACGTCTGCGTAACCTTCTGCGACCAAATCAATGTCCGTGACAATATCGGCCAGACAGCGAGACAACACCATTTGCTCAGAGTGCAATGCCAACTTATCCGGAAGTGATCGGGCACCGCGAATCGGCAAGCCGGGCAGGTCTATCAAGCCCGCAAAAATACGTTCAATGGAAGGCTGCCACTGCAACAGGGCCTGGGCAGTTTTTTGACCAATACCCGGCACCCCCGGAATGTCGTCCGAGCTGTCGCCTACCAACGCGAGGTAGTCGGCCATCTGCTCCGGCCAGACCCCGAACTTCCTGTGAATATCGTCACGAAATGATCGCGCTTGCTGATGTTCGTTGACGTAATCCCATAAGCAGTCTTGCGGCCGAAGTAATAACTGGCCCAGATCCTTATCGCGAGTGAGCACAGCAATGCCCTGCTCTTCCCCCTGCGAGTGCAGGTTCATCATGAGGGTTCCGAGCAGATCGTCGGCCTCGTAAGTTTCACTGGCAAAACAGGCGATACCAAGAATCCCGGTAATCTCCTGACAGGCCTGCAGCTGAAAAGCCAGGGCGTCATCCGGCAGGGCACGACTGCATTTATAATCCGGATAAAGTGTGTTTCGAAAACAGCTGCCCAGGCTTTCATCAAAGCAGGCCGCCATTTTTTGCGGCCTTTGCTGACGTAAGAAATTCAATAAAAACGCGGTATAGCCATACACCGCAGCGGTTGGATAATCGTCTTCAGAAAACCAGTTATCCGGCAGCGAAAAATAATAACGGAAGATATAAATCGAGGCGTCCAACAGGCACACCGGCGGCGCAGATGCGTCAATATCAGAGCCTGTCCCAGCTCGAGGATCGGGGCTGGTCACAATGCATCACGACAAAAATAGGCCGGGTTCAACGGATTGCACAACCCCGTTTTGTTGGCCAGCGCTTGCGCAAACAAATCCGCTCGCGGCGGCAGGCCAAGGCGGCAGTAATCCAGTACTTGCAGGTGAACAGCATCCTTAAAACCATCACTGGCCCCTAACGCCGCTTCCAAATTATCCGCGCTCACACGAAACTTTCGGCCGGCCGCCATCGAAAAAATCCATTCAAACGCCTGCGGCTTTACCTCCAGCCGTTCAAACAACGCCTGCTGATCGGCGCTGCGACCATCCGGTGCGTACCAGTAACCGTAATCCTCCAATTGCCTTCGCTCGGGGCCAGCCACACACCAATGAGCGATTTCATGCAACGCACTGGCGGCATAGTCGCGGGTATACACAATCTCGTGATAACCAAGCGGATCTTCTGTCGGGCGGTAAATGGGTTCATCTCCACCTCCGACCAAACGCGTTCGGAACGAGCTTTCAAACACCTGATGGAATACAGCTTCAATATCCAGATGCTGTAAGGTGCAGTGGGCTGGTGCTTTTTCGAAAGCACTCATGCCCCTGCCACCTTCTCTTCAACAATGCCACCGGCGGCCTGAAGGCCGGAGACAGACTCGACCAGGTCATCCAGGCACGGTGTCAGCAACAAGCGCTCATAATACCCTTGTGAAAGGTATGGTTTTGCTGCCAGCAGATGCTCCAGATACCAACGCTCCGGCCTCAAGCCTTCCGTGATCATGGCCCGGTTGGCGATATACACCCAGGCAGCGATGACGCCCTCTGCGGTTTCCACTTCGTAGATATCGCGACTGTACAAGCGAGGCGCCCCCTCAAAAGGGTCCATTTTGGCGATTTCCGCCTCATCACAGAGCTGATACAAAACCCCCTCAACACGACTTCCCGTCGCATGCACCACATTGGCGTAAGCCCGGTGCGGTGCATCTGCGGCCCGCTTATTAAAAGCCAACCCTAAACCGTGCAAATTACCGGACAATGCTCTATGAAAGCGCAGGCCTCGATCCAGCATGCGTTCGGCGTTCATATTAGAGCCATAGGCAAAGTAATACTCAGACAAGTTATTGCCCCCGTTATGGATAAAGATTATAAAAACACAAAATAAATTCACTTCAAAGTATTGTGCTTTTGAAAAACTGCATATACCTTATGTAGTGAAGGTGTATGCCAATACACCTGCCTCAACGATCCACTCTTTGGCTGTGCAGCATTAGGCTCAAGAGTTAATTTTACCAGAGGCTTATCATGGAGGTGGTATTATGAAGACCTCAGTATCTGGCCACAACACGGATAACGTGGTCGATTTCTTCACCGGACAGTCCTACTCGGAACTGTTTAACTCTCGTATCATTCGTCTCTCTCCGGAGCTCGACGGTTTGGAGATGCTTTACTCCAACGAAGCAAGCCCCGACAAACTATTCAGCCTTAAGATTCTCTGCTGGGCCCTGCGAGCCAACGGTGAAGTTGTAGGTCTTGTCCCCTGGTTAGACGACATCGTCGCCGCCACGGAAATCCAGGACCCACTGAACGGCAAGTGGGAAGGCTACTACGATCCTGGCATTGATGAGATCTTTTTTGAGAGCCCTATTCACAAAGTGGTGGAACTGGAAACCGCGGCTGAATACTACGACTTCCAGTGCGAAAATCCCAACGATGTGCTGCAAGAGGTTCCGGATACCATTGGTACTCACGCAGTTTTGTCGGATAACGGTTTTCACAGCATCACCTTAACTGAGGTCGTAAGCTGGCGCCTTCATCATGATGGTACCATTTGCGGCATGCTGGCCGATCCTGCAAAAATTGAAAATACGCCGGTTCTTCCCGGTGACGATTGCCTCTACCCTGCCCAAAGCAGAGAGGAGTTTCGTTATTTCTTTCAGCACCAGATCGCCAACAAACTGAAAGCGGAAGACCCGGAAGCCCTCGCGGCCATCTCGACACTGGTTGAGTAGCTGTAAGAACAAGCAGCAACGCAGCCAAAGAGAACCTTGGGCCGACGGCATCACCGCCGTCACACTTACGCCACCCAGGAAAGGGGAGCATACCACTCCCCTTTCCGAAGGCATCTAAGGCTTCAATTCAGCAAGCCAGAGACTTGTCACGGTCAAAAAAGTACACCGCCCTCTCTAACCTCAACCCAGCGTTATTCACACCCCGGCATAAAATCCGAACGCGGTGTCAGACTGCGCGTCCCCGCTTCAGGGCTGGCACCTCTGCAGCATTGCCTGCGGTTCCGTGCTCCACTCCGACCGTTCACGCCTTTCGAACAAAGTAATAAAAGCCGGTTTCGTCCTTACCCTGATCCACCAGCTCATGACCCAGGAATTGGCAAAATTTAGGTATATCCCGTTGTGTTGAAGGGTCTGAGGCCAGCACTTTGAGCAGATCGCCAGCACGGGCGTCTCTGATGGCCTTGTGCAGCATCATCACCGGTTCAGGGCAAAACAGACCATGAGTGTCTAAAATGTGATCAAATTCTTTTGTCATGGACGTCATTGTCTATGAATTCCCCCGGCAGTTCAAAGGCTGATTGCTACACTTATAAAGAACCATGTAAGCAGACTTTCCAGTGTCTGAACCCTTGATTTATGCTGGTAGGGGACAACAAAATGATGGCTGTCAACACCCACGCCAAGGCAAGACCCGATCTGTTCAGCCGCGGAGCCCTGGAATTAACTTTTCGGGTACTTCGCAGACACAAACCGCAACTCGCCATGGATGTTCAAAATATACTGCAAGGCAACAAAGTAGAAGCCCAGACCCTGAAACCCCTCAGTAGAGTCAACCCGAAATCCACAGCGGATCACTTTTACGTCTCCCTGCCACCGCAAACCATTGGCCAGGTTGTCAAGGCGTTAACCCATCTTGGCGAGGAGATGCTGGCACAACCGGACCGGGGCAATGGCAAACTGCTGATTATTCGTACGCTGATGAAAGATTGGATGGACCTTGCCGACTGGATCATTATGCAGGTCGAGCGCCCCACCGGCGCCCGGCGCTAAAGCGGTTCTTTCAGTAACCCGATGAATTCAGTAAGATTGCGTCAATCAACCAGACAAAGCGCAGGAACATTTCATGATCAATGTCTTAATTGAACGAAATATTGCAGAAGACATGGAAACTACATACGAGGCCGCAGCCAAGCGGACCTTGCATTTGGCCTATCAAGCTCCAGGGTTCATCAACGGTGAAACTTTTTCGGACCTTCACAATTCCCATCGTCGCTTTGTGCTATCCAAGTGGCGCAGTGCCCGCGACTGGTATAACTGGTACCATTCAGATGCCCGTCGCGAGACAATGAATGAGCTCAATTTATTGCTCAATGACCAGGAAAAAATTACCCTGCTTGAAAACTAAAAGACCTCTACCGCTGCCCTGAGATAAAATCAGCAACGGCATCTGCAGCACTGATCAAGTGCTGCTGTTGAGTCAGCCCGGAGCGAACCCTGGGTTTGAAGTCATGATCACCATCTTCCAGCCAACACAACCCAATAGCCCTCGACAAGTCATATTGTTCCACTTCTTCACGCTTGCCCAGCGCGTCCCGGGTCCCCTGCACAATTAACGTCGGTGCAGCCAACGCGCGCAGGTGCTCCGTGCGCGTTTTTTCAGGTTTGGCGGGTGGGTGAAAGGGATACCCCAAACACACACAACCTTTGACTGGCATCTCATCGGCAATCAAAGACGCCATGCGCCCCCCCATGGACTTGCCCCCTATAAAGACATTGTCGAGGTGGGAGCATTGTTCAACAACCTGCCTCCAGGCCTCCAGCAAGACCGGCTGGCGATCCGGTGGGCGCTTGCTGCCGCCGTGACGGCGCTGCTGCATATAAGGGAATTCAAACCGTACAACCCCGATGTTTCTCTCCACCAGCAACCGCGCCATGACGTCCATAAATTCACTGTCCATGGGCGCACCTGCCCCATGAGCCAGCAGCAAATGGGCAACGGGAGCCTCCGGGACCGTGTGTAACAACTCAAACGTCATTAAAGTCCCCATCACTGTATTCCCACTGCCCGCCATCAGCTTCCCATTGATCCGATTTCGGGTTGTTAAAATACGCCTCAACAGAGTCACTGTTGAGGCTTTGCTGCAACTCTCGCTCGTTACGATCCGCCTCAAGTCTGGACTGGAGGCTCACGCTTTCTGCAGTAGTATCAAAAACAATCACCACCTCACCGCTCGCCAATTGTGCCCGAACCTGTTCCACCTTATCCGACAAGGCGATTTCCATCTCGCCGTAATCCGTTCCTTCACGGGTGATGAATTCTTCTATCAACCCCTGCACTGCATCGGCAGACAATTGTTGTACTGGAATAATCAAAAATGAATCCTTATCAACTCAAACAAACCTAAAGACTTAAAAAATTAAGGCTTACGAAACTTCAACGTCATGCGGTCACTTTCACCAATGGCCAGGTACTCTGCCCGATTTTCATCCCCCAGTCGCAGGCTCGGCGGCAGCGACCACACGCCGGCAGGATGCACCGACGTATCCTTTGGATTGGCATTGATGTCTGAACGGGCCTCCAACACAAAACCAGCCTTCTCAGCCATCCGGATGACCTCATCCTCGGTTACATAGCCCGATGCAATCATGTCCTGCATCGACGTACCCGGCTTGGCACGATGCTCCACCACCCCCAAAATTCCATTTGGCTTCAACAGTTGATAGAACTCGGTAAAAGCTTCATCCGCAAATCCCGCTTTCATCCAGTTGTGTACATTGCGAAACGTTAACACATGGTCAACCTGAGCGTTCGGACCGGAAACCACCTTGGAGGGTGGATGAAATTCGGTGATCTCCATCTTGCCATACACATCCGGGTGCGCCTCGGCCATAGCAAGAAAGGCAGTGCGGCTTTTTTGAAAATAACTGACCGGCGACTGCTTGGCGAAATGAGCGGCATAGAGTTTTCCCTTGTCGGCCAGCAACGGGGCCAGTATCTCAGTGTACCAACCACTGCCAGGCCATATTTCCACCACCTGGCTGCTGGGGCTCACCTCAAAAAAAGACAGGGTTTGTGCGGGATGACGATACACATCTCTCGCTTTATTAGCATCACTGCGCAGCGGGCTTTGCATGGCTTGCTCGATGCCCCCTTCCGCCACCCCAAGGCTACTCATTGCACACAGCACCAAACCGGCGGCAACCGACGCCCCTTTTATCCAGTGCGGTGAAAACGTTATTTTACTCAACATACTGACTCCTCATTACGCTTAAAAAGTGATGTTTAACCGTTATTTCTTTGAACCCGCCCCGATCAAAACCATCTGTTGGCTTGCGTGGAGCAATCCATTAACCATACAGCAACCTGTCGACATTGCAGCCACCCATTCTGACGGTCTGGCGAACCATTAGCCAGGCCAACGATCCTCACCCAAAAACCCCACATACACACGGTACTGAAAAGATTCAGCTGCATTGTGCTTGAGGCTGTAAGAATAGCCCAACAATCACTATACTGGGGTCTAGGCAAAAGACCGGCTTCAAGACCCGGTGGTGTTCAAGCCCGTGGAGCCCCCAACCCATGGAGCCCCCAAGGAGCCTCGTCCCGGCCTCAAAACATGGTTACACAACGTACGCGCCACCCGCTGACACTGAACTCTTCACAGCGGCAGCTATCACCGCGTCACGATAATGTCACCCATGACTCAATCATTTTCAACCAATAACGATTCTAAAGGCGACTATCATGAACCGATCTCTTGTTCTCAGTATTCTCAGTGACGACAAACCCGGTGTGGTTGAAATCCTGGCTAAAACCATCGCCAATCACCAGGGTAACTGGCTGGAGAGCCGCCTCAGTCATCTGGCAGGAAAATTCGCAGGTATTCTGCAAGTCAGTGTCCCGGAAGATCAACTGCCTGCCCTTAAAGAGTCTTTGGCTGCCCTGCAGGACCAAAAAGGCATTGAAGTGGTGTCCGCGGAAACCACAGAAGGCGTATCCGACACCAAACTGCAACTCTTGCACTTTAATCTCATGGGCAATGACCGGCCCGGTATCATTCGGGAATTATCTCAGGCCTTTGCCAGCCACCAAATCAATCTGGACGATCTTCAAACGCAATGTACCAGTATGCCCTGGTCCGGTGACCCGATGTTCACTGCTCAAGGTTTGATCAGCTTGCCCGCCAATGTGGACATGGATCGCCTGACCGACCAGTTGAATGACATTTCAGACGAACTGGGCGTCGATATTGAATTGGGTGCAGCGGAAGACTCAGTCACAGATTAACCCCCCCCCCACTTTTGCTCGGGCGAACGGGATCGCGGTTCACCGATGACGGCATAGCCTCGCGTGACTGCCGAACCCAAGATTTACGCCAAAGGCTTGAAAGAAGAAAGCGCCTAAAAGAACAAAGGGGCTGACGCCCCGATAAGGTGTGGAGAGCCCGCCTCCCTGCGGTCTGTTTATCCTCTGAAAGCCAGACTAAAACGTAAAAGTGACAAATGCATGACGCTTTTGTCATCGCAATCCGCTTTTAGCAGCGCATTTGCACACCAGGCCCCTCCCATCTCTCGGCCACTGCCTTATAATGACCGCCAGTTGAAATAACCAGCTGTCATGGCGTCCTTATTTCGAAATTCACATTTACGACGTCAATACTACTTATGTCAGAACCTACACTCTCCTCTGCCCCCACATCCGAAACAAACGCGCCTCAAGAAATCAGCTCCCCTGCCAGCCCTATGTTGAATCTGGTGCTGTTTCAACCGGAGATTCCCCCCAACACCGGCAACATCATCCGACTGGCGGCCAATACCGGGGCACAATTGCACCTCATCAGGCCCATTGCTTTTGAACTGGATGACAAGCGCCTGCGTCGTGCCGGCCTGGATTATGGCGAGTGGAAAGACATGCAGGTGCACGACAGCTGGGCAAGTTTCCTCGACAGTTGTCAGCCTCAAACCCTGTACGCCATCAGCACCAAGGGGCAACGCAATTACACCGACGTGCCTTTCAAGGCGGGTGACTATGTGGTGTTTGGTCCAGAAACCCGCGGCCTTCCCGCGGATGTGCTCGGCGCACAAGCGCCGGAAAACATCCTCAGAATTCCCATGCAGCCCAACAGCCGCAGCATGAATCTGTCCAACGCCGCTTCCGTGATTGTTTATGAGGCCTGGCGGAAAATGGGGTTTGCTGGTGCGATTTAAAATTCCGCTGTCCGCTGCCTGTGACATACCTCACCGCCACCCCGCTGATCATTCCCTGATCACTTCTGCTGGAGAGTCGGAACGGCATGACAAAAAGACAAATTCCAAGGGCTCATTCCGTGCATTTGGTGGGGCTTGCCCCTAAAATGGCGCCCTCAGAATTAGGATCAACATCATGAGCAAAGCCCCTGTAGGCCTCTTTTACGGTAGCTCCACCTGCTATACCGAAATCGTGGCCGACAAAATCCGCGAAATTCTTTCCGAGGAAGTGGTCGATGTTTACAACATCACTGACGACCCTCTGGTCATCGCGGAGCAATACGATTATCTCATTATGGGAATCCCGACCTGGGACTATGGAGAGCTGCAAGAGGACTGGGAAGAAATCTGGGAAGAGCTTGATCAGGTCAACTTTGCCGGCCGCAAGGTCGCACTCTATGGACTGGGGGACCAGGTGGGCTACCCGGAGTGGTTTCTTGATGCCATGGGTTACCTGCACTTTAAGCTGGTGAAGCTCGGTGCCCAGATGGTGGGGTACTGGCCCAATGACGGCTACGACTTTGAAGGCTCCAAAGCCCTGACCGAGGACCAGGCACAGTTTGTCGGTCTGGCCATAGACGATGAAAATCAATTCGACTTAACCGACGAGCGTCTGGCAAAATGGTGCGATCAAATCATGCGTGAATTCAAATTGATTCACTGATTCACCGCCTTCGAACCCGCCTATGTCAGACCATCCAGCTCCGCCCTCTCAAATCCCGCAGCACGCCGAATTACACTGGGACGATGAGGGTCTGCCGCTCTCCGGTGAATTTAATGATTACTATTTTTCCAAACTTGATGGTCTGCAGGAAACCCGTTACGTCTACCTCGAACATAATTTTCTGCATCAGCGCTGGTCAGCACTGGGCACCAACGACCAGTTTGTCGTGGCTGAAACGGGCTTCGGAACCGGACTGAACTTTCTCGCCAGCTGGCAGTTGTGGCGACAAACCGCTCCCACCTCGGCCTGCCTGCACTTTATTTCGGTGGAAAAATTCCCGCTGTTAAAAAGGGACCTTTGCCGTGCGTTAGCCCTCTGGCCGGAGCTCAACAATGAGGTTCAGGCCTTACTAAGCCAGTATCCCGCCATTGTGAACAAAGGTTTTCACCGCCTCAGCTTTGATCGGGGTCGAGTTCAATTGACCTTGATTGTGAACGAGGCTGTCGATGGGCTGGAGCAACTTCTGCAGTCCACCCATCCCGCACACTGCAGGCCTCAACGAGGCATAGATGCCTGGTTTCTGGATGGTTTTTCACCCGCGAAAAACCCGGACATGTGGCGACCTGAATTGTTTGAACTGGTGCAAAAACTGAGTGCCGCTGAAGCCACTGTCGCCACCTTCGCGGCTGCCACCCTCGTCAAACGCGGCTTGCGAGAGCACGGCTTTGCGGTGCGACAAGACACCGGCTTTGGCCGCAAGCGAGAAATGGTCTACGCCAAGCTGATTCAACCTGCCCCACTGGCCTCTCAGCAGGATTTCCCCACCAATGGCTTCAACTCCAAATACGCGGTTCCCTGGAACATAGAAGCCCGCAGTCCGGATATTGAAGCCCACAAGTCCAGCGCCGAAGCGACAAAACACGCCATCATCGTCGGCGCCGGCATTGCCGGCTGTCATACCGCCCGCTCGCTGGCGGACCGGGGCTGGCGGGTCACGCTACTGGATCGACACGCTCAGCTCGCGCAGGAGGGCTCCGGCAATCCTCAGGGCGTGCTCTATGCCAAACTCTCCCACCGCGAAGAAACCCTGTCCGACTTTAATCTGCTGGCGCTGCAATTTGCCCAGAGGGTCTATCAATCCTTTTGGCAACCCGCATGCCCAACCGAAAGCGACAAGGCGCAAGCTGGCAGCGACGCCACAGACCCGGGCCATAGCGAAAACTTCACCGGCACATTGGGCGAACAGTGCGGCGTGCTGCAATTAGCCTGCAGTGATAAGACCGCGCAACTGCATGAAAAACTGCAGCGCTGCTATGGCAAACAAGCCCTCTTTGAAAAGGTCGATGCTCACCAGGCCAGCCGGTTGAGTGGCATTGACTCAGCGTGTGGCGGGCTGTTTTTTCCGCATTCAGGCTGGATCAATCCCGGCACGTTATGCCAGACGCTGACCGATCACCCAAACATCGAGATCCGGCTCAACACCTCGGTCGACCGCCTCCATTACGAGCAACACAGCGCCTTATGGCGTCTTGAGACAAGCCCGTTTCAACCCCGACCCCAACAACAGGCTCTGCCGCCAGCTGCAAGCTCACTGGGCACCCTGGAATCGTCAGTAGTGGTGTTGGCAACGGCCAGCCAGGTGCGACAGTTTCCATTAACCGAGGCCTTGCCGCTGAAACCCATCCGGGGACAAGTCACTTATGTTGCCGCCAGCCAGCAGAGCCAACAGCTTAAAACGGTGCTTTGCGGAGACGGCTATTTACCCCCCGCCATCAACCGGCAACATTGCTTGGGAGCTACCTTTGACCCAAAACGCCTGGAGCTGTCGATTAATGATGAAGACCACCTGCGCAACCTGAACACCATGCGTGCTCAGGCACCTGGACTCGCAGACACCTTCACCCCGACATCGGTTTTAGGCGGCCGCGCAGCCCTGCGCTGTACCACACCGGACTACCTGCCATTGGTGGGCGGCGTGCCTCAATACGAACATTTTCTGGAAGACTATGGCCTGCTGCGCAAAAACGCCCGGGCGAATATTCCAACGCCCGGGCGCTATTGGCCCGGACTGTTCATCAACGTCGGTCACGGGTCTCGCGGTCTCGCCTATACCCCGATTTGTGCAGAGATATTGGCGGCAAAAATCAACCGTGAACCCACCCCGGTGGGCAGTCACATGGAAACCGCGTTGCAACCCGGGCGTTTTTGGATCCGGGATTTAATTCGTAAAAAGCGCTGAGACCTTGTAAGCCACAAAACGGGTTGGCTGACCGGCGGCTCCAGGCTTACCCTTCGGCCTCCACGGCCACCTTGTTATCGCCCTGCCCAGCCCGCTGCAACGCCAGCAACTCCTGTGACCCCGCCCCGCAGGCAATCACTGTCCGCATGGCCTGTTCAACAGTGACATCCGGCAACAAACTGACAAAGTGTTCCGGCACGTGGTACACCATGCCCGAGGTGGGCATCGGCGCGGTGGGCACAAACACGGTGTAACCCTGCTCAAATCTGGCCGTCACAATGCCGGTCACTTGCAACTCACTGTCAGCCCCATAGAGCTTCACCAGTGCGACCTGGCCCTTGAACAAGGAGTTTTCTTCCGGGCCACCCACAAACTGCACGACGATATCGCGAATGGTTTGATAGCCTGGCGCAAACCGCGACAACGCCTTATCCATCCAACCGTGTAACCAGCCGCCGACACGGGTCTTTACAAACAGCCCCACACTGAAACACAGCGCCAGCAAGATCAGCAACACCAGAACATCCGCCATCACCCCCCGCAACTGAGCACGGTCCGTTAGCAAATTGCTCAAAGGTTGAATAAAATCCGTAATCAACGCGAACAACCATTGGAATATCAACATCAGAATCGCAATAGGAAGAACGACAGTGAGTCCCCCCAACAGGGTCAATGCGACAAAAGACTTCAGCCGTTGCATGCTTTATTACTCCAGACTATGGCCCAATCTGGCCATGGTTTTTTTAATCCTGATGTTGCTATCGAGCCGCGCTGCTGCCGACCTTTCTCTGCCAGCTTCCATTCACGGTGATGCCGTTAACAACACGCCTACTGTGGTCCGCTATGACTACAATATTGTGAAATCGTTACCCCATTCAACCACCAGTTTTACTCAGGGACTGGTGGTTGATCAAGACCACATCATCGAGAGCAGCGGCTTGTACGGTAAATCGTTTATCCACCGCTATCACAAATCCAGCTCATCACCCACTCACAATCACCACCTGGATGACGACCTCTTTGCCGAGGGAATCGCGTTGCTACAGGGAAAACTCTATGCGTTGACCTGGAAATCCGGCCAAGCCTATACCCTCAACCCGCAGACACTGGAACGGCTTCAGACCTTTACCTACCAGGGAGAAGGCTGGGGGCTGGCAGCTTACGGCAATCAACTGGTCATGAGCAATGGCAGCAGCCAGCTCACGTTTCGCAACCCTCTGAATTTTGACACCACCCGCACAGTCACCGTGACCCAGGGCGGGAAAGCGGTTGCAAACCTCAACGACCTGACCGTATTCGGCGGGCTCATTTGGGCCAACGTCTGGTACTCGAGCGATATCCTCGCCATCGATCCGGACAGCGGCAGGGTTGTCGGTGTGCTCCCGCTGGCGGAACTGGCCAAACAACATCGCAGTTACAGGCGGGACAATGTTCTTAACGGCATTGCCTGGGATGCCCAGGAACAAGGGCTTTGGGTGACCGGGAAACGCTGGAACAGGCGCTACCTGCTGAAGTTACGTCGCCAGGACTGATATGACCCTGGCAAACTTATTTTTGCCTGCACTTGATTCACAACAACTGTTCGTTCGGTCTGCAGCCTGCAATCTTGGCCTACATCCGGTAAAATTGCGCCCCTATTTAACGAGCCTAGAACTGCAACGGTTGACACAACGCCGGCTGCACCTGGTTTTGACGTCAAAAGCCTCTCGGCCTGATGGCCGCATGATGAGATCTGAACCATGAACACTGAATTACTTTCCCCGGCCGGCACCCTGAAAAGCATGCGCTACGCCTTTGCCTATGGCGCAGATGCCGTCTATGCGGGCCAGCCGCGCTACAGCCTGCGGGTTCGAAATAACGAGTTTAACCGCCTGGAAAACCTCGCTGAAGCCGTCAAGGAAGCCCACCGCCAGGATAAAAAATTCTATTTGGCCAGTAACCTGTCACCGCACAACGACAAAATCCGTACCTATTTACGCGATCTGGAGCCCGTGATTGAGATGCAGCCCGACGCCCTGATCATGTCCGACCCCGGTCTGATCATGCTGGTGCGCGACAAATGGCCGGACATGCCGGTCCACCTATCGGTACAGGCCAACGCCGTCAACTACGCGACGGTTCAGTTTTGGCACCGCCAGGGCGTTGAAAGAGTCATCCTGTCGCGGGAACTGTCACTGGATGAGATCGAAGAAATCCGTCAGCGCTGTCCGGAAATGGAGTTGGAAGTCTTTGTGCATGGCGCGCTGTGTATCGCCTATTCCGGCCGCTGCCTGCTGTCAGGCTATATGACCCACCGCGATTCCAACCAGGGTGCCTGCACCAACTCCTGTCGCTGGGAATACAACACCCACGCCGCCAAAGAAGATGAAATCGGCAACCTGATTGCCGTGGAATCCGCCCCCAAGGCCAGTGTCTTTGACCCTAAAGCCGCCGGCGCGAACACCGATCGCGACGAGATCTCGATGTTATTGCAGGAGCGCAGCCGTCCGGGTGAGTACATGCCCGCCTACGAGGATGAGCACGGTACCTACATCATGAACTCTAAGGATCTGCGTGCCGTGCAGCACGTTGACCGTCTCGTCAAAATGGGCATTCACTCGCTGAAAATTGAAGGCCGAACCAAATCCCATTACTACGTCGGGCGTACGGCCCAGGTGTATCGCCAGGCCATCGACAATGCTGTCGCCAACAAGCCGTTCGACATGGGGCTGATGAAAGAACTGGAGCACCTGGCCAACCGGGGCTACACCGAAGGCTTTTACCGCCGCCACGTGCCCAGCGAGTACCAAAACTACGACACCGGCAACCCCAGCAACAATCAACAGTTTGTGGGTGAAGCCACGGCGTACGATGCCGCTAACGGCTGGCTCTCCATTGACGTAAAAAACCGTTTTGAAACCGGCAGCCAGCTGGAGTTGATCACACCACAAGGCAATCTGCGCTTTACCCTGGATACGCTGGAAGACAAAAAAGGCCAGGCCATTGATGTCGCTCCGGGGTCCGGCCATCAGGTCAAAATCCCAATGCCGGCCAACATCACCCTGCCCGAAGACGGCGGTTATGCCATGTTGATGCGGTATGTGTAAGCGGCCACCATCGCTCGTCACCACTGATCGGATATAACCATGCAGCACCCAAACATTGTTGTCCTGACCGGCGCAGGCATCTCAGCAGAGTCCGGCATTCGTACCTTTCGGGCGGCCGATGGGCTGTGGGAGGAACACCGAGTCGAAGACGTGGCCACGCCGGAAGCCTTTAGTCGCAATCCGCAGTTGGTACAGCGATTTTACAACCAACGTCGCGCCCACCTGCTCAACGGTATTCGGCCCAATGCAGGCCATCGGGCGCTGGCCGAATTTGAAAACCATCACCCGGGTTCGTTCACCCTGATCACCCAAAACATTGATCATTTGCACGAACAGGCCGGCTCAAAAAACCCGCTGCACATGCACGGCGAACTACTGAAAGTCCGCTGTGCATCAACTCAAAAGCTGTTTCCCTGCCGGGAAGACATTGAAGTCGAACGCCCGTGCCCCTGCTGCCAAATACCCGGGCAACTACGACCCCACGTGGTCTGGTTTGGCGAGATGCCGCTGTACATGGATGAAATTGACGCGGCCCTGGAACAGTGCGACCTGTTCATCTCCATCGGTACCTCCGGCAACGTCTACCCCGCCGCCGGATTTTTCCAGATGGCCAAACGGGCCGGTGCCCACACCGTCGAACTGAACCTGGAACCTTCCAGCAACGGCTCACACTTCGACGAAGCCCACTACGGTCCGGCCAGTGAGATTGTGCCCGAATATTTCGCGACGCTTGTTTGAAGTGGCGAGTGGCGAGTGGCGAGTCAAGCATACCCCCAGCCCTGAGCCAGTCTATTCACTTTTAGTCTTTCCCTGTCTACTGTCTACAATCTATCTACTCGCCCCTATCTTTTCCTAGCCACTAGCCACTCGCTACTCGTTACTAGTTACTAGTTACTAGTTACTAATTACTATTTCTTAATCACCCCCCGCTCGACCTGATCCCGCTCAATGGACTCAAACAACGCTTTAAAGTTGCCCTCGCCAAAGCCCTCGTCTTCTTTGCGCTGAATAAATTCAAAGAACATCGGGCCGACCAGGGTGTCGGAAAAGATCTGCAGTAACAGACGTGGCTTGCCACCTTCGGTGCTTCCGTCCAGTAACAGTCCGCGTTTTTTCAGCTCGGCCACGGGCTCACCGTGACCTGGCAAGCGCTCTTCAAGCATGTCGTAATAGGTCTCCGGAGGTGGCGTCATGAACCTGACCCCGCGGGCCTTTAACTTGTCCCAGGCGTCAAACAGGTTGTCGCAGGAAAAGGCGATGTGCTGGATACCCTCGCCATTATAGGCCATCAAGAACTCTTCGATTTGTCCGCCCTGGGACGCCTCTTCATTCAATGGAATACGGATTTTTCCGTCCGGCGCGGTCATGGCTTTCGACAGCAACCCGGTGTATTCACCCTTGATATCAAAAAAACGGATTTCACGAAAATTAAAAATTCGCTCATAAAATTTCGCCCAGAAATCCATCCGCCCGCGATACACATTATGGGTCAAATGATCTATGACTTTGAAACCACAGCCGGGCGGGTGGCGGTCTACCCCCTCAATAAACTCGAAGTCGATATCGTAAATCGACAATTTTTCATCATAGCGATCAATTAAATACAGCGGCGCACCGCCGATGCCTTTAATGGCCGGTAGCCGCAATTCCATCGGACCGGTGGGTATATTCACGGGCTGGGCACCCAGTTCCAGAGCCCGGTTATAGGCTTTGAGTGAATCTTTTACCCGAAAGGCCATGCCACAGGCCGAAGGACCGTGTTCCTCAGCAAAGAATTGCGCTTCACTGCCGGGTTCGTAATTGATGACAAAGTTAATATCGCCCTGACGGTATAAAAGCGCATCTTTAGACCGGTGCTTGGCCACCAAACTGAACCCCAGAGTTTCAAAAACCGGCTCCAGCAGCCCTTTTTGTCGGGCGGCAAACTCGACAAATTCAAAACCGTCCAAGCCCATCGGATTTTCAAATAAATCGTTCATGATTCCCTCCTCAAATTGAGCCGCCTTTTTCAGAGCGCCTCACATTGACCTGATTCGCCATACCCATCCATTGATTGGTAAAACAGGCATCAATCTCATTGACAGTATTGGAAACAAATTAACAGCGTTGGGACACGTCTTCAGTGACAGTCTGGGTGGTTGCAGGTGCAGCTGAACACATTCAGAGTAATTATAGCTGAAGCGTATAAAGACACATTGGCACTGAATTCAGCAATGAACCAAGGGGTGTTGAACAAAACGAGCTGCGGTCATTCAACGATTTGGACGACCTCCTCGCTACGAATGTCGCAACCGATACTGCTCCGGGGGCAAACGATAAAAGCTCTTGAACGCCCGATAGAAATTATTGGGCTGCGCATACCCCAGCTGGTAGGCAATTTCCTGGGCGGTTAACTGCGTATTGAGCAAATAATCTTTTGCCAACTCCATCCGCACTTGCAGACTGACAGCGCGAAAACTGGTGCCGGCTTCGGCCAGATACCGCCGCAGTGTTCGCGCCGATAACGACATAAAAGGCGCCGTCGTTTCCAGCCGATAATCACACTGCACCGGTTTTTCAAGCAGCAGGCGTTTCACCCGACTGACAATATCACCACTGTGTCCCTGCTCTTTTAGCAGGCGCTTGATCTGCGTATCGTATAACTGCTGTGTTTGACCGCTGCGACCTTTCACCGCAATAAACAACCATTGCCTGGGGATGGCCAACACCGCTTTGGCGCGATCAAACTCGACCCGACACCCGAGAATCTGCTGGTACTGCCAATGATAGGTGGGCGCGTGATAGTTGAGCGTGGCATAACTGGCACAGGCCGCCAGCCCTTCCGGCAACAGCGCCTGAATGTACACCCACAGAGAAAAAATCCACTCTTCCAGCAGCAACTGGAAATAATCCGAACCGCCGGCCAGCACCTCACAAGACACCAAAGCGTGGTCACTGTCCGTGGTCAGTCTAACTTTCAGGGCGGGGAAATTGCTCTCGACCAGGTGCGCGGATAATTGCAGGCCCTGCAGCAAGGTGGGGCTGGCCAACAGGGCATAGCCCAACACCCCCATATCCTGCAGGCTCCGGCGCTGTGCCAAACGAACGGCGATATTGGGGACCTCGTTGTGGTGTAACTGCTTCAGCAGACGTAGGAAATCCTCCAGGCTGAGACTGTGGCCTGGCTGCCACCAGGGATCACTCAGACCGCACCAGTGCCCCAACGCTTCACGATCCACATAGGGACACTCCTCTCGCAACACCTGATCGAGTATCTGCAGCTGCTTATCAACAAACTGCTGCTGTTCCTGCTGCTGGGGTTTACGCATATCTCCGACTCAACCATACCGCACATGGACGAAAATGATACTCAATCGAGGACGATAATGCTAGTCATATGGCCTAAAATGCTATCCCCAATTCATCAGGCTGAGAGTAATCTAGCCCTCACTCTGCACACAACCGCATCCTCTGATCGGTCGACAGAATAACGAGAAACCCTATAGCCCTCTGGCTATAGCGATACACCCTTTGACGATGAGTGATCCGTATGTCTAAAACCTGCATTATTATTGGCGCCAGCCACGCGGCGGCCCAACTGGCTCCTTCCCTGCGACAAGAAGGCTGGGACGGAAAAATTCTGGTCATCGGCGATGAGCCCTACATGCCCTACCACCGCCCCCCGCTGTCCAAAGCAGTACTGTCCGGCGAGAAGGACGCGGACGATCTGTTGATCCGCGCACAGGCCCTGTACGATAAGAACGACATCGAATTCAAACTGGGCACCCGCGTAGCCAACATCAACCGCGCGCACAAGTCACTGACGCTGACCAACGGCGAAGTCCTCAACTACGACAAACTGGCGCTGTGTACCGGCTCCCGCGTTCGCACGGTCTCCCTGCCCGGCGTTGAACTGGAAGGCATTCACTACCTGCGCGACCTGAAGGACGTTCACGACATTCAGAAAGACGTGGGCGAAGGCAAAAACGCCGTGATTGTAGGCGGTGGTTACATCGGCCTGGAAACCGCCGCCTCGCTGAAAAAAATGGGCATGAACGTCACCGTACTGGAAATGGCTCCGCGCGTGCTGGCTCGTGTGACCGCTCCGGAACTGTCCGAGTTCTACACCCGCGTTCACTCTGACGAAGGCGTAGTGATTAAAACCGGCATCGCCGTGTCTGGTTTTGACGGCAGCAACGGCCACGTTGAAAAAGTCACCTGCGGCGACGGTACCGCGTTCGATGCAGATCTGGTGGTGATCGGTGTGGGTATTGTCCCCAACGTAGAACTGGCAGAAGCGGCTGGTCTGACCGTCGAGAACGGCATCGTGGTCGACGAATGCGCCCGCACCAACGACCCGGACATTGTGGCCGCTGGCGACTGCGCCAACCACCCCAACGAGCTGTACAACGAGCGCATGCGCCTGGAATCGGTTCCCAACGCCACCGAGCAAGCCAAAGCCGCCGCTGCCAGCATTTGCGGAAAAGAAAAACCCTATCAGGCATTGCCCTGGTTCTGGTCCGATCAATTCGATCTGAAACTGCAGATTGCCGGCTTGAGTCAGGGCTATGATCAAGTCGTCATCCGCGGCGACAAGGACAATTCCCGCAGTTTTGTAGCCTTCTACCTGAAAGAAGGTAAATTGATCTCGGCTGACTGCGTCAATCGCCCGCAGGAATTCATGATCAGCAAGCGCCTGATTGCCGGAGGTGCCGCAGTCGAACCCGCGCGCCTGGCTGACGAAAGTATCCCGCCCAAGGAGTTGGTCCCGGCCTGATACCTGACCGGATCACCCACAAAAAAACCGGCACTACGCCGGTTTTTTTGTGCTTACCAATAACGCCTTTTGAGTATCAAGACATTACTGGCGACTGCCAGCTTTAGCGCGGCTGCATGCGAATCGCACCGTCACAGCGAATCACTTCACCGTTCAGGTAATCATTTTCCACAATGTTCTGCGCCAGGCGAGCAACTTCGTCCGGGTTACCCAAACGAGTCGGGAACGGCACGTTGGCCGCCAGTGCCTGCACGGTTTCTTCCGGCAGTGAATCGCACATTGGCGTGTGGATCAAACCTGGAGCAATGGTGTTCACACGGATACCAAAGCTCGCCAGATCGCGGGCGATCGGCAAGGTCATACCCACAATACCGCCTTTGGACGCACTGTAGGCCGCCTGCCCCATCTGTCCTTCGTAGGCCGCCACCGACGCGGTGTTAATGATGACGCCGCGACAGCCATCCGCAGTGACCGGATCCTGCTTGCTCATGACTTCGGCCACCAGGCGCAATACGTTGAAGGTGCCCACCAGGTTAATGGAAATCACCTTGTTGAATATATCCAGCGGAAAAGCGCCTTTCTTACCCAGGGTCTTAGCGGCATCGGCCACGCCGGCGTAGTTGGAACACAAATGAATCGCGCCAAACGCCGCCACGGTCGCATCAATACCCGCTTGCACGGAAGCTTCATCCGTGACATTCACATTTTGGTAGATCACCGCATCGCCCAGTTCGCTGGCAATGGCGTCTCCGCGCTCCTGATTCATATCAAAGATCGCCACTTTGGCACCGTGAGCGACGTAACGACGCACGGTGGCCTCGCCCAGGCCGGAAGCACCACCGGTGATAACCGCAACTTTATCTTTCAATTCCATAATAATTCTCTCTTCGTTGTTCGAATGGTTGAGTCTGACCGGCCTTTAGCCGGACACTTCATTGAGCAGTTCGCGGGCAATGATCACCCGCTGGATTTCACTGGTCCCTTCATAAATAGAAGTCACACGTACATCCCGGGTGTGACGCTCCAGCGGGCATTCCTGGGTGTAACCCACCCCGCCCATCAATTGCAGCGCGGTATAACAGGCGCGGTTGGCGGACTCCGTGGCAAACAGCTTGGCCATGGCCGCCTGCTTGGAAAACGGCAGACCTTTTTGCTTTTGATCCGCAGCACTCATCAACAAAAGGCGTGAGGCTTCCAGCTCAGTATAGGCATCGGCCAGCATCCACTGTGGTCCCTGCAAGCTGGCAATACTGGCGCCAAACTGTTCCCGCTCGGTGGCGTACTGACGGGCATAATCCATGGCCGCAGAGCCAACGCCCAGGGCCAGGGAGCCGATGCCGATACGCCCCCCGGCCAACTCGGCCACCGCGATGCGGAAACCGTCGTTGAGCTTGCCCATCAACGCGCCTGCCGGAATGCGGCAGTCTTCAAAAATGACACAATTGGTGCTGGACGCGTGCTGCCCCATTTTCTCTTCGGCTTTACCAATGGTCATACCCGGCGTGTTGGCCTCCACCAAAAAGCAGGAAATGCCACGGCCTTTTTTTGCCTCCGGATCGGTCACGGCCCACACCACATAAATACCGGCGTACTCGGCACTGGAGATCCACATTTTGGTGCCGTTGAGCACCCACTCATCGCCGTCTTTAACCGCGCGGGTTTTCATGCCGGCCGGATCTGAACCGGCACCCGCTTCCGACAGACAGAAACTGCCGGCGGCGTACTCACCCGAACACAGTTTAGGCAGGTACTTTTGCTTCTGCGCATCGTTGGCCAGCGTCTGAATCACCTCGGCCACCATGTTAGTCACCGACATGGTCACCGCGGTCGATGCACAGCCACGCGCCACTTCGGTGATGGCGAGACTGAACGCCACCACACCGGCTTCACTGCCGCCGTAGTCGGAAGAGATGTTGAGCCCCATAAAGCCCAGATCCGCCAGTTGCTTCAGGTTCTTCAACAAGGTGGCACGATCACCGGTCTTGTCCAGCTGAGCCGCCACAGGTGCCAGCTCAGTGCTGGCAAACTTGCGAGCCATATCCTGAATCAGGGTTTGCTCTTCGGTTAACGATAAATCCATGGATCTTCCTCAATAAAACGCGACTTTTAGGACGCACCAGCTTCATATCACGGTTTTTTATGCGCATGAGCACTGGTATTGACGCCCGCAGCTGGCGCATTCAACACGACAACCACCATCATAGAAGTTAAACCGGTGTCCTGACAGGACCGTCGCCCTCAAATAAACTCACATAAATTGCCAAACTTCGTTATCATAACGGCCAACAACCCCAAAAAGCTCACAAAAACTCACAATTCCCAGGAAGCCAGAAGATGGCCACAGTCGCCAGCCACCATGCCCAAGCCGCGCTTTACGGGGCTACCCGCAAAGGACATGACAGCACTGCACTGCTCGCCAACGCCGGCATTCCCGCCAAAACGCTGCAAACAGAGCACACACGCACGGACGAGCAACAGATGACGGCCCTGATACAGGCCATTTGGGAAGTGCTGGACGATGAATTTATGGGGTTTACGGCCACCCCCTGCAAGCGTGGCAGCTTCGCCTTTATGGTCCAGACTGCACGGCGTTGCGGCACGTTGCGCGAAGCCCTGCACGTGGGGATGCAGTTTTACCAGCTGATGACCGATGATATTCATACTGAATTGCAGGAACAGGACGACAGCGCCCACATCCGCATCCGCTTCCAACAACCGGCGCTGGATCCGGAGCACTTCTTTCTCGAGTTCTGGCTCATCATCTGGCACCGGCTGGCCAGCTGGCTGATCGGCAGTAAAATTCCTTTACAGGAGACACGGCTGATTCATCAATCACCACGCCACGCCCGCGAACTGCACATTATGTTTCCCGGCCCGCTGCACTTCGGCTGCAAGGAAAACACACTCAGCTTTCATGCCGATTATCTGCAGCGCCCGCTGGTGCGCAGCCAGCAAGAACTGACTCAGTTTTTGAAAGCCGCCCCGGCGGACCTGTTAACCATCCCCGGGGACGACAACAGCCTGCAGCGCCACATCAGCCAAAGTCTGTCCGCATCGCTCAGCACCTCCGGCCGACTGACATTCCCGTCACTGCCAATGCTGGCCAAGCAGTTGCACCTATCCCCGCAAACGCTGCACCGCCGTTTAAAACAGGAAGGCACCAGCTATCAGCGCATCAAGGATAACCTGCGACGGGATCTGGCCCTGCAAAAACTGGTAAGAGAGAAACACAGTGTCAATGACATCGCCGAAGTACTGGGTTTTTCCGAAGCCCGCTCGTTTACGCGGGCGTTTCGGCAGTGGACGGGATTGTCGCCCAGGGAGTATGGCAAGTTGGTGAAAGTGACCCCCTCTTTGAGTAATTCGGGGTCAGAGTAAAAACTACCCTATCGTCATGATTTTTACTCTGACCCCGATCTCTCTACTCGCTTACCCCAAACAATCAAAATAAAAACGCCCGACGACCTCATGTTTTGGCGACTGAAACTATATAGAAGCCGTTGCATCATTCCACTGGCTTATTGCCGGTTATTCAGCATCCGAATGGCCGTGTTTCATAACGGCCAAAAGCCCTTTCAAAAGTGACAAGCACGCTCTCGACTGCCGGGTCAGGCTGGTCAAAACTTTCTCTCTTCCGCTAGAGTGGCTCGTCAACGTTTATCGTCATGGATCAAGGGTTACGATATGAGTGAGTTTCTGGGTAAGACAGCGGTTATCAGCGGTGGTGCTGAAGGTATTGCTCTGAGTATTGCGCGCGCGGTGGGCAAACAGGGTATGAAGGTGGTGCTCGGCGATATTGACGTAGCGCAGCTGCAACTGGCCGAGCAATCGCTTCGCGATGAAGGCATTGAGGTGCTGGCGCTGCCACTGGATGTGACCAAGCCCGAGCAATGGCAGCAGATAGCAAAGGCGGCACAGGAGCGCTTCGGCAACATTCACATGCTGGTGAATAACGCCGGTGTCAGTGGCACACCCGGAGTCATCGAGCAAACCAACATCAAAGACTGGAACTGGGTGATGGACGTTAACCTCATGGGGGTTATCTACGGCACCCAGACGTTGATCCCCCTGATGAAACAACACAGCGAAGGTGGCTGGCTGATCAATGTTGCCTCCATGGCCGGTATGGTCGGCGTACCCATGGGGCAGGCCTATACGGCCTCCAAGGTGGCAGTGGTAGGCATGTCCGAGAGCTGGCGCGCCGAACTGACGCCCCACAATATCCAGGTATCGGTGTTGTGCCCGGCGTTTGTTCAAACACGCATTAACCACGCCTCGCGCAACAAGCCCAGCGAGTACCAGACGGTCACAGACAGCGACAAGCCGATGAGTCCGGGTCGCGCAGCCATGGCAGAACACATGCAGAAGGTGATTGATCGCGGCCTGGCCGTGGAAGTTGTTGGTGAGCGTGTCATAGAAGCGATCCGCGACAACGAACTGTACATTTTTACTCACCCCAATTATCGCGCCGTGTTGCAAAAGCGTTTTCAGGCCGTTGATCAGGCGTTCGAGCGTGCCGCTGCCAGCCCACTGGTCTCCCATCTGCTGGACGAAGAAATCGACGGTTTTATGAAGGGTTGAGGCACTCAGCCACTTTACATCGAACTATCCTTACATCGAACCATCCTTAGAGCACGCTCATAAGAGAATATGATTATGTCTAAAAACAGAGAGTACGGAATTGTTGTCTACGGGGCGACGGGCTACACCGGTCGTCTGGTGTGCGAATACCTGAACAATCAGTACGGCGTCAACGGTGATGTCAAATGGGCCATGGCGGGTCGCAGTCAAAACAAACTCGAGGCCGTGCGTGACGAGATGGGCATTCCCGCCGGTGTGCCGCTCGTTGTCGCTGACTCCGGCTCCAGTGACTCCATCAAGCAATTGGTCGAAAGCACTCAGGTGTTGCTGACCACCGTGGGCCCTTATCAACTGTACGGCTCGGATGTGGTCAAAGCCTGCGCCGAAGCCGGAACCGACTACGTAGACCTGTGCGGTGAACCCGCCTGGATGCACGAGATGATTACCGCCCACGGTGCCACGGCCAAAGCCAGTGGAGCACGCATTGTGTTTTCCTGCGGGTTTGATTCTGTGCCTTTTGATTTGGGTGTCTACTTTTTGCAGCAGGCCGCCAAAGAAAAGCTCGGCTCACCCGTTTCCAGAGTCAAAGGTCGCGTGCGCGCTATGAAAGGCACCTTCTCTGGCGGCACCCTGGCCAGCTTCAAAGCCACCGTAGCCGCAGCAGCCAAAGACCCAAAACTGGGACAGGTGTTAATGAATCCCTTTGCCCTGACCGAAGGATTTACCGGCCCCGAACAACCTCCGGGTTTGCAGCCAATATACGATGAAGACCTGGGCAGCTGGTCGGCACCGTTTGTGATGGCCACCATCAACACCAAGAACATCCATCGCTCCAACTTCTTGCTGGGTCACGACTACGGGAATGAATTTGTCTACGACGAGATGATGTTGACCGGCCCCGGCGAACAGGGCGAAACCATTGCCAACGCCGTGGCGAAGGACACTTCCATGGCAGACAACGACCTCAAGCCCGGCGAAGGGCCCTCCAAGGAAGAGCGTGAAACCGGTTTCTACGATGTACTGTTTGCCGGAACCACCGCACAGGGCGACAGCATTCGCGCCAGCGTCAAAGGCGATAAAGACCCGGGCTATGGCTCGACCAGCAAGATGATTGCCGAGAGTGCAGTCTGCCTGCTGAAAAATCCCGAAGCGGCCAGTGGCGGCATCTGGACACCGGCTTCTGCAATGGGATCACTGCTGATCGAGCGCTTGCAGAACAACGCCGGCCTCACCTTCCAGGTGGAATCGTAAAAAAACTATTGCCCTTGTTAAGACTGCTCACTTGCTCAAGGCTGTCTCACAAGGGATATACCGAGTCCTAACCCGAATATTTCACAAAGGACTAAACAAGAACGGCTGAAAGCCTTATGGTTATTGGTGTCTAGACAATATCCGCAAGCAATCAGCCGTGAACAAAATGATACCACAGTCTTTCCAGTTTTC
>NZ_JAAONZ010000030.1 GCF_011602365.1 Pseudomaricurvus hydrocarbonicus
GCCAGCCACCTTGTCGGCCATGTCCTGTAGTTCTTTGTTTTTCATTGTCGATACCATGATTCATTAACTCCTCTAGGGTAATATGAATCACGGGGTTTACACAGTTAGTGGGACATTCTCTTTGTGGGTGTAACAGCTGATTTGGTTACACCTTTTTTCAGCAGTTATTGGTATGTTGCCAGCAATCAATTTTTCCAACGCCTATCCGCCTGGGTATTCAATTCCGCTCCTCGCCTGGATTCAAGCTTCCAATCATCGTTTAAATCGTTTTGCAAACCCTTCCCAATTCACAGTATTGGTTTTCTGTTCTATGGTCGAGCTTTTTTGTGTTTTGCCTTAAATGCAATAAAAATGTACATATAGTGTGATTGAAACAATATCCTGGTAGGCGCATGATTAATTTGCGGTGAGAAAATATCAACTTATACAGTATTGGAATGAGTATTTTATGAAACCTGCAAATCATTTTATCCGTGCATGCATCTTGGCCACATTATTGCTATTCACTGGGAAGGTACTAGCTGTTGAATCCACTACGATTCTCACGAGTATGTTCACATGGTGGAATCACGCCATGAAAAACCCCGCCGGGCTAACCCAGAATAACTTCGGTACCTACTTCACGGATGATGCAGCGATATATATCAATGGTCATCTGCAGGTGAAGGGTACTAAAAATATGGTTCAGCATTTCAGGAAAATTCAAAAAAGGATGGATTCCATCCATATCGAGTTGCCATTCATAGAAGAATTCATTGCTGGAGATAAGGTATTCACTTATCACCGTTCTGTTAAGTCGGTTGACGGCGTTACGTCTTCATCACTGGTTATGGGTTATATAACAAAAAAAAATGAAAAAATATCTAAGGTAAGCTTTCTCAGAGTATCCGCTAATGATGATTAATATTTCACATAAAAAATTAAACTGAGGAGTTTGAATTGTGAGTAATCAAAAAACTGTTAAGTATAAAAGTAGAACTGCGCGGGAACCTAGAACTAAAAAGCTAGGCTTGTCATTAGCAATATCGGCATCCGCACTGTGCTCAACTTTTCTTTCTGGTATCACTGAAGCACAAATTGAAGAGGTAGTGGTTACAGCGCAGCAGCGTGAACAAAGTCTTCAAGATGTGCCTATCAGTATCAGTGCGTTCAACGGTGAAGCCATTGATAAAAATATGTTTAAAGATGTTTCTGGCTACGTTACTAAAACACCAAATGCGAGCTTTACTTCGTCTGGTTCTCGTTCACGACGGGAAATCAGTATACGGGGTGTAACAAATTTTGTGGGTCAGAATACTGCACTGAGAACGTCTACCTTCGGCTTCTATGTGGACGGATTTAACATGGCGGGGAGCAGTATTAATCCGCCAGTGATGGATATTCAACAAATTGAAATTCTACGTGGTCCGCAGGCCACCTATTTTGGTCGAAATGCATTAGGCGGCGGTATCAGTGTTACTTCAAATCAGCCAGAGTTTGAACTTGGCGGTTCCTTCAGTGCGGATCTAGCGCGTTTTAATTCAACTGATCTGACTGGCATGCTGAATGTACCGATTATTGATGATGTATTAGCTGCACGGTTCAATGTAAAAACCCAGAGTTCAGATGGGAACATAGAGAATATTAATGAAATAGGAGGCGGTAACGACAGCGATTACGACTATGCCAAGGCAACCATTCTCTTCACGCCCACAGATGACTTGAGTGTGACGGTCACCGGCAGTTATGCAGAAGAAGAAGTTGGTATGCGAGAAGGGGTGCCATCGGGTGTCTTTTCGACTTTCGCTGGTGCTACGCTATTTAGTGATTTTCCTGATACTGATGGTGACGGTTTGGCGAATCCTGATCCCGATGGTGTAGGATTCTTCCCGAACAATACAGATAAGGTCAATTTCAACTCGCCCCAGAGTGTAGGTACTGATTTCGAGTATTTGGTTGCCCGTGTCGACTATGATATGGAATCTACAATGTTCACAAGTATCACCGGCTATGTAGAGTCTGACTTTTACCTAGAAGGAGATATTGACGGTGGCAGTGTTGATTACTTGAATGAGTACAGAAGTATACCGCGCCGAAGCTTCAGTCAAGAACTGCGCCTGCAGAGTGTTTCTGGACAAACCTTTGATTGGAACGTGGGAGTGATATACGGGAAAGACAGTGGTAAGTACTTAAGTGAAACGCTGATTGGCGCGGCGGAGCTCTTTGGTTTAGCAGAAGATACCACTATCAGTAAGAACGACAGCGAACAAACCTCTAAAAGCTGGGCTCTATTTGGTCAGGTTGATTATTACCTTACAGATGCTCTAACGTTGTCTGTTGGTGGCCGCTACAGTGAAGAAACGATCACCTCCAGTATCAAACGCGCGAATGGTGCGTTTATTCAGACTCTTGAGTCGGAAGATACATTCTATGACTTTTCACCTCGAGTGGCGATCAACTATATCGTATCAGAGGACGTGAGTGTTTATGCAACCGCCTCTAAAGGCTTTAAATCTGGCGGTGTTCAAGTGAGTCCACTTCCCGGAACGGAATCTTATGAGCCAGAAGTGCTATGGAACTATGAGGCGGGTGTTAAAGCTGAGCTAATGGAAAACAGGTTGCGTGTTAATGCCGCTGCTTTCTATATGGACTGGAAAGATCTACAAACATCCTTTCAGCAGTCAGGTGTAGACAGTGATGGGAATTTTACACTGTTTACAGGTATCGATAACGCTGAAAGAGCGATATCAAAAGGTGTTGAGATGACAGCAACATTTTTACCTAATGACAGCCTGCAAATTGATCTTGGTGTTGGCTACCTGGATGCAAAGTACGATAAGTTTGTAGCCTATATTGACGGTGCCAACCGTGTTCTCGATGGTGAAACTGTTCCAAATTCGCCAAAAATAACAGCATCCCTCGATATTGAATATGGTTTCGAGCTGTCAGAAAATTGGTCCGGTTATGTTCGTACCGAATGGCAGTATCGTGATTCAATTCAGTCTTCCACCAGCTCCTTGATTCAATCAGGATATCCATGGGAAGTGCCAAGCTACGATGTATTGAACCTACGTGCCGGCTTCGAAAATAACAACCTTAGTATTGTTGCTTATGTCGAAAACGCACTGGATGACGACCACTTTGTGAGTTCCTACCAGAAAGCGTTCATGGGAGGCATGTATGTTGAACCCTCCTACATGAATTATGGGGTCAAAGCGACCTATAGCTTCTGATCCAGCGAATACCAGAAGGTTGGCGTTGCTGACCTTTTGGAATTAGACCATTAACAAGACTTAGCATCAAAGAGATAAAGCCGATATGAGCTATACGGATAACCGTCATTGGAGCACCCAGTTTGCCTTCCTTGCTGCGGCAATTGGGAGTGCTGTAGGTATATCCAATATTTGGAAGTTCACCTACGTTGCTGGCGAGAACGGCGGTGGCCTGTTCACCCTGGTTTACATTTTGGCCTTGGTTGTGATTTCGGTTCCTGCGTTAATTGCCGAGTTATTAATTGGCCGTTCGGGCGGTAAAAGCGTTGTTGGCACGATGCAGGTTTTGTCTAAGCGCGAAGGCATCAGTCGGTATTGGCGCTGGTATGGTGTAATGGCCGCCAGCGGCGTGTTTCTCGCATTGAGCTTTTACTGTGTTATTGCAGGCTGGACGGTCAGCTATATGGTGAAATCGTTAGGCGGGGCCTTCGACAGTATTTCGTCTAAAGGCGCTGTTGAAATGTTCATGGTGTTTCAAAATAACCCGGTCGAGATGATTGTTTACCAATTGTTTTTTTTGGTGCTTACAGGTGTAGTGGTTGCGAGGGGTATTCACAATGGATTGGAGGCAGTACTTAAGTGGCTAACGCCTGGTCTATTTTTGATCTTGATTTTATTGGTGTTCTATTCTGCTGTAAGTGGTGATTTTTCTGCAGCATTTCGTTTTATGTTTGTGCCAGTATTTGAAGATTTTAAACCATCGGTGATTCTTACTGCAGTGGGTCAGGCGTTCTTTTCTCTGGGTGTCGGACTTGGCGTTTTGATGACCGTTGGTGCTTACATGAAAAAATCATTCCCACTCGGCAGGGCCGCACTCATCATTGCCGCTGCTGATGGCGGTGTAGCAATACTTGCGGGTTTGGCAATTTTTCCACTGGTATTTCAGTATGGACTATCACCTGCTGGTGGACCTGGTCTGATATTTACTACTTTACCCATTGCTTTTGGGCAGATGGCAGGTGGTCATTTTATCGGGCCGGTGTTCTTTCTTTTACTGGCCTTAGCTGCGTTAACATCATCAATCACATTGCTGGAGGCCGTTGTTGCCTGGCTTGAGGAATCTACTTCTTTAAAACGGCCCGCTATAACCTGGTTGACCATATTAGCCCTGTGGCTTTTGGGTTTGGCTACAGTGTTCTCCTTCAATATCTGGTCAGACGTGAAGCCCTTGTCAATGTTCGAGTTTTTTAAACACAAGACAATTTTTGATCTCATTGACTATCTGGTGTCGAATCTGTTAATGCCTGTCGGCGGAATTCTGGTTGCGGTATTGGCTGGTTGGTCTTTGTCGCGGGATGTAGTTCGCGAAGAGCTGAATTTACGCTCTGATACTATGTTCAAAATATGGCACTTCTTGGTTCGTTTTATTGTACCGTTGTTTGTTTGTGCCGTTTTTATAGTAAATATATTAAATTGAAGTATTGGAAACGAGGTGAAATCACGATGATAAGCAATGTTAAAGAAATCTTTCTCGGTTCGGATCATGTGTCCATTACCGTCAATAACATTGAAAAAAGTCTCGCATTCTATGAGCAGGCATTTGGTTCAAAATTAATCTATAAAATGGGTCCTTTTGATGCCGAGGAAATTCCGGCTATGGAGGATGGCCGGGATTGGAGTGAAGCGCATATAAATGTTCCTGGGGTACGGTTGAATATCGCGATGGTTCAATTGTTTGATAATCTTCGAGTTGAGTTGTTTCAGTATGACAAGCCAGAAACAGCAAGTCGTTTCATTCCTTCGAATGGGGACACGGGTGCGAGCCATATTTGTATTAAAGTTAAAGACATACTGGTCGCTTTGCAGCATCTCGAGTCATTAGGCTGTACCAAACTCGCGGGGCCGATTTCTTCCGTCGACGGGCCGTGTCCTGATTCTGACTCCTGGTACGTTATCGACCCCTTTGGTCATCAACTTGAGCTAGTTCAATATTTATAAACTGATGATACTCTATTTGAGGAAAATCCATGTCAAGAAAAGCTATTAATCCAGAATCTATGTACCCCAGTGTTCATTTTGGTTTTTCTCACGCAACTGAGTCGACCGATGGTAAATTAATTCATTTGGCTGGTCAGGTGGCATGGGACGCCAGCGGTACACTGATTGGTGAAGGGGATATTGCGGCGCAGACCAAACAGGTTTTGAAAAATATAAAAACCGTGTTAGAAGAGGTTGGCGCCACTTCAGCAGACGTGGTTCGTCTTCGTACATATATTGTTAATCATAAACCTGAATATCTTGAGTCAGTGTGTGGCGAAATTTCGGCGTTTTATGCCGACGAACTTCCCGCAGCGAATACACTGATAGGTATTCAGAGCCTGGCATTACCTGAATTGTTGATTGAAATTGAGGCGACAGCGCAAATTAGCAATTAATTTGGTATCTGAAAAATCTCTAGTTAACTAATGCGGCCTAAAGTCTCACGAGGAAAGTTCTGTGGGATTTTTTCTGCTTTCGCTTTGAATATTAGATAAGCGTGTTTGTCGTTCAGGAGTTCATAGTCGTATTGCGATATGCTGCTTGAATGTATTTTAGGATCAAGGTTGATTGGGCTATAGTTATTCTTCTTGAAACATTCTTGCCTTTAATGTCTCTCGTGGATTTTCTCCGTATCGCTGTCGGTAGTCTCTGCTAAATCTTCCCATGTGATTAAATCCTGCATTTGTTGCTGCCTTGTAAATGTTGTTGGCGTCTCCTGAAAGCAGCTCATTTCTGACGCGTTCCATGCGCAATTCTTTTACATATTCCATCGGCGTCATGCCAAGAAAGTTTTTAAAGTGAAGATACAGGCTTCGAGTGCTTGTTCCCGAAATGTGAGCAAGGTCATCAACACATATCGGTTCGTTTGTGTGCGATTTTAAAAAGCACATTACTGTTCTAATATGTTTTGGAAGAACGAAATGACGTTTCATGTTTTTCATCCTGTTTTATCAGTAAAGTACAATTATTATATTACATGATTTGTAATTTAGTTTAACCAATAATTTGTTTTATATAACGCTTATATGTCTTCCAATAAAGTGAATCATATTATTTTTAAAAAGATAATATATACTGTTAAATTCATAAATTATAATAATAAATTTTCCATTTTTATCCACATAGTGCAATTATAAAATACATTACTTGTAATGTATTTGATTTAATTTGTGTAGCTGTATAACGTTGACGCTAGAAATCAATTTCATACGAGCGGGTGATGTTTTGGCTGAACGATCTTTTTTAAAAGAGGTGAAAAAGCTCAGGATGGGTGAGGGTGAAGTCTTTAGTGGCGAGGGTATTCTCGCGGTAACTAAAGCTTTGCTGGAGTCTGGTGTTTCCTATGTGGCTGGCTATCAGGGAGCCCCAATTTCCCATTTGATGGATGTACTCTCTGATGCAAAAGAAGTGCTACAAGAGCATGGGATTTATTTTGAGAACAGTGCTAGTGAGGCAACTGCTGCAGCGACTTTGGCGGCATCTGTTAATTACCCGATGCGTGGCGCAGTGACATTTAAAGCAACTGTAGGCACAAATGTTGCGTCCGATGCCTTGGCCAACCTGGCATCCGGTGGTGTTTTAGGCGGTGCTTTAATTATTGTTGGCGAAGATTACGGTGAGGGCTCCTCAATCATGCAGGAGCGAAGTCTTGCTTTTGCCATGAAGTCTCAAATTTGGTTGCTCGACCCACGCCCAAATCTTCCTTGTATGGTTAAAGCCGTGAAGCAAGCATTTGAATTGTCTGAAGCAAGTAACACGCCTGTAATGTTGCAAATGCGAATACGTACATGTCATCTACATGGACAGTTTACTGCATCCGATAACCGAACCGCGGATTTTAAAACTGGAGATGCAGTTGATAACCCGGTGCGCGATCTTGATCGGATTGTACTGCCGCCAGCGAGTTTTCAGCATGAACAGGAGAAGGTGCAGAAACGTTGGCCCGCGGCGGTAGAGTTTATTAAGTCGCACTCTCTGAATGAATTCTTTTCTGAAAATTTGGCCGATATCGGGATTATTGTTCAGGGTGGAGTTTACAATACTTTGTTACGTGTTTTGAAGAATCTTGGTTTAGCCGATGTTTTTGGTGAGAGTCAGATTCCCATCTACGTGATGAATGTGGCTTACCCGGTTATTGATGATGAGGTTGAACGTTTTTGTCAAGGTAAATCTGCAGTGCTCATGGTGGAGGAGGGGCAGCCAAACTTTACTGAACAAAATATCTCCATGATTTTGCGCCAGAAAAATCTAACAGCAAGACTGCATGGCAAAGATATTTTGCCACTGGCAGGAGAATATAATTCGGAAAGATTATTTGAAGGTGTATCTGATTTTTTGCAGCGATATGGCTGTCTGGAAAAAGCGGAAAAGTCTATTCCAGTTGCGGATTTGATACCTGTTACTGCAGTATCCGAGACTGAGTCAGCCGCTGTGGTTCAGTATGAGCCATCACTGGCGGACTCCGTTCATCAACGGCCGCCAGGTTTCTGCACTGGATGTCCTGAACGCCCAATTTTTACGGCCATGAAACTAGTTGAACGTGAGCTGGGATCACACCATGTTAGTGCAGATATTGGTTGCCATTTATTTTCAATTCTGCCTCCGTTTAATCTTGGTAACACCACCATGGGTTATGGGCTTGGCGCGGCTGGCGCGGCGGCAATGGTAGGTTCTGAAAAGAAACGCGCAATCGCTGTGATGGGCGACGGTGGTTTCTGGCATAACGGTCTTACATCTGGTATTGCCAATGCAGTTTTTAACAAAAGTGACAACTTGACCATTATTGTTGATAACAGTTACTCGGCAGCTACAGGTGGGCAGGATTTATTGTCGTCCACGGCAAAAAATGACTCACGCAGTACCGGCCATGAAATTTCTACGGCTGTAAAGTCTGTTGGAGTTAAGTGGGTTCGAACTGTGACTCATACCTATGATCTGAAATCCATGATTCGCGAAATTCGTGAGGCACTGACTACTGGGTTTAAAGGCCCCAAAGTTTTGATTGCTCAGAGCGAGTGTATGCTGAACAAGCAACGTCGCTTAAAGCGCGAAAGCCGTAGTGCTCTGGACGAAGGCAAGCGTGTGGTACGTGAACGCTTTGGCGTCGATGCGGATACATGTACCGGTGATCACTCTTGTATCCGTTTGTCCGGATGTCCGTCTTTGTCCATAAAAGCCAATCCCGACCCTCTCAGGCAAGACCCTGTCGCAACTGTGATTGAAAGTTGTGTTGGCTGTGGTTTGTGCGGCGAGGTTTCCCATGCTGCTGTGCTCTGTCCGTCTTTTTATCGAGTAAATGTGGTAAGTAACCCTCGTTGGTTAGAGCGTTACTTGTTTCGGATGAGCGTCAAAATTATTAGTTTGCTGCAACGTGTGGCTGATCGCCGTCGCAGTCGTTTGACTTTCTAAATATGAGGTCATTTATGATATCTGAACCAATTAAAATTGCTGTGTTCGCGATGGGTGGTGAGGGCGGTGGAGTGCTCGCAGACTGGATCGTGAGTTTAGCAGAAAAGAACGGATTTTACGGACAGAATACGTCCGTACCCGGTGTCGCTCAGCGTACAGGCGCAACTATTTACTATGTCGAGATATTTCCAATTCCGGTAGATTTACCAGGAAAGCTCCCGGTGCTTGGTTTGATGCCAACGCCCGGTGATGTTGATGTTGTTTTAGCATCAGAATTGATGGAAGCAGGACGCGCTGTACAGCGTGGATTGGTTACTGACGATAGGACCAGTCTTATCTCGTCCAGTAGCCGGGTTTATTCCATCAGTGAAAAATCGTCTATGGCCGATGGACGCGTTGATAGTGAATCCATTCTACTTCACGCCGAAAAATCCGCGCATAAATTTGTTTGTTTTGACATGGCAGATGTGGCACAAAAGTCTGGAAGTGTTATTAGTGCGGTACTGTTCGGTGCACTGTGTGGTTCCGGTGATTTACCTTTTAATCGAAGTCAGTTTGAAGACACAATTCGACGTGGTGGTGTGGGCGTTGAGCCTAGCTTACGAGCTTTTGAAAGTGGTTACAATGAAGCGCGCTCTGCTAAAAAAGAGACGCTCCAGGAAGACAGTTGGCAGCCACCAGACAGAGAGTCTGAAGACCCTGTTATCAACAGCCTGTTGCAACGCATTTACCAATTCCCAGTTCCGACGATTCATTTTATTGCCGAGGGCGTCCGCCGTCTGGTTGACTACCAGGACGCCAAATATGCTCATTTGTATCTTGATCGGCTAAAGGATATACAAACTTCATTTGGTGGTAATGACAACTTATTGATTCAGGAAACGGCTCGTCATTTGGCCTTGTGGATGTCCTATGAAGACACCATTCGTGTCGCTGATTTGAAAACGCGAAGTAAACGTTTTGAACGCGTTCATAAAGAGGTGGGTGTGAGCCCACAGCAAGTTGTCTGGATCAATGAATATATGCATCCACGCATGCAGGAAATCTGTGAGACGTTACCCAAAGCATTTGGAAAATGGTTGTCTAGACCCCATTTTATCCATCGCTTGATAGCAAGGTTTACACAAAAAGGGCGCGTTGTACCCACTAATACTTTATTCGGCTATTTGCTTCTCTGCTCTTTGGCATTTATGAAACGTTGGCGTCGTGCGACGCTTAGGTATTCGATGGAGACGAAAAACATAGAAGCTTGGTTAATCATGGTTAAGAAAGCTGCGGCGATAGATCCGGCGCTAGCAACGGAATTGGCAAAGTGTCAAAACCTAGTAAAGGGCTATGGTGATACTCATTCTCGAGGATTAAGCAGTTTTCGGAAAATATCGAGTCTGGTGGATCAATTGATGAAGTCGATTTCCCCAGGCCTTGTCGCCAAATTGCGTTTAGCAGCACTCGCCGATGATCAGGGGAATAAGTTAGACGATCTGATTAAAAAAACTCAAACGAGTTTAGGAGATTTCAGTGAATAATTGTTCTTTTCGTTTGCCACACCGTATTCGGTTTTCTGAATGTGATCCAGCAGGCATTGTTTTTTATCCCAAATATTTTGAGATGTTTAATAGTCTTCTGGAGGCTTGGATTGACTCGCTTTTAGACGGTGGTTTTGCAGCCTATATCCTTGATCATCGCTTTGGACTTCCCAGTGTTAAGTTGGACGTTGAGTTTTTGTTTGTCAGTCGCATGGGTGACGACGTCTTACTTGATCTACAAGTGGTCAAGGTTGGTCGGAGCTCTCTGACGCTGGCGCTAAGTTGTATCGGCAACGACGACATAGTCCGCGTTCGCGCAACACAGATTGTCGTCGCCACGTCTTTAGAAACGCATCGTTCTATCCCCGTCCCTAAGGCCTTGCGAGATGCTCTTAATGTGAATGGTGTGTTTAGTGAAAAGGAGTAAAAAATGAAAATTGTATGTATCGGTGGCGGTCCGGCTGGTCTGTATTTCGCCATTCTCATGAAACTGCAGAATCCTGATAATCATATTGTTGTATTGGAGCGAAATAAGCCTTATGACACCTTTGGTTGGGGGGTTGTTTTTTCTGATGCTACCATGGAAAATTTGGCCGCTTCCGATCCAGTATCAGCCAGTGAGATAAAAACGCAGTTTACTCATTGGGATGATATTGATGTTCATTTCAAAAATGAAGTTGTCACAAGTAGTGGTCATGGTTTTATAGGTATCGGTCGAAAAAATCTTTTGAACCTGTTGCAAAAACGGTGTGAAGATTTAGGTGTTGAGCTTGTTTTTGAATGCAACGTTGATGATGATAATGTGGTTGTCACTACCTATCAGCCTGATTTGATTGTCGCTTGTAACGGAATCAATAGTCCCGTTCGCACCAAGTACGCTAAAACCTACCAGCCTGACATTGATGAGCGAAAATGTCGGTTTGTCTGGCTTGGTACAAAAAAAGTTTTTGAATCGTTTTCATTTATTTTTGTTGAAACTGAATTTGGCTGGTTTCAGGCCCACGCTTATCAATTTGAAGATGGGCTTTCAACGTTTATTGTAGAGACACGGGAAGAGACTTGGCAGGCTGCTGGAATTGACAAGCTGTCGAAAGAAGAAGGGGTCGCTTATTGCGAGTCTCTCTTTGCTCCATGGTTAGACGGCGAACCGCTAATTTCTAATGCCGATCATTTGCGCGGCTCAGCTATCTGGATTCGATTCCCTAGAATTATTTGTGAAAACTGGGTGCATTGGCAGACCTATGGTAATCAAAACTCTAAACCTGTCCCGGTTGTCCTTATGGGCGATGCAGCTCACACCGCCCACTTTTCTATTGGTTCTGGGACCAAGTTGGCTTTGGAAGATGCCATCGAGCTAAGTCGGTCATTGGCTACAACATCTGGTGATCTGCAAGCGGGCCTACAGCATTACAGCAAAGTTCGATCCATCGAAGTTTTAAAAATACAAAATGCTGCACGCAATTCAACAGATTGGTTTGAAAATATTGCCCGTTATGCAGGGATGGAACCACAACAGTTTAATTATTCCCTGTTGACAAGATCACAGCGTATTTCTCACGAAAATCTGCGGATCCGCGATGCCAAGTGGCTTAAGGGATTTGAGTTGTGGTTTGCGCAACATGATAATATCCCTGAATCTCAAGTCGAGGCGGCCGTCATTCCTGCTCTGACGCCGTATAAGCTGGCAGAGCTGAGACTGGAAAACCGTATAGTGTTTTCGCCAACCCTGATTTACAGCGCGCGTGATGGCAAGCCCAATGATACTCATTTGGTACACCTTGGCAGCCGTGCTATGGGTGGCGCTGGTCTGGTTTTCACCGAGATGACAGCAGTGTCGCCGGAAGCGAGAACTACGCCAGGTTGTACTGGCTTGTGGAATGACGAACAGCAGGCGGCGTGGAAACATATCGTGGACTTTGTTCACGAAAACAGCGTTTCCAAGATTGGAATTCAACTTGGCCATTGTGGGCGAAAAGGTTCAACTCAGGTGGGTTGGGAGAATCCAGAAAAGCCATTGAATGATGGTAACTGGCCGCTAATTTCAGCCAGCGAACTGCCTTACCTGCCTGGTGTATCAGCAACACCGACAGAAGCCACTGAAACTCAGCTTACCGAGATATGTAAACAATTTTCCATTGCCGCAGCTCGTGCGATGGAGGCCGGGTTTGACTGGCTGGAGTTACAAGCTGGGCAGGGCTATCTGCTGTCGAGTTTTATTTCACCGCTCACTAATCAGCGTTCGGATAAATACGGTGGCAGCCTCGAAAACCGCCTGCGTTTTCCGCTTCAGGTGCTCACCAGTGTGCGTAAGGTTTGGCCCGCTAATCTGCCATTGTCAGTGCGTATTTCGAGTACTGATTGGGCCGAAGGTGGTATTGATGTTGATGATTCCATAGAGATCAGCAGGTATTTACAAAGCGCTGGGGCAGATATGATCACAGTGTCATCTGGCGAAGTCGTGCCGACACAAAAACCGGTTTACGGACGCATGTATCAGACGCCGATGGCGGATCGGATTCGGAATGAAGTTGGCGTGCCGGTGATGGCTGTAGGCGCTATTACCTCGCTGGATCAGGTGGATAGTGTGATTGCATCGGGCCGAGCAGATCTTTGTGCTCTCGCACGACCACTACTCGCAAATCCCGCCTGGCTATTGCATCAAGTAGCTCATTATCCGGGTCAGTCAGCGACTTGGCCGCTGCCCTATCTGGCAGGAAAAGATCAGTTACTTCATCAGGTTGCACCAAACAAGATTCAAAAGATGGGAGGCAAAAATGGCTGATTCATATGACGGGTACAAAGAGAATACTGCAGGCAGAGCGAATGTCGAAGATACACCAGAACTGGTTGCCTACTACAAAAAACTGGAAGAAATGAAGGTTGGCGCGCTCTGGACTGTTGCCAATAAGATTGAACCCTGGCAACCCGCACCTGAATCGGTACCGGTGCTCTGGCGCTACGATGATCTGCGCGAGCATGTGCTGCAGTCGGTTACTTTAGTCTCGCCAGAGAAGGCTGGACGCCGGGTTATCTACCTGGAAAACCCAGGTCGTAAAGATATTTCAGCGGCGGTTGGCTTGCTTTATTCGGGACTTCAGGTGATGAACCCCGGCGAACTGGCATCGTGTCATGCACATTCATCTTCCGCATTGCGTTTCATTATGGAGGGTCGTGGCGCCTATACAATTGTTGACGGCCATAAGATGACTCTCGGCGAGAATGATTTTGTTTTGACGCCTAACGGTACTTGGCATGAGCACGGGGTTTCCGAAGAGGGTACGTCTTGTATCTGGCAGGACGGGCTCGATATTCCCATGATCAACGCACTGGATGCTGGTTTCTATCAGGTGCATCCAGATCTAAATCAAGCTGTGTCTTATCCTGTAGATGATTCTACGGTGATGTGGGGCACGCCTGGTTTAAAACCTCAGGCCAGCGCTTGGAGCAAACCCTACAGTCCATTGTTTAAATATCAATGGGAGCCAACCCGCGATGCTTTAAAGGCTTTAGCTGCTATATCCGATGGAAGTCCCTTCGATGATGTACTGATGAATTACATAAATCCGCTCACGGGAGGTCATGTTATGAGTACTATTGGCGCGAGCATGCAGTTATTGCGTCCAGGCTTCAATGGCAAAGCACACCGCCACACCGGTAGCTTTATGTATCAGGTGGCACAAGGCAGTGGATACAGCATTATTAACGGCCAGCGTTTCGACTGGAAAAAACGTGACATATTTTGCGTTCCTGCCTGGTGCTGGCACGAGCATGTGAATACCAGTGACAGCGAGGACGCGTTTCTCTTTTCTTTCAGTGACTTACCTGTCATTGAAAAGCTTAACTTGTATCGTGAGGAAGCTCTGGCTGAAAACCAGGGAAAGCAATTGGCCTAATCTGCGACGTATCAGCCGTAGTAAAACTATTAATTATGACTTATTGAATGGAGAAAACTTTATGCGACTTGTAACTTATCGTGAAAATACGCTGGCAGCAGCGCGTCTTGGTGCAATTGTAGATGACCTGGTTGTAGACCTGGAAAAATTCGGTATCGAGGTTGGGATAGACCTGCCGTCAGATATGCTGGATTTTATTGATCTGGGCCCTAATGCGGTCGCGGTTACCAGCCAGCTGTTTATAAAATATGAACAAAATTGGCCAGTTAATGTGGTTCTGCCGTTGTCTAATGTGACTCTGTTGGCCCCTATCCCGCGGCCGAAAAAGAATATCTTTGGTATCGGTTTGAACTATGTTGAACACGTGGCTGAGTCCAGTAAGTCGCTAGATACGTCAGCTGCATTACCCACCGAACCAGTTATTTTCAGCAAACCACCAACCACCGTTATAGGTCCAGGAGATGCAGTAGAACACAATGAAGCCATCACTCAGCAGCTGGATTGGGAAGTAGAGTTAGCGGCAATTATAGGAACGCGCGCAAAAGCCGTTTCTAAAGAAGATGCGCTTTCTTATGTATTTGGTTACAGCATCATGATCGACATGAGTGCTCGTGACTGTCGTCGTGCTGGCCAGTGGATCTACTCCAAAGGACAGGACACTTTCGCGCCTTTTGGACCATGTATTGTCACGGCTGACGAGATATCGGATCCCCATGTGTTGAATCTCGGGCTGAAGGTTAATGGCGTTAGTAAACAGGAATCCAACACTCAGCACATGCTCTTTAAAGTAGATACTTTGATCGCTGATATTTCCTCAGGTATGACGCTTGAACCGGGTGACATTATTGCCACCGGCACACCGGAAGGTGTGGGTGCGGGTAGAAATCCTCAAGAGTGGCTGTGGCCGGGTGATGTGATCGAAGCTTATGTCGAAAGTATTGGAGAATTGAGGAATCCAGTGGTTGCGGTCGGCAAAGAGCCGCGTCGTGGTCGAGTTTAAGTCGGTTGGAAGTAACTCTATGTTAGAACTACCTAAGTTCAAAGCGGCGGCCGTGCAGGCGTCCCCGGTGTTTCTGGATACCGATGCCACCGTCGATAAAGTGTGTGATTTGATTGCAGAGGCCGCCTCAGAAGGGGCGGAAATTGTAGCCTTTCCTGAAGTATTTGTGGCTGGCTATCCCTATTGGAACTGGTTAATGACGCCAGTTCAAGGCAGTTCCTGGTTTGAAAAACTTGTGCGCTCGGCGATTGAAATCCCTGGCCCTGAGATTGCCAAAATCTGCTCTGCGGCGAAACGTCATAAAATTAATGTAGTGGTCGGGGTGAATGAGCGCAATAGCAACAGTCTGGCAACCATTTACAACACATTGGTGATTATCTCCGACGAGGGAAAGTTGCTCAGTAGACATCGCAAGCTAGTTCCGACTTGGGCCGAAAAGCTCACTTGGGCACCCGGTGATGCGTCCGACCTAAAAGTTCACCAAACCAGTGTCGGCCCCTTGGGTGTTCTGGCTTGTGGCGAGAACACCAATACGTTAGCCCGATTTTCCCTGTTGGCGCAAGGGGAGCTACTGCATGTTGCCAGTTATATTGCTTTGCCGGTCGCGCCGGCTAATTATGATATGGCTGAGGCTATCAAAGTGCGTGCTTCTGCCCATTGTTTCGAAGGCAAGGTATTTACCTTGGTTTCCTGTTCAACGATCAGCGAGGACATTATCGAGCAGATGGCTGAGTCCCATCCCGAGGCGAAAGAAACACTGCGCAGAAAAAACAGTGCATTCTCAGGCATTATTGGGCCAGATGGTCGTCTGATTGGTGAGCCACTTATTGATGATGAAGGTATTGTCTACGCCGAAATCGATTTGTCGAAGTGCATACAGCCTCGACAAATGCACGATATAACCGGGCACTATAATCGTTTTGATATTTTTGATTTGCGAGTGAATCGACGACCGCAGCAAGCCGCCGTTTTCCACGACGCCGTGACACCCGCGTCGGCTGCAGAGGCCATTGATTTAGTTCAAACTACACAGGATCCGAACACCGATGACCAGTAAAACATACCGCATTGGGCAAATAGTACCGTCTTCAAATACCACAATGGAAACTGAAATACCGGCGATGTTTCATGCTCGACATGCGCAATTCGGGGAGCGCTTTACATTCCATGGCAGTCGTATGCGTATGAAAAAAGTTACTCCTGAGGAGCTGGCGGCGATGGATGCCGATAGCGATCGCTGCGCGCTGGAGCTTTCTGATGCTAATCTGGATGTACTTGGATACGCCTGCCTGGTTGCCATTATGAGCATGGGGCGCGGTTATCACCGGGTTTCCGAGGAACGTTTGAGTTTGTGCACCTCAGAAAACGGTTTTCCAACCCCGGTAGTCACCAGCGCAGGTGCTTTGGTAGATGGATTAAAAGTCTTGGGCGCGAAAAAGGTGTCAATTTTGACACCTTATATGAAACCGCTGACAGACATGGTGATCGATTATATTGAGCACGAAGGTATTGAAGTGGTCGACAGTATTTCATTGGAAATTTCCGACAATCTCGAAGTGGGCATGCGAGACTCCCGTGCACCGATAGAAATTACCCGTAAATTGAACACCAGCAATGTAGACGTGATCGTAGCCTCGGCATGTGTGCAAATGCCGTCTTTGGATTCAATTCAGCCAATTGAAAATCGAACCGGATTGCCGGTAATTTCTTCATCGGTGGCGACGGTCTATGCGATGATGAGGCGTTTGGGGCTTGATCGAACTATTGACGGATACGGTTCACTGCTGTCGGGCAAGTATTAATGCTGGCTGACGATTCGTTTGCGCCTAGTGTACACACTTCTATGCCGAAGCGATTTAGGCTAGAATTTGTACCTCAGCCTTTAGCATCTTAAGATTACTCGAATGTCAAAGTCCACTGCTTTTGTTGACAATTACCTGCCTGCCCTGTTAGGGCAGGCATGGTATTTGTTGTCTAATGAATTTCGTCCTGTGGTTGAGGGGCACGGGTTGTCGGTACTCGAATGGCGGGTTCTGTCTGCACTTGCAAGTAGCCGAGTCATGACAGTGTCTCAGTTAGCTGAAATGACAGTAAGTAAACAGCCGACAGTGACCCGCTTGTTGCACCGGTTGGAGGCTCAAGGACATGTCGTGAGGTCATCAAGTTTGGACGACCGTCGATGTACTCTGGTAAAAGTCACACCCAGTGGCCGGCGTGTAGTCACCGGCTTGATCAAGCTGGCGGAAGACCATCAGAAAGAAATTCTGAACACTCTGAGCCCTGAAAAGGTTGAAGTGTTGATGAACTCCCTAAAAGATCTTGTCAGATTGCATCGCACGGCAGAGTAACAAGCCCCGCTATTAGCGCGGCCGATGCATCTGAAACTTCCCTTCTGCAAGTACTTCAAAATAATCAGCAGGCCCGCCTGCACGAAGTATGATTCCTGCAGATGAGGTATCGAATATGCCATTCTTCAATAATGCATTATCAATGTTTACCGCGACAACTTCGCCGTAGGTCACCCATGTATCTAGAGTCTGTGAGTTCAATCCTAGCAAAGGTTCGATGCGAGTAACCCGGCACTCCAGAGATACTGGGCTTTCAGCCACTCTCGGTGGTTTTATTTCCAAACTGGGTGCTGGTGTCAGTCCGCAGAATTGAATTTCATCCTGTTCTGGTAGTAATGCGCTACTGCTCAAATTGATTTTCTCAGCCAGTGCTCGAGTTGCTAGATTAACCACAAATTCTCCAGTCTGTTCGGCATTGGTTACAGAATCTTTTTTGGTGACACTGGAGAACATGACCATCGGCGGTTGGTAATTGACGACGGTAAAAAAACTGTAGGGGGCAAGATTGGCTATCCCGTCAACACTTAATGTCGAGATCCATCCGATAGGCCGAGGACCGATGATAGAGCTGATGGGATCATGCGGCAATGAGCTTTCGCCTACCCGATAACTGTGTATATTGTCTAAAGGTATCATTTGCTTAGTGCATTCCTTGGGGGATAGGTCAGATTCTTTACAGTTTCTGGCTCTGTTTTTCGATATTTCAAGGGATCAGTGCAAGCACTCTAAGTGGGCTGCCTGAACCATTTTTAATTTTCAGTGGTGCAGCGATGATCAGCGCTCCTTGAGGCGGAAGCAAGTCCAGATTTGTGAGGCATTGCAGGCCATACTTATTCGCACCATGCATGAGTGTATGACAGGGATAGGGTAGTGGCCAAGCGAATGATTGGCCGGCATCTGTATTGATTGTTTCTACGCCAAAACCCAGAACATTTCGCTCATTGATGAGCCACTCGACAGCATCCTGGGTAGGACCAGGGGTGTGGGCACCATCTTCTTTAAGATTGGCAAAAGCTGCCGGATTATCGATGCGTTTGTTCCAGTCAGTGCGTAGCAGAACCCATGATCCCGGTTCAATTTTTCCGTGACGGGCTTCCCAGTATTGCAAGTATTCTACCGTCAAAAGCCAGTCTTCATTGGCCGCAACTTCTGCACTTGCATCAATTACTGCGGCGCTAGCAATAAAGTTTTGTGGGTCTATAGTCTCCACGGTGTTGTTTGGATAATCTCTGCCTGTTACCCAGTGGATTGGAGCGTCGAAATGAGTGCCTGTGTGCTCGCTACAGGAAAAGTTATTCCAGTACCACGCCGGGCCTCGGTCGTCATAATGGGAAATTACTTCCTGCTTGAATGCCCAGGCCTGAGAAAACTCGGGCGGTAATTCCAATGTCGGGAAGTCTGCGCTCAGAGTGTGAGAAAGGTCAATAATTTTTCGATCTAGAATTTTTTTTGTTACATCTTTGGATGTTGCATGATCCATGATAACTCCTGATCTGAAATTGTTTTGTTTTAGAATACGTTGTTCACTATATTTATATATTTATATATTTAGTTCGGTGTTAACTTTAACCGATTTTTGTAGTTGTTCTGTATCGAGTTTATCCATATATTGCAGACATTATCCGATATCTGTAACTATTTTATCCGGGCAAGAGATATCTACAGGTAATATAGAAACGCCATTAGTACAAGCTCAGTTATTCATGAGATGGCGCGTTGACGGCAAAGATTGGTATGTCTTCGATAAAAAAACCTAATAATAAGAGCTATGAATCATTTCTGGTCTGAATGACAACTGGACGGAAAGAACTTATGTTCTGGAGTCGTAAGTTGGTCAAGGCGATGCAATAGGCTCTGGCTTCTTCTGACTAATTTCTGTTTACGCCGGTTTCAACTCCGACTTTGTCCATAATGACTGTCTAAAATGGGGACCCCCAGCTCTGTAGGGGGCATCCAATATAGTGACTTCTGGATCAATTTCAGTCCTGAGCGCTATGAAGCGTTGGAATCATTAAAGAAAGCTAAAATACTGTAGTGTGTCAGCTTAAAAACTGATTTTCGCCCAAGATATGCTTGACTCGGCCTCAAAGAGGCACTGGCGGATTCCGACTCCTAGGAGGCTGTTGAAAAATCACAGTCTTCTTGAAAATTCTCAACGGCAAATATACTTCGCCCTGAGGTGAAGTTTTTCTCTTTCCTGATCGTTTCAAGCGATGAGCTGTGTTCAATTTTATATTTTAAACATATTGCCTATATTATCTGGAGAAATCCAAGCCGTTAAGACCCAGATTCAGGCCAATAACCCCTTCAGCTGGGTTACGTTATACGCCGCTGCCGTAAATCGGAAAATCCAGGCGGTCTTTGCCCGTCCCACATGGCGTAGTTTACGCATCAGACCAAACTCTTTCATCCAACCAAAGCATTCTTCAATGCGTTTTCGTTTGATCTGGCTGATTCGATAGGCCCAGGATTTTGTCGTCCTGCTATCAATCACACTCCCAACTGACTTCTGAGCAACATGCGGGGTAATCGTCAAGCCTCGACAGCCATCGACATATTCTCCCGTATCGTAGCCCCTGTCCGCACCGACAGTCATTCCCGGACGCGAACCCTGAGCGGCCAACATGGTCGTACCCGCATCCCATTCCTGACGTGTACCGGCTTCTGTGACTTCCGCCTCAACAATCAGGCCGTTACGATTTTCGGTCAATAAATGTCCCATGTGGCACAGGCGAGATTCTTTGCCTGCGCTCTTTCTATACAGTTTGGCATCGCCATCTGTCGTGGACTTGTGAGTTCTGTTACTGCGCTTTTGGCCGTGGAAGTTCTCTCTATCATCATCGTCTGATCCTTCCTTGGGCTTAAATGACTTCATCGACGCACAGGCCTCCAGCAGGGTTCCGTCTACGGAGAAGTGATCGCGGGACATCAGCTTCTTGGCGTACGCCTGCTTTTTAATGGCGTCGAAGAACAGTTCATCAATATTGCCCCGCATCAGACGATCCCGGTTCTTGGAAAATACCGAGTGATTCCAGACGCGATCATCCATACTCAAGCCTACAAACCAGCGGAACATCAGGTCGTAGTCCAGTCTTTCCACCAGCTGTCGCTCTGAGCGAATAGTAAAGAAGATCTGCAACAGCATGGATCGAATCAGTTGTTCAGGCGGAATAGATGGCCTGCCTACCGATGAATACATATCGTTAAAGGCCGGTTCAATCTCTGCCAGTGCGGTATCGACGATCTTGCGTACTTTGCGAATGGGGTGATTGTCTGGAATACGGGATTCCAGACTGACATAGCTGAAAAGTTCACCCTGGTTAGTTGAATCGCCGCGCATTGTTCTTCACCTGATATACGATGGCGGTATTGTCTCATTTTTGGGGTTTTTCAACAGCCTGCTATGCCTGCCGGGAAGATTCATACGATATTCGTTCGCTGAAACCCCCAGTGGCCGATTTCGACTTTAATAATTGTTCAGCATTGATTCAGAAGTTTGTAGGAAGCGAAGAAAACCTTGAGGCCTGGTGATACCACTTCAAAAATTTTATAGCACATTGACGTGCTTAGCACCGATAGTTTTAAAGAAAAAGAGAATGAAATTTTCTTCAGTTGGGACGGATTCTACATTTTTATTGACCATGGTATCATTCATGGTATTGAGTAAGAGATTTCCCCTAATTCACTGATTTATCTTTAATTATTTTCATTTAAATGTTCTTCACCAGAATATCCAGAGGGGCGATGGCGTCAACTTCATGGCATATACGCTGTATGTCTTCAGGACTGGACAAATCGCCTTCGACACCGTGAGCCTCACTGAACTGAGACAATTCTTGTACCAGAGCGTCTGTGCCAGAGCGCCCATGTCCGATAACGGTGGCGCCTTCTTTGGCCAGGGACAGCGCGATGGCTTTGCCGATGCCTTTGGTGGAACCGGTGACAAGTGCGGTAGTACCTGAGAGTTGCATATCCATTGAGGCGGCCTTCAGTTAGGGAAAGTCAGACCTAAGGATAGTCTTTTCACGCCGTATTGCGCGGTATCAACCCCGGCGGGCTTTTTATTAACCCCGTTTTCCCCGAGCGAACAGGCGGCTTTGCAACAGCGCGAAGCTGGGCTCTTCGGGGTCTCGGAGCGACGCTGCAACAGGCCCCTGTTTGCGCAGATCGTAGGTCACGACTCGTTTGGCAAAGCGCCAGCGTCCATCCTCACACTTGCGATAATGATCGAGGTAGCGCACGCACATGAAATCTTCAATCTGGCCACCTTGGCCGTCGGGAAAGATGTGATACGCCAGCGCATAAACTTCGCCTTCACCGCGGTCATCATCGACCGAAATCAGATGGTTGCAGATGTGATGCCCGCTGTATTGCAGGTGTGGAAAAGCCTGCTCCAGAAAATCCACATAATCGCTGGCACTGCCGTCAAAGGTATCACCGTGGGTGTCGGTGGCATCGTCGGTGTACAGGTCGCGCAGCAGCTTGGCGTCCTGACGGTCCACGCCGCGGGAATACAGCAGTGCCAGGTCGCGGATCTGTTCTTTGGCGATGAGTGTTTCGAGCGTATCTGTGTTCATGAGCAACCTCTGAATGGCCGTTGGAAAACTATTGTTATATTTACTATATTCGGTTTATATCAAATATACCAGAGGTGAAGGTTTCTTGCAGCACGGACATTCTGGTGACCGAGCTGACACTGCAGAGGGCAAGCCGGGCGATGATCCGGATCAATTCAGATAAAAATCCCGACTGGGACGATAAACCTTTGAGACGTCGATCGACGGCAGAAGGCGGCTTTTTAGCTCGCTTTTTATGGTCTTTAGTATCGCCTGATTTGTCTTCAGTGCCCGCCTGGACGTCTCTGTCCTCGATCGATAGCGCCAGTGGAAAATAAGCTTGCTGGGAAATAAGGTGCCGGAACATAAATTGGCGGAAAGTAGGGTGCCGGAAAACAGGTGCCCGGCACAGGCCCACCAGCATGAGGAGTCACGTTCAGATGATAGGGTTAACCGGGCTGAATAAGAGCGCTTTACTGGTGTCAAAACGGCTGAAGGGTTATGGAGCTTTCGGGTTTTAAAGCTTCAAACAGGCCGCACAGCCGTGAACAACCGGGTGTATACGACGCTGGTGAATGATCACATGCTAGCGGTTACCCCTGAAGTTAATGTTGGCTGTTGATGAGTCGCTGATAGAGCGCATCCTTGAGGCCCAGTCTCTGGTTTTTTAACTCGTTGATGGTTTCATCGGTAATGGGAGAGTCCCTCATTTCCAATTTACGGATTTCCTGGTCCAGGAGGTCGTAGCGTTTGAGGGTTTCCGCAAACTGGGGATCGTTGGAATTTAATGCGGCAATCGTATCCACATGGTCTGGAAATTCTTTTCTGAGGGAATGATCTTCGCCTAACATAAAAGCCTCCGTTAAATTATTTCTAATAGTTACCCTTAACGGGTGGATTTCCTTCTACGTCTTAACAGCATCATACGACAATTAACTGTAGAGTAAGTCAGGCAAAAGACAAGTGGACTCCGGAGGGCGTCTGGGACCTAGGACGAATTCGCCCGCCTTTGAGTGACAAGATGGCCGCCGGAAATGTCTTGAGCGGGCTTGTGGGTGAGCGTCAATAACGCAAGGCGACAAATTATCCAAAAAGTTGGACTGTAAATTGCTTTCTGTTAGTTTGGAGGGGCGTTTGCGTTAATTCGTAAATAGCTTGAATTCGATCCATAAGAAAAATAACAAGGAGCTTATTTTATGAGGCGCATTGCGCTGACCCTGCTGCTGATCTTGTCTTTTGAGTCGGTTGCTGCAGGAACCGCAAGTTTGTCCATTTCATGCGGGGCTCTCGGTGTTGAGCTTTCGCTGTGTCAACAGGGAGTGGATGCCTGGTCAAGTAAGACCGGCATCGACGTCAATATCGTGGCCACGCCGAACTCGGCGACTGAGCGCTTCGCACTCTACCAGCAGATCCTCGCTTCACGCTCTGCCGACATTGATATTTTTCAAATTGATGTGGTGTGGCCCGGCACCCTGGCACCTCACTTGGTGGATTTGTCGCAGTACATCCCCGAGGACATTACCGCACAGCACTTCAGCACGCTGATTACCAATAACACCGTCGACGGCGCCCTGGTGGCCATGCCGTGGTTCACCGTGGCGGGTGTGCTTTATTACCGTAAGGATTTGCTGCACAAATACGGGGAATCCCCGCCACAAACCTGGCAACAATTGACCGATACCGCGGCCCGCATTCAGGAAGCCGAGCGCCTGGCCGGAAATTTGCGCATGTACGGTTTTGTGTTTCAGGCGAAAGGCTACGAAGGCCTGACCTGTGATGCGCTGGAGTGGGTCGACAGTTTTGGCGGCGGCACTTTGGTGAGTTCAGACGGTGAGGTCACCATTAATAACCCCAAAGCGGTGCAGGCTCTTGAGATGGCCTCCCGCTGGATTGGCAATATCGCCCCTCAGGGGGTCTTGAATTACGATGAAGAACAAAGCCGGGGCGTGTTTCAATCCGGCAATGCGGTGTTCATGCGCAACTGGCCCTATGCCTGGGCGCTGGGCAATGCTGAAGACAGTCCGGTGCGCGGTAAAATCGGGGTCATTGCCCTGCCCAGAGGTGGCGAACATGGTCACCACAGCGGTGTGTTGGGGGGCTGGCAATTGGCGGTCTCCAAATACTCAAAACACCCTCGGCAGGCTGCCGATCTGGTGCGCTATCTCACCAGTTACCCGGAGCAGAAACGCCGTGCCCTGATCGGCTCCTACAATCCGACCATCAGTGTGCTCTATCAGGATGCCGAGGTTCTGGCGGCGGCGCCTTTTTTCGGCACACTCTACGCGTCGTTTCAAAACGCGGTGGCTCGACCTTCGCGCATTACCGGGGATAAGTATGCCCGTGTCAGTGCCGAGTTCTATTACGCGGTACACGGTGTTCTCGGGGGCAAAACAACCGCCGCTAAGGCCCTGGCGCAATTGCAGCGCAAGCTGGAGCGGTTGTCCCGGGGGGGCCAATGGTAATGGAAGTCACCAAGCACCGTCACGGCACACGAAAAGGAGCAGCTCACACCTCGACTCGGTTGTCTCGCCAGAAAGTGCGCTGGGCCTGGCTGTTTATGGCCCCGATGTTACTGGTGCTGGCGTTTGTGGCCGGGTGGCCATTGTTTAAAACCATCGCCTATGGTTTTACCGACGCCAGCCTGATCGCGCCGGAAACGGCTCGTTTTATCGGCTTCGACAATTTCGCTTTCCTGTTGCAGGATCCTTACTGGTGGACCGCGGTGTGGAATACCGTGGTGTTCGCCTTTGCCTCCGTGGCGCTTGAAACCGTGCTGGGCCTGATCATTGCGCTGACCCTGAATGCGAAATTTCCCGGTCGTGGCGGTCTGCGTGCGGCCATTTTGATTCCCTGGGCCATACCGACAGTGGTGTCGGCACAGATGTGGAACTGGATGTACAACGATGTGTTCGGGGTGATCAATCATATCCTGCAATTTGTCGGTTTGATCGAGCAGCCCATCGCCTGGACGGCGTCACCGGACACCGCGCTGTTGTCGATTATTCTGGTGGATGTGTGGAAGACCACCCCCTTCATGGCATTGCTGCTGCTGGCAGGTTTGCAAATGCTGCCCACCGAATGTTACGAGTCGGCCCGCATTGACGGGGTGCATCCGCTCAAGGTGTTTTTTCGGGTTACCTTACCCTTGCTCAAACCCACCTTGATGGTTGCGATTATTTTTCGACTGCTGGATGCGCTGCGGGTGTTTGACCTGGTTTATGTCATGAGCGGCAACAATCACGATACCATGTCGATGTCGGTGTATGCGCGTCAGCAATTGATTGATTTTGGCGGCCTGGGGTTTGGGTCTGCGGCGTCGTCGTTGATTTTTGCCATTATTGCCCTGTTTACCGTCGTTTATCTTACGGTAGCCCGGGTGGGCAGGGAGCACTGAAACCATGTTGATAAAAGTCATGTTAATAAAAACGAATGCCAGGTTAAAAAAGCTGAAACGCGCTGTGGCTAACGTACTTTTTTATTTGTTGTTGGCCGTCATTGTGCTTTACACCGTGTTTCCCTTTTATTGGGCGATTGTGTCTTCGCTGAAATCCGGTTCGGCCCTGTTTCAGGTAGACTTCTGGCCGCAGGATCCCTATTGGGAAAATTATGTCGCGGTGTTTCGAGAGCAGCCTTTTGGCCGCAACATCCTCAATTCCCTGTTGGTGTCAATTTCGACGGTACTGATCTCACTGTCGCTGGCGTTGGCGGCAGCCTATGCCATGGGGCGCATTCAATTTCGGGGACGTACGCTGCTGTTGTTTGTGATTCTGGGGGTGTCGATGTTTCCTCAGGTGGCGGTGTTGTCGGGGATGTTTGAACTGATTAACTCACTGGGTTTGTACAACAATCTGCTGGCCTTGTCCTTGTCGTACATGATTTTCACGTTGCCATTTACCGTGTGGGTGCTAACGACATTCATGCGGGAGTTGCCAAAGGAACTGGAAGAAGCCGCCATTGTTGATGGCGCGACGCCGTTCACCATCGTCACCAAAGTGTTTATTCCCTTAATGGGGCCGGCTCTGGTGACCACCGGTCTGTTGGCTTTCATCGCCGCCTGGAATGAATTTTTATTCGCCCTGACGTTTACCCTGTCCAGTGAAATGCGCACTGTCCCGGTGGCAATTGCGTTGATTTCCGGAGCCAGTTCTTACGAATTACCCTGGGGAAATATTATGGCGGCGTCGGTGATCGTGACGGTACCCTTAATTGTACTGGTGCTGGTCTTCCAGCGACGTATTGTGTCCGGTTTGACCGCCGGGGCGGTGAAAGGTTAAACCTTGAGGCGATCAAAAGTTTTGATTTTTCACCGATAGCGAACAGTAAACCTATAAATAAAAGCAGAAAGCCATAAAAGCAGGAAACGATAAAAGCTTAATGTCCTGTTTGGGAAACATCATTCACAATTAACGTAGGGGGAATTCATGTCTGCCATTTCCATGCAGGCGGTCGGCAAACATTTTGGTAAGACGGATGTCATCAATAACATCAGCTTCGACATTTACGACGGGGAGTTCACGGTCTTTGTGGGGCCTTCCGGTTGTGGTAAATCCACGCTGTTGCGATTGATCGCCGGGCTGGAAGAGGTTAGCAGCGGCAACATTGTTTTCGACGACGAAGACGTCACCGAGTGGACGCCGGCCGAGCGGGGTGTGGCGATGGTGTTTCAGTCCTATGCACTTTATCCTCACATGAACGTTTACGACAATATGGCGTTCGGTTTGAAGCTGGCAAAAAAGGATCCGCAGAGCATTCGTGAACGGGTAGAGAAGGCGGCACAGACATTACAGATTGGCCATCTACTCGATCGTAAACCGCGAGAACTTTCAGGCGGACAGCGCCAGCGGGTCGCCATTGGCCGGGCGATCGTGCGTCAGCCACGGGTGTTCCTGTTCGACGAACCCTTGTCCAATCTGGACGCCGCGCTGCGTGTACAAACCCGGCTGGAACTGAAACGCCTGCACGCCGACCTGGGCACGACCATGATTTATGTGACTCACGATCAGGTCGAGGCCATGACCCTGGCCGATCGCATAGTGGTACTGAATGACGGCAGGGTCGAACAGATTGGTTCGCCACTGGAGCTGTATCGCTCCCCCTGCAATCTGTTCGTTGCCGGTTTTATTGGCTCCCCGAAAATGAATTTTCTGCCGGGCAGCGTCGTTGAGCGTCGCGGTCAGGCCGTGCTTGTTGACGTCGGGGGGGGCTGCTCCGTGACGGCGTCTGTGCTTGATGCATCCGGCTTAGGCGTCGGTGCCCAAGTGACCCTGGGGTTGCGCCCGGAACACCTTGTGGGTCAGGCAAGTGTCTCGGGCAGAAACTCAGACGCTGCTTCGAACGATGGCTCGAATAATGACGGCGGAGCGTTGGCGGGTCAGGTCATCGCGGTAGAGCACCTGGGGTCCGAAGCCTATGTCCACCTGGCTTATGATGGGGCTGAACCGCTGGTGTTCAAGGCCACGGGGGATACAGCCATTGAGGTAGGACAGCGTATTCGGGTCGAGGTGCCGGCGGCGGTGTGTTATGTCTTTGACGAAACCGGCACCGCCGTCGCCCGGCCCGAGCTAACCTAGACCCGAGCCAATCAATATAGACTCTAGCGGCGACCAGCGTGCCAGTCCCCGTCGGTACTGCCCGTGGGTGCCGGGTCGTTGCCCGTGAACCAATATCATCCGTTGGTCCGCATCTCTGCTTCGCCGTGCACCAAATAAGGCCTTCGCCCGGAGGTATTTGCAGCGACCATCGACTCCGAGGTCACTTTTTCGCCGCCCGGTGAAATTTCGTCACTGATTTTCGTCAGTTATCCTCCGTTTGACCATTTTCTCCGTGTTTTAGCCGGTGTTCGCAACGTTTTGGCCGTGCTGGCCTCATTATTGCTCTTGTTACTGTTGTTAGGACCCTAGTTAGAACTGTGTAGTTAAAACTGTAGTTAAAACTGTTAGTTAGGGCTGTAGTTAGAGCCATAGCCACGACCGTTGTAATCCCGTGCTTGTGGCCAACTTGTACCTTCACAGGGTTTATAAACGGCCGTTTAAAAGCCGCTGTGAATCAATCCTCAATAACTCTAAATGGCGCTCGATGGGTATTTTGATCAGTGGCGCATTTCAATCGGATGAAAGGCATTATCTATGAGTGGAAATACCGCAAGACTTCAAGCCATATCGAACATCACCAATCGCATCCCCAAAAAAACCGGCCCCACCGAACCACTGAGCAAAATCTGGGCAAGTGATGTTTTCAATCTGGCGACCATGGAAAACGCATTGTCGAAGAACGCCTTCAAGGCGATTAAGAAAACGGTAGAAACCGGAGCGCCGCTGGATCCCGCCACGGCCGACGTCATCGCCGCCGCCATGAAAGAATGGGCCGTCGGCAAAGGAGTGAAGTTTTTCTCCCACATTTTTTACCCAATGACCAACATCACCGCCGAAAAGCACGATGGTTTCATTGTCACCAATGCGGATGGGCACGCCATCACGGAATTTACCGGCAGCCTGCTGATTAAGGGTGAGCCCGATGGCTCCTCGTTTCCCAATGGCAGTTTGCGCATGACCAATGCCGCCCGCGGCTACACCGCCTGGGATCCCACCAGCCCGGCCTATGTGATGAATACCCCCAACGGTGCGACACTGATGATTCCCAGCGTCTTTATGTCGTGGACCGGTGAATCCCTCGACAAAAAAATCCCGCTGCTGCGCTCGAACGCGGCGATGGATAAAGCCGCCCACAAAGTGCTCGCGCTGATGGGTGAGACCGAAATCGCCACGTTAAATTCCAGCTGCGGTGCCGAACAGGAATACTTCCTGGTGGATGAAAACTTTGCCAATGCCCGCCCGGATTTGCTGTTGGCCGGCAGAACCCTGTTTGGGGCGTCGCCCGCGAAAGGCCAACAATTCGATGACCACTATTTCGGCGCCATCCCGGCACGGGTTCAGGTGTTCATGCAGGACTTTGAAGACAAGCTTTATCGCCTGGGTATTCCGGCCAAAACCCACCACAACGAAGTGGCACCGGGACAATTTGAAATCGCGCCGTATTTTGAAGCGGCCAACGTGGCCGCTGATCACCAGCAGTTGCTGATGACCCTGATGAAGAGTACCGCCAAAGAGCACGGCTTTTTGTGCCTGTTGCATGAAAAACCCTTCGCCGGCGTCAACGGTTCTGGCAAGCACGTGAACTGGTCAGTGGGCAATGCCACTCAGGGCAACCTGCTGGACCCCGGCAATACCCCCCACGACAACCTGAATTTTCTGTTGTTCTGTGGTGCGGTGATCCGAGGAGTTCACACCTATGGGCCGATGCTCCGTGCCGTCATTGCCTCTGCCGCCAACGATCACCGGCTGGGTGCCAATGAAGCCCCACCGGCCATTTTATCGGTCTATCTGGGGGATCAGCTGGAGAGTGTGTTCAATGACATTAAGACCGGCAGTTTGCTGGAGAAAGCCGACGGCGGTGAGATGGATCTGGGGCTGTCACAGATTCTGAAATTCAAACGGGATCCGGGCGATCGCAATCGCACCTCGCCGTTCGCCTTTACCGGCAACCGCTTTGAATTTCGTGCCGTGGGCTCGTCGCAGTCGGTATCCGGGCCCCTGGTGGCGATGAACACCATGCTGGCCGACTCGCTCAACTGGATTGCCCTGGAGCTGGAAAGTGCCCTGGCGGACGGTACCGAAAAAGCACCTGCGGTCATTAAAGTCCTGCAAAAGCTGATGGATCTGCACGGCAATGTGGTCTTTGGCGGTGATGGTTACTCTTCGGAATGGCATCGGATGGCGGTGGAAGAGCGCGGTTTGAAAAATATCCCCACCACCGCGGACGCGTTGACGGCGTATAAAGACCCGGCGGTGATCGAGTTGTTCGAATCCACCGGGGTGCTGTCACCGAAAGAACTGGCCAGCCGGTTTGAAGTGTACGCCGAACAATACATTCTCTCCATCGAGGTGGAAGCCAAGCTGGTAATTGATATAGCCACCACCAAAATATACCCCGCGGCCATCTCATATTTGTCAACGCTCACCACCACGGCGACGAGCCTGTCGGGGATGGGCATTGCGTTTGGGGCGGACACGCTCAAGGCGGTGAGTGCGGCAGTGGGTAACATGATGGCGTCTGTCAGTGATTTGAAAGACGCGGTCGAGACACACGATTTTGAGTCGGAAGAGGCACACATGACATTCTGTGCCGAGACCATTTGCCCCTTGATGCTGGCCGTTCGGTCTGAGGCTGACACGCTGGAAGGACTGGTCGCCGATGAGCTGTGGCCCCTGCCCAAATATCAGGAAATGTTGTTTATAAAATAAGTCACAGAACGGTGCGGCACCGGTTTGCGGTGCCGCCTGTGCAAACAGGCACTTACTCGAAACCAATCCTCCCCGATACATCCCATATAGCAGATAGCCCGAGTGCGGATGCGTTTTCCGTCGATCTCTTTTAAACTGGCCAAAACCCTGGACGATATTGGCTATGCTCAACTGGATTTGGCTGTTCTTCTTCTTTTCCGCATTTGTGTCGGCCCTTGCCCAGCTTGTTTTTCAGGGCAACACGGAAATCTTCAATACGCTGGTTGCCTCCCTGTTTGACATGTCCAGGCTGTCGTTTGATATCGCCCTGGGTCTGGTGGGCATTCTGACCCTGTGGATGGGCATTCTCAAGATTGGTGAAAACGCGGGCCTGGTGGAAAAACTCTCGCGCCTGTTGTCCCCACTGTTTGCACACCTGATGCCCGAAGTGCCTAAAAATCATCCGGCGCTGGGGCATATCTCCATGAATTTTGCCGCCAACATCATGGGACTGGACAACGCCGCGACCCCCATCGGGATCAAGGCGATGCAGAGCCTGCAGGACATCAATCCACGCAAAGATACCGCCTCCAACGCCCAGATTCTGTTTTTGGTGCTGAACACCTCTTCCCTGACGCTGTTTCCCATCGCGATTCTCATGTACCGCGCCCAGCAGGGGGCTGCCGATCCGGCGGTGGTGTTTCTGCCCATTCTGCTGGCGACCTGTGCCTCCAGCATTGCGGGGTTATTGGTGGTGGCGTTTGTGCAAAAGCTGGATATTTTTAACCGCGTGGTGCTGGGCTATTTGGGCGTGATCGGTGTTGCGCTGGCCTCGCTGGTGGTGTATCTGTTAAAGCTGAGTCCCGAAGAGCTGGCCCGCACGTCTTCGCTCATGGCCAATTGCCTGTTGTTCAGCGTCGTGATTTTGTTCATGGCCATGGGCATCCGCCGCAAGATCAACGTCTATGAAAGCTTTATCGAGGGTGCCAAAGAGGGCTTTCAGCTGGCGATCACGATCTTGCCGTTCCTGTTGGCGATGCTGGTGGCGATTGGAGTGTTCCGGGCCAGTGGCATGCTGGAGTATTGCCTGGTGGCACTGCGCTGGGTATTTGAATGGGGGGGCATGGACACGCGTTTTGTCGACGCGCTGCCGACCGCCTTTATGAAGCCGTTAAGTGGTTCCGGAGCCCGGGCGATGATGCTCGAAACCATGAATAACTTTGGGGTGGATTCTTTTCCGGCCTTGATTGCCGCCACGGTACAGGGCAGCACAGAGACCACCTTTTATGTGTTGGCGGTTTACTTCGGCGCGGTGGGCATTAAACGCATTCGTCACGCGGTTGCCTGTGGCTTGTTTGCCGATTTTGTCGGCGTGGTCACGGCGATCTTCGTGGGTTATTGGTTTTTTGGTTAGAAGGCCCGAGTTATGCGGTGGATGAGACCAACGATAATCCGTCACGCAGGCAATTAGCCGTACGATGACGTTGAGCAGGATTCAAGCCGGACGGGCAGTAGCCACGCTTTTCTGAAACCCGAAAGCAGGAACAGCAGCAGGCATATCTTTCAGGCAGCCCTCTTGCCGATAGCCCATCTTTGAGCGACAAAGTTTAAAGCAATGGATCAAACGCACTGAAGGTGAAGAATCAACCATCGCGTTGGACATATCTCTGAAAGGGCTGCATGTGTGGGTAGAAAATTATTGTAATTTCAATAGGTTAGAGATATTGTTTTGGGAATGCTAAAAGATATGTATCAGGAAGATATGTCTAACACGGATGCTGATCGTTACTCCCGCCTTGTTATTTCCCTGATTTTTTAAAAATTGAGATTCTGGAGCAGGATATGTTGCTTCGGGATATGTCCAACGTTGGATAGAAGAAACTGTTACGTTCTTCACAGGTTTCTGTGAATTGTTTATAAGTTAATCAGGCAGTAAATTTGGTATCTTGGTTGGTGCCAGGCAGGAAGTTCGATACACTGCCTAAACATTGTGAAAACGTGGTGCCACTGGAAGGCGCTGGATCTATCAAAACCCCTTCCGTTCGCTCTTTTTAGAGCCCGCATAACTTTTTCATCCAATTTATAATTTCAGTCCCGCACACTGGCTGCAGTGGCAGGCAAAGGGCGTACTCCGTAGAGATGAAAGTGCTAAACGTAACAAGCAAAAGCACGCGGAAAATCCAACGCTACGCGCCGGCTTTCCGGTGTTTTGGGCGTTAACCCTCATGGAGAGTTCATTGCCCCAAACAAAGCTCGAAGTCGAATTGCCCGAATCTGATTGGCACAACTACGGATCTGAAACCTTGTGGGCAACTCACGTAGAAGGCGATATTTATCGAATTGATAATGTGCCGGTCTTTGCCTATGGGTTGGCGTGCGGTGATCAAGTTCGTGTTGTTATCGAAGAAGGAAGAGGTTTCCCTGTCGTCGAAGAGGTTACTTCCGGTGGAGGTCATTCAACCTACCGGCTAATGATGCCTTCTCGGCGTGGTGCGGAAAATAATCCAGAATTTGAACGGTACTGGAAACCACTCGAAGAAATTGGGTGTAGCTTTGAAGGCCATGATGCAACTGTAATAGCAATTGATGTGCCGCCACATGCGGATATATATCAAGCTTATAGCCTGCTACAAGCAGGCGAAGATAATGGAGTTTGGTCATTTGAAGAGGGGCACTGTGGCCATCAGCTTAAGGGTTAACAAGTCAAAGCACGCGGACTTGGTAAAGCTGTCACCTTTTTTGTTCCAAAAAAGCCGCCAACTTCACCAAGCCGGTGTTTGAAGCGTTATGTTTCAAGGAGAGTGAGTACCACCGAATGGAAAAAATAGATTTAATCCTATATATCATGGCCGGCATATTTGCATTGAATATTATTACTGCAATTGTTCGTGCCTATATTGGGCATTTCGTACGAGGTGATCGTCTCCACGCTAATATCAGGAAATATATCAATCAAGGCCAGTTTGTAGAGGCAATAGAGCTCTGCGAATCTCACTTAGAGAAAAGGCCATTTGATAGCCAGCTATTATGGTTTGAGGCTGAGGCATATTTTAGGCATGGCAACTATTCACGCGCACTAGAAAAATTTAAAAATATAGTAAATCATGAGCCTTCTTGGGCAGATGATGCAAAAAAATATATCGAAGCAATTGATTCAAAAACATAACAAATTGCTCAAGTACACTCCGGCCACAAAAAACGTGGCCTCCGCGGGACAACCTACACTGCGTTTCGGTTGCCCCTTAGCAAAGCGTTGAAATTGTAGAAAAACTCCTAAAAATAGGTGTTTTTTGATAAAATTAGGCATCGGAAAAGGACTACCGCCATGCCAAACTTCAAAAAGTACAACTACAGCCAGTCAACGATGGTTG